>CANJLQ010000005.1 GCA_947475735.1 Caulobacteraceae bacterium
GCAGCAGGGTAGCTAAGTATGGAATAGATAACCGCTGAAAGCATCTAAGCGGGAAACTAACCTCAAAACAAGGCTTCGCTGAGGATCGTGGAAGACTACCACGTTGATAGGCCAGGTGTGGAAGCGCGGTGACGCGTGAAGCTTACTGGTACTAATAATCCGATCGGCTTGATCGTTTCTCAGCAAAACTCATTCGATTTTTCGAATATGACAATGTCTTCTCTCACAATCCCTGTATCCGCTCGGTTGACCTGGTGGCTATGTCGGAGGTTCCCCACCCGATCCCATTCCGAACTCGGTCGTTAAGCCCTCCAGAGCCAATGGTACTTCGTCTCAAGGCGCGGGAGAGTAGGTCGCCGCCGGGTCTACCGAGCGGATATGCGGATTGTCAGATTGGCTTGGGCTAACGCGCATGCGCGCTGCTTGAGCCCACTCTCGAACGTTCTTCCTTCACGCCTACCGTTTGCCGCGGGATGGAGCAGCCCGGTAGCTCGTCAGGCTCATAACCTGAAGGTCGCAGGTTCAAATCCTGCTCCCGCACCCAAGATCTCAAAGCCCCGATGGTTCGCCTCGGGGCTTTTTGCTGTCTGGACGCGAGATGATGGCGGATCCGCTTCGCATCGCCCTGCGCTGCCCGGCTGACCTGCGCAGGGACGAGCACGCCTGCGGCTAGCGGTCAGCCTGGTGCGCCCGTAGCTGCAGCCGCTGATAAAGCACGCGGGTCTCCAGCAGGTTGGCGATACGCAGTCCAACTTCGACGACATCGAACGGCTTGCCGACAAAGTCCTTGGCCCCCAGCGACAAGGCACGCCGACGGGCCGCTGACGTCGTGTCGGCCGTGAGCACCAGAACTGGCCGAAAGTCGCCGGGCGGGGTCTGGCGACGAAAGGCGTCGAGCAACTGATAGCCATCGATGCCCGGCATCATGAGGTCGAGCAGGACGAGATCGGGAGAGGCGTCGACGAAGGTCGACAGTGCCCGCTGCGGGTCTGTCAGGCCGATGATGTCCCGGTAGCCTTCGCGTTCGAGCACCGCGCGCAGGAGCAGGACATTGGTCTCCTCGTCGTCGACGATGAGGATACGACAGGCGTTCAGGTCGGCCTGGGTCACGGGAGTCGCATCCGCGGCGTTGGACATCACAGCTCCTTTTGGGACGAGGGGCCCGCGTCGATCGGCAGCTCGAACCAGAAGCACGCTCCGCGGCTGGGAGGCCGCCGGTTCTCGAAACCAATCCGGCCGTCCATCGCCTCGACCAGCCGTCTGGACAGGGCGAGGCCCAGCCCCGTGCCGTCGATGCCGGACGTCCGCTCGCGCCCCAGACGGTCGAAGGGGGTGAAGAGACGCGACGCGGCGGCATCGGCGACACCGACGCCGTCGTCGGTGACGATGATCCTGGCGCATCCATCGACGACCGAGAGGGCGAGGTGAGCCCCGCCTTCGGGCCGGTTATACTTGATCGCGTTCGAGAGAAGGTTCAGCGCCACCTGGACGAGACGCCGACGGTCGGCGCGGGCGACAATGGGTGTCTCCCCCAGGTCATGGGTGAGACGGATGCCGGCGGCGTCGGCGATGGGCGACGACAGGTCCAGCGCCTCTGACAGAGGATCGCGCAGATCGAGGGGTTCCAGCGCGAGCTCGAGCCGGCCCGCCTCGATGCTTGAGATATCGAGGACTTCGTTGATCAGCGCGAGCAGATGGCGTCCGGCCTGAAGGTTCTGTTGAACCGCCGTGGTCTGGGTCGGCCTCAGCTGACCGTGGTCCAGCTCAAGCAGTTGGGCGAAGCCGAGAATGGCGCTGAGAGGCGTGCGCAGCTCGTGGCTGGTTCGAGACAGGAACTCGCTCTTGGCGAGGCTCGCGGCGACGGCCACCTCGCGCGCTTCGGACAAGGCCTGTTCGGCCTTCTTTCGGTCGGTCATGTCGCGTGTGACCTTGGAAAAGCCCTTCAGCCGGCCGGCCTCGTCACGCAGGGCGGTGACGACGACATTGGCCCAGAAGCGGGTCCCGTCGCGTCGCAGCCGCCATCCCTCGTCCTCGGCCCGCCCCTCTTCCGTCGCGCGGGACAGCATCAGGCGCGGGAGGGCGGCACGGGTGTCGTCGGGATAGAAGGTCGAGAAATGGCGGCCAAGGATCTCATCGGCGCGCCAGCCCTTGATCCGTTCCGCTCCCGCGTTCCAGCTGACGACATGACCCTCCGGATCGAGCGCGAAGATGCCGTAGTCCCGCACCCCTTCGACCACCAGACGAAACCGTTCCTCGCCTTCGCGCAGGGCCTGTTCGCGCTGTCGCAGGAGGTCACTGGCCTCCTGCAGCTTGACCGCCAGTCGGCCCAGTTCGTCGGCTTCGACAGGAAGTGTGAGGAGACGTTCGCCCCGCTCCAGTCGCCCCGCATTCGCCTCCAGCAGATGGACTCGCCGCACGATGCCGGTGGAGAACAGATAGACGGCGATGAGGCTTCCCAGCAGCCCTATGCCACCGCTGACGGCGGTCAGTCCGAGATTGCGGGCGCGCACCGCGTCCGCCCGCGCGCGGCGTTCGGCGAGCAGCGCGCTCTCGCGCGCCTGCATGGCGTCGATCTCCGATCGCAAGGCATCCAGCACGGCCTTGTTGGCCTCCAGGGCGGAAAGGACCGCCGGGCGTTCCAGGGCCGCCGGCGTGCCCGCCCCGGGGACTTCGCGCAGCGCGGCGAGGCCTTCGCGCTTGCGCCCGGCGAGGTCGCGGACCCGCTCGAACCGGGACCGGACCTCCGCGTCACGGATCTCGGCGTCGAGTCTTTCGAAGGTGGCCGGAAGCTCGGCCTCGGCCTTCACATAGGGCTCGAGGAAGCGCGACTGACCGGTCAGCAGATATCCTCGCACGCCGCTGGCGGCCTCCGCGAGAAGGGCATGAACTTCGTGGATGTCGCTCTGAATCGCGAAGGCGGCGCGCACGTCGGCCTCGGCCCGGGCTTCCGCGCGGCTGGCCAGATAGAGGGAGAGGAGAGCCCCCAGCAGGACGGCGAGGGGCAGGGCCACCACCACCAGGCCCTTGATCGCCAGGGGCTGGTCGGCCCAGAGGCGGCCGAGGCGTCCTGCCCGGAGGAGCGCGGGCGGCGCGCTCATGACACCGGCTTCCTTATCCGGGTTGCCAGCACCGCCGCCTGGGTGCGGTCCGCGACCCCGAGCTTAGCGATGACGCGCTCCACATGGGCCTTGACCGTCCCGGGGCTGATGGCGAGACGCCGCGCGATGGCCTTGTTGGTCAGCCCGTCGGCGACCTGTTCCAGCACCTCGCGTTCGCGCGTGGTCAGTCGGTCGAGCCGCAGCTGGTCGTCTTCGGCCCGACGGGCTCCGGGTGCCAGCGCCTGGTTGAGCAGGGCGAGGGGCAGGGCGGCCTGACCGTTCAGAACCTGCCGGGCGGCGGCGATCAGCTCCTCGGCGTCGGCATCCTTCAGCACATAGCCCTTGGCTCCAGCCGCCAGCGCGGCGCGGACGTATTCCGGCGCGTCATGGAGGGTCAGCATCAGCACCCGCGACGGTCCGCCGTCGTCCCGGATGGCCGCGGCGGCGGCCAGCCCGTCCATCCCCTTGCCCAGGCGAATGTCCATCAGCACGAGGTCCGGGGCGAGATCGCGCACCATCGCCACGGCCTCCTCACCATTGGCGGCCTCACCGATGACTTCGAGATCGTCGGCGCGGTTCAGGATCGCGCGCAGGCCCTCGCGGGCGAGGGCGTGATCGTCCACGATGACGACTCTGGCCGTCATGGCGCTGTGGCCAGAATCGCCGCGACCTCGACACCCCCCTCAGGGGGTTCAGAGAGATCGAGCCGCCCGCCCAGAGCCGCCATCCGTTCACGCATGATGGCCAGGCCGACCTGATCGCCGACGAGGCCCGGGGCGTCTTTCGAAAGCCCGCGACCCCAGTCCCGAACGACCAGGCGCCAGCGTCCGGTCTCGACCTCGCCTTCGAGCGCGATCCGGACACGGCACGGGCCGTCGGCGTGTTTGCGCACATTGCTCACCGCTTCCTGCGCCACGCGGTAGAAGGCCGTCTCCACAAGCGCCGGCCAGCGGCTGGATCCCTTGGCGACCCACTCCACTTCAAAGCCGTCCCCGGATAATCCGTCGGCGAGAGAGCCCACGGCCGCCACCAGCCCGAGGTCGTCAAGGATGGTGGGGCGAAGGTTGGCGATGGCGGCGCGGAGTTCCCGGACCAGGGTCTGCGCCATCCCGGCCAGACGCGCTGTGGTCTCCGGTGACGTTCCGGTCTTGGCCGCTTCCAGTTGCCGAAACAACGCCCCGGCGGTCTGGGCCACCCCATCGTGCAGGTCGCGCGAGACGCGCCGCCGCTCGTCTTCCTGTGCCGAGAACAGGCGGGCGATCACGGCCTCCAGCCTGCGTTCGCGCTCGCGCAGCAGCGCCGTCAGCATGTCGCGCTCCTCGTCCCGCTGCACCCGATCAATGGCGGCCGCCATCAGCTGACCGAGCATCGCCAAGGCCTCTTCATCCTCGCCGTCACGGGCCGGCGGCCGAGCGTCCCGAGGTACCAGGGTGAGGACGCCGACCTTTCGCTCGGACGGACCCGGAGCGATCAGGGTGAGGCCCTCCGCCTCGCCTTCCAGGCGGACGATCCCTTCCGCATGGCCGGCGAACAGTGCGGCCTTGCGTGCGGCGGAGGCGAGCGCCTCGTCCAAGCTCTCTGCATCGGCGGCAGCCAGATCCCGTCCAGCCTCGATCAGCAGCCGCATGCGCGCCGCGCGCGCCTCCGCGTCCCGGTACAGCGATCGCAGATCGCCGACGGTGTCGGGGCTTCGAACCAGGCTGTCGGGATCGACCATGAAGGGCTTCTAGCGCGACGCTTCCGGATCGGCCTAGGCCATCCGGCATAGGCCGAGAGAGGGGGCCGGCCGGCACACGCAGAATGCGGTGCCGACGCGCAGGATGTCGGTATGCCCCTGAAGCGTCGGATCCAGAACAGCCAGACAGCATTGGCCGGCCTGCCGCCCGCCGTGTGCGCGGCTGCGGTCCTGGCCTGGCTGCCGGGCGTGTCTGCGGCGCAGGATCAGGTCTGGTCATCGGTCAACACCAGCGGCCCCGTGTCCACCGGCAGCCGCTGGCTGGTCTGGTTCGACGGCCATGCCCGTTTCCGCGAAGGCGGCGATACCCTGGACACCACCATCCTGCGCCCCGGCGTCGGCTACCGGGTCAACACACGCCTCGACCTGTGGGTCGGCTATGCGCAGGTCACCAACCGCCGGCCGGGCGCCGATGTTCAGGAACACCGGGTCTGGCAGCAGGCGTCCTATCCGATCGTCCGGATCGCGGGGGGTGCCCTAACCGGTCGCACCCGGCTTGAGCAGCGGTTCCGAGAAGGCGGCGACGGCACCGGCCTGCGCCTGCGCCAGTTCGTCCGATGGAGCCGTCCGCTCGGCGACGGCCCGGTCTCGGCCGTTGTCGCCAATGAGACCTTCATCGCGCTCAACGATGCGGACTGGGGTCAGCGCGGCGGTTTCGACCAGAACCGCGCCTTCCTCGGTCTCGCCTGGCAGGCCACGCCGAAGGCCCGGCTGGAGGCCGGCTACCTCAACCATCGCATCAATGGCGGACCCGTCTCGGACACCGTCAATGACACCCTCTCGCTCGCGGTCTTCGCGACGTTCTGAAGCGGCCGGCCGGTGCCGGCACAACCCAAGGAGACACCCCATGTGTGAAGCCAATCTGTCCCGTCGTCGGCTCGTCGCCAGTCTTGCCACCGGCGGAGCCGGGGTGGCCCTGGCGGGGGCCGCGGCCGCCCGCAGCGGCGCGCCTCAGAGCGGCGCTCAGTTCTATGATCCGACCCCCATCCCTGTGGTCGACGGAAAGGCCGCGCTCGGCCCGGATGCGGCGCTGAACCTGCTCCGCCAGGGCAACGCCGCCTTCCTCGAAGGGCGCACGCCGCGCCTCGCGCTCGGCGCGGACCGTCGTCTCGAACTGGCCCAGGGTCAGGCACCTTTCGTGGCTTATGTGTCCTGCTCCGACAGCCGCGTCCCGCCGGAGCTGCTGTTCGGACGCGGCCTGGGTGAACTGTTCATCATCCGCAACGCCGGCAACACCGTCGACACCGTGGCCATGGGATCCATCGAGTTCGCTGTCGCGGTGCTCGGCGTGCCGCTCGTGGTGGTAATGGGACACGAGGCTTGCGGGGCGGTGAAGGCGGCGATGGATGTCGTCGAGTCCAACGCCCGCTTCCCTGGAGCGATCGGTGACATGATCGAACCGATCATTCCGGCGGTTCTGGAGGCGCGGGGCGCGGCCGGAGACAAGACCGAAGCCGCCATCAAGGCCAACGTCAGCCGGACGGTGCGCCGTCTGCGGACCGCGTCCGACCCCATCATGCTCGAGCCGCAACGGGCGGGCCGGGTGAAGGTGGTTGGAGCCTACTATTCGCTGTCGTCCGGCAACGTGGAGTTCTTCGACCTTCCGTGACGCGGTGGTTCGCCAAGGTCAGGCTCTGGTACCGCCGGTGCCGAGCCGTCCCCCCACCATTGTCAGGCTGCCCGGCTCGGGAGATACCTTCCATTAGTCAATGATCTAATGCGGGAAGGGACCTCCATGACGATGATCCAAAGGAGTCCCCTGGCGATGCTGGCGGTGGCCGCCTGGCTTGCGTCTCCCGCCGCGGTCTCGGCGCAGTGGACCCATCGATACCCCAAGGTCGAAGGCTTCGGGCACCAGCTGTACCTGGAGCAGGAAAACCTGCCGATCCTCTCCTCCGGGCCGACCTATCCGGCGGCATCCCCGGACGGAACCACGGTCGCCTTTTCCCATCAGGGCTGGATCTGGTTGCTCGATCTCGATAGCGGCGTCGCCCGGCGGCTCACCGACGGCGGCGCCGTCGATGCTCGGCCACGCTGGTCGCCGGACGGGCGGCGGATCGCCTTCGTCCGCGACAGCGGAACCGACACCGCCATCGTGATCGCGAGCCCGGACGGCGCCGTGCTTTCCCAGATCGACACGCCGGCGATCGAACTCGACCCGGAGTTCACGCGGGACGGCCGCTTCCTGATCTACACCTCCGCGCGCGATGGACGTCTCGATCTGTGGCGTCGAAACCTCGAGACTGGTGCTGACGAGGCCGTGACGTCCGGTGCCCGGGTCGCGCGCTCGGCGAGAGCGCTGGGTGACGGGCGGATCGTCTATCAGGAGGCGATCGGACCCGCTCAGGCCCTGAGGCTGCGCGACGCCGACGGGACAGCCGGGCCGGTTCTGTTCGAACAGGGCTGGATGGCGCACCTGAACCCCGACGCGCATCCGTCGGAGCGCGCCATCGTCTACGGCGTTGGCGATGGCAATACCGTCAGGCTGGCGGTGATGGACGTCGACCGGCCGGCCTTTCCGCGCTGGCTCACCCCGACTGGCGAAAAGGCGCTGTTCCCGACCTGGTCGGGAGACGGCTCCGAAATCTATTATGTGCTGGCCGACGAGGACCAGCAGTTCAGGCTGATGGTGATCCCGGCGGCGGGCGGGACGGCCGAGCAGGTCCAGATAGCCCGTTGGGACTATGGGGCGCCTGTCGGCGAGCTTTCGATCGCCACCCGCCTGTCAGGGCCCGACGGCTCTGCCCGACAAACCCCCGCGCGGCTCTCGATCACCCGCGCGGACGGCCATCCGGTCGCAAACCCTGCCGGTCCCACCTATGTCGATAACCAGAACGGCCCGACCTATTTCTACACCGAAGGTCGCACGACACTGGCGCTGCCCGAGGGTGAGTACCGGATCGTGGCCACGCATGGGCCGTTCTCCGTGCCGCAAATCCAGCAGGTCCGCGTCGGCGCCGGCCGCACGGTCTCGGCGTCGCTGGACATTCCGCAAATCTGGGACGCGGAGACCGCCGGGTTCGCATCCGCCGATCACCACGTCCATCTAAACGGCAGCGGTGTCCTTGAACTGGAACTGCAGGATCTGCTTCTGCCGATGCAGGGCGAGGATCTGGACTTCGCCGCGCCGATGGCCTGGAACCAGTACAACCGGTTCATCGATGCCGATCGCATCGGCCAGAAGGCCGCGGCCCCGGACGGCACCGCGGCGTGGCTGACGCAGGAGGTGCGCTCCGACTACCACGGTCATGTCGGAATGATCGGCGTGACGGAGGCGTTTCAGCCCTGGTTCTTCGGCCCGACCAACCCGGTCTACGGCAATCGCGACCTGCACAACGGGCTGGTGAACCCCTTCGCGCGGGCTCAGGGGGCCCTGGCGACCTATGTCCATCCGGTCGGGAGGGATGGCGATCCCTTCGCGGACCTGGCCGCGAACGGACTGCCCAACGAACTGGTCGTCGATGGCGTGCTTTCCGACGGCATGGGTCTGGAGCTGGTCTGCCAGTGGACCAGCCCGCTGGGCACCGCCCAGGCCTGGTACCGGTTCCTCAACATCGGCCGCGCCATGCCGGCCACCTCCGGTACCGACATGATGGCCAACTTCCACCGCGTGCCGGCCGTCGGAACCGCTCGGTCCTATGTCCCCAGAACGGCGGGTCAGGAGGGCTATGCGGCCGCCATCGACCGGGTCCGGTCGGGCGAAGGGTTCGTGACCACGGGCCCGGCGCTGCTCTTCGCCGTCGATGGCCAGGCACCGGGCTCGACCGTGGCTCAAGGCAGCCAGGATTGGTCGATCGACCTGATCAGCGTCAATCCGGTGGAGCGCGTCGAGATCATCGTCAACGGTCTGGTCGTTCAGACCCTGGAAGGCTTCGATGGCAACGGTCGCAGGCGCTACACCGGAACGGTCGACCTGCCCTCTGGGGGGTGGATCGCGGCGCGCGCCATCGGCGGCCAGACGGCGTGGCCGATCATGTCCTATGCCCACTTCGCCCACACCCAGCCGGTGTGGATCAACGAGGTCGGCAGCACCGAGCCGCAAGCCGCGCGTGCCGCCGCGCAGGATTTGCTGAGGGCACTGGACCAGTCCGAGAGCAGGTTCACGGACAGCTATGGCACCGCGATCCCGCCGGGTTTGCGGGCTCGTCTCACCGAAGCCCGCCGGCGGCTCACGCGGATCACCGGGCAGTCTGTTGCGATGAACCGGGTCGGCGGGTTCGGCGACGCATCCTGACACCGGTGACCTTCGGCTTGCCAAGACCCGTTCGCTGTCGGACTGTCACCCTTTGATTTAGGGGGCGGTGCAGATGGTTTTCAGATCCCGGCATTTCGTGGCCGGCGCTATGGCGTCGATCGCTGTCTTGACGATGGCGGCCGCGCACCCTGCCCAGGCGCAATCGGCCATTCTGCAGCAGCCGTCGCTGAGCGGCGGCCAGATCGCCTTTGTCTATGGCGGCGATCTCTGGACCGTACCCCGCGCGGGCGGACGGGCCGTCCGCCTGACCGTCGGCGTCGGCGTGGAGTCGGGGCCGGTCTTCTCGCCGGACGGCCAGACCCTGGCATTCACGGGAGAATACGACGGCAACGTCGACGTCTACACCGTGCCGGCGACGGGCGGTCTGCCGCGCCGCATTACCTATCATCCCGGCAATGACGCGGCCGTGGGCTGGTCGCCGGACGGGTCGCAGGTCCTGTTCCGGTCCAACCGATCGGCCGCCAGCCGCTACACCCAGATGTTCGCCGTCGACGCCGAGGGCGGAGCGGCCGAGGCCATGCCTCTGCCCTATGCCTATGCGGGCACCCTGTCGCCAGACGGCCGGGCGATCGCCTACAGCCCGTTCCAGGCCGCGTTCGGCTTCGACTTCTCCAGCTATACCGCCTGGGGCAATTATCGCGGCGGGCGGGCGTCGACCATCAATGTGACGACGCTGGACGGTCTGAACACCGTCGAGATTCCCCAGGTCGATGGCTCGAACGACCTGTCGCCGGTCTGGCTGGGCGGCCAGATCTATTTTCTGTCGGACCGGGACGGGCCGATCTCGATCTACAGCTACAATCCGACGTCGGGCGCCGTGGCCCCGGTGTGGGCGAACGATGGACCCCAGATCCGGTCCCTGTCGACCGACGGCACAGTGCTGATCTTCGACCGGCTGGGCGAACTCTTCACGCTCGCGCCCGGCGGTCAGCCGCAGACGGTCCGCGTCGACGTCGCCGGCGACATGCCGGATGCGCGGCCCCGCATCCTGAACGTCGCCGACCAGATCCAGACCGTGGCCCTGTCGCCCAGCGCCGCGCGCGTGGCGGTTGAAGCGCGGGGCGAAATCCTGACCGCGCCCGCCGTGCGCGGGGCGGTTCGCAACCTGACCAACACGCCCGGCGTCATGGAGCGCAGCCCGGCCTGGAGCCCGGACGGCCGCAGCGTGGCCTATTTCTCCGACGAGTCGGGCCTGTATGCCCTCCACGTCGCGCCCCAGAATGGCGAGGGCGAGGTCCGCGAATTCCCGCTGGCCCCCGAGCCCACCTACTATTTCGAGCCGGTCTGGTCGCCGGATTCGAAGAAGATCGCCTTCTATGACAATGCCCTTCGCAACTGGGTGCTGGACACCACCACGGGGCGGCTCAGCCAGGTGGGCGAGCGTCAGGCGCACGGCGGCTTCACCGAAGTGTCCAACGACATGGCCTGGTCGCCGGACTCGCGCTGGCTAGTCTATTCACGGAACGGGGCCAACCGGCTGACGTCGCTGTACCTGTATGGCCTGGAGAGCGGCACCTCGACCCGGATCACCTCGGACATGGGCGACGCCCGCTTCCCCACCTTCGATCGGAGCGGCGACTATCTGTACTACGTCGGGTCCAACAATTTCGGGGCCAGCACCTATCGGCTGGATATGTCCAGCAACCTCTACACCCCGACCCATTCGATCTATGCGGTGGCGCTGAACGCGGGCACGCCTTCGCCGGTCGCGCCCCTGAACGACGACGAGGGCGGCACGCCGCCCGAGACTCCGACGCCTCCGCCGTCGACCGGCCCCCAACCGACGCCGAGGCCCAGCGGCCCGATCGCGGTCGATCTGGCGGGTCAGTCGCTGGACGCGATCCAGCGCCGCACCGTTGCTCTACCCATCCCGGTCCGGCCCTATGCCGGTCTTACGGCGGGCAAGCCCGGCGTCCTGTTCTTCCTGGAGGAGACGACCCCCGCCGGGGCGACGGGGCCCGAGGAGATGGCTCTGAACCGCTTCACCCTGAAGGACCGCAAGGTCGAGCGGCTGGCCGAGCGGGTCATGTCGTTCGAGCTCTCGGCCAACGGCGAGACCATGTTGATCGCCACGCGGCCGGGCGGTGGGGCCGAAGCCGCCCCCGGCACGCCGCCACGCCCGCCCACCTATGCCGTTGTTCCGGCCAATGCGCCGGTGAAGGCGGGGGAGGGGGCCGTCAGCTTCGACCAGCTGGATGTCCGCATCGATCCCCGCGCCGAGTGGGCCCAGATGTACCGCGAAGTCTTCCGCATGCAGCGGGCCTATTTCTACGATCCCGGCTTCCACGGATCTGATCTGCGGGCGGTCGAGCGCCGGCTCCAGCCGTTCGCCGACGCGGTCCTGTCGCGCACCGATCTGAACTATGTGTTCCACGAGGCCCTGACCGGCATGTCGGTGGGCCACCTGCGAGGCGGCGGCGGCACGATCGCGACGGCGCGCCGGGTGCCCGGCGGTCTGCTGGGCGCTGACTATGCGATCCGGGGCGATCGCTGGTGCATCACCCGCATCTATGGCCCGACGGTCTTCTCGCCGGACGTGGTCGGACCCCTGGCCCAGCCGGGCGTCGATGCGCGGGTCGGCGACTGCGTCCTGTCGGTCGACGACCGGGTGGTCACCGCCGACATGGACATCCAGCAGGCGCTGGAGGGAACGGCTGGTCGGCTGGTGACCCTGCGGCTGGCCGGGGCAGGGGGGACGCGCGACGTCTCGGTCCAGCCGATCGCCAGCGAGGCGCGGCTACGCTATCTCGACTGGATCGAGGGCAACCGTCGGCGCGTGGATGAACTTTCCGGCGGTCGGCTGGCTTATGTGCACCTGCCCGACACGGGTCAGGGTGGCTTCACAAGCTTCAACCGCTACTTCTTCGCCCAGAGCGACCGCCAGGGCGCGGTGATCGACGAGCGCTTCAACGGTGGCGGCCAGATGGCCGACTACATCATCGAGGTGCTGGGCCGCGATCTGCAGAGCTGGTGGTCGCCGCGCTATGGCGACATCGACCGCACCCCGGCGCATGCGATCCTGGGACCGCACGTCATGATCGCCAACGAGGTCGCGGGTTCGGGCGGCGACGCCCTGCCGTGGATGTTCAAGGAAGAGCGCCTCGGCACCCTGGTCGGCAAGCGGACCTGGGGTGGCCTGGTCGGGATCGGTCCGATGCCGCCCTTGATGGACGGAGGCCAGGTGACCTCGCCCAACGTCGGCTTCTTCAACCCGCGCGGCGAGTGGGAGGTCGAGAACGCCGGGGTCGCCCCCGACGTCGAGGTCGATCAGGACCCGGCGGCCGTCGCGGCCGGGCGCGATCCCCAGCTGGAGACCGCCGTGGCCATCGCGTTGCAGGCGCTGGAGGCCCAGCCTCCGGCTCAGCCGCGCCGCCCGGCCTATCCGGTCTATCCGCAGCGGTAAGTCAGGGCCGTCCCTTGACCAGCGCCTTGGCCCCCTTCTTCGCGAGCACCCGCCTGCCGGGCCAAGGCGCGCCCTGCCGCCAAACAAGCGGAGCCATTGTCACCGAACGGCGTTAAACTTGGGCGTTCATCGGAGACTCGCATGACCTTGACCCGCCCGCTCGCCGTTGTCCTGGTCAGTGCCCTGTCGCTGGCAGCGTGCAGTCGCGAGGCCGACGCGCCGGTGACGCCCGTGTCGCAGGATCCGCCCGTCGCGGCTCCGGCTCCGACCACCCCCGCCATCGGCTACGCCTGCGAGAGCGGCAAGACGGTCCAGGCCCAGTACATCGACACCGAGACGGCCCAGGTCATCTACGACGGGCAGACCTACGCCATGCGGATCGCCATGTCGGGCAGCGGCGCGCGTTACGTCGGCCCGGGGCTGGAGTGGTGGACCGCCAGCCGCGATGGCCAGGAAGAGGCGACCCTCAGCCGCATCGGCCCGAACGATCAGGTCGGCACGGCGGTGCTGGAACGCTGCAGCCGCCCGTCGAGCAACCCCGACCTGCCAGTGCCGGGCCAGCCGGCCCCAACCGACGCCACCGCCGTCGCCTGCCGCACTGCCGACCTGCGGCTCGCGGCGGGGCAGGGCGACGCAGGCGCCGGCAACCGCGCCCAGATCCTGACCGTGACCAACGCGGGAGCGAGCCCATGCAGCGTGTCGGGTTATCCGGCGGTGTCGCTGCTCGACGCCAATGGTCGGCTGGTGAGCGGCGTCCGCGCCGATCAGAATCCCGGCACGGCCGCGCCCGTGACCCTGGCACCGAGCGGCCGCGCGTTTTTCGACATCGCCTGGAACGTCGTTCCGAACGAGGCTGAAGGCCAGACAACCTGCCCCTCTGCGGCGCGGATCGCCGTGCGTCTGGGCACCGATACCGCCAGCCTCGCCATGCCGTTGAGCCTGACACCCTGCGGCGGGCGTATCCGCGTGAGCCCGGTCCGCGCGACCGAGGACGTCGTCGCGGCACCCGAGGCGGCCTGACGCTTCCAAGCGACCGGCTAAGGGTCTAGGAGGCGGCGCATGAGCACCGCCGCCTTCCATAACCGCGTCGCCGCGGAACTGTCCGACATCGACGCTCAGGGCCTGACCAAGCCCGAGCGCGTGATCCAGTCCCGGCAGGGTCCGGTGATCCAGGTCGACGGACGCAACGTCCTCAACTTCTGCGCCAACAACTACCTCGGCCTCGGCGGCGATCAACGGATCGTCGACGCCGCCAATGCGGCGACGCAACGCTGGGGCGGGGGCACGGCCTCAGTGCGCTTCATCTGCGGCACGCTGGAGATCCACAAGGAGCTGGAGCGCGCCATCGCCGACTATCTCGGCTTTGAGGACGCGATCCTGTTCGCCGCCGCCTTCGACGCCAACGGCGGCCTGTTCGAACCCCTGTTCGGGGCCGAGGACGCCATCGTGTCGGACAGCCTGAACCACGCCTCGATCATCGACGGCGTACGGCTGTGCAAGGCCAAGCGCTATCGCTTCGCCACCTCCGACATGGCCGACCTCGAGGCCCAACTGAAGCAGGCCCGGGCCGACGGCGCGCGCGACATCGTCATCGCCACCGACGGCGCCTTTTCGATGGACGGCTATATCGCCAAGCTGGCGGAGATCAGGGTGCTGGCCGACCGCTACGACGCCCTGATCATGGTCGACGACTGCCATGCCACGGGCTTCCTCGGCCCTCAGGGTCGCGGCTCCTATGCCCACTGCGGGGTCAAGGTCGACTTCGTCACCGGCACCTTCGGCAAGGCGCTGGGTGGTGCCATGGGCGGCTTCATCTGCGCGACCAACCCGGTGGTCGAACTGCTGAAACAGCGGGCGCGGCCCTACCTCTTCTCCAACGCGCTCGCCCCGTCTGTCTGCGGCGCGAGCCTCGAGGCCATCCGCATCGCGCAGGGCCCCGAGGGCGATGCGCTCCGCACCCAGCTGTTCGCCAACGCCGAGCGGTTCCGGGGCGCCATGCAGGCGGCGGGGTTCAACCTGCTCCCCGGCCAGCACCCGATCATCCCGGTCATGCTGGGCGACGCCAAGCTGGCCCAGGACTTCGCCGCCCGCATGCTGGAGCTCGGCGTCTACGTCATCGGGTTCAGCTTCCCGGTGGTGCCGCGCGGGCAGGCTCGCATCCGCACCCAGATGTCGGCGGCCCACACCTTCGAACACATTGATCAAGCGGTCGCGGCGTTCACGACGGCCGGCAAGGAACTGGGAGTGATCTGATGACCGAGACCATGAAGGCCCTGGCCAAGATGCGGCCCGAGATCGGCCTCGACCTGATCGACGCGCCGATCCCCGAGGCAGGTCCCGAGGACGTGTTGATCAAGGTCCGTCGCGCGGCCGTCTGCGGCACCGACATCCACATCTGGAACTGGGACGAGTGGTCCCAGAAGAACGTCCCCGTCCCCATGATCACGGGTCACGAGTTCAGCGGCGACATCGTCCACATCGGCAAGGACGTGGATCGTCGCCTCAAGGTCGGCCAGCGCGTCTCGGTCGAGGGCCACGTCATCGACCTGAACTCCGAAGCGGCCCGCGCGGGCCACTTCCATCTGGACCCCGCCACCCGTGGCATCGGTGTGAACCGCCAAGGGGGCTTTGCCGAATACGTCGTGGCCCCGGCGTTCAACGTCATCGAGCTGCCCGAGGACGTGCCTTACGAGATCGGCTCGATCCTGGACCCCTTCGGCAACGCGGTTCACACCGCCCAGCAGTTCGACCTGCTCGGCGAGGACGTGCTGGTCACCGGTGCCGGCCCCATCGGCATGATGGCCGCCGCCGTCGCGCGCCACGCCGGTGCCCGCACCGTCGTCCTGACCGACATCAACGACTTCCGCCTGGAGCTGGGGGCCAAGGTCGCGCCGGGCGTGCGCACCGTGAACACCACAAAGGAAGATCTGCACGACGTCATGCACGAGCTGGGCCTCAAGGTCGGCTTCGACGTGGCGCTGGAGATGTCCGGCTCGCCCATCGCCTTCAAGCAGTGCGTCGACACCCTGATCATGGGCGGCGGCATGGCGATGCTGGGCATCCCGTCGAAACCCATGGAGACCGATTGGGGCGCGATCATCCTGAAGGCGCTGACCATCAAGGGCGTCTACGGCCGAGAGATGTTCACCACCTGGCGGAAGATGCTGGGCCTCTTGAAGGCCGGCCTCGATCTGACGCCGCTGATCACCCATCAGCTGCCCTACGACCGCTATGCCGAAGGCTTCGAGGCCATGCGCACGGGGCAGTCAGGCAAGGTCGTGCTGAACTGGGACAAGGCCGCCTGAGGGGCGAGGCTTGACCTCGTAACGGCGATCCCCGACCACCCCCTCATCATGGGGCAGGCGGCTGATTCGATTGCGGTCCTTTCGTCGGCGACGGGGCCGCGCGGGTGAGCCTGATCGTGGACTTCCTGAAGGGCGGCGGAACCGACGGCGCGGGCCGGAACGTGTTCGAGGTCGTGGCGATGACCGACCAGCAGATCGAGACGACCCACGACTTCATCCAGTGGCTGTTCCCGCTGACCGAGCCGTCGGGGGCCAACCGGCGCGCCCCGGTGCTGACCGACGCGGACGTCGCGGCCATCCACGACTCGGGGCTTGCCCAGATCTCTTTGGCGGCCGGGACCGACCGTATGGCCGCCTTCTATCAGTCCAATGACCACTGGCTGGTGGCCCAGGACCACAACCACCTGCGCATCACCCGCATCATCAAGTCTCTGCGGCTGCTGCGCGGCCCGGGCGAGGCCGGGGACTTTCGACACCTGATCCTGCGCCTGGACGAACGGGCGGGCCGCCCGGTCAGCATGGGCAGCCGTCAGCATTGGGAAAACGCCTAGGCGGGCGTCTTCAGCACCCTGACCAGAGCCGCCTCGAACCCCTTGGTGTCCGCACCGGGCAGGACCTCGGAGATCCGGCCCGTCTCGTACAGGTCGAACACTGTGGGGTGGACGTAGGAACTGCGGCACACCGTCGGAGTGTTGCCCAGCAGGCCCGAGACCGCCTTCACGCAGACGGTGATCTTGCGCCGCGCGTCCGTGGCCGAGGTCGGGGTCTCCATGTCTCTCAGGGCCCGCGCCGCCGAGACCGTGCCCGCCCAGGTGCGGAAATCCTTGGCCGAGAAGTCCTCGCCCATTGCCTCGCGGATATAGGCGTTCACGTCGTCGGAAGTGATGGCGACCAGCGTGCCTTCGGCGTCACGGTACTTGAACAGTTGCTGGCCCGGCAGTTCGCGCAGGGACCGGACCACTGAGGCCAGTCGCCGGTCGCGGACACTGATCTTGTGCTCCACGCCCGACTTGCCGCGAAAGGCGAAGGCCAGGGCGGCGCCGTCCACGGCCAGGTGCCGCTTGTGCAGGGTCGTCAGGCCGTAGCTGCGGTTCTGCTTGGCGTATTGGGCGTTGCCGACGCGGATCAGGGTGATTTCCAACAGGCGGACCGCGGTGGCCAGCACCTTGTCCCGGCATGGCCCGCGCAGGGCCAGGTCGGCCTCCACCCGTTCGCGCAAGCGGGGAAGGGCGCGGGCGAAGGCGGGCATGCGGTCGAACTTTCCGACCGATCGCTGCTCGGACCAGTCGTTGTGATAGCGGTACTGTTTGCGCCCCTTAACGTCCCGGCCCGTGGCCTGGATGTGTCCCGTGCCCTGTGGACAGATCCAGACATCGGTCCAGGCGGGCGGTATGGCCAGGGCCCGGATGCGGGCCAGGGCGTCCCTGTCCTTGACCAACTTGCCGTCGGCGTCGCGATAGCTGAAGCCCTTGCCAGACTTGACGCGGGTCAGGCCGGGAAAACGGTCGCTGCAATAGGTCAGGCCCTGGGGGACCTCGGTCTCGGCGATGAAGGCGTGGCTGCCGTCGGCCATCAGTCAGGGGTCCGGATCATGAACGGCGAACGTCGTCCGTGGTTCTCCGGTTCCTCTTGACCCGGTCGGGCGACAGGGGGACGCAGGGGCCATGAACTATCGCCACAGCTTTCACGCCGGGAACTTCGCCGATCTGGTCAAGCATGCGCTGGTGCTGTGGCTGCTGAAACAGCGCCAGGCGGCAGGGCCCGTGAACGTGCTGGATACCCATGCGGGGGCCGGCCTCTACGACCTGACCGGCGACGCCACCCGGTCGCGCGAGGCCGAGGCGGGCGTCGCGCGCCTGATGGCGACGGAGGCACGGCCGCCGCTGATCGAGGCGCTGGCGGCCGAGGTCGCGGCCCTGAACCCCGGCGGCGGCGTGCGCTTCTATCCGGGGTCACCCGTCCTGATCGCGAGGGCCCTGCGATCGGTGGACCACTATGTCGGCTTTGAGCTGCGCGAGGAGGTGGCCGGTCTCCTGCGCGACAGCCTGAGGGCCCATTCCGCCGCAAGGGGCGAGATCGGCGACGGCTACGAGCTTGTCAGGGCCGAGGCGAAACGGGCGCGAGGTTCGCTGGTGCTGATCGACCCGCCGTTCGAGAGACCCGACGACTATCTGCGAGCCGCCGAGACGGCCGGGGCCATCGTCACGGCCGACCCGGAGGCGATGGTCGCCATCTGGACGCCCCTGAAGGACCTGGAAACCTTCGACGGCTTCCTCCGCCGTCTGGAGACGGCGACATCGTCCCCGACCCTGGTCGCCGAGGCGCGGCTGCGTCCCCTGACCGATCCGATGAAGATGAACGGCTGCGCCATTGTGGTCGTCAATCCGCCCGAGGGCGCGGACGCGGCGGCCACTGAAATCTGCGGCTGGGTGGCGGGGAACCTGGGCGACGTCGGGGCCCGCGCCGAGGTCTGGCGGACCTAGTCGATGACCTCGCCGGCCTCATAGAGGTTTGGTTCGAACGTCGCGATGGCCATGATGGGGCGCATGGCAGCGGCGACGCCCGCGTCGCGGGTCATGGCCTTCCAGTCCTCGACGGAGCGCCAGACGGCGTGGTTGGCCACGGTCTTGCCGTTCAGTCCCCGGTGCAGGGTCGCCGAAACGAAGCCGGGTAGGCCGACCTGGGCCCGGGTCATGGCCGCCAGCATCTCCAGCAGCTCGTCCTGCTTTTCCGGCAGGACCTTGAAGACATTGATCAGGACGACGGGTTCGGCGTCGGCGTCCATGGCGGGACTCATCTACAGCGGCCGGCGAACGGGGCCGACGCGCGCCCTCTAGCGCATTCGGTGGCGATGCGCCTTATCTGAGCGCCGTTCGTCCCCAGCTTCGCGGAGGCTTCATGCCCACCATCGCCGTGCTCGAGACCGGTCGCCCGCCCGCGCCGCTGCGCGACGCCCACGGCGACTATCCGACCATGTTCGCCGGCCTGCTGGGCGAGGGCTTCTCGACCCGGGCCTTCGATGTCCAGGCGGGCGACCTGCCCGACGCGGCGGCGTTCGACGGCGCGATCGTCACCGGCTCGGCGGCGGGGGTCTATGAGGACCACGGCTGGCTCCCGCCGCTGCTGGACTGGATTCGCACCGCACGCGGCCAGACCCGCCTGGTCGGCGTCTGCTTCGGCCATCAGGCGATGGCCCAGGCTCTGGGTGGGCGGGTGGAGAAGTCCGACCGGGGCTGGGGCGTCGGCCTGCATCGCTACCAGGTCGTCGCGCCCGAACTCTGGATGACGCCGGCGCTCGGCGAGATCGCCTTGTCCGCCTCCCACCAGGATCAGGTGGTCGTGAAGCCGGCCGACGCCCGCGTGGTCCTCGCCAGCGACTTCACGCCTTATGCGGGTCTCGCTTGGGGCGACGATGCCATCTCGCTCCAGCCCCACCCCGAATTCAGCCGCGCCTTCACCGGGGCGCTGGTCGAGGGCCGGCGCGGACGGATCGAGGCGGCGGTGGTGGACCGGGCTGTCGAGAGCCTGAAGGCGGACGATGACCGGGCGGTGGTCGGAGCGTGGATCAGACGGTTCCTGTCCGCCTGACTACGGCCACTTCACCACGGGCGGCATCGAACTCAGGATCGATTCGACGTTGCCACCCGTCTTCAGACCGAAGGTGGTGCCGCGGTCGTAGAGCAGGTTGAACTCGACGTAGCGGCCGCGGCGGATCAGCTGCTCCTCGCGCTCCTCGGGCGTCCAGGTCTCGTGCATCCGCCCGGCGACGATGGCGGCATAGGTGTCCAGGAAGGCCGTGCCCACGTCGCGGGTGAAGGCGAAGTCGCGCTGATAGTCGCCGGTGTCGTGATGGTCGTAGAAGATGCCACCGATGCCGCGCATCTCGTTCCGGTGCGGCAGCATGAAGTACTCGTCGCACCAGGCCTTGTACTTCGGATACCAGGTCGGGTCGTGGGCGTCGCAGGGCGCGCGCATTCCGGCGTGGAAGGCGACCGTGTCCGGGGCCTCCTGGGTGCGCTCGACGTCCAGCACCGGCGTCAGGTCCGCCCCGCCGCCGAACCAGCTTTTCGTCGTGGCGATGAAGCGGGTGTTCATGTGCACCGCCGGCACCTTCGGGCTGACCGGATGGCAGATCAGGCTGATGCCGGTGGCATAGAAGCGCGGGTCTTCCTCCGCTCCGGGGACGTTCTTGGCATAGTCGTCCGGGAAAGTGCCGTGAACGGTCGAGACGTGGACGCCGACCTTCTCGAACAGGCGGCCGTGCATCATGCCCATGACGCCGCCGCCGCCTTCGTGGCGGCTCCACGGCGTGCGCACGAACCGGCCGGGCTGGCCGGGAAACAGGTCGGCGGGGGCCGCGTCTTCCAGCGCCTCCAGCCCGGCATGGATGCGGTCGCGCAGGGTCTCGAACCAGGCGCGGGTTTCGGTCTTCTTCTGATCGAGCGAAGGGGTCTGGGCGGTGTCGGGCAGGGGGGCGTGGCTCATGGTTCGCGTTGAACCACGCTTCGCCGGGCACGTCACCGGGGGTACCGCTTTACCCGGCGTCGGGGGCGGGCCAAGCTGGGCAAAACCCGGAGCCCGCCATGCGTCTGATCCTGCCCCTCCTGCTCGGCCTGACCCTGTGCGGACCGGTGATGGCCCAGACCCCGGAGGCCGAACGGAGCATCGTCTCCACGGTGGTCGCCGAGCACGACCGGCACATCGATCTGCTGGAGCGGATGGTCAATCAGAACTCCGGGACGCTGAACCTCGCGGGCGTGCGCGCCGTGGGCGAGATGGTGCGGGCCGAGCTGGAGCCGCTGGGCTTCGACGTGCGCTGGATCGACATGGCTGCGACGGGTCGCGCGGGTCATCTGATCGCCACCCATGACGGCGGTGGCAGGAACGTCCTGCTGATCGGCCACCTGGACACCGTGTTCGAGACCGACAGCCCGTTCCAGGTCTTCGAGCGCGACGGATCGCAGGCCACCGGACCCGGTATCGGCGACGACAAGGGCGGCATCGTCGTCATCGTCGCGGCGCTCCGGGCCATGCAGGCGGCGGGCACGCTGGAGGGATCGAACGTCACCATCGTCCTGACCGGCGACGAGGAGCGGCCGGGCGAACCTCTGGACGTCGCGCGCCGGGACCTGATCGAGGCGGGCCGCGTCGCCGACTATGCGCTGGAATTCGAGGGCCTGGTGGTCAACGACGGTGTGGACCATGCCACCGTCGCCCGGCGCAGCGCGGCCAGCTGGACCCTGACCACGGGCGGGGTGACTGGCCACTCTGGCGGCGTGTTCAACGAGACGCTGGGCTACGGGGCCGTCTACGAGATGGCGCGCATCCTCGACACCTTCCGGCGCGACCTGCCCGAGCCGAACCTGACCTACAACGTCGGGGTCATCGCGGGGGGCACCCCGGCGGGCATCGATGCCGACGGCTTCCGCGTCGAGGCGTCCGGCAAGACCAATGTCGTGCCCGAGATCGCCATCGCGCGCGGGGACATCCGGACCCTGACGCCCGAGCAGGAGGCGCGGGTTCGCGGCCGGATGACGGCGATCGCGGCCCAGAACCTGCCGCGCACGACGTCCGAACTCGTCTTTGGCGACGACGGCTATCCGCCGATGGCCCCGACGGAGGGCAACTTGGCGCTGCTGGCCCGGCTGAACGCCGTCAACCGCGACCTGGGTCTGACCGAGATGCCGGCGCTGGATCCCGCCCTGCGTGGCGCGGCGGATTCCAGCTTCGTGGCCGCCGACGTGGATACTCTGGCCGGGCTGGGGGCCTACGGCAGGGGCGCTCACGCGGTCGGCGAGACGCTGGACCTCGACAGCCTGGTCCGCCAGTCCCAGCGCGCTGCGGTTCTGATCGGGCGGCTCAGCCTGGGGGAGTGACGGCGACCCGCCCCGTCTGCAACAGTGCTGCATCGACCTCCGGAGGCCACCCCATGATCCGCGCTCTGACGCTCGCCGTCTGCTCCCTCGCCCTGGCCCTGCCGGCCGCCGCCCAGGACGGCGAGGCCCGCGCCCGGCGCATCCTGGAGCGCACGCCCCTGATCGACGGCCACAATGACCTGCCTTGGGCCCTGCGCCAGGATCACGGCTCGGACCCCCACGCCGTCGATCTGACGACGAACCTTGACGCCACCACCGACCTGCATACCGACATTCCACGCCTGCGGGCCGGCGGCGTCGGTGGCCAGTTCTGGTCGGTCTATGTCCCCGCCAGCCTGACCCCTGTCGAGGCGGCCAAGGCGACCTTCGAGCAGATCGATGTGGTCCGCCGCATGGTCGCCGCCCACCCCGAGGTGTTCGAACTGGCCACCACGGCCGACGACGTGGTCCGCATCCACCGGGCCGGGCGGATCGCGTCCCTGATGGGCATCGAGGGCGGCTATTCGATCGACGATTCGCTCGGTCTGCTGCGCGAGTTCCACGAGGCGGGCGTGCGCTACATGACCCTGACCCATTCTCGCACTACCAGCTGGGCCGACAGCGGCACCGACGCGCCCCGGCACGGCGGCCTGTCGCCCTTCGGCGAAGAGGTCGTGCGCGAGATGAACCGACTGGGCATGCTGGTCGACCTCAGCCACGTCTCGGAGGAGACCATGCTGGACGCCATGCGGGTGTCCGACGCGCCGGTGATCTTCTCCCATTCCTCGGCGCGCGGGGTGACCGACCATCCCCGCAATGTGCCCGACAGCGTCCTGTCTCAGATGGCCGAGGACGGCGGCGTGGTGATGGTCACCTTCGTACCGGGCTTCATCAAAGAGGCCTTCCGCGCCTGGAGCGCCGCGCGCGCGGCCGAGCAGGCGCGGCTGGGCTCGCTGGAGCCGGGCGATCCGGCGGCGGTGACCGCGGGCATGGCGGCGTGGGACGGGGCCAACCCCGTGCCTCCGACCGGCATCGCCGACGTCGTGGCCCACATCCAGCACGTGCGGACGGTCGCCGGCATCGACCACGTCGGCCTGGGCGGAGATTTCGACGGCGTGCCGCGTCTGCCGACAGGGCTGGAGGGCGTCGACGGCTATCCGCGCCTGCTCGCCGCGCTGCTGGACGCGGGCTGGACCGATGCCGACATCCGCAAGCTGGCCGGTGAGAACGTGCTGCGCGTCATGCGTGCGACCGAGGCCGTGGCGCGCGCCAAGGCGGCGGAGCGCCCCTCGCTGGCGGCCATCGAGACGGCAGAGACGCCGGAGTAGCCACTCGTCAGGTCAGGTCAGGTCAGGTCGGCGGCGGCACGAGGCCGATCGACTTCAGCACCACGGCCTGGGTGACCATGACGGCCAGCCAGCACAGGCTGTCGACCGCCATCGCCCCCGCCGACAGGCCCCGGTGCGCGTGGTTCACGATCGTGGTCGGGACGACGAAGCCGATCCAGATCACCACGGCGCTGCCGATGGCCATGATCCAGGCTCCGGCCTCGGGCGGCGCCAGGATCAGCGCCCCTGCCAGGATGGCGCACAGCCACGCCTGGGCGAGGACGACGGCGATCAGGACCGCAGGGCGCAGGACTGTCGAGGCGGCGGCACCTATCCCCAACCGGCCCAGCAGCCACCGCAGCAGAAGGCTGGCGGCGAGCCCCGCCGCCGTGGCCGCCGCGATCGGCAAGGCATTCATGACGATGTAGATCATCGGCCCCTCCAGGATGCGACGACACGACCACCGCGCCTTCGTCGATGCAATCCCGCCTGCCCCGTCTGCGGCGTGAGGCCGCGTGGCAGTGGGACGCGCGACACCTGGACCGCTGGCTTGACTGTAAGGCGGCGTCCAAGGGCGAGTGATGCAAACCAACCTCGATCCCCACAACCGCCGTCGCCTGATCCAGGCCGTCGGATGCCTCAGCTACATCCTCGGGGCTGCCGCCGTGGCGGGGCTGGCCATGATGATCTGGCGACTGGTCTAGGCGCACTTCGGGCGCGCCGCCGCAGGCGGTTTCCGCTAAGGGTGCCGCCATGAGCACCGAAATGTGGATCGCCGTCGCCGTCTTCGCGGGCCTGAACTTCGCCGCCGCCTCCAGTGGCGGCCTGTTCAAGCCGGGGCCTTGGTACGCGGGATTGAACAAGCCGTCGTGGACCCCGCCGAACTGGGCATTCCCGGTGGTCTGGGGTCTGCTGTTCGCCCTGAACGCCTGGGCCGGCTGGATGATCTGGGAGGCGATCGGCACGTCGCGGCCGGACGTGCTGGGCCTCTACATCGGGTCGCTGGTCCTGAACGCGGGCTGGTCTTACCTGTTCTTCGGCCAGAAGCGCATGGACCGGGCTCTGGTCGATGTCGCCCTGTTGTGGCTGTCGCTTGTGGCAATCGTCGTGGTCTTCTGGTCGATCCGCCCGGCGGCGGCCCTGCCGGTCTTGCCCTATCTGATCTGGGTCACGATCGCGGCGACCCTGAACCGCGAGATGATCCGGCTGAACCCCGCCGCCCGCGCCTGACGCCCAGTCTCCAGATGCTCAGCCCCTGATGTCGCGACGGAACCGGCCGGGGGTGACCCCGACGGCCCTGCGGAAGGCCTCGGTGAAATGGGCCTGGCTGGCGAACCCGAGGTCGAGCGCGGTCTCGCTCAAGGACAGCCGGTTCTCCTGCAACAGGTGACGGGCGCGCGCGATCCGGCGGCCGGCCAGCCATCGGTGAGGGGGCTCGCCGAACGCGGCCTGGAATCGTCGCCGAAAGCTGCGGACGGGCATGGCTGCTGCCTCCGCCAGGGCCGCAACGTCGGCGTCCGGTCGCTCGGCGCGCGCCTGGACCCGCCGCCGTTCCTGCGAGCTGAGGCCCTGGACGGTTTCGACCTGTGCCTCGTCTGCCAGCGACACCAGCACCGCTTCGGACAGGGCGTCGATCGTCTCATGTCGCGCGAAGCCGGGCCGCCCCGCCACTCGCCACAGACGCCGGCATAGAGCCCGCGTCCCGGGCCGGTCCTGATAGGCGTCGTGCAGACTTCCAAAGTCTCGCGGCACCCTCAGATCTGGTTCGAGCTGGGCGGCCAGCGCTGGGTAGGGAAGGGACACGATCAGGATCGTGCTGGCGCTGTCGACCTCGAACGTCCCGCTTGCGCCGATCGGTGTCAGGCCCAGCGTGCCCGGGCGTCGGGCGGGCGTGACGTTCGCCTTCGCTCCGTCCCAGGCCCAGCGCGCGCCGGCGTGTCCGTCGACCATCAGGCCCAGCACCAACTCACGGGTCGGCGGATCGACCACGGCGTGGGCTGGGCTGTGCAGTCGGATCAGACGTGTCGACAGCGACCCACCGCCGCGCCGCTCGTGGCGATGAACCGCCAGAGAACTCTGCTGGAACTGTTCGTCAAAGGCGGACACGAAGCGCTCCGGTTTGGCCGAAATTTGAAAGACGAGAATATCCGTCCCTGATTGACTGACTTCGAATGCAAGCACGAGCGGAGCGCCCCGACAATGCCGTCCTCCCTGCCGATCGAAGCCGAGACTGCCGTATACTTGGCCGCCTTCGCCGCCATGCCCCCGCGCGAGAACCAGACGATTCAGGGCCTGCGCGACGGCTACAAGGCCGAGCTGATCCGCGCCTCGGTGCCCGCCGACCCCGGCGTGGCGTGGCGGGCGCTTTCTATCCCCGGCCATGCCGGCCCGATCGAGGCCCGCCTGTACGTTCCGCTGAGCGCCGATCACGGCGGGCCACTGTTGCTCTATGTTCACGGCGGCGGGTTCGCCGTCGGTGATCTGGACAGCCATGACGGCCTCGTCCGGTTGATCGCCGCGACCGCGGGGCTGAAGGTCATGACGCTGCATTATCGCCGCGCGCCCGAGGCCCCGTTCCCGGCGGCCCGCGATGATGTCCTGGCCGCCTTCCGCTGGGCGGCGGCGAACGCGGCTTCGCTGGACATCGACCCAGCCCGCATCGTCTTGGGCGGCGAGAGCGCCGGAGCCGCCCACGCGGTGGCCTCCGCGCTGGCCCTGCGAGGAGAGGCGGTCACGCCGCGCGCCGTCTGGGTGATGTCGCCGGCGCTGGACGCCACCACCTCGGGCGAGAGCTACCGCACCTTCGCGGAGGGCGCGGGCCGAACGGCGGCGGAGTTCGCCTATCTGTGGTCCCTGTACGCGCCCGACGCGGCGACCCATGCCGATCCGACCGTGTCGCCCGGCCTCGCCGATCCGACGGGCCTGCCGCCGCTCTACATCTATCCGTCGGAGTTCGACCCGGCTCGTTCGGATGGCGAGGCGTTTGCCGCCAAGGCCCGGGCGGCCGGCGTCCCGGTGACGCTGAGGCTCCGTGCGGGCCTGATCCACCAGCATCCGGAGATCACCGGCGTCTCCGCCGCCAGCCGCAAAGCCGTCGAGGACGCCGCGCGTGAACTGGCCGCCGACCTGCTGGCCGCGCCGACTGAGACGCCGGATATCATCCTGACGCCCGACGACATCCGGTTTGAGCCGTTCAACATTCCCGGCTTCACCGGCGATACCCGTGCGGCCTTCCCTAATCTGGACACCACCCGCGCGCCCTTCATCGCTCTCTTGAAGATGGCGCCCGGCGCGGTGCTGAAGCGGCACTTCCATCCCCGCGCCATGGAGGCCGTGCATGTCATGGAGGGCACGATGATCAACGACGGCATACCGCTTCCGGCCGGATCGTTCCTGATCCACGGGCCCGGCGTCTGGCACGGCCCCCACGTCGCGCCCGAGGGCGGCTGCACCCTGATGTTCATCCAGTATCCGGGGGTGGGACCCGACGACAGCGTGTTCGTCGACTGAGCCTCAACCGGTCTGGCGCAGCGCCTCGAACAGGCCGATCCCGGCGCTGACCGAAAGGTTCAGCGATCGCGCGTCCGGCCGGATCGGGATCACCACGCGGGCGTCGGCCGCCGCATGGACGAACTCGGGCGCGCCCGAGGTCTCCGATCCGAACAGCAGGGTGTCTTCGGGCTGAAAGACGAAGTCCGTCAGCGGCGTCGCGCCCTTCGTCGTGAACAATACGAGGCGTCCGGGCCCACGACCGGCCTGGAAAGCCTCCCAGTCCGAGTGTCGGATCATGTGCGACAGAGGGCCGTAGTCCAGCGCCGCCCGTTTCATCGCCCGGTCGTCGAAGGCGAAGCCCGTGGGCTCGATGACGTGCAGCTCCACCCCGAAACAGGCCGACAGACGGATGCAGGCGCCGACGTTCTGAGGGATGGCCGGTTGAAAAAGGGCGAGACGCATTCTAAGGCCCTGCATAAGCGCGGGAAGGGGTCCTGTCGCGGTCCCGGTTTCGCGCGTTTCATCAAGCGCGGAATTCTTGCGGCGATGCGCCGCAAAGCCGGGCCGTACCATGCATCCCACATCGCGCTATAGGAACGCAGTCGCGCGCGGGGCCCGTCTGGTGCACCCGCCGTCGCAGTTTTTGGAAAGGTGAGCCGTGGCCGAATCGGTCGTGAATCCAGAAGGCCCGCATGGCGAGGCGCCCGAGGGCGAAGCCACGCGCCGGGACTTCATCCACATCGCGGCTGGTGCCGCGGCCGCCGGTGCAGGTGTGATGGCGGCCTGGCCGCTCATCAACTCCATGAACCCGGCCGCCGACACCCTGGCCTTGTCGACCGTCGAGTTCGACACGTCCAAGGTCGCCGAGGGCATGCAGCTGGTGATCACCTGGCAGGGCAAGCCGGTGTTCATCCGCAACCGCACCGCTGCCGAGCTTCAGCGCGCCGTTGCCGACGACGGCGCCGGCGACCTGAAGGAGCGTCAGACCGACGCCGAGCGCACCAAGCCCGGCCATGAGGCGACGCTGGTGGTCCTGGCCAGCTGCACCCACCTGGGCTGCATCCCCACGTTCGGCACGGGCGATTACGGCGGCTGGTTCTGCCCCTGCCACGGCTCGCACTACGATGTGTCGGGACGCATCCGTAAAGGTCCGGCACCGGCCAATCTGGTCGTCCCGGAGTATGAATTCACCGCCGGTTCCACCATCCGGATCGGCTGAGGCACACAACGATGAGCGGACACGAATCCACCTACGTTCCCAAGACCGGCGTCGAAAAGTGGCTGGACACCCGGCTGCCGATCGTCCGGTTCGGCGCTGACTATCTGTCGCTGCCGACGCCCAAGAACCTGAACTACTGGTACACCTTCGGCGCGATCCTGAGCATCTGCCTGGTGACGCAGATCGTCACCGGCATCTTCCTGGCGATGCACTATCAGCCGAATACCGAACTGGCCTTCGCCTCGGTCGAGCGCATCATGCGCGACGTGAACGGCGGCTGGCTGATCCGTTACGTGCACTCCAACGGGGCGTCGATGTTCTTCATCGCCGTCTACATCCACATGCTGCGCGGCCTCTACTACGGCTCATACAAGGCCCCGCGCGAGATGATCTGGATCCTGGGTTGCATCATCTTCTTCCTGATGATCGCCACGGCCTTCCTCGGCTACGTCCTGCCGTGGGGCCAGATGTCCTACTGGGGCGCCGAGGTCATCACCAATCTGGTCGGGGCCATCCCCCTGATCGGCGAGCCGGTGCTGATCTGGCTGCGTGGCGGACCCGCCATCGACAACGCCACGCTGAACCGCTTCTTCTCGCTGCATTACCTGCTGCCGTTCGTGATCTTCGGCGTGGTCGTGCTGCACCTGTGGGCCCTGCACACGGCCGGCCAGAACAACCCGGTCGGGATCCTGATCCCCAAGGAGCGCGAGAAGAAGGACACGGTGCCCTTCCACCCCTACTACACGGTCAAGGACGGCTTCGCCCTGATCCTGTTCCTTATCATGTTCAGCATCTTCGTCTTCTTCCTGCCGAACGCCCTGGGCCACGCCGACAACTACATCCCGGCCAACCCGCTGGTGACGCCGGCGCACATCGTGCCCGAGTGGTACATGCTGCCCTTCTACGCGATCCTGCGCGCCGTCCCCGACAAGTTCGGTGGGGTGGTGGCGATGTTCGCGGCCATCGGCATCCTGTTCGTCCTGCCCTGGCTGGACACCTCCAAGGTGCGTTCGATGCGCTATCGGCCGACCATGAAGATCTTCTACATGCTGTTCGTGCTGAACGGCCTGCTGCTGGGCTGGTGCGGGGCGCAGCTTCCGGACGCCCAGGTGGTGCCGGGCATGCCCAGCTTCTTCCTGGTCGACGGCCAGCTGAACTCCTATCTGTGGCTGACCCGGCTCTCGACGCTGTACTACTTCGCCTTCTTCGTCGTGATCCTGCCCTTCGTGGGACTGAAGGAGACGCCGTTGCGGATACCGCTGTCGATCTCCGAACCGGTGCTCAAGGGCCCCGACGCCATGAGCGGCGCCGTGCCTGCCTCGGCCGAGAAGAAGGGCTAACCCTGATGACCCTGTCCCTTCGCAAAATCGCCGTGGCCGTTCTGGCGGTCGCCACCCTGTCCTCGCCGGCGTTCGCAGCCGGCGAGGCCAAGGCCCCCCGCTCGGGCGGCTTCTCGTTCGAGGGCCCGTTCGGGACCCACGACCAGGCCCAGCTGCAGCGCGGCTACAAGGTCTACCGTGAGGTCTGCTCGGCCTGCCACTCGATGGACCTGCTGTCGTTCCGCACCCTGGGCGAGCGCGGCGGCCCCTTCTACGATCCGTCGGCCAACAGCCCTGCGGAAAACCGCTTCGTCCGCGCCATCGCGGCCGAGGCCCAGATCGCCGACATCGACACCGAGACCGGCGAACCGATCATGCGTCCCGGTATCGCCGCCGACCGCTTCCCCAGCCCGTGGCCCAACCGGACGGCAGGTGCGGCGGCCAACGGCGGTGCCTATCCGCCTGACCTGTCGGTCATGACCAAGGCGCGGGCCGGCGGTGCGGACTACATCTACTCGCTCCTCAGCGGCTATGTTGATCCGCCTGCGGGTCTTCGTGTCGGGGCCGGCCAGTACTACAACCCCTACATGGCGGGCGACATGACCCCCTTCTGGGATGGCGACCACAGCGAGGTGCCCAAGGGCGGCTTCATCGCCATGCCGCCGGTCCTGTCGGACGGACAGGTGACCTTTGACGACGGCACCGTCGCCAGTGTCGACCAGATGGCCAAGGACGTCGCGGCTTTCATCTCGTGGGCATCCGATCCCCGCGCGACCGAGCGCAAGCAGACGGGCATGGGCGTCCTGGCCTTCCTGGCCATCTTCGCCGGCCTGACCTACGCCAGCTATCGCAAGATCTGGAAGAACGTGGCCCACTAGGCGCGTCGTTCACGGCCGATCGATCCAGCCCGCCGGGTCTCCCGGCGGGCTTTTTCGTGCGCCAGAGACTTCCAGCGCCCCTTTCGGGTCTCAGTTTCCGAAAAGTCGCCTGGCGTCGCCCGGCGCGATCGATGTCGCGTCGGTCGACAGGGGCGGGGCGACCTCCTAACCTTCTGGCTTCGCTCCATCCGAAGGTCCGTCCATGCGTTTCGTCACCACCGTCGCCGCCCTGGCCCTCGCGCTTCCCGCCGCCGCCCAGGATTCGGGCTTCGACACGGCCCGCCTGTCCGAGCACATCCGCATCCTCTCCGCCGATGACTTTCAAGGGCGCGGCATCGCCACCCCGGCCGAGCAGCAGGTCATCGACTATCTCTCGGGTCAGATGCAGGCGGCGGGGCTGGAGCCCGGCGGCGAGAACGGGGGCTGGACCCAGGCTGTGGCGCTGAACCGCTTCACCGCCTCCAACGTCCAGGCCCAGCTGACGGTTGATCACTGGACCTTGCCGCTGGTCCAGGGCGAGCAGATCGTCGTCTCGACCCGCCGGCCGGGGTCGGACCGCGTCGCCGTCGCCGCCGCTCCGCTGGTCTTCGTCGGCTATGGCATCAAGGCCCCCGAGCGCGATTGGGACGACTTCAAGGGCCAGGACATGACGGGCAAGATCCTGGTCGTCCTGGTCAATGACGCCGATTTCGAGGAGCCGACGCTGGACACCTTCGGCGGCCGGGCCATGACCTACTATGGCCGCTGGACCTACAAGTACGAGGAGGCGGCGCGGCAGGGCGCGGCCGGCGTCATCATCGTCCATGAGGACGCCCCCGCCTCCTACGGCTGGACCACGGTGCGCAACAGCTGGTCGGGCCCGAACTTCGACATCGTGCGCGAGGACGCGAACGAGCGCGTGCCGGTCGAGAGCTGGATCCAGCGCGACGTTGCGGTTGAACTGTTCCGCCGCGCCGGTCTCGATTTCGAGGCCCTGAAAGCCCAGGCGCGCCGCCGCGACTTCCAGCCGGTCGCCCTGGAAGGGGCGGCCCTGGACGTCCGTTTCGACGTCGCCTCCCAGCGGATCGAGACCCACAACATCGTCGGCCGCCTGCCCGGCACCACCCACGCGGACGAGACGATCCTGTTCACTGGCCACTGGGACCACATCGGCGTCGGCGCGCCGGATGCCGACGGCGACGCGATCTTCAACGGGGCGGTCGACAACGCCTCGGGCATCGCCGGCCTGCTGGAACTGGCGCGCATCGCCGGCGCCGCGCCGCGCACCGAGCGGTCCCTGGTCTTCATCGGCTTCACCGCCGAGGAGAGCGGCCTCCTGGGCTCGGAATACTATGCCGCCAATCCGCTGTATCCGCTGGAGACGACCGTCGGTGGGTTCAACATGGACTCGGCCAACGTCTATGGCCGGACGCGGCATCTGGGCGTGATCGGCTATGGCCAGTCGGACTTCGACGCCCGGCTTGAGGCTGCGGCTGTCGAGCAGGGGCGCACGATCGAGCCGGACCAGATGACCCAGGCCGGCTTCTACTTCCGCTCCGACCACTTCCCGCTGGCCAAGCGCGGCGTGCCGATGGTCTACGCCGACTCCGCCGGTCCCTTCGTCGACGAGCCGATCGCGGCAAGGACAGCGGCGCGCGACGACTACACCGCCCGTCGCTATCACCAGGCCAACGATGAATGGTCGGCCGACTGGGACTATCGCGGCCAGGTTCAGGACCTGGAGGTCTATTGGTCCATCGCTCGCGACCTGGCCAACAGCCGCGACTGGCCCAAGTGGCAGCCCACGTCGGAGTTCGCCGGGGCCCGAGCGACCAGCGAGGCGGCGCGCGACTAGTCGCTAGATGACGAAACCGTAATGCGCCTCGCCGCGCATCCGACATTAGGGTCCCGCCAAACTCGGAGGATTACCCCTTGACGATGCGTGGACTGTTCGGCGGCGCGGCTGCCCTGGCTCTGGTACTCAGCGCGGGCCTCGCCCAGGCGCAGACCTTCACGGCTGAACGGCTGTCGGACGGCATCCGGCAGATCGCGTCGGATGAGTTCCAGGGCCGCTATCCCGGCACGGAGGGCGAGCGTCTGACCCTGGCCTGGCTCCAGGCCCAGTACGAAGAGATGGGGCTTCAGCCCGGTGGGCCGGACGGTCAATGGCTGCAGGTCGTCGACTTGCGGCGCTATACCCCGGTCGAGGGTTCGGGTTCGGCCAGCTGGACGGGGCCGGACGGAACGGTCCATCCGCTGACCATCGGCACCGACATCGGCCTGCGCGCCGTCACCAATGACGGTCGGGCGAACATCCAGGACGCGGGGCTGGTCTTCGCCGGCTACGGCATCTACGCGCCCGAGCGCGGCTGGGACGACTACGGCGACATCGACGTGCGCGGCAAGATCGTCATGGTCATCGGGGGCGAGCCGACGGCCCAGGCCGTGACCGAACGGTTCAACGGGGCCTATGCCACCAACTATCAGTCCGGTGCCTACAAGGCCGACGAAGCCTTCCGGCGCGGCGCGGTGGGCATCATCACGGTCTTCACCGTCCCCGCCAGCGACCCGAACTGGCAGCGCGCCATGCAGTTCAACAACCGCCAGCGCACCATGACGCCGGGCGCGGCGGACCTGGAAGTCTCGGGCGGCATCAACATGGACACGGCCCATGCCCTGGCCATGGCCGCCGGGCTGGGCACCGAGGTCCTGACCTCGCTGGAGACCGGCGCGTTCAAGGCCGTCGACCTGCCGGGCGTCACCCTGTCGGTCGCGACCGAGGAGGCCGTCGAGACCTTCCGCACCCACAACCTGCTGGCCAAGATCGAGGGCACGACGCACGCGGACGAGGTCATCGTTTATTCGGCGCACTGGGATCACGTCGGTGTCGGTGCCGACCACGTCAGCCCGGTTTCGACGACCGAGGACAACATCTTCAACGGCGCCTGGGACAATGCCTCGGGCACCGTCGCGATCGTCGAGATGGCGCGACAGCTGTCAGCCGCCCCGCGCGCCGAGCGCACCTTCGTCTTCGCCCACATGGCCGCTGAGGAAATGGGTCTGCTGGGCGCCTACGCCTATGCCGCCGACCCTGTGTATCCGCTGGCCAAGACCGTCGCCGACATCAACATCGACATGCTGCCCCTGTCGCCCCCGACGCGCGACATCGCCATCTTCGGTCAGGGCCAAAACGATCTCGAGGACCGCCTGGCCGTGCTGGCCGAGGCGGAGGGTCGCTACGTCGGCGGCGACGGCATGCCTGAACAAGGCTTCTACTATCGCTCCGACCACTTCCCCTTCGCCCGGGCGGGCGTGCCGGCGCTGATGACCTGGCACGGCTGGGACTGGGACGAGGGCGGCCGCGAGGCCGGCCAGGCGGCGTGGATGGCCAAGTTCGGGGCCGACTACCACAAGGTCTCGGACGAATGGTCGGCGGACCTGGATTTCCGCTCGGCGGTCGAGAACCTGACGATCCTGTACCGATTGGGGCTGGACCTGGCCAACAGCGACGACTGGCCGGGCTGGAAGCCGACGTCGGAGTTCGGCATCGTCCGCGAGCGGACCGCCGACCAGAGGCAATAGGGTTGGGCTGAACGGCCGGGGCCGTGCGGCGTTGGGGAGGGATGCGCTCCCTCCCAGCCCCCACCGTCCCGGCCCTCGCCGTCCTCGCTCTGCTCACCGCCTGTGGCGAACAGGGGCCGGTCAATCCGCCGACCGAGCCGGCCCAGCCGATCGAGGTCGTCGATCCCGCTGCTCCGGCCGCCGACGGCACTGTCTCCATGATGCCGGGTCGTGGCCCGACCAGCTTCGTCGGCCGATGGGCCGCCGACGTCGCCTGGTGCGCCGCGCCACAGGGGGCTGAACGTCCGATCGACATCACCCCGACGCGTTTCGAAGGCTATGAGAACAGCTGCGAGATCGCCGGGATCGACGAGGTCGTAGACGGCTATATTGCGGCGCTGGCCTGCTCGGCGGAAGGGACGACGACGTCTGAGCGCGTCCGATTTCAGGTGACCGGCGACGTCATGCGGTTGACGTGGCTGGATCGAGGAACCGCGGCGGTGACGCTGAGAAAATGCACGACCTTGCGGGATACGGCCACCGGCCCGGCGTTGGCTCCCTAGAGTGCCGGCGCGGCCTTGTACCGTTCCATGTGCGGGATGAAGTCCATCTTGCCGATCTCGACCCCGGCTTGGCGCAGCAGCGCATAGGCCATGGTCACATGGAAATAGAAGTTCGGCAGGATCCAGTCGCGGATGTCCGCCTCAGCCGTCATCACGAACCGGACCTCTTTGGTCAGGGTCAGATCGACCGTGCCATCGGTCGGCGACCAGTCGGTCGCGTCGGCCTGGTCCACGCGCGCGCGAACGTCCGCGATGCGTTCGCGCACCTCCGCCAGAGAGCGATAGGCCGTCTTCTCGAGCGGTGCCGTCTGCCCGCCGACCTGGTTCAGTGCCAGCAGCACCTGATTGATGGCAACGCGGAACTGAAGCTCCAGCGGAAACATGTCCTCCGCCAGCTTGGAAGCCAGAATTTCGTCCGTCAGCCCGGCGTCCTGCGCCTTGCGGATCAGATGATCCAGCGTACCCAGCATATTGTCGAAGGTGATCAGGGCGTCGCTGGCATAGGACATGGCGGACCGTCTCAGTTGAAGAGGAAGTTCATCACGTCGCCGTCCTTGACGACATAGCTCTTGCCCTCGGCCCGCAGCTTGCCGGCCTCGCGGGCCTTGGCCTCGCCGCGCAGGGCGACATAGTCGTCGTAGGCGATGGTCTCGGCGCGGATGAAGCCCTTCTCGAAGTCCGTATGGATCACGCCTGCCGCCTGGGGCGCGGTGTCGCCGATGTGGATCGTCCAGGCGCGCGCCTCTTTGGGACCCACGGTGAAGTAGGACTGCAGGCCCAGCAGGGCATAGGCCTCGCGGATCAGGCGGTTCAGGCCGGGCTCGGCCAGGCCCATGCTCTCGAGGAACTCCAGCTGCTCGGCCTCGTCGAGGACGGCGAGTTCGGAGTCGATCTTGGCGGAGATGACGACTGTGTTGGCGCCGTCGGCCTTGGCGCGTTCGGCGACCTTGTCGGACAGGTCATTGCCCTTGTCAGCCGAGTTCTCGTCGACGTTGGCGACATAGAGGGCGGGCAGGGCGGTCAGCAGCTGCAGCATGTCCCAAGCCTTGCGGTCCTCCTTGGACACCTCGGGCAGGGCCGTGCGCGCGGGCTTTCCGGCGTTCAATTTCGACAGGGCGAGGTCGACCAGCTTCAGGCTCAGCTGGCTCTCCTTGTCGCCGCCCTTGGCGCGCTTCTCCATCTGCACCCGGCGACGTTCCAGGCTCTCCAGGTCGGCCAGCATCAGCTCGGTCTCGATGATCTCAAGGTCGCTGATGGGGTCGATGCGGTTCTCGACGTGGGTGATGTCGTCATCGACGAAGCAGCGGGCCACGAAGGCCACGGCGTCGCAATCGCGGATGTTGGCCAGGAACTGGTTGCCCAGCCCCTCGCCCTTGGACGCGCCGCGCACGAGGCCTGCGATATCCACGAAGGTGATGCGAGAGGGGATGATCTCTTTCGAGCCCGCGATTTCGGCCAGGACGTTCAGGCGGGGTTCCGGCACGGCGACGTCGCCGGTGTTCGGCTCGATGGTGCAGAACGGATAGTTGGCGGCTTGCGCCGCCGCCGTCTTGGTCAGGGCGTTGAACAGGGTGGACTTGCCGACGTTGGGCAGGCCGACGATCGCGACTTTCAGGGCCATGGGTCTCGGACGCTTTCAGGGAAGGGCGAGCCCTTAGCCGGTTCGATACGGTTTGTCAGGCTCGCCGTTCCGACAGGTGCCTCAGTGCCCGCTGTGGTCTTCGTCCGCGACCGGCGGCTGGCCCACGCTGGCCACGACCTCGACAGGGGCCGCCGTGGCGAAGGTCAGGGTCAGGGGCACGGTCTGATCGGCGCGCAGGGGCTCGGCCACGCCCAGCAGCATGACGTGGATGCCGCCGGGCTTCAGCTGAACCGCCTCGCCGGCGGGCAGGGGCAGGCCAGCCTCCAGCTCTCGCATCATCATCATGTTGGATTCCATGCGGCTCTCATGGATCTGGCCGAGCGCGGCGGCCGGGCTGGCGACCGAGACCAGGGTGTCGGCCATGGGCGCGGTCAGGGTCATGTAGCAGCCGGTGACCTGGCGCCCGTTCGGCGTCGGGCGGCACAGGACGTCGGTGACGGTCACGGTCGATGCGGCCGCTTCGCCGCCTGCGGCCTTGTCTGCGGCGGGCGAGCAGGCGGCGAGCGCCAGGGCGGCGGCCATCGGGATCAGGAAACGGGTCATGGTCGGTCCTTTCAGGCGACGGCCGGACGGCGGATCAGGGCGACCAGCTGATCGATCGCCACGGCGAGGATCAGGCTGAGCCCGGTCAGGGGATAGAGGATCGCGAGCGGCAAGACGATGGCCAGGACCGCGACCTTGGCGCGCGGCCCGGGCGGGGCGGTGGGGGCCCCCAGCCGTCCCTTGGGCCGCCGCTTCCACCACATCATCAGCGCGGAGATCGACAGCACCCAGACCGCGACGCAGGCGCTCAGCATGATCCAGCGGTTGATCTGGCCATACTGGGTGCCCTGGTGGGTGGCGATCGCCCACTCGAACGCGCGCGCCCCGGTGCCGAAATCGGCGGCGTCGATGTCGCGCAGGACGTCTCCGGACCGGTCGAAGTAGATGACGCGGGCGTCCTCGGACCGGGTGTTCTGATACGCCACGGTCACGGCTCGGTCCTCGGACGCCGGAAGCGTCACCAGATACGGTCGGGCCACGCCGGCGTCCTCGGCCGAAGCCAGGATGCGGTCCAGGTTCAGCGGCGCGGCCATGGTCGTCATCCCGGCATGCTCCAGCGACCAGCCGACGCCTTGAGGCGCCTCGGCGTGCTCGGCATGGACCCAGTCCGAGGCGGCAGGGGCTGCGGGCCGACCGAAGCCCGCTTCGCGTACCGCGCCCATGACCTGATCGCCCCAGACCGCTGACCACGGCATCCCTGTCGCCGCGAGGAAGAAGATGGCCGCGCCGGCATAGAGGCCCGTCACCGCATGGATGTCGCGCCACATCGGCCGGCCGGCGCGGGCCTTGACGGTCACCACGCCCGCGTCGCGCTTCCTCGGCCACCACAGGAAGATGCCGGTGGCCACCAGGATCATGGCCCAGCCGGCCACCAGCTCCACCAGGATGTTCAGTCCGGGGCCGAACAGGACCAGGGAGTGGATCTCCTTGACGGTCTCGGTCACCCCCTCGGCCGGGGCCTGGCCGGTGACCTGCGCGGTCGCGGGATCGACGAAGACGGCGCGGCGCGATCCGTCCTCGGCCTCGACGGACACCTTCACGGCCCGGTCCTCGCGCTCGGGCACCAGAAGGGTCGCGACCCGGCCAGGCACGGCCACCAGCGCCGCCTCGGCCCAGGCGGCGGGGACCGTCGACGCCGCCGACGGCGGGATCGCCGCCACGCCACGCGTCTGCCAATCGTCGATCTCGGCCTTGTACAGATAGATCGCCCCGGTCAGGGCCATCAGCATGAGGAAGGGCAGGGAGATCAGCCCGGCATAGAAATGCCAGCGCCAGACGGTGCGATAGGCCCCCGACAGGGGGGTGGCAGCGGCCGAAGCCGCCGGTCGAGAAGACATGAGATTTCCTGAATCAGGGACAGACGAGCGCGCGGCGGTCAGCCACGCGCGGTGCGGATGTCGGTCTGGTTCAGACTTGAGGTGGGGCGGTCGAGTGCGGCCGGGGCGGCCCCCGCGCGGGCGGCGGCGCGGCTTCGTGCTGCCGGATGAAGATGGACGCCGGGCGGGTGGTCGCCGCTCGGCCCGGCTGGACCGTCGGCGGCGCAGGCAGGTCCGCGGCGAAGGTCAGGACGCAGGCGGCGCACTTGGCTCCGGCCATGCCCTTGGACCCGCCGAGCTCGCCGTCCACGCCCGTGGCGATGGTCTTGGGCCCCTCAGCCGAGCAGATGACGATCGGGTGGCCGGGCGTCGATGCCGCCAGCGCCGCGAAGGGCAGCAGGCTCCCGAATACAATGGCGAACGTCGCCGCCAGAAAGGCCAGCGAGCGCGCGATCGACCAGGTTTCGGCCTGCGAGCGGGTCACGGGTGGGCGTTAGCGGACGGGGGCCGGAAAGTGAAGCGCGGCTATTCGCCCGACCCCTGGCCCTGCGCCGCCTGGCGGGGGCTGAACTTTGGCGCAGGAGCCAGGCGCAGCACCTCGCCCTGATAGCGCTCATCCTCGCCCTTGACCGCGAAGGGCAGGGCGTCGGCGCAGGCGTTCAGCAACGCCTCCAGCCACGGCTGCTCGGCCTTGTGGAAGTCGCTCAGGACATGGCCATGGACAAGCTTGGGATCGCCGGGGTGGCCGACGCCCATGCGCGCCCGGCGGAAGTCGGGCCCCAGCTGGCTGATCAGGCTGCGGACCCCATTCTGGCCGGCCGCCCCGCCACCGGTCTTCATGCGGAACCGGCCGGGGGCCAGGTCGATCTCGTCGTGGAAGACGATCACCGAGGCCGGTTCGATCTTGTAGAAGCGCGCCGCCTCGCCGACCGCGCGGCCGCTCTCGTTCATGAAGGTCTGGGGCTTCATCAGCAGGACTTTCGTCCCCTCGACCTCGCCCTCGGCGATCACCGACTGGAACTTGGCGCGAGGCGGGCCGAACCGCCACCGGCGCGCGATCTCGTCCACGGCCATGAAGCCGATGTTGTGGCGGTTCTTCTCGTATTTGGTGCCCGGATTGCCCAGGCCGGCGATGATCAGCATGGCGCTATCCGGATACGAAAGCGGCCCCGTCCGTCGCCGGAGGGGCCGCGTTCAACGTCTCGAAAGGAGAGATCAGTCTTCCGACTTCTCGCCTTCTTCGCCGTCGCCCTGTTCCGACGCCGGAACCTCGCCGGCCTCGATGGCGGCGGCTTCGGCCTCGGCGTTCTCTTCGGCGATGGCTTCCTCGATCTGGTCGGCGGCGATGGCGGCCGAAGAGGTCTTGATCGAGGCGATCACGAAGTCACGGTCGGTGATGGTGGCCTCGACGTCCGAGGGGACCTTGACGTCCGACCAGCGGATGGTGTCGCCCAGCTTGTGACCGGCCAGATCGACGATCAGGTCTTCGGGAATATGGTTGGCCTTGACCAGGATCTCGACCGAGTGACGGACGATCTCCAGAGTGCCGCCCTGGCGGAAGGCCTTGCACTGGTCCTCGTTGATGAAGTGGATCGGCACTTCGATCTTGATGGTCTGGTTCTCGTCGACGCGCATCAGGTCGAAATGCAGGGGGCGGTCCGACACCGGGTCGAACTGCACGTCCTTGGCGATGACCGACTGGGTCTCTTCACCGTACTTCAGCGTGACCAGGTGGCCCAGCAGCTTGCCGGTGTACAGGTTCTTGCGGAAGTCCTTCTCGTTGACCGAGATGGCGACGGGGGCCTTGTCGCCGCCGTACAGGATGCCCGGGACCATGCCCGCGCGACGGGCGGCGCGCGCGCCGCCGGTGCCGACGCCGTCGCGGACGTCCACGTTCAGAATGATCTCGGCCATCGGGCTCGCCTCAACAACAAAAGCGCCTGCGCCGACGGGGCGCGCACAGGCGGGGTCATCGACCCTCGAATTCAAGAGCGCGGGCTATTACACGCAAGCGTCAGACGACGCAACCGCGCACCGCAGATGGCCTCAGTTCGGCTGAGGCTCGGTGGCCTGCAGGGCGGCGGTGGTGGCCTCGGCCGCCACGGGGACCGGCGTCACCTCGGCCACGACCGTTCCGGGCTCCAGGGTCGGCGCGCGGCGCACCACGGCCTCGGATGTGCAGGTCGCAAGGTCGCGCACGATGTGGCGGCCGATGCAGAACATGTCCTCATAGCTGGGGCGCGAGGCGGCCAGGCACTGGAACAGGTTCAGCTTGGACATATCCAGGCAGAACTGGGCGTTGGTCTCGATCGACAACGCCTCGGTGCTGGAACGCGCCTCGTCACCCGCCGCGCCCAGGGCCGCCAGGGCCGCGATGGCCAGGGAATGGACGACGGCCGGCGTGAAGGGGGCCTCGACGCTGGTGCCGGTCAGGGACAGGCCAGAACCGGAGTTGGCGGCGGCGAACAGGCGCGCGGAATCCTCCGCCGACGGCAGCATCTGGCCCGACGAGATGGTCTTGACCGATTCCAGCCGGACCTCGCGGCTGGCGATCGGCTGGACGGCCCAGCGGCGACGCGGGTCGCGGCGTTCCTGGATGGTATAGGCGTCGCCCTCCACGCCTTCCGCGATGGCCGTAAGCGTCGCGATGTCATGGCCCAGGGTGGCGGCGATCAGGCCCGCGGCGGCGGCGGCTCCGGGAAGACCGGCGGCATAGGCCGGATCGCGCGTGAGGTTGGCGATCACCTCGGCCCGGGAGGTGGGATCGGCGGCATAGGTCCGCACCCCTTGGACGAACTCGGGCGACTGCAGCGCCAGGATCGACCCATAGGCGATCATGCCGCGCGACAGGGTGGCCGGATCATAGGCCGCGCCCCGACGCATGGCCGCCTGGATCGACTCGGCGTCCTGGAAACCGCCGGCGGGAATGGTGCCGACATCGCGAATGAAGCTGACGTAGATGGACGCCGCATCGGCGACGCCCTGGTTCAGCGTCACGGGCGGGGGTGGCGGTGGGGGGGCCTCGACGACCACCACGGGCTCTGGCGTGGAGCAAGCCGACAGGACGACGGCGGCGACGGCGGCGAGCAAGAGGCCGCGCGGATGGGCCAGACGCATGGACGATTTCCCCACGAAAACACCCCGGCGCTCTGCGTCGCCGGGCTACTGAAGGGGTTATAAGGCCGTCCTTATGGTTTTCCGTCCGTTAATCGCGGGAGGCGAGTTCACCTTTCCGGCGCCTGAACCTGGGAGTTTAGCCGCTGGGTGGCCGTCGTCGCGGTCGGGTTCCCGGTCGCGATCGAAGGGGCAGGGGTCGGGGTCGGCTCCACGGCGGCAGGCGGCGTCGGCTGAGCGTCCTCCAGTGCGCGCGGCGAGATCAGCGGGGCCGTCTCGACCCGGCTCTGGGTCGGCGCGCCCACGGTGACCAGCCCGGCGGGCAGGGCGGCGCCTCGGGCGCACTGACCCAGATCGCGCACGACGTGGCGGCCGAGGCAGAACATGTCCTCATAGCTGGGGCGCGAGGCCGCGAGGCACTGGAACAGGTTGAGCTTGGAGCTTTCGAAACAGTCCAGGCTGGCGCGATCGTACATCAGGGCGTCGGTGTTGGCCCGGGCGTTCTCGCCCGCCCCGTCCAGCAGGGCCAAGGCGGCCAGCGTCAGGGCGTTCTCGACCGACTGGGGATAGGGGGGCGAACGCCGACGGTCGGCGGAGACCCCCAGGCCCGATCCCGACTGGGCGGCGGCCGAAAGGCGCGCGGCCTCGTCGGCGGGGGCCAGGCTGGGGCGGCTCAGGCCGCGCACGGTATTCAGGCGTGCCTCGCGGTCCGGCACCGCCACGCGAGCCCAATCTCGCCGACCGTCGGCCTGGATGGCATAGGCGTCGTTCTCGACCGAATCGGCGGCCTCTCGCAGCAGACGCACGTCGTTTTCCAGGGTGCCCATGATCAACCCGGCCGCGGCGTCGGCGCCGGGCAGGCGAGACGCCGAGCCGGGGTCACCGACGATCCGGTCGACCAGGGCATCGCGGCTGGCACGGTCGGTGGCGTTGGCTCGCACACCCGCCACGAACTCTGGCGACTGCAGGGCCAGGATGGCGGCATAGGCGACCAGACCGCGCGACACCTGCCGCGCGTCGTAGGCGGCGCCCCGGCGCAAGGCATCCTGAATGGACTGGGGATCGGAGAACCCGCCCCGCAGCGTCGCCATGTCCCGTGTGAAGGCCAGATAGACGGCGGCTTCCTGGATGACGTTGCTGTTCAGGGCGATGTTGGGGATCGCGGCCAGACGGGCCTGTTCGGCCGCCACGCGGGCCTGTTCCGCCACCTCCTCCTCGGAGGGGCCCGACGCGCAGCTTGCGACCAGGGCCAGGGCCAGAACGGACGCGGACAGCCGCGCGAGTGCGAAACGCATGTCAGGAAACTCCCCTAGACTTCGTGGCGACAAGACGCGGTCCACCCGGCGGATTTGAGGCGAAGGCCCGCCCCTGACGACCGGTCAGTCAAACAGTTTCGACACCGACTCCTCATTGGCGATCCGTCGGATGGCTTCGCCGATCAGCGGTGCGACAGGCACGGAGCGGATCTTGGAGCAGTTCACGACCTCCATCGGCTGCTCGATGGAATCGGTGATGACCAACTCCTTCAGTGGCCCGTCCGTCACCCGCTGGACCGCAGGTCCCGACAGGACGCCGTGGCTGATGTAGGCCGAGACCTGGGTCGCGCCCGCCTCCATCAGGGCCTTGGCCGCGTTCACCAGGGTCCCACCCGAATCGACGATGTCGTCGAACAGGATGCATTCCCGCCCCGAGACGTCGCCGATGATGTTCATGACCTCGCTCTCGCCCGCCTTGGGCCGGCGCTTGTCGACGATGGCCAGGTCGACGTTCAGCCGTTCGGCCAGGGACCGCGCCCGCACGACGCCGCCGACGTCGGGCGAGACGATCATCAGATTGCCGCGCTGGTAGTGGTCCTTGATGTCCTGGGCCAGCACCGGCGTCGCCACCAGATTGTCGGTCGGAATGTCGAAGAAGCCCTGGATCTGGCCGGCGTGCAGATCCATCGTCAGCACCCGGTCCGCCCCGGCCCGGGTGATCATATTGGCCACCAGCTTGGCCGAGATCGGTGTCCGTCCACCCGTCTTGCGGTCCTGACGGGCGTAGCCGAAGTAGGGCATCACCGCGGTGATCCGCTTCGCCGACGCCCGCACCAGGGCGTCGATGCAGATCAGCAGCTCCATCAGATTGTCGTTGGCCGGATACGACGTCGACTGGATGACGAAAACGTCCTCGCCTCGGACATTCTCCTCGATCACGGCGAAGACCTCGTTGTCGGCGAACCGTTTCACCTGCGCCTTGGTCAGGGGCATATCCAGGTGGTCGGCGATGGCCTGGGACAGGGTCCGGTTCGAGTTGCCAGAGAGCAGCTTCATCCGGTCATCCTTTCGCCGTCATCACTCCGCCAATGACGACGGTCTGTCTGGCGCGTCCTTTACCAGCCGGGGGGTTCGTCGCAAGCCGTGTTCGCCGTCGTGCGGCGCATGGCGCGTCGCGAATGCCGGTGCTAGAGAACGCGGTCTGAAAATCCGGCCGCCACCGCTGCGTGGTTCCGGCTGCGCGTCATGAGGTTTCGACTTGCCGATCTCCCTGCGGTCCTCGTCCGTCCTGGCCCTTTCGGTCGTCGCCTCCCTGACCGTGGCGGCATGCAACGGCGGGGCCCAGCGCCCGCGCCTGGCCTATGAGGAACGGCCCGTCGAACTGCTCTACAACACCGGCTACGAGCGGCTGCAGCGCAACCGCTGGGCCGACGCGGTCGACTATTTCCAGGAAGTCGAGCGCCAGCATCCGTATTCGGAGTGGTCGCGTCGCGCGATCCTGATGCAGATTTATGCCTACTACCGCAACGGCAGCTATGAGGAGTCGATCGCCGCGGCGGACCGGTTCATCCAGCTCTTCCCCGGCAGCCCCTCGGCGGCCTACGCCTTCTACATGCGCGCCACCTGCCATTTCGAGCAGATCGTGGATGTGGGCCGCGACCAGGGCCGCGCCGAGCTGGCCCTCGCCGGCCTTCGTGATGTGGCCCGCCGCTATCCGGGCACGCCCTACGCCACCGACGCCGTGGTCAAGATCGATCTGGTCAACGATCAACTGGCCGGCAAGGAAATGGCGATCGGCCGCTACTACCAGCGCGCCAGTCAGCCTCTGGCTGCAATCGGCCGCTACCAGGCCGTGGTCGAGAGCGAGGCCTTCCAGCGCACGTCCCACACGCCCGAGGCTTTGTACCGGCTGGTCGAGGTCTATCTGGCTCTGGGCCTCAAGGATGAGGCGATGCGCAACGGTGCCGTGCTGGGCTTCAACTATCCGGGCAGCCCCTGGTACGCCGAGGCCTATGCCCTGCTGAGCGAAGAGGGCCAGCGCCCCGACGCCGAACCGACCGGCCAGCGCGAAAGCTGGCTGCGGAGAATCATCCCGGGCTGACGTTCTGGCCCTGTTCTCCGCTAGACTGCCAGCGATGCCGAATCGCTCCCGCCCATGCTGACCCGCCTCTCGATCCGCGACGTCGTGCTGGTCGACGCGCTCGACCTCGACGTCGAGGCGGGCCTCACCGTGCTGACCGGTGAGACCGGGGCGGGCAAGTCGATCATCCTCGACGCCCTGGGACTGGCGCTCGGCGGGCGGGGCGAGGCGGGGCTGGTCAGGGCGGGCGCCAAACAGGCCTCGACGACGGCGGTCTTCAGCGCGCCGGACGATCCCGACCTGATCGCCTTGATCGAGGAGAAGGGCTTTGACGCGGCGACCGGCGACGAACTGATCCTGCGCCGCGTCGTTACCGCCGACGGGCGCAGCCGGGCCTGGATCAACGACCAGCCGGCGGGCGTGACGGCCCTGCGCGAGATCGGCGCGCGTCTGGTCGAGGTGCACGGTCAGCACGAGACCGTCGGCCTGCTGGACTGGAAGACGCACCGCGGCCTGCTAGACGCCTATGGTGGCTTGTCGCCCCAACTGTCGGGCGTGACGGCGGCGGCCGAGCGGGTCAAGGCGACCGAGGCGCGGCTGGAGGCTCTGCGGGCCTCGGCGGCCGACGCGGCGGCGCGGGCCGAGGAGATTTCGCTGAACCTCGCCGAGCTGGACGCTCTGGATCCGCGCGAGGACGAGGAGACCGAGCTGGCCGGCGAACGGGCCGTGCTGGGCGCGGCGGAAAAGGCCGTGGCTGACCTCGCCGACGCGCGCACCAATCTGGGCGGCGACAAGCTGAGCCAGAAGCTGGCCGCCGCGCTCCGGGCCGTCGAGCATGCGCGCCAACGCGCCACCCAGGCCGGCGTCGGCGACGATCACCCGGTGCTGGTTCGCCTGACCAGCGCCGCCGAGGCCATCGACCGCACCATGGTCGAGGCCGCCGAGGCCATCGCCGAGGTCGACGCCGCCGCCGCCGCCTTCGACTTCGAGCCCGGCCGCCTGGACAAGGCCGAGGAACGGCTGTTCGCGCTCCGCGCCGCCGCCCGCAAGCTGAACACCACCGTCCACGCCCTGCCGGCCTTGCGGGTCGCCCTGCGCGAGCAGCTTCGGCTGATCGAGGACGGGGCCGAGGCCATGACCGCCGCGGCCCGGGAGGCGGCGGCGGCGCGCGAGGCCTATGACGTCGCCGCTTCCCTGCTCAGTTCCGCGCGGGAGGCCGCAGCCGAACGGCTTTCCGACGCCGTGGCCGGCGAGCTGGGCCCGCTGAAGCTGGAGCGCGCGCGCTTCCGTGTGGCGCTGGAGCCTGTGGCAGAGGGGCGGCGCGGTCCCTTGGGCGTCGAGACGGCGCGCTTCGAGATCGCCACCAACGCCGGCACCCCGTTCGGCCCCTTGGACGCCATCGCCTCGGGCGGCGAGCTGGCCCGCTTCGCCCTGGCGATGAAGGCCGCGCTCGCAGGCCGCGAGGATCAGCGCCAGCCGGTCATGATCTTCGACGAGGTCGACCAGGGTGTCGGCGGCGCCGTCGCCGAGGCCGTCGGCCAGCGGCTGAAGCGGCTGTCCACCGGCGCCCAGGTCCTGGTCGTGACCCACAGCCCCCAGGTCGCCGCGCGCGGCCACGCCCACTGGAAGGTCAGGAAGGCCGACGCCCAGGGTGTCACCACTACCACCGTCGATGCCCTGGACGATGAGGCGCGACGCGAGGAGATCGCCCGCATGCTCGCAGGGGCGGTCGTGACCGCCGAGGCCCGCGCCGCTGCGCGCGCGCTGATCGGCTAGACACCCGTGAGGCGTGCGGACTTTGCAGTCCTGCCAGTCCGTGCAAGGAGACAGGATGCTCACCGTGGCGTACCTTTTTCTGATCGTGGCGGCCCTCTGGCTGGTGTTTCTGGGCCTGGACGCCCGGTTTCATCTGATCCACCAGTACCGGCGTCACCGGACCAAGGCCTTCTGGCGCGACCGCAACCGGCGTGAGGGGCGAGGGCGCTGAGGCCCGAACGGCCAGACCGGTCTTCGCGCCCGCGGTCTCGGTTGGCCTGGCCTGCGGCCGTACCCCTGAGGCGGGCAGCCCCTAGACGCCGACGCCCAGAATCCAGCCTTCTTCGCCCTCGACCTGAGCGATCAGAGCATCGTCGGTACCCTTCTTCGGCCCGAACGCCTTCGACAGCTCGCCCTTCTCGTCCATGAGGGCGAAGGCTTCGGCGGTGGTGCGGACCTGGGCCTGGTCCTTGAACTCGCCCTCGGCGACGGTGGTCGGCCACATCGAGGGCCAGACCTCGGCGACCAGCACCGACAGAGGCTCGACGTCGGCCGTGTCCAGCGCCCGCCAGCCCGTCCCGAACGGCCACACGGCCGCCGACGGCCCCAGATGCTCCAGCAGGCGCCGCACCATCGGAATACCGACCAGGGTCTGACCCCCGACCGCGCCCGCGCCGTGCATCTGCCAGTTCGACTTGGGCTGCAGCTTGCCCTGCTTCACCGCCAGCTCGGTCGCACGGAACTCGGGGATGTCGCCCGTTCCCTGAGGCGGCTTGGTCGTGGTCAGCCAGCGCTGGGCCTGCTTGGCCGGGGCACCCCACAACGGATACGCCTCGTCCGTCATCAGCCGGTTCATCTTGGCCGCGACCTGATAGCGGTTGTTGGTGTTGTCGGCCTTGTCGACGATGTTCGAGGCGACGAACTTCCACACTGCCGACCACGCCGGCGTCTCCGTCAGGCCCAGCCGTGCGGCCGTCCCGACCGGATAGCCGAACGAGAAGTCGAACCCCAGCAGCACCCGGTCGCCCCGCTTGGCGTGGTCGGCCAGCAGCGTCTTGATCATGGCCTCGCCCTCGGCGCGCGTCGCGACGTTGTGGGTCTCGGTATAGAGGCGAAAGCGCACGTCGCGCTTGGCCACGCCGATCCAGACGGAGTTCTCGCCCAGCTTCTTGCCCTCGGCGGCGGTCCAGTCGGCGATGATATAGGCGTCGAACAGGCGGGCCACGGGCGGGTCCTTGAGGCAGTCGAGGGGAGGGAAAACGAGGCGGCTGTTTAGTCCCTTCGCCCGCCCGGCGAAACCCCCGCGACTATTTCAGCAACGCTTCCAGGTGGCTCAGCCAGCGGCGGCCCAGGCGCAGGGCCTCGGGCGGGGTGCCGGTGTGGGTGGGGGCCAGGGCGTTCCACAGGGCCAGTTCGAACTCGGGCCAACGGGCGTCGGCGAACAGCAGGCGCAGGGTCACCAGCTCGGCGTCCGGCGCCATGACATCCAGCGCCTTTCGCGGTTCGCCCCGGCGGATGCGGGCCACCACATGACCGTCGACGATGATCTCGCCGCCCTCGACCTCGTCGAAGCCATAAACGAGGCCGTGCGCTCCCCGATCCCACAGCACGGCGACCTGGCCGCTGTCGAAATCCAGCCCCGCCGCCTTGCCCTCCGACGGGGACATGGCCTCGACCTCGGCCGGCCGCCCCAGCGACTTCAGCAACGCCCGGCGCAGGCGGCGCTCCGGCTCCATCCACCAGTTCAGCGTCAGGGCGACGGTGGTCAGGGCGGCGGCGGCCAGCGCCACCAGCAGGATGACCCTGAGAACCTCGTCCATCAGTCGGCCAGCTCGACCACGACGGGCACATGGTCCGACGGCTTGTCCATGTCGCGCGCGTCGCGGTGGGTCTCGACGCCGACGAACCGGTCGGCCGCCTGGGGCGACAGGAGGTGGAAGTCGATGCGGATGCCGTGGTCCCTTTGCCAGGCCCCGGCCTGATAGTCCCAGAAGGTATAGGTGCCCGGCGGCTGGTTCCCCAGTTCGCCCGCCTCATAGAGCCCCAGCCCCTTCAGCGCGCGAAACGCCGCCCGGCTCTCGGGCTGGAACAGGGCGTCGGTGACCCAGGCCTGCGGGTTCTTGGCGTCGTCCGGCGTCGGGATTACGTTATAGTCGCCGCACAAGGTGAAGGCCTCTTCCTGCGCCAGCAGGTCGCGCACGTGGGCGTTCAGCCGCGCCATCCAGCGCAGCTTGTAGTCGAACTTCTCGGTGCCGATCGGATTGCCGTTCGGCAGATACAGCCCGCCAACCCTGACCGGTCGCGGGGCCTCGATCAGGGCCTCGATATAGCGCGCCTGATCCTCGGCGCCCTCGGTCAGCCCGTCCTCGCCCGGCAGGCCGCGCCGGACCTCCGAGACGGGGAATTTCGAGAGGAGAGCGACGCCGTTGTAGCTCTTCTGCCCATGGACCTCGACGTTGTAGCCCAGGCTCTCGAACGGCTCCCTGGGGAACTTCTCGTCGACCGTCTTGATCTCCTGAAAGCAGACGACGTCGGGGCTCGCCGCTTCCAGCCAGGCCAGCACGGTCGGCAGGCGGGCATTGACCGAGTTCACGTTCCAGGTGGCGATGCGCATCGCCGCGACGGTAAGCAGCGTCGATCAAGCGAGCAAGCGGACGCTGGCGACAAGCCCGTCGGCCTGCTAACCCCCGCCGCATGAAAATCCCTCGTATCGCCTGGGCGGCCTATGGCTTCGCCCTCGTCGTCGTGATCCTGGACCAGCTGACCAAGGCATGGGTCCTGGGATCGGCCGATGTGTCCGACCCCGCCATGATACCGCCGGGCTATGTCTTCGCCGAGATCATCCCAGGCATCTTCCAGTTCACCATGGTCAGGAACACCGGCGTCAGCTTCGGCCTGTTCGGCGGGGGCGAAGCGCGCTGGGCGCTCAGCGCCTTTTCGATCCTGGTCGCCGGGGCCCTGGCCTGGTGGGCGCTGAAGGCAGAGCGGCGTATGCTGGTCGCGGCCATCGGCCTGGTCATCGGCGGTGCGATCGGCAACGTGATCGACCGGATCCGCTTCGGCTATGTCGTGGACTTCGTCGATTTCTCCGGCACCGGGGTGTTTCCCTGGGTCTTCAACCTGGCCGACAGCGCCATCACCGTCGGCGTGGCCCTGCTCATTCTCGACAGCGTGATGTCCGAGAAGAAACCGCCCGTTGGCGCGGCCCACGAAAAGGCGTAATCACCCGCTCTTTCCTGTCGCCACACGTCCCTGACTTGCTGAGCGCGCCCCCTGCGCCGGAGCCGAAACCGACCATGCGTTTGCTGACCGTTTCCCTCGTCGTCGTTTCCGCCGTGGCCCTGACCGCCTGCGGCAGCGTGCGCCAGTCCATCGGCTTGACCAAGGTCGTGCCGGACGAGTTCGTCACCGTCGCTTCCGCGCCCCTGACCGTGCCGCCCGAATACGGGCTGCGTCCGCCCGCGCCCGGCCAGCCCCGGCCCCAGGAACTGGCCCCCGAAAGCGCCGCCCGCCAGATCCTGCTGGGTCAGCGCCAGGCCGTGACCCGCACGCCGGGCGAGACCGCCCTGGTCACCGCCGCCGGCGCCGACCGTGCCGATCCCCTGGCCCGCTATGTTATCGACGATGAGTTCGGCGATCTGGCGCACAAGGAACAGAGCTTCGCTGACCGGGTCCTGTTCTGGCGTCGCGACGACGCGGCGACCCAGGCTCCGATCCAGACCCAGACCGCCCAGGGCGCCGTGACCATCGACGCCGCCACCGAGGCCGCTCGCCTGCAGGCCCTGACAGGGACGCAGCAGTCCATCCTGATCCAGCCGCGCCGCGACGGCGGGTTCAAGCTGCCGGGCCTGTAGGATCTGCTCGACGGGCTTGCCTCGCGCACGTCCGTCTTTATTGTGAACGGACCTTTCGGGAGCCGTTCGCCATGACCAGCATCTTCGACCTCGCCGCCGACTTGCCGGGCGTGGAACAACTGCGCCTGGCCTTCCGGGGCGAGGAGAACGCCGCCCCCATCGCCCGGACGCTGGACTATCGCCTGACCGAGGTCGCGGAGGGCAGGGTGGTGTTCGAGGGCACGCCGACACGGGCGGTCTACAATCCCATCGGCACGGTTCACGGCGGCTGGATGGCGACCCTGCTGGATTCGGCCTGCGCCTGCGCGGTGCATTCGATGCTCAAGCCTGGTCAGGTCTATACGACGCTGGAGATCAAGACCGTCTTCCACCGGGCCCTGACCGAGGGTGTTCCGGTGCGCTGCATCGGCACCATCATCCAGGCCGGCCGAAAGGCGAGCTTCTCTGAAGCCCGCCTCGAAGGCCTCGACGGCAAGCTCTACGCCACCGCGACCTCGACCTGCCTGGTGATGGAGCGCCCGGCGCCGGCTGCCTAGGCCGCGTCGACCAGGACGATTTCGGCGTCATTGACCGCCGTGACGGTCAGGGTGTCCTCGCCGGTGATGGCCGCGCCGTCGCGGGCGTTCAGATGCACGCCGTTGACCTCGACCGCGCCCTTGGCCGGGACCAGGTATCCGCGACGGGCGGCCCCCAGCGGATAGGTCGCGCTCTCGCCCGCCTTCAGCGTCGCGCCGACCACCCGCGCGTCGGTGCGGATCGGCAGGGCGTCGCTGTCCGTATCGAAGCCCGAGGCCAGGACCACGAACTGTCCGGCCCGGTCGCCCTTCGGGAACGGCTTGGCCCCCCAGGCGGGCTTCTCGCCGCGCCGGGTCGGCTCGATCCAGATCTGGAAGATGCGGGTCGTCTCGGGCTCGACATTGTATTCGGCGTGGCGAATGCCGGTGCCCGCGCTCATCACCTGAACGTCGCCGGCCTCGGTCCGGCCCTTGTTGCCCAGGCTGTCCTCGTGGGTGATGGCCCCGTCGCGGACATAGGTGATGATCTCCATGTCCGAGTGCGGGTGGGGCGGAAAGCCCGAGTTGGCCGCGATCTCATCGTCGTTCCAGACGCGGATATTTCCCCAGTTCATCCGCGAGGGATCATAGTAGCTGGCAAACGAGAAATGGTGCTTGGCCTTGAGCCAGCCGTGGTCCGCGCCGCCCAGGCTGTCGAAGGGTCTGACGTCGATCATGTCGTCTCTCCACCGGCGGGCCATCCCGCCGCGATGTTGCTAGGACGAAGATATAGGAGAGGCGCGAGAAACTGCAACAGTGTGAGTAGTCAATGTCTCCTCCCCCCCCCCCGTTGCCCAGAGTTGGGGAGGTGGATACGAGGCCTTTCGAGCAGACGGAGGGGGTCTTTGCGCGGTCTCGACCGCGCTGCGGCCAGAGCCCCTCCGTCACTCCGCTTCGCTGCGTGCCACTTCCCCATTCGCCAACCGGCGAACGGGGAGGAGACCCTTGGCCCTACCGCAGATCATACGTCCCGGTGATGTCGATCCGCACCGTCAGCTCGCCGCCGGCGACCTGGGTGCCGGCGCTGTCGGCCGACTCCGCCCGCGCGAACTGCAGCATCGGCATCGGCGGCTGGGGCTGATAGCCGCCGCCCTCGTTCAGCGAGCGGATGCCGCCCAGTTCGACGCCAAGGGCCTGGGCATACAGCCGCGCCTTGTCTTGCAGCGCGCGCACGGCCAGCACCCGGGCCTGGTCCTCGGCCGCCTTCGGGTCCTGCAGACCGAAGCCGATGCCGTCGATCTGGTTCACGCCGGCCGCGACCACGGCGTCGGCGACATCGCCCACCTCGGTCAGGTCCAGGATCCTCACGGTCACCCGGTTGGAGGCCTGATAGCCGCGCAGGCGGGGCGGCTGGTTGTTCACATAGTCGTACTGAGCCGACAGGTTCAGGCCCGAGGTCTGGATGTCGCGCGGCTCGATCCCGGCACGGCCCAGGGCGGCGAAGACCTCGGCCATGCGGTTGGCGTTGTCGGCCATGGCGGCCCGCGCGGTCGGGGCCTCCGTGGTGACGCCGAAGGTGATGGTGGCCATGTCGGGCGCGATCTTGACCTCGCCGTGGGCCGACAGGTTCAGGGCGGGCTGGGTGGCCATGGCGTGCACCTGCATCGGAGCGGTGGGCGCGGACTGGGCGACGGCGGCAGGAGCCGACAGGCCAATGGCGGCGGCGCTCAGCATCAGGGCAGCTCCGGTCTTGAGGGAGGGCAGGTTACGGATCATGGGGACACAGCCTTTTGCGGAGACGAGAACAAGCGACGGCCGCAGTCTCCTGCGCGGTCGTGGCGGCACCTTGACCGTGAACGCCTGAACGCCCGCACGGCTCCGCTTGCAGACGCCGTTCATCAAGGTGACATCGACGACAGGTCGACGGCTTTCCCGTCCCGACGCGCCCTGCTAGGCGGGTGGCTGCCCCCGGGGGCCCGTAGCTCAATGGTTAGAGCCGACCGCTCATAACGGTCTGGTTGCAGGTTCGAGTCCTGCCGGGCCTACCACCTCCCACCCCGAAAAAAGGCCCGACCTGCGAACAGGCCGGGCCGAAGCGTCATCGGGAGAGAGTTGGGCTTAGAAGCTGAGGCCGACCGTGAAGCGGACAGAGTGCAGGTCGAAGTCAGAGGCCGAGCGGCGCTGATCGGTGCCGTTGGCATTGACCAGGCGGAACGGGCTCGTCGCCGCCCCGCCGGCGATCCGGACGGTGAAGTCCGAGTCGTCCTCGATGCTGGTGTACAGATACTCGACGCCCAGGCGGATGCGATCGTTGACCTTGGTCTCGACGCCGGCGCCGACCTGGAAGCCCAGATTCTCGCTGCCGTCGCTGATCGGGGTGAAGGTGTTGACGGTGTTGCTGGTGTTGTACTCGTTCTCGAACGTGCCGTAGGCGACGCCCGCCGTGGCATAGGGCAGGAACCCGCCGACGGCGTAGCCCAGCCGTGCGCGCACGGCGGCAACGGCAACCAGGTTGCGCTCGAACGAGTACAGGGCAGGGGTGATGCTGAAGGCCGTCGCGGTGTCAGAGGCTTCCAGCATCGTGTACTCGGCGACCAGGCCATAGACCATCGCGCCTGACTGCCAGTCATAGCCGCCGCGGAAGCTCAGCTCGCCCTCGCCGTCCTCGTCGGCCTCGCAGCCGCCGGCCAGGTTGTTGTCGTTCGGCGATCCGCCGCAGAAGCCACCGGGCACGGGACCCGTGGCGAAGGCATCGGCACCGGTGGTGGTGCGGACGGTGTCATTGAAGGTGCCGTCCAGATTGGTGTCGAAAACGGTCGTCTCGTTCTCTTCGTCGGCGACGAAGCCGTATCCGCCGGCGATCCCGAGGTATCCGCCCTGCCAGTCCTGGGCGGCGGCCGGCATGGCGACGAGGGCGAGAGCGGCCGTGCTGACGGCGGCGAAGGTCTTGGTCATGTTCGATGTTCCTACCAGCGGCCGGAGAGGGCCTGACCTGCGCAGTTACGCGTCAGACCGATTTAAGACGCATGGCGAACGATTTTTGACCATCGACACGTTTGAACTGTGGCCTATCGGTTACGCCATCGATCGTCGCCGCGCTGGCGGTCGGAGTCGATGTAGCGCCCTTGGCTGTCGTACCAGCCGTAGCCCTGCTGGAACCGACCGTAGTTGTCCGGCTGGTAGGCGTAGTCGTCGTAGGGGTCGCCATAGCCGCCGTCCATGTCGTCCCACCAGTCGCGCGGAAAGGGGGTGTACTGACACGCATAGCCCTGGTCCGGACGTTGGGCCCACTGCGGCGCATAGCGGTCGCGATAGCGGGGCTGATAGGTCGGCCGGCAGATCTGGTTGTTGGACCAGACGCGGTTGCCCGAGGCTTCCAGCGATGCCCGGTACTCGCGGTAGAAGACGTCCATCACCCCGACGAAGACGTTGTCGCGCACGATCGCCCGGCCGGACGACAGGGCCACGCCGATGGTGTCGGCCCGGACGCGGCTGTCGGTCAGGGTCAACTCGCCGTTGTAGAGCACCAGCCCCTTGTCGGACCGGCAGATCTTGGAGCCGCTGATCGAGACAGACGCGCCCTCGATGGCCACCCCCTCGGCATAGCCGCAGATCTTGGTGTTGGTGACTTCGACCCGACCGTAATCCCGACGCGACCGGACCAGCAGGCCGATGGCGCGCGGGCCGAAGTTGTTGGGGGTCTCGACGCCGGACAGGGTGACGGAATCGATCCGCGACGGCTCGCCCGATCCAGGTGTGATGTCGATGCCGGACTGGGCCCCCGTCACCACCGTCTCCCAGGCGGTCAGGGTCGCGCCGTCCGCCACGATGGCCGGCGCGATGGTCTGGGCGTCGATGACCGTGTCGCGCAGATCCAGGGTTCCGCCGTCTGCATAGATGGCGGCCTCGTCCCCGACATGGCGGAAGCCGACGCGGTTCATGACGATGTTCGCGCCATAGCCGACCACGCAGGCGGCGTCGCTACCGTTGGGGGAGGCCAGGACGACGTCCCGCAGCTCCAGCCGCACGCCCTGCGCCACGGTTATGCAGGGCAGGCCGTCGGGGGCCTGGAGGGTGGGGGACGGGTTCTGGTTCCAGCGGCGGGGGTCAAAGCCACCCTCGCCGATGATGGTCATGGGCTTGTCGATGTTCAGCCAGCCGACGCAGGGCCCGCTGCGCGCGCGAATGACCAGGGTGCCGCCGGGGCGCACCCGCTGGACCGCCGCCTCGACCGCGCCCGTGCCCGGATTGCCGCCGCAGTCGACCAGGACGATCTCCTCGCCGCCGGGGACGTATGGCGGGCGGTGGTCGGGGCCGAAGGTCGGCCGGTGCGTGCCATAGCTCCAGCGCCGGTTCTGACGCGGGCGGCTCTGGCGCGTGGGCGGGTCCAGCAGCAGGCCGAAGTTGGGCCGGGTCTGGCTCTCGACCCGGGCGGCGGTCTGGGCCGCGGCCTCGGGCGTCGCGACGGCGAGACCCGCAAGGGCGACGAGGGCGGAGGCGGCGACGGCGAACGTCTTCATCGGATCATCTCCTCCTTCAGCGACGCTGGGAACGGGAAACCTGGGCGAGCACAGCCTGCAGGCGAGAGGCAGAGGGACCAAAGCCCGCCAGCGCCGAATCGATGCGCAAGGCCACCGCCTCGGCCTTGTCCTGGTCCGCCACCCCGGCGACGCCGAGGGCGAAATAGGTCGACATGGCGAACTTGGCCTCGGGGCTGCCCTGCTTGTCGGCCTGGGAATACCAGTGAAAGGCCCGGGCATAGTCGGTCGGCACGCCGATGCCTTCGGAATACATGACCGCCAGCACCAGTTGGGCCTCCGACGAGCCGTTGACTGCCGCCAGCTGGATGGCGCGGACCATCTCCAGATAGGACAGCCGCGATTCCATGTTGTGGCCCAGCATGGCTTCCAGTGTCTGGATCTGGCGGGCGGACAGGTCGTTGGACCGTTCCGCCACCGTCTCGGTCACGCCGAGGTAGCGCAACGCCCGCCCGACGTGGACGAAGGGCAGTTCGGCCATGCGGCCCAGGGCATATTCATAGGCGTCGCCGCGCGGCCGGCTCTCGTCCGAGAAGGGCACGCCCGAGGCCGGGGCCTCGTTGGGATAGAATTCGTAAGGCGGCACCCACTGCCGCGCCTTGGCCTCGACGAAGGCCCCGTAGCGAGAGCGGGCCGGGGTCGACCGCTCGAAATCCTTCAGCAGCACATAGGCGCCGACGTCCCCCGTCTGCACCGCCAGGTAGTTGTACAGATAGGCGTCGACGTCGTTCCTGGGGAACAGGCTGACGGCGGAATAGTAGCCGGCGCGACGACGATCGACCTGCCCGTTGGGGCTGCGGCCCACGGCCTCGCGCGCTTCGCGATTGTCGGACGGTTCGCCGAAGGGGCCGTAGAGGGCGTCATGCAGGCGGGCCAGGGCGCGGAAGCCTTCGGCATCCTGGGTCGACAGGACGTAGATCATCCGGTTCCGGACCTCGCCCTGTTCCTCCATGGTCATTCGTGACAGCTGGGCGTCCAGCCGCTGATAGGCGACATGGCGTTCCCACGCCCGACAGTCGTCGTAGCGGGACACCGGCCGCCAGCCGCCCAGCCCGCCCCGGTTGACCCGGTTGATCGGCGCATAGCCCTCGTCGTTGGCCAGTGCCAGGCCGGTCCAGACTGCGCTCTCGATCGGGTCCTCGATGTTCTTGTCGGTGGCCCGGACCGCGGCGTAGCGGCTGCCCAGCTCCAGCTGGGCGAAGAAGTCGCCGCGGAAGGCCGCGCGCCGCAGCTGGCGCAAGCCAGCTTCCTGGGCGTTGAACTCCGAGCCCGTGACGGACTGGGGGCGGGGACAGGCATTGGCGTTCACGCCACCGCCGTCACGCCGCCAGAAGGCCAGGTTGGGGTCGCTGCAGCTGGCGACCGAGCCGGCGACCAGGGCTAGCACGGTGATGGCGGCGACAGCGGCGATCGGGCCGCGCATCCGGCGGCGCGGCTGGTCGTCGGTCGTGGCGTCGCCGTCGCGCATACTCTACCCCGTTCCCCCAACGGCCGAGGCCGCTTCGTCGTTAACCATTCTCCAAACCCGGGCCCGGGTCCAGTGAACTTCCGATCATGGTTAACGCTGTTTGACGACAAAGCGTTGCCGCACAATGGCCTGAATATCGCGCGGCCACGCTTCGTCCACAGATATCAGAGGTTTATCGGTCGGTGACGGCCATGACCTCGCAATGTCGGGGCTCCAGCCCTATGTGGCGCCTCCGTCTCTCGTTCAGCGAACCGTTCCATGTCCTATGTCGCCCGCGCCGATCGTCCCGCCGACAAGTCCGCCCGCTATGCCGAGGTCGAGGCCGAAGTTCTGGCCGTGCTGGACGGCGAGCCGGACCGGACGGCGCGCATGGCCACGGTGGCATCGATGCTGGCCGACGCCTTCGAGGACTATTTCTGGACGGGCTTCTACGTCGTCGATCCGACCCGGGAACGCGAGCTGGTGGTCGGTCCCTATCAGGGCACCCTGGGTTGCCTGCGAATCGCCTTCGGGCGCGGGGTGTGCGGCACGGCGGCCGAGACCGGCCGGACCCAGCTGGTCGAGGACGTCCACGCCTTTCCCGGCCATATCGCCTGCGACGGCCGGTCCGAGAGCGAGATCGTGGTTCCGGTGTTCGACGGCTCGGGCGCTCTGATCGCGGTGTTCGACGTTGACGCGACGAGGAAGGCCGCCTTCGACTCGGTCGACGCCGAGGCTCTGGAGCGACTGATGGCGAAGGTGTTCGCCACCTAGCCGAACACCGGGGCCCGCTTCTGGCTGAACGCCATGAAGGCCTCCATGGCCTCGGGGCTGGACATCTGCGATCCGAAGGCCTCGCCCTCGCGCTGCATCAGCGCCCACAGCCCCTCGGCGTCGCGCATCAGCCGCTTGGTCTTCCTGATGGAGTTGGGGGCTCGCCCCGCCACCTTGGCGGCCAGGCCGGCGGCGACCGCATCGACCTCGGCGGCCGGCACCGCCCGGTTCGCAAGGCCCCAGGTCAGCGCGGTGCGCCCGTCGATCGGTTCGCCCAGGGCGAAGATCTCGAACGCCCGCTGATGGCCCACCACCATCGGCAGCAGCAGCGACGACGCCGCCTCCGGCGCCAGGGCCAGGTTCACGAACGGCGCCGACAACAGGGCGTCCTCGGCCACCACGACCATGTCGCAGTGCAGCAGCAGCGTCAGCCCAATGCCCACGGCCCGGCCCCTGACAGCGGCCACCGCCGGCTTGTCCAGATCGGCCAGGGCCTTCAGGAACCGGAACACCGGCGCATCGACCACCTGGCCGCCACCCGAAGATCCGATGGCGATGAAGTCGGCGATGTCGTTGCCCGCCGAGAAGCTGTCGCCCTCGGCCCGGAACAGCAGGACGCGCACGGCGTCGTCGGTTCGGGCCCGCTCGGTCGCCTCGGCCAGGACGGCGTACATGGCCTGGGTGATGGCGTTCTTCTTCTCCGGCCGGTTCAGCGTGACGGTCAGGATGCCGTCGTTCAGCGCGGTCAGGACGGGCTCGCTCATGCCGCCATCTCCTTGGTTATGAGGGTCCACCAATCGACGCCGTCGGCGTCGGTGTGTCGTTCGGCGCGGCCGTGCCGCTCAAGATAGTGCAGGTGCGCGATCGCCTCGCCCGTGGCCATGCCGAACAGACCGTCGCCCACTGGCCGGGCGAACAGGGCAGGGAAGACATCGACCGCCCGGCTCGGCGTCCGCAGTGTCCGCTCCAGCCGCTTCAGCGCAACCTCGTGCCCGCGCCGCAGCGCCTCGACGCGCGGCAGGACGCCAGTGAACGGCTCGCCGTGACCCGGCAGGCAGAAGGTGTCGCCCGGCAGGGTCCGCTCCAGGGTGTCCAGCGAGGCCATCCAGTCGCTCAGGGGGTCGGCCATCGGCTCCGTCGGCCACACCGAGATGTTGGACGAGATTCGGGGCAGCAGCTGGTCGCCCGAAATCAGCACGCCGTCGGACTTCCTCCACAGACAGGCGTGTTCGGGGCTGTGCCCGTCGCCGATCAGGATCGTCCAGTCGTCCCCGCCGATGCTCAGAACGTCTCCCTCGCTCAGCCGGAGGTAGCTCGGGGCGAGCGGCCCCACGCCCTTGGCGAACATGCCGTAGGACCCGCGCCATTTCTCGATGCGGGCCTCGTCCCAGCCGGCGGCGCGGAAGAACCGGGCACCGCTTTCGGGTGCCGGGCCCGTGTCGGCGATCAGCATGCGGGCGGTGACATACTCCAGCCGCGTCATCAGAAGCGGCGCCGCGAACCGTTCGCACAGCCAGCCCGCCAGGCCGATATGGTCGGGATGCATGTGGGTGCAGACCACCCGCGTCACGGGCCGTCCACCGAGCGGTCCCGCAAGCGCCGCCTCCCACGCCGCGATCGTTTCGGGCGTCCTCAGGCCGGTGTCGACGATGACCCAGCCCGGGCCGTCGGCGATCGCGTAGACGTTGACGTGGTTCAGCGCCATCGGCAGCGGCATCCGCATCCACAGCACGCCCGGCGCGGCCTCGACCGCCTCGCCCGGCGCGGGCGGCGGACCCAGCGGATAGGTCAGACCGCGAGCGGACTCCGTGCCCTCGGTGGCCGCGTCCGCGACGACGGGGACGTCCGTGATGATGGGGCCGTCTGCCAAGTCCGTCTCCAATCGCAACGGGCTGACCCTAGCGACAGTTGCGCGGGTCGTCCAGTTTCCGCCGCGTCACGGTCTTGACCTCGTCCCGACCCGCCTCCAAGGCTGAGGACGAAACGCCAAGCGTCCAGGAGCCTTCCCGTGTCCAAGTCCCCCCTCGTTGCCGTCTCGATGGCCGCCCTCAGTCTGAACCTGATGTCCGGCGGCGCCGTCTTCGCCGCCTCCGGCGAGGCCGAGGCGACCCAGACCCGGACCCAGCGCGCCGCCGCCGCGGCGGCCGCGCGCGACCAGGAGGCCCAGGAAGGCGACACCGAAGGGGAGGGCGCGCCCGAGGCTGGTGCCAATCGCCGCAACCGCAACAGCCAACCGGCCCCGCCGACGCCGGAAGAGATCGCCGCCTCGGCCCAGGTCGTCGCCACCGCCGCCGCCTCCGGCTGCCAGGTCACCTCGGCCAACCTGCTGGGACAGACCGAAGAGAACTTCCTGACCTATGAGGCCGCCTGCGCCTCGGGGCCGGGCTACATCCTGATCGCCTCGACCCCCCCGCGCGCCATCGATTGCGTGCTCCTCGCCGGCCAGGCTGACATCGAGCGCTCGCGCGACCCGGCCGCTGACGTCGGCACCCAGTGCCTGATCCCCCAAAACACCGACGTCGTCCGCGTCGTCCGCGCCTATGCCGCCGAGGCCGGCATCACCTGCACGGTCGATCAGGGGGCTTCTATCGGCAAGTCGCGCGACGAGAACCTGATCTACGAAGTCGGCTGCGACGGTGTCGACGGCGCCTGGATCGAGCGCCTGCCGACCGGCTGGAAGCTGACGGAGTGCGTTCAGGTCGTCGGCCAGAACGGCACCTGCAGGTTCTCCACCGCGGCCGAGCAGAACGCGACGCTGAAGGCCCGCTTCGCCTCCAGCGCCGAGGCCGCCGCCTGCGACCCGACTCAGGCCCGCTACATGGGCGCCAACGCCAACGGCAGCTTCTTCGAAGCCAAGTGCGCCGCCGGCAACGGCGTCATCGTCCGCTTCGACACCCAGTTCGCCGTGCAGCAAGTCTACCCCTGCGAGGTCGCCCAGCGCATCGGTGGCGGCTGCACCATGACGGTGGTTCCACCCCTGCCCGAGACCGCCGCCCCGGCGACGCGGTAGTAGGAGGGCTGCTCTTCGGTATCCTTCTCCCCTTGCGGGAGAAGGTGGCCCGGAGGGCCGGATGAGGGGTACGGAGATGCGGATTCGCTGATCCGTTGGACCCTCATCGGCCGGACCGAGTGTAACCCCTCATCCGTCACGCTTCGCGTGCCACCTTCTCCCGCAAGGGGAGAAGGATCAGCGCTGCGCGTCCCACCAGCGAACCGCGTCGGCGTCGCGGGCGCTGAGGTCGGGGTAGGCGGGATCGGAGCCGACGTCTGGCACCCGTCGCCACGAGCGGGCGCATTTGGGATGGTCAGCCAGAGCGACGACAGCCGCCACGCCCTTGATGGTGGAAAGCTGGAATGCGTCGTCTGGTCCCGCCTCAGAGACCATTTGTGCCTGGCTCGTGCGGAAAACTTCAGCCGCATCAAGCCCCTCAAAGGCCGCGACGATGGCGGGGTCAGCGATATACACGACCGGAGCGGCTTCTAAAGCGGCCCCGATCATCTTCTCCTGACGCGCCTTTTCGAGCGCGCCGGTTACTGTCTCCGTGGCAAGACCGACGAGAATCCAACGCTGCTTCTCCTCGCGGTTCTCCCACTCCGCCGGCGTCTCCGGGATCACCCGCGCGCAGTTCGTGCCCTGATCCGGATACCGCGTCGTCCAGGCCTCCTCCATGGTGAAGGGCGTCAGCGGGGCCAGCCACGCGGTCAGCCTCAGGAACACCTCCTGCATCACCGTCCGCGCCGCCCGCCGGCGGATCGCGTCGGGCCGGTCGCAATACAGGCTGTCCTTGCGGATATCGAAATACAGCGCCGAAAGGTCGCCCGCGCAGAACTCCAGCACCGGCCGCACCACGTCCTGGAACCGATAGCTCTCATAGGCTGCGCGCACCTGGCCATCCAGCTCCCACAACCGGTGCAGGATGAACCGCTCCAGCGGCGGCATCTCGGCGTATTCGACCCGCTCGGCCTCGTCGAAGTCCGACAGCGCCCCCAGTAGATAGCGGACCGTGTTCCGCAGCTTGCGATAGGCGTCGACCGTGGTCTGCAGGATCTGCTTTCCGATCCGCTGGTCCTCGGCATAGTCCACCAGGGCGACCCACAGGCGTAGGATGTCGGCCCCGCTCTCCTTGATGACCGTGGCCGGATCGACGGTGTTGCCCTTGGACTTGGACATCTTCTCGCCGTTCTCGTCCTGGGTGAACCCGTGGGTCAGGACGGCTTTGTATGGGGCCCGGCCCCGCGTGCCGGACCCTTCCAGCAGGTTCGACTGGAACCAGCCGCGATGCTGATCCGAGCCTTCCAGATACAGGTCCGCGGGCCAGTGGCTGGGCCGGTCGCCGACATAGCCCTTGGCGGGATCGCGGGGCTCCAGGGTGAAGGCGTGGGTGCAGCCACTGTCGAACCAGACGTCCAGGATATCCTGAACCTTCTCGTAGTTCGCAGGGTCATGCAGGCCCAGGAACTCGGCGTCCGGCGTCTCGAACCAGGCGTCGGCCCCGCCCTTCTCGATGGCCGCCACGATCCGCGCATCGACGGCGTCGTCATGCAGAGGCTGGCCCGTGTGCTTGTCCACGAACATGGCCAGGGGCGTGCCCCAGGCGCGCTGGCGGCTGACCAGCCAGTCGGGGCGACCCTCGACCATCGACCGGATGCGGTTCTTGCCCGCCGCCGGATGGAAGGCGGTCTGGTCGATTGACTTCAGCGCCACCTCGCGCAGGGTCGCACCGTCGCCGTGGTCCAGCGCCGTGTCCATGCGGATGAACCACTGGGGCGTATTGCGGAAGATCACCGGCGCGCGCGAGCGCCAGCTCATCGGATAGGAATGCTCCAGCCGCCCTCTGGCCAGCAGCGTCCCGGCCTCGATCAGCTTATCGGTCACCGCGCCGTTGGCCGGACCGAACTTGCCCAGCTTCTTGCCCTCGGTCTCCAGAATCTTGAGCCCCGCGAACAGCGGCACGCCCGGATAATAGGCCCCGTCCGGATCGACGGTGTCCGGCACTTCGTGATGCCCATGCGCGCGCCAGACCTCATAGTCGTCCGCGCCATGCCCCGGCGCCGTGTGAACGAATCCCGTGCCCGCGTCGTCGGTGACGTGATCCCCGTCCAGCAGAGGCACGTTGAACCGGTATCCGTCGTCCAGCTCGGCCAGGGGATGGGCGCAGACCAGGCCCGCCGGGTCGATGTCGTCCAGCCGCGTGAAGGTCGCGACCTTGGCCGCCTTCATCACCTCCTCGGCCAGCTTGTCGGCCAGGATCAGCCGGTCACCCGCCTTGGCCCAGGGCTGGAATTCCAGGCCCTGCTCGATCGACTGAACCTCATACAGGCCATAGGCGATCTCGGGCCCGAAGCTGATCGCCCGGTTGGCGGGAATCGTCCACGGCGTGGTCGTCCAGATCACCACGCTGGGCGTCGATTGCCGGAACGCCAGCAGGTCGTCAGGATGATCGTCCGTCGCCGCGATGACGGGGAACTTGACCCAGATCGTGGGCGAGACGTGGTCGTGATATTCGATCTCGGCGTCGGCCAGGGCCGTCCGCTCGACCGGGCTCCACATCACCGGCTTGGACCCGCGATACAGCTGGCCCGAGTTCTTGAACTTGTGGAACTCCTTCACGATCGCCGCTTCGGTGCCGAAGTCCATCGTGGCGTAGCGATTGGCGAAGTCGCCGGTGATGCCCAGCCGTTTGAACTGCTCGGCCTGCACCCCGATCCAGCCGGCCGCATACTCCCGGCACGCCTTCCGGAACTCGGCCTTGGAGACCTCATCCTTGCGCCGCCCCTTGGCGCGGAACTGTTCCTCGATCTTCCACTCGATGGGCAGGCCGTGGCAGTCCCAGCCGGGGACGTAATCGACGTCGTAGCCGAGCAGGAACCGGCTGCGGACCACGAAGTCCTTCAGCGTCTTGTTCAGCGCATGGCCGATGTGGATGTCGCCGTTCGCATAGGGCGGACCGTCGTGAAGCACATACAGCGGCGCGCTCTGCTTCTGCCGCTCGGCGCGCAGCCGGCCGTATAGATCGCCCCACTGCTCGAGGATCGTCGGCTCCTTCTGCGGCAGGCCGCCGCGCATGGGGAACGGTGTCTCGGGCAGGAAGACGGTCTCGCGGTAGTCACGACCGGCGGGAGCGGAATCGGCGGGGGCGTCGGACATGGTCTGTCTCGGAAAAGTCGATGGGCGGACGGCGTGGGAAAGGACCCGGTCGGCGTGGGGGCTGTGCGCCCCGCCTTACGCCGCCGGGCCGCTAATCCGGATCGAGGTGACCGAGCGCCCTTGCATGGAGGCGGTCCTATCAGGGCCAGGGGGCTGGGAAAAGCGGCGCGTTCGGCTAACGTCCGCCCAACCGCCGTTCGATGGTGTTCCAACACTGGGGGAAAAGATGAGCAACCGTTTCCTGAAGCCGCTGATGGCCGTCGCCTGCGTGGCGACCCTCGGGGCCTGTTCGCCCGCTGAAGAGGCTGGAACGCCGACAGCCGAGACCTCAACCGCGCCCGCCGTCGCCGCGGACGTCCAGGGCCGCGACGCGATCTACGCCGTGCAGGCCGAAGGTCCCGAACCCTTCGTTCGCGCCATCTATGCCCGTTATGTCGCCGGCGGCCCGACGGGACAGCCTCCGGCCCCCGGCCAGGACCCCCTGTTCTCGCGCACCCTGAACGCCCTGGTCGCCGCCGACGTCCAGGCCGCCAAGGGCGAGGTGCCCAACTTGAACTACGACCCCTTCTGCGGTTGCCAGGACCAGGGCGAGTTCGTCGTCACCGCCCTGGCGGTCGCCCAAGCCGATCCGAACGCCGCTGACGCCAACATCAGCTTCACCAACGCCGGCCAGGCCAAGGAGATGCGGCTGAAACTCGTCCGCGAAGGCGCGAACTGGAAGGTGGACGACATTGTCGACGGCGACCGGTCTCTACACCACACCCTGATGGCCGTCGCCGAGGCCGCCGGCTGATCCGTCAGGCGCGGGTGGTCAGCGCCGCCCGCGCCGCCTGGGCGTCCGCGTCGATCTGGACCTTCAGCGCGTCCAGGCCGTCGAAGCGCATCTCGCCGCGCAAACGCTCGACCAACTCGGTCTCGACGATCTGGCCGTACAGATCACCCGTGAAGTCGAACAGCCAGACCTCCAGAAGGGGCTCCGGAGTCTCGAACATCGGCCGCACGCCCAGGTTGGCGACGCCCTCGATCAGCCGACCGTCGGGCAGGCGCGTGCGAGTCGCGAACACGCCATAGGCCGGACGCATATAGTCGCCCATGCGCACATTGGCGGTCGGCACGCCGATGGTCCGACCCCGCTTGTCCCCGTGCACCACCTCGCCCTCGATGGCGAAGGGACGCCCAAGAATACGGGCGGCGCGGGCCATGTCGCCAGCGGCCAGCGCTTCTCGAACCGCGCTGGAGGACAACTTCAGGCCGCTCTGGTCGTCGACCCGGTCCGTGACCGACACCGAGAACCCCAGGTCGCGTCCGATCCGGGCCAGGGCTTCGGGTGAGCCCGTGCGCCCCTTGCCATAGGTGAAGTCGAAGCCGACGGCGGCGTGTTTCAGGCCCAGTCCCGCCGCCAACACATCGCGCGCGAAGGCCTCGTCCGACATGGCCGCCATCTCGGCGTCGAAGGGCAGGATATGCAGGCGGTCTACGCCCTGATCCTCCAGGGCGCGCGCCATCTGATCTGTCGTCATCAGACGAAACGGTGCCGCTTCGGGCTGGAACCAGCGGCGCGGGTGGGGCTCGAAGCTGACGACGGCGAGGGGGGCTGCCAGTCGTGTCGCCGCGTCCCGAGCGGCCTCGATCACCGCCTGATGGCCGCGATGCACGCCATCGAAGGCTCCGACGGCGGCGGCGGCTCGGCGATGCTCAGGCGATAGGTCGCGCCAGCCGGTGACGATCTGGATGGGCACGGCGGCCCGCTCAGTCCTTGGCGGGACGACGGCGGCGCGGCACGCGCACGATCGCCTCTCCGCCCATGATCATCTCGCCGTCGACGAAGCCTTCGGTTTGAAGCGTCACGCGCGCTGATTCCGCATCGACCGCCGCGACGGTGATGCGCGCCTGGACGACGTCGCCGATTCGCACTGGCTTGTGGAACGACAGGGTCTGGCTGAGGTAGATCGCGCCCGCCCCAGGCAGAATGGTGCCCACCACCGCCGAACCGAACGAGGCGCTGAGCAGTCCATGCGCGATCCGCCCGCGATAGGCGGTCCTGGACGCGAAGGCTTCGTCCATGTGCACGGGATTGAAGTCGTCGGACGCCTCGGCGAACTGCTGGATGCGCTCTTCGGTGATGACCACGTCCTTGATCGCCACCATGCCGGGCGACAGTTCTTCGAGGATATAGCCGCCCGAGGCGTGGGGTCCGGTGATCATGATCCGGTGTTAGCGGGGCCGTGGCGATTTGGCGAGGACTACCACCGTAGCTCCAGCGCGGCGTAGCGGGCATAGGTCGTCTCGGCCCTCAGAAGCGCCGCCGCCTTTTCCGGATCCAGCGACCCGTCCGCCCCTCGCGCGGCGTCGCCGTGGATCCCCTGGGCGATGAACAGGCAGTCCAGCGCCTGGGCATTGGCCCCCATCACGTCGGTCACCACCCCGTCCCCGATGCACAGAACGCGCGAGCGGTCGACGGGCCGCCCCATCAACCGTTCGGCCTCGGCCAGGGCCAGGGCATAGATCGGGCCGAACGGCTTGCCCGCCATGGTCACCCGTCCGCCCAGCGTTTCATAAAGGTCCGCCAGCGACCCGCCGCAGTAGATGATCTTGTCGCCCCGCTGCACGATGCGGTCGGGGTTGGCGCAGATCATTTCGAGGTCCCGCGCGGCCGCGGGGGCCAGGCGGTCGCGATAGTCCTCGGGCGTCTCGGTCTCGTCGTCGACCGGGCCGGTGACCGACAGGAAAGCGGCGTCCGCCGCGCCCTCCGCCCGTTCCAGGGACAGTCCGTCATAGAGGGGCCAGTCGCGGTCCGGCCCAATGATCCAGACCGGGCCGGGCGCGCGCCTGGACAGCTCCGCTCGCGTCGCATCGCCCGAGGTGACGAAGGCCTGCCAGCTGGCACGAGGCACGCCGAGGCGGTCCAGTTGCTCGATCACGTCCGAGGCGGGACGCGGCGAGTTGGAAATCAGAACGACTTGACCGCCTTGCCGGTTGAACTGGGTCAGGGCCTCGCACGCCTCGGGCCAGCTCTCGCGGCCGTTGTGGATCACGCCCCAAACGTCGCAGAGCAGGACGTCATAGTCGGCGGCGACGGCGGACAGGGTGGGGAGAGGAAGGGGCAGGGTCATGGGCCGCTGACTAGCCCGACCCCGCCTCCGATCAAAGACTAGTCGTTGCGGTGAACGACACCGCCGCGCATCACGAAGTCCACGTCTTCCAGCACGGTGACGTCGGCCAGGGGATCGCCGTCGACGGCGACGATGTCGGCCGGCATCCCCACGGCGATCCTGCCCGCCTCATTGGCCAGTCCCAGATGCTCGGCGGCGACGACGGTGGCGGACTGTACGGCCTCCAGCGGCGTCATGCCGGCGCGGACCAGAAGCGCGAACTCCTGGGCGTTGTCACCGTGGGCCGAGACGCCCGAGTCGGTGCCGAAGGCGATCCGGACGCCGCCGGCATGGGCACGCGCGGCCATGTCCAGCATCTTGGGTCCGGCCTCCAGCGCCTTGGCGGTCTGGGCGGGGGTGAAGAAGTTGCCGGGGCTGGACGCCACGCGGGCCACGAAGTCCCCGGCCAGCAGGGTCGGCACCAGATAGGCGTCGTTGTCGCGGAACAGACGGATGGACTCGTTGTCCAGATAGGTGCCGTGCTCGATGGAATCTCCGCCGGCCCTCAGGAAGGCGTTGATGCCGTCGACACCGTGGGCGTGGGCGGTGACGCGGCGGCCCATGCGGTGACCGACCTCGACGATGGCGGCCAGTTCGGCGTCGGTGAACTGCTGGGCCAGGCCCGCTGCGGTGTTGGACAGCACGCCCCCCGTCGCGGTGATCTTGATGACGTCGGCTCCGGCCCGGACCTGGGTGCGAACGGCGCGCATGCAGTCCTCGGGGCCCGAACAGATGCTCTCGCCCGACAGGATGTGCAGGATCTCCTCGCTGTAGCCGTTGGCGTCGCCATGGCCGCCGTGAATGGAGACCGAACTACCCGAGGCGATGACGCGTGGGCCGGGGATCTGGCCCCCCGCGATCCCGTCACGCAGGGCGAAGACGGCGTTGTTCGATCCGCCCAGGTCGGCGACGGTGGTGAAGCCCGCCATCAGGGTGCGGCGGGCGTACTGGGCTCCCAGGATGGCGCGGTCGGCGTCGCTTTCGGTGACGCCCATCAGCCGGGCGTTGGGGTTCTGCTGGCTGGTCAGGTGCACGTGGCTGTCGATCAGCCCGGGCAGTACGAAGGCTTGGCGCAGGTCGACGACATTGCCTTGGCCGACGAAGCCGTCACGGATTTCGGTCACCCGCCCGCCGGTGATCACGAGAGTTTTATCGCGCAGCACAACGCCGCTCGCGGGGTCGGCCAACAGCCGCCCCGCCTGAACGAACACGGTTTCGCCGCCTTGGGGAATCGACTGTGGTGGCGGGCTCTGTTGCGCCTGCGAAGCGCCGACGACGGCGAAACTCGCGAGCAGGGCGAGGGCAAAGGACTTCATGAACAACCTCCCGATCAGGCGCGCACCTTAACGACCCCGTGCCTTGCGCCAAGGTGTTCCCTTGAACCGGGGGTCTGATTTGTGAAACAAGCCGTGACTTCGGCATAACCGCAACGAGGGCGTCGCATGCGGCTATCGAGACGGGGCATCATTCTGGGCGGCTCGGCCATGCTGGCCGGATGCGCCACGGCAGGGCCTCCGCCGGTCGCGGTCGCGGTGACCGAAGTGGTCCCGCCGTCGCCGCCGACCTATACCGCCGCCGTCCAGATCACACCGCCCCCGCTCGATCCACAGCGTCTGGTTCGCCCCGAACTGATGAGCCGGGCCATGGCGGCATTGGACATCCACCACGAGCGCCTGCCGTTGCGCGACCGGATGTATCTGGTCGATTTCCAGAAGTTCTCCGGCGAACAGCGCCTCTATGAGGTCGATCTGATCGGGGGGCGTGTCACGGCTCTGCGCACCAGCCATGGACGGGGCTCCGATCCCGAGCATTCCGGCTTCGCGAGGCGCTTTTCCAACGAGCCGGACAGCCATATGTCCTCCGTCGGGGCCTATGCGACGGCGGGTCCCAGCTGGGGCGCTCAGCAAGGCCCCAACGTCCTGCTGGACGGACTGGAGTATTCTAACAATCTGGCGCGCGACCGGGCGATCATCATCCACGGCGCCGATTATGCCGATCCGGAGTTCCTGGCCCGCGAAGGCAAGCTGGGCCGATCCTATGGCTGTTTCTCCACCGCCCACACGGACCTGCCGATGCTGCGCGAGCGCATGGGCTCGGGCCGGCTGCTCTTCGCGGCGGCCTGATTTCTCGCCTCAGACATCCCGTTTAAAGCGCCGTTAACCACGCGGGCGGCAGTTTCTGCCTAGCGGGCGTGTCTGGGCACCCGCCAGTATTCGGGTGGGGACGCGTGGGCGGCTTTACGGCGGCGTTGCAGAGATTCGGGATCGGCCGGCTCGCCATGGTGCTGGGCGTCGGCGCGGGCGTGGCGGCGGCCCTGGTCGTGCTGATGATGCGTCTGGGCCAGGCGCCTGACGCCCTGCTCTATTCCAACCTCGACCTTCGCGAAGCGGGAGAGATCACGGCCTCGCTGGAGCAGGCGGGCATTCCCTTTTCCACGCGCGGCGACGGCTCGACCATCATGGTCAACCGCGACCAGGTCGGCGAGGCGCGGCTGATGCTGGCCGGGCGGGGTCTCGTGACCTCCGGCTCGGTGGGCTACGAGATCTTCGACAACCAGTCGGTCATGGGTCAGACCGAGTTCCAGCAGCAGATCAGCGAGCAGCGCGCGCTTCAGGGCGAGCTGGCCCGCACCATCATGTCGATGCGCGGCATCTCTTCGGCCCGCGTCCAGATCGCCTTGCCGCGCCGCGAGCTGTTCCAGGCGGACGCGGCCGATCCGACCGCGGCCGTCGTCGTCGGCCTGAACGGGCGCGCCCTGTCCACCGATCAGGTCCGCGCGATCCGCAACGTCGTCGCGTCGTCGGTTCCGAACCTGAAGCCCGGCAAGGTGACGGTGGTCGACGAGACCAACCAGACCCTCGCCGCCGGCGACGACGAGGAGGGCTTCACTTCGGCCACCGCCGAAGAGGCCAAGGGCAACACCGAGGCTCAGCTGCAGGCCCGCATCAAGGATCTGGTCGAAGGCGTCGTCGGCGCGGGGGCCGCGCGGGTCCAGGTCACCGCCGACATCGAGATGGCGCGCTCCACCACCCAGGAGCAGCGTTTCGACCCCGACGGCCAGGTGGTCCGCTCGACCTCGACCAACGGCAGCCAGTCCCAGGACACCACGGGCGTGTCGGACGGCGGGGCCACGGCGACGAACAACATCCCGGGCGGCGAGGCCGCCGCCACGACCCCGCTGGGCTCGACGGAAAGCGTCAACGGCGAGACGACCAACTACGAGATCTCCAACACCACCACGACCACGGTAAAGGAGCCGGGCGAAGTCAAGAAGCTGTCCGTGGCCGTGGCCGTCGACGGCAAGCTGACGCCCGCCGCCGAGCCGGGCGGAGAGCCGACCTACGAGCCCCGCTCGGCCGAGGAGATCACCCAGATCGAGGACCTGGTGAAGGCCGCCATGGGCTTCGACCAGGCGCGGGGCGATCAGGTGCGCGTGACCAACGTCCGTTTCAATCGCGACGCGCTGGTGTCCGCGGGCGGCACCGACGGGGGCGACCCGCTGTTCAACTTCACCAAGAACGACATCATGCGCGGTGTCGAGCTGGCGGTGCTGCTGATCACCGGCCTGCTGCTGATCTTCTTCGTCCTTCGGCCGCTGATGAAGTCGGCTTCGGGCGGCGGTGGCGGGATGCCCGCGCTGGCCGGTGCCGGCGCCGGCGGCGGACAAGTGCCGGTGACGTCGCTGCAGACCACGGTCGTCGGCGGCGCGATGGGCCAGTTGGGCGGCCCGTCGGAGATGGAGCAACGGCTCGACATCGCCCGGATCGAGGGTCAGGTGAAGGCGTCCTCGGTCAAGAAGGTCGCCGATTTCGTCGAGAAGCATCCGGATGAATCGACCGCGATTCTCCGCAGCTGGGTCCACGAGGGCTGATGGCCGCCCGGATGGTCTCCAAGAAGGCGTCCGTCGACGACGCCAAGAAGCTGACCGGCCCGGAAAAGGCGGCGGTGATCCTGCTTGCGCTCGGCGAAGACCACGTCCGGCTGTGGCAGGGTCTGGACGACGACGAGGTCAAGGAAATCTCCCAGGCCATGGCCGCCCTGGGCACGGTCAGCTCGACCGTGGTCGAGGAGCTGATGGTCGAGTTCGTCTCGGGCATGTCCGGTTCGGGCTCGGTGATGGGCAGTTTCGAGCAGACCCAGCGCCTGCTCGCCTCCTTCATGCCGGCCGAGCGCGTCGAAGGGCTGATGGAGGAAATCCGCGGTCCCGCCGGCCGCACGATGTGGGACAAGCTCGGCAATGTGAACGAGGCCGTCCTCGCCAACTATCTGAAGAACGAATACCCCCAGACGGTCGCGGTGGTCCTGTCCAAGGTGAAGCCCGATCACGCCTCGCGGGTGCTGACCGCCCTGCCCGAGGATTTCGCCATGGAGTGCGTCCAGCGCATGCTGCGCATGGAGCCGGTCCAGCGCGAGATCCTGGACAAGATCGAACAGACCCTGCGCACCGAGTTCATGTCGAACCTGGCCCGCACGTCCAAGCGCGACAGCCACGAGATGATGGCCGACATCTTCAACTCCTTCGACCGCCAGACCGAGGCCCGGTTCATCGGTGCGCTGGAAGAGCGCAACCGCGAGTCGGCCGAGCGCATCCGCGCCCTGATGTTCGTGTTCGAGGACCTCAACAAACTCGATCCGGGCGGGGTCCAGACCCTGCTGCGCGCGGTCGAGAAGGACCAGCTGGCCCTGGCCCTGAAGGGCGCGTCGGAGCCGCTGCGCGAGATGTTCTTCACCAACATGTCCGAGCGGGCGTCGAAGATCATGCGCGAGGACATGGAATCGATGGGGCCGGTGCGTCTGAAGGATGTCGACACCGCGCAGATGGCCATGGTCACGGTGGCCAAGGATCTGGCGGCGCGCGGCGAGATCATGCTGGCCGGGGCGTCCGGCGACGACGAGCTGATCTACTGACATGACCCAGTCCGCCCCCATGACCAGCCGCCCCTTCGCCTTCGACACCGAGTTCGACGACGCGGGAACGGTCGTGCGCGCCTCGACCTTCCGCCCGATGAAGCGGGCCTATATGCCGTCCGAGGTCGAGGCCCTGCTCGCCCAGGCCCGGTTGGAGGCGCGCGAAGCCGCCCTGGCCGAGACGGCGAGCATCCAGGCCATGGCGATCGCCGCCATAGGCCAGGCCATGGCCGCCGCGGTCCCGGCCCTGAACCATGTGGCCCAGACGCACCGCGAGCAGTCCGCCGAACTGGCCCTGACCGCCGCCCGGGTGATCGCGGCGGCCGCCTTGGATCGGCTACCGCTCGGGCCGCTTCAGTCGGCGCTGGAAGCCTTGGGCCAGGAGATCGACGCCACGCCGCGGCTGGTGGTGCGCGCCTCTGGGCTCGACGACGCCGTCCGGGTCAAGCTCGAGGCCTTGGCGGTCGACGCCGGATTCTCCGGCGCTGTCGCCTTCCGGGACGATCCCGCCATGCCCGTCGCCGCCTTCTGTCTGGAATGGGCCGACGGCCGCGCCGACTTCGACCCGGCCGCTGCGGCCGACCGCATCTCCAAGGCCCTGTCCTCGGCGCTCGCGTCCGAGGCCGGCCATGCCGAAACCCTACCCTCCGGGAGTGACTTCTAATGGCCGACGATCTCGCCCTGGAAGAGTTTCCAGACTCCACAGCCCTCGCCACGGTCGACGAGGCAGGGGACAAGTCCGCCGGCGACCTGGCCCCTGTGTTCGACGTGCCGGTCAACATCTCGGCTGTCCTGGGCAAGGCCCACATGACCGTGGCGCAACTGCTCAAGCTCAATCGTGGCTCGGTGCTGGAACTGGACCGCAAGGTCGGCGAGGCCATCGACATCTTCGTCAACAACCGCCTGGTTGCCCGCGGGGAGGTCGTCGTCGTCGAGGACCGCCTGGGCGTGACCATGACGGAAATCATCAAGACCGAGGACCAGGCCGCCTAAGGCCCGGTGCTCCAGTAGGTTAGAGGAGAAGACCCATGCGGCTTCTGGTGGTGGCGAGGCTTTCGGGCCAGCTCGCGGCGGCGGTGAAGATGGCCATGGCGCACGGCGCCAAGGTCAATCACGTCGAGCGCACGGACCAGGCGACGGAACAGCTGCGTCGCGGGCAGGGCGCCGACCTCCTGATGGTCGACTACAACCTCGACATCGCCGGTCTGATCGCGGCGAACGAGCTGGAGCGGATCTTCGTGCCGGTCGTCGCGTGCGGCATCGACAACGACGCGGACAAGGCGGCCGCCGCCATCCGCGCCGGGGCCAAGGAGTTCATCCCCCTGCCGCCCGAGGCCGACCTGATCGCGGCGGTGCTGGCGGCCGTGGCCGACGACGACCGGCCGATGATTTCCGCCGACCCGGCCATGAAGGCGGTGACGCAGCTGGCCGACCAGGTCGCGCGCTCCGAGGCCTCCATCCTGATCACCGGCGAAAGCGGCGTCGGCAAGGAGGTGATGGCTCGGTACCTGCACGCCAATTCCAAGCGCGCCGAGCGGCCCTTCATCAGCGTCAACTGCGCCGCCATTCCCGACAACCTGCTGGAATCCGAGCTGTTCGGGCACGAGAAGGGTGCTTTCACCGGCGCCGTGGCCCGTCGCATCGGCAAGTTCGAGGAGGCCGACGGCGGCACGCTCCTGCTGGACGAAATCAGCGAGATGGACGCCCGGCTCCAGGCCAAGCTGCTGCGCGCCATCCAGGAGCGGATCATCGACCGGGTCGGCGGCACCAAGCCGGTGCCCGTCAACATCCGCATCATCGCCACCTCCAACCGCGACCTGGCCAAGGCCGTGGCCGAGGGGACCTTCCGCGAGGACCTGCTGTACCGGCTGAACGTCGTGAACCTGCGCCTGCCGTCTCTGCGCGAACGGCCCGGCGACATCGCTGTTCTGGCCGATCACTTCGTCAAGAAATACGCCGCCGCCAACGGTGTGCCGGTCCGCGTCATCTCGACCGATGCCCGCCGCGCGCTGGCCGCCCACCGCTGGCCCGGCAATGTGCGCGAACTTGAGAACGCCATGCACCGCGCCGTGCTGCTGGCGGTCGGACCCGAGATCGACGTCGAGGCCATCCGCCTGCCGGACGGCCAGCCGCTGACCGGCGCGATCGGCGGCCTGTCGGACAGCGGACCCGCCGCGCGGGCGGCCCAGACGGCCGACGCCGTCAGCCGGGCCTACGTCGGTCAGACCGTCGCCCAGATGGAGAAGTCGCTGATCCTCGACACCCTCAGCCACTGCCTGGGCAACCGCACCCACGCCGCCAACATCCTCGGCATCTCCATCCGGACGCTGCGGAACAAGCTCAACGAATACGCCGACGAAGGCACCCCGATCATGGCACCCCAGACGGGCGTCGCCGGCGCGGGCTATGGGGCCAGCGCGGCGTGACGAAAGATCGTGACAAATCCTCCCCCGTCGGGGGAGGTGGCTGCGAGCCCTTGCGAGCAGACGGAGGGGGTCAACCGCGCACACCGTCACTCGCGGCGAGCCCCCTCCGTCACTCCGCTTCGCTTCGTGCCACCTCCCCCAACGGGGGAGGATTTGAGCTCGTCCGTCGCTCGATGCTGATCAGCGGCGGCGCCCTCGCCATCGCGGCCTGCACGCGCTCGCCTACCGAAGCCGCGCCCGCATCACCGGCGACCCCTGAACCCTTCGACTTGTCTGATCTGGAGACGCGCGAAGGCGGACGCCTCGGCTTCGCTGCCAAGGACATGCAGACCGGCCGCGTCCTCGCCTGGCGAGGCGAAGAGCGTTTCGTCTACTGCTCGACCTTCAAGATGTATCTCGCCGCAGCCACCCTGATGCGAGTCCAGGCGGGCGAGGAGCGACTGGACCGGATGATCCCGGTCACCCGCGCCGACATGACCAACCACGCGCCGGTGACCGAGCCCGCGATCGGTGCCTCGCTGAGCGTCGAGGCCCTGTTGAAGGGTACCGTCGAGGTGTCCGACAACCCCGCCGCCAACCTGCTGCTGAAGGCCATGGGCGGTATCGAGCCCATGCAGGCCTTCTATCGCGGCCTCGGCGACGCGACGACGCGCGCGGACCGGTTCGAGCCCCAGATGAACCGGCTGGACGGCGAAAAGGACACCATCCTGCCGCTGCGATCCGCCGCGAATATCGAACGGCTGTTCCTCGATCCGGCGACGCCGCTTTCGGCCGAGCACAAGGCGCTGTTGCTGAAATGGATGGTGGACACGCCGACCGGCATGGCCCGCATCAAGGGCGGCGTCCCCGCCGGCTGGAGCGTGGCGCACAAGACCGGCACGGGCGGCTATGGCCCGACCAACGACATCGGCATCCTGTATCCGCCGTCCGGCGCGCCAGTCATCGTCGCCGCCTACTACCACGCCGCCACCGACGATCCGAAGAACGAGGCCGTCATCGCCGAGGCGACGCGGCTGGCTCTGGCTGAACTCGGACACGCATGACCGACGCCCCCATCTTGATGAAGGACGGTTTGGCCCGACCCTCGGGGTCGGACGTCCGCGGCTGGCTGCTGCGCGGCGAGGTCGGCATGGCCGTCGGCGTGATCGGCGTCATCCTCCTCCTTATCCTGCCGGTCCCGAAATTCCTGCTGGACCTGCTGCTGGCGCTCAGCCTGGTGTCCTCGGTGCTGATCCTGATGACGGCGCTGATGATGAAGCGGCCGCTGGACTTCGCCATCTTCCCGACCGTGCTCCTGGTGTCGACCCTGTTCCGCCTGGGTCTGAACCTGGCCTCGACGCGCCTGGTCCTGACCCACGGCCACGAGGGTCACGACGCTGCCGGTCAGGTCATCGCCGCCTTCGGCGAGCTGATGATGGGCGGCAACTTCATCATCGGGGTGATCATCTTCGCCATCATCCTGGTGGTGAATTTCGTCGTCATCACCAAGGGCTCGACCCGCATCGCCGAGGTCAGCGCCCGCTTCACTCTGGACTCCATGCCGGGCAAGCAGATGGCCATCGACGCCGATCTGTCGTCGGGCCTCATCACCGAGGATCAGGCCAAGCTGCGGCGCAAGGAACTGGAGCAGGAATCGACCTTCTTCGGGGCCATGGACGGTGCGTCGAAGTTCGTGCGCGGCGACGCGATGGCCGGGCTCATCATCGTCTTCATCAATGCCATCGGCGGCATCCTGATCGGGGTCACGACCCACGGTCTGCCGATCGGCGAGGCGGCCAACACCTATATCCAGCTGACCATCGGCGACGGTCTGGTGACCCAGGTCCCGGCCATCATCATCTCGATCGCCGCGGGCTTCCTGGTGTCGAAAGCGGGCGTGGAGGGCTCTGCGGACAAGGCCCTGGTCTCGCAGCTGGCGACCAACCCCGTCAGCCTGGGCATGGTGGCCGCGGCCTCGGCCCTGCTGGCGGTGATCCCCGGCATGCCGATCCTGCCGTTCGTCGGCCTGGCCGCCGGTGCCGGCTTCATGGCCTGGCGTCTGGGACGGGCCAAGCTGAAGCCCCAGCCGATCCAGGACGACGCCGTCAACGCCAAGCCCAAGGACGACGTCGAGGAACCCATCTCCACCGCCCTGACCATCGACGAGGTCAAGATCGAGCTGGGCTATTCGCTGCTGACCCTGATCAACGACCTGGAGGGCCGACGCCTGACCGATCAGGTTCGGGCCCTGCGTCGTGCGCTCGCCCAGGAGTTCGGCTTCGTCATGCCGTCGGTGCGCATCCTCGACAACATGCGCCTGCCGACCCAGGGCTATGCCATCCGCATCAAGGAAATGGAGGCCGGAACCGGCGAGGTGCGTCTGGGCTCGCTGATGGCCATGGACCCGGCCGGCCGCCAGGTCGAACTGCCCGGCGAGCATACGAAGGAGCCTGCCTTCGGCCTGCCCGCCACCTGGATCGACGAGACCCTGAGGGAAGAGGCGACCTTCCGCGGCTACACCATCGTCGACCCCTCGACCGTGCTGACCACCCACCTGACCGAAATCCTCAAGGAGAACATGGCCGATCTCCTCTCCTACGCCGAGGTGCAGAAGCTGCTGCGCGAGCTGGGACCCGAGGAGAAGAAGCTGGTCGACGAACTGGTGCCCTCGGTCGTCACCGTCACCACGCTCCAGCGCGTGCTCCAGGCCCTGCTGCGCGAGAAAGTCTCGATCCGCGATCTGGGCGCGATCCTGGAAGGCCTGGCCGAAGCCGCGCCGCATTCCTCCTCCGTGACCACCCTCGTCGAGCACGTCCGCACCCGCCTGGCGCGTCAGCTTTGCTGGCAGCACAAGGGCGAGGACGGGGCCCTGCCCATCGTCACCCTGTCGCCCGAATGGGAGGCCGCCTTCGCCGAGGCCCTGGTTGGCCAGGGCGAGGACAAGCAGCTGGCCATGGCCCCAAGCCGGCTTCAAGACTTCATCCGTTCGACCCGCGACGTCTTCGAGCGCATCGCCATGTCCGGCGAGGCGGCGGTGCTGCTGACCGGCCCCCAGATCCGTCCCTACGTTCGCTCGATCATCGAACGTTTCCGCGGCCAGACGGTGGTCATGAGCCAGAACGAAGTCCATCCGCGAGCCCGGCTGCGGACGCTGGGATCGGTCTGACGGCCTTCGTGGGTTACGCGACCTTCATTTGACGGTGACGGTCCCATGCCTATGGTCGATCCAAGGCCGACCGTGGCCGCCTGACCGGACGCTCTCCCGCCTATGAAACAGTTCTTCCTGACGGTGCTCGGTGTTTTCACCGGGCTGATCCTGTTCCTCGTGGTCCTGCCCATCGTGCTGATCATCGGGGCTGCGGCGACCGCCAGCCCCACGGTGACGCCCGCCAACACGGTGCTGGAACTGGATCTGCGCCAGGGTCTGACCGATCAGGAGGTCGACAATCCCTTCGCGGCCTTCGGCGGATCGGGCCTGTCGGTCTTGGAGGTCGTCGACGTCCTGGCTCAGGCCGAGCGCGACAACGCGGTCAAGGTCCTGCTGATCCGCCTGCCCGAGGCCGGGCTGAACCCCGCTTCGGCCGACGAAATCCGTCAGGCGGTGCGACGCTTCCGCGCGGCGGGCAAGCCGGTGATCGCCCATTCGCAGGGGTTCATGCCCGTCGGGACGGTCATCTCCAGCTACATGGTCGGGGCCTCGGCGTCCGAGCTGTGGATGCAGAACACCGCCAACTTCCAGGCCACGGGCTTCTCGGCCGACAGCGTGTTCCTGGGCCGGGCCTTCGAACGCTACGGCGTCGATGCCCAGTTCGAGCAGCGCTACGAATACAAGAACGCCGTCAACGAGTTCACCGAGAGTGACTACACCGGCCCGCACCGCGAGGCGATGACGGCCTGGATGACCTCCATCTACGACTCGGCCGTGGCCAACGCCGCCCTGGATCGCCGCGTCGAGGCACCCGCTCTGAAGGCCACGCTGGAAGCCGGACCCTATTCGGCCCAGCAGGCCCTGACGCTGAAGCTGGTCGACAAGATCGGCCAGGTCGAGGAGGCCGAGGCCGAGGCCAAGCGCCGGGCCGGCAACGGTGCCGACATCCTGGAATTCGACGACTACGCCGAGACCAAGGGCCTGCGCTCCGGCTCGGGCCGCAACGCCATCGCCATCGTGGGGGGCGAGGGCGCCATCGTGACCGGCGCGGGCGGTTCCGGCGGGTTCGGCGGCGGCTCGTCGATCTATTCCGACCGCACGGCCGAGGCGATCTACGACGCCATTGAGGACAGCTCGGTCAAGGCCATCGTCTTCCGCGTCTCGTCGCCCGGTGGCTCGCCGGAGGCGTCCGAGCAGATCCTTGCCGCCGTGCGCGCGGCCAAGGCGGCAGGCAAGCCTGTGGTCGTGTCGATGGGCGAATACGCCGCGTCGGGCGGCTACTGGATCAGCTCCGAGGCCAACTGGATCGTGGCCCAGCCCTCGACCCTGACCGGCTCCATCGGCGTGTTCGGCGGCAAGTTCGTGGTGTCCGAGGCGCTCGGGCGGTTCGGCGTGGATCTGCGCGGTCTGTCGGTGGGCGGCGACTATGCCGACGCCTTCTCGCCGGCGACCGCCTTCGACCAGGGCCAGCGCGCGGCCTTCGCCGCCTCCATGGATCGCACCTACGAGGAGTTCGTTCAGCGGGTCTCCACCGGTCGCCGCCTGCCGATCGCCCGGGTCCGCGAGATCGCGCGTGGCAGGGTCTGGACCGGGGCCCAGGCGCGCAGCCTGGGGCTGGTCGACCAACTGGGCGGCGTGAGCGAAGCCATCGCCAAGGCCCGCGAACTGGCCGAAATCCCCGAGGACCAGTCGGTCCGCTACAAGCGCTTCCCCAAGGCGCAATCCCCTTGGGAAGCACTGTCCGAGGCGTTCGGAGTCCAGTCCGAGGCCGCCCGCGCTCTCGTCATGCTGGGCGGCGTTATGGCCGATCCGTCGGCCCAGGCGGCCCTTCGTCAGGTCCAGACGGCCCGCATGCGCGGCGACGGGGCCACAGTCTTGGCCGACCAGCCGCTGTGAGGTCCAGTGCGTCACACTCGCCTGTGATGCGTCCGGTCATTGACGGTTCATCTCTATGGACCGACATTGGCGGCTCAGGCGTTGGTTCGGTTCGCCAAACCGCGCCCAACAGGGATCAGCAATGACCAACGACCGTTTCGCCTCGATCGGATTTCAGAACCGCCGCCACCAGGGGCTTCTGGCCCCGCTCATGTGGCTGGGCGGTGTGATCGCGACGGTGGCGGCCCTGACGGTCGGCGCCGTGCTGGCGGTCTTCACGGCCGCCGCCGTCGCCATCATCGCCCTGTGCGCGAGCGTTCTGGTGTTCTTCGCGGGCCTCGCGGTGCGGGCCCGTCGCCGCGCTTTCGTCCGCGCCCGGCGCAGCGACGACGTGATCGAGGCCCAGAAGGTCGGAGAGACCTGGGTCGCCTACGGCTGGGAGCGGCCCAGCCGCTGATCGAGGTCGGCTGATGCTCGCCATCACCGAGGCCCCATCCCCCAATTTCGACCAGCGTCGCGGCCCGCCCGATACGCTGATCCTGCACTACACGGGCATGCAGAGCGCCGAGGCCGCCGTCGCGCGCCTGCGCGACCCCGAGGCCAAGGTCTCGGCCCACTATGTCGTGGATGAGGACGGCTCCATCCTGCGGCTGGTGCCCGAGGAACGCCGCGCCTGGCACGCGGGCAAGAGCTGGTGGCGCGGCGAGACCGACATCAACGCGGTGTCGATCGGCATCGAGATCGTCAATCCCGGCCACGACTGGGGCTACCGCGCCTTCCCCGACGCCCAGATCGACGCCGTCATCGCCCTGATCGACGACATCCGCACTCGCTGGGCCATCGAGGACGCGCGCATCCTCGGCCACTCCGATGTCGCGCCGACCCGCAAGCAGGATCCCGGCGAGCTGTTCCCCTGGAAGCGTCTGGCCGAGCACCGCCAGGGCCTGTGGTTCGAGCCGGCGGCCGAACGGATTGCCGCCCTGGGTCCGCCCTTGGGCGTTGGCGACAGCGGATTGGGCGTCCACGTCCTCCAGGCCGGCCTGCACCGGCTGGGCTACGAGCCCCGCCCCGACGGCGTCTATTCCGAAGAGACCCGGGTCACGGTCGAGGCCTTTCAGCGCCACTGGCGGCCGTCGAAAGTCGACGGCATCGCCGACGGCGAGACGCGCGCGACCCTCATGGGTGTCCTGCAACTGGCGACGGTCGAGAGCGTCACCGGCGTGCTGAATTGACCTGCGCCGCCGAAACGTCCACCTAGCGCGCGCCAGACGGCCGGGCGGTCGCGGCGAGGGCTTGCCTTCGTCGAGGAAAGTCCGGGCTCCACGGTGAGAAGGCGGCGGATAACCTCCGCCCGGGGCGACCCGAGGGATAGCGCCACAGAAAGCAAACTGCCCTCCGAAGCCTCGGCGACGGAGGGTGAGGGTGAAAGGGTGGGGTAAGAGCCCACCGCGTCGCTGGTGACAGGGACGGCATGGCAAGCCCCGCCTGGAGCAAGACCGAATAGGGGCGTCGCGCGGACTTCGGTCCGCAGGGTTCACCGCCCGAGACGCCCGGGTAGGTCGCGAGAACCGTCCAGCAATGGCCGGTCCAGAGGAATGATCGTCGCCGCACCTCGGTGCGGAACAGAACCCGGCTTACAGGCCGTCTGGCATTTTTTCTTGGAGCGCTACCGCTCGCGCCGCGGGCACTCGCTGCTTGAGCGCGGGGTCAGGGCGCTACCGCTCGCCGCGCGGCGGCTCGCTGCTTGAGCGCGAACTCGCAATCCTCCCCCGTTGGGGGAGGTGGATCCGTAGCGAAGCGAAGGAGACGGATGGGGCGCGCCGCGCACGCCCTCATCCGGACTTGCCCCCTGCGTCGCGGCGCGAAGCCGCGCCACGCCATCTCCCCCAACGGGGGAGGATTGTGTATGGCGACCTCATGACCACCGATACCTCCGGCCTGAGCCAGCTCGGCCACCAGACCCATCAGCCCGACAGCCCCGACACCGCGGTCCTGGAGCGCGTGCCGAATCCACATCCCGACGCCCTCTACCTCGCTCGCTTCACCGCGCCGGAGTTCACCAGCCTGTGCCCGGTCACGGGCCAGCCGGACTTCGCCCATCTGGTCATCGACTACGCCCCGGCCGAGTGGCTGGTCGAATCCAAGTCGCTGAAGCTCTACCTGACGGCCTTCCGCAACCACGGGGCCTTCCACGAGGACTGCACCGTCGCCGTCGGCCGCCGCATCGCCGACCTGCTTCAGCCGCGCTGGCTGCGCATCGGTGGCTACTGGTACCCGCGCGGCGGCATCCCCATCGACGTCTTCTGGCAAACGGGCGCCCCGCCTGAGGGCCTGTGGCTGCCCGACCAGGGCGTGCCGACCTATCGCGGGCGGGGCTAGGCCGCTCCGGACATAAGAAACCCGTACTTGCGTCCGATCGCCGGGGCCATGAGAAGCGCGGCATGACTGCACCGACTCCGATGACGGTCGCCGCCCAAGGCGGGGCGGACGCGTCCCTGTCGCACAGGCTGCGCACGGCGGTGGCGGCGACCTTCGCCCATCCGGTCGGGCCGGTGACCCAGGTGACGGGCACAATGCTGATCGTGGTGCTGGCCCTGGCGACGAGCGCGGGTCTGTTCGCCGCGTTCGGCACCACCCGCCTGTCGATGGTCTTTCTCGGCGGCGTTCTCCTGGCCGCCCTGGCCTTCGGGGCCCGAGCCGGGCTGCTGGGGGCCGTGCTGGCGTTCGCCTGCTACAACTTCACCCTGACCGAGCCGCGCTTCAGCCTCGAGTTCGCGGGGCCGGAGGACATTCTCACCCTGACGCTCTTCCTGCTGGTCGCTCTGACGACCGGCGGGCTGGCCGGTCGCGTCCGTGAAAGCCAGCGGGCCGAGCGGGAGCGCGCCGATCAACTCTCGGCGCTGCTCGACGCCAGCCAGGCCCAGACGGCGACGGACGATCCCGATCGCATCCTCGCCGATCTCCAGCATCGGCTGGCCGCCGTGACCCGCGGCGTCGCCATCGTATCGCTGCCCGGACTTGCGTCGCAGGCTACGGCCGGCTCGAGCGAGCCGGACTGGTCTGGCCTCATGGGATCCCAACGCAGCCAAGGCGGCACCTGGCGCAGGGGAGACTGGCGCGCGCGCAGCCTCGGCGACGGCCCCGCGTCTCCCGTCGCGGCTTGGCGCATGCCCGGCGACGACAGCGACGGCATCGATGAGCTCTGCGAGGTGCTGGTCGATCTCGCGGCCGTTTCGCTTGAGCGCGCCCAGTTGGGCCAGATGCGCAGTCGCGCCGAGGCCGATCGTCAGGCCGCCGCCCTGCGCGACGCCGTGCTGGCCTCGCTCTCCCACGACCTGCGCACACCGCTCGCCTCGATCCTGGCCTCCAGCACCAGCCTTCGGGACTACGAAGGCCGGTTCGATCCCGACACGCGGCGAGGCCTGGTGGCCGACATCATCGCCGAGGCGGATCGCCTCAATCGATATGTCGGCAATCTGCTCAACCTGACGCGCATCCAGGCGGGCGCCCTGCGTCCGGTTCTGTCAGCGGTGAACCTGGCCGACGTTCTGGATCAGGCGGCGGGTCGGGCGGGACGGCCTGAGCTCCGCCTTGACGTCTCCGACGACCGGGTCGTGCTGGTCGAGGCTGACCCGCTGTTGCTGGAACAGGTGCTGTTCAACGTCATCGACAATGCGATCACACACGCGGGCCCCGACGTGACGGTCAGGGCCGCCGTGGATCGGCGGGGCGACACGGCGCGTCTGTCCATCATCGACGACGGACCCGGCGTGCCGGCCGCCGACGCCGCGAGTATCTTCGACACCTTCGTCCAGGCCCGGCCGACCGATAGGCGGTGCGGGGCGGGGATCGGGCTTTCGGTCGCCCGGGGCTTCATGGAGGCGATGGGTGGCGACATCTCGGCCAAACCCCGGGAGGACGGCGTCTCGGGCCTGAGGGTCACCCTCCGTCTCAGAGAGGCGTCCGCCGATGGCTAGATTGGTTCTGATCGAGGACGAGCCTGCCCTTGTCCGGTCCCTCCTGCCCGCCCTCGCGGCAGAGGACTGGTCGGTCGCCACCAGCGAGACCGGGGCCGAGGGCTTGACCGTCATCGCCCAGGAGGGCTGCGACCTGGTCCTGCTCGACCTCGGACTGCCGGACATGGACGGCAAAGAGGTGATCGCCCGCCTGCGCGAATGGTCCGATGTGCCGATCATCGTGCTGAGCGCCCGGCACCAGGAAACGGAGAAGATCGCCGCTCTGGACCTCGGCGCGGACGATTTCGTCAACAAGCCCTTCGCTGTCGGAGAGCTCATGGCCCGGCTGAGAGCCGTGACGCGAGGCCGGGAACGGCGCTTCCGATCGCAGTCCAGCTTCGTCCTCGGACCGCTGTCGATCGACTTCCTGACCCGGACCGTCGTCTTCGATGAGCAGGAGATTCATCTGACCCGTCGCGAGTACGATCTCGTGCGGACGCTGGCGCGCCACGTCGGCCTGATCGTCACCCACCGTCAGCTCGCGGCCTCTATCTGGGGCCCGGGCGCGGGCGTCGAGCAGCAGGCGATCCGGGTCCTGGTCGCCCAGACGCGCCAGAAGCTCGAAGCCGATCCCTCTCGTCCGCGCTTGATCCTGACCGAGCAAGGTCTCGGTTACCGGCTCCGCGATCCCTCAGACTGAGGCGGATTGCCGTTCCGGCGCCGGCTCGCTCGCGGTCGGCGCGCCCGGGGCCTTCCCGTGAGGCACGATGTAATGCGCGTTTTCCTGACGGATCTTGGCGGCGGCATCGTCGTAGAAGAACGGCAGAAAGGCGTAGCGGGTCCCACGCGTCACCGGCGTCGCTTCGTGCAGAAGTGAACACGAGAAGACCACCGCGCCGCCGGTCGGCGGGCGGTAGGTCCGTCGACCGAACTCGGCGAAACGCAGGTCGCCGCCGTCGAACTCCTCGGCGTTCAGATTGATGGAGCAGGCGAAACGCCGGTGCGCCGTGCCCCTCGAGGTATTGTCGCGATGCGGTTTGAAATACCCGCCGTCGTCGGCCGAATAGCAGGCGACGATGTATCGCTCCATCCGGGTGGCCTTGAAGGCGAAAGCGCGTTCGATCTCGGGGATCAGGTTGTGAAACACCCGGTTCTGGATGGTCTTCTGCAGTCCCGCGTCGGTGATGACGGTGTCGCGCCGCTTTTTGAAATCATCCAGCACGCCGACCGTCATGCCGTTGATCTCGCGCATGACCCCCGACGGGCCGCCGCCGTGGGCGCGATAGACATCGATCAGGGTCCGGCACAGCTCCGGCTCGAACACGCGGGGCACGATCAGGACCGGCGCGTGCATCGGCACGCCCGCGTAGTTTTCTGCTGGACCCGCCGCGCGCAGGCGATCGAAGATCGGCTGGCTTCTCTCCAGCGGCGCGGCCAGGACGATCCGCAATGAGGGGTCCAGCAGAAACCAATGACCCGTGGTGCCGCCATCCGGCGCGCGCACGCCGAAACGATCCGCGATCGCGCCGTCGGGGTCATGAAAATGACGAATGCCGGGCAGCTCGGGCTGCAACGCGGCGAAGGCCTCCTGTCTGCGCGAGACGGTGAAGGCGATGCGATCTTCGTCGTCCAGAAGATGCCGCTCGGCCCGTAGCGCCCGTAGGGCGGCGGCCGCCCTGTCGGTGTCCTCGGGCAAGAACACCACGACGGTATAGAATCCGCCGAGGCTGCCGAAGTTGAAGTCCGGGCGACTGTGCGTGATCGCGTGGAAAAACTCCGGGCGGCGGCCGACGATCAGGGGTGTAGCAGGAAGCGTCATGGTGGCATGAGCTAGCGAGCCCATGGCCGTCACCGCAAACGTAAGAAATGTATAACGACACCGATCACTGGCCGGGACACCCACCTCTGCTCCCGTCGTCTTCGCCCCGTGGCCGGGCGAAGGGATAGCGGCCAGAGCATGCCCCTCCCCACCCGTCTTCCCCTCGAGACCGCCGGTCGCGGCTGGCTGACGGCCGCCCAGGCCTGGGCCGACCAGTCGCGCCTGAACGGCTGGGCCTTCGAGTTCCTGTGGTTCGGGCTGAAACAGGCCTGGGCGTGTCTCTTCGGCGGGGCGATGCTCGCGCTCATCCTCGGCACGTTTCTGCTGTGGCCCGACGTCAGCCCGATCAGCCGCTACGACTTTCTGGTCGTGGGAGCGGTCGCCATCCAGGCGGCGATGCTGGCGCTTCGGCTCGAGACCTGGGCCGAGGCGCGGGTGATCCTGCTGTTCCACATCGCCGGGACGATCATGGAGCTGTTCAAGACGGCCCACGGATCATGGCTCTATCCGGAGGACAGCCTGCTCCGGATCGGGGCCGTGCCGCTGTTCTCGGGCTTCATGTACGCGGCGGTGGGGTCCTACATCGCGCGGGTCCAGCGCATCTTCCACATCCGGGTGCGGCGCTATCCGCCGGAATGGGCGACCTGGGTCCTCGCAGCGGCCATCTATCTGAACTTCTTCGCCCACCACTGGCTGCCGGACATTCGGCTGCTGTTGTTCGTGGCCACGGCCCTGCTGTTCGGGCGAGGGTGGTTCCACTTCACCGCCGACCGGAAGCGACGGTCGATGCCTCTGTTGCTGGGCTTCTTCCTGGTGGCGCTTTTCATCTGGTTCGCCGAGAACCTGGCCACCTTCGGCCGGGCCTGGGCCTATCCGGGACAGGAGGCGGGGTGGGAGATGGTGTCCCTGGCCAAGCTGGGCAGCTGGTTCCTGCTGATGATCATTTCGGTGGTGCTGGTTTCGCTGGTCCACCGTCCGGAAGAGGAGCCGCGATGAGCGACGGATGGGATGTGTCGGCCGAGGCCTGGATCGCGTCACAGGGCGACGAAGGCGATTTCGGCCGGCGCTGGGTCATGGACGCGCCGATGCTGGAGCGCGTCCGGCTTGGGACCTACGCTCGCGCCTTGGACGTGGGCTGTGGCGAGGGGCGGTTCTGCCGGATGCTGAAAGTCGAGGGGGTGGCGGCGGTCGGCATCGATCCGACCGAGGCCCTGATCGACCATGCCCGCACGCGGGATCCCGAAGGCGACTACCGCGTCGAAGCCGCCGAGGCCCTGGGGTTCGAGGCCAACACGTTCGACCTGGTGGTCAGCTATTTGTCGCTGATCGACATTCCCGACGCGGCGGTGGCGATCCGCGAGATGGGGCGGGTGCTGGCCCCGGGCGGCAGGCTGCTGATCGCCAACCTCGCCGGCTACAACTCGGCCGCCGACGCCAACGGTCTGGGCTGGGTGACCCTGCCGGACGGTCGCCGCGCCCATGCCATGGACCACTATCTGGAGGAGAAGGTCGGATGGATCGCCTGGAAGGGAATCCGCATCCAGAACTGGCACCGACCGCTCTCGACCTACATGACCCTGCTGCTGGAGCAGGGTCTGCGGCTGACGCATTTCGCCGAGCCGCGCGCGGATCCCGGCGGCGATCCCGTCCGGGCCGCCCACTATGACCGCGCGCCCTGGTTCATGCTGATGGAATGGGAGAAGCCCGCCGCCTGAGTGGTCAGGGCAGCCGCGTCGTGATCGCCGAGATGTCGGGCCGCTCGCGTTCCAGCAGCGGCTCGACGGGCGTGCCGATGTGGATGAAGCCGGCCACCTTCTCGTTCGCGGTCACGCCGAACAGGGCTGCGGCCTCGCTGTCATAGCTGTACCAGTCGGTGATCCAGCTGGAGGCGAACCCCAGCGCCGCCGCGGCATGCTCGATGTTCATGCAGACGGCGCCTGCGGACAGCACCTGCTCCCACTCGGGCTTGGACGCCGGGCGGGCGGTCGAGACGACGAGCACGGTCACGGGGGCGGTCGTCAGCTTGGCCAGGACCGCCGTCGCCTTTGCGGGCAGTTCCTTGACGACCGCCATCGCCGCGAGCCGTTCGGCGATCTCCAGCCGCGTCTGGCGACCCAGGACGACGAAGCGCCACGGGGTCAGCTTGCCGTGATCGGGGCTGCGCGCGCCGAGCCTCAGGATCAGGTCCAGCTGCGCCTCCGACGGGCCCGGTCCCGCCAATCCCTGCGACGGGGCCGAGCGACGGACGGCCAGCCGCGCCAGCATCTCCGGCGAGGGTTCGGGGGCGGGCAGGGGGGTGCCGAGGTCGAAATGCGCAAGTTCGGTCATGAGCCCCTAGCTAGTCGCCCCGATCCTTCTGCGCCATAGATCGGCGGTGACCGATGCTCCGCCCGACGAAGACGACATGCCCGTCCCGGCCTGGGCCGAGGGGCTGCCTCGCCCTCCGCCCTGGCAGGAGATCAGCGGCAAGACCGTCTACGAGAACGCCTGGGTCCGGATGACCGAGCATCAGGCCGTGGCTCCGACCGGGACCCAGGCCCTGTACGGCGTGTTCCGGCCCAAGCACCTGGCGGCGGGCGTCCTGCCGATCCACGCCGACGGCACCGTCACCCTCGTCGGCCAGGCGCGCTTCCCCCATGCGAACTATTCCTGGGAGATGCCCGAAGGCGGCGTGCCGGACGGCGAAGATCCCCTGGCCGGTGTTCAGCGCGAACTGGCCGAGGAGGCGGGCCTCGCGGCGCGGTCGTGGCGCGAGGTCCTGCGCATGGAGCTGTCGAACTCCGTCACCGACGAGCGGGCGATCGCCTGGCTGGCCTGGGACCTGACCGAGGTCGCCAAGGCCCCCGACCCGACCGAGGTCATCGCCATCGTCCGCGTGCCCTTCATGGCTCTGATCCACGAGATCCACCGGGGCAGCATCCGCGACGCCTTCACGGTGGCGACGGGGCTCCGGGCCTACCATATGGCGCGGGAACACATCCTGCCCGGCTGGCTGGCGCACGCCATGCTGACGCGGGTATGATGCGCCTATGGAGCCCGTGATGCCCAAGTTTGAAGTCGTCGCGGCGCAGGACAGCGTCTGGAGCCAGCTGAGGGCGTCGGCCGAGGACGCCGCCCGTAGCGAGCCCCACCTGGGCTCGCTGATGAACGCGACCATCCTGTCGCATCAGGATCTGGCCAATGCGTTGAGCTTCCAGATCGCGCGCAAGATCGGCGACGGAGAGCTGGCCGCCATGAGCGTGCGCGAGGTCTGCGCCTTCGCCCACTGGTCTGACCCCTCGATCGTCGCGGCGGCGGAGGCCGACCTTCAGGCGGTGGCCGAGCGCGATCCGGCGATCAAGACGCTGCTGCAGCCCTTCCTCTACTTCAAGGGCTTCCAGGCGCTGCAGGCCTGGCGCGTGGCCCACTGGCTGTGGGGCCAGGGCCGCGAGACCTTGGCGTTTCACTTCCAGAGCCGCATCTCCGAACTGTTCCAGGTCGACATTCATCCGGCCGCCAAGATGGGCTCGGGCCTGTTCCTGGATCACGGCACGGGCATCGTCATCGGCGAGACGGCGGTGGTCGGCGACGAGGTCTCGATGCTGCACGGCGTGACCCTGGGCGGCACGGGGGCCGAGCGCGGCGATCGTCATCCCAAGATCGGCAAGGGCGTGCTGCTGGGCGCGGGGGCCAAGGTTCTGGGCAACATCACGATCGGCGACTACGCAAAGGTGGCCTCCGGCTCGGTGGTGCTGAAACCCGTGCCTGCCGGATGCACCGTGGCCGGCGTTCCGGCGCGGCTGGTCAACTGCCCGACCGACGCCACGCCGGCGCGCACGATGGACCATACCCTGGCCGACATCGTCTACGACTTCGTGATCTAGGGTTCACTTCGCGCGCCCCCGCCTTTAGGGTCCGCCGCCAACATCCAGACCCGAGGCCCCCGTGACCGAAGCAGACATGAAGCGCGTCGAGACGCACCTGAAACGCACCTTCAACACGGGCGGCATCATCGTGAAGCCTCGCCCCAAGGTCAGCGATTCGGCCGAAGTCTACGTTGGTGACGAGTTCATCGGCGTCGTCTTCGAGGATGAGGACGAGGACGGCAGCTTCATGTTCGAGATGGCCATCCTGGCCGAGGACCTGCCCGCCGCCTGAGGCGACGGACGCAGGACATGAAAACGCCGGGCGGAGCGATCCGCCCGGCGTTTCGCGTTTTCAGGCCTGGCCTAACGCTTGCCGAAGATGAAGTCGGCGATCCCGCTCAGCAGGCCACCCTTCTTCGGTGCGGGCGCAGGCGCCCGCGCGGCCGGCGCCGCCGGAGCGGGGGTGGACGCCGAAGCGGCAGGGGCGGCCGAAGCCGTAGCGGCCGGTGCGACGGGCTTGGCGGCGGTGGTCGTGGCCGGCTTCACGGCGGGCTTGGCCGTTGCGGTCGTCTTGGGCGCGGCCTTCACGGCGGGCTTGGCGGACGACTTCGCAGCAGGCTTCGACGCGGTCTTGGCAGCCGGTTTGGCGGCCGCCGTCTTGCTGGCCGTCTTGGCGACGGGCGCGGCCTTGATCGCCGTCTTGGCGGCCGGGGCCTTGGTCGTCGCCTTGACCGCCGGAGCCGCCTTCGCGGCAGGCGCTGTCTTCGCGGCAGGGGCGGTCTTCGCCGCCGGCGCCGTCTTCACGGCGGGCTTGGCGGCCGCGGTCTTGGTCGCCGGAGCGGCCTTGGCGGCGGGTTTCGCGGCGGTTGTCTTGGCGGGCGCAGCGGCCTTGGCCGGAGCGGTCGCGGATTTCGCAGTCGACTTCGCGGCCGGTTTCGGCTTGGAAGCGGCGGTCGTCTTGGACGACGGTGCAGACGGTGACTTGGCCATGTATTCCCCGACCCCTCGGTTAAGACAAACACGACCGGACGGGCAGGAACCGGGCGCATGCGTGGTTGTATCGATTCGCGATGATAGCGGGGTTTGCTGAATGTCCCATACCGCCGTGCAGATAATCGCACACGGTCCGCGCGCGGTGGCCGAAGCCGCCGCCGCCGCCATCGACGCCGACATCCGCCTGGAAGGCGCGACCTACTCGATCCTGGAAGAGGACGAGGATCGCGGCATCTGGCGCATCGACGCCTTTCCGACCTCGGACGAAGAGGCCGAAGCCCTGCGCGAGCGCCTGGCGGAGTTCGGCGACCTGACGGTGAAGACCGAGGATCTGATCGACGCCGACTGGCTGGCCATGTCGCTGTCCGGTCTGCCGCCGGTCCGGGCCGGGCGGTTCTTCGTCTACGGCGCGCACGATCGCGGCCGCGCCCCGGCGTCGACGGTGAACCTGCGCATCGAGGCCGGCGCCGCCTTCGGCACCGGCCACCACGGCACCACGACCGGCTGCCTCATGGCGTTCGACGATCTGTTGAAGCGCGAACGGTTCGAGCGGGTGCTGGACGTCGGCTGCGGCACTGGCGTTCTGGCCATCGCGGCGGCGCGCACCGGCAGCCGTGTCGCCGTGGGCACCGACATCGATCCCGTCTCGGTCCGCATCGCCAACGAGAACGCCACGCTGAACCGGTCGAAGGCGCGCTTCTTCCACGCGGCCGGTCTGGATGACCGCCGTATTCGGGCCGAGGCGCCCTACGATCTGGTCTTCGCCAACATCCTGGCCCCGCCGCTGGTCGCCCTGTCTCAGGACATCAAGGGGGCGCTCCGGCTCGGCGGCGTCGCCATCCTGTCGGGGCTGCTGCGGACGCAGGAGCGGCGCGTGACGGCCGCCTATCTGTCGCGCGGCTTCCGACTGGAGACCCGCATCCGCCGCGACGCCTGGAGCGCCCTCGTTCTGCGCCGCATGGGCTGAGCGGAACAACGACCAAGCGGGGCCGTTCCTCGGGTTCAATGGAGGATGCCCCCGTGACTCAATACGATCCCGACCAGACCCCGCCGCGCGAACGCATCGTGGTGTCGGAGCCCGTCTATACCGAGACCGTGGTGGTCCAGCGCGAGTCCAACACCGGCTGGTGGGTCGCCGGGGGCCTTGCCGCCGTCGTGCTGATCGCCGTGTTCTGGATGCTGTCGAACGGCGGGCGGGACGAGCAGACAGAGGCGCAACTGGCCCAGGCCCAGGCCGATGCCCTGACCGCCCAGGCCCAGGCCGATCAGACGGTTCTGCAAGGCCAGATCGCCGGGGCCCAGCAGAGCGTGGAGATCGCCCGCGCCGAGGCCACCCGCGCCCAGGCCGACGCCATCCGCGCCGCCGCCGAGGCCCGCACCGAGATCGCCCGCGCCAGCCAGCCCGTCATCATCCAGGCCCCCGCGCCCCAGCCCGCGCCCTCGCCCAGCGTCGCCACGGTCACGACCACCTCGCCCCAGCCGTAAGGGGTTGAGCCGTTCTCCCTCCCCTTCATGGGGAGGGACGACCGCAAAGCGGTCCGGGTGGGGCCGTGTGATCGGTGCGCATGGACGACACATCCCCACCCGCGCTCGCAAGCGCTCGCGGTCCCTCCCCACAAGGGGGAGGGAGATGCTATTCGGCGTGAATGCGCCAGACCTTCGATGAAACCACCGATCCGTCCTTTGGAGCCCGACATCTCCCTCTCGTCCGCGCCGCCATGGCCGAGCAGGGGTTGGACGGCTTTCTCGTCCCGCATGAGGACGAGCACCAGAACGAATATCTGCCCGCCGCCAACGACCGGCTGGCGTGGCTGACCGGCTTCACCGGATCGGCCGGCGCGGGCGTGGTGATGAAGGACTGCGCGGCCGTGTTCGCTGACGGCCGCTACACCGTGCAGGTCCGGGCCCAGGTCGACGCAAACCAGTTCGAGATTCTCGACCTCGTGGACGGCGGCGTGCCCGCCTATCTGGAGCGCGCGCCCAAGGGGTCGGTGATTGGCTATGACCCACGCCTGCATAGCCCCGACGCCCTGACCTCGCTGAAGCGGGCGGCGTCGAAGGCCAGGGCCGAGCTCAAGCCGGTCCAGACCAATCCCGTCGACATCGCCTGGGGCGAGGCGCGCCCCGCCCAGCCGGCCGCACCGGTCGTGCCCCACGAAGAGCGCTATGCCGGGGAAAGCAGCGCCTCCAAGCGCGCCCGCATCGGACAGGCCATCGCCGCCGCCGGGGCCGAGGCCGCGGTGCTGACCGCGCCGTCCTCGATCGCCTGGCTGTTCAATGTCCGGGGCGGCGACGTGATCCGTTCGCCCCTGCCGCTGGCCCAGGCCATCCTGGCGGCGAACGGCACGGCGATGCTGTTCCTGGATCCCGCCAAGGTGACGAACGAACTGCCCGGCTGGCTGGGCGACGATGTCCTGCTGATGCCGCCGGGCGAGCTGCCTCAGGCGATCGAGGGGATGAAGGGCGTGCGCGTCTTGATCGATCCGGCCCAGTCCTCGGCCTGGTATTTCGACCGGCTGGAGATGGCGGGGGCGAGCATCGTCCGCGCCATGGACCCCTGCGCCCTGCCGCGTGCCGCCAAGAACGCGGTCGAGATCGAGGGCAGCCGCCAGGCCCACATCCGCGACGGCGCGGCCCTCGCCCGGTTCCTGCACTGGGTGGACACGGTCGCCCAGATCGAACTGCCCGACGAGCGCGGGGTGGTCGAGGCGCTGGAGCGATTCCGCGAGGAGACCGGCGCGCTCAAGGACCTCAGCTTCGACACCATCGCCGGCGTTGGGCCCAACGCGGCGCTACCGCACTACAAGCCCGTCACCCGCACGATCCGGCGGATGGAGCCGGGCTCCCTGCTGCTGGTCGACGGCGGCGGCCAGTATCTGGACGGCACGACCGACGTCACCCGCACCCTGGCCATCGGCCAACCCTCCGCCGACCAGCGCCGCATGTTCACCCTGGTGCTGAAGGGCCATATCGCCATGGCCACGGTGCGCTTCCCGGCGGGCACGACGGGGCACCAGCTGGACGTCCTGGCGCGTTTGCCGATGTGGATGGCGGGCCTGGACTACGACCACGGCACCGGCCACGGCGTCGGCTCCTACCTCGGCGTCCACGAAGGGCCACAGCGGATCGCCAAGGCGGTGAACACCCAACCCCTCCTGCCCGGCATGATCGTGTCGAACGAGCCCGGCTACTATCGCGAAGGCCACTGGGGCATCCGCATCGAGACCCTCCAGGTCGTGACCGCGCCTGAGCCGATCCCTGGCGGCGAACGACCCATGCACGGCTTCGAACAGCTGACCTTCGCCCCGCTGGACCGCCGCCTGATCGACGTCGATCTGCTGACGGCCGGGGAGCGCGCCTACGTCGACGCCTATCACGCGGAGACCTTAGCCAAGGTGGGCCCGCTGCTGGACGGCGAGGTCAGTGCTTGGCTTGAGGATCAGTGCCGGGCGTTGTGATCTCTTCAGCTGTTTCCGCTCGGTCACGATTGTCATCCCGGCCGAACCCCGGACTTGATCCGGGGGGAGAGCCGGGACGGGTCGTCACCACCACTTGTAAGCGCCGGGCTGTGACCCGGCGCGAGCGTTCAGCGGACCTGTTCGGGGGACGTCAACCCGGCTCCCGGCTCGGCCTTCGGCCGTCCGGGAGGACGGTCTGGGAGTGCGAGACTCGTCCCGGCTCTCCGCTCTGCTTCGGCCGGGATGACAAGGAGCGGCAGTCCTCCATGCCTTCGCGGTGCAAACCCGTGAGCAAATGCTACGCCAAAGCAAAGCCAATCAAAACAGAATACTAACCCCTACGCTTCAAGCGAAAACTGCGAAGTTGCACTCGTTAGACTCGGTATCGCCAGAGTCCAATCCGCCTCGGCTCAGCCCGCCCCGTCCAGCCGCCCCACCAGCGCCAGTAGGTCCGCCCACGCCTGCCGCTTCGCCTGGGGCTGTTTCATCAGAAAGGCCGGATGGAAGGTCGCCAGGGTGGGCGCCGCGACGTCTCCCTCTGCCAGACGCCACTCTCGCCACTGGCCGCGCGACTTGATGATGTTGTCCTCGGCCTTCAGCACGCCCCGCGCCGCCGACGCCCCCAGCAGCAGCACCGCGCGCGGCTGAAGCAGCTCCAGCAGCCGCTCCAGGAAGGGCGCGCAGGTCGCTTGTTCGTCCGGCGTCGGGGCGCGGTCTCCGGGCGGCCGCCAAAAGACGGTGTTGGTCAGATACGCCTGCTCGGTCACTCCGGCGGCGGCCAGCATCCGGTCGGTGAGGCTGCCCACCCGACCCGCGAAGGGCAGGCCCGCCGTCTCGTCCTCGGCCGTCGGCGCGTCTCCGATGACGAGCAGCGACCCGGTCGGATTGCCCCGCCCGAACACGCAGCCGCGTGCGCCCAGACCGACCAGGTCGCAGCCCCGGAAGGTGGCGACGGCCTCCGCCAGGGCCTCGACACTGTCGGACGCCCGCGCCAGGGCACGGGCCTCGGCGATGACGTCGCGGGTGTCGACGGGGGCAACGACCGAGGCGGTCGCCTTGGCCACGGCCTTCAGCGCCGGCGCGACCACGATCGTCCGATCGACCGCCGCGTCCTCGAAACAGGCGTCCACCCCCGCGTCGCGCCAGAAGGCGAGCAGGCTCTCGATCGCGGCGGTTTCGTGCGAGTGGGCGTTCATGGCGATGCGTCAGGGATAGGCCTTGACCGCCCTCGCGTCACCTTCCGATAAGGGGCGTCCACGGAAAGACACGAAGGACCCCATGGCCCAAGCCATCGCCCAAGCCGTCGAGGGCGGCGCGGTCTCGCCCGCCCAGGAAGCCATCCTCGACAACCTGCCGCCGCTGGAGGCGCTACAGGGCGTCGAGCGCGAGGTCATGGAGTACGACGTGCTGGTGGTGGGCGGTGGGCCCGCCGGCCTGGCCTCGGCCATCCGCCTGAAACAGCGTGCGGCCGCCGACGGCAAGGACATCTCGGTGGCGGTGCTGGAGAAGTCGGCGGAGGTCGGCGGGCACATCCTGTCGGGCGCCGTGATCGATCCCCGCGCCCTGACCGAGCTGTTCCCCGACTGGAAGTCGATGGGCGCGCCGCTGGAAACGCCGGTCACCGAAGACCGCTTCATGGTGCTGGGGCCGATGGGCCAGGTCAGCCTGCCGATGTGGGCCCTGCCGCCCATGATGCACAACGACGGCTGCTACATCGCCTCGCTCGCCAACGTCTGTCGCTGGCTGGGCGAGCAGGCGGAAGCGCTGGGCGTCGAGGTCTACCCTGGCATGGCCGCCAGCCACGTCGTCTGGGAGGAGGGGACCGGGAGGGTCAAGGGCGTGGTCGCCGGCGTGTTCGGCATCGACAAGCACGGCCAGCCGACCGGCGACTTCCAGCCCGGCATCGAGCTGCACGGCAAATACGTCTTCATCGCCGAGGGCGTGCGCGGGTCGCTCGCCAAGACCATCATGGCCCGCCACGACTTGGCCAAGGACGCCCAGCCCCAGAAGTACGGCATCGGCCTGAAGGAGCTGTGGCAGGTCCCGCCCGAGAAGCACCGCCCCGGCCTGGCCCAGCACACCACCGGTTGGCCGCTGGACGAGAACACCGGCGGCGGCAGCTTCCTGTACCACTTCGGCGACCACTACGTGGCCGTCGGCTACGTCGTGCACCTGAACTACAAGAACCCGCATCTGTCGCCTTTCGACGAGTTCCAGCGGTTCAAGCACCACCCCGCCATCGCCGAGCATCTGGAGGGCGGGACCCGCATCTCCTATGGCGCGCGGGCCATCACCGAGGGCGGCTTCCAGTCGGTGCCCAAGCTCGCCTTCCCCGGTGGGGCGCTGATCGGTTGCTCGGCGGGCTTCGTGAACGTGCCCCGCATCAAGGGCAGCCACAACGCCATGAAGACCGGCATGCTGGCCGCCGACGCCGCCTATGACGCCGTCATGGCCGGCCGCTCCGGCGACGTTCTGAACGAGTACCAGACGGCCTATGAGGCCAGCTGGGTCTATCGCGAGCTTAAGCAGGTCCGGAACGCCAAGCCGCTTCTGTCGAAGTTCGGCACCACACTGGGCGGGGCGCTGGGCGTCTTCGACCTGTGGTGCCAGAGCCTGACCGGCGTCTCGGTCTTCGGCACTCAGACGCACGGCAAGACCGACGCGGCCTCCACCGAGCCGGCGGCGAAGCACAAGCCGATCGCCTATCCCAAGCCCGATGGGAAGCTGTCGTTCGACAAGCTGTCGAGCGTCTTCATCTCCAATACCAACCATGCCGAGGAGCAGCCGGCGCACCTGAAGCTGATCGACCCCAGCGTGCCGATCCGCGTCAACCTGCCGATCTACGGCGAGCCGGCGCGGCTGTACTGCCCAGCGGGGGTCTATGAGGTCGTCTATGGCGACGAGGCGGCCAGGGCCGATCCGCGCTTCGTCATCAACGCCCAGAACTGCGTCCACTGCAAAACCTGCGACATCAAGGATCCGTCGCAGAACATCGTCTGGACCACGCCCGAGGGCGGCGGCGGGCCGAACTATCCGAACATGTGAGGCGGGGCAGGCATGGGGCCTTGTCGCCGCCGCATAAGCCGGTGAATGTCGGCCTCATGCGCCTGATCGTCCTTCGCTCCGCCCTTCTCGCCGCGACCATGCTGGCCGCCCCTGCGTTTGCGCAGGAGCCCCCGCGCCCGACCATCTCGCCAGAGGCCCTGCCGCTCAGGGAGATCGAGCCTTCGCCCCCGCCGCTTGCGCCTCTCATCGTGGTGGGCGAGGGCGAGGAGACGCCAGCGCCGACCATCGACGCCATCCCGCGCGTCTGGTCGCCCGTGCCCCGGGACGATGATGGCCGGACGGCCTATGGCCTGTTCCTGTCCGGCCGGTCCGCCCTGGCCCAGGGGCGGTTCGAGGAGGGGGCGACCTTCCTCGGCGCGGTCCAGACCCTGACCCCCGAACAACCCGCCGTCACGGAACAGGCGACGACCGCCGCCCTGCTGGCCGGGGACCTGCGCTATGCCGCGCGCACGGCCTCGGACGCCGGCGCGGCGTCGCCGGCGATCGGCGAGGCGGCGGAGCTCGTCGCGGCGGTCCTGGCGTTCGCCGACGGCGACGCCCGCCGAGCCAATACACAGCTCAAGTCCGACCCGGTCGGCGCGCCCCACGTTCGCGCCGGGGCCTTGGTCGCGCCCTGGATCGCGGCGGCGGCGGGCGATTGGGAAACGGCCCTGGCCGAGCCCAATCCGACGGCCGATCCGCTGGGCGTCGTGTTCGGCCGCTACAACCGCGCCATCCTGCTGGAGCGCCGCCGACGCTATGACGATGCCGAGGCGGCGTTGAGGGTTCTGATCGACAACCCCCGGACAGCCCCGGTCTTCCGCGCCGCCTACGGCGAGTTCCTGGAGCGTCGAGGTCGGCGCGACGAGGCCGTGGCCGTCTATGAGGCCGGCATCGCCGCCGGTGCGCTCGATCCCGGGCTGATCCCCGAGGCCGCCCGGGCGGCCTCGGGCGGGCGACCCCCGGCCTTGCCGACGTTTCGCGCGGGAGCCGCCGAGGCTCTGACCATCGCAGCCCGCCAGGCGACCGCCGAGGGGGCCGAACAGTTCGCCGTGGTCTATCTGCGCCTCGCGGTCGCCCTGGATCGCACGCCCGAGACCCTCTACCTGCTGGGCCAGACCGCGACGCAGGAAGACGACCTGCGCGAACTCGGCCTGGCCGTCCTGACCCAGGTCCCCGCCGATCCGCCCGCGATCTACGCCGCATCCCGCGTCCAGCTGGGACTGACGCTGGCGGCAGAGGACAGGCCGGAAGACGCGCTCGCGGCCTTCCTCGCCGCCCAGGCCGCCGCGCCCCAGGACGCCAGAATCGCCCAGGTCACGGCCGGTCAGCTGCTGCAGCTGGACCGTCACGAGGACGCTCTGGAACTGTTGAACGGACCCCTGCTGAATATCGAAGGGCAGGGGGCTGACGTCCGCTTTCTGAGGGGGGCGGCCTATGAATCGCTGGGCCGCATCCCGGAGGCCGAGGCCGAGCTGTGGACTGCGCTGCAGGCCGAGCCGAATGAGCCCGTCTATCTGAATTACCTCGGCTATCTCTGGGTCGACAGCGGCACGCGGGTGGCCGAGGGCGCGGAGATGATCGCTCGGGCGCACGCCGCCGATCCGGAGGACGGCAACATCCAGGACAGCCTCGGCTGGGCGCAGTTCCGGCTGGGCCAGTTCGAGACGGCGGTGGAAACCCTGGAGCAGGCCGTGGCCAAGGAGCCGGCCAACGCCGAGATCAACGATCACCTCGGCGACGCCTACTGGTCGGTCGGCCGCCGGCGCGAAGCGGGCTTTCAGTGGACGCGTGTCCTCACGCTGGACCCCGACGCCGAACGGCGGGCGGAGGTCGAGAAGAAGTTGGCCGAAGGGCTGGACCTCTGACCACGCTGACGGGGCTCGCGCCCGCCAAGGTCAATCTGTTCCTGCACGTCGGCCCGCCGACCGACGACGGCTATCACCCCTTGAGCAGCCTCGTCGTCTTCGCAGACGTCGGGGACGTCGTGACGGTGACGAGGGCCGAGCGATTGTCGCTGAGCGTCACCGGACCGTACGCCACCGCCCTCGGGCCCGGCGATGACAACCTGATCCTGAAAGCCCTCAGAGCTCTGGGTCAGGCGGCCGGCATCGGCGACCCGCCGGTGGCGGTGACGCTGGACAAGCGGCTGCCGATCGCTGCGGGCCTGGGCGGGGGATCGTCGGATGCGGGAACGGCGCTGAAACTGGCGAGCCGGGCGCTGGGTCTCGGGCTGGACGACGCGCGGCTGGAAGAGGTGTCGCGGGTCGTGGGTGCCGACGGGCCGATGTGCCTGCGCGCCCGCACCGCCTGGGCCGAGGGGATCGGCGACCGTCTGACGGACGAGACGCGTCTGCCCCCGCTGTATGGCCTGCTGGTCAACCCGGGGGTGCCGTCGCCGACGGGGGCGGTCTATCGCGCTTACGACGCCGGGGGGCCAAGCAACGCAGACCGCCCATCGCCGCCCCCCGACTGGTCGCCGGACGCCTTCGCGGCCTGGCTGGGCCAGCAAAGAAACGATCTGGAAGCGCCGGCGATCGCGCTGGCCCCCGCGATCGGCCAGACCCTGGATGCCGTTCGCGCCCTCGACGGCGTTCGGCTGGCGCGCATGTCGGGATCCGGGGCCACGGTCTTCGCCCTCTTCGATACGGCCCAGGCCGCGATCCTCGCCGCCCAGGCGATTGCTCAGGCTCACCCCTCATGGTGGCTACAGGCGACGACGTTCGGCCAAGCTTACGGTCACGCTTGAGATTATGGCGCTCGACGGGCCGATTTCAGGCCGGTGGGCCAAGATCTACCAAGATCAGAGCCTTTGATGCCTTAGTTTTCCTTACAGTGCGTGACTGTGGAACCACACCGGCGAAGGAGTCTTCTTTGCCCCGGTAACACAGAGTTGCGGACCGCGAGCTTATCCTCCCCGCCGGTCCGTGCAGCATTAAAAGGATACTGTCATGCTTCGCACTCGCCTGCTGACCGCCACCGCCGCCATCGCCCTGTTCGGTGCCGGCTCGGCCTTCGCTCAGGATCAGTCCGCTCCGGCGGCGACCCCGCAATCCTCGGCTCCCGCCGCCACCGCCGCTCCTGCTCAAGCCGCGACGCCTGCGACGTCGAATTCCGTCGTTGATGTCCTGCGGGCCCAGGGCCAGTTCTCGACCCTGCTCGCGGCCCTTGATGCCGCCCAGCTGACCGAGACGCTGCAGACCCAGCCCGCGATCTCGATCTTCGCCCCGACGGACGCGGCCTTCGCCGCCTTGCCCGAGGCGGAACGGACCCGTCTGATGGATCCGGCCAACGTCAATGAACTGCGTCAGATTCTGCTGTATCACGTGATCGTCGCCGACGTGAACTCGAGCCAGATCGAAGGCGCCGTCGGCGGTGTCGAGACCGCCGCCCGGACCCAGATTCAGCTGGACGGCACCGGCGATGCCATCAAGGTCGACGCCGCCACCGTGACCCAGGCCGACATCGATGCCGGCAACGGCGCGATCTTCGTGATCGACCGCGTCCTGAACCCGGCGCAGTCGCTGGTCGCCACCGGCGACGCCGAGGAGGCCACGACTGGGGCTCCGGCCGCGACCGAGGCCCCTGCGGCCACGCCGCCCGTTTCCAACGAGGTCGAAACCGCGCCTCCGGCCGAGGAGAGCACGACCGACGACATGGACGCGACCGTCCCGCCGGCTGAAACCGACATGGCCCCCACGCCGGCCAGCCCGGTCGCCCCAGTGCCGTCGGAGGTGCCGACCGCTCCGAACGGACAGCCGGCCGAGTCGACGACCACGATCGCCTCGCCGCCCGTCCCGAACCCCACGGACGGTCAGCAGGACGACACGACCGAGACCGAAGAGCCGCAGTCGTAAGCGGTTCTGATCCGACCTCGTCAGAGGTCCGGTTGAGTTGGAAGGCGGTGGGCCCTAGGGTCCGCCGCCTTTCTCTTTGCCCAAAGACTCCACCGTGGCCACACCGACCGAACCGCTCGCCTTTCAGGACCTGATCCTGACGCTGCACCGCTACTGGGGCGACCAGGGCTGCGCCATTCTGCAGCCCTATGACATCGAGGTCGGTGCCGGGACCCTGCACCCGGCGACGGTGCTGCGCGCGCTGGGCAAGAAGCCGTGGAAGGCCGCCTACGTCCAGCCGTCGCGTCGGCCGGGCGACGGCCGCTATGGCGAGAACCCCAACCGGCTGCAGCACTATTACCAATATCAGGTGATCCTGAAGCCGAACCCGGACGATCTGCAGGACCTGTATCTGGGATCGCTGCGCGCCATCGGCATCGACCCGAAGCTGCACGACATCCGCTTCGTCGAGGACGACTGGGAGAACCCCACGGTCGGGGCCTGGGGCCTGGGGTGGGAGGTCTGGTGCGACGGGATGGAGGTGACGCAGTTCACCTATTTCCAGGGCGTCGGCGGCATCGAGGTCGATGTGGTGTCGGGCGAGCTGACCTATGGGCTGGAGCGCCTGGCCATGTACGTCCAGGGCGTCGACAACGTCTATGATCTGAAGTTCACCAAGGAGGGCGTGACCTATGGCGAGGTCTTCCTGGAGAACGAGCGGCAACAGTCGCAGGCCAACTTCCACGGCTATGACGTCGAGGGTCTGAAGCGGCGGTTCGAGGACATGGTGGGCGAGGTCGAGCGTCTCTTGGCCATGACTGGACCGCAGGGTCAGGCCCTGGTGCTGCCGGCCTATGACCAGGTGCTGAAGGCGTCGCATCTGTTCAACCTGATGGACGCGCGAGGGGCCATCGCGGTGGCCGAACGCCAGAGCTACATCGGGCGGATACGGGACCTGTGCAAGGCGTGTGCGACGGCGTGGGTCGAACAGGAAAGGGCGGCCGCCTGATGCCTCAGCTGCTGATCGAACTGTTCTCCGAAGAGATCCCCGCCCGCATGCAGGCGGGGGCGGCGCGCGACCTTGAACGCATGGCGACCGAGCGGCTGAAGGCGGCGGGTCTGACGTGGGACGCTCTGACGACCTATGCGGGCCCCAGGCGGCTGACGCTCGTGGTCGAGGGCCTGCCGGTGGCGACGCCGGATCGGTCCGAGGAGATGAAGGGACCGCGCGCCAATGCGCCGGAGCAGGCGCTGGAGGGCTTCCTCAGGAAGACCGGCCTGACGCGCGATCAGCTGACCGAGCGGGACGGTGTGCTGTTCGCCGTGATCGACCAGAAGGGGCGGGCGACCGCCGACCTGATCCCGGAGATGGTCGAGGCGATCATCCGGGACTTTCCGTGGCCGAAGTCGATGCGTTGGGGATCGGGCACGCTGACGTGGGTGCGGCCGCTGAAACGGATCGTCTGCCTGTTCGACGGCAAGGTCGTGCCGTTCTCGGTCGAGGGCATCCAGAGCGGCGACGTGACCGAGGGCCATCGCTTCATGGGCACGGGCCGGTCGCTGACGGTCCGGTCGTTCGAGGATCACCGCAAGCAACTGGAGGACAACTTCGTCCTGCTGGATCAGGCCGATCGGAAAGTCCGCATTGTCGAGGGTGCCAAGGCTGTCTGCCATGCGCAGAACCTGGAGCTTGTCGACGACGACGGCCTGCTGGAGGAGGTCTCTGGCCTCGCCGAATGGCCGACGCCGATCCTGGGCGACATGGACCCGTCTTTCCTCGATCTGCCGCCGGAGGTGATCCGGCTGTCGATGAAGACGCACCAGAAGTATTTCGCCGTGCGCCAATCTCCCCCCCCTGGGGGGAGTACCCGCGAAGCGGGGGAGGGGGGCAAGTCCGCCCAGACCCTGGCGCCGAACTTCGTCGTCGTGGCCAATGTCGAGGCGACCGATGGCGGCAAGGCGCTGGCGGCCGGCAACAGCCGCGTGCTGTCGGCGCGGCTAAACGACGCCCGCTTCTTCTGGGACGAGGACAGGAAGGTCGGCTTCGAGACCTGGCTGAAGAAGCTGGAGGGGGTGACCTTCCACGCCAAGCTGGGGACGATGGCCGAGCGGGTGGTGCGGATCGCCGCCCTGGCCCGCGAGATCGCGCCTCTGGTCGGGGCCGATGCGGATCAGGCGGAACAGGCCGCGCGGCTGGCCAAGGGCGACCTGGCGTCGGGCATGGTCGGAGAGTTCCCGGAGCTGCAGGGCGTTATGGGCGGCTACTACGCCCGCGCCGAGCACGGCGACGCCATCGCCGACGCCATCCGCGACCACTACAAGCCGCAGGGTCCGAACGACACGGTCCCGACCGCGCCGCTGACGGTGGCGGTGGCCCTCGCCGACAAGCTGGACACGCTGGTCGGCTTCTTCGCCATCGACGAGAAGCCGACGGGGTCGAAGGATCCGTTTGCGCTGAGGCGGGCGGCGCTGGGGGTGATCCGGTTGGTGCTGGAGAACGGAGTAAGAGTTAGCTTTGAAGGTCTACTGACTCGAATGCAGCGGGGCGTTCAGGTCCAGCATTTCCTTAGACACGGTCAGGTGATTTCGATATCCCGCTACGGTCCAGGCGAGCAAACGACTTGGGCTAGCGGCATCTCTCTCGACCAGATGAAGGAGCTTGCCGAGCTCGCCGAAATTCGCGCCTGGCTAATCGAAGTGCTTCGCGGTTCTCCGTCCCTAGACCGCTGGAGGCACGACAGTCCAATGGCTGGTCGCCAGTCGTTTTCGTTCTCGAAGCAAAGCGAACAGCTCGACTACGCAAACGACACGTTCGAGATCCTGAGGGATGAAATCCTCATCGAGGTGTCCCCTCCGTTGCCTGATGTGGCAGTTCGGGAACCGCTCCTCGCCTTCTTCGCCGACCGCCTGAAAGTTCTCCTCCGCGATCAGGGCAAGCGGCACGATCTCGTGGACGCCGTGTTCGCGCTGGGCGACGACGACCTTGTGCGGATCGTGCGGCGGGTCGAGGCGCTCGATGCCTTCTTGGCCACCGACGACGGGGCGAACCTGTTGGCGGGGTATCGGCGGGCGTCGAACATCCTCAAGGCCGAGGAGAAGAAGGGACCGCTGCCCGTCGGAGCTGTGGCGACGGGCCAGCCGAACCAGCCCGAGGCCGAGACCGCTCTGGCCTTCGCCGCCGAGGCGGCGCGGGGCAAGGTCGAGCGCGCGCTGGAGACCGAGGACTTCGCCGCCGCCATGACGGCCCTGGCGGGGCTGCGGGCCCCGGTGGACGCCTTCTTCACCGACGTGCTGGTCAACTCCGATGTGCCCGCCGAGCGCGAGAACCGGCTGAAGCTGCTGGGTCAGGTGCGCGCGGTCATGGGCCGCGTCGCGGACTTCGGTCAGGTGGCGGGGTAGGGGGCACGCCGTCACCCACCCCCCGCCGTCATCCTCGGACTTGATCCGAGGATCGGACGTGTCGCCCGCTCGTGCGAAGGTGGGCGGCGAGGTCGGTGGGCCAGGGCGGACAGGTCCGTCGCGGACAATCCGATCCTCGGATCAAGTCCGAGGATGACGGGGGTGGTGTGAGATCGGGCGAGGCCGCCTCAGCCGTCGACCAGTTCCTGGAGCATTGGCGCCAACAGCGCCTTCATGCGCGCGCACTCTTCGGGCGACAGCTTCATGCCGCCGGAGAGATCTCGGCCGACCGCGATGCCCATCAGGATGCCGGCCAAAACCCGCGCGCGGATCGGGGCGTCCTTGCCGCCCAGCCATTCGGTGAAGGGCTGGTAGAAGCATTCGACCGACAGCTGCTGCACGATCTCGGCGGCCTTGGGCGAGCCAGCGGATTTCAGCATGATCAGCAGCCAGGCCAGGTCCTCGTCCTTGGCCGGGCCATAGACCAGGTCGTCGGCCATGCGTTCGCCGAAGGTGGCGCGGTCGCCCTCCATCAGCTCCTGGCCGTCACAATCATCCAGGACCGCCCGGAACAGCTCTTCCTTGGAGCCGAAATAGCGGGAGATCAGGGCCGGATCGACGCCGACGTCGCGCGCAATGTCGCGCATGCCCACCTGCTCATAGCTCTCGGCCGCGAATCGTTTGGACGCGGCATCAAGGATGGCGGTCCGCGTGGCGGCGGCGTTGCGAGGACGAGGGCAGACGGCGGCGAAACCCAATGTGATCTCCCTTCAGGGCACCGAATCTTGCGGTGTTTGCGCCCTGACTTGCTGTTAGCCCCATATGACGATGTCACCATCTGTTGACAACCGTGGCGGCCCGTCACATCTAAGTCAACAGGCGATGACCCCGAGACCTCCCCAAGGCCCCGTGTCCCGCCAAGACAGGGAATCCGCTCCGACAGGGAGATTGCGCGCATGCGCAGGCTGAAAATCGTCGCCGTGTCCGTCATGCTGACGGGCGCGCTTTACGGCTGTTCGCAACGTTCCGAGGCGCAGGGGCCACCGCCCGCCGCGCCTGTGACCGTGTCGGTACCGCTGGCCGAGCGCGTGGTCGACTGGGACGACTTCACCGGCCGGTTCGAGGCGACATCCTCGGTCGAGGTGCGGGCCCGCGTCGGGGGCTTCGTGCAGTCCGTGCATTTCCGCGATGGGGATTTCGTTCGGCGAGGCCAGCTGCTGTTCACCCTGGACCCCCGCCCGGCCCAGGCCCAGCTGGCGGCGGCCCGCGCGGCCCTGACCCAGGCCGAGGCGCAACTGGCCCTGGCCCGCACCAACCTGACCCGGTCCGAAGGCCTGCTGGCCAGCCAGGCCGTCAGCCAGGCCGAGGTCGACACTAATCGCGGCGCTGTCCAGACCGCCGAGGCCGCCGTCGCCTCGGCCCAGGCCAATGTCCGCGCCCGCCAGCTGGATCTGGAGTTCACCCGCGTCGTCGCTCCGTCGTCCGGCCGGGTCTCTGACCGTCGTGTCGACCCGGGCAATCTGGTCGCCGGCGGCTCGTCGCAGGCCGACGTCCTGACCACGATCGTCAGCTCATCGCCGATCTACTTCACGTTCGAGGCCTCCGAGGCCCTGCTGCTGAAGTATCAGCGCGACGCCCGCGCGGGCCGTGCGGCCCCGGTGCGTGTCCGGCTGCAGGACGAGGCGGACTTCACTCGCGCAGGCACCCTCGACTTCACCGACAACGCCGTCGATCCGGCGTCGGGCACCATCCGGGCCCGCGCCATCATTCCGAACGGCGACGGCTTCCTGAAACCGGGCATGTTCGCCCAGGGCCGCGTCGCGGGGGCCGGGGCCTATGACGCCCTGCTGGTCCCTGACAGCGCCATCGCCACCGATCAGGCGCGGCGCGTGGTCATGGTGGTCAACGCCGATGGCTCGGTCACCCCGACGCCGGTGCAACTGGGGCCGCTGGTGGACGGTCTGCGCGTCATCCGTTCGGGCATCCGACCCACGGACCGGATCATCATCGACGGGCTGCAGCGCGCCATGCCCGGCATGAAGGTCGCCCCGACAAACGGCCGCATTCAGCGTCAGCCGCGTCCGGAGCAGTCGCCCGTGACCACCGCTCCGCCCGCCGCCACCGGCACCTCGGCCGGCGCCCTGTCCCAGTCCGTCGCCATCGGCGACTGAAGGCCTCATCGATGAATATCTCGCGCTTCTTCATCGACCGGCCGATCTTCGCGGCCGTCCTGTCGGTGTTCATCACCCTGGTCGGGGTGTTCGCCTATCCGCTGCTGCCCCTGTCGCAGTATCCGGAGATCGCGCCGCCGACGATCACCATCAACACCGCCTATCCCGGGGCCTCGGCCGAGACCCTGGCCGAGACCGTCGCCGCCCCCATCGAGCAGGAGGTGAACGGCGTCGAGAACATGCTGTACCTGACCTCCTCGTCCACCTCGGACGGGGCGGTGGCCATCACCGTGACCTTCCAGCCCGGCACGGACCTGGATCAGGCCCAGGTGCTGGTCCAGAACCGGGTGGCCCTGGCCGAGCCGCGCCTGCCCGAGCAGGTCCGCCAGGTCGGCGTGGTGGTGAACAAGCAGACCACCAGCTTCCTGATGGTCATCGGCCTGACCTCGCCCGGCGGGGTCCTGTCCAACGACTATGTCGGCAACTACGCCAACGCCAGTATCCGCGACCGCCTGCTGCGACTGGAGGGCGTGGGCGCGGTCCAGGTGTTCGGCGGCGGCAACTATTCGATGCGGATCTGGATCGATCCGACCAAGGCCGCCGCGCGCGGTCTGAACGCCACCGACATCACCCAGGCCCTGCAAGCCCAGAACGTCCAGGCCGCAGCCGGTTCGATCGGCCAGCCGCCCTTCGCCACCAACGCCGCCGCCTTCCAGCAACCGATCCAGGTCCAGGGCCGCCTGTCGGACCCCGAGCAGTTCGCCGACATCGTGATCAGGACCGACCCGGCGACCGGTGCCGTCACCCGCATCCGCGACGTCGCCCGTGTCGAGCTGGGGGCTCAGGACTACGGCATCCGGGGCTTCTTCGACGGCGAGCGCGGGGTCGGCATGGCCATCCTGCAGCAGCCGGGCTCCAACGCGCTCGGCACCGCCGACCGGGTTCTGGCCGAGGTCGAGGCGATCCGCGCCGAGATGCCCCAGGGCATGGAGATCGGCGTCCCCTACAACCCGACGGAGTTCGTGGCCGAGTCGGTCCATCACCTGGAACAGACGCTGATCGAGGCGGTCGTGCTGGTGGTGCTGGTCGTGCTGATCTTCCTCCAGACCTGGCGCGCGGCGATCATTCCGGTCGTGGCCATCCCGGTCGCCCTGGTCGGCACCTTCGCCGTGCAGCTGGCGCTCGGCTATTCACTCAATACCCTGTCGCTGTTCGGCCTGGTGCTGGCGGTCGGCATCGTCGTCGATGACGCCATCGTCGTGGTCGAGAACGTCGAACGCTATCTGCGCCAGGGGCTCAGTCCCAAGGAGGCCGCCTACAAGTCCATGCAGGAGGTGTCGGGCGCCCTGATCGCCATCGGCCTGGTCCTGGTCGCCGTGTTCGTGCCGACCATGTTCGTGCCGGGCATTCCGGGCATCTTCTATCGCCAGTTCGCGGTGACCATCGCGGCGGCCTCGGTGATCTCGCTGTTCGTGTCCCTGACCCTGTCTCCGGCCATGGCGGCGGTGCTGCTGCGCGCGCACAAGGAGCATGACGACACCGCTCCGCGTCGCGGCGGCTGGCGCGAGATCCCCTACTGGGGCGGCTGGGCGGCCCGCAAGTTCAACACGGGCTTCGACTGGCTGTCGCACAAATACGGCCGGTTCACGTCGCGCGCCGTGCGCCTGATCGCCATCGTCCTGTTCGTCTATGCCGGTCTGCTGGGGCTGACCGCCTGGCGTCTGATCGACACCCCGTCGGGCTTCATTCCCGAGCAGGACCAGGGCTATCTGATCGGCGTGATCCAGCTGCCCGCCGGCGCGGCGCTGGACCGCACCGAGGCCGTCATGAAGCAGGCGGCCGACATCATGACCGCCACCGAAGGCGTGGACGGCACCGTGGCCTTCGCCGGACTGGACGGTTCCAGCTTCTCGTTCGGATCGAACGCCGCGACCATCTTCGTGCGGCTGAACGACTTCGACGATCGCACGACGCGCGAGACGGCGGCGGCCTCCCTGGCCGGAGCCATCACGGGGGCGATGCAGGGCATCCAGGGCGCCAACATCTTCGTCATCGCCCCGCCGGCGGTCCAGGGTCTGGGCAACGGCAACGGCTTCAAGATGATGATCCAGGACCGCGACGCTGCCGGATACGGCGCGCTGGAGGGGGCCACCTTCGCCATGATGGGGGCGGCGGCCCAGACGCCGCAGGATGTCCAGCAGGTCTTCTCGCTCTACAACACCGGCTCGCCGCGCGTGACCGCCGACGTCGACCGCGACCGGGCCCTGATGATGGGAGTCCAGCCGAACGACGTGTTCACGACGCTGGGGATCTATCTGGGCTCGTCCTACGTCAATGACTTCAACCTGCTCGGCCGGACCTTCCGGGTCACCGCCCAGGCCGAGCCGGCCTATCGCGACGACCTGGCCGACATCGCCAATCTGAAGGTCCGATCGGCCTCGGGCGCGATGGTGCCCATCGGATCGCTCGCGACGCTGAAAGAGGAATCCGGCCCCGCCCGCGTGGTGCGCTACAACCTGTTCACGGCGTCCGAGCTTCAGGGCGCGGCGGCACCGGGCGTGTCGTCCGGCCAGGCGCTGGCGCATATGGAGCAGATGGCCGAGCAGACCCTGCCGCCGGGCTTCGACTATGAGTGGACCGAGCTGGCCCTGCAGGAAAAGGCGGCGGCCGGCGGCGCGGCACCGATCTTCGTTGTCGCGGTGCTGATGGTCTTCCTGGTGCTGGCGGCTCAGTACGAGGCCTTCACCCTGCCGCTCGCGGTCATCCTGATCGTGCCGCTGTGTCTTCTGGCAGCCATGCTGGGGGTCAATGCCCTCGGGTTGGACAACAACATCCTGGTTCAGGTCGGGCTGATCGTTCTGATCGCTTTGGCGGCCAAGAACGCCATCCTGATCGTGGAGTTCGCCAAACAGGCCGAAGAGGAACAGGCGTTGGACGCCCGCGACGCCGCCGTCGAGGCCGCTCGCATCCGCCTGCGCCCGATCCTGATGACGTCCTTCGCCTTCATCCTGGGCGTTCTGCCGCTGGTCCTGGCGACGGGGCCGGGCGCGGAGATGAGCCGGTCGCTGGGCGCGGCGGTGTTCTTCGGAATGTTGGGCGTGACCCTGTTCGGCCTGATCTTCACCCCGGTCTTTTACGTCATCGTCCGGGACCTGGCGGCCCGCCTGTCCCGGTCGGCCAAGAAGCCCCCCACGACCGGCGAGCCTCAGCGCGATCCGGCCGCTCCTCTCGCCTCCACCGGACCGGCGCCGGCGCTCAACGCGCCGCGCGCGGGAGACGCCGCATGATCCGCAGACTTTCCCCCCTCCTGACCGCATGCGCCGCCTCCGCCCTGTTGGCGGCCTGCGCGGTCGGGCCGAGGGCGCCCGACGCCTCTCTCCCCCCCCCCGCGTCGGGCGCCTTCGTGAGTTCTCCGCAAGGGGTCGCGACCGGCGCGGTCTCGACCGCCGCCGCGCGCGACGACTGGTGGCGGCTCTATGCCGACCCCGTGCTGGACGGCCTGATCGAACAGGCCTTCGCCCGCAACAACGAGCTGGAGGCCGCCGTCGCCAACCTCCGCGCCGTCCGCGCCAGCCTGTCCGAAGCCCGCGCCGGACGTCTGCCCAGCACCAACGCCAACGCGGCCTATAGCTATGGCCGGCAGTCGGCGAATTCGTTCAACATTCCCGGTGTGCCGTCGGGCGGGGCCGCGCTGGACGAGAACGAGACCTACGACGTCGGGCTGGACGTGTCCTACGAGGTCGATCTGTTCGGCCGCGTCGGCTCGACCATCCGCGCCGCCCGCGCCGATGCCGACGCCCAGGCCGCCGCTCTGGACGTCATCCGGGTCAGCGTCGCGGCCGAGACCGCTCGCGCCTATGCCGACGCCTGCTCGAGCAACGCCCAGATCGCCGTGGCGGAACGCACCATCGAACTCCAGGGCCAGACCGCCGACCTGACGCGGCGTCTGCTGGAAGGCGGCGCCGGCACCGGCCTGGACACCGCCCGCGCCCAGTCGCAGCTGGCCTCGAGCCGCGCTCAGCTGCCGACCCTTCGGGCCCAGCGCGACGAGGCCCTGTTCCGCCTCGCGACCCTGACCGGCGTCACCCCCGCCGAGGCCAGCACGGCCGCCCGATCCTGCGCCCGGCCGCCCCAGCTGACCCAGCCCATCCCGGTCGGCGACGGCGCGGCCCTGCTGGCCCGTCGGCCCGATGTGCGTCAGGCCGAGCGCGCGCTGGCCGCCGCCGCGGCGCGAGTGAACGTGGCCACCGCGGCCCTCTACCCGACCATTACCCTGGGTGGCGGTATCGGCTCCACGGCGATGGACGCAGGCGATCTGGGAGACGACGGCTCGTTCAACTTCTCGGTGGGGCCGCTGATCAGCTGGAACTTCCCGAACATCCTGGTCGCCCGGGCCCGGATCGAGGCGGCCGACGCCCGCACCGAGGCGGCGCTGGCCACCTTCGATCAGACGGTGCTGCTGGCGCTTCAGGAGACAGAGACGGCCCTGACCCGCTATGCCAACGAGCTGGACCGCCGCGCCGCCCTGACCGAGGCCCGCGACCAGGCCGCCGAGGCCGCGCGCCTGGCCCGCCTGCGCTTCGACGCGGGTGCCGACAGTTTCCTGACCGTGCTGGACGCTGAGCGCACCCAGGCCCAGGCCGACGCGGCTCTGGCCCAGTCCGAGGCCCTCGTCACGACCTATCAGATCGCGGTCTTCAAGGCCCTGGCAGGCGGCTGGGCGGCCTAAACCTCCCTTAGCCGGGGGCAAATGATCGTCGGCTCGTCAGTCTGCGCACGTTTCTGCCCCGTGACAGTCGGTCCCCGCCCGGATCGGGGAAATCATTTGCGCTGAGCCGACTGTCCCGCTTTATATGTTGCCATGCAGCAGAAAGGCCCCACCGGACCCACCGGGTTCGTCATCCAACCGCGCCGCCTCGCCAAGACGGAGGCGACGGTGCGCGTGCGCGATTTCGGCGAGATCATCGTCAAGCCGACGCCTGAGGCGCTGGAAACCCAGGCCGGTCGTTGCACCGACTGCGGCGTGCCCTTCTGCCAGAGTGCCTGTCCGCTCCAGAATAACATCCCCGACTGGCTGGGCCTGTCGGCCGATGACGAGCTGCGCGAGGCCTGGAGGATCGCGTCGGCCACCTCCACCATGCCCGAGATCTGCGGCCGCATCTGTCCTCAGGACCGGCTGTGCGAAGGCTCCTGCACGCTGAACCAGTCCGGCTGGGAGGCTGTGACGATTGGTTCGGTCGAGGCCTTCATCGGCGACACGGCCTTCGACAACGGCTGGGTCGAACCGATCCGGCCGCTGCATGAGCGGGCTGAGAGCGTCGGCATCGTCGGGGCTGGTCCGGCCGGAATGGCCGCCGCAGACCGCCTGCGCGAGCAGGGCTATCAGGTCTTCGTCTATGACCGGCACGACCGGCCCGGCGGCCTGCTGACCTATGGCATTCCCGGCTTCAAGCTGGAGAAGCGCGTGGTCCAGCGCCGTATCGACCGGCTGGTCGACGGCGGCGTGACCTTCGTCAACAACTGCGATGTCGGCACCGACGTGACCCTGGCCGAACTGCGCGAACGGCACGACGCAGTCCTGCTGGCCATGGGCGTCTATCAGGCCCGCGCGCTCCAGGTTCCGGGGGCCGGCCCCGGTGACACCATCCCCGCGCTCGAGTTCCTGATCCACCAGAACCACCGCGACCTGGGCGAAGCCGACGACGACACCGGGCATCACGCGCGCGGCCGCGACGTCGTCGTCATCGGCGGCGGCGACACGGCCATGGACTGCGTCCGCACCGCCATCCGTCAGGGCGCGACGTCCGTTACCTGCCTGTACCGCCGCGACCGTGAGAACATGCCGGGCTCGGCCCGCGAGGTCGCCAACGCCGAGGAGGAGGGCATTCGGTTCGAGTGGCTGGCCGCCCCCAAGGCCCTGATGTCTAAGGGCGAGGCCATCAGCGCGGTCCGCGCCGCCCGCATGGCCCTGTCCGAGCCCGAGTTCGGCAAGCGCCGCGACATCGTCCCTGTGCCCGGCGGCGACTTCGATCTGAAGGCCGACATGGTGATCGAGGCGCTGGGCTTCGTGCCCGAAAAGTTCGCCGCTCACCACGACGACCTCAGCCTGACGGAATGGGACACGGTCGCTGTGGCCCGCTCGGGTTTCGCCACCAGCCTGCCGGGCGTCTTCGCCGCCGGTGACGCCGTGCGGGGCGCCTCGCTGGTGGTCTGGGCCGTGCGCGACGGCCAGGACGCGGCGGCCGAGATCGACCGTTACCTCAAGGCCCGCACCCAGGAGCAGGCCGCATGACCTGGCTGACCCAATACACCACCGACCGACAGCGTCTGATCGACGCCCACGCCTACGATCCCTCGTCGGAGCGCGATGCCTGCGGCGTCGGCCTGGTCGCCGCCATCGACGGCAAGCCGCGCCGCGAGGTGGTCGAACTGGCCATCAAGTCCCTTAAGAACGTCGCCCACCGGGGCGCGGTCGATCCGGACGGCCTGTCAGGCGACGGCGCCGGCCTGATGGTCGAGGCGCCGCAGGGCTTCTTCGCCGAACAGGTGCGGATCATCGGCCAGGCCCTGAGGCCTGGTCCTATCGCCATCGGCCAGATCTTCCTGCCGCGCACCGACCTTGGGGCACAGGACCGAGCCCGCGCCATCGTCGAGACGGAAGTGCTGCGGGCCGGATTCTACATCTACGGCTGGCGCCAGACGCCGATCGACCTCAGCGTCGTCGGTTCCAAGGCCGACGCGACCCGACCCGAGATCGAGCAGATCATGCTGGCCGTGCCCGCCGATCTGGCCGGCGTCGACGACGGCGAGGCGCTGGAGCGTGAACTCTATCTGGTCCGTCGCCGCATCGAGAAGGCGATCACGGCCGAGGGCGTGCCGGGCTTCTACGTCTGTTCGCTGTCGTCGCGGTCGCTGATCTACAAGGGGATGGTTCGGGCCGAGCTGCTCGACAAGCTCTATCCCGATCTTCTGGATGCGAAGTTCGAGGCGGCCTACGCCATCTTCCATCAGCGCTATTCGACCAACACCTTCCCCGAGTGGCGGCTGGCCCAGCCGTTCCGGATGCTGGCCCACAACGGCGAGATCAACACGCTGAAGGGCAACCTCAACTGGATGAAGAGCCACGAGATCCGCATGGCCGCCACGGCCTTCGGCGACCACGGCGAGGACGTGAAGCCGGTGGTGCAAGCGGGCGGGTCGGACTCCGCCTCGCTGGACAATGTGTTCGAGGTTCTGGTCCGCGCCGGACGGCCCGCGCCGATGGCCAAGGCCCTGCTGATCCCCGAGGCCTGGGCCCGCGACGAGGGCTTGATGAAGGCCGAGCATCGGGCTCTCTACGCCTACTGCAACGCCGTGATGGAGCCCTGGGACGGCCCCGCCGCCATCTGCGCCACCGACGGCCGCTGGATCGTGGCCGGCAAGGACCGCAACGGTCTGCGCCCGCTCCGCGCCATGGAAACCCACGACGGCCTGCTGCTGGCCGGGTCCGAGGCCGGGCTGGCGGGCCTGCCCGAGAGCCGGATCAAACGGCGTCTCCCCATCGGCCCCGGTCGCATGATCGTCGCCGACCTGAAGGCCGGGTTGGTGCTGGACGAGATCCAGTCGATCGACGCCCTGGCCGCCGACCACCCCTATACGGAGTGGCTGGAGAACATGGTCGATCTGGAGCCTCTGATCGGCCCCGGACCCGAGCCGCGCGCCGCCACCGGGGAGGCCCTGACGCGCCGCCAGATCGCGGCGGGCTTCAGCCGCGAGGACCTCGACCTTCTGCTCGATCCGCTCATCAAGGACGGCAAGGAGGCGGTCGGCTCCATGGGCGACGACGCCCCGCCTGCGGTCCTATCGGCCCTGCCGCGACCGCTGGCCCACTATTTCCGCCAGAATTTCAGCCAGGTCACCAACCCGCCCATCGACCCCTTGCGTGAAGCCGGGGCCATGAGCCTGAAGACCCGGTTCAAGAACTTGGGCAACATCCTCGCCGAGGAAGAGGCCCAGACGAACGTCTTCGTGCTGGACAGCCCGGTCCTGACCACCGGCATGTTCGAGCGGATGCTGGACGTGGTCGGCGCGGGCACGACCGTGACCATCGACTGTTCCTATCCGCTGCCCGAAGCGAGTGATCGACCCGGCGCCGGTCTTCGCGCGGCGCTGGATCGGATCCAGGTCGAGGCCCAGGCGGCGGTCGAGGGCGGCTCGGCCCTCGTCGTCCTGACCGACGAGCGGGCGTCGGAGAGCCGGATCAGCATTCCTATGATCCTGGCCACGGCGGCGGTGCACAAGCGGCTGACCGACACGGGCCTGCGGACCTTCGTCTCCATCGTCGTTCGCTCGGCCGAGGTGCTGGACCCGCACGGGTTCGCGGTGTTGGTCGGGGTGGGCGCGACGGCGGTGAACCCGTGGCTGGCGCAGGAGATGTTTCAGGAACGACTGGACCGCGGGGCCTATCCGGGCCTGAGCCTCCGGGACGCCTGCCTGAACTACAAGGCGGGCCTCGAAGCCGGACTGATGAAGACCTTGGCGCGGAAAGGCATCAGCGTCATCTCCGCCTATCGCGGCGGGTGCGAGTTCGAGGTGCTGGGCCTCAGCCGCGCGGTGTCGGCCGAGTTCTTCCCAGGTGCCCCGTCGCGCATTTCCGGCATCGGTCTGGCGGGGTTGGAGCGTGCCGCGATCCAGCGCCACGCCGCCGCCTGGACCGAGGCGACGCCGACCCCGGCCATGGGTGGCTTCTTCCGCATCCGCGCGGGCGGCGAGGCCCATGCGCATGAGGCCAGGACCATCCACCTGCTGCAGGACGCCTGCAATCGCGGCGACTACAAGCGGTTCAAGCAGTATTCGGAGGCCGTGGCCGAACAGCCCGACCTGGCCCCGCGTGACCTGCTGGACTGGAAGGAGGGCCTGACGCCCGTCCCGATCCATGAGGTCGAGAGCGTCTCCGACATCCGCCGCCGCTTCCTGACACCGGGCATGTCGCTGGGCGCGCTCAGCCCCGAGGCCCACGGCGTGCTCAACGTCGCCATGAACCGCATCGGCGCGCGCAGTGTCTCCGGCGAGGGCGGCGAGGACCCGGAGCGCTACGCCACCCGCCCCGACGGCGACAACATGAACTCGGCGGTCAAGCAGATCGCGTCGGGCCGCTTCGGCGTCACGGCTGAATACCTGAACCAGTGCCGCGAGATCGAGATCAAGATCGCGCAAGGAGCGAAACCCGGCGAGGGCGGCCAGCTGCCCGGCTTCAAGGTCACCGAGTTCATCGCCCGGATGCGGCATTCGACGCCCGGCACGACGCTCATCAGCCCGCCGCCGCACCACGACATCTATTCGATCGAGGACCTGGCCCAGCTCATCTACGACCTGAAGTCGATCAACCCGGACGCCCGGGTGACGGTCAAGCTGGTCTCGGCGTCCGGCATCGGCGCCATCGCCTCGGGCGTGGCCAAGGCCAAGGCGGATTGCATCCTGATCGCCGGCCACAACGGCGGCACGGGCGCCTCGCCCCAGTCCTCGATCAAGCACGCCGGCCTGCCGTGGGAGATCGGCCTGGCCGAGACCCATCAGGTGCTGAGCCTCAACAACCTGCGCAGCCACGTCGTGGTCCGCGCCGACGGCGGCATGCGGACCGGGCGCGACATCGTCGTCGCCGCCATCCTGGGGGCGGAGGAGTTCAACATCGGCACGGCCAGCCTGATCGCCATGGGCTGTCTGATGGTGCGTCAGTGCCATTCCAACACCTGCCCCGTGGGCGTCTGCTCGCAGGACCCGCGCCTGCGCGAGAAGTTCACCGGGACGGCAGACAAGGTCGTGAACCTGTTCAGCTTCATCGCCGAGGAGGTCCGCGAAATCCTGGCCTCGCTCGGCGCGCGGACGCTCGACGAGATCGTCGGCCGCACCGACCTGCTGCGTCAGGTGCGTCGCGGCGGCTCGCATTTGGATGACCTTGACCTCAACCCGCTGCTCGTCCGCGTCGAAGCCGCCGAGAAGAAGCTCTGGGCCGAGAAGGGTAGGGCGGAGGTTCCGTCGACACTGGACGCTCGCGTCCTCAACGACGCCTGGGCCTTCCTCGACCGGGGCCAGACGTCGGAGCTCAGCTACCCGATCTCCAACGTCATGCGCACAATCGGAGCGGGCGTCAGCTCGGCCATCGTGCGCCGGTGGGGGCCGATGGGCCCGACAGGCGTGCTGACGCTGAAGCTGTCCGGCTCTGCCGGCCAGTCGTTCGGCGCATTCGGGGCCAAGGGATTGAAGCTGGAACTGACCGGTGAGGCCAACGACTACGTCGGCAAGGGGCTGTCGGGCGCCGACATCGTGGTCAAGCCGATCGAGTGGCGCGAACACCAGCCGGCCATCGGCAACACGACGCTCTACGGGGCCACATCGGGCCGCCTGTTCGTCGCCGGGTCGGCGGGCGAGCGGTTCGCGGTCCGGAACTCGGGTGCCGAGGCTGTCGTCGAGGGGGCCGGGGCACACGCCTGCGAATACATGACGGGTGGCCGGGTCGCGATCCTGGGGCCTGTTGGCTGGAACCTGGCCGCCGGCATGTCGGGCGGGGAACTGTTCGTGCTGGACGACGCGGGTCGGGCGGGCCTGGCGCTGAACGGCGACCTCGCGGCCTTCGCTCCCGTCACCGAGGCGGCCGGCGCGCGGCTGAGGGCGCTGGTGGAGGCGCATCTGGCGGCGACGGGATCGCCCCTGGCGCGGCGTCTGCTGGGCGGCTGGGCCGACAGCCTGAAGCGGTTCGTGCGTATCGTGCCGACGCCGGTGGCCGAGGCCGAGCGGAAGCTGGACGCGGGCGAGGCGGTTCCGGCGTGATGGCTCCTTTCTTTTCCGCTCATCCCCGCGAAGGCGGGGACCCAGTCCTTTCGTGAGGCACGACGTCCGGGATAGCGAACAAGCCAGCTCTCACTCCGATCATCGCCCAAAGCACTGGGTCCCCGCTTTCGCGGGGATGAGCGGAGAGTTTGGAGGTCAGGTCGCGGACGCGGTGTTCTCGCAAGCCCAGTGAGACCGTCGCACTCATGACCACCCCCGCCCTCCTCGCCCACCAAGTGCCGCTGGTCATCGACGGGGCGGCGACCGGTTGGATCCTGGTCTCGACGGCGCTCGTGCTGATGATGACACTGCCCGGGCTGGCGCTGTTCTACGGCGGCATGGTCCGCAAGAAGAACATCATCTCGACCATCGCTCATTCGACAGCGGCGCTCATGGTCGTGACGGTGCTGTGGTTCATCGTCGGCTATAGCCTGTCGTTCGGGACCGGCGGATCGGCGACCAACGGCTTCATCGGCGGGGTCCAGGCCCTGTTCCTGAACGGGGTGACGATCGAGACGGCGCACAGCCTGGCACCCGCCCTGCCGGAGTACCTGTGGATCGCCTATCAGCTGACATTCGCCATCATCACGCCCGCGTTGATCGCGGGGGCCTTCGCCGAGCGCATGAAGTTCTCGGCGTCCCTGCTGTTCTTCGGTCTGTGGCACCTGATCGTCTATGCGCCGATCTGCCATCAGGTCTGGGGCGGGGGCTGGCTCGGCAGCTGGGGCGTGCTGGATTTCGCGGGCGGGGCGGTGGTTCACGTCAACGCGGGCGTGGCGGGGCTGGTCTGCGCCCTCGTGCTGGGGCCCCGCCACGGCTTCGGGCGAGACAACATGGCACCGTCGAACCTGGCCTATACCGCCATCGGCACGGGGCTGCTGTTCGTCGGCTGGATGGGCTTCAACGCGGGCAGCGCCTGGGCCGCCGACGGCATCGCGGCGGTCGCGGCCTTGAACACGATCATCGCGCCCGCCGCGGCGGCGCTCGGCTGGATGGTCATCGAATGGATCGACCAGAAGCGGCCGACGCTGTTGGGTCTCCTGTCCGGTCTCGTCGGCGGTCTGGTGGCGGTCACCCCGGCGGCGGGCTTCGTCGATCCCAAGGGCGCCTTCCTGATCGGCCTGATCGGCGGCCCGGCCTGCTATGCGGGCGCGGTCTGGCTGAAGCGGGCGCTGAAGTACGACGACAGCCTGGATGCCTTCGGCATTCATGGCGTCGGCGGCGTCGTGGGGGCGGTGCTGACGGGGGTGTTCGCGACGGCCTCGATCAATGCGCTGTCAGAGGGCGCGGACGTGGTGAAACAGCTTCTGGGCCTTGCCGCCGTCATCGCCTGGAGCGCGGTCGGAACCTTCATCGTGCTGATGATCTGCCGCTTCACGACGGGCCTGAGGGTCGATCGCGAAGGCGAGGTCGAAGGTCTCGACTATTCACAGCACGGTGAAACCCTTCACTGAGCCCTGCGGGTCGAAATTGCCACGGTGAGGGCTAGCTGGCCAGCAATTGGAAGTTTCTTCCAATTCCAGCTTGTGCATCGCAGCGATGTCTGGCCTTATGCGGGGGTAACGAGGAGCCGGCCATGAGCCTGTCGACCCGCCACACCCCGAACACCCGCACGGCCCGCGCCGTCGCGATCGCGCGCGCCACCACCATCCGCGCCGCCCTGAACACCCTCATTCTCAGCGTACTTCTTGGCCTGCTCGCCGGAGCGGCGTGGACGCTGACGACCTGAACCCAACAAAAACAGGATCGCCCGCAGCCACCCGCTCCCGAAAGGAAGCGGGTTTTTTGTTGCGCCGATCCGAGCCCTCTCTCGGAACGCCTCAAGACCATGACGCAAGATTTCACCCCGGACGATACGGCCCCTTCGCCCCAGCGAAGAAGCGCCGTCGTGACCGCCGGACCGAACCGCGCCGCGGCCCGCAGCTATCTGCGGGCTGCCGGCATGCAGGACGCCGACTTCGACAAGCCGATGATCGCGGTGGTCAACACCTGGTCGTCGGTGACGCCGTGCAACATGCATCTGGACCGGTTGGCCGCGGACGTTCGCGCGGGCATCCGGGCGGCGGGCGGATACCCCGTCGACTTCAACACCATCGTGGTGACCGACGGCATCTCCATGGGCACGCCCGGGATGAAGGCCTCGCTGATCAGCCGGGAGGTCGTGGCGGATTCCATCGAGCTGGCCGTCCAGGGCCATCAGCTGGACGGCGTCGTGTGCATCGTTGGCTGCGACAAGACCATTCCCGCCGCCGCCATGGCTCTGGCCCGGATGGATATCCCGGGCCTGGTCTACTACGGCGGCACCATCCTGCCGGGCCGGGTCGGTACCGCCGAAATCTCGATCCAGGATGTCTTCGAGGCCATTGGGGCCCACGGCGCGGGGACCATCGACGCCGATCAGCTGAAGATGGTCGAGAGCGCGGCCTGTCCCGGTGCCGGGGCCTGCGGCGGTCAGTTCACGGCCAACACCATGGCGATGGCCCTGTCGGTCATGGGCCTGTCGCCCATGGGCGCCAACGACGTCCCCGCCGTCGACCCGGCTAAGGCCGCCGAGGGCGAACGCTGTGGCCGGCTGATCGTCGAGCGGGTCTTCGCCGGCGACACGGCGCGCAAATACATCACCCGGGCCAGCCTGAAGAACGCTGCGGCCGCGGTCTCTGCGTCGGGCGGATCGACCAATGCGGTGCTGCACCTGACGGCCATCGCCATCGAGGCGGGCATCGAATTCGGTGTCGAGGATTGCAACACGGCCTGCGAGCAGACCCCGGTCATCTGCGACCTGAAGCCCGGCGGCCGCTTCCTGGCCTCTCACCTGTACGCGTCGGGCGGCACCCGCCTGGTCACCCAGCGGCTGGCCGAGGCGGGCAAGCTGGTCAACGCTCCAACCGTCAGCGGGCGCAGCCTGTTCGTCGAGGCGGCCGAGGCCGAGGCCGCGCCGGGCCAACAGGTTGTCTCGACGGTCGGTCAGCCGTTCAGCCCGCGCGGCTCCTATGCGGTGATCTACGGCGACATCGCCCCGGACGGGGCGGTCATCAAGCTGACCGGCCACAAGGTCGACCGCTTCGAGGGCCCCGCCTGTGTCTTCGACTCGGAGGAAGACGCCTTCCACGCCGTCCAGGACGGGTCGGTGGGCGAGGGCGACGTCATCGTCATCCGATACGAAGGCCCCAAGGGCGGACCCGGCATGCGCGAGATGCTGCAGGTCACCGCCGCCCTGAAGGGTCGCGGCATCCACGACGTGGCCCTGATCACCGACGGCCGGTTCTCGGGCGCCAGCTACGGCTTCGTCGCGGGCCATGTGTCGCCGGAAGCGGCGGCGGGCGGGCCCATCGCCCTGATCCGCGACGGCGACCGGATCACCATCGACGTCACGGCCCGCCGGATCGACGTGGCCGCGGACCTCGCTTCGCGCCGGGCGGGACACACCTCGCCGCCGCTGAACGCCGCTACCGGCGTCTTCGCCAAATACCGCGCCTCGGTCGCTTCGGCGGCCCAGGGCGCGGTGACCATTCCCAATCCTCCGCCCGCTCAAGTCCGGGCCGATCAACGACAGACCCAGGAAGCCTGAGCCATGCAGATCTATACGAACGAAGACATCCGTCCCGGCGCCATCGCCGGCCAGCGCATCGCCATCATCGGCTATGGTTCGCAGGGCCGCGCCCACGCCCAGAACCTGAAGGAGAGCGGCCACGACGTGATCGCCGGCGTCCGCCACGGCGGCAAGGGCTGGAAGAACGCCACCGCCGACGGCATCGCCACGGCGCAGCCTTCGGACGCGGTGAAGGGCGCGGACATCATCGCCATCCTGACGCCCGACATGGCCCAGGCGGCCATCTATCGCGAGACGATCGAGCCAAACGCCAAGAAGGGCGCGGCCATCCTGTTCGCCCACGGTTTTTCCATCCTGTACGGCCGGGTCCAGCCGCGAAAGGACATGGACGTCATCCTGGTCGCGCCGAAGGGACCGGGCGATCTGGTTCGGCGCGAGTATGCGCGCGGACGCGGCGTGCCCGCCCTGTTCGCCATCGAGCAGGACGCGACCGGCAAGGCCCGTGACCGGGCCATGGGCTATGCCAAGGGCATCGGCGGCGCGACCGGCGGCCTGCTGGAAACCAGCTTCAAGGAAGAGACCGAGACGGATCTGTTCGGCGAACAGGCGGTGCTGTGCGGCGGCGCCAAGGAGCTGGTCATGGGCGGCTTTACCACCCTGGTCGAGGCCGGATACCAGCCCGAGATCGCCTATTTCGAGTGCATGCACGAGCTGAAGCTGATCGTGGACCTGTTCTACGAGGGCGGCGTCACCAAGATGAACGAGTTCATCTCCGAGACGGCCAAGTGGGGATCGGTCTCGTCCGGCCCGCGCGTGATCAACAGCGAGACCCGCGCCCGGATGAAGGAGATCCTGACCGAGATCCAGGACGGCACCTTCGCCCGCGAATGGATCGCCGAGAACGAGGCCGGCAAGGGCGCCTATGACGCCCTGGTCAAGGCCGACGGCGAGCATCTGATCGAGTCGGTCGGCAAGGGTCTGCGCGAGCGGATGGCCTGGCTGCACGCGCCGAAAACCGCCGAAGCCGCCTGAGCCGAAAGCGTAACGAGTGACCGTCATGACCGCCGCCACCGCCTTCAAGGAAGCCCCCGCAGCCGCCCCGCAAAGCGGCGCGCGGCTGCTCGTCCGCACGCTGGAGCGGCTGGGGGTCGATGTGGTGTTCGGCTATCCGGGCGGGGCCATCATGCCGGTCTATGACGCCCTGACCGGGTCGGGCCTGAAGCACATCCTGGTGCGGCACGAGCAGGGCGCGGCCTTCGCGGCGGACGCCTATGCGCGCACCACCGGCAAGGTCGGGGTGTGCATGGCGACCTCGGGGCCGGGGGCGACCAACCTGATCACCGGCATCGCCAACGCCATGATGGACTCGGTGCCGATGGTCTGCATCACCGGCAATGTGGCGACCCATCTGATGGGCACCGACGCCTTCCAGGAGATCGACATCCTGGGCGTCACCCTGCCGATCGTGAAGCACAGCTGGGTGGTGCGCGATCCCGCCGACATCCCCGCCGTGATCGAGGAGGCGTTCCACGTCGCCCGCTCGGGCCGGCCGGGTCCGGTGCTGGTCGACCTGCCCAAGGACGTCCAGGTCGGCATGACGTCCGAGGATTTCGGCTTCCACTATCCGAACGAGGCCGAGCCGCTGGACCACGCGGCGATCGCTCAGGCCGAGCAGCTGATCCGCGCCGCCGACCGGCCGCTGATCTACATCGGCGGCGGCGTGAAGATCGCGGGCGCGGTGGAGGCCCTGCGCGACTTCGCCGAGCGGACGGGCATCCCGGCGGTCTCGACCCTGAACGCGCTGGGCTCTATCCGCACCGACGCCCCGGGCTTCCTGGGCATGCTGGGCATGCACGGCACCCGCGCCGCCAACGAGGCGGTGCAGGAAAGCGATCTGCTGATTGTCCTGGGCGCGCGGTTCGACGACCGGGCGACCGGCAAGCTGAACGCCTTCGCGCCCCACGCCAAGGTCGTGCATTTCGACATCGACCCCGCCGAGATCGGCAAGCTGCGGGCCGCCCATGTGCCGGTCGTCGGCGACCTGAAGGCAGGCATCGAGGCCCTGACGGCGCGGGTCACGACCCGGCCCTTGGCCATCGACCCGTGGATCATCCGCTGCACGTCTTCGGCCAAGCGGAACGCCTTCCGCTATGACGCGCCGGGCGAGGGGGTCTATGCCCCGGCCCTGCTGAACGAACTGTCGAAGGCGGCCGGCGACCGCTTCGTCGCGGCCTGCGACGTCGGCCAGCACCAGATGTGGGTGGCCCAGCACTGCGAGTTCTCGCGGCCCGAGTCGCACCTGACGTCCGGCGGTCTAGGGGCCATGGGCTATGGTCTGCCCGCCGGTCTGGGGGCCAAGATGGCCAACCCCGATGCGCACGTCGTGACCGTGTCCGGCGACGGCAGCTTCATGATGAACATCCAGGAACTGGCGACGCTGCGCCGCTACGGCGTCGCTCTGAAGATCGTGCTGCTGGACAACTCGTCCCTGGGACTGGTGCGCCAGTGGCAGGAGCTGTTCTTCGAGGAGAACTATTCCGAGGTCGATCTGTCGGACAATCCCGACTTCGTCGCCGTGGCCCAGGCCTTCGGCATCGAGGCCTTCCGAATTAGCCGGCGCGAGGAGGTCTCCGCCGGGATCCAGCGCCTGCTGGACGCGCCCGGCCCCTGCCTCGCGCACGTCCTGATCGACCCGAAAGAGAACGTCTGGCCGCTGGTGCCGCCGGGCAAGTCCAACGCCGAAATGATGCACGACACCCGCTTCGAGGGGGATATCTGATGACCGACACGATCCACATCACCATCGACCGCGCCGACGGTTCGCTCCAGCGCCTGATCGGGCTTGTCGAGCGCCGGGGCTTCCACATCGACGGCATGATGCTGTCGGACGAGGGCAGCCTGCGCCGTGTGCAGCTGCAGGTCCGGGGCAAGGACGCCGGCCGCTGCACCGACAACCTGGGCCGCCAGATCGACAAGCTGGTGGGCGCGACCCGCGTCGGCTTCGCGGCGGCGACCTACGGCTTCCAGACCGGGGCGGCGGCATGACCGGTTCCGTATCCCAACCCCGAGTATCGCCTCCCGCCGCAGGCCGGGACCCGAACCGGGTCATCGTGTTCGACACCACGATGCGCGACGGCGAACAGGCGCCGGGTTTCTCGATGTCGCCGGACGACAAGGTGCGGATGGCGCGACAGCTGAAGGCCCTGGGCGTCGATGTCATGGAGGCGGGCTTCGCCGCCGCGTCTCCCGGTGATGAGGACTGCCTGCGCGCCGTGGTCGGCGAGGTCGCCGAGGACGAAAGCGGGCCGGTCTTCTGCTCCCTGTCGCGAGCGTCCGAGAGCGACATCGATGCGGCCTGGCGGGGGCTGAGCGCCACCAGGCGGCGGCGTCTGCATATCTTCCTGGGAACCAGCCCGATCCACCGTTCGGCCAAGCTGAGGATGACGACGGATCAGGTGATGGACGCCGCCATCCGCTCGGTCCAGTACGCCCGCACCCGGTTCGACGACGTCGAGTTCTCGGCCGAGGACGCCATCCGGACCGAGCCGGAGTTCCTGGCCGAGGTGCTGGAGGCCGTGGCTGATGCGGGGGCCCAGACCCTGAACGTGCCCGACACCGTCGGCTATTCAACGCCGGAGGAAATCCGCGAACTGTATCGCTTCCTGATCGCGCGCATCCGGCCCCGGCATCCCGACGTGGTCTTCTCGACCCACTGCCATAACGACCTGGGCCTGGCCGTCGCCAACAGCCTGGCGGCGATCGAGGGCGGGGCTCGTCAGGTCGAATCGACCATCAACGGGATCGGCGAGCGGGCCGGCAACGCCTCCCTGGAAGAGGTCGTCATGGCTCTGCGGGTCCGCGCCGAACGCTATGGCGTAACGACCGGGATCGACGCGACCCAGCTGGTCGCGACCAGCCGGCTGCTGAGCGAGATCACCCATTCGCCGGTGGTGCGCAACAAGGCCATCGTCGGCATCAATGCCTTCGCCCACGAGGCCGGCATCCATCAGCACGGAATGTTCGCCGACGCGCGCACCTATGAGATCATGCGGCCGCAGGACGTGGGTTTCGAGGGCAGCTTCTTCGTGCTGGGCAAGCACTCCGGTCGCCACGCCGTGGCCAAGCGGGCCGAGGTCCTTGGTCATCCCCTGATCGGCACACACCTGACCGACGCCTTCGCCGCCTTCAAGGCGCGGGCCGACGAGATCGGCGAGATCAATGACGCGGAGCTGACGGCCATCTGCGTGGCGACCCAGCCGAGGGAGCGCGAACATGCAGCCGCCTAGGACCCTCTTCGACAAGGTCTGGGACCGGCACGTCGTCGCTCCCGAGACGGACGACACGCCCGGCGTCCTCTACATCGACCTGCATCTGGTGCACGAAGTCACGAGCCCCCAGGCCTTCACCGAGATCGAGTCGCGGGGCCTGAAGGTGCGCCGCCCCGACCGGACGTTCGCGACGCTGGACCATTCCACCCCGACCCTCCCTGCCGGACTGAATGGCCTGAAGCCCTATGTCACGCCCGAGGCCGAGGCCCAGGTGCACCGACTGGAGGCCAACTGCGCGCGGCATGGCATCTCCCTGGCGGGATGGGACTCCGACGACCGGGGCGTGGTCCACGTCATGGGGCCCGAGTTGGGCCTGACCCAGCCGGGCATGACGGTCGTCTGCGGCGACAGCCATACGGCGACGCACGGCGCCTTCGGTGCCCTGGCCTTCGGCATCGGCACCTCCGAGGTCGCCCATGTGCTCGCGACGCAATGCCTGATCCAGCGGAAGTCGAAGGCCATGCGGGTCACCGTGGACGGCGCGCTGCAGCCTGGCGTATCCGGCAAGGACGTGGCGCTGGCCGTCATCGCCGAGCTGGGCTTCGGCGGCGGGACCGGCTTCGTCATCGAATACGCCGGCGAGGCGGTGCGGTCGCTGGACATGGAAGGGCGTATGACGCTCTGCAACATGTCGATCGAGGCCGGTGCGCGGGCCGGCATGATCGCGCCGGACGAGAAGACCGTGGCGTGGTTGAAGGGGCGGCGGCATGTGCCATCGGGCGAGGTGTTCGACCGGGCGGCGGCCGATTGGCTGACCCTGGCGACGGATCCTGCGGCGGTGTTCGACGCCGAGGTCCGGATCGACGGCTCGGCCATCCGGCCCATGGCGACCTGGGGCACGACGCCCGACGCAGGGTCGCCCATCGGCTCACGGGTACCGGAGCCCAAGTCCGACAGCGACCGAAAGGCCCTGGCCTACATGGGCTTCGAGGCCGGGCAGACGACGACGACCCAGGCGGTGGACGTGGTCTTCATCGGCAGTTGCACCAACGGCCGTCTGCCCGATCTGCGGGCGGCGGCGGACGTTCTGCGGGGAAGGAAGGTCAAGCCGGGCGTTCGCATGCTGGTCGTACCGGGCTCGGAGGCCGTGCGGCGCGATGCGGAGGCCGAAGGGCTGCATACCGTCTTCACCGAGGCGGGGGCGGAGTGGCGCATTCCGGGCTGTTCGATGTGCATCGCCATGAACGGCGACTTCGTCCTGCCCGGACAGCTGGCGGTCTCGACGTCCAACCGAAACTTCGAGGGGCGCCAGGGCAAGGGCGCGCGCACCATCCTGGCCAGCCCGGCCACGGCGGCGGCGAGCGCCATCGCGGGCGTGTTGACCGATCCACGCGTCTATCTGACGGAGGCGGTCGATGCCTGAGCCCTTGAAGACACTCACATCGAAGGTCCTGGTCCTCAGCCAGGCCAACATCGACACCGACCAGATCATCCCCGCGCGCTTCCTGACGACGACGGAGTCCAAGGGGTTGGGGGCCAAGGCCTTCTTTGACTGGCGCTATGAGGCGGACGGGTCGGCCAAGCCCGAGGCCGTGCTGAACCGGATCGATCCGGCCGAGCACCGCATCCTTCTGGCCGGCGACAACTTCGGCTGCGGATCATCGCGGGAGCACGCGCCCTGGGCCCTGGTGGACTATGGCTTCCGCGCCGTCATCTCGACCTCGATCGCCGACATCTTTACCTCCAACGCCCTGAAGAACGGCTTCCTGCCGGTGGTCGTCGATCAGGCGACCTGGGACGACCTGGCCGCCCACCCTGAGCAGCCGGTGACCATCGACCTGCAAGCCCAGGAGGTGCGGCGCGGCAATCACGCGCCGGTCGCTTTCGCGGTCGAGCCCTTCGCCCGCCAGTGCCTGCTGGACGGGGTCGATACCCTCGGCTGGCTGCAGAAGCACATGCCCGCTATCCAAACCTATGAGCGCGCGCACGCGCCGGAGCCCGCCTGATGCCCAATGCCCGCACCTACAACATCGTCCTCCTGCCCGGCGACGGGGTGGGGCCCGAAGTGACCGCCGCGGCCAAGGCCGTGCTCGGCGTCATCGGCGACTTCTATGGCCATCGGTTCGACTTCGCCGAGCATCTGATCGGGGGGGCGGCGATCGACGCGACGGGCGACCCCTTGCCGCCCGAGACGACGGCGGCCTGTCTGGCGGCCGACGGCGTGCTGCTGGGCGCGGTCGGCGGACCGCAGTGGGACGGCGGCAAGAGGCGACCGGAGGAAGGGCTGCTGGGCATCCGCAAGGCTATGGGGTTGTTCGCCAACCTGCGTCCGTTGCAGGTCTCGCCGGTCCTCGCGCACCGTTCGCCGCTGAAGAAGGAGATCGTCGAGGGCGTCGATCTGATCGTCTTCCGCGAACTGACCGGCGGCGTCTATTTCGGCGAGAAGACGCGCACCGCCGACATGGCGTCGGACCTGTGCATCTACACCGTGCCGGAGATCGAGCGGGTGGCGCGGGCCGCCTTCAAGACTGCCCTGCAACGGCGCGGCAAGGTCACCTCGGTGGACAAGGCCAACGTCATGGAAACGAGCCGCCTGTGGCGCGAGGTGGTGACCCGCATCCACGCCGAGGAGTTCCCGCAGGTCCAGCTGGAGCACGCCCTGGTCGATTCGATGGCCATGCACCTGATCCGCAAGCCGCGCGAGTACGACGTCATCCTGACCGAGAACATGTTCGGCGACATCCTGTCGGACGAGATCAGCGTGCTGGGTGGCTCCATCGGCCTGCTGCCGTCGGCGTCGCTGGGCGAGTCGGGGCCGGGGCTGTTCGAGCCGATCCATGGTTCGGCGCCGGACATCGCCGGGCAGGATCTGGCCAATCCGGTCGGGACCATCTTGTCGGCCGCGATGATGCTGCGTCACAGCCTGGACCTTGAGGACGAGGCGTCGTCGATCGAGGCGGCCGTGGCGGCGGTTCTGGCGGCGGGGGCCACGACGGCCGACCTGGGGGGCGAGCTGGGCACACGCGCCGCCGCCGGGGCGGTGATCGACGCGATCAAGGCGATCCACTGGGCGGCCTCACACCGCGTGCAGATGCACTGGGGATGATCCGGGGTTAACCTTTTCGTCGCGAGCCCGTCACACAGTGATTTTGTGCGGTGCAGCAAGATGGCGTGGAATAATCTTTTCACCATGCCGGGATATGTGGCTGACCGAACACGGAAGTTGCACGAAAACGCCATAAACCCCTTGCGCGGATCACCGTTGCGGTAAACAGTTCGCAACTGCGAGATCACAAGAGGGGATGCTTCATGTCGCAGTTGCTCAATCGACTTCCGGGGGCGCTGGCCCTCTGTCTACTCACCGCAGCCTTGTTCTATGCGGGCGGCGCGTTCGCCGCGCCCGCTGAGCCGGTCGCCGCCGCGGCGGCCGCCGTGACCGAAACGGCCGAGGCCGTCACGACCGAAGCCGCCGCCGCCGTCGAAGCGGTCGCGGCCCCCGAGGCAGAAGAGGCCGCTCCGGCCACGACCCTGCTGGCCCACCAGGCTGTCGCCGAAATCGACGCGGCCGCCAGTTCCTGGATCCTGACCTCGACGGCCCTGGTCCTGCTGATGACCCTGCCAGGTCTGGCGCTGTTCTACGGCGGCATGGTGCGGCGCAAGAACGTGATCGCCACCATCACCCAGTCGGTGGGCGTCGCGGCCGTGGTCAGCCTGGCCTGGTTCGCGGCGGGATACTCGCTCGCCTTCGGGGTCGGCCAGCCGATGTTCGGTTTTGACGGCGACACGGTCCAGGCGTGGATCGGCTCGACGCAAGCGGTGTTCCTGAACGGCGTGACGATGGAGACGGCCTATTCCGCCGCGCCGGGTCTGCCCGAGTATCTGTGGATCGCCTTCCAGCTGACCTTCGCCATCATCACGCCCGCCCTCGTCACCGGCGCCTTCGCCGAGCGGATCAAATACTCGGCCCTGCTGCTGTTCACCGGCCTGTGGACGTTGTTCGTCTATTCGCCCATCTGCCACTGGGTCTGGGGCGGCGGCTTCCTGGGTTCGGCCGGTGTGCTGGACTTCGCCGGCGGCGCCGTCGTGCACGTCAACTCGGGCGTCGCGGGTCTGGTTTGCGCCCTCTTCATGGGGCCGCGCAAAGGCTACGGGGCCGAGGCGATGAATGCCCACAACCCGGTCCTGACCATGATCGGCGCGAGCCTGCTGCTCGTCGGCTGGATCGGCTTCAACGCGGGTTCCGCCTGGGCGGCCGACGCGATCGCCGGTGTCGCCCTGCTCAACACTCTGCTGGCCGCCATGGCCGCCTCCCTGACCTGGAAGATCGTCGAGGTCATGGAGAAGCGGAAGCCCAGCCTGATCGGGGTGCTGTCGGGTCTGGTCGCGGGTCTCGTGGCCATCACCCCGGCTGCGGGCTTCGTCGATCCTAAGGGCGCGGTCATCATCGGCCTGATCGCCGGTCCGGTCTGCTACGCTTCGTCGGTCTGGCTGAAGAAGCTCCTGCGGTACGACGACAGCCTGGACGCCTTCGGCATCCACGGCGCGGGCGGTCTGCTGGGCGCCATCCTGACCGGCGTGTTCGCCACCACGGCGGTGAACAGCCTGTCGGAAGGGGCCAATATCCCGACCCAGGCCATGGGTCTGGCCTGGACCATCGCCTGGTCCGCCGTCGTGACCTTCATCATCCTGGTGATCTGCAAGTTCACCACGGGCCTGCGGGTTTCCGACGCCCAGGAAGCGGAAGGACTGGACACCACCCTCCACGGCGAGACGCTGGAACGCGTCTAGCCACGGACCGCCGGGCGCGATCCTCCCTCGCGCCCGGCGGACTTCTCTTCAATAAGAACGAACACTCACCAGGGGACTACACAGATGAAACTTCACACCGCTTGCGCCGCGCTGGTCGCCGCGCTCACCGCGTCCGTCGCGGCCTCGGCCGCCACCGCTCAAGACCTGAATATCGCCGGCAACTTCGGCCTGACCACCGACTATGTCTTCCGCGGCGTCAGCCAATCGGGCGAGGATCCGGCCCCGTTCGCCGGCGTCGATGCCACCTACGGCAGCTTCTACGCTGGGGCCTGGGGCTCCAGCGTCGATTTCGGCGACGGCACCGACATCGAGGTCGATCTGTACGGGGGGTATCGCACCGAGGCGGCGGGCTACGCGCTCGACTTCGGCGTGGTCGGCTATCTCTACAACGGCGCTCCGGGTGGCGTGGACTATGACTATGTAGAGTTCAAGGCGGCTGCCTCTCGCGCGGTTGGACCGGCCACCCTCGGCGCCGCTGTCTTCTATTCGCCCGACTTCTTCGGGGCCGATGACGCGGCGACCTATGTCGAGGCCAATGCGGCCTATGCCATCGCCGACGGCTGGACCGCTTCGGGCGCGGTCGGGCATCAGTTCCTCGACGTCAGCGACGACTACACCACCTGGAATGTCGGCGTCGCCTATGCCCTGACCGAGAATGCCACCCTCGACGCCCGCTACCACGACACGGACCTGGACGGCCTCGGCATCGCCGAAGAGCGCATCGTCTTCACCGTCAAGGCGTCGTTCTAAGGCCTAGCCCTAACGGCCCCTCTCCCTCGCTGGGAGAGGGGCCCCTGTCTCTAGCGAGCGTATCGTTCAGCCACCGGCGCATATCGGTCCCATACCTGCCGGTCGGCCAGCGAGCGCAACAGTTTGACGTATTCCGCATGGGTCCAGGCCAGGGGGGTCGCCGAATTGGTGCCCTGGCCGGGCCTGTAGTTCTGAGCGGTCGGATTGCCCACGCCGTCCCAGGCCTGTTCCGGCAGCAGCAGCCCGTCGTTGGCGAAGCTCTCCATGCCCGCGACATAGGTGTCGCGGATTTCGGACAGGCTTCCCGTGCCCGCACGCAGCGCGCGCGCCAGTTCATAGTGCCCGCGCTCGCCGGTGAAGAAGGGCCAGACCCGGCCGCGCTGGCCGGGCGTCATGCCACCGACCCCATAGCCGTTGCCGGTCTCGACATTCTCGCCGTAGCCGTCGTTGCCGTAGCGGCGCCAGGCCGGAAACCCGTTCAGGTCATAGCGAACCCGCAGGCGATCCTCGCGCGTCTGGTCGTCGTACTCGGGCAGAGTGGCGAGGATCGACGGTGCATCCGCCGCGCGCACGCCATAGCGCACCAGTTCCAGGAAGCCGCCGTCGACGATCTGGTCCTCCGGCAGGCCGACCTGGGCGTTGGCTTCGCCGATCGGACCCCGGTCGTTGGGATCTTCGTTGCGGGACAAACGCAGGAAATAGTCGCCGTCGCCCAATGAGCCCTCGGTCGTGAACATCCGCGCCTCGACCTTGCCGGCATAATCGTCGGCGGCGGCCAGGTAGCGATCGGCCGAAGGCGCGTCGCCCGACGCCCGCGCGATCTCCGCGGCGGTCACGAGGCCCGCGATCACGGCGGCGGTGGTGGAAGGGGAGTAGCCCTCCTGTTCTTCCCATCGCTCCTGCTGGGTCCAGGGCGGGGTGATCCGGCGATCGTTCCAGGTCAGGCCGATGGTGCCACCGTCCACCAGGAAGTCGGCGGCGGGCTTGATCATGCCGGTGTACATCGTCGCCATCTCGGCGTCGGACACCAGACCGGCCTGCCACAGCCGCCAGCCCAGCATGATCGGCATGGCCGTCTGATCCAACTGGACGCCCACCCATTCGATGGTGCCGTCGACCCACGTTTTCTGCAGGAACCAGCCCGTCGCGCCCGTGTTGCCCGGGGTGTCGGCGCGGACCTGGACCTGGGGCAGGTAGCGCAGGGCGGCCAGCGGCGTCTCGGTGTCGCCCAGAGCCAACATGGCCATGGCCACCTGATAGAAGTCGCGCGGCCAGACGGCCTTGTAGCCGGTCGAGGGGTTGGTCGCATCGACCGTGTCGCCCCAGGGATTGGACAGGGACGCGATCAGGGCGCCGGCATAGGTGCGGTCCTCCTGCACCTTCAGCATCAGGGCCGAGGCATAGGCCAGCTTGCCGCCGTCGGTGGATTGGTCGGCCAGGCGGGGCAGGTGTTCCAGCGAGGCGACATAGTCCTCCCAGCCGACGGCCGAGCCCTCGCCGTTGAAGCGGGCCAGGACCGTGTCGAGGCCAGCCGAGAGCGTGCCGTCCGCCGCGCTCTCGGCGTCCGCGCGGCTGTCACCGAAGCCGATGACGAAGTCGCGGCTGACGCTGTCGCCAGCCCGGATTGCGGGCAGGGATCCCGCCAGCATGATGTTGCCCGTCGCCGCTCTGGTCGTGCTGTAGCGCCGGTCCAAGTCGCCGTTGTCCCGGAGATCGGTGAGGGCGTCGGAGGTGCCTACGAATCCCACCGTGGCCGTCTCGAACAGGCGGTCTGACTTGAGCACCAGGTGCGTGTCGCCCTCGAAGGCGTGCAACGCGTCCGGCGCGGCCTCGCCCCGGTCGCCGACGCCGGTGTTGGCGATGTGCGGTTCCAGCAGCAACCAGGGCGTGACCGCCGTGTTCAGCGCGCGCACCGTGACACGCAGCACCAGGGCCTGACGATCCGGGTCGGTGAAGACCCGCTTGTCTATCTCGAACCGGCCCTGCCGGTCGGTGGTGACGACGCGATAGGCCGGCGACAGGGGGCGGCCCTGCGCATCGACGTGAAGGTACTCGGTGCGCGAGGTCGTGTCGGTGCCTTCGACGGAGACGCCGGTTGGGGTTTCGACGGCGAAGCGCAGTTGCTTGATCTGGGCCTCGTGGATCAGGCCGTACATGGTCTCGGTCAGGATGCCGTCGGCGATGGAGAACCACACCTTCGACACCGCCCCGGTGGGCCCGCCGTCGGCGTAGCGGCCGTTGACGTAGGCCTCGTAGGACGCGCCGGCGCCGGTCTTGGCCGCATTGACCCAGGTCGGCTGGTCGCCCGGTGCGCCAGGGGCCACGGCCTGGACGATCGGCGCCGTCACGGCCTCCTCCGCGCCGCCGAGGGAAGCGCAGGCACCGAGCGCCAGGGCGGCCGATCCGGCCATCAGGATCGAAGTCAGTCTACGCATGGGGTCACTCTCAGGCGGGAAGCAGGAAGGTCAGGGGCACGTCGAGGCGGCTATTCCAGCTCTTCTCATTGTGCTCGGCGGTCGGGAAGACCAGCGTCTTGAACCTGTCGGGGCCCCATCCGGCGTCGCGGATAACCGTGTCGATCCTCGACTGGAAGAAGGCGTAGAACTGGTCCAGCGTCTCGTCGCCCCGGTCCATGTAGAGGCGATGCGTCGCCGGATCGGGCAGGCCCGCGCGGATGACGTCGGACCAGGCCTGGACCACCGCCTCGCGCCAGGTGTTGAGCGCATCGCCCTCCAGCCGCTCCAGACGCAGAGGCCAGTGGGTCGACAGGCAGCCGGCGGCGCCGAAGACGTCCGGATGCTTCATCATGGCGTAGAGCGAGATCAGCCCGCCCATGCTGGAGCCCGCGATCACCGTGTCGTCGCGGCCGGGCAGGGTGCGGTACTCGGCGTCGATCCGGGGCTTCAGCTCCTCGACAAGGAAGCGCAGGTATTGGTCCGACAGGGGCAGGCCGCCGTACATCGGCATCAGGCTGTCGCTGACCTCGGCGGGCAGGGCGGCGATCAGGTCGGTCGGCACATACTCGCGCAGGCGCAGCGGCGTGTTCCAGACGCCGACAACGATGAGCGCGCGGACCTGACCCGTCTCGATCAGCCGCACCAGATGCTCGTCCACGCCCCATTCGCCGAAGTTGGCGCGCGCTTGATCGAACAGGTTCTGGCCGTCGTGCATGTAGAGGACGGGGTGGCGCCCATCGCCTGCGTCGTATCCGGGCGGCAGCCAGACGGTGACGTTCCTCGGCCCCAGGCGCGCCGAGGCGACGGCCTCGTATTCCACCAGCCGCCCGCCCGCGATCGCGCCGGTCTGGGCGAGCGCCGGCCCGGCGAAGGGTAGGGTGGCGAAGGTAGCGAGGAGGTCGCGACGGTTCACGCCTTCACCTCCTTGACCCGCAGGCTCATGGCCGCGGCGATGAAGAAGCTGACGCCGCCGACCACCAGCGCCCAGATCGCCTGGGACTGGAACAGGGCGTTCAGCATTAGGCCCAGCAGGGTCGCGGCCACCAGCTGGGGCACCACGATGAAGATGTTGAACACCCCCATGTAGACGCCCATTTTTCGGCCCGGCACGGCGCTGGACAGGATGGCGTAGGGCATCGACACGATCGAGGCCCAGGCGATCCCGACGCCGATCATCGGCAGCCACAACATCTGCGGATCGCGGATCAGGAAGATGCCGATCAGGCCGATTCCGCCCAACGCCAGAGCGACCGCATGGGCTCCGCGTTTGCCGATGCGGCGCGCCAGCACCGGCAGGCCGAACGCCACCAGGGCCGCCACGCCGTTGTAGACGCCAAACAGCACGCCCACCCAGTCCGCGCCCTCGTTGTAGGCCGCCGAGGTCGTGTCGCTGGAGCCGAAGTGCACGGCGGTCACGGCGGCGGTGGTGTAGATCCACATGGCGAACAGGGCGAACCAGCTGAAGAACTGCACGACTGCCAGGCCGCGCATGGTCTCGGGCATGCCGAACATGTCGTCGAGGATCTCGGTCAGGCCGTTGGATTTCGCGGCGCGGCGCAAGGCGGCGACCAGCAGTTGCAGCGACCCGAACCCGGCGACGAAGCTGGCGAGCACATACAGCTCCTTGCCGACGGCCTTGCGCCAGTCCTCGACGTCGGCGGGCAGGGCGGCGGCCTGGTCGCGGACGAACCAGACGGCAAGGAAGGCCAAGGCACCGACTGCCAGCCAGAGCAAGCCGCCAGACATGTAGCGCGACGCCGGGCGCATTGCTTCGTGCGCCAGCGGCTCGGGGCGGGCGCCTTCGAAGGCGTCGATCTCAGCGGGGCTGTATTCCTTGGTCGAGAACACGGTCCACAGCACGGCCGTCAGCATGAAGGCCGCGCCGACGTAGAAGCTGATCCGCACGCTGTCGGGGACGATGCCTCCCGGCGCCGTGTTGGCCACCCCGACTTGGCTCAGCATCCACGGCAGGCACGACGCGAACACCGCGCCCGTGCCGATGAAGAAGCTCTGCATCGCATAGCCGGTGGCGCGCTGTTCCTCGGGCAGGTTGTCGCCGACGAAGGCGCGGAACGGCTCCATGGTGACGTTGATCGCCGCGTCCATGATCCACAGCGTCGCCGCCGCCATCCAGAGCACGGGGACGTTGGGCATAAAGATCAGGGCTATGGTCGTGGCGACAGCGCCGAACAGGAAGTAGGGACGGCGACGGCCGAGCGGCCCCCAGGTCTTGTCGCTGAAATGCCCGATGATCGGCTGGACGATCAGGCCGGTCAGGGGCGCGGCGATCCACAGGATGGCCAGGCTGTCGACCTCGGCGCCGAGCGTCTGGAAGATGCGGCTGGTATTCGCGTTCTGCAGCCCGAAGCCGATCTGGATGCCGAAGAAGCCGACGCACATGTTCCAGATGGCCAGCCTTGTCAGGCGCGGCCGGGCGCTGGGAAAGGTCGCGGACAGGGTCAACGCCGGGCCCTCCCCAGCGGCACGAAGCGGATGGCCTGGCCGCCGCCGGGCGCGAGGACCAGGGACAGAGTCTCGGCCGACGTGACCTCGCGCTGTTCGATGACGATGTCGGTGCGGCTGCGGCCGTCTCCGTCGCGCCAGTCGGCGTTGGAACCGTCGCGGTAGATCTCGGCGCGGTAGCGGACGCCGGGTTCGAGGAAGCTCAAATCGGCCGAAAGCACGCGCGGGTGTTCGTCGGTGATCGAGCCCACGAACCACTCGCGGGTGCCGCGTTCCTTCCGCGCGATGGTGACGTAGTCGCCGATCCCGCCGTTCAGGACGCGGGTGTCGTCCCAATCGACCGCGACATCCTTGATGAACTGGAAGGGTCCTGGATTGGCCTCGTAGTTCTCAAGCAGATCGGCCGCCATCTGGATGGGGCTGTAGATCGTGACGTACAACGCCAGCTGCTTGGCCCAGGTCGTGGCGATGCCGTCCGGGCTGCGCGTCTCCATGCCGAAGATGCCCGGCGTATAGTCCATCGGCCCGGCCAGCAGGCGGGTGAAGATCAGATTGACCTCGTGCTCGGGCGGATTGCCCGGCTGGCCCCAGGCGCTGAACTCCATGCCCCGCGCGCCCTCGCGGGTGACCCAGTTGGGATAGGTACGGCGCAGGCCCGTATCCTTGATCGGCTCGTGCGGATTGACGGCGATGCGGCGCTCGGCCGCCTCGGTCACGACGGCCATGTGGTGGCGCGCCATGGCCTGGCTCTCGTGCCAGGCGAAGGTCGGCTGGCCGTCCGGACCTGTGACGCGCGCCCCGCCCGCGTCGGCGACATAGCCGGTCTTAACCGCGCCGATGCCGAGGCGCTCATAGAGGTCGAAGCCGGCCTCCATCTGCTGTTCGTAGTGGTAGGCGTTTCCGCCCGTCTCGTGGTGGCCGATGATCTGCACGCCGCGCTCGCGGGCGTAGGCCGACAGGGCCTCGATGTCGAAGTCGGGGTAGCTCTCGGTGAAGGAATAGTCCCAGCCGTTGCCGAACCAGTTGCCGTCCCAGCCGACGTTCCAGCCCTCGACCAGCACGCCGCCAAAGCCGTTCTCGGCGGCGAAGTCGATGTGGCGGCGGGTGTTCTCGTTGGTCGCCCCGTGGCGGGGTCCGCTGGCCCAGGTCTTGCTGTCCAGGTGCATTTCCCACCAGACGCCGACGTATTTCATCGGCCGGACCCAGCTGACGTCGCCCAGGGCATTGGGCTCGTTCAGGTTCAGGATCAGGCTGGACTCGACCAGGCCGCCGGCCGTGTCGGTGATCTGCAGCGTCCGCCACGGGGTGGGGAAGGGGGCCTCGCGCTCGACCGCGGCATTGGTGAAGCCCGGCGTCAGGTCGGCGACGAAGCGACGACCCTCGGACCGGCGCAGGTTCATGCCGGAGTAGTCGACGAGCGCCGCCTCATGGATCGAGACGTGCAGGCCGGAATCGAGCCGCATCGTCATCGGCGTCTGCGTCGAGCCCGCGCCCTCGATCGGCGTGCGGTGATAAAGGTATTCCTCGCGGTTCCATTCCCAGGCCGGAATCCACCAGGCCTCGCCGTCCTCGGCGATGTTGAACTCGGTCAGCTCCGAACCGATGCGGACGGTGCGCAAGGCGTCCTGCTCCGGGAACTCGTAGCGAAAGCCCAGGCCGTCGTCATAGACGCGAAAGACGAGGTCGAAGGTCCGGCGCAGGTCGGCGCGCTCGGTGAAGGTAACGCGCAGCTCGCGATAGTGATTGCGAATGAAGCGCCGCTCTCCCCAGGGCTGCTCCCAGGTGTCGTCTTGATCGGTCACGGGTTGCGCGGTCAGCTCCAGCCCGCGCTCCAGCTTGGGCGCGTCGGTCAGGATGAAGCCCAGACGCGAGGGTTCGATCACGGCCCGACCGAGGCGGCTGACCGCATAGGACGGGCGTCCGTCGCCGTCCGTGGTGACCACCACAGTGATCGATCCGTCGGGCGAGGCGACCGAGGCGCTCGGGCGCTCGGCCTGCGCGAGGGCAGGCGAGGCCATCACCAGGAAGGCGAGGATCATCAACAGACTACGCATGGTCTTCACTCCCTGTCGGCTTCTAAAGCGAAGCTCTTGCCAAGCGCCGCGCCCGGTGGGCAGATACGGCGATGACGTGGTTTGCAGCAAAATTTGCATCGGTGATCGGATGAGCAAACGCTCCACCCGGCTGGAGGACATCGCGGCCCTGGCCGGCGTGTCGATCTCCACGGCGTCGCGCGCCCTCAATGACAATCCGGCCGTCAACGACAGGACCAAGCAGAAGATCTGGAAGCTGGCGCGCGAGCACGACTACCCCTTCCGCCGCTACATGCCGGCGGGCCCGATCGGGGCGTCGGGCACGATCGCCGTGGTCACGCCGCGACCGCAGGGGCGCGAGGGCCGCCTGAGCGATCCGTTCTTCCTGGAACTGCTGGCCGGTGTCGGCGAGGCGGCGCGCGAGCGGGGATGCGATATCGTGCTCAGCCACGTCTCGCCCCAGAATCTGGATGACCTGAACGCGGCCATGACCACCAGCCGGGCGGATGGGGTGATCTTCCTCGGTCAGTCCACTCTGCACACCGCCTTCAACCGCATGGCCGAGACGGATGGCCGGTTCGTGGTCTGGGGCGCCGAGTTGCCGGACCAGACCTATTGCTCGATCGGATCGGACAACGTCAGCGGCGGCCGGCGGGCCACGGCGCACCTGGCGCGACTGGGGCGAAAGCGCATCGTGTTCCTGGGCGACCTCGACCCGCCCGAGGCCATGCAGCGCCAGCGTGGTTATGCCGAGGCGATGGAAGCCGCGGGGCTGGGCGTCGATCCGGACCTCATCGTGCCCGCCCATTTCGAGGTCGAGAGCGCGGAGGGCTCGGTCGATTCCATGCTGCGGCGCGGGCTGGATTTCGACGGCATCGTCTGCGCCTCGGACCTGATCGCGCTGGGGGCCGTGCGGGCCCTGCTGCAGGCGGGTCGGCGCGTGCCGCAGGACGTCTCCGTCATCGGCTTCGACAATGTGCCCTTCAGCCGCTACTCGCGCCCGGCGTTGTCGACCATAGCCCAGGACACGATGAAGGCCGGCCGCCTGATGGTCTCCAAGCTGCTGGACCACGCCGGGGAGGGCGGGGGACGCTCTGAGCGCATCCCCACCGACCTGATCGTGCGCGAGACCTGCGGCGGCTGATCCCATCTAGCGGGGCTCGCTCAGCACCAGACCGGCCAAGGGCGGCAGTTCGCCGGACCGAGGCGACGGACAGTTGACCGAGGCGACCACGGTCCAGCCCTCCGGCGGCCTCCAGGCGACGGCTGAGTGCCCGAGGTTGAAGGCGCACAGCAGGCCCTCGTCCCCTTCGCGCCGCGTGAACAGCAACAGGTCGTTGTGCGAATCGAGCATCGTCATCGATCCCGTTCGCAGCGCCGGGTGGGATTTCCGTAGCGCGATCAGACGACGGGCCAGATGCAGGGTCGCCTTCGGGTCCCGCTCCTGTTCCTCGACCGCCAGCGCGCGGTGACGGGGATCGACCGGCAGCCAGGGCTCAGCCTCCGAAAAGCCGGCGTGACCGTTGTCGGCCTTCCACGGCATGGGGGTGCGCGCCCCGTCGCGACCCAGGGTCTCGGGCCAGTTGACGATGGCTTCGGGGTCGACCAGCCGTTCGAATGGCACCTCGGCCTGGGGCAGACCCAGCTCCTCGCCCTGATAGACGAAGACGTTGCCGCGCAGGGCAACCAGCAACAGCAGAGCCATCTCGGCGAAGGCCTTGGGATCGCGACCCTCGGCCCAGCGCGAAACGTGTCGCGGGGCGTCGTGGTTGGAGAAGGTCCAGGACGGCCACCCCTCGCCCTCGCCGCCCGGCCACATGGCAGGGCCGCGATCGACCAGGTCCGTCGTCAGCCGGTCGGCATACAGATACAGAAACCCATAGGCCGAATGCAGCCGGTCCGACCCCTGGGTGTAGAGCTTCATCTCCTCATTGGCCCGTTCGCCCCCGACCTCGGCGACCAGGAACCGGTCGTCGCCGTAGCTGTCTGCGACCTGGCGCAGGCGGGTCAGGAAGGCCGGGATGTCGCCGTGCGACTGGTTGTGGAAATGGTGCTGATAGTCGAAGGGCCGCGTCCGCTTGCCGGGCGTCGTCACCGGCGGATTGTCCGTCAGCGCCGGGTCATGCATCGAGAAGTTCAATGCGTCGCAACGGAACCCGTCGACGCCCCGATCCAGCCAGAAGCGCGCGACCGACAGCAGGGCTTCCTGCACCTGCGGATGGCGCACGTTAAGCTGCGGCTGCTCCTTGAGAAAATTGTGCATGTAGTACTGGTGCCGGCGCGCGTCCCAGGTCCAGGCGGGGCCGCCGAACACCGACTGCCAGTTCGAGGGCGGTGAGCCGTCGGGCTTGGGGTCGGCCCAGACGTACCAGTCCGCCTTAGGATTGGTCTGGTCCTGCCGGCTTTCCTGGAACCAGGCGTGGAGGTCCGAGGTATGGGAATAGACCTGGTCGATGATGACCTTCAGTCCCAGCCGGTGCGCCTTGGCCACCAGACGGTCGAAGTCTTCCATCGTGCCGAAGATCGGGTCGATGCCCAGATAGTCGGCCACGTCATAGCCGAAGTCCTTCATCGGCGAGGTGAAGAAGGGCGACAGCCAGATCCCGTCCACCCCCAGCGACGCGATGTGCTCCAGGTGGGCGGTCACGCCCGGCAGGTCGCCGATGCCGTCGCCGTTGGTGTCGGCGAAGCTGCGGGGATAGACCTGATAGATGACGGCTCCGCGCCACCACTCGCGACGCGGCGTCGGGGGCGCGTCGGACAGGACGCGCGTTTCGGGGCTCAGGGCTTCAAGCGTCAACGCACACCTTCGGAAGTACAGATTACATAATCGAGCGCGGGCACGGTCACGCGCACGGTCGCCGGGGCGGTCGCGACCGTCGGACAGGCTCCTCGCAAGGATGACCAGCCGGCGGATGCCGCGTCCACCTCGATGTTGGCGGATATCGCAGACGTCGCCGTATTGTAGACGATCAGGGTCTCGCCCGCCCCGCCTTCGATCATCCGGCTGACCGCGAACAGGCCGGGCTCCTCGGCGGCGAATCGGACAGTCTGCAGGCCTCGGCGCAGGCGCGGATCAGCGGCGCGGATGCGGGCCATCTCGGCGATCGCGCGATACAGTGGCGCCTGGGTCGAAAAGGCCTCCTGCCTCCCGCCGATCACGCGGTCGTCGAGATAGCCGGCCACCCGCGTGTCCGCCATGTCCTGGCGCGCGCCACCATAGCCGCCGTCGCCGGCGAAGCCCTGTTCGTCGCCATAGTAGATCGTCGGCGCGCCCCGGCTGAACATCAGAAAGGCATGGGCCAGGGTGGCGCGCGCCAGCAGTTCCTCGTCGGAGATGTCCGGCTTGGCCGTCAGGATGAAGTTTCCGATCCGGCCCATGTCGTGGTTGCCGAGAAAGGTCGGCAGGCCGATCGCGGCCGCCTCGCCGCCCTCGTACAGCACGTCGGTCGAGAACAGGCGCGCCAGCCGGTCCGGCGGCACGTCCTTGGCGACCAGGTCGGTGACCGTCGACTGGAAGCCGAAATCCAGAACCGCCGGATAACCGTCCACTCGAGTGTAGCGGGCCAGCTGCGCCGGATCGACGTCATAGACCTCGCCGAAGATGTGGAAGTTCGGGATGCCGTTGGCCTCGGCGCGCGCCTTCATGGCCGGCACGAAGGCCTGCCAGAACTCCGGATTGACGTGCTTGGCCGTGTCGATGCGGAAGCCGTCGATCTTGTAGCGGTCGATCCAGCCGCCGAAGATCTCGATCATGCCCTCGATGACCCGCGGATGCTCGGTCATCAGATCGTCGAGACCGGCGAAATCGCCGTCGGTCGAGCTCTCGTTGCGGAACGTCGTGTCGCCCCGGTTGTGATAATGGATCGGGTCATTCAGCCAGGCGGGGACCTTCACCGTCTCCTCGCCCTCGGGGACATACGGGGTGTAGGCATAGTCGGGGCGGGTCAGGCGGTCGAAGTTCGTCCCGTCGAAGCCCTCGTTGATCGCCTCGCCCTCGACCCCACCGCGCCGCGTGAAGGGATAGTCGGCCCGGCTGCGATAGGCGCAGTCGTTCTGCGGGCATTCTCGGTATCGGATCACATCGGCCGTGTGGTTGGCGACGATGTCCATATAGACCTTGATGCCCCTGGCATGGGCCGCCTCGACCAGGGCCCGCATGTCGGCGTCCTCGCCGAAATGCGGATCGACCCGGGTGAAGTCGGTGATCCAGTAGCCGTGCGATCCTGCGAACTCGCGCCCCGGCTCGCCCTGCACCGGCTTGTTCTTGAAGATCGGGGCCATCCAGATGGCGGTCGCGCCGAGGCCCTCGATGTAGTCCAGGCGCTCGATCACTCCGGCCAGATCGCCGCCGTGATAGAAGCCTTCGTGCGTCGGGTCGAAACCGTGATCCAGACGACCGCCCGGTATGCCGCCCGTGTCGTTGGACGGATCGCCATTGGCGAACCGGTCGGGCAGCAGGAAGTAGATCACCTCGTCCTGCGGCAGGCGCGCGCGGTAGTCGCTGTCCGCCGGCTGAGCCCTGGCTTGCGCGGCCGCGAGGCAAAGCACCCCTGCCAGCCCGGCGAGCATCCGGCGACGTCCCGTACTCATTACGCCCTCCATTTCCGTCCCGTCTGGTCGCGAACAAGCGTGGCCCGCAATCTCTTTGCAAGATTTTGCAGCCCTGCCCGGCCGTGTCAATGGAGCAACTTCCGCTCGCCTGTGCCCGTCCTTTGGAGATGTTGCATCGCAATAACGGCCTGAAACTCGATCCAACGGCCTCGGCCATCTTTCCGCCCTCTGCATTACGGGCTTGCAAGATCGCTCAGAGTTTGCATATTTTTGCGGATCAGGTCCGGATCGCTTCGTAGAAACGCGCGACGACCTCGAGGGAGGAAGAGAATGAGCCATCGCACCACCACGCGCGCACGCCTGCTGTCGGGAGGTGCCGTCGGCGTCCTCGCCGCCCTGGCCTTCGCCGGTTCCGCCTATGCCCAGACCGCACCCCAGGAGGCCGACGAGGTCGACGAGATCATCGTCACCGGCATCCGTGCCTCGATCCAGAACTCCATCGCCGCCAAGGCACGGAGCAGCTCGATCGTCGAGGTCATCACCGCCGAGGACATCGGCAAGCTGCCCGATGTGTCGATCGCCGAATCGTTGGCGCGTCTGCCGGGCCTGACGGTCCAGCGGCTGGACGGTCGCGGTCAGCTGATCTCGATCCGGGGCCTGGGTCCCGACTTCACCACCGCCCTGCTGAACGGCCGCGAGCAGGTCACCACCGGTGACAACCGCGGTGTCGAGTTCGACCAGTATCCGTCGGAACTGCTGGGTGGCGTGACCATCTACAAGACGCCGGACGCCCAGCTGATTGGCCAGGGCCTGGCCGGCACCGTCGATCTGCAGACCATTCGTCCCTTGGCTTTCGGTCAGCGCGCCATCGCCGCGAACGTCCGCTATGAGCAGAACGACATCGGTGCGCTGAACTCCGGCACCACCGACAACGGCGTCCGCTACAGCGTCTCCTACATCGACCAGTTCGCCGACGACACGATCGGCATCGCCCTAGGCTATGCCCACATCGAGAGCCCGTACCAGTCCGAGCGGTACAACAGTTGGGGTTATCCCACCGATGCGGGTGGCAACTTCTTGCTCGGCGGGGTGAAGCCCTACGTCATGTCGTCCGAACTGGAGCGGGATGGCTTCATGGGAACGGTGGAGTTCCGGCCCAACGACCGTTTCCACTCGACCATCGACGCCTTCTACTCCGAGTTCCAGAACACCCAGATCCTGCGCGGCATCGAGTTCCCGCTGGCCTGGGGCGGATCGTCGGGAGCTTGCGGCACGCCGCAGGTCCAGACGCCGACTTGCCGGCCGGGTCCGGTGCTTCGGCCGGGCAGCACGATCCAGGACGGCTTCGTCACTGCTGGCACGTTCGACAATGTAAAGGGCGTGATCCGAAACGATGTGAACACGCGGGAGAGTGAGATCACCTCTGTGGGCTGGAACACCGTGTTCGACGCCTCCGAGAGCTGGTCGTTCATGGCCGATCTCAGCCTGTCACGGGTCGAGCGATCGGACGTGGTGCTGGAGACCTATGCCGGCACCGGTCGCGACATCGCAGGCGCGCTCGACAGCCTCGGCTTCACCCTCGACGAGGACAATGTCGCGGTCTTCACCAGCCGTCTGAACTATGCCGATCCCAACCTGATCCGCCTGACCAGCCCGCAGGGCTGGGGCGGCGACATCATTCCGGGCGGTCAGGACGGCTATCTGAATACCCCCTCGATCGAGGACGAGATTCGGGCGTATCGCTTCGAGGCGCGCCATACCTTCGCCGATGGCGGGCCCTTCTCCGACGTCAAGATCGGCGTGAACTTCACCGAGCGCGAGAAGACCTTCGTCAACGACCAGTTCTTCCTGGGCGTCCCGGGTGGAGCCTCCGCCGTGGTGCCGACCGCCTTCCTGCTTGAGCCGACCCAGCTGACCTACCTCGGCCTCGGCGGCGTCCTGAGCTACGACGCGCTCGGTCTGGTGAATTCCGGTTTCTACAACCAGGTCAGAAACCCCAACGCCGATGTCCTGTCCGGGAACTGGGAAGTCACCGAGAACGTCGACACCGCCTACATTCAGCTGGGCATCGACACCGTGGTGGGCAACTCCTCCGTTCGCGGCAACGTCGGCATCCAGTACGTGAACACCGACCAGAGCTCGGACGGCTTTGCGGCCTCGGGCTCGGGGGCCGCCACGCGCTCGCTCGCGGTTTCCGGCGGGGCCGAGTATCAGGAGATCCTGCCGGCCGCCAACCTGATCATCGAGCTGGCTCCGGACAATTACCTGCGGCTTGCCGCGGCCCGGACCTTGGCCCGTTCGCGCATGGACGACATGCGGGCGTCGCGGAATTTCAACTTCGATGTTTCGCGCAACAACGCGACGGCCCGGCCGGATCAGAACTCGCCCTGGAGCGGCGGCGGCGGCAATCCCGAGCTGCGCCCGACCTTGGCCAATGTGTACGACGCCTCGTGGGAACGCTACTTCGCCAACCGCGGCGGCTATGTGTCACTGGCCTTGTTCTACAAGGACCTTGAGACCTTCGTCTTCAACCGCAGCCAGATCTTCGACTTCACCGGCTATCCGACCGGCGGCGTTGTGCCCGTGATCAACCAGGGCGTCGTCACGGCCCCGGACAACGGCGATGGCGGTTACATCCACGGCTACGAATTCGCCCTGTCGACACCGTTCGAGATTTTCCATCCTGCGCTGGAAGGTTTTGGCGCCCAGTTCTCGTTCTCCCAGACCCAGAGCGAGATCAAGCCGGACGGGGCCAATGCCACGGCTCTGCCGGGCCTGTCCGAAACCGTCGCCAACCTGACCGTCTACTATGAGAACGATGGCTGGCAGCTGCGGGCGTCGAACCGCTATCGGTCCGACTTCCTGGGCGAGGTCGCCGGCTTCGGCAACGGCCGGACCCTGCGCTCGGTCGCGGCGGAGAACATCGTCGATGCCCAGATCGGCTATGAGTTCCAGTCGGGAATCCTGGAAGGGGCCTCGGTCCTGTTCCAGGTCAACAACCTGACCGACGAGCCGTTCTCGACCTTCAACAACGGCGATGAGCGCCAGGTCATCGACTACCAGACCTATGGCCGCACGTTCCTGATCGGCGTGAACTATCGCTACTGACGACGCGGATTGGCCGGTTCTTCCCCCCGAGGACCGGTCGCCTCCTCCTGAGGCGAACTGGCCGCGCGGAGCGATCCGCGCGGCCGCTTTTCTTTCCGCCACCCGACTTTTCCCCCGTGCCTGGACCGATCCGGCTGGACGGCACGACCGATCCGGGCGAGCAATCGCCCCGTAAACGCTTACGGGCGGTCGACGCCCGACGAGGAAAGAGGCCACGCCATGACCACCTCCGCTGACGCAGCTCCGGCCAAGGGCACCGGCCTGGCCTTCGCCTATGTCACAACCCTGTTCTTCGCCTGGGGCTTCGTGACGTCGCTGATCGGTCCTCTGATCGCGGCGGTGCGACGGGTGTTCGAGCTCAGCTACGCCGAGGCGACGCTGACGACCTTCGCCTGGTTCATCGCCTATGGTATCGCCTCGATCCCGGCCGCCGCGCTTCTGGCGCGGCTGGGCTACAGCCGTGCGATCATCGTGGCTCTGATCACCATGGTGGCGGGCTGTCTGATCGTGCCCATCGCGACGATCGTGGACTGGTATCCGGGCGTGCTGATCGCCCTGTTCGTGATCGCGTCGGGCGTGACCCTGCTGCAAGTCGGGGCCAATCCGCTCGTCGCGGCGCTCGGTCCGCAGAAGAGCTCGCACGCGCGACTGAACTTCTCGCAGTTCTTCAACTCTCTGGGCACCACCCTGGGACCGCTGCTGGCCGCGCCGATCCTGTTGACCGGCGGGGTGTTCGCGGCCGACGCGGTGATCACCGACCCGGCGACGCGGGCCGAATCCCTGCGCAGCATCGACATCGCCTTCCTCGCGGTCGGCCTGTTCTTCGCGGTCGTCGCGGGCTTCATCTTCTCGGCGCGCAAGACCATCAACGCCGCCGCCCCGGTTCCGACCGCTGAGGACCGGATGTCGCCGCTGGTGGCGCTGAAGTCGCCCTGGGCGGTGTTCGGGGCCCTGGCCATCTTCTTCTACGTCGGGTCGGAAGTGACGATCGGCGACCTCCTGACCAACTTCCTGCACAGCCCCGAGATCCTGGACATCCCGCTGGCCACCGCCGGCAGCATGGTCGCCTGGTACTGGGGCGGGGCCATGGTCGGGCGACTGGTCGGCGGCCTGCTGATGCTGACCAAGATCCCCGCCAGCCGCATCCTGATCGTCAACACCCTGGTCGCGGCGACCCTTTGCGCGGTGGTCACCCAGACCTCGGGCACCACGGCCGCCTATGCCGCCATCGCCATCGGCTTCTTCAACTCCATCATGTTCCCGACCATCTTCACCCTGACGCTGGAGCGGTCGACCGCGCCGATCCCGGCGACCTCGGGCCTTCTGGTGTTCGGCATCATCGGGGGCGCGGTGCTGCCTCTGATCGGCGGGATCATCGGGGACAACGCCGCCACGCTGAACCCGGTCTTCTATGTGCCGCTGGTGGGCTATGCGATCCTGGTCGCCTTCGCCATCTTCGCCTCGCGCGCCCGGACCCACGCCATCGTCGCGGCCGGGGGCCCCGGCGGACACTGACCTGCGCGGACACTGATCTGTCATCGGACGGCATCATCCGCGGGCTGACAGGAGGGCCGAGGCGCTGTAAGCGGTTACACGCCCAATCCGGAGGTCCGCGTATTCGTGTCCAGCATCACATCCCGTCGCAGCGTCCTGATGGGCGCGGGGGCCTTGGGCGCTAGCATGATCCTGGCCGCCCCCCCGACCGCTGCGCGCCAGGCTGCGCACGCCGCCCGGATCGACGACCTGATCGCGCGCATGACGATTCAGGAGAAAGCGGGTCAGCTGAACCTGCTGGGCGACCCGTTCCGGTTCCGGCCCCAGAACGTCAATCCGCTGGACGGCCAGGGCGACCCCGCACGGGTCACCGAGATGATCCGCGACGGCCTGGTCGGCAATCTGTTCAATGGCGTCGGGGCCGCGGCGGGGCGGCGCATCCAGACCATCGCCGTCGAGGAAAGCCGGCTGGGCATCCCCCTGCTGTTCGCCGCCGACATCATCCACGGGCTGAAGACCGTCTTCCCCGTGCCCCTGGCCGAGGCCGCGGCCTTCGATCCGGACCTGGCGCGCCGAACCGCGCGGGCGGCGGCGCTGGAGGGCGCGGCCTCCGGCATCCACCAGACCTACGCCCCGATGGTCGATGTGGCGCGCGACCAGCGCTGGGGCCGGGTCGTCGAGGGCGCGGGCGAGGATGTCTGGCTGAACGAGGTGCTCGCCGCCGCGCGCGTGCGCGGGTTCCAGGGCGAGCGGGGCCTCGCCGACCGCGACGCGCTTCTGGCCACGCCCAAGCATTTCGCTGCCTATTCGGCGGCGATCGGAGGCATGGAGTACAACACGACCGAGATGTCGGACCCGACGTTGCGGGGTGTCTATCTTCCGCCGTTCCAGGCCGCATTCGCGGCCGGTGCCCTGTCGGTCATGAGCGGTTTCAACGACCTGAACGGCGTGCCGGTCACTGGCAACCCCTATTTGCTGACTCAGATCCTGAGGGACGAGTGGGGATTCGCCGGATTCGTTGTGTCCGACTACACCGCCGACAACGAGTTGATCGCTCACGGCTTCGCGGCCGACCGGCGCGACGCCGCGCGCATCGCCTTGATGGCCGGCATCGACATGTCGATGGTCTCGGGCCTGTTTCTGGAACACATCCCCGGCCTGGTCGAGGCGGGCAAAGTGCCCATGGCACGCGTGGACCAGGCCGTGCGGCGCGTGTTGATGACCAAGGCGGCGCTGGGTCTGTTCGACGATCCTTATCGCGGCTGCGATCCGGAGCGGGAGCGTCTGGTCGTCGGATCGCGCGAGCACCGCGACCTGGCGCGCGAGGCCGGGGTCAAGTCCATCGTGCTGCTGAAAAACGAGGGCGGCATCCTGCCGTTGAAGGCCTCGGGGCAGCGCATCGCTCTGATCGGCCCCTTCGCCGACGACGTCGACAATGTCTTCGGCCCCTGGACCATCTGGGGCGACGAAGGCCGACGTATCTCGCTGGAGGCCGGTTTCCGCGAGGCCATGACCAATCCGTCCCTGCTCACGGTGGCCAGGGGCTCGGACGTCGAGGCCGCCATCACCGGCGGCATCGAGACGGCCGTGGCGGCGGCTCGGGCGGCCGACGTCGTGGTGCTGGCCCTGGGCGAAAGCAGCCGCATGTCGGGCGAGGCCCAGTCCCGGACCGAGATCGACATCCCTGAGCCTCAGCGCGCTTTGGCCGAGGCCGTCGCGGCCTTGGGCAAGCCGGTGGTCGTCCTTCTGCGCAACGGCCGGGCGTTGGAGCTGTCGGGCGCGGTCAAGGACGCGCCGGCCATCCTGGTCACCTGGTTCCTGGGTGGAGAGATGGGACACGCGGTGGCCGACGTCGTGTTCGGCAAGGCCTCGCCGTCCGGCCGGCTGCCGGTCAGCTTCCCCCACCGCTCAGGCCAGCAGCCCTTCAGCTATGATCACAAGACCACGGGCCGCCCCGCCGACAACAGCCTGGCCACCCAGGAGTATGTGGCCCGCTATCGCGAGACGACCAACACCGCCCTCTATCCGTTCGGTCATGGCCTGACCTATGGGTCGGTCCGGTATGGCGCGGTGACGCCGGCCGAGCCGATCCTGGCCTGGGACGGTGAGGTCGAACTGTCCGTCGCGGTCACCAATGCCGGGGACCGCGCGGTCGAGGAGACGGTGCAGCTGTACATCCACGACCGGGTCGCCAGCCTGACCCAGCCGGGTCGACGCCTGCGCGACATCGCCAAGGTCACGCTGGGCCCGGGCGAGACCCGCACGGTGGCCTTCACCCTGCGTCGGTCCCAGCTGGAGTTCATCGGCACCGACAGCCGGCCGACGGTCGAGCCCGGCGCGTTCGACGTCTGGCTGACATCCTCGGCCCAGGCCGGCACGCCCGCACGGCTGATGCTTTCCGGCCCCGCTTGAACGCGGACCGGCAAAGGGCGAATACGGAGCGATGTTCACCCGGCTCTTCAAGAAGACCAAGGCCAGGCCGCCCGCGCGATCACCGGACGATTGCGTCGTCTGGGCCGTTGGCGACATCCACGGTCGCTCGGATTTGTCCGGCCCACTGATCGCGGCGATCCGCGCCGACCTGATGAACAGCCCGGTCTCGCGCAAGGTCATCGTCTTCCTGGGCGACCATGTTGATCGGGGTCCGGATTCGCGCGGCGTGCTGGATCAGATCGTCGCGGTCATCGCCGACCCGGCGCTGGAGGTTCACACCCTGCGCGGCAACCACGAAGAGCGGATGGAGGCCTTCCTCGACCAGCCGGACCTCGGACCCGGCTGGTGCGACTATGGCGGGCGCGAGGCCCTCATGAGTTACGGTGTCGTGCCTCCGGTCATGAAGGGCGACGCCGAAGGCTGGGCCGCGGCCTCGACCGCGTTGCGAGACGCCCTGCCGGACAGCCACGTCCGCCTGTTGAAGAATCAGGCGTCCAGCGTCGCGATCGGAGACTATTTCTTCGCCCACGCCGGCGCGCGGCCAGGCGTGGCGCTGGAGGACCAGTCCCCGGACGACCTGATGTGGATTCGCCAGCCGTTCCTGGAAAGCACCGCCGTGTTCGACAAGGTGGTCGTGCACGGCCACACGCCGACCGATACCGTGGAATCCGACGCGCGTCGGATTGGCGTCGATACCGGGGCCTACGGCACCAACATCCTGTCCGCCGTGCGTCTGGAGGGCGAAACCCGCGCCGTGCTTCAGGCGACGGGGCGGGGGGCTTCGGTGCGGGTCTCGGCCCTCGCGCCGCTCGCGACCTGACGCCGCGCTCGACGCGACCGAGCGGCCCCGATCAGGTCGCTGGCGATCAGGCCGGACAGGCTCCAGGGCTCGATCAGATAGCGACGAGCCAGGCGTCTGGGATCGTTGACCAGGCGGAACGCCCATTCCAGCCCGAACCGTCCCATCCAGCGCGGCGCGGCCTTCTGGGCCCCGGCCTCGTAGTCGAAGGCGGCGCCGACCGAGAAGATCACGCAGTCGGGCAGGGCCTCAAGAGTGTTCAGAATCCACAGCTCCTGGCGCGGCATGCCCATGCCGACGAACAGTATGTGCGGCGAGAACGCCCGCACCTGCTCGACGACCGCCGCACTGTCCGCCGAACCCGGCGTCGCATCGAAATAGCCGTCGCGGACGCGAATATCGGCCTTGGGATGGGCGTGGATCAGCCGATCGCGTGCCCGCTCGACCACGCCGGGCGCACCGCCGACATACATGACGCGCCAGCCGTTCCGGTTGACCAGGCTCCAGAAATGGTCGCGCCAGTCCAGATAGGTGCAGCGATGGAACGCCCGTCCTTGAAGCCCCAGAAGCTTCGCGAAGTGGATCAGGGGCGTGGAATCGACCTCGACCAGATCGGCCCGGTCGAAGAAGCCCTGCAGCTCCGGATGCTTCTGCAGCAGTGCCAGCGAGTTGAGGTTGTGATTGGCGACCACGGCCTTGCGGCCCTCGGCGACCCAGGTCTCGACGTGATGCAGGACTTCTTCCGGCCGAACCAGGTCGACCGTCTGACCCAGCAGCCGGACCCGCTCGCGCTGGCGCCGCGCTTTCCTGAACGGCACTCGTGTCCCCGTGCGACGATCGTCGGCGGGGTCGGCGCGGGTAAGGGCGGGGGAGGCGTCGGCCATGACGGTACACTGCGCCGGCCGCTCTCAAGGTCTGGTAATCGAACAGACTTAACGCGCGACGTTCGTCGTCATTTGGTGGGTTGCGAAGCCGCGCGGCTGGGCTATGGCTCCGCGGGCTGGCGAAACGGAAGGGGCACCGCATGCGCGTCACGATGATCGGCACCGGCTATGTGGGTCTCGTCTCAGGAGCCTGCTTCGCCGACTTCGGCCACGACGTCGTCTGCGTCGACAAGGACCCCGGCAAGATCGAACGGCTGAACCGGGGCGAGATCCCGATCTTCGAGCCTGGGCTGGACCAGCTGGTCGCCGACAATGTGCGTGCCGGGCGGCTGTCGTTCGCCGTGGACGGCGCGGAGGCGATCAAGAACGCCGAGATCGTCTTCATCGCCGTAGGCACGCCGACCCGGCGCGGCGACGGCCACGCCGACCTGTCCTACGTCTATGCCGCGGCCGAGGAGATCGCGGGCCTGATCGACGGCTTTACCGTCATCGTGACCAAGTCGACGGTCCCGGTCGGCACGGGCGACGAGGTCGAGGCCATCATGCGTCGCGCCAATCCCGACGCCCAGTTCGCCGTGGTGTCGAACCCCGAGTTCCTGCGCGAGGGCGCCGCCATCGAGGACTTCAAACGCCCTGACCGCGTGGTCATCGGGGTCGAGGACGAGCGCGCCCGCGCGGTGATGGCCGAACTCTATCGCCCGCTGAGCCTGAACGAATTCCCGGTCATCTACACCTCGCGGCGGACGTCGGAGCTGATCAAATACGCCGGCAACGGCTTCCTGGCGATGAAGATCACCTTCATTAACGAGATCGCCGACCTGTGCGAAAAGGTCGGGGCGGACGTGCAGCAGGTCGCCAAGGGCATCGGGCTGGACGGCCGGATCGGCGGCAAGTTCCTGAACCCCGGGCCCGGCTACGGCGGCTCGTGTTTTCCGAAGGACACCCTGGCCCTGGTGCGAACGGCCCAGCAGTACGACGCGCCTGTCCGGCTCATCGAGACCACGGTCGAGGTCAACGACGCGCGCAAGCTGCGCATGGCCGAAAAGATCCGCGATGCGATGGGCGGTGATGTGTCCGGCAAGACCGTCGCCATCCTGGGCCTGACGTTCAAGCCCAACACCGACGACATGCGCGACAGCCCCAGCCTGGCCATCATCCCGGCGCTCCAGGCCATGGGGGCGCACATCCGGGCCTTCGATCCCGAGGGCATGAAGGAGGCGCGGCATCTGCTGAGCGACGTCACCTTCACCGAGGGTGCCTATCAGGCCGCCGAGGGGGCCGACGCCCTGGTCATCCTGACGGAGTGGGACCAGTTCCGCGCCCTCGACCTCGTGCGCATGAAGGGCCTGATGAACCGGGCGCTGATGGTCGATCTCCGGAACGTCTATCGGCCGCAGGAAGCGCGAGGCGACGGCTTCGAATACGTCGGCGTCGGCAAGCCGTGACGAGCGGCCCCGTCCTCGTCACCGGGGCGGCCGGCTTCGTCGGCATGCATGTGGCCGAACGACTGCTTCAGCGCGGCGAAGTGGTCATCGGCGTCGATGACTTCAATGCCTACTACGATCCCTCCCTAAAGACCCTCAGGACAGAGCGGCTGGAGCGTCATCCGGCATTCCGGATGGTCCGGGCGGACATCGCCGACGCGCCGGCGATGGCCGCGCTGGTCAAGGACGAGGGCGTGCGCCGCGTCGTCCATCTCGCGGCCCAGGCCGGTGTGCGCTATTCGATCGAGAACCCGTTCGCCTATCAGCGGTCGAACCTGGCGGGCCATCTGTCGGTTCTGGAGGCCTGCCGCCACGGCGGGGTCCAGCACCTGGTCTATGCCTCTTCCAGCTCGGTCTACGGTGACCGGCCCCTGACCGGGCAGGGCTTCCGGGAGGACGACCCCACGGTCAATCCGGTGTCGCTCTATGCCGCCACCAAGCGGTCCTGCGAACTGCTGAGCCAGAGCTATGCGTCGCTCTACGGCTTTCCGCAGTCGGGTCTGCGCTTCTTCACCGTCTATGGGCCGATGGGTCGGCCGGACATGGCCTATTTCGGCTTCACCGAGGCGATCATGGCCGGGCGCCCGATCGAGGTCTACGGCGAGGGTCGGATGGCGCGGGACTTCACCTACGTCGATGACATCGTCGATGGGGTGATTGGCGTTCTGGTCAGGCCGCCGCCGCGGGCCGGGCACGAGGTCTACAACATCGGCGACAGCCATCCCGTGGGCCTGATGGAGATGATCGCCACCCTTGAGGCCGCCCTGGGCCGGGAGGCGGTCAAGATCATGCGCCCCATGCAGCCCGGCGACGTCACCGCCACCTATGCAGATGTGTCCAAGCTCAGTGCCCTGACCGGCTATGCGCCCAAGGTGCCGCTGGCTGAGGGACTGGGGCGCTTCGTGGCGTGGTGGCGAGACTGGCGGGGCCTCTAGGACTGTCAGGCTTGAGCGTCCGTTCGCCGGAACACCCTCGACACCAGCAGATAGTTGATCGTCATCGACGCCAGGGCCCCCGCCAGGACGATGCCGATGGCTCGCAATGTGCTTTCCGTCCCGATCAGCCGCGAGAGACCCTCGACCACGATCAGGCGGCCCGACAGGGCGATCAGCGACGACACGACCGTGGCCCCAAGCCGACCCGCCGACAGCCCGCGCTCGGCTCGCCGAAAGACCCAGAACTCGAACAGCAGATAGTTGAGGCCTAACGCCAGCCCGAACCCGACGCCCGCCGATGGCGTGAGGGGCAAGCCGAGCATTCGGTTTAGCGTCAGCGTGACCGCCAAATCGACGACGAACCCCAAAATGACGACCGCGAGATATCGGCCGCCCTGCGACGCGCCGCCCACGGCCGGCCTCACGCCAGCACCGCCTCTGCGCGGGCGCCGCGCCAGCGCGGATTCAGCTCCGGCAGGGCGTCCAGCAGGTCGAAGACATTGTCCAGCTTGGCCCCCAGAACGCTGATCAGCCGAGGGCAGTCATCGTGGCGGTGCAGCAGGATGGGGCGACCGTCATCGATCTCGTTCATCGTCCGGACCGTCTTGACCTCCCACAGGGATCGCTCGTGCTTCGCTTCGGCCATGCAGGGCAGGTAGCGGGCGGCGTCGGCGATCATCTGACGCGCGCGCGCCTCTCGCGGCAGGGCCTCGGCGACGGCATAGGCGGATCGGCCGCCCGGCGCGTCGACCCAGCTGTAGTGCGGGGTGTAGCGGACATGCGTCAGCGAATGCAGCCCTTCGGCTGGATAGGGCATGGTCGAGAAGAACGGCCCGTCCATCACTGTGACGGCCAGGCCGGCCAGCTCCGCCGGTGGCCGGACCAGGGCGATTTCGGCCAGCTCGTGCTTGACCGTCAGGGGCTTCAAGCCGGATGCCAGCGCCACCGTGTTCAGCCCGGCATAGGTCACATTGAACACCGCCTCGGTCGTCACCGAGGTCCCGCTGGTCTCGACGGTGGCCCTGTCTCCCTCATCCCGCACGCGCAGGGCGTCGACGCCGCGCAGCAGGGTGATCCCCTCCGCATCCAGCCGAGCGTGCAGGATGTCGCGCAACCGGCGCCAGTCGAAGGCGAACTCCTGGCACAAATAGGCAGCTTCGATCGCCTGGTGGTCGAACAGGGCGGCGAGAGCGCGAGGGGCCGGGCCGAAGGGGGCGTCCAGGGCCTGGAACATGGTCGAGAAGCGGGAGGGGGAAACCTTGGACCGTCGCCGGGCCACGGCGTACAGCATCTGAAAATCGTCGACGACGGCTTCAGGGAAGGCCTGGGCAAAGCGGGCCTGCAACAGACGGGACCGTCGCGCCGTCACCATGCTGCGCGGATAGTGAAAGCCTGTGTGAATCCGCGCCTGATTCACCCGCGAGGCGCGCTGCAACAGGTCGTCCTCGCGCTCCAGAATCAGCACCCGGTCGCACGTCGACTTCAGGAACAGCGCCAGGCAGCAGCCGAAGAAGCCCCCGCCGATCACCACCGCATCCCAGTCCGGGCGCCGGCTCATCCCCTGTCCGCCGGCGGATGATAGACGCCCGTCACTGTGCGCCACAGGACCGCCAGCAGGTCGATCAGGGGCTTGAGGCCCTGGATCTTCGTCGGGATGGCCTCGCCCTTTGGATAGATGCGCGAGGTCGGGATTTCCCGCACGCGGTATCCCAGTTGCGACGCCCGCACCGTCAGATAGGCCAGAAGCTCATAGCGGACGAAGACGTCGCGGAAGGGCTGGACCCGCGGGTCCGTCAGATAAGCCCGCGAATAGGCGCGGTAGCCCTGGGTGGTGTCGGTCAGCCATTTTCCGGCGGCGAGGCTGAGGACCGGCGCGTGGATCAGGCGGATGGCCACGGCGCGCAGCCACGGGGTGTTCTCGGAATGCCCGCCCCGGACGTAGCGCGACGCCTGGAGATAGCCGTATCCCTCTTCCAGCCCGGCCAGAAACTGAGGCAGGGTGTCGACGCCGTCCTTGCCGTTGCCGTCGATGGTGACGATGCCGTCATAGCCCTCATCCAGCGCCCAGGCGTAGGCGCACCGGAGTTGGGCCGACAGGCCGCCGGACCCGGTCTTGGTCAGCCGCGCGCGCACGCCCACCGTCGCCAGGACGTCCAGCGCCACCGACCCGTCAGTCGAGCCTCCGTCCACGACCACGATGTCACAGGCGTGATGGAGCCCCAGGGACTGCATCTGGCGCAGCTGGCGGCGGATGCGCTCGCCCTCGTTCAGCACCGGAATGATGGTGACATGGCGTGTGCGCCGCTCCGCGATCGGCTCGGCCACGAACGCCGGGACCTGCCAGCCCCGCGCGGCGAAGGAAGGCGGCTTCGTCATTCGGCGGCGTCCCGGTGAGGTGTTCCAGACACGGCGACGTTGAGGGCCTCCGTCCCGTCGAAGAAGGCGATGTTGCCGATCTCCTCGATGACGTCGTCCCGCTTCTGGAACTGCATCAACTCCATGGTGCGAGCCTGAGCCAATGATCCGACGGTGGCCCACAGTGACAGGAATCCCGTAAGACCGCTGAGCGCCATATTGGTCGTGAACCAGCCGGGCTGGACGTCTTCTGTGAACAGAACGACCCCGATGGCATAGGCCGCGAACAGACAGGCGGCGATGAAGGTCGCCAGGGCGATCAGGGCGAACCCCTTCAGGAAGCGTGGCCCCGAGGCGGAGACGATCTCGACCAGCAGGTCCAGCCGCCGCCCGCGCATCAGGCGGTCGCCGGTGTCGTCGTGATCCACGACGTGGCGGACATAGCGTTCAGGCGCGCGCTTGGCCTCGAACCTCAGATCTATGCCCGCCGTCGGCCGCGACAGGATGCGGGTCAGCGCGGCACGCGGCAGGGCCAGGGTGCGCAGGTCGCGCGTGTTGACGCGGTATCCGGACATCACGCGGACCGGACCGTGCAGCATGATGAACTCGGCCCTGGCCCTGCGGCGCGTGGCGATCACGATCTGCCCCGCCGTCAAGGCCATGTCGGCCAGCTCCACCAGATCGAGACTGGCGGCCTCGTCCGGGTCCGTGATCACCACGACGTCGCCCAGCGCCTCGGCCGCCGCGATCTGACGCCGGCGATAGGGGCTCTCGCCGTCGCCGACGATGAGGATTCTCAGGTTCCGGATCGCGGCCAGGCGCGTGCCCGCCTCGCGCACCTCGACCCTGTACCGCTCGCCGACGACCAGGATCACCTCCCAGTATCGCAGCCGGGCGGCGAGCCGTCCGATGAGCGCTTCCAGCTCATCCGGCAGACCTTCGTGCCGGTCACCGATGACGCAGAATGAGGCGAGGTAGTCCATGGTCGCGGTCATGCAGGTATGTCCGCGGCCAGGCGCACAGCCCTTTGGGCCGTCTGCACCGAGGCCCGCAGGCGGCCGATGTTGTCCGTCTCGCCCGCTCGCATCTCGATCGACACCCAGCCAGAGTAGCCGGCCCAGTCCAGCGCCGACAGGATGGGCGCGAGCGTCTCGGCGTCGCTCGGGGCGGGAGCCAGGTGGGGTTCGCTGATGTGGACATGGGACAGATGGGCGACGTCGAGGGGCAGAGCCGCCAGCGCCACCTCGGTCTCGCCGTTCAGCCTCAACGCACCGATGTCGAAATTGACCGTGACCGCCGGATGACCGATCGCACGCACCAAGGCGGTCGTTTCCGCGAGGGTGTTCAGGAAGTTCGTGCCATACGCCGCCGGATTGGGCTCGAGCGCGAGCGTGATCCCGGCCGCTCTGCACCGATCTCCGAGCCGACCCAGGACATCGGTGGCCACGCCGTCCGCCTCCGTGCGTGTCATGCCGTCCGGAACACATCGGGCAGTCGGAGAGCCGAGAACGAGATTCCGGCACCCCAGCCGTTCACCCAGATCAACGGCCCGCCCGATCCCTTCCTCGAAGGCGCGCCGTTCGCTGCTGGAGCCGAACAGGGACGCGCCGGACACGCCGAAAAGCAGCGACTGCATCGACACCGGCGACAGACCGTGGCGATCCAGGTCTTCGCGCCACTCCCGCACGGCGGCATCGGACGGCACAAAGGGATCGACCTGGTCAGCGAAGGCGAGGCCCGGCGCAATCTCGAGCCCGGCGACCCCAGACTCGGCGAGCAGTGCATGCGCCGCCTCGCGCTCGCCCGCCCCCCAGGCGATATTGGACACGGCCAGGCGCATCACCACGCGCCGGCCTCCCACTCGGCGCGGATATCCTCCAGGACGGCCTCGCGACTCTTCAGATAGGGGCCGGTGGTGCCGAACGCCGTCGCATGACGGGTGCGCATGTCCTCGTGTCGCGCGGCCGGGCCTGTGTTGTCGAACGCGCGTCCCGTCAGGCGTTCGTGCAGGTCGCCGGCCCGCCACGGCTCGGTCGCCAGGTGCAGGGTCGACAGACCCAGGCTGATGGCCCGGTCGATGTCCCCTGCGAGACCTCTCAGGCCATAGAACTGGAACGTCGTGTCGGCATGGGTGAACCGCGCCGCCGCGAAGCCGGCCCCGACGATCGCCTGGTTCAGCTCGTCCCGTTCGGCGCTCGCGTCGAACCTGGCGCGGTCCAGCGCCAGCAACCCTGTCGCGGAGTCATGACCATAGAGCGGCCCCAGACGTGCGGCATCCGCATCGGACAGTCTGCGGCACAGGTCGGCGAACGCATCGGGCTTGAGGAACGACGGCGCGGGATGGCGCAAATCGAACAGAAAGTTCTTCTTCAGGCCCGGTCCGAACAGGGCGGGCAGCCTGAGGACCACAGTGTCGAACCGCTGGCCCAGCGCCATCTCCAGCCCACGGCGATTGCGGCCGTACGCGGTCGCGGTCTCGAAGACCTCGGTGTCCTCATCCGCGCCGCTGGACGGATCGGCCAGGACGGCGATGGTCGAGATCAGGACCAGGCGCCCGATGGTCGCCCCCGACAGGGCCTGGATCAGTCGATCCAGATTGCGGCGATCGCCCTCGGGATCGGCGTTCGCCTTCCACATGGCGGCGGGAGCGCCGGCGCAGACGACCGTATCAAAGGCTTCGCCGGTGATGGTGTCGATAGTGGCGGAGGCATAGGCGGCGTCGACGCTCACAGCGCGCGACAGGACGCCGCCGACGAAGCCGGTCGCGCCGACCAGCGCCGTGCGCCCCCATTCCTGGCGCGCCGTCGATTGCTGCCCCTCGATCATGGCCCCCACCCTTGACCCCTCGCTACCTCTAGCGGTCTTCGCGGCGCAGCAACAGCCGCAGATCAGCGGTTTGTGGCGCCGATCTGCGCGGGTCTGTACCGCTCCAGCGTCCATAGCCCTGTTAGAACGACAAGCAGGGCGGCGAACCACGGCCACGGCGAACCCGGCGCTCGCGACGTGTTCGAGGCGGCGGCCGATTGAGCCGGGGCGGCGGCCAGGTCGAGGGTGGCCTGACGGGCCTCCGTCGCGATCAGGGACGGCGTGCTGCCTGCGGGATGGACATAGACGGCGCTTTCGCGGTCCTCGCCGTCCTTGACCGCATGCCAGCCGCTGCGTGTCGGCCAGAAGGCGGCACAGCCGCCCGTTCCACTGCGCGGATCGACGAGCGGGCGGGTGCGGTGTCCATCGGGCGCGGTCATCTCGCTACCGTCGACGGCCCCGCATAGGATCGCCCGTTCGCCGGCGCGGGCGATGCCGCGCAGCGCGGCACCCCCTTCTCCTTCCGGACGCCCCAGGGCGGAGACCATTTCGCTCCAGAGTTCGCCATAGCGGTCGGCCCTGCCGGTCAGAACCAGGGCATAGCTGTCGGCCACCACCCAGACCCCGACCCGGCCCTCGCCGAACGGCCGCCAGCTGGCCAGAGCCAAGCCGTCGGCGTCGGTCAGAAGGGTCACGCTGTCGGTGCCCCCGTGGACGAAGTCGCGACGCGTAAGCTCCAGGGCGGGGGCGTCACTGGCTGCGGAGGTCGGAGCGCTGCCTGTGGCCGGAGAGGCGTCGCCCCCTGGCTCGTCCAGAACCAGGGGCACGGTGTTCTCGCCCCCGCTCAAGGGGGCGTTCAGCCCCGCCCAGTCCCGGCGCGTGGCGTCCGACAAGGGACTGGTCGGGCGCAGCAGCAGGCCCATGCCGCCCGCGACGGCCGAACGCAGGGCGGAACGCTCTCCGGCTGACAGCATCTCCCAGCGGCGCTCATCGATGACCAGCAGATCAGTCTCACCCAGCGTCTCACGGGTCAGGGGGGCGGGCGCGGCGGTCAAGTCGACGCCGGCCCCCAACGACATCTGGACCGACAGGTCGATGCCCGCCTCTTCAGCCCAGCGGCGCAGAAAGCGAGTCTCGGGTCCCGGTGCGCCGGCGAGCACCTTGACCCTGGGCGCGGGTTGATCGCGGGTCTCGACGGGGATCTCGATCCGTTCAAGGACGACCCCGTCGGGGCCTTTCAGACGCAGATCGAACAGGGCAAGGCCGGAGACTCTCGCCGCGCCGGTCAGAGAGAAGGCCGCGTCCGTCGTGACGGCCGCCCGATCGACGACAGCTCCCGCCGGATCGACCAGCTCGACCGTGGCTGTTCCCACCGCGCCGACACGTCCTGCGACGACGAAGGACGCGCCCGGAGCGACCAGTTCAGGCAGGGTCAGGGCGGTCAGGCCGCGTGGGGGCGCGGGCGGCGCGGCATAGGTCAGGGGCCGGCCGAGCGGTATGCGATCCCGCGCCGTCAGCCCGCTGCCCAGCACAACGACACTGCTGACTTCGCTATGCCGACGCAGCGCTGTGGCAAGGTCCGGCACGCGCTCGGCCAGATCGGCTTTCGGGCCCTCGGGCAGGGAAATGGCGACATCGCCGGGCTCCAGCACGGGCTCGCCCGTCGCCCCGGCGGTCAGGACGATCAGACGACCGCTGCGCAGTCCGACATCGGGCGGGCTCAGCGTCAGGAACACCAGCACTGCCGCCAGAAGATTCAGCGCGATCAGGACGTCAAACCGCCAGGCCGGGCCACGCACGGCGGACGGGGCCGCGCGCCACCACAGGACCAGTCGGGCTAACGCCAGCGCCGTGGCCATGCAGATCAGGACAGCGAGCCAGAGGGTCGACGGCGCGCTCACCGCAGTGCCTCAAGATATCGCCGACCGCGCTGTGGCGGCGTGTCACGACGCTGAATGGCGGCCGAGGGCCGTTCGATGGCACTCCACAACAGGGCCCGCAGGCGGCGGCGGCAGTCTAAGCAGGTCGGCTCGGACCGCACCGTGTCGATCGCGGCCGTCAGGGCCAGGGGATCGGCGATCCGGCCCCCGTTCTGCCTCACCCACCGATCCAGCGCGCCGAGATCGGGGGCGGGCCCCGCGCGACCCGGCCGGTCCTCCAGCGCGCGCCAGGCGGCGACGGCGGGGCTCTCGGGCGGGCGTTCCGGGGCAGGGGTCAAGGCTCCTGCGACGATGTCGTCGCGGTCTCCGGTCAGGCGGCGGCTCATGTCGACGGGCGGCAGGTCCGACCCGACCCGGCGCAGGAAGATGCGCGTCGCCTGTTGCGCCTCCTTCAGCAGATCCAGCGCCCGGTAGGCATGGGGCAGGGCGCCCTCGGGCTCGCCCAGCCTCAGCGACCGCTCCGAGGCCCACATGGCGTCCAGCGCTTGAGAGAGGGTCGAGCGCGTGCCCGGATCGAACAGGGTCGCGGCGTCGCCGCTGTCGTGGGCGTGGCCGTATTCGTTCAGCACATCGACCGCCGAGCCGAAGAAGCCGCCGCCTGGGGCCTGCCCATGGTCGTGGCCATCGTCGGCGGTGTGGCCCGCCTCCAGCTCGGGGGCGACCGCCGGCGCGGCGCGGCGGGTGGGCGGCCCGTCATTGGTGGGCAGGGCCGGTGCCGCCGGGCGGACGGGCGCGTCGCTGGTCGGCAGGGTCAGGGCGCCCGGCCCGCCCTCGGTCTCGCCGCCCATGAACTGCCCATAGCGGTTCCTCAACGAGGCCTGATCCGCGCCCAGACCGGCCGAGCGCGACACGAAGGTCTCGCGGTCCAGCCGCGTCCGCTGGGCGATCAGGGCCTCGGCGTCGATGATGATCTGGCGCTGGCTTCGGAAATAGGCGGGCAGCACCGACTGGGCCATACCGTCCAGCCCGTCGGCGAGGCCGAGCGACGACGGCCAGCGCAGGATAACGCTGGGCCCCTCGACCCTCTGGGCCCCGCGCGCGCGGTTATCGGTGGCGATCAGTTGGACGATCATGTCGGAGGCGGGCTCCATCCCTTCGGCGGCGAGGTCGAAGGTCACGGCGAAGCGACGACGACGGGACTCACCCGTGCCTGCGATGGCTCGCGTGCGCTCGGTGACGACAACGTTCTCGCCCTCGCCCTTGGCCAGGGTGATGCGCAGGGTGCCGGAGGACAGGACGCCATAGTCGTCAGAGGCCTCGAACACGACGGTCCAGCGGTTCTGGCCGGGCGTGATCTGGACTAACTGGCTGTCCGGCTCGACCAGCCGGATCGCGGGCGGAGCGTCGGCGACGACGTCGACCCTGGCCAGGCGCTGGCGAGCGAGGCCGGGGGCCTCGATGCGGTAAAGGAACGGCTGAGCGACGACCCGCGATGCCGTCCAGGGCTCGCCGCTGCGCAAGAGAGGCAGGGGTGGGGAGTCAGGGAACGAAAGGGCCGCCGAGGCCGGTTGAGGTGACAGGCCGACGATCCACTCGACGCGCGACCCTTCCGGCACGCTGGCGTCGGCTTGCGTCTGCTCGCGGACGGGCAGGCCGGTGTAGGCCGGTGGGATGATGCGCAGCTTCAGGTCCGTCAGGACGGGCGGCCCGGCGGAGGCGACGGTCGGGCGTGACGCAGGCTCGGCGGTTTTACCCTGGGCGGCTGGCCAGGCGAGGACAGCCACGGTCAGCAGGGTGGCCGCCCCCCAGGCGACGGCGATGGGGCGACCGGACCAGGCGGGTCGGAGGTCCAGCCGAGCAGCCTCGGGCAGGCGGGCCTCCAGGCGCTGACGCTGCAGGGACCGGAACCCGCCCAAAGCGCGGGCGTCGGCGAACAGCAGGGCGGAGCTGTCCTCGAACCCCGGCAGCCGGGCGTCCAGTGACCGGACCAGCCAACCCTGATCCAGCCGCCGCGCGCGCCAGGCCCCGACCGCGACCAGGGCCGCCAGACCCAGGATGACCAGCATGACCAGGCCCACGGCACCGAACAGCCTCCAGCCTAGAGCTCCCGCCAGCATCACGCCGGAAAGTCCGATGGCCGCCGTGTCGATGAGGACGCGCCACTGGGCCCGGCGCTGGGGTTCGAACAGCAAGGGAAGGGCCGTCATGGCGCGGGCCCCCTGGCGCGGTTCGTCGCCAGCCAGCGCTCACCGGCGAACACCAGGGCGATCAGCAGGGCGAGCCAGGGGCGCACGTCCAGCGGCGGCTGGGGCCACGCGGCGCCGGTCAGGGCCGTGTGATCGGCGGCGACGACCCGGCTGGGTTCAGCGGCGGGGGCCAGAAGCTCGGCCAGTCGGTCGGGGAAATCGGGCTCCAGCAGCTGAGGCATGGCCTCCGGTGTCAGGGGCCTCGTGAGCTGGAGGACCCGCCCCTGGCCCAGCCGGCCGAGGGTGGCGATGGGTTGTCCCTCGCCATCCGTCCAGACCGGACGCGGCGCGACGTCCAGTGGCACGCGCGCGCCCTCGATCAGCAAGGCGGTGCCACCCCCGCGAATCCAGTCGATGACGGCCTTGGGCGGCACGCTCGCGTCCAGCCAGACGACCTGACGGGCATCGCGCGGCACGGGGCGGTCCAGGGTCTCGGTGTCGAGGGCGGGTTCGGTGCCCGGCTCGGCCCAGGCGGTCGCGGCGGCGCGGAAATAGCGCACGGCGGCCTCGCCGTCGGGCCCGTAGCGGACGGTCAGGGCGGGCGGCTCCGGCGCTTCCAGCGTCGTCCGGCGAGGCGGCTCGGCGGTGCGCCAGCCGGCCTGGCGAGACAGGACGGGGCGCTGGGAATCCGCGTCGTTCAGGACGGCGGGCAAGACGATCTCAAGCGGCGTCTCGGGAGCCAGTTCGGCGTCCAGCTGGCGGATCAGGCTGATCGTGCCTCCGCCAGAGGGTGTCGGGCCGGCACCCACCTCGGGGAAGCCGGGCGCCAGCCAGACCCGGCGCGCGCCCTCCGGCGTCTCGACCGATGCGGGGTCCAGCCCCGGCGCGATGGCCAGCACCGGCCGCCGGTCCGAGACCCCCCACAGCACCGGCTGGGCCAGCCACAACGCGACGAGCGTCAGTAACAGCAGGCGCGCCGCCAGCAGCCACAGCTCGTCCAGCCGAAGGCGGCGGCGGGGCTTTGGCCGTTCCTCCAGCCACGCCAGGGCGGCGAAGTCGACGGTGCGGCTCTCAGTCCGCCGCGCGATGTGGATGACCAGCGGGATCAGCACTGCTGCCAGGGCCGCCAGCCCGGCGGGGAACAGCAGCGCCGGGCTCATCGCGCGCCCTCGACCCGGAACAGGGCGCGGATCGGCTCATCGGCGGGGCGGTCGATGAAATGTTCGGTATGGCGCACGCCGTGTGCATCCAGCCGGTCGGACAGAGCCTGCCGCGCCTGGCCGAAGCGCACCAGAAATTCGCGGCGCAGCGCAGGGCCGTCGCCAACCAGCTGGATCCCGGTCTCGGGGTCATTGAAGCGGTAGCCTTGGTCGAAGGGGAAGTCGCGCTCGTCGGCGGTCAGGACACGGATCATGACGACGTCGCGCCCCGACATGGCCAGCCGCTCGGCCGCCGCCACGCAGGCCTCGTCGAAGCCATCTGACAGTATGAGAATGAGGTCATTCCCTCCGAACCGCTCGCCATAGACGCCGACGTCCCGATCCCATCGGGCGACGCCGCCGGGCTTGATGGGTGCCAGGGTCAGCAGCACCCGGTCGCGTTGGCGAGCGCCTCCGCCGGGCGGCACGACCATGGGGCCCGGCGCCGTCTCGACGACCAGGCCGAAGCGGTCTCCCTGATGCAACGCGATCTCGACCAGGGCGGCTGCCAGTCGCCGCGCGGCATCGAAGCGCGACCAGTCCGGCGTCTTCAGATCGGCCTGTCCCATGGACGCGCTGGCGTCCAGCACCAGCCACAGGGTGACGGGGCTCTCGCGTTCGGCGTCGCGCACGAAGAAGCGATCGGAGCGGCCGTACAGCTTCCAGTCGATGCGGCGCAGGTCGTCGCCACGCTCATAGGCCCGGTACTGGGCGAACTCCTGCGAGCCTCCGCGATTGCGGCTGGCGTGCTGGCCGGCGCTGGCCAGGACGGCGGCGCGTCGCGGCGTGATCGACAGACGGCGGAGGCGCGTCCTGAGATCGGGAGGAAGGTCCAGCGGAGACATCGTCCCGCCTTCAGTCGGCCCCGGGGGCGGGGACGGCGTTCAACAGGGCGGCGACCACGTCGTCGGGCGACTTTCGCTCCGCTTCGGCGGCGAAGGATAGCAGCATGCGGTGACGCAGCACCGGCGCGGCGAGGGCCCGCACGTCGTCGCGCGTCGCCGCCAGCCGACCGTGCACCAGCGCCCGCGCCTTGGCCGCCAGCACAAGGGCCTGACCCGCGCGGGGACCGGCCCCCCAGCGGACGTAGTCGTTGATGGCCTTCGGTGCCTCGGCCGAGGGGCGTGTGGCGCGGATCAGGGTGGTGATCCAGCCCAGCAGGCCGTCCGAGACATGCACGTCCCGCACCCATCGCTGCAACACGACGACGTCCGCCCCGGTCATCACCTGGGGTACGGCCTTGAAGCCGCCACCGGTGGTCTGGACCAGGATCTCGCGCTCCTCGGCCGCGGTCGGATAGCCGACCTGGATGTTCAGCAGGAACCGATCCAGCTGGGCCTCGGGCAGGGGATAGGTGCCGGCCTGTTCCAGCGGGTTCTGGGTCGCCAGGACGAAGAAGGGCTCTTCCAGCCGGTGGGTCACGCCGGCGTAGCTGACGGTGTGTTCCTGCATGGCTTCCAGCAGGGCGGCCTGGGTCTTGGGCGGGGTTCGGTTCAGTTCGTCGGCGAGGAACAGGTTGGTGAAGACCGGGCCGGGCTGGAAGCGGAAGCTGCGTCGGCCGGTGCCGTGATCCTCTTCCATCACCTCGGTGCCCAGGATGTCGGACGGCATCAGGTCGGGCGTGAACTGGACGCGACGGAACTCCAGCGCCAGGGCTTGTCCCAGGGTGCGGACCAGCAACGTCTTGCCCAGCCCCGGGACACCCTCGATCAGGCAGTGACCCCCGGCCAGCAGACCGACCAGGAGCTGTTCGACGACGGCGTCCTGGCCCACGACGGCCTGGCTGATCGTGCCTTTCAGCTCGGACAGCTGGGCGAGTTTTGTCTTGATCTCGGCTTCGGTCGGGGTGGTCATGGGCGTCCGGGGGAGGGGGTCAGGCGGTCAGGGCGTAGATGACGATGTTGACGGCGAACTTGGTGTTGTCTTCGGCCAGGAACCGCTTGTTTCGCCAGTCGTAATCCCACTCGCAGCCGTAGTCCTTGTTGGAATAGAGCACACCGATCCGACCATCGACGATGATGGCCTTCAGGTAATCGTGGACCAGGTCGTCGCCCCAGCCGTTCAGCTCGAAGCTGGTCGCGGGCGGGCCGTCCTCAAACCGGAAGAAGCTGGAATAGATCGGGTGGTCGTTGGGAATCTTGTCCAGCGCCCCTTCCCCAAACAGCGCCGCCATCTGGCGTTCGAAGGTGCGGGCGAACAGGCCGTCGATGTCGTGGTTGCAGTCGTCGACGAAGACGAAGCCGCCGTTCTCGACATAGGTGCGGAAGTTGCGCGCCTCGGCCTGGTTGAACTCCACCAGCTTGTGGCCGGCCATGTAGCAGAAGGGCGAGGTCAGCATGGCCGGGTCTGCCAGATCGATCACCCGCTCTTCCGGATCGACACGCAGGCTCGTGTAGTCGACGAGGGACGTCAGGACATTGGCGGGCATTCGCTCGTCCACGTCCCAGTTGCCGGACTGATAGCGCAGCCGCGTGAACCAGAAATCGTAGGTCGTCTGGGCTCCGGCTGGGCCTGCAAGGGCACCCACCAGGCTCGCGCTGAGCAGTCGCAGCACGTCTGCTCGGGTCGGGGCGTGTAGCACTCTCTTCATCCGCTCATCCCCGCGAAAGCGGGGACCCAGGGCTTTGGGCGTTCACAGGCCGGAAACGCGCTGTGAAAGTCATCCGAAACGCCGTGCCTTACGAAAGGGCTGGGTCCCCGCTTTCGCGGGGATCAGTGGAAAAGGGGAGGTCGATCAAACGGCGTCGGACAGCGAGGTAAAGGTGAAGTCCCTCAGACGCATCGGCGGGATCATCATCGTCTGACCGTCGCCGACCCGGACCGGGCGGCCCAGTTCGTCAATGTTGTTCAGCATGATGACGGGCGACTCGTTAAAGCGGAAATTCTTCACCGGATACCGCAGCTCGCCGTTCTCGATGTAGAAGGTGCCGTCCCGCGTCAGGCCGGTCAGCAGCACCGTCTGCGGGTCCACCATGCGGATATACCAGGTGCGGCTGACCAGGATGCCGCGCTCGGTTTCGCGTACCAGGTCCGAGGTCGACTTGGTGCCGCCGGTCATGATGACATTGCCGGGTCCTGCGGTCGGCGTCTTGCCCTGACGCTGTGCCCAGTGACGGCCGTAGATCAGGTTGGCGATCTTGCCGTCCTCGACCCACGAAATGCGGTCGCGCGGCAGGCCGTCGCCGTCCCACGGCAGGGCGGGCACGTTGGGATCGGCCGGATCGGAGTAGAAGTTCACCCGGGGGTCGAAGACCTGCTCGCCGATCTTGTTGCCGCCGCCCGCCTTGGACAGGAAGCTGCGACCCTCGTCGGCCGGGCGAGCGTTGAAGAAGTTGAACATGAAGCTGATCAGGCCGGCGGCAGCGGCCGGTTCCAGGATCACCGTGTACTTGCCCGGTTCCAGCGCCTGGGCTTCGGCCGAGGCCGAGGCCTTCCTCATGGCGATCTCGATGTCCTCGGACGCGTTGAAGCTGCGGATGTCCTGGACGTTCTTGGCCACCCAGCCTGATCCGCGGCCGTCCTCGGTGCGGACCGTGCAGGTGTAGTCCGCCTCGGTCGAGGTCTGATAACCGAAGTTGCCGTTGGAGTTGGCCGAGGCGAAGAAGCTCTGGCTGTCCTGCAGGAAGCCCGCCGCGATCAGGTTCTGCGCCTTGCAGGGCTCGATCGAGGCGCGGGCCACTTCGGCGCGTTGGGCGGGCGTGATGTCCGCGGTCGCCTGGCTGAAGGTCTCGGTCGCGCGATAGGTCTGGCGTTCGACCGCCGGCACGAACTCGGGGTTCTCGGGGGCCAGACGGGCCAGGTCCTCGGCCCGGCGCACGACGCGTTCCAGCGCTGCATCCGAGAACTCGTTGATTGAGGCGGTGCCGACGCGACGCCCGAACGCCACCTGGACGCCCAGGTCGGTGTTGGACACCACGCCCGAGGTCGAGACGTTGTTCAGGGCGAAGCGGATGTTGCCCTCGACGCTACCCGTGAGGGTGGCGGTGCATTCATCGGCGGTCGACAGGGCGATCACCTTGTCGAGGATGGTCTTGGCTTCGGCTTCGGTCATCATGCTCATGGGAGTGTCTTTCCGATCAGCCGAGCGAGCGCGCGGTGTTGATGACGTTGATCCCGTCGAAGCGGGTGGTCGAGGAGCCGTGGCTGACGGCCGACACCTGGGACGGCTGGCCCTTGCCGTCGAAGAAGGAGCCGAACAGCCGATAGTCGCTCTCGTCGCAGATCGCTGAGCACGACGCCCAGAACTCGGGCGTCCGCATCTGGTAGGCGACGTCCTCCAGCGGCTGGGTGATCTCACCGTTCTTGACCTCGTAGAACAGGGTGCCGCCGAACTGCGCATTGTAGCGTTGCTGGTCGATCGAGAACGACCCGCGACCCAGGATGTAGATGCCGTTCTCGACGTTCTTGATCATATCCGCCGCCGTCATCGGCGCGCGGCCCGGGGCCAGGGAGACGTTCGGCATCCGCTGGAACTGCACCGTCGACCAGCCGTCCGCGTAGGAGCAGCCGTCCGAGGCGGTCTTGCCCAGGATGTGGGCCTGATCGCGGGTGCACTGGTAATCGACCAGGATGCCCTGATCGACCAGCGGCCAGCGCTTGGTGGCAACGCCCTCGTCGTCATAGCCGACGGCCCCCAGGCTGCCGACCTGGGTCTTGTCGGCGAACAGGTTGACGATCTCGGAGCCATAGCGGAACCGGTCGCGGCGCTTGTCGAGAGTCGCAAAGCTGGTGCCGGCGTAGTTGGCCTCATAGCCGAGCACCCGGTCCAGCTCGAGCGGGTGTCCGACCGATTCGTGGATGGTCAGGCCCAGGTGGTTGGGGTCCAGGATCAGGTCGTAGCGACCCGGCTCGACCGACTTGGCGGTCAGCTTCTCGCGGGCCTGCTGGGCGGCAGCGATGGCATCCTCGCGCATGTCATAGGAGTTGCCGTAGCTGATGATGCCGCCAGGGCCGTTCAGCTTGTCGGCGGCATTGCCGTCCAGATACTCGTAACCCAGGCCCATCGGGGCCGACAGGCCTTCGCGGCTGCGGAACTTGCCGCTGGCCGCGTCGATGGCGGTCACCGTGAACGGGGCCCAGATGCGATGCACGTCCTGGTCGATGTAGGAGCCGTCGGTGGAGGCGAAATACTTCTGCTCGTTGACCAGGAACAGCTGGGAGTTGACGAAGTTGGCACCCGCGGCCTGCGCCGCCGCGTTGACGCCCAGCAGCAGCTCGACCTTTTCGGCGATCGGCACTTCCATGGCGTTGCGGCGGATCGGCGTCTTCCAGCTGACCTCGCCGACGCCGGGCGTGGGGGCCAGTTGCACGGCTTGCGTCTGGTTGACCGCATTGGCGCGGGCGATGGCGACGGCGAGCCGCGCCGCCTCGGCCACGGCCTCCGGCGTCATGGTGTTCGTGGCCGAGAAGCCCCAAGCCCCATCGGCGATGACGCGGACGCCGACGCCGGTCGACTCGGTGTTAACCACGTTCTGGACGTTGGCTTCGCGCGTGATGACGAACTGGCGCAGATAGCGGCCGACGCGCACGTCGGCATAGCTGGCCCCGGCCCCGGTCGCGGCGCTCATGCCCGCATCGGCCAGGCGCTTCTTGACGGCGATGTCGATGGTGTCGACCAGTTGGCTGGCGGCAATGGCCCGTCCGGCGAAGCTCGGCAGCAGGACGCCGCCCGCTCCGATTCCGCAGGCCGCTAGGAACGAACGTCTATCCAAGGCTTCCTCCTCCGCCGGCGGCCCGACAGAGCGGACGCCTCACTGCGCGACGGACACCCCCCGCGCGACCTGGGACGCATCCTTACCGGGGGAGGGGCGGACGTAAACCGTCCGCATCATTACATTCTCGACACCTTGCGGTGGCCCGACCGTCGCATAGGGCGGCTCAGACTGCGGCGGGCGGCTCGGCCTCGACCGGGATGCGCGCCGTCGGACGAAGGCGGAAGGTCAGAGCCAGCGCGCCGCCGAGGACCAGCAATGACGCCGCGATCGCGCCGATCGCCAGCACAGCGTTGCCCTTGTCCTGCTCCGCCACGAACACGCCCAGCAGGCCCCAGGCGACGGGAAGGGGATAGGCCAGCAGGCGTGTTCGCCAGGTCACGAACAGGGCGAAGGCGCTCACCCCGGCCACGGCGATCAAGGCCCAAGCGGTCGGAGCCAGGACAGTCGGCAGGTCGCCGTTGCCCGTCGCGACCGTCAGCAGATTGACCGGCGAGGCGATGGTCAGCCATCCTGCGAGAGCCCCCAGGGGCCAAGCCACCAGCCAACGATCGCGATCCCATCGCGCCAGATCGCGGATGTGCCGGGCGTGGACCAGGAGCGGGATCACCAAGGCGCTGAGGGCTCCGAAGATCAGGACGACGGTCGCGACCTCTGCGTCCCAGGCGGCCGCCAGAATCCACCAACCGATGCCGAGGAAGGCGAGGACGGAGGGCCAGCCGAAGGCGCGGATCATGTCGCTCTCGCCCGTCTGAGGCAGGACCTGACGGATCGCATAGGCGATCAGGCCCAGATAAATCGGCCCCCAGATGGCGAAGGCCCACCCGACGACACGCAGGGTCGCGTCGCTGTCGGCCGAGAACTCGGCCGGCGTCTGACCGATGCCGGCGAACTGCTGGAGCTGGCCGGCGACGACGGCGAAGACGACCGAGGCCAGCACGACCAGTCGGCGAGTCTTCTGCGCGGGGGTCGGGCGGACGATCGACGACATGCGGGCTCCGGGCGAACGCTGACAGCTTCAGCATTAGTGACAGAATACGCGCGAAAGCCGCGATTGTTCATCGCAATCGACGCGGCGGAACCGCGCGTGTCGGCCGGGGTTGGGCATAGGCACCCACAGGAGGCCGACCATGGCTGAAGAGACGAAGATCCCCGAGGAGACCCCTCATTTCGAGACCAGCGACGTCGAGGCGAACCTGGCCATGGAGCAGGGGCTGGGCGTCGGCGCGCGCGAACTGGCCGCTCAGCGCGACCCCGGCGGCCTCGTGACACCGGACGAGGATGAAGACGAGATCGCCGGGGACGACGACGCGATCGACCGCGACACGGCCGTCCAGGGCGATCCCTCGATCTAGGCCGCCGCGTAGATCGAGCGGAACAGCGTGGCCCCGTCCGCCGAGCCGAGTTCAGCCTCGAACGCCCGATCCGGATGGGGCATCATCCCCAGCACGTTGCCGCGCGCGTTCTGCAGGCCCGCGATGTCGCCGACCGAGCCGTTGGGGTTGTCGACGTAACGGAACACGACCTGCCCCTCGCCCTCGATGCGGGCCAGGGTGTCGGCGTCAGCGAAATAGTTTCCGTCGCCATTGCCCTGGGTCATCACCACCTCGCGCTGGCCTTGATAGCCGGCCGTGAAGCGCGTTTGACCATTGGCGACCTCAAGGCTGATCGGCTTGCAGACGTATTTCAGTCCGGCGTTCCGCAGCAGAGCGCCCGGCAGCATCCCGGCCTCGCACAAAATCTGAAATCCGTTGCAGATGCCCAGCACCGCCACGCCGTCTTCGCCCGCCTTCTTCACCGCCTGCATGATCGGCGACTGGGCCGCCATCGCCCCGCAACGCAGGTAGTCGCCGTAGGAGAACCCGCCGGGCAGAACGATCAGATCCAGCCCGGACGGCAGCGCGGTGTCCTGATGCCAGACCATCTCGACCCGCTCGTTGGTCGATCGTTCGATGGCGACCTTGCAGTCGCGATCGCAGTTGGAACCGGGGAAGACGATGACGGCGGCGCTCATGGCGCGGGCGTTTAGCAGGGTTCGCCCGGCCTGTCAGGGCCTGGCGCCCTCCGGCGTCTCGGCGCGAACCCTGGCGAGGAATTCGGTCATGGCGCCGACCCGCTCCGGGGCGGCGCGGCGCGCCGCCTCGGTCTTCAGACGCGGCGGTATCGCGACGGCGAACCGCTCGATGCCCCTCAGCGCCCCATCGTAGTGGTCGCCCTCTCCCGTGGCGGCCAGCAGGCGCGCCGCGCCGAGCGCGCCGAGGAAGTCCAGGGCATCGGCATCGTGCATGACGATGGCCTCGGGCCCCTCCGGTTCCTTATCGTACATGTGGCCGAGGATGGCGGCGCGGACGGCCGGAAACTTCTCCATCGGAAAGCCCGCTTCGGCCAGGAAGGGCTCGGCCAGCTCGACCGAGCGCACCGCATGATCGACCCCGGCGACCGCGAACGGCGCGATGCCGCCCCAGTCGTGCAGGAAGGCGGCGGCGAACAGCACGTCGAGGTCGACGGCGATCCCTTCGGCCTCCGCCAGCGAGGTCGCGAGCAGGTAGTTGCGTTCCGAATGCCGCCAGCCCCAGCTGGGATGGGCAAGGTTCTGCTGGGCGTGGGCGTGGACCGCTTGTCGCCAGGGGGTGCCCAGCGGAATGCCCGCGGGCGTCGCGGTGGCCTCTGCGGGCGTAGACGCCGGCTCTTGACGGGCGTCGGCCGGCGACGCCAAGGCCATCGCCGCCAGCATGGCCATCAGTCCCGTGGTTCTCATCGCCTCACCCCGTTTCTCGTTTTGACCTGTTTCTCTAGAGGCCCGCCATCGGGGTCTTGGCAAGCCTTCAGCTTAGCGACCGAACAGCCCAGTCAGCGTGCCCTGGGCGATCGCGGCCGCCTCGAGAGCCGCCTTGAACGCCGGGCCTTCGGTCGAGGCATCGACCGGTAGGGTCGTTTCGCTGAGGGCGTAGACGGTGAAGACATAGCGGTGGGGGCGCCCGACGGGGGGACAGGGCCCGCCATAGCCGGCATCGCCGAAATCGGTCAGGCCCTGAACGGCTCCCGGCGGCAGCTGGCCTCGGCGACTGCCCGCCCCGGCGGGCAGGGACGTGATCGATGCGGGAATATTGGCGACCGTCCAGTGCCACCAGCCGTCCCCCGGAGCATCCGGATCGAACATCGTGACGGCATCGCTGGCGGCTTCCGGAACGGGCTCCCACACCAGGGCGGGCGAACGGTTCGACCCGACGCAGCCGAACCCGGAATAGGCATGGCCCAGCGCCAGGGTCCCACCCTCGGCGAAGTCGGGGCTGGTTATGGCGATGGGCTGTCGGGTGGCCTGAACTTCGGGTGCGGCCTCTGCCTCGGGGGCCGGCGCCGCGGCAGGTTCGGTCCGACCGCAACCGGCGAGACCGCTGAGAACAAGCACCAGAATCAGGCCGCGCACATCGCTTCTCCGCCGAAATCAGTTTCTGAAGTTCGCTGCCGGGGGATGATCCGTTACCGCGATCGATCCAGGTTCATCCGATGTCACTTCAGCGCCGCTGTCTGCGTATGCCGGGTCTGGTGAACCGTGAGGCTTGGCCGTGCTTGAGAAGATCGTTCAGTCGACGTTCCGGAACCGGCCCATCCATTTTCGGCTGCCCGACGGCCGGGAGGTCCGCGGTGGATCGGGCGGAGCGCCGGAGATGGTCGTGGCGCTCGGTGACTGGAAATCGGCGCGTCGAATCCTGGCCAACCCGGAGCTGGGTCTGGGCGAGGTCTATATGGACGGCGGGCTGACCATCGAAGGCGGCGACATCTATGGCTTCCTCGACCTCGCCGCCGACGAGGTGACGTCCCGACCTCGCAAGCCGATGGAGGCGACCTGGAAGCTGAAACGCTGGATCGATCAGACGAACGATCGCCTCGCCGCCCGACGCAACGTCGCCCACCACTATGACCTGTCTGTGGACTTCTATCGGCTCTTTCTGGACGAGGACCTTCAATACTCCTGCGCCTATTTCGAGAGTCCGGACCTGTCGCTCGAAGAGGCCCAGCTGGCCAAGAAGCACCTGCTGGCGACCAAGCTCGGCCTGTCGCCCGGCGACCGGGTGCTGGACATCGGGTGCGGCTGGGGCGGTCTGGGGCTGACGCTGGCGGAGATGGGCGGCAAGGTCACCGGGGTGACCCTCTCGGCCGAACAACTGGCCCTGGCCCAGGCAAGGTCGCGGGATCGTGGCCTCAGCCACCGCGCCGAGTTCCGGCTTCAGGATTTTCGCGACATCGACGAACGGTTCGACCGGATCGTCTCGGTCGGCATGTTCGAGCACGTGGGCGTGCCCAACTATCAGGCCTATTTCGACGGCATCGCGCGACTGCTGGAAGAGGACGGCGTGGCGGTGGTTCATTCCATCGGCCGTCGCGGGCCGCCCAGCCGCACCCAGCCGTGGATCGCCAAGCACATCTTTCCGGGTGGCTACATTCCCTCTCTGTCCGAGGTTCTGCCCGCGATCGAACGGTCGGGCCTGTGGGTCACCGACGTCGAGATCTTGAGGCTGCACTATGCCGAGACTTTGCGGCACTGGCGCGATCGATTCCAGGCGCACCGGTCAGAGATCATCGCCCTCTATGACGAGCGCCTGTTCCGGATGTTCGAGTTCTATCTGGCCTCGAGCGAGATCGGCTTTCGCCGGATGGGCCACATGATCTTCCAGCTACAGCTGACCCGGCGCCAGGACGCAGCACCGCTGACGCGGGACTACCTCACGCTTCCGGGCTGGCGGGCCGCGAACTCCAACGAGGTTCGCCGTCAGCCAGTGGTGTACTAGACCCCGAAGATCATAAGCTCAGCCCACTTCGACGCGGTAGCTTTCGATCACCGTGTTCGCCAGCAGGGCTTCGCACATCTTCTTCGCCTCGGCGGCGGGATCGTCCACGCCTTTCAGGTCCAGTTCGATCAGCTTGCCGACACGCGCGTTCGATACGCCGGTCCAGCCCAGCCCCTGGAGGGCCCCCTCGACGGCCTTGCCCTGCACATCGAGAACGCCGGGCTTCAGGAACACATGCACCTTGACCTTGGCCATCAGTGCAGCCCTCCCTGAATGACCGTGGGCATGTCCTTCATGATCCCCAGCCGCTTGGCCACCTCGGTATAGCTCTCGATGACGTTGCCCAGGTCGCGGCGGAAGCGGTCCTTGTCCATCTTCTCGCCGGTGGTCGAATCCCACAGCCGGCAGCTGTCGGGGCTGATCTCGTCGGCCAGGATGACGCGGCTGAAATCGTTTTCCCACACCCGGCCGAACTCGATCTTGAAGTCCACCAGGGTGATGCCCACCGCGCCGAACATGCCCGACAGATAGTCGTTCACGCGCAGCGTCATGGCCAGGATGTCGTCGATCTCCTGGGTCGAAGCCCAGTTGAACGCCGTGATGTGCTCTTCCGTCACCATCGGGTCGTTCAGCTCGTCCTTCTTGTAGTAGAACTCGATGATCGAGCGGGGCAGGGGGGTGCCCTCTTCCTGGCCCAGGCGCGTGGCCAGTGAGCCGGCGACGATGTTCCTGCAAACCACCTCCAGCGGAATGATCTCGACCTCGCGGATCAGCTGTTCGCGCAGGTTCAGCCGCTTGATGAAGTGGTTGGTCACGCCGATGCCGTTCAGGCGCGTCATGACGAACTCGCTGATCCGGTTGTTGATGACCCCCTTGCCCTCCAGCGTCGCCTTCTTCTGGGCGTTGAAGGCGGTGGCGTCGTCCTTGAAGTACTGGATCAGGGTGCCGGGCTCGGGTCCTTCGTAGAGGATCTTGGCCTTGCCCTCGTAGATCTTCTTGCGCTTGGTGTTCATCATGGCGGTCCCAGACGGGGCGGAATGGCGTGGCCGAAAACGAAAATAGCGCGGCCAGAAAGTCGTCTGGACGGCGCGATCCGGTCTCGAGCTGAGCGGGAGGTTTGTCGCGCTGGCCATAGCGGAATTCGCCCTGCGACACAAACGGCCTCGTTGCGGCGAGTGAGGGTCTGGCCTGCTCCTGCCCGGCGTCTTCTGTGCATGGCGAATGGGCTGCGAGCCGTTATCCATTGCCTTGGGTCCGGCGGCGGATATAGACCCACCCGTCGGTCGGCCCTCGTCTGGTGTCGGCCCACGGGAGCTACGATTCACGCATGACGACCTTCAACGACCGGGAAAAGGGCTTCGAGTCGAAGTTCGCGCTCGATCAGGAGCAGGAGTTCAAGGCCATGGCCCGGCGCAACAAGCTGCTGGGCCTCTGGGCGGCAGAGAAGATGGGGCTCAGCCCGGAATCCGGCGAAGACTACGCCAAGGCCGTGGTGCGCGCCGACTTCGAACAGCCCGGCGAGGAAGACGTGTTCCGCAAGATCGCCGGAGACTTCAAGGCGTCCAGCCTGAACGTGTCCGAGGGCGAGATCCGCTCCAAGATGGACGAGTTCGCTTCGGTCGCGCGCGATCAGGTTCGCGCCGGGGAATAATCGCCGCATACCGGGCAAGGAAAAAGGGCCGCAGCGGGGGATCTGCGGCCCTTCCTGTGTCGGGGGGCTGGGGGGAAGGCCTGACCCGACGATGTGCGTCTCGCGCCTCATTGAAATGCGGCGCGAGACGTTTGGTTCACCGGAAAATCAGCCCGGCATCACGACGGTGTCGATGACGTGCACCACGCCGTTCGATTGCAGCACATCGGCCTGGGTGACGGTCGAGGTGCCGCCGGCGGCGTCACGCAGGGTGACCGAGCCGTCCGCGTTCGGCGTGACCGTCAGGGTGCCGCCCTGAACCGTCGTCAGGGTGGCGCTGCCACCGCCCGCCTGAGCCTGGCTGGCCAGGTCGGCTGCGGTCAGGCGACCGGGCACGACGTGGTAAGTCAGGATCTTGGTCAGGTCTGCCTTGCCGGCCGGGGCCAGCAGGGCTTCACGCGTGGCGGCCGGGATCTTTTCGAAGGCGGCGTTGTCCGGCGCGAACACCGTGAACGGGCCCGGGCCCGACAGGGTCTCGGCCAGCTCAGCGGCCTGGACCGCGCTGACCAGGGTGGTGAGGTTTGACGCCTTGGCGGCGTTGGCGACGATGGTCTCGTTCGGGCTCATGGGCGCACCGCCGACCACAGGATCGGTCGAGGCGGTCGCGGCCGCGTCCGTGGCGGTCGCATCGGCGGCCGGGGCTTCCGTTTCGGCACCGCTGTTGCAGGCGGCGAGGCCGAGGATCGCGGCAGAGGCGACGGAAAGGGTGAGGAGGCGGGTGTTCATGGCATCTTCTCCTGAGTGCGCGCGCCCGGCATCGGACGATGCGGGCGGCGTCGGGAGCAAAGACGGTTGAGCATCACAAAGGATGCGTCCGCGATCACGTTTTACGGCGCGACAGGGCGACGCAGGGTCAATCCTGGGGTGCGACGTTCCGAGGTGTGACGGTCCAGATATTGCGGTTGAGACCGAAGGTGACTGCCCGGTCGATCGCCGGCGATCCGTCCGCATTCGTCACCGTCACCGTTCCGGCGATGCAGTTGAACACGGGAGACAGCCGAAGGACGCGAGGATCCTGAGTGGTCGCTTGACACTGCTCCAGGGTTCCGTCCGCTCCGATGACGCAGTTCAGCCGCAGGTTCCGAAAGCCGACCCGGCTGCCAAGGCACTGGCCGGCAGCGTAGCGGTCCATGCTGGAGGTGAGCGGAGCAGGCTCGCCGGTGTCGGGCTGACTGCCCATCACGAACGCATAAGCCAGCAAGAAGGAAATCAGCATTTGCCTACTCCGCGAACACCCGCCTGAAAACCGTATCGACGTGTTTCGTATGGTAGCCCAGATCGAACAGGGCCTCCAGTTCGGCGTCTGGGACGACCACGTCCGGATCGGCCTTCAGGAAGTCCAGGAAATTGCCCTCACCGCGCCAGACCTTCATCGCGTTCCGTTGGACGGCGGCATAACCGTCCTCGCGCGAGACCCCCGCCTGCGTCAGGGCCAGCAGCACGCGCTGCGAATGAACCAGCCCGCCCAGCAGGTTCAGGTTCTTCATCATGTTGTCGGGATAGACGACCAGCCGTTCGACCACCATCGCCAGCCGGTGCAGGGCGAAGTCCAGGTGGACGGTCGCGTCCGGTCCTATGCCGCGTTCCACCGAAGAGTGACTGATGTCGCGCTCGTGCCAGAGGGCGACGTTCTCCATCGCCGGCACCACGGCCGAGCGCACAAGGCGCGCCAGGCCGGTCAGGTTCTCGGTCAGGATGGGATTGCGCTTGTGCGGCATGGCCGACGATCCCTTCTGACCGGGGTCGAAGGGCTCCTCGGCTTCCAGCACCTCGGTGCGTTGCAGGTGGCGAATCTCGACCGCCAACCGCTCGACGGAGGAGGCGACGACGCCGAGCGCGGCGAAGAAGGCCGCGTGACGGTCGCGCGGGATCACCTGGGTCGAGACCGGCTCCAACGACAGACCCATCTTCTCGGCGACATACTCTTCCACAGCCGGATCAACGTTGGCGAAGGTGCCCACGGCTCCCGAGATGGCGCAGGTCGCGATCTCCTCGCGCGCCGTCAGCAGCCGCCGTCGTGCCCGCTGGAACTCGGCGTGATAGCCCGCCAGCTTCAGCCCGAAGGTCACCGGCTCGGCGTGGATGCCGTGGCTGCGGCCGACGCACGGCGTGAACTTGTGCTCCTTCGCCCGCGTCTCCAGCGCCGCCAGCACCCGGTCGACGCCCGCGACCAGCAGGTCCGCCGACCGCGCCAGCTGCACCGCGAAACTGGTGTCCAGCACGTCCGACGACGTCATGCCCTGGTGCAGGAACCGCGCCTCCTCGCCGACCGTCTCGGAGACGTGGGTCAGGAAGGCGATGACGTCATGCTTGGTCGTGCGCTCGATCTCGTCGATGCGGTCGCTGTCCCAGGCGGCGTGTTCGCCCTTCGCCCAGATCGCATCGGCCGCTTCTGTCGGGATCACGCCCAGTTCGGCCATCTTGGTCGCGGCGTGGGCCTCGATTTCGAACCAGATCTTGTACTTGGTCTCGGGCGCCCAGAGGGCGACGGCGTCGGGGCGGGAATAGCGGCTGATCATGGGCCGGGGTAAAGGCTTTGCGAGCCGCCTGTGTCAAGGAAGGTCGGCGGAACAGGGGAAGACCGAAGCCATGGAATTGATCGTCGGCAACATCGCCTTTTCGACGTGGTCGCTCAGGCCCTGGCTGGTCCTGAAGCGCTGCGGAGCGGACTTCGTCCTGACCGAGATCCCACTGTACGGCGACGGCTGGAAGGAACGGCTCGCCGAGGTTTCTCCGTCCGGAAAGGTGCCCCTGCTCAAGGTGGACGGCGAGACGATCTGGGATTCGCTGGCCATCTCGGTCTGGGCGTCGGAGCGGTATCCGGAGGCCAAGCTGTGGCCGGCCGATCCGGCCGCACGCTGGCTGGCGCGGTCGGTGATGTGCGAGATGCATTCCGGTTTCGGGGCGCTGCGGACCGAGTGCGGCATGGGACCGGACGCGAACGGCGTCATCCACACCATGGTCGGAGAAGACCGCGCCGATCCGCCGACCAGCGAGGCGGTGGCCGCCGATGTCCGCCGCCTGGTCGAGATCATGGTCAGCATGCGTGGCCGGTTCGGCACCGGCGGCCCCTGGCTGTTCGGCCAATGGTCGATGGCCGACGCCTTTCTGACGCCCGTCGCCTGTCGGTTCCGGCACTACCAGATCGACCTGGCCGCGCACGGCGACACGGACGGCGTCGCGGCCGCCTATGTGGCCACCTTGCTACGACAGCCAGATTTCCTGGAATGGACGGAACAGGCCGTCACAAAGGCCCGTTAGGCACGGCGAACGCGTCGTTAAGGGCGACCGCGAACCCGGGCTTAAGGGATCGCTGTTATCCGTCGGGCGTCACCGAGAGCCGCCATGTCCGACCGCACGCCAGATACCGAAAAGGCCGCCCGCCCGTCGCTGATGAGCTATGGCCTGTTCATCCTGGTCGGCTGCAGCCTGTGCGCCTCCCTGGTCGGCAGCCTGTTCTAGCGGGTTCCGACGACTGGCGTCGCCGCCATCTGGGTCGGCTGCGGCACGACCTCGCCTGGGGGCGGCGCCACATAGTCCAGCGCGATCGGCACCAGGGGCTGGCCCGCGACCACGGCATCCAGGGTGTGCACCGGACGGCCGGCCATCCGCTGATAGATCCAGTAGGCCGCCACGACCTTTTCGACATATTCCCGCGCCTGCGGCACGTCGATCGTCTCGATCAGCAGCAGCGGATCGGGATTGGGACCGAGTCTGCGAAGGGCGTTCAACATCGGCCCCGGCCCTGCGTTATAGCTCGCCACGGCGCGCAGAAGGTCGCCCTGGAACTCGGGCCGCGCCAGCATTCGGTTCACATAGGTCTGGCCCAGGCGCACGTTGGTCGCGGGCTGGAACAGGCGCTGCGGCTCGGCCACGAAGCCCCGGTCGCCGGTCATCTCGGCCGCCGTCGTCGGCATAACCTGCATCAGGCCGTAGGCCCCGACCGGCGAGCGGGCCTCGGCGTTGAAGGCGCTTTCCTTCCTGGCGATGGCGTAAACGAGCGAGCGCTCCAGCGTCCAGCCGCCCTCGGGCACGATATCGGGTTGCGGATAGTCGGCCGCGTCGATCCGCATCGCGTCGGATCCGTTCGATCCACCCAGCCGTGGCCCCAGGACGCGGGCGAGGCCCGTCCAGAGCCGTCGCGTCTGATCTCCCGCCGTGCGCAAGCCGTTGCGCAGTTCGTCGCGGGCATCCGCCCGACGTCCGACCTCGAACAGGGCCACCGTCCGGCGCGCGCGACCGTCGCTGCGCAGGAACTCGTCCATCTCGCGCTGGTTGACGCCGACCGGCTCGTCGTTCAGCGACGCCGGCTGGACGACCGCGTCGTATGGCGTCGGCCCGACATTGATGATCACCGGCTCCTGACCCAGCTGGCGCAGCGCGATCTGGCCATAGAAGGTCGCTGGCCAGCGCGCCGATAGCCGCAGGAACTCCTGGATCCGGTCCTGGCGGCCCGTCTGCCCTGCCGCGCGCGCCGCCCAGACGCCCGCGCCGGAGCGGGTCCAGCCGTCCTCGGTCGGATCGACCGCGACCCGCTCGAAGGCCTGAAAAGCGCGGGAATAGTCGGCCATGCGCCAGGCGGCGAGGCCGACCGTCCACCAGTCGCCGATCTGTTCGCCCAGCGCGACGGCGGTCGGCAGGTCGTCGCGGTTCAGGGCGACGCGCGCCGCCCGCGCCGGATCGGCTTCGGCATTGCCGCCGCCGGCCGCCACGGCGTCCCAGGTGCGCGAGAAGAAGGCGCCGGTCGGCCGACGCGGCTCCGGCGCCCCGTCGGGCCGGCGGCGCATGGCCAGGCCGTAGGCGCGCTGGGCGGTCGGCAGGTCGGCGTATTCCTCGAGCCAGGCCGCCAGTTCCTCGAAGGTCGCGGTATGGTCGGCGTGGAACAGCCGCTCGAACTCGACCTGACCCAGCAGCACCCTGTCACCGGCCTGACGGGCCGAGTTGCGAGCGGTTTCCAGATCGCCGCGCCGCAACGCGTCGAAGGCGGTGGTGTAGCTGAGGCGGTCCTGGTCCGACAGGGCCGTCGGGGTGATCCGGCCGCCGCGCTGATCGTCCTCGCCGTCTAGGGCGACGACTGTCTCATAGGGAACCGGAGCGGCCCAGGCCGGCGCGGCGAGGGCCGGGATCGTCAAGGTCGACAGGCTCAGCGCCGCAATGGCGATCGTCGGCGCGGCCAGCGCGCGTCGGCGGAAATCGTGCAAGGCGGCGGCCCCCCGTGATGCGCGCTCCGGTCTCGATCCGGGATCGGCGCGCGGTCTGCGTTCGGTCGTCAAGCACGGACTATGCCGGAATCCCGCCGATGCATCAATCGGTTCGCACCCCGACCCACGGTCTTGTCATCCGGTGCCGGGACACCGATCTGAACGCCGAGCCACCCCGCCAAGGAGCCCCTCCGATGAAAACCCGTCGTCTCGGACCGAACGGTCCCGAAGTGTCCTCCCTCGGCCTCGGCTGCATGGGCATGAGCGCCTTCTATGGCGCGCCGTCGGACGAGGCGACCGCGACGGGCGTCCTGCACCGCGCGCTCGATCTGGGCGTCACCCTGTTCGACACCGCAGAGATGTATGGCCCCTATACCAACGAGGAACTGCTGGGCCGCGCCTTCGCCAGCAAGCGCGATCGCCTCTTTCTCGCGACCAAGTTCGGCATCGGCTACAATAAGGAGCGCACGGCCCTGGCGGTCGACGGATCGCCCGCCAATGTCCGCCGGGCCATCGAGGGCAGCCTGAAGCGGCTGAACACTGACCACGTCGATCTGTACTACCTGCACCGCGTCGATCCCGACACGCCGATCGAGGACACGGTGGGCGCGATGGCCGAACTGGTGACAGAGGGAAAGGTGCGGTTCCTGGGCCTGTCCGAGGCCGCGCCCGAGACGATCCGAAAGGCCCACGCCACCCATCCGATCACCGCGCTCCAGACCGAGTATTCCCTGTGGTCGCGCGAGCCGGAGGATCACCTGCTGGCGCTGTGCGCCGAACTCGGCATCGGCTTCGTGCCCTACAGTCCGCTGGGGCGCGGCTTCCTGTCCGGCGAGATCAAGTCGATCGACGATCTGGAGGAGGGCGACTTCCGACGGTCCAACCCGCGCTTCATGGGCGAGAACTTTCAGAGGAACATCGACCTGGTTCAGGCCGTGACGGCGATCGCGGCGGACAAGGGCGTGACGGCCGCCCAACTGGCCTTGGCCTGGGTGCTGGCCCAGGGCGACACTTTGGTCCCGATCCCCGGGACGCGCCGGATCCGGACGCTGGAGGAGAATGTCGCGGCGGCGGACATCACCCTCATCGCGGACGACCTCGCCCGCATCGAGGCGGCCTTCCCCAAGGCGGCCGTGGTCGGCGATCGCTATGCCGCCGCGGGTCGGGCGGCGCTCAATCGATAACCGAGCCTTCGGCGGAGATCAGTTGATCAGCGCCAGCCACGCGTCCTCGGTCAGCACTGTGACGCCGTGCTTCTGCGCCTCCGCCAGCTTGGAGCCCGCGCCCGGTCCGGCGACGAGATAGTCGGTCTTCTTCGACACCGAGCCCGAGACCTTGGCCCCCAGGCTCTCGGCCCTTGCCTTGGCCTCGTCACGGGTGAACCGCTCCAGGCTGCCGGTGAAGACGACGGTCTTGCCGGCGACGGCGGTGTCGGTCTTTGGCCGCTCGGCGTCCTCAACGCGATCGAGCTCGGCGATCAGGGCGTCGACGACCGCCCGGTTGTGCGGCTCGTGGAAGAACTCGGCCACGGCCCGCGCGGCGACGGGTCCCACGCCGGCGATGCCGGCGATCTCGCCGAGCGTCTCGGATGGACCGTCCTCGCGGGCGATGCGGGACAGTTCGACGATGGCGGGCCAGTCGGGGGCCAGGGGGGCCAGTGCCCGACGGGCCGGGGCGGCGATGCCGGGGAAGGCGAAGGCCAGCTTCTGGTCCACGGGTGCCTCGGGCCAGGGGTCGGCGGGGTCCAGGTTCGCGGCGGCGAGGACCGACAGGGTCCGGGGGGAGACGCCGTGGCCTTCGGAAAGCCGCGTCCATTCGGGGGACGGAATGCCTTCGGCGGCGGCGAGGCCGGCGGCGTGGAAGGCGGTCCAGTTGCCGAAGTGGCGGGCGAGCAGCAGCGAGGTCTGTTCGCCGATCTCGCGGATGCCGAGGCCGAAGATGAGGCGTTCCAGCGCAATGACGCGGCGGGCGTCGATGCCGGCGATGAGATTGCGCACGCTGGTCTCGCCGTAGCCATCCTCTTCGCGGAGTTCGGCGAGCTTGGTCTCGTCGCGGGCGAGGCGGAAGATGTCGGCGGGTTCCTTGATCCAGCCGCGCTCGGAGAAGGCGATCAGCTGTTTTTCGCCGAGGCCCTCGATGTCGAAGGCGCGGCGGCCGACGAAGTGCTTGAGGCGCTCGACCAGTTGGGCGGCGCAGATCAGGCCGCCGGTGCAGCGGCGGCGCACCTCGCCGTCGGGACGGACGGCCTCGGAGCCGCAGACGGGGCAGTGGGTGGGGAAGACGTAGGGGACGGCGTCGGCGGGACGCTTGTCGAGGACCACCGAGACGATCTGGGGGATGACGTCGCCGGCGCGTTGCAGGACGACGGTGTCGCCGATGCGCACGTCCTTGCGTTCGATCTCGTCTTCGTTGTGGAGCGTGGCGTTTCGAACCACCACGCCACCGACGGTGACCGGGGCGAGGCGGGCGACGGGGGTCAGCGATCCCGTCCGCCCCACCTGGATGTCGATGCCTTCCAGAACCGTCGTGGCCTGCTGGGCCGGGAACTTGTGGGCGATGGCCCAGCGGGGGCTGCGGGAGACGAAGCCCAGACGCTCCTGCCAGTCCAGGCGGTCGACCTTGTAGACGACGCCGTCGATGTCATAGCCGAGCTGGGCGCGCTTGAGCTCTAGGCCACCGAAGATGTCGCGGAGACCAGCCTTTGTCGCGAGCTGAGAGTCACCGTTGACTCGAAAACCCCAGCTTTCGAGCTTTGCCAGAGCTTCCCATTGCGTTTCCGCGAAGGGCTCCGACGTCTCGCCCCAGGCATAGGCGAAGAAGCGCAAGGGGCGGGCGGCGGTGACGGTGGGGTCGATCTGGCGCAGCGAGCCGGCGGCGAAGTTCCTGGGGTTGGCATAGGTCCGGCGGCCCGCGGCCTCGGCCTCGGCGTTGAAGGCGGCGAAGGCGTCGTTGGGGGCGTAAACCTCGCCGCGAATCTCGACCCGCGCCGGCCAGCTTGAGCCCGCCAAGCGGTGCGGAATGTCGGCGATTGTCTTTAGATTGGCGGTGATGTCTTCGCCCGCCCGCCCGTCCCCCCGCGTCGCCCCCTGGACCAGCACGCCGTTCTCATAGCGGATGTTGGCGGACAGGCCGTCGATCTTGGGCTCGGCCACGAAGGCCAGGGGCTCCTCGGCCGACAGCCTCAGGAATCGCCGGATGCGCGCCTCGAAGTCGGCGACGTCGGCCTCGTCGAAGGCGTTATCGAGCGACAGCATGGGCACGCCGTGCCGCACCTCGGAGAACTGGCTGGACGTCGGGGCCCCCACCCTCAGCGACGGCGAATCCGCCCGGACCAGGGTCGGGAAGCGCGCCTCGATCGCGGCGTTGCGCGCCCTCAGCGTATCGTAGTCGGCGTCGGAGATTTCCGGCGCGGCCTCTGCGTACAGGGCGTCATGCCGTTCCATCTCGGCCGCCAGTCGTGCCAGCTCGGCGCGGGCCTCGTCTTCGTTCAGGGTCTCGACGTCCAGGTCCACCATGCGCCGGGTTCTAGCATCCGCCCGTCGTCAGGCCAGCCGCGCATGACGGCGAATTTAGCGGACGACCCGGCCACGCTCGCGCTATTCGGACAGGGAAAGCCAAGGAGCCCTCATGTCCCGCACCCTCCGCGCCCTGTTCGCCGGCAGCGCCCTGATCGTCCTCGCGTCCTGCGCCGGCATGGAGGCGGCGACGCCCGTGACCGATGCCGCGGCGCCGGCCGCGAGCGCCGACTACACACAGCTGATCACCGATCTGCGCGTCCTCTCGGCCGACGACATGGAGGGCCGCGACACCGGCGCGCCGGGCGGCGAGCGGGCCCGCGCCTACATCGTCTCCCGGCTGGACGCCTTGGGCATCGCCGCGCCCCCGGTGGGCCGGCTTCAACCCTGGGAGATGCAGGGCCGCACGCGCGAAGGCCCCAAGACGTTCAACGGCACCAATGTCCTGGCGGTGATCCCCGGCACGCGGGTGACGGATCGCTACATCGTCATCACCGCCCATTACGACCACGTCGGCGTGAACGACGGCCAGGTCTTCAACGGGGCCGACGACAATGCCTCGGGCGTGGCCACGGCCCTGGAGATCGCCGCGCGCCTGAAGGCCGCGCCGCCCGAGCATAGCGTCATCTTCGCTTTCCTGGACGGAGAGGAGCGGGGTCTGCTGGGCGCGCGCCATTTCGTCGAGGCCCCGCCGGTGCCGCTGACGTCCATCGCGCTGAACCTGAACTTCGACATGACGGCGCGGGCCGAGACCGACATGAAGCTGTGGGTCACGGGCACCTATCAAAACCCGACGCTTCGCCCGATCCTGGAGCCCCTCGCGCCGGAGGGCGGGGTTTCGCTGGCCTTCGGCAAGGACACGCCTCAGGACACCGGCGCGAACAACTGGGTCGAGGCCTCCGACCACGCCGCCTTCTACCGGGCGGGCCTGCCGTTCCTGTACCTGGGCGTCGACTATCACCCCGACTATCACCGTCCGACCGACGACTTCGACAAGGTGAACCCGGTGCTGTTCGCCGCCGCGACCGAACTGGGCTGGCGCTCGTTCCAGGCGCTGGATCGGGCCCTAGATCGCTGAACGCAGGCGATTTTCACTCGCAAAGATAAGGCTTGATCACAGGTTCATGACGGCGCTTCGTGCGGGAAGCGGAGCCGTTTCATGACCACAACGACCGATTCCTTCGATCTCCAGCGCATTCAAAAGATCCGAAAGATCTTTCTGGGTCTCTCGCTTCTGGTTATCCTGATCCTCTCGCTGTTCACCGCGACCTGGTGGGGTCACGGGGCGGTTCATCAGGGGGTGGAGGCGGCGGGCCTTGGGGCGATGGTGCTCAGCATCGTCGGGCGGGCCTGGTGCTCCCTCTACATCGGCGGGCGCAAGAAGGCCGAGGTCGTGTCGACCGGCCCCTATTCGATCAGTCGCAATCCGCTGTACGTCTTCAGCTATGTCGGGGCCTTCGGCATCGGGGCCCAGACCGGCAGCATGGTGATTGCCGCCCTGTTCGTGGTGGTCGCGGTCCTGGTGTTCCACGCCACGATCGCGCGCGAGGAGGCGTGGCTTTCCGCCGCCTTCGGCGATGCTTATGACAGCTACCGAGCGCAGATCCCGCGCTGTGGACCGGATTTTTCCAAGTGGCGAGACGAGGACGAGCTCAAGATCCGGCCGCGGTTCTTCCTGACCACGCTGCGCGACGGCATGGTGTTCTTTCTGGCCATTCCCGTCTTCGAGGCCATGGAATGGGCGCAGGCGGCCGGTTGGGTTCCGGTGCTGTTGCGGCTGCCCTGACGCCAAGCCCCCGACGGTGGGGCCGGCTGGCGGCGCTCGTGGTCGCCGCACTGGCTCTGGCGGGCTGCGACCTCTTGAACCCGCCGGCGAACGATCCGGCACCGACGAAAGAGGCTTCGGCCTCGGCCGCCGACCCGAACTTCCGCCATAGCCAGACCGAAGACCTTTCGGGCTTTTACTTTCCGGCGGTTGAGGTGGGCGAGGGGGATGCGCGGCTGCTGCTGGTCTTCATCGGCCAGACCGCAGACTTCGAGGCCTGGGAAAAGGGGGAGCGCGCCGGGGGGCTCGCTCCGGTCATGCTGGAGTTCGCGGGCGGAGAGCGCGTTCTGCCCGATCGCTATACCGTCAGCGACGACCGCGTGCGCTTCTCGGGAACCAGTGAGGCCCTCGGTCGAGTGACGCTGGAGGCGCGGTTGGATGCCGGCTCGTTGGCCCTGGCCAAGCGCAACCTCGGGCCTGACAGAGAGCCCGCCCTGGAAGGCAGCGTGACTGTCGGGGGTCGTAGCTACAGCGGCGTGAAGTTCGCCTGGTCGCTGGGCGGTTGAAACGAAAAGAGGCGACCCGTGGAGCCGCCTCTCTCATCGCTTAGTTGACCGTCGCCTTGACGATCTTGCCGGGGGTCCGGGGCGGCTCGCCCTTTGGCAGGGCGTCGACGTGGTCCATGCCTTCGATCACCTCGCCCCACACCGTGTACTGGCGGTCCAGGAAGGTCGCGTCGTCCAGGCAGATGAAGAACTGGCTGTTGGCGCTGTTCGGATCGCTGGTGCGGGCCATCGAGCAGACGCCGCGCACATGCGGCTCGCTCGAGAACTCCGCCTTGAGGTTCGGCTTCTTGGAGCCCGAGGTGCCGGTGCCGGTCGGATCGCCGCCCTGAGCCATGAAGCCCGAGATCACGCGGTGGAACACCACGCCGTCGTAGAAGCCCTCGCTCGCCAGCTCGGTGATGCGGGCGACGTGGCCGGGCGCCAGGTCGGGCCTCAGCTTGATGACGACGTCTCCGGTGTCGAGTGTCAGGGTCAGGGTCTGGTCGGCCATCGGGCGCTCCGTCTTGATGATTTGGCGGGGTCATAGCCGCATCGGGCCACGGGCGCTATGTGGGGGCGATGAGTGAAGACGAAAAGCCGCCCCCTCCCGAAACGCCTGCGCGTCGCCGCATGGTCCGCCCCCCCACGGGCGGCACCGCGGCCGGGCGCGGCATGGGCAGCCAGATCAAGACCGCGGACAAGAAGTCGATGTCCTCGATCCAGTGGATCAAGCGGCAACTGGCCGATCCGTGGTCGGAGAAGGCCCGCGCCGAGGGCTGGCGGTCGCGCGCCGCCTTCAAGTTCGCCGAGATCGACGACCGGTTTCATCTGGTCAAGCGCGGCTCGCGCGTCATCGACCTGGGCGCGGCACCGGGCGGCTGGGTCCAGGTCTGCGTCAACCGGGGCGCGGCGGCGGTGGTCGGCGTCGACCTGCTGCCCATCGAGCCGATCCCCGGATCGACCCTGATCCACGCCGATTTCACCGAAGCCGGCGTGGACGCCCAGCTGATCGAGGCTCTGGGCGGGGCACCCGACCTCGTGCTGTCTGACATGGCCCACAACACCGTCGGCCACCGCCAGACGGACCACCTGAAGATCATCGCCCTGATCGAGATCGCCTCGGAGTTCGCGATCCGCACGCTGAAGCCCGGCGGCCATTTCGTGACCAAGAACTTTCAGGGTGGAGCCGCCGGAGAGGTTCTGACCGATCTGCGCGCCGCCTTCGAGGACGTGAAATACGTCAAGCCCGCCGCCAGCCGGAAAGGCTCGTCGGAGGTCTATCTGGTGGCGATGGGCAAGAAATAGGCGAGGGTCTCAGGCGGCCTGAGCTGTCGAACTGGCGCGCTTGGCTTCGCGCGCAGTCCAGAACCGATCGTGCAGAGCGAAAAAGATCATCTGAACCAGCGGTTCGATGACACCGATCGTCAATGCCGCCTGGATGTCGCGGGTGATGGCGAAGGCCACCAGCACGGCGACGACGAAATGCATCATCCCGTACGTCACGGTCTTGACCGCGATCTTCTTGAACGAGGGAAGCGCATGGGTGTGGCCGTGGTGGCCGTGGGCGCGCGCCTGCTCATCGGCGTTCATGACGTCCAGACGAGCCGTGAAGGCCTCGGCCGTCTCTTCCATGCCGCTGCGCATCCGGCGGCGCTCGATCCGGTGCCAGACGCGGTCGTGGAAGGTGTAGGCGATGGTCTGGAAGAAGGGCTCGACCACGCCGATCGCAAGCGCCATGCGCCAGTCGCGGGTGATGGCGAAGGCCACCAGCATGGCCACGATCAGGTGCATCGCGCCGTAGGAGGCGATCTTGAGCGCGAGGCTCCGTACCGATCGGGCGAGGGCGATGACCATCGAGGACCTAAATGTTAGCTCCGGCTGAAAAGTTCAACCTCTGCTGAAAAAACATACGGTGATCGAGCCCGGCTGGATGCGGCGCCTTGGTTGACTTCGCAGCCGCGAAAGAGGATAGGCGGCCCGCAAAACGGAGACTCCCATGGAGATTCGCGAAGGGCTCACCTTCGACGATGTTTTGCTCGAACCCGGCGCGTCCGAGATCATGCCCGCAGAGGCGGACGTCTCGACCCGGCTGACCCGCGACATCCGGCTGAACATCCCGCTCTTGTCGTCCGCCATGGACACGGTGACCGAAAGCCGGCTGGCCATCGCCATGGCCCAGGCCGGGGGTCTGGGGGTCCTGCATCGCAACATGACCGTTCAGGAGCAGGCCGATCAGGTCCGCGAAGTGAAGCGGTTCGAGAGCGGCATGGTCATCAATCCTGTGACCATCCGGCCCGAGACGACCCTGGGCGAGGTTCGCGAGATCGTGGCGCGTCGCCGGATCAGCGGCTTTCCAGTCGTGGATGCGGACGGCCGTCTGGTCGGCATCCTGACCAACCGCGACATGCGCTTTGACACCGACCCGAACCGTAAGGCTGCCGAACTGATGACGGCCGCCGACCTCGTCACCGTTCGCGAGGGTGCCGGTCGCGACGAGGCGCGCGAACTGCTGCGCACCCGCAAGATCGAGCGGGTCATCGTGGTCGACGAGGCCTATCGCGCCGTCGGCCTGATCACGATGAAAGACATCGAGAAGGCTCAGGCACACCCCCACGCCGCCAAGGACGATCAGGGCCGGCTGCTGGTCGGCGCGGCCTCGACGGTGGGCGACGCAGGCTATGAGCGGTCGATGGCGCTGGCCGAGGCCGGTGTCGACGTGGTGGTCATCGACACCGCCCACGGGCATTCGGTTCAGGTCAGTCGCGCGGTCGAGCGCATCAAGCGCGAGAACAACCGGGTCCAGATCATCGCGGGCAACGTGGCGACCTATGACGGCGCGCGGGCCCTGATCGACGCGGGCGCGGACGCGGTAAAGGTCGGCATCGGGCCGGGCAGCATCTGCACGACGCGCATCGTCGCCGGTGTCGGCGTGCCCCAGTTGACGGCCGTCATGGAAGCGGCGCGGGCGGCCAAGGACAGCGGCGCGCCTGTCATCGCCGACGGCGGGATCAAGTATTCGGGCGACCTGGCCAAGGCCCTGGCGGCGGGCGCGTCGGTGGCCATGATGGGCTCGATGTTCGCGGGCACCGACGAGAGCCCCGGCGAGGTGTTCCTGTATCAGGGCCGGTCCTACAAGAGCTATCGCGGCATGGGCTCCGTCGGGGCGATGGGGGCCGGCAGCGCGGATCGCTACTTCCAGAAGGAAGTCGATAGCCAGAAGCTGGTGCCCGAGGGCATCGAGGGGCAGACGCCCTACAAGGGGCCGATCGCGCCGGTGCTGCACCAGATGGTCGGGGGGCTGCGCGCCGCCATGGGCTATGTCGGGGCGGCGACCATTGCCGATCTGCAGGCCAAGGCGCGGTTCGTGCGGATCACCGGCGCGGGCCTGCGCGAAAGCCACGTCCACGACGTCATGATCACGCGGGAAGCCCCCAACTACCGGCAGGGATGAAGACCATGAGCGACGCCTGGGTCCTGGCGACCACGCCCGAACTGACCATGCTGACGGCGACGCTGATCCTGGCGTTCGTGCATGTCTTCTTGCCCGCCGCCGGGCGCACGATGGCCAACGGCATCGGCTGGAACGCGGGAGCTCGCGACGGCCTGCCTGCGCGGCCGGGGATCGTCACCCAGCGGCTGGAGCGGGCGCAGGCCAATATGTGGGAGACCCTGCCGCTGTTCATCGGCGCAGTGCTGATCGCCCATGTGACGGGCGAGGAGGGGCCGCTGACCTTCTGGGGGACGCAGGCCTTCTTCTGGATGCGGCTTATCTACATCCCCATCTATGCCCTAGGCATTCCGTTCGTGCGCTCCATCGTGTGGCTGATCGCCATGGGCGGACTGATCGCCGTCTTCGCCGCCATCCTCACCTGAACTGAAAATCTGATTTGACCCCCGCCGCCCGCCTCGCCGCCGCCGCCGCCGTTCTAGATTCCATCGCTCAGGGCCGCCAGCCCGCCGAGGCGGTACTGAAGGCCTGGGGCACCGCCAACCGCTATGCCGGGTCCAAGGACCGCCGGGCCATCGCCGACCAGGTCTACAAGGTGCTGCGCGCGCGCGGCCGGCTGGTCTGGGCCATGGGCGGGCGCGAGGACGGGCGGGCCCTGGTCATCGGGGCGCTTAGCCTGATCGACGGCCTGGCGGTCGAAGAGATCGAGGCGCTGCATTCCGGCGACGGATACGGCCCCAAGCCCCTGTCGAAACAGGAACGGTCGCGCATCAGCATGACCGCCGACGAGGTGCCGGGCTGGGTCGCCGCCGGCCTGCCGGAATTCGTGGTCGAGGACTTCAAGGGCACCTTCGGCGACCGCTGGGCCGAGGAGGCCGCCGGTCTGATGGTGCCCCGCGCGCCGATCGACCTGAGGGTCAACGCCGCCAAGGCCACGGTCGAGGAGGTCGAGGCCGAACTGCGAGAGGCGGGCCTGTCGCCGGAGCGGACGCCGTGGTCGGCCTGGGGTCTGCGCCTGTCGGCTGAGCCGCCGCCCAACGTCCAGGCTCTGGAGGCCTTCAAGGCCGGACGCATCGAGATCCAGGACGAAGGCAGCCAGATCGTCTGCTGGCTGGCGGGCGTGCGGCCGGGGATGACGGTCGTCGACTATTGCGCCGGGGGCGGGGGCAAGACCCTGGGCCTGGCGATGCAGGGGCTGGCGGCGGGCGCGTCGCGGGTCGAGGAAACCGCCGCGCCGGAGCGCGTCTGGACGCCGACGGGCTGGGTCGATCCTCCGGCGGGCGCGAAAGCCAAGGCTGCGCCGGTCGCCCGGGCCGAGGGTCGGCTGATCGCCTGCGACGTGGTGCAGAAGCGGCTGGACAACATCCGGCCCCGGCTGTCCCGCGCGGGGGTCGAGGCCGAGCTGATCCATCTGGGTCCCAACGGCGGCGGGGTCGAGGACATCGTGGGGACGGCCGACGTCGTCTTCGTCGACGCGCCCTGCACGGGCTCCGGCACCTGGCGGCGGCGACCCGAAGACGCCTGGCGGTTGAAGCCCGAGGACGTCGACCGGATGCATTCGCTGCAGACGGCGATCCTGGCCCGCGCGGCCAAGCTGGTGAAGCCCGGCGGACGTCTGGTCTATGTTACCTGCTCGATGCTGCGGGTCGAGAACGAGGCCACGGTGGACGCCTTCGAAGAGGATCATCCCGGCTTCGCTCCGGTGGCGATCACCGATGCGCTGGTCAGCGACGCGATGACCGACGCGGGCCGGGCTCGGCTGGGCGACTTGGCGCAGGGCCATCGCCTGCGGATGTCGCCCGCCTCGACGGACACCGACGGCTTCTTCGCCGCCGTCTACGAGCGCGCGCGGTGAGCCACAGGCTGGAGCGGTGGGGCGGGGTCTCGATCCTGCCGGTCATGGCGGCCCCGGCCGAATATGGTGATCACCTCAAGGCGCGGATACTCCCCGTGATGACCGGCATTGGTCCGGTCGAGGCAGCGGTCGCCCTGACCCAGGTTCTGGCCGAGCTGATGGCTGGCGGGGCGTTGCCGGACCTGATCGTTTCGCTCGGCTCTTGCGGATCGCCGACGCTCGATCACGCGGCCGTCTATCAGGCTTCGTCGGTCGCCTATCGCGACATGGACGCAAGCCCGCTGGGGTTCGACAAGGGTGTGACGCCGCTGTCAGACCTGCCTGCTGTGTTGCCGCTGCCGACGCGGATTCCCGGCGTACCGACGGCGACCCTGTCCACCGGCGCGAATGTCGTTTCCGGCGCCGCCTATGCGGCGATCGATGCGGACATGGTCGACATGGAGACTTGGGCTCTTGTCCGCGCCGCCATGACGTTCGACGTGCCCCTGATCGCCCTGCGTGGCGTGTCCGACGGGCGGGTCGAGCTGAAGGCGCTGGAGGACTGGACCTCGACCTTGCACCACGTCGATGAGAACCTCGCCGTCGCTCTCGACAGACTGAAGGCCGTGCTGGAACAGCGCGGCCTGGACGCCCTCTCTCCCGCCCCCGCCATGGAAGCCGCCCGATGACCGCTCCGACCGATCACGAGAAAGTCCTCATCGTCGACTTCGGCAGCCAGGTGACGCAGCTGATCGCGCGGCGCCTGAGGGAAGCCAGCATCTATTGCGAGATCCATCCCTACGCGAAGGCGGAGGCCGCGATGGCGGCGATGAATCCCCGCGCCATCATCCTGTCCGGCGGGCCCGAGAGCGTGCATGAGGAGGGCAGTCCGCGCGCGCCCCAGGCGGTGTTCGAGGCCGGCGTGCCGGTGCTGGGCATCTGCTACGGCGAGATGACGATGTGCGAACAGCTGGGCGGCAAGGTCGAGGGGGGCCACACCCGCGAGTTCGGCCGCGCCGAGATCACGGTGGATAAGGCCTCGCCGCTGCTGGAGGGACTGGCCCCGGTCGGCGCCGACGAGACCGTCTGGATGAGCCACGGCGACAAGATCGTCGCCATCCCCAAAGGTTTCGATGTGGTCGCGTCGTCGGCGGGGTCGCCCTATGCCGTCATCGCCGACGAGACCCGCCGCTTCTATGGCGTGCAGTTCCACCCTGAGGTGATGCACACCCCGCGCGGCCACCAGATGCTGAGGAACTTCACCCACGGCATCGCGGGGCTGAAGGGCGACTGGACCATGGCCGCCTATCGCGACGAGAAGATCGCCCAGATCCGCGAGCAGGTCGGTGACGCCAAGGTGATCTGTGGCCTGTCGGGCGGCGTCGATTCATCGGTCGCGGCCGTCCTGATCCATGAGGCGATCGGCGATCAGCTGACCTGCGTCTTCGTCGACACCGGCCTGCTGCGAAAGGGCGAGGCCGAGCAGGTCACGACCCTGTTCCGCGAGCACTACAACATCCCCCTGATCCACGTGGACGCGTCTGCGGATTTCCTCGGTGCCTTGGCTGGGCAGTCCGATCCCGAGACCAAGCGCAAGACCATCGGCCGGGTCTTCATCGAGGTGTTCGACCGCGAGGCAAACAAGATCGAGGGCGCCGAGTTCCTGGCCCAGGGCACCCTCTATCCCGACGTGATCGAGAGCGTGTCCTCGTCGTCTGGCAAGGCCCACGTCATCAAGAGCCACCACAACGTCGGCGGCCTGCCCGACTATATGAAGCTGAAGCTGGTCGAGCCCCTGCGCGAACTGTTCAAGGACGAGGTGCGGGCGCTGGGGCGCGAGCTGGGCCTGACCGACGCCTTCGTCGGCCGCCACCCCTTCCCGGGACCGGGCCTGGCCATCCGCATCCCCGGCGAGATCACCCCCGACGCGGTGGCGACGCTGCAGGAAGCCGACGCCATCTATCTGGAGGAGATCAGGAAGGCCGGGCTGTACGACCAGATCTGGCAGGCGTTCGCGGTGCTGCTGCCGGTCAAGACCGTGGGCGTGATGGGCGACGCGCGGACATACGAGAAGGTCCTGGCGCTCCGCGCCGTGACCTCGACCGACGGCATGACGGCGGACTTCTTCGAGTTCCCGTGGGACGTGCTGGGCCGCACGGCGACGCGCATCGTGAATGAGGTCCGCGGCGTCAACCGCGTCGTCTACGACGTGACGTCCAAGCCTCCGGGCACAATCGAGTGGGAATGATTCAGAGCTTTCGGTGTCTTTCGACGCCACTTCCGAATCTACCACTAAAACACTGACTTACAAGAAAAATATATTCGCTGCCTCTCGGTATCTATCGAGGGGCAGCGAACCCGTGTGTCGGTATGCCAGACGGTCTTTCTCCCGTTGCCTCTCGACCCCCCGATTCATACCCTCATAGGGCTGAGGGCGTCCTGACGGTCTTTTTTCTGAAACAAGCCTATGAGTTTCTTGAAGAAATCGCTGCCGAAGACCCCGAAAACGCCTGACGGTCTTTTGGAGTAAAATTCGCATGCTAACCGACGCAGAATTGCGAAATACGCGAGGGAAATCAAAAGCGTACAAAAAGACCGACAGGGACGGTTTGTACGTGCTCGTAACACCGACAGGCGGCATCGCTTTCCGGTACGACTATCGCTTCAACGGGCGGCGCGAGACGGTGACCTTCGGTTCCTACGGTCCGGCGGGACTCTCCCTGGGGGAGGCGCGGGAAAAGCTGCGTGAAGCGAAGCGCCTGATCGCCGAGGGCGTTTCACCGGCGCTGGACAAGCAACGCGTGAAACGCAGGCTGAGAGAGGCCCAGCGGTTTGAACAGGTGGCGATCCGGTGGATGGACCACGCTCCGATGGCCGACAGCACGCGCCAGATGCGACGGTCGATCTTCAACCGAGAGGTTTTGCCCGAATGGCGAAACCGGCTCCTGAACGAGATCACGCCGAACGACCTGAGAGCGCACTGCATGACCATCGTGGATCGCGGGGCCCCGGCGACGGCCATCCACGTCCGGGACATCGTCAAACAGATCTACGCCTACGCGATCCTGCACGGCGAGAAGATCGACAATCCCGCGGACGGGGTGGGACCCGCCTCGATCGCCACCTTCCGGCCGCGTGACCGGTCGCTGTCGCCGACCGAGATCCGGATCGCGCTGAACCTGCTGGGGGAGGTGGCCACCCTGCCGACCATCCGTCTCGGGCTGAAGTTCATCCTGCTGAGCATGGTGCGGAAGAGCGAATTGCAGGACGGGACCTGGGACGAGGTCGATTTCGAGAACGCAGTTTGGTCGATCCCGAAAGAGCGGATGAAGCGGTCGCGGCCGCATAACGTCTACCTGTCGACCCAGATGCTCGACATCCTGATCGCGCTGAAGACCTGCGCCGGGAACTCTCGCTACATCCTGCCGTCGCGCTATGACGCCGACGCGCCGATGTCGCGGGCGACTTTCAACCGGGTGACCAGCGCCATCGCCGAGCTGGCGCGCGAGCGCGATCTGCCCCTGGAGCCCTTCACGGTTCACGACCTGCGCCGGACGGCCTCCACGCTCCTGCACGAGATGAGTTTCAACTCGGACTGGATCGAGAAATGCCTCGCCCACGAAGAGCGATCTTCCCGCGGCGTGTACAACAAGGCCGAATTCGAGGCCCAGCGGCGCCACATGGCCCAGCAGTGGTCAGACGCCGTGGACGCCTGGGAGGCGGGGCGCGGGTTCACGCCGGATCTGACTATCCCGGAAACGGCCGGCCCTCGTTTCGATCCGCGGCTCTGACCGGGCGGGTGATCCGCTTGCGGACATCGGGCGGCGGCGCCCGGCGGATCGGCTTGGCCCGCCGAAGCGCCAGCCAGGCTTCCACCTCGGCCAGGTCCCAGACCACGCAGCGCGGGGTCAGCAGGAAGCGCCGGGGAAACTGGCCGCGCTGCTCCATCTCCCAGATGGTGCTGTCCGCCAATGGCACCATCTGACGGAGCTGCGGCTTCTTGATCGTGCGCCTCAGCGGCGGGTCGGCCTGGGCCATCGAAGATCTCCATGTTGTCATGGGAATCGAACTCGAAAGGCTGCGGCAGGCCAAGCCGCCAAACTCTCCACCGTAAGCTTACGGCCGGCTGCAGAGCGGGGATTGCACATTTCTATAGTTCGACTAGTTCGGAAATATGGAAACCGAAGCCTCGATTCTTGCTCTCGCCGCCCTGGCGCAGTCGACGCGGCTGGAGGCGTTCCGACTTCTCGTGCGGCACGAACCGGCCGGTCTGCCGGCCGGTGACATCTCCAACCATCTGGCGATCCCGGCCAATACCCTGTCGTCGCATCTGGGGGTGCTGTCCCGAGCGGGACTTATCAAATCGGAGCGTCGCAGCCGGTCGATCATCTACCGGGCCGATCTGGACCGGCTGCGCGACCTGGTCCTCTTCCTGCTCAAGGACTGCTGCGGCGGCCGGGCGGAGCTATGCGAGCCCCTGCTGGCCGAACTGACCCCCTGCTGCGCCTGAGGATCCCGTGGACGTCGTCATCTATCACAACCCGGCCTGCGGGACGTCGCGCAACGCTCTGGAGCTCATTCGCCACGTCGGCATCGAGCCGCACGTCATCGAGTATCTGAAGTCGCCGCCATCGCGCGTGATGATCGCCTGGCTGGCCGAACGAACCGGCAAGCCGCTGCGCGACCTGTTGCGCGAGAAGGGCACGCCCTTCGCCGACCTCGGCCTCGGGGACCCGGGCCTGACAGACGATCAGTTGCTCGATGCGATCGAGGCCCATCCGCTCCTGCTCAATCGCCCGATCGTCGTCAGTCCTCTCGGTGTCGGCCTGTGTCGACCGTCCGAGGCCGTTCTGGACCTCCTGCCCGCCGATGATCTCAAGCCGTTCACCAAGGAGGACGGCGAGGTCGTCATCGAGGCGGCTGGCCTTCGGGTGGCGCGATGATCGATACGCCGGTCACCGACGCGGCCCCGCCGCGCCGCCTGTCCTTTCTCGACCGCTGGCTGACGGGATGGATCTTCGCCGCCATGGCTTTGGGCGTCGCATTGGGGACTCTGGTTCCCGGCTTGCCCGTATGGGTCGACGGCCTCTCGGTCGGGACCACCAACATCCCGATCGCCATCGGCCTGATCCTGATGATGTATCCTCCGCTGGCCAGGGTCCGGTACGAGGAGCTGCCCCGCGTCTTCGCCGACAAGCGGGTCCTGGCCCTGTCCCTGTTCCAGAACTGGGTGCTGGGCCCGGTGCTGATGTTCGCCCTGGCGGTGATCTTCCTGCGCGATCAGCCGGAATACATGACCGGCGTGATCCTGATCGGGCTGGCGCGCTGCATCGCCATGGTGCTGGTCTGGAACCAACTGGCGCGGGGCGACAACCAGTATGTCGCGGGTCTCGTCGCGTTCAACTCGATCTTCCAGATCCTGTTCTTCAGCCTCTACGCCTGGGTCTTCCTCACCGTCCTGCCGCCCCTGTTTGGCCTTCAGGGCAGCGTGGTGGACGTCAGCGTCTGGACCATCGCCGGCGCGGTGCTCGTCTACCTCGGTCTTCCCTTCCTGGCCGGCTTCCTGACCCGGCGCAGCCTGATCGCCCGCCGCGGGGCCGACTGGTACGAGCGGCGCTTCCTGCCGCGCATCGGACCGATCACCCTGATCGCCCTGCTGTTCACCATCGTGGTCATGTTCAGCCTGAAGGGCGGCGAGGTGGTGGCCCTGCCGCTGGACGCCCTGCGCATCGCCATACCGCTGACCATCTACTTCCTCGTCATGTTCGTGGTCAGCTTTCTCATGGGCAAGCTGATCGAGGCCGATTATCCGCGCACGACCGCCCTGGCCTTCACCGCGGCCTCGAACAATTTCGAGCTGGCCATCGCGGTGGCCATCGCGGCCTTCGGGCTGACCTCGCCGGTCGCCTTCGCGGCGGTGATCGGCCCGCTGGTCGAGGTGCCGGTGCTGATCCTTCTGGTCTCGGTCGCGCTGTGGATGGGCCGACGCTGGTTTCCGGACACGGCCCCGCCGGCGGACGCCGCCTGATGGTCGTGCTGCATCTCGTGGACGCGGATGACGCCGGCCTGATCGCGGCCCTGCAGGGCGAGGGCTTGCCGGAGCCCGGGGCCGGCCGCTACTTCAGCGCCGACGACGACAGCGCCCTGGCCGGCTACGTCGGCCTGGAAGGGGAGGGGCGGGACCTGCTGCTGCGCTCCCTGGTCGTAGTCGCTGACCTGAAGGCGCGGGGGCTCGGGAGCCGGATCCTGAGCGCCGCCGAAGCCGTGGCGAGCGAACTGGGCGGGGAACGCCTCCACCTGCTCACCACGACGGCCGAACCCTTCTTCGCCCGGCGCGGCTTCGCCGCCGCCGATCGTGAGACCGCGCCCGAAGCGATCCGGCGAACCCGCGAGTTCGCGGACGTCTGCCCGGCCTCGGCCGCCTATCTGACCAAGGATCTCGGATGATCTTCGCCCGCCTGCGGCCGCTGCCGGATCCCGATCATCTGCCAGCCCTGGACGCGGCCTATCTGTCGAACGATCCGGCCGCCGACCTGGGTCCGCACGACCACCCGCCACGCATCCTTCTCCTGTACGGGTCGCTGCGCGAGCGCTCCTATTCGCGGCTCTGCGTCGAGGAAGCGGCCCGCCTGCTGCGGCGCATGGGATGCGAGACCCGCATCTTCGACCCCTCCGACCTGCCTCTGCCGGGCTCGGCCGGCGACGACGACCACCCGGCGGTGCGCGAGCTGCGCGAGCACGCCTTCTGGTCGGAAGGCATGGTCTGGTGCAGTCCGGAACGCCACGGCCAGGTCTCCGGCCTGATGAAGCTGCAGATCGATCATCTGCCGTTGAGCCTGGGCGGCATGCGCCCGACCCAGGGCCGGACGCTCGCGGTGATGCAGGTGTCGGGCGGCTCCCAGAGCTTCAACGCCGTCAACACCCTGCGCCTGCTGGGCCGCTGGATGCGGATGATCACCATCCCCAACCAGTCGAGCGTGGCCAAGGCCTTCCAGGAGTTCGACGAGGCCGGCCGGATGAAGCCTTCGGCCTACTATGAGCGGATCGTCGATGTGATGGAGGAACTGGTGCGCTTCACCATCCTCACCCGGCCTCACGCGGCCCAGCTCGTGGACCGCTATTCCGAGCGCAAGGCGGCCGGAATTGCGGTCGACGCCGCCTCCGACCTCTCGGCCATCGCCATCGCGCGTCAGGCGTGAGGCCGCGTCGGCGGCGCCTTGCGGCGTCGCGCGCCTGGCAAAGGTGGTAATTCGCCACTTCTGGCGAAGTAAGCCGGTTCTTGGCGGTAACTCGCCAGAAGTGGCGAATTGCGATCCTCCCTGTTGAGGCTCGGGTCTTGAGCGACCGACCTGGCGTAGAGCCGTGCCGGCGTCGTGCGGGCCCGCCTATCCTCGATCGACCAGCGAATAGCTTGTGCTGCGCCCGCCGCCTTCATCCTTCACGAGGATGCCCCGCTCCACCAGATCGTTGATGTCGCGCAGGGCCGTGTCGGGCGAGGACCTCGTCAGCGCCGCCCATTTGGTCGAAGTGAGCTTGCCTTCGAAGCCGTCGAGCAGCCGGTTGATGACCGTGCTCTGGCGCTCGCTCAACGTCTGACCTGCGAGCGCCTCCCAGAAGCGCGCCTTGCGCATCACATGGGTCAGGGTGGTTTCCGCGCGGTCGAACGCGCGATCGAGGCAGCCGAGGAACCAGTCCAGCCAGAGGGTCACGTCCAGCGCGCCTTTCTGGGTCGCCTCCAGGGTGGCGTAGTAGTCCTTGCGCTCCAGCCTGATCTGGGCGGACATGCTGTAGAAGCGTTGAGCGCTTTTCTCGGAGCGGGCGAGCGCCATGTCGGCGATCGCCCGCGCGATCCGGCCGTTCCCGTCGTCGAACGGGTGGATGGTCACGAACCACAGGTGGGCGATCGCGGCCTTGAGGACCGGATCCGTCCGCGGCTCGTCATTGAACCAGTCGAGGAACGCCCGCATCTCGTCCTGCAGACGGTCGGCAAGGGGCGCTTCATAGTGCACGCGCTCTCGTCCGAAGGGGCCCGAGACGACCTGCATCGGGCCGGAGCTCTCGTTGCGCCAGGCGCCGACGACGATCTTCGTCATACCGCTGCGCCCGGTCGGAAACAGGGCGGCGTGCCAGGCGAACAGCCGTTCCTCGGTGAGCGGAGACGCAAAGTTCTGGGTCGCGTCGAGCATCATTTCGACGACGCCTTCGACGTTGCGATCCGCGGGGGCGAGGGCCCCGATATCCATGCCGAGGCGGCGGGCGATGGAGGATCGCACCTGATCCTTGTCGAGCAGCTCGCCTTCGATTTCGCTGGATTTCAGGACATCTTCGGTAAGGGTCTCGAGGACGGCTTCAGCGCGGAGATCGAAGCCGAGCGTGTGCATCCGGCCAAGCAGAAGGCCCTGGCGATGACGGACGGCGGCGAGGCGATCGGCAAGCGCGTCAGCGCGCCAGTCCAGACGCGGCCAGCCTTCGATCTCATGGATGTATTGCGCCATTCCCCGCACCCCTTGCGGAGAATATGGGCGCTATTCGCCGCAAGAGCAAGGCTATTCTCCGCGCGAAGTGCGGAGAATAGGGCGCCTAATCTCCGCACCAAGGGTGGTCTCGCACGCTATCGGCTGCGGCCCCGCACCTTGGGTATCCGCGGACTGCGCGGCTATCGGCGCCCAAGCAGCTCCGAAACCCTGCCAACGGGTCGCAGTTGAGGGCCTCAGACGCCCGCTCAAGAGGCTGGGCGCGCGCCATTCGGCGCCGCATGCCGGGAGAAGCCGACCACGAGGATAGCGATCGTCAGAAGCTGAACGGCGACGCCTTCGACCGTCGGATAAAGACCGAGGATCTCGATGCGGGGGATCCACGCCAGCGGATGGACATCGAGCCAGCCCGCCTCCTGCAGCGCCGCCACCCCCTTGCCGACGAGGACGACCGACAGAATGGCCATGAGGATCGAGCTCAGAGAGAAGAACCGACCGATCGGCAGGCGCTTGCTATAGGCCAGCAAGGCCCAGGCCACCACGGCCAGGATGGCCACCGCGGTCACGGCGCCGGCCAGCATGCCGAGATGGCCGCCCTGGCTCCAGATCGCCGCATAGAAGAGGATGGTCTCGAACACCTCCCGGTAGACGACGACGAAGGCCAGCAGGAACAGGAACCAGGCCGACCGCTTCGACAGCGCGTGGGAGAGCTTGTCGCGGATATAGGTCTGCCAGGCGTCCGCATGCGACTTGCCGTGCATCCAGATGCCGACCGAGACGAGCACGACGGCCGCCAAAAGCGAGCCGAACCCTTCGGTCAGCTCCCGGCTGGCGCCGCTGATGGAGATGAAGAAGGTCGCGGCCGCCCAGGTGGCGCCGCCGGCGACCAGCGCGGCCACCCAGCCGCCGTGGACGTAGCGCAGCACCTCGGGACGTTCGGCCTTCCTGAGGAAGGCGATCATCGCCACCACGATGAGGATGGCTTCCAGGCCTTCGCGCAGCAGGATGGTGAAGGCGCCGAGGAAGCTGGCGAGATTGTCCGCCTCCTGGGGCGCGAGTGCGCGTTCGGCCGTGTCCAGCAGGGCGTTCGCGCGGGCGACCCGGTCCGCGACCTCCTGGGCCGGCGCGCCCCTGCTGATCGAGACGCGCAGGTCGGTCATGGCCGTCTCGACCCGCCGCAGCAATGCGCCGTCGCGGGCGCCCAGCGCCGGCTCCATCGGTTCGACGCCGTCTAGATAGGCCGACAGGGCCAGGTCGGTCGCGGCCCTGCGGTCGCCCCGGCGATAGGCGGCCTCGCTTTCGGCCAGTCGCGTCCGGGCCAGGGACAGGGTCGATCCCTCGGCGCGGACCGTCGCCTCCGGGTGGCGGCGCAGGTAGGCCGTGACCGCCCGTGCCTTCGTCTCGCCGATCCTTGTCGCCAGCTCGGCCGGCGTCGCCTGGGTGAGGGCGGCCAGGTCGGGGAAGGCGGCGCGGATCGCCGGGTCGCTCTCCCAGAGGCGTCGACCTTCGGCGGCTTCGGCGTCGGTGAAGGCGAACCGGCCCACGTAGAAGGCCAGGGCCCAGCGGTCCTCGGCCGGCAGATGGGCGAAGCTGGCCATCGCCGTGCCCTCCAGCCCCTGATCGATGACCTGGTAGAGGCCGAACACGCTGCGCTGACGGGCGCGCTCCACATCCGCGAAGGCGATCGCGGGCGGATCAAGCCCCTCGGCGCCCGGGCCGTCGGCGCGTCCGGTCACGCCATGGCAGACCGAGCATTGCTCGGCATAGAGCGTCGCGCCGCGGGCCAGATCAGGCGGGAACGAAGGCGCCAGCGGGCTCGGATAGGCCGTCAGCACCGCGCCGGCGAGCGCCTTGGCCCGGTCGCCAACGACGCGCGGATCCGCCTTGTCCCGGATGGCCGCCTGCAGCGCCTCGGCGTCGCGGACCAGACCGGCCTTGGCCGGGTTCGGCGGCAGGGCGTCCAGGCGGGTCCGGATCTGGCCGCCGAACTCGATCATCTCGCCGTATTCGGCCGGGTTGGTGACCTGGCCATCGGCCACGGCGCCCGCGTAATCGACTGCGACATAGTCCAGCAGCCGCCAGGCGACCTGGGCCTCGGAGGCGGACGGCGCCTGGGCCAAGGCAGGCGCGGCTAGCCCCAGGGCGAACAGCAGGGCAAGCAGACGGAGCAGAGGACGCATGGTCAATCCAGATGTGAACGGCTCGCATTAGCATTCAGGCGGCGACGCTGTCGCGCTTTATTCGCGACGCGGCCGGGCTCGTAGGCGGCTACGGGTCCTCTACGCCCGCCGGGACGCCTCGGCGCCGCGCGGCCAGCCCGGGCAGCCACGCGACGGGCGGCCGTTAAAGGTGGATCGTGCGGTCGGCCACAGCCAGGCATGCCTCGCGCAAGGCTTCCGGAAGCGTCGGATGCGCATGGCTCGTCCGCGCCACGTCTTCGGCCGCCGCGCCGAATTGCATGACGGCGACCGCTTCATGGATCAGGCTGCCCGCGTCCGGCCCCAGGATGTGCACGCCGAGAATCCTGTCCGTGCTGGCGTCCGCCAACACCTTGACCAGCCCGTTCTTCTCCAACCGCGCCTTGGCCATGGCGTTTGCCGAGAACGGAAAGCGCCCGACGCGATAGGCCACGCCGGCCGCCTTGAGGTCGTCCTCGGTGCGCCCGACTGAGGCCAGTTCCGGCCAGGTGTAGACGACGGCCGGGATCGTTCCGTAGTCGACATGGCCCGCGGCGCCGGCAAGACGCTCGGCAAGGGCGATCCCTTCTTCCTCCGCCTTGTGGGCCAGCATGGCGCCGCCGATGACATCGCCGATGGCGTAGACCCCTTCGGCGCTGGTTCGAAAGCCGTCGTCGACCGGAATATAGCCCCTTGGGTCCGGCTTGATGCCGACCGTCTCCAGATCGAGTCCGTCGGTGGCGGGGCGTCGGCCAATGGACACGAGCACGACATCGGCCTTGATGGTTCCTCGCGCGCCGTCTCCCATGGGCTCGACCTCAAGGACGACGTCGTCCGCCTCCATTCGCGATCCGACCACCTTGTGCGCCAGGCAGAATTGGAAGCCCTGGGCCTCGAGCACCTTGTGCAGCGCCGTCGACATCTCTGAATCAACGCCGGACGCGATCCGGTCGAGCACCTCGACGACCGTGACCTCGCTGCCGAGACGGCGCCAGACGGAGCCCAGCTCCAGTCCGACATAGCCGCCGCCGATCACCGCCAGATGGCGCGGCGCCGCCGTCAGGCTGAGGGCGCCCGCCGAGGTGACGATCCGCTGCTCGTCGATGGGCAGGTCCGGCAACGTCGCCGCTTTCGATCCGCTGGCGAGCACGATCGCCTTGCGGGCCTGCACCTCGAAGCTGCCGTCCGGGGCGCTCACTTCCACACGGTCGCGCGACAGCAGCCGGCCGCGGCCCTGCAGGCGGGTGACCTTGTTCTTGCGCAGGAGGTAGGCGACCCCTTCACCAAGCTCCGTCACGACCCTGGCCTTGTGCCGCATGACGCCGGCAAGGTCGGCCCGCACATTGTCGACCAGGACGCCGAAAGCCTCGAGATTGCGGGCCATCTCCAGCCGCTCTGTGGCCTGCAGCAGCGCCTTTGACGGAATGCACCCGATGTTCAGGCAGGTTCCACCGAGGAGTTCCCGGTCGTCGATAACCGCCACCGACATGCCGAGCTGGCTCGCCCGGATGGCGCAGGGGTACCCGCCCGGCCCGCCGCCGATTATCACCAGGTCATAGGATGTGATCGAAGCCATCGCGTCAGCCTTCGCTGTAAGGGAAAGAGGGACGAAGGCGCCGGCCACCCGCATGAGCAAACATCAGGCGCCGCCCTCACGCGGGGAAGCCCGACGCGTCATCATTCGGAACCCGCTCCTGGGGAGGGCCGGAAGGCGGCGGAAGTCGATCTCCAGATCCTGAGCCGGCAGCCGGTAGTTCAGGCCGGCGAGCAAGCCGAGGGCCCGCTCCATCAATTCGACGACGATGCTTTCGCCGGGACAACGGTGACCGGTCAGGGCGTCCCCGCCGCCTTGGGGAATCAGGCCGAACGCGTCCCCGGAGCCGTCGATGAAACGCTCTGGCCGGAATTCGTCGGGATCGGTCCAGACGGCAGGATCGTGATTGGAGCCATAGAGATCGAGGATCACCTGCCGACCCACCGGGAAGTCAAGGTTGCGCCAGCGAAACGGCGCGCGCACACGCCCGATCACCGCCGGGAAAAACGGATAAAGGCGTCGCACCTCCTGAACGAAGGCGCGGCGGCGGCCGGCGTCCGCGGTGGCCAGACGGGCCGCCGCGGGGTGCGCCTGCATCGCGTGCGCCACAAACACGATATAGACCGAGGTCGCCACGGTCGGCCTCAGCACATTGGCCAGTTCGACCGCCGCCGTCCGGGCCGCCAACGGTTCGCCATCATCCGCGCTCGCCCAGGCCCAGGCGTAGGCGGCGGTGTCTGGATCCGGCGCCAGTCGTCCGGCGCGAATTCCCTCGATGATCGAGGCCAGCCAGGCGTCGACGCGTCGCCGCGCGTACCTCGACCACAGGTGGCGAGGCCCCCGCGATCCTGCCGCGTCAAACAGCGCCCTGAGGTGACTGACCCGTTTCGCTTCGTCGTCGGGATTCAGCGGCACCCCCGCCCAGCGGCAGACGGCGCGGGTGAGCACCGGCTGCAGGGCGTCGTACAGCACGATCTCTTCCTGGCCAGCCCATTCAACGGCCGCGCGTCGCCATTCCGACTCGAACAGGTCGCCCAGCCACGCGATCCGTTCCGGCGACATAAGAGCCATGAACACGCGTTTGCGGGCGCGGTGCGCTTCGCCATCCAGGCCCTGGACGCCGCCTTCGCCGAGCAGTGTGCGTCGGACAGGCGCCGGCATGGCGCCCGCGCGCGAGATGCGGGTCTCGTCGTAGAAGACCTGGGCCGCTTCGCGCCCTCTCAGACAGGCCGTCTCCTTCAGCGCCAGACGGGTCTCGATTGCGTCCGCGCCGGCCTGCTCGAACAGGCGGGAGATGCGCCTGTACGGGTCCGTCAAAAGGGCGAACGTCTGATCGGCGTGTCGCTGTGTCGATCGATGCGCCATCGAAGTCCTCCATGGACGAAGGGAGCGCGACGAGGGCCGCGGGATTACTCAAAACGTCACGGTGACCCAATGGCTCCTGCATCATCCCGGGCCCGTTCTGACCTTCAGCGCCGACCTGCACGGCGAGGCCGAGGAGCGGTGCAAACCCGGGTCGGGTTCGTCTTCAAACCGGCGCCGAGGGATCGTGCAGGGCTTCGATCACCTTGCAGGCGGACACGCGGCCGCCGGCACATTCCGCCGTCATCCGCGAAAGCTCGCGTTGCAGGGCCCGGAGTCGGGCGATCTTCTGCGTCACCTCCGCCAGATGACGTTCGGCGAGGATGCTGGCTTCGGCGCAGGGCCGATCAGGGTGATCGGACAGATCCAGCAGGGAGCGGATCGAGTCCAGATCGAAGCCCAATTGCCGTGCATGCCGAATGAACGACAGGCGGCGTTCCGCCGCGTCGTCATACATGCGCCGGTCGCTGGCCGTGCGCGGCGGGGCGGGGAGCAGGCCGATCTCCTCGTAGAAGCGGATGGTCGGAACCTTGACGCCGGTGGCGGCGGCGAGTTTGCCGATGGGACGCAGGCCGGACGGGGCCGGGGAGGGTAGGGTCATCGCATCATCTCGCAGCAGCGGGCTGAAGGGCGGCAGGCGCAGGGCGGAAAAGGATCATCGGCCGAGTCCCGTGAGGACGATGGCGGCGCCGAAGGCGGCGATCGTGGAGGCGCCGGTAAGGGCCATGCCGAAGGCCCGGGCCGCCGCGCCCCGCGCATAACCGTGGGCGAACAACACGCGGCCGATCAGATAGAGGGCGACCAGCACCGGCAGCACGACCATTTCCTCGCCGCGCAGCACGGTGGCGAGCACCAGGTGGGCGCCCACCGCCAGGACCGTCTGCTCCAGGGTGTTCTGAAGCACGGCGGCAGGCACGGCGAGCCTCGAGCTGGGTGCCGCATAGGCGGAACCCGGCCGGTCGGCGTCGGACCGGAACCGGATGCTCGCCACGGCCCTCAAACAACCGGCGAGCCACAGGAAAACGAGGAGGTCCGCCTTCAGGGCATAGGCCAGCCGATCAGCTGTCGCCATGTCCGGCGCGGCGCCCAGGAGACGTGGCGAAAGCCATAGGCAGGCTGACGCCACCGCCGCAGCGGTGATGAGAATCGCCAACCCCGAACGGACGGCGATCGCCTTCTGTTCGGCGGAAAAGGTCATCGCGCCGCCCGTCCCAGGGTCGACGTCGCCGGGCGGCCGTCCGAGCCCCGGACGGTCAGGAGGAGCAGCGCCACGCCGCAAACGATGGCCGCATCGGCGAGATTGAAGGTCGGCCAGTGCGCGTCGCCCCAATGAAGATCGATGAAATCGGTCACCGCGCCGAAGCGCAGCCGGTCGAGCAAGTTGCCGGTCGCTCCGCCGGCGACGAGGCTCGCCGCGACCGCCGTGACGACGCTTCGCGTATGCCAGATCCAGGTCAGCAGGACGCCAATGATCAGGAATGCCACGGCGCTCAGGGCCCACCGTCCCACCGCGCCCGAGTCTGCGAACAGGCCAAAGGTGACGCCGGGATTGAATCCCAGACGCAGCGCGAGGAACGACGTGAGGTCCACCGGGCTCTCGAGTCGGGCGCGAGCCGCGGCCTTGGCGGCCTGATCCAGAGCGGCGATCAGCATGAAGAGCGAGAAGGCGATCGCCCGCATGCGGCTGGGACCGCGCCGCGACGGGTGCATCGTGATCATGAGGCCTCCTGTGGATTTCGTCCGATTGTGGGTCCTCTAGCTACTAGAGGATCAAGTCGGTTCCGCCAAACCGCGTCTTTTTGGGGCGAGGCATCCATTTTGTTCTTGATCCTCAAGCGACTGGAGGATGCATTCTCGTGGTGAAAGGCGGACTTCGATGACTGACTCCCTCTCGTCCCCCGAACCGGCGGCCTCCGGCTGCGGCTGCGGCGCGGCCGTCAAGTTCGACGGCGCCACCCCGGCCTATCGCCGCATCCTGCTGGCGGTGATCGCTATCAACGGCGCCGCCTTCCTGGCCATCGCCGGCGGCGCGGCCTTGCAGGGCTCGGCCTCGCTGGGCGCCAACGCGCTCGACTTCCTGGCGGACGCCGCCACCTACGGGATCAGTCTGGCCGTGATCGGACGTTCGGTCGCGGTCCGGTCCGGGGCCGCCATGATCAAGGGCGTCAGCCTCGCGGCGCTGGCGCTGTTCATCCTTGGCTACGCGATCTGGCGGGCGACCTCGGGGGCGCCCCCGGAAGGCGTCGTCATCACCGGCCTGGGCGCCCTGGGCTTTTTCGCCAACGCCCTGGCCGCGCTGCTGCTGGTCCGCCATCGCGAAGGCGACGCCAATGTCCGTTCGGTCTGGCTGTGCACGCGCAACGACCTGATCCAGAGCCTGGTGGTCGCGGCCACGGGCGTGGCCGTCTGGTTGACCGCCTCCCGCTGGCCCGACCTGATCGCCGGCGCGATCCTGGCGGTGGTCTTCCTGCAATCCGGCTGGTCGATCATTCGTCAGTCCCGCGAAGAACTGAAGGCCGCCGCGTGACCGCGAGCTTCACCCCCGCGCTCGGCCATACAGCCCTGAGCGGGCTGTATGATCCGGCCATCGCGCTTTTGACCCGGGAACCGCTGTGGCGGAGCCGCCTTCTCGAACAGGTGGCTCCGTCCCCTGGCGAGACGATCATCGACCTTGGATGCGGAACCGGCTCATTCGCGATCGCCATGGCGAACCGGGCGCCGGACGCGCGCATCGTCGGCCTCGATCCCGACGGCGACATCCTCAGGCGGGCCGAGACGAAGACGGCCGCTGCAGGTCAGGCCGTCCGTTTCATCCAGGGGTTTTCGCGCGATGTGGCGGCGCTCCTGGGCGAGGACGCCGCCGACAAGGTGGTTTCCAGCTTGGTCTTCCATCAGCTGCCCATGGCCGAGAAGCGAGCGGGCCTCGCCGCGAGCCTGCGGGCGCTCAAGCCGGGCGGAACGCTGCATGTCGCGGACTACGGCCGCCAGTCGGGTGCGATGCGCGTGCTCTTCCGCCTGGTGCAGTCTCTGGACGGCTACGAAAACACCCAACCGAACGCCGACGGCGTTCTGCCTACGCTGATGGCCGAGGCCGGCTTCACACAGGTTCAAGTGCTCGATGTCATCCCGACCGCCACCGGATCCATCTCTCTGTATCGGGCGGTGCGACGATGAGGCGATTGATGTCGCGGCGCACCGTGTTATGGGACGGCATGGGGTTTCCCTCGACTAGGCATGGGTGGATGGCGGCGCTGCTCGCGTCGTTCCTGGCCCTGTTCGTCCTGGTTTCCGCAGCCGACGCCTTCGCCTGCGCACCCGAGACCGGAAGCTTGCAAGGCCTGGCCGCGTCGGACGTCGTCGCTGTGTCCGATACAGGTCACGGCGAACGCAAGGACGCAGCAGGTCAGGTCGCCTGCGCCCACGGCCATTGCCACCATTGCGGCATTACCGCGCCGCCGGCCATTGACGACATGAGGTCGATGGCCCTCGATCGCGCGCCCTTGGCGCCATCGCTCGATCAGGCGCCGGCCTCCCGGATGCCCGCCGGTCCCATGCGCCCGCCCAGAACCTGACGTGACCTCGCGTTCGCGCGCGCCCTTCACGTCAACCTTCCGGGACATGAGACGTGCCATCCCCTATTCGCCGCTTGCCGCCTTTCGCGGTCGGCTGCGCTGTGGTCGCCCTGACGACCGCCTTGACCGGCCCGGCCTGGGCCGATCCCGCGCCATCCTTCCGGACCCTGCTTGAGCGCATCGGGGCCAGCCCCTCCGCGGCCGAGGCCGACGCCTTGCTCGAAGCGGCCGAGGCCCGGGTGCGCCAGGCGCGCGTGCGACCCAACCCGACCGCCGCCCTCGAGGCGGAGAACGCCTTCGGCAGCGGTCCCTTTTCCGGCTACGACAACGCCGAGACCACGCTCTCGCTCACCCAGGACCTCGAACTGTGGGGCCGGCGCGGCGCCCGGGTCGAGGTGGCGCGGGCGGAGGCCGGAACGGCTTCGCTGCGTCGCGATCAGGCGGTCGTCGACGCCGCCGGACGGCTCGCACTCGCCTACGCCGAAGCGGAAGCCGCCGAGCGGCGCTTCGCCCTGGCCGAGGAGGCGCTCAGCCTGACCATCGCGGACGCCCGCGCCGCCCTGGTGCTCGTGGAGGAGGGACGCGAGCCCATGCTGCGCGGCATCCAGGCCGAGAGCGAGGCGGCGGCGGCCCGCGCGACCCGTGACGAGGCGCAGGCCGAGCGGGACGCGGCGTTCGCCCGCCTGACGGCTGTCGCGATGCTGCCCGCGCCGGTCACCTCGATCGTCGACAGCCTGCTGGACGACGCGCCGACCCGGACGGCCATCGAAGCCGCTCCCGGGGCGCCGGCCGTTCGCGTCGCCGAGGCCGAACGCGAAGCGGCCGAACGGCGGATCGCCGTCGAGCGGGTGCGCGCGCGGCCCGACGTTAGCGCCAGCGTCGGCGTTCGGCGTTACGAAGCCGAGGATGCGACAGCGCTGACCTTCGGCATCAGCATGCCGCTGCCCCTGTTCGACCGGAACCGCGGCAATATCGACGCGGCCCAGGCCGAGTTCCGCGCCGCGGACGCCCGCCTGGCCGGCGCGCGCCAGGAGGCCGAGGCCGACGGTCAGGCCGCGGTCGCCCGGCTGAACGCCTCGGTGAGCCGCGTCGCGGCCGCCGACGCCGGCGTGACCTCATCCGAGGAAGCCTATCGCCTGTCCCGGATCGGCTTCGAGGCCGGCCGCATCTCGCAACTGGAGCTGCGCGGAACCCGCGCCGCCCTCATCACCGCCCGCAACGCCGCCGTCGACGTCCGCCTGGCGCGCGTCCGCGCCGAAATCGATCTCGCGCGCCTGCAAGCGCGCGCACCCTTCGGAGGGGTCCAATAATGCGCAAGCCGCAATCCAACAAAACGCTGCTCATTGGCGGCGTCGCCGCCGTCGTCCTGCTCGGAGGCGGCGGGCTGTTCCTGGCTCTCAATCGCTCCGACGCGCGGCCGGCCGCCGAGGGCGAGGCCGGTCATGCCGAGGAAGAGGGCCACGCGGAAGGGGAGGGCGTCGAAGCCCCCGAAGGTGTCGTGGCGCTCACGCCCGAGCAGATCCGCGCCGCCGGCATCGCCATCGTCGCCGTCGGCGGCGGCGGCGGATCCGAAACCCGTTTGTCTGGACGCGTCGAGCCCATGGTCGATGCGCGCGCCGCCGTGGCCGCCTCGGTCGGCGGCCGGGTCGAGCGCGTGCTCGTCGCGCCGGGGCAGTCCGTGCGCGCCGGTCAGGCCCTCGCCACATTGGTCAGCGGCGACGCCGCGACCTTCCGCGCCGACGCCGACGCGGCGGTGGCGCAGGCCGAAGCCGCGCGCCAGGCCTATCACCGCGATCGCAACCTGGCCGACCAGGGCGTGGTGGCCCGGCAGGAGGTGGAGACCTCCCGAGCCCAGTCGCTCAGCGCCGAGGCGTCGGCGCGCGCCGCCCGCGCCAGGGCTTCGGCGGCCGGATCGCCAAACGCTTCGGGACGGCTGAGCGTGACCAGCCCGATTTCGGGCGTCGTCACCTCGGTGCAGGTCGGCCCCGGAGGCTTTGTCCCCCAGGGCGGCGTCGTCGCCGAGGTCACCAACCCCGCGCGGATTGAACTGGTCTTCAACGCGCCGCCGGCTCTGGCCGCCCAGGTCCGCGCCGGATCGCGCCTGAGGGCGACCGGGCCCAACGGGGAATTCGAAGCCGTCGTCACCGGCGTGGCGCCCGGCGCCGGCGCCGAGAGCGGCGCGACGATCATTCGCGCCCGGCCGTCGGGCGTGTCGCTGCCGCCGACGGGATCCGCCGTCACCGGCGCCATCGTTACGGGCGATGCCGTCCCCGGCGGCCTGACGGTCCCCAGCGAAGCCGTGCAGACCATCGAAGGCGCGACGGTCGTGTTCGTTCAGGTCCAGGGCGGCTTCCGGGCCGTCCCGGTGCTGGCCGGTCGTCAGGCGGGAGGGCGCACGGAGATCCTGCGCGGCCTCGACGAGGGTGAACGCATCGCCGCCGCCAACGCCTTTCTCTTGAAAGCCGAACTCGCCAAGGGCGAGGCCGGCGATGACGACTGAGGCGCGGCATGTTCAAATCCATCATTGAAGCCTCGGTGCGCTTCCGCTGGTTCGTTGTGTTGGCGACCGCGCTGGTCGCCGCGCTCGGTCTGTTCGAACTGACCAAGCTGCCGATCGACGCCGTTCCGGACATCACCAACCGGCAGGTCCAGATCACCACCGTCGCCCCGGCGCTCGCGCCGGAACAGATCGAGCGGCAGGTCACCTATCCGCTCGAGACGGCCATGGCCGGCATTCCCGGACTGACCAGCACTCGCTCGTTGAGCCGCAACGGCTTCAGCCAGATCACGGTCATCTTCACCGACCAGACGGACATCTATTTCGCGCGCCAGCAGGTGGCCGAACGCCTCGCCCAGGCGCGCGAAAGCATGCCCGAGGGCGTGGAGCCGGCATTGGCGCCGATCACCACCGGCCTCGGCGAGGTCCTGATGTGGACCGTGGACTATCTGCCGTTCAACAGCCGCAACCTCGCCCGGCCGGGACAACCCGGCTGGCAGCCAGGCGGCGTCTACCTGACCCCCGAGGGGGAGCGGTTGACCACGCCCGAGGCGCGCGCCACCTACCTGCGCACCGTGCAGGACTGGATCGTCGCGCCGCAGATGCGGACGACGCCCGGGCTCGCCGGCGTCGACACCATCGGCGGCTATGTGAAGGAATACGCCGTCCGCCCCGACGCCGCCCGCCTGTCGGCCTATGGGCTGGGGCTGGGCGACCTCGTCACGGCCCTGGAGCGGGCCAACACCCAGGCCGGAGCCGGCTACGTCCAGCGCGGCGGCGAGGCGCTGACCGTCCGGACCGACGCCCTGGCCTCCACCGTCGAGGATCTTGCCCAGGCCCCGGTCGTCAACCGGGGCGGCCTGGTGGTGCGGGTCGCCGATGTGGCGACGGTCGAGGTCGGGCAAGCTCCGCGGCTGGGCGGCGCGAGCCGCGATGGCCACGAGTCGGTGCTCGGCACGGCCTTGATGATCGCCGGCGGCAACAGCCGCACCGTGGCCCAAGCCGCCGGAGAGCGCCTCGAGGAGGTGCGCGAGACTCTACCGCCCGGCATCGAGGCGGTGACCGTGCTTGACCGAAGCGCCTTGGTGAACTCCACCATCGGCACGGTGGCGCGCAATCTGACCGAGGGCGCCCTGCTCGTCATCGTGGTCCTGTTCCTGCTCCTGGGGAACCTGCGGGCGGCCAGCATCACCGCCCTGATGATCCCGATCAGCTTTCTATTCGCGGTCATCGGCATGAACCGCTTCGGCATCAGCGGAAACCTGATGAGCCTCGGCGCCCTCGACTTCGGCCTGATGGTCGACGGGGCGGTGGTGGTGGTGGAGAATACCCTGCTGATGATGACCCGGCGGCGCGCGGAATTGGGCCGCATGCTCAGCCGTCACGAACGACTGGACGTCGCCATGGCCGCGGCCCGGCAGATGGTGAAGCCGGCCGCCTTCGGCCAGCTGATCATTCTGCTGGTCTTCACCCCCCTGCTGATGCTCGAGGGCGTGGAGGGTAAGACCTTCATTCCCATGGGGGCGACCGTCATGCTCGCCCTGGTCGGCGCCTTCATCTTCTCCTTCACCTTCGTCCCGGCCATGACCGCGCTGCTGGTGCGCGACCCGAAAAGCGCCCACCTCGACGCTGACGGCCAGGTGCAGGAACATGAAACCCGCGTCCTGCGCTTCGCCCGGCGCTGGATCCAGCCGGCGATCCGCGCCGCCGTGGACAAACCCAAGATCGTGCTCGTCTCGGCCCTGGGCGCCCTGGTCGTCGGCGGCCTGGCCTTCGCCACCCTCGGTCGGGAATTCATCCCCACCCTCGACGAGGGCGACATCGCCATGCAGGCCCTGCGGGTGCCGTCCGCTTCGCTGGACCAGTCCCTGGCTATGCAGATGGCCCTCGAGCGGGTCGTCAAGGCCCAGCCCGAGGTGGAGACGGTGTTCTCGCGCACCGGCACGGCGGAGGCCGCCGTCGATCCCATGCCGCGTAACATCTCCGACAGCGTGATCATCCTCAAGGACCGAGGCGACTGGCCAGACCCGGGCCTCGAAAAGGAGGCGCTCATCGAGCGCATTGAGGAGGCGGTTAGTCAGCAGATCGGCAATAATTTCGAGTTCAGCCAGCCGATCGAACTGCGCTTCAACGAACTGATCTCCGGCGTCCGGACCGATTTGGCGGTGCTGGTCTACGGCGACGACTTCGACACCCTGCAGAGGGTCGGCGAGCAGGTGGCTCGCGCATTGGAGGAAACACCGGGTTCCGCCGACGTTCGAGTGGAACAGGCGTCGGGGTTGCCGACGCTGACGGTCAGCGTCGACCGCTTCGCGGCGGCCAACTACGGCCTGTCGGCGGCGGACGTCTCGGAGGCGGTCTCCACCGCCATCGGCGGAACGGAGGCTGGACGCATCTTCGAAGGGGATCGGCGCTTCGACGTTGTCGTCCGTCTGCCCGAGGCGACCCGCAACGATCCAACCAGCCTGGCCGCCCTGCCGATCGTCTCCTCGACCGGCGTGGTGGTGCCCCTGTCCTCGGTGGCGCGCATCCAGACCGCCGAGGGGCCCAACCAGATCAGCCGCGACAACGGTAGTCGGCGCATGGTGGTGCAGGCCAACGTCCGCGGCCGGGATCTCGGCGGTTTCGTCACGGATGCGCAGACGCGGGTGGAGCGGATCGATCTTCCGCCGGGCGTCCGGCTCGATTGGGGCGGTCAGTTCGAGAATCTCAAGCGCGCCGAACAGCGTCTGGGCCTCGTGGTTCCGATCGTATTCATCCTCATCGGGGTCCTGCTTTTCATGGCCCTCGGCTCATTCGCTGAAGCCGGTCTGGTGTTTGCCTGCGTCCCGCTCGCCCTGGTCGGCGGGGCCCTGGCGCTGCTCTTGCGCGGCATGCCCTTCTCCGTCTCGGCGGCGGTCGGCTTCATCGCCGTCTCGGGGGTGGCGACCCTGAATGGCCTGGTGCTGATGCAGGCTATCCGCGAGCGGCTGACGGCGGGCCTGGCGCCGCGTGAGGCCGCGATCGAAGGGGCGTCCAGCCGCCTGCGGGCGGTTCTGACCACCGCCCTGGTGGCCATCGTGGGCTTTATTCCCATGGCCATCGCCCACGGGGCCGGGGCCGAGGTCCAGAAGCCATTGGCCACAGTGGTCATCGGGGGCCTTTTGACGGCGACTGCGTTGACACTGCTGGTGTTGCCCACCTTCGCCGCCAAGGCGGTGAAGCATCGCAAGGCGGAAGGGATCGAGGATTGATGAGCGAACGAGACGAGACGGAAGGCGTCCAGCGCCGCACCCTGCTGGTGGTGTTGATCCTCAACGCCGCCCTGTTTGTCGGGCTCGGGATCGGCGGCTTGCTCGCCGATTCCAGCGCTCTGCTGGCCAATGCCCTGGACAATGCGTCTGACTCCGCCGTCTACCTCATCAGCTTTCTGGCGGTGGGCCGCGCCCTGATCTGGAAGACCCGCGCCGCCCGCGCCTCCGGAATCCTGCTGCTGATCTTCGCTGCGGGCGTCCTGCTGGACGTGCTGAGACGAACGCTGATGGGGACGGAGCCCATAGGCTGGACGATGATGGGCATGGCGGTGGTCGCCGCCATCGTGAACCTGGTGTGCCTGGAGTTGATCCGGCGCCAACGCAGCGAGGATGTGAACATGAAGGCCGCCGAGACCTTCAGCTTCAACGATTTCGCCTCCAACGGCGGCATCCTGATCGCGGGTGGCCTGGTCCTGTGGCTGGATCAGTCCTGGCCGGATCTGGTCGTGGGCCTAATCGTGGCTGGCATCGCCGTGAAGGGCGGCGTCGACATCCTCCGCGACTCCCGGGCCGAAACGAGAGCGGGGGAAGAAGCCTGAGTGACGACGGCGGCTACGCCCATGATCACACGGCCGGGGCCAAAGCCCGGGTCGGTGGCGAAGTGAGCGGCCCGCGCTGATAACCATTCCTTGCCCCGTTGCGGACTAGGCTGCGCCCATGGTCCGCAGCGACGCCGCGCCGATGAAGTCCCGCCCACCGCGCATTGCCCGCGGCGGCTGGCTCGACGCGCTCCGCTTCATCGTCGGGGCGCTGATCATCCTCTACCATTTCCGCGAGGCCTCGCCGGTCCCGCTGCCGCAGCTGCATCCGGTGTTCGACCGCGGCTATCTGCTCACCGACTTCTTCATCATCGACTCCGGTTACGTCCTGGCGCGCATCTACGGCGACCGGCTCGCCGCCGGTCAGGCGTCGCTGCGCGCCTATGCGCGCCAGCGGCTGCTGCGCGTCTTTCCGGCCCATCTCGTCGTCAGCCTGATCCTCGTCACTCTCGTGGGGGGCGCCGCCCTGGCCGGCGTCGCGCCGAGCAATCCCCGCTGGTTCGACTGGTCGCAGCTGCCGGCCCAGGTGCTGCTGCTCCAGGCCTGGGGCGTGCCGGGCGGGCAGGGGTGGAACGCCCCGACCTGGACGCTCTCGGCCCTGATCGCCTGCTACCTCCTGCTGCCCTGGATCTGCCGGGCCCTGTGGCGCTGGCCGCCGGTCATGGTGGTGATCGGCGCGACGCTGCTGGTCGTCGCCGCCGACCTCGCGGCCTCGCTGTGGCTCGGAGATCCCATCTACCGCCTGCCGATGCGCTACGGCGTCCTGCGCGCCCTGCCGCTGTTCCTGCTCGGGGTCGCGGCGGCCTTCTACGGCTCGCGGGTCTTTGTCGCGCCGCGCCGGGCCGGAGCGATCGGCGTCGGCGCCGCCGTCGCTCTCGTCGTCCTTCAGGCCTTCAGCGCCTTCAGCCTGCTGTCTCTGGGCCTGATGACCGTGATTATCTGGGCCGCCGGCGCCGTGCCGGTGCTCCGGCCGTCCCGGCTGGTCGAACACCTGGCCCTGATGTCGTTCTCGATGTTCCTCACCAATGAGGTGAGCCGCATCGTCTGGTTCGGCCTGCTCGACGCCCTGGGCCAGGACGCCCTGTCATCGGGGGTCCGCTGGGCGCTGTGGTCGATCGGCTTCATCGGCGCCTTCGCGGCCGCGGCGGTGTTCCGGTACGGGTTCGACCGCCCGGTGCAGACCTGGCTCAATCCGTCCAGCGTCAGGCTGGCGGCTGCGGACAGGAACGCACCCGCGACGCCTCGGGCGTCAGGCGCCGTTGTGGCGGCCGAACACGCGGGTTGACCCGTCGTTGAGGATCAGGATCGTCGTATAGGGTTCGCGACCGGCGGCCTCCATGCCGGGCGAGCCGGCCGGCATGCCCGGCGCGCTCAGCGCCCGGGCGGCAGGGCGTTCGCTGAGCAGCCGATCGACGTCGCCGGCCGGAACATGGCCCTCGATCGCATAGGGTCCGACGACCGCCGTGTGGCAGGAGGCCAGCCGGTCCGGAATCCCATGCTGCGCCCGGATCGGCGCCAGATCCTCGCGCTCGACGACCTCGACGGTCCAGCCGGCCTGGCGCATGTGGGCGATCCAGCCGCCGCAGCAGCCGCACCAGGGCGTCTTGTAGGCGGTCATGCGCTTCGGCGGCGCGGCGAGGGCCGGGCCGGCCAACGCGACCAGCGACAGGCCGGCCAGGATCGACCGGCGGTCAAGGAAGGACGGAGAACGGTTCATGGGTGGCCTTGGGTGACGATGACGCCGCGGCTCAGCCGGGCGCGTGACCCGCATGCCCGCCGCCCTGCGGCGTTTCGGGAGCGGGCGCCGGCGCCGGGGCGGGCGCAGCGTCCGGGCCCGGGGCAGGGGCGTTCATCTCGTCGCAGCAGTCCATGGGGGCGCCGGGGGCCATGTCCTTGCAGCAGGCGCAGGCGTCCGCCGCGAGCACCGCGCCGGCGCTGAGGGCGAGGAAGGCGGCCGCCGCGGCGGCGATCTTGAGGGTCATCGCGGGTCTCCTTGAAACCGAGCCGCCTTGATCGGCTCGCGGGCGTCCGCCGTCAATGGGCGGCCCCTGCGGTCAGGTGTCCACCCGTTCGACCGCCACCCAGCGGCCGGCGCGCTTCTCCACCACGAACCGGGCGGAGGATCCCTCGAAGGCCGGCACGTCGCCGTCCCGGAACCAGATCCACGGGCGCGACCGGCTGCCCGGGCGCACGAAATAGGATCGGCTGGGGCCGGCGTCCTGCCATTCGACGGTGGCGGTCTTGCGGTGGGGCATGATAAGAACAAACGCAGAACGCAAAGCGGGGTCAAGCGAGGCTTGGCTGGCCGGCCGTTGTCATCCACAGGCGCACGCCGGGACGCCGCCCAGGACGCTAAGGGCTCCGCCCTCGCGCGGGACAGGGTGCAGCGGCTGCGCCGCCGGACCGGCCGGTCTCCCCGGCCTTCCGCGCGGTCATGTTGGTCATGATCATCATCGTCGTCGGCTTGTGCAGGCCGGGCGATCCCCCTCCGGCCGGTCCGCCCTGGCCCTTGCTACCCCGGTCTCGCCGACGGGCAGGGTTTCAGGCGCGCAGTTCGCGTGCCTGCAACCCATGCCCAAAGGAGGCAGACATGACTGCTCAATCCATCGAAACCGCCGCGACCGATGCGACCGCGCCGCAGCACGGCGCGGAACTGATCGTGCCGTTGAACCGGCTCAAGGCCTCGCCGAAGAATGCGAGGAAGACGCCGCACAGTGCGGCGACCATCGAGGCCTTCGCGGCCTCCATCAAGGCCAAGGGGGTGTTGCAGCCGCCCGTGGTCGAGATCGAGCGGGACGGGGAGGGCGCCCCGACCGGAAACTACCTCGTCACCATCGGGGAGGGGCGCCGTCAGGGCCTGCGGCTGCTGGCCAAGCGCAAGGCGATCAAGCGGACCCATCCGGTGCGGGTCATAGTGGACGCCGAGAACGACGCCCACGAGATCAGCCTCGACGAGAACATGACGCGCGAGGCCATGCATCCCGCCGACCAGTTCGAGGCCTTCCAGCGGCTGGCCGAGGAGAAGGGCTATGGACCGGACGAGATCGGCGCCCGGTTCGGGGTGTCGGCCCATGTGGTGCGCCAGCGGCTGCGGCTGGGCTCGGCGGCGCCGGAGTTGATGGCCGCCTATCGGGAGGGCGCCTTGGCGCTCGACCAGCTGACCGCCTTCTGCGTCAGCGAGGACCGGGAGCGCCAGCGGCAGGTGCTGGAGCAGATCGGCCCCCACACCCCGGCCTACGCCATCCGCCGGGCCATGACCGAGGCCAAGGTGCGCGTCGATGACCGGCGCGTCCGCTTCGTCGGCGTCGAGGCCTATGAGGCCGAAGGCGGCGGAATCCTCCGCGATCTGTTCACCGAGGACGGCGGCGGCTGGCTGGAGGACGTGGTCCTGCTGGACCGGCTGGTCGCCGACAAGCTGGCCGGGCTGGCCGACGAGGCCCGCGAGCGCGAGGGCTGGAAATGGGCCGAGGTCGTTCTCGACTATCCGGACCTGTCCGGGTTCGGGCGGGTCTATCCGGTGGCGGTCGAACGGTCGGAGGCGGACGCCGCCGAAATCACGGCCCTGTCGGAGGAATACGACCGTCTCGTTTCCGAAACCGACGCGGCGGAGATGCTGCCGCCCGAGGTGGACGCCCGACTGGAGGAAATCGACAAGGCCTTGCAGGCCTTCGGCCCGGACTTCAACTACGCCGCCGAGGCCAGGGCGCGGGCCGGGGTCATGGTCATGCTCGGCCATGACGGTCTGGCCCGCTTCGAGCGCGGGCTGGTGCGGGCCGAGGATGCGGTCGCCGTCGCCGAGCCGCCGCCGCCGTTCGAGGCGGAGGTCGCGGAGGACGCGGGGCGGGCCGGGTCGGACTCCGCGACGGACTCCGGGCCGGGCGCGTCCGAAGATGACGGCGGACCGGCCCTGTCGGACCGGCTGGTCATCGACCTCACGGCCCACAAGACCATGGGTCTGCGCGACGCGGTGCAGGCCGACGCAGGCGCGGCGCTGGCGACCGTCGTTCATGCCCTCGCCCTGCAGGTCTTCTATCCGGGCTACGGCGTCTGGACGCCCTTGCAGCTTCGGCTGACGGTCAGCGGGCTGGAGCGGCTGGCGCCGGGGGTCGAGGACGGTCCCGCCGGTCGGCGGGTCCGCGACCGGTGCGAGGCGTGGGGCGCGCGCCTGCCCGAGCGGGCGGAAGACCTCTGGGAGGTGGTGGCCGCGTTGCCGCCTTCGGAGCAACTGGACCTGATGGCTTGCTGCGCCGGGGTCGGCCTCTACGCCGTGCGCGACCCGCATGACCGGCGGCCCGGCGCCTTGGCGCAGGCCGAGACGCTGGCGACGGCGGTCGGGCTCGACATGGCCGGGACGTGGGCTGCGACCGCATCGTCGTATTTCGCCCGCGTGTCCAAGGCGCGGGTGCTGGAGACGGTGACCGAGGCCGTCAAAGCGGAGGAGGCGGACCGCATCGCCGGATTCAGGAAGGCCGACATGGCCGAGGCGGCGGAACGGCTGGTCGAGGGCCGGGGTTGGCTGCCCTCGGTGTTGCGGACGGCCGAGGGAGGGGCGTCGGAGGACGCCGAGGCGGAGGATGACGGCGCCGAAGCCGACGCTGAGACTCCGTCCGATGACGACGCCTACGTGTTCGCGGCGGAATAGCCGCCGCGCCAGAGTGAGGAAAAACTCGCCGCGCGCCCTTTGGGGGCGCGCGGCTTTTTCCATGCGCTTGAACGGCGGGTCATGACTGAGGCTGTGTGAAAACGCCTGCGGATCGAGCGAATTAGGTTAGCCTCCTGAGGTCAGCAGGAGGTGGGTATGAGCCGCTTCGTTCAGGGTGCCGATCGTCGGCAGCAGACGCTGCTTCCCGATTGTCTGGACGACTATGTGACCGAGGA
>CANJLQ010000006.1 GCA_947475735.1 Caulobacteraceae bacterium
CCCCCCCCCCCCCCCCCCCCCCCCCCCCCCCCCCCCCCCCCCCCCCCCCCCGGCCGCATGCGCCTGAGTGCGGACGGGCCCCCTCCGTCTCCTCGCTCCGCTCGGATCCACCTCCCCCAAGGGGGGAGGAGCGCTACCAGCTGGGCGAGCTGCGGGCGGGGCCGAGGAAGACGGCGTTGATGAGGAGGGGTTTCAGACCCTCCAGATAGCCGCGCACGGTCGGGTCCTGGGTGAAGGCGATCAGCTGGCCGCGACCGAGGCCGTTGACCATGACCGCCGGCTTGAAGGCCAGGCGGGTGCGGTTCTCGGCCCACATCTGGCCGGAGACGACCAGGTCGTTGGGGCCGGCGAAGCGGACGACGTTGACGCCCTCGCCCTGGCCCAGGGGGGCGTAGATATCGGCGCCCTGGACCAGGACGTTGACGGTCGGGGCGATGCCGGCGGCCAGCCAGTGCTCGGTGTCGACCCGGGCGAGCGCCAGGGCGCCGGCGACGCTGGCGGGGCCGGGCTCGGCGACGCCGATCAGACTGTCGTAGTGGGCTTCGTCGGCGATGATGTCGGCGGCCTCGTCCTCTTCCTCCGAGGACGGGTCCTGGCGGCGGGAGGCGAGCAGGTTGGCGTCCTCGTCGGCCATCAGGCGGCTGGCGCGGCCCAAGGTGATCAGGGTGCCGCCGCGCTCGACCCAGCCGCGCAGATTGGCGAGGCCGCCGGCGCCGAGCGCGCCTTTGTAGTTGCCGCCTTCGGGCAGGATCAGGACCTGGAAGCCGGACAGGTCGCCGGACGACAGGTTGCCGGTGCGGACCACGGTGACGGGGTAGCCGAACTCCCGCTCCAGGATGTAGCGGGTGGCGCCGGCGGCCGAGGGGCTGGTGGGGTCGTCCCAGGCCAGGGCGATGCGGGGCGCGCGGACCAGGACGGCACCGTCCGAGCCGAAGCTGGGGCCGTCGGAGACCCAGCTGTCGCCGATGCCGGTGACGCGGGCGCCGGTGGCGGTGGCCAGGGCGGCCAGGCGCTGGGCGACGTCGGCGGGGTTGCCGGCGCGGGTGATCAGCATCGTGCCCGAGGGCCAGTCGCGGCCGTCCTTGACAAAGGCGCGGTCCAGCGAGCGCAGGGTGATGCCCTGGCCGAGCGCGCCGGTCATCAGCTTCAGCCCGGCCACGCCCGGCTGGACCAGCCAGCCGTAGGCGGCGTCGGCCTCGGCGACCGAGCCGGGACGGACCAGGGCCGGGCCGACGGCGGTGGTGGCGACCGAGGGGGTGGAGGCGCAGCGCGCGAAGGGGACGTTGAACATCACCGGCATGGACCAGGCGGTGACGTCATAGATCTGATCGCCCAGGCCCCGGGCGCGGCGACGTTCCTGTTCGGCGAGGAAGTCGGGGTCGAGCGGCACGGTCTGGCTGAGCAGCACCTCGGCCATGCGGCGCTGGGGCTGGGCGAGGGGCACGACGTAGGAGCCGGCGGGGTAATTCTCTCCGCAGGCGGTGAAGGCGGCGTTGGCCCGCCCGACCTCGACGCCCGAGCGGGTCAGGAGGCCCGCGAGCCGGTCGACGGTGGTCGGGTCGGCGGGGTTGGGGGCGAGGACGAAGGCCCCGCGTCCGCCGGAGATGCCGTCCTGGGCATAGGCGTAGGCGTTCCTCAGCAGGCGCTCGCGGTTGGCGGCGGCGGCCTCGATGGTCGAGAGGCTGGCGATCAGGTGGTTCCGCACCGTCTCGCGGTAGGTGATGATCTCGCCGGACGAGCGGCGGGCGGCGAGACCCCGCGCCGAGCCCTGTTCATAGGTCATGGAGACCGCGCCGAGGTAGGCGGGCCAGCCGTCGCCGTAGCCGGGGTAGAAGGCGTCATAGGTCTGGCGATTGAAATAGGCGACGCCGGCCTGGTCGAAGCGACGGGCGGTGTTGCGGCCGATGATCTCGCGGCTCTCCAGCGTCTCGGGGGTCAGCAGCGGGTTGAGGGGCTCGGCCTCGGGCGGGAAGAAGAAGGTCTCGTCGGTGCCCATCTCGTGGGCGTCCACCAGGACCTGGGGCCGCCAGTCGAGGACCAGGGCGGAGTGGCCTTGCGTCTCCGGCTGGGTCTGGATGAACCAGTCGCGGTTCAGGTCGAACAGGTCGTGGTTGAACCGGCCCGACGGCCAGGGCTCGTCGCGCTCGGCCGACAGGGGGTCGGGGTTCGGAGCCGTGCCGAAGCCGGCGTAGAAGCTGTCGGTGAAGCGGTCGCGGCCGTCCGGGTTCTGGGTCGGGACCATGATGACGAGCGTCCTGGACAGCCAGTCCTGCACCGCCGGGTCGCGCGAGGCGAGCAGGTGGTGAGCGGCCGCCATGGCGGCGTCGGCGGGGCTGATCTCGTTGCCATGAACCGAATAGGCCAGCCAGACCACCGCCGGCTGGTCGGCGATCAGGGCTTCCGCCTGGGCCGGGGTCGTGCGGCGCGGGTCGGCGAGGGCGCGCGAGTTCGCCTTGATCGCGTCCATGCGGGCGATATTGGCCGGCGTGCCGACGGCGGCCCACCACAGGGGGCGACCCTCGTGGGTGCGGCCGTATTCGCCGATGACGACGCGATCGGGGGCGTGCTCGCGCAGGCGTTCGAAATAGGTGCGGACGTCGGCCGGGCGGGTGACGAAGTCGCCGGTGTCGTAGCCGAGCACAGAGCGCAGGGTCGGGACGGCCGGGTCGAAGGTCGCGCCGGCGATCAGGGGCGGGGCTTGCTGGGCGACAGAGACGGCGGGCGCGAGAACGGCGAAGGCGAGACAGACGCGAGCGGCGGCGGCGAAGTGGCGAAAACGCATGAGGATCCCCGAGACAGGGGACCGACGTTAGCGGACGGAGCGGGATTGGAAAGGGTGGGCGCGGAGGAAGCGGCGCCATGCGCAGTCTTGACTCCCTCGCACAGTATGTCGCATACACTGTGTGTCACACACTATGTGACGCCGTGGAGCCCATGCCGTGTCGGCAGATGACGAGCTTTTTGAATCGATGCGGCTGGAGCTGCGGCGGGGGTCGCTGGTGCTGGCGGTGCTCGCCTGTCTGCGGACCGAGCGGTACGGCTATACCCTGCGTCAGGCCCTTGCGACCGACGGGCTGGAGATGGAGGAATCGACCCTCTATCCCCTGCTCCGCCGCCTGGAATCTCAGGGCCTGCTGCTGAGCGAGTGGCGCGAGGAGGAGAAGCGGCGAAAGCGCTTCTACGTCCTGTCGCCGCTGGGGACCGCGCTGCTGGACCGGCTGACCACGGAATGGCGAGCCATCAACGGCTCGCTGGACCGGCTTCTCTGACATCCGAACATTCTAAACGAAGGGGCTCAGCCAATGGCGGGCAAGACCGAGGACATCATCGACCGATATCTGGAGGCCGTGGCCGCCCAGCTGTCGCCCGAGACGCGCGACGACATCACCGCCGAGCTGCGCGAGCTGATCCTGTCGCGGCTGGACGAGAAGGAGGAGGCGCTGGGTCGCGCGCCCACCGAGGCCGAGGTCGAGGCGGTGCTGAAGGAGATCGGCCATCCCCTGGTGGTCGCCGCCCGCTATCGTCCCGGGCCGGAGAGCCTGATCGGGCCCGAGCTGTTTCCGTGGTGGCTGTACGGGGTCAAGGCCGGGGCCCTGGTGCTGTTGGCCATTCACGCGATCTCGCTGTTCATCACCCTGGTCAGTGGGCCGAGGGACGCGGGTCAGGCGATCGCCCAGGCGTTCCACAGCTTCTTTGGCGCGGGTCTGACGTTGATCGGGGCCCTGACCCTGGCCGGCGCGATCATGGAGCACTACGCCATCCGGCCGCGGTGGATGACCGAATGGCGGGCCAAGGATCTGTCGGCGTTCGGACTGTCGGACCCGACGACCTGGGGCGTGACGGCGCGCGAGGCGGTCAAGACACGCGGGGCCGGCGGGGCGCCGCTGAAGGTCCGGACCGTCAAGATCGGTGGATCGAGCCCGGCGGGCGAGGCGGTGTTCGCGCTTCTGGCGCTAGGGCTGTTCGTGGGGTGGTGGCTGGGCCTTCTTCAGTTCCCGGGCCTGCAGTCGATGACCCTGGGCGGGGCGGAGGCCTTGATCGCGCCGGCGCCGATCTGGAGCCTGCTGTTCACGCCGATCCTGGCCTATGCTCTGTCGCAGATGGGGGTGGAGCTGTTCACCCTGACCAATCCCGGCGCGGTGCGGCTGCGCGCTCTGATGCGGATCGGGATCGCGGTGGCCGGGCTGTGGCTGACCTGGACGATCTTCCAGGCCGGGCACTGGTTCACCCTGAGCGCGGGCGGCGAGGCGGCCAGGGTCACGGGGGACCTGGCGCTGCTGGACATCAACCGGATGCGCACCCTGGGGGACGGACCGCGCGATCTGGCGGACATCGCCCTGACGCTGTCGGTGGTGTTCACCTGGATCGTGGCGATCAGCGCGGTGTCGATGGTCTATTCGATCTTCGCCAATATCTGGCGGGCCGTGAGACGCTGATGTCCGAAAACCGCGAGACAGGCGCGGGGCGCGGGTCCATCTTCCGCCCATGGAAACGCTCGCGACGCCGCTGGACCAGGAGGCCTGCTACCGCGCCGTGCTGACGCGCGACGCGCGGTTCGACGGGCGGTTCTTCGGCTGCGTGAAGACCACGGGGATTTACTGCCGGCCGGTGTGCCCGGCGCGGACGCCCCGGCGCGAGAACATGATCTTCGTCGTCAGCGCGGCGGCGGCGGAGGAGGCGGGATTCCGCGCCTGTCTGAGGTGCAGGCCAGAGACGGCCCCGGACATGGGGGCCTGGCGCGGGACGTCGAACACCGTCAGCCGGGCCCTGGCCCTGATCGAACAGGGGGCGCTCGACGAGGCGGACGTCGATGCCCTGGCCGGGCGGCTGGGGGTCGGGGAGCGGCAGCTGAGGCGGCTGTTCCGACAGCATCTGGGGGCGGCCCCGGTCAGCGTGGCCCAGACGCGGCGGGTGCTGCTGGCCAAGGCCCTGATCCAGGAGAGCGACCTGGCGATGGCCCAGGTGGCGCTGGCGGCCGGCTTCGGCTCGGTGCGGCGGTTCAATGAGACATTTCAGGCCCTGTATGGGCGGCCACCCTCGGCGCTGAGGCGGCGGGCCGAGCGGGTGGGGGACGGTGGGGTGCGGCTGGGGCTGACGTATCGGCCGCCTTATGACTGGGAGGCGATGCTGGCCGCGCTCGCCGACCGTGGCGATGATGTCCGCGAGGGGCGTTGGCGGCGCGACCTGATCCGCGCGGTCGACGGGACCGAGGGGGTCGTCACGGCGACACCCGGCGCTGTCGGACGACTGATGCTGTGTGTCGAGGCCGACGATCTGAGGGCCCTGCCCGGCGTGCTGGCGCGAGTGCGGCGGGTGTTCGACCTGTCGGCGGACCCCGAAGCGATCGCCCGCGATCTGTCGGCCGATCCGGTGCTGAGGCCGTTGGTCGAGGCGCGGCCGGGGCTGAGGTTGCCGGGGCGGTGGATCGTCCCGGATCAAGTCCGGGATGACAAGGGTTCGGAGGTGCCGAGCGATCGGCTGGAGGACGAGGGGCTGGCCGCGCGGGCCGAGCGGTGGCGGCCGTGGCGGGCCTATGGGGCGCTGCACCTGCGGATGGCGAGGATCAGTGGTGCCGATGTGATCGAGATGGAGACGCAGAATGACCGACGCGCGGCGTGAGGCCCTGACGCTGGACCGGATGGAGACGCCGGTCGGCGTGATGCTGGTGGTGACGGACGCCGACGGCGCCGTGCGGGCGCTGGATTTCGCCGACTACGAGGCACGGATGACGCGGCTGCTGGCGCGGCATGCGCCGGGGGCAACGCTGACGTCGGGACGGGCACCGGAGGCGGTGCGGGACGCGCTGTCGGCCTATTTCGCGGGGGATGTGCGGGCGCTGGACGGTCTGATCGTCAAGACGGCGGGCACGGCGTTTCAGGCGCAGGTGTGGGCGGCGCTGAGGGCCATTCCGGCGGGCGAGACGCGCAGCTATGGCCAGCTGGCGGCCGCGATCGGGCGGCCGAGCGCGGTGCGGGCCGTAGGGCTGGCCAATGGGTCCAACCCGGTGGGGGTGATCGTGCCGTGCCACCGGGTGATCGGGGCGAACGGGACGCTGACCGGATACGCCGGCGGGCTGGAGCGGAAACGCTGGCTGCTGGCCCATGAGGCGGGCAGCATTCTAGGGCGCTAACGCTCGGCTCGCGGAGCCTCGCTGCTTGAGCGCTGGACCAGGATTGATCGACATTTGAGCTTGTCATCCCGGCCGTAGCGAAGCGGAGAGCCGGGACTGCCAGGTTCTGTATTGAATGCTCCCGGAAGACGCGAAGCGGCTGTCCGGGAGACAGTCGAATGCGGGCTGGCTGTCTCCCGGACAATCGCTGGCGCGATTTCCGGGAGCGATGATGATTGACGTCTTTCGTCCCGGCTCTCCGCTTCGCTCCGGCCGGGATGACAATCGGAGAAGAACCGCGAATGTCGATGGTCCTAGGGCGCTGACGGTCGCGCTGCTTGAACGGGTTCAGCACCCGTTCAAGCAGGCCCTGTGACGGTTCGATTATCCATAAGGCTTGTCCGGTCTTGCCCGGCGTGCTGCTTATGCCGCCATCGCGCGCCGGTTCGGCGTGGCCAAAGGGAGTGAGCCGTTGAGTTCGACGGATGGGGCGGGCGCAGTCGCGCCGCGCAAGACGTTTCTGGGACACCCGCGGGGGCTGGTGGTCCTGTTCTTCACCGAGATGTGGGAGCGGTTCTCCTTCTACGGCATGAGGGCGATGCTGACGGTCTATCTGATCCAGCATTTCCTGTTCGGACCGGAAGAGGCCCAGGGCATCTACGCCGCCTATGCCGCCCTGGTTTACCTGATGCCGGTGATCGGCGGGCTGATCGCCGACAAGTATCTGGGATCCCGGAAGGCCGTCATCATCGGGGCCGTCCTGCTGGTCCTGGGTCACTTCACCATGGCCTTCGAGGGCACGGGCGGGCGCGAGCGGATCACGATCGGCGAGACCACCTACGCCATCGAGGTCGATGGCCGGAACCAGGATCGCAAGCTGTTCGCGGTCAATGGGGCCGAGCGGGTCGAGATCGAGGTGACGCCCGAGGGCGTGCGCCGGATCGGGGCCGCCGAGACCGAGACCCCGCCCGCACCGGTCGAGGCGGGGGGTGCGCCTACCCCCGTCGCCCCGACCGCCGTGGCACCGGTCGCGGCCCCGGCCGAGGGCTTCCCGGCCTTCACCCCGGTCGGCGGCTATACGCTGGAGACGACGCGGGACACCCAGGTGGGCGAGCCGCTGCTGTTCCTGGCCCTGTCGCTGATCATCGTCGGCGTGGGCTTCCTGAAGGCCAATATCTCGACCGTCGTCGGCGCCCTCTATGACGAGAACGACCCGCGCCGGGACGGTGGCTTCACCATCTTCTACGTCGGGATCAACCTGGGATCCTTCCTGGCCACGATCGCCTGTTCCTACCTCGGCTACACCTACGGCTGGGCCTACGGCTTCGGCCTGGCGGGCATCGGCATGCTGCTGGGCCTTCTGACCTTCATCTTCGGCCAGAGCTGGCTGGAGGGTCGCGGCGCGCCGCCGAACCCGGCCAAGCTGGCGGGCACCAAGGTGCTGGGCCTGCCGCTCGAGGCCGTGTTCTGGATCGGCGGACTGGTGGCCGTGTTCCCGACGTGGCTCTTGGTCCAGCGGCACGAGATGCTGGAGCGCTTTTTGCCTTGGGCGGCGGGGGCGATCTTCGCGGGCGTGGTGGGCTATACCGTCACCCGGCTGAAGGGCGTCGAGCGGTCGCGGATGCTGGTGGCCCAGGTGCTGATCTTCTTCTCGGTCCTGTTCTGGGCCCTGTTCGAACAGGCGGGATCGTCGCTGAGCCTGTTCGCCGACCAGTCCACCGAGATGCCGTCGTGGTTCAACGCGGGCTACACCCAGTCCTTCAACCCCGGCATCATCATCCTGCTGGGGCCGCTGATCGCGGGGCTGTGGGTGGCGCTGGGCAAGCGGCGGATGGAGCCGTCGACGCCGGTCAAGTTCTCGCTGGCGCTGGCGCTGGTGGGATCGGGCTTCCTGGTGCTGGCCTGGGCGTCGCTGAACACGGCCAATGCGGACTTCCGGGTGCCGCTGATCTTCCTGTTCCTGACCTATCTGCTGCACACGATCGGCGAGCTGCTGCTGTCGCCGGTCGGGCTGTCGATGATCACCAAACTGTCGGTGGAGCGGGTCGTCGGGCTGATGATGGGGGTCTGGTTCCTGTCGAGCTCGGTCGCGCACATCGCCGCCGGCGTCATCGCCAAGGCGACGGCGACGGAGACGGTGGCGGGCGTGGTGACGGACCCGGGTCTGGCGCTGCAGACCTATGCGTCGCTGTATAACACCATCGGCTGGGTCGGCGTGGGGACCGGCGTCCTGCTGCTGGCGCTGTCGCCGATCCTGAAGAAGGGCATGGGCGGGGTGAACTGATCCCGCGACACGCCCGACATGACGAGGCCCGGCGGAGCGATCCGCCGGGCCTTTTTCTGCTGTCGCGGGGGTGAAGCGCGGCGTCAGAAGGTCTTCCTCACCCGCACCTGCCAGAAGGTGCGCGGGTCGGTGGGGCGCAGCTCGGTGAAGGCGATGGGACGCGCGGCGCTGCGGTTGGCGAAGACGGTGCGCTCGGCCTGGAAGTCGTTCCAGACGTTGACCTGGGCGCGGATGGCCAGGGTCGGGGTCGGCTTGTACTCGATGTTGGCCTCGAAATAGTCGCTGCCGGTGAAGCCCGAGATCTGGTCGGGGCCATAGTTGAACTGGCGCAGGCTCTCCAGATAGGTCACCGCCCAGTTGATCCGCCAGCTGGTGATGTCCTGGGCGATGGTGAAGGCGGGCTGGGAGGGCCGGACGCCCGAAATGGACCGGTCCTCGCCGGTCGTCGGATCGGTCACCGAGGTCGAGTTCCAGGTGTTGCGGAAGCGGAACTCGCCGCCCGAGAAGCCGACCCCGTCCAGCGGCAGGACGACGTTGACGGCCAGCTGATCCAGCGTCCCGTCGCCGATGTTGCCGACCGCCGAAAGGCCCTGCGGCAGGGGCAGGCGGTCGATGACGCCGACGATCTCGTCGTGGCGGTAGCCCACCGAGACGATGCCGTCGCCGAGGAAGCGGCGCTCATAGGTCAGTTCGGTGATCCAGCGCTCCTCGGGCACCAGATCGACATTGCCGCCGAACAGCTGTTCGTCCTCCAGATCCGCGCCGGCGGCGTAGTCGCCGAAGTCGAGCTGGCCCACCTCGCGCTCGAAGCGGAAGCGGACCTGGTTCTGGGGCCTGGGGGTCCAGGTCGCGAGGAAGCGCGGCTTGACGTAGTAGAAACTCTCCTCGCGGTCGGCATCGCCGGACTGGCTGATGGTCGAGGCCTCAAGACGAACCCCGCCCTCCAGCGTCAGGTTCGGGCGGATGCGCCAGGTGCCGCGGCCGAAGATCTCGCCGCGCGTCTCCTCGACCCTGATCTGGTCGCTGGGCAGGGGAATGGCCACGCCGCCGTCGCTGAGCTGCTGGGCGATCTCCAGCATGTTGTAGGCGACCTCGCCCCCGGCCTCGAGGGTGACCGAGGAGGACCGTTCCCAGCGCAGCAGCGAGCGCAGGATGGTCTCGGAGGCCTCGCCTTCGGAGGCGAAACGCTGCAGCGGGCCCGCCACGCCGTTGGTCGTGGTGACGAAGGTCGAGGCGTTCTCGAAATCGTTCCATTCGCGGATGAAGCGGGTCTCGGAGGTCAGGCCGGTGGCCATCGGCCGGGTGAAGACCGCGCCGACCTCTCCGCTGGTGCCCTCTTCGGCGAAACGGCTGTCGCGCAGGATGCCGGGCCCGTCCTGCAGGCTGAACTGGCTGTAGTCGTTGGTGCCGATCCGCGCCGTCAGGTCGATCTTGCCGCCCAGGAAGGCATCGGCGAAGTTGACGCGTGCCGACTGACCGCCGCCGGTCTGATCGTCGTAATAGCCTTCGTTGCGGGTGACGATGCCGGTGGCATCGCGGCGCACGACCCGGCCGACGCCGTTGGAATCGTTGATCGCCACGCCGTCGCCCAGGGTGAAGCCCCAGACGCGTTCGCCTTCGCGGCGGGTGAACTGATAGGTGCCGGACGCGCGGTCGGTCCCCCCCTCGAAGAAGAAGCCGTTGATCGTGGCGATCTGCTCGGTGCTGGCCGTCGACCGCGTGATGACGTTCACCACGACCGAATAGCCCTGCATGTCGATGCCGGGCGCGCCGCCGCGGATCAGCTCGATCCGCTCGACCTGGGGCACGAGGGTGCGCGACAGGACCGAGGAGCCCGTGTCGTTCTTGGACGCCGGGCGCGAGCCGTTGATCAGGATGTTGCCGACCGCGCCTTCGAACCCGCGCGAGCCGTCGCCGTCCTGGACCGAGAAGCCGGGCACGCGGTTGACCATGTCGAGCGCCGTGTTCGGGCGCTGGTCGGCGAAGAAGTCGGGGGTGAAGACCAGGACGCCCTGCTGGGAGGCGTCGACCAGGGGAGCCTGGGTCGTGGGGCCGGTCGGCACCGGCGTCTGGGCCGCCGACTGGGGCGCGGCCGAGCCGGACGCGGCCGGCGGAGGCGCGGCCTGTGCCAGGGCCCCGGAGGCGCTGAAGAGCATGGCCGTGGTGGCCAGCAGAATGGACTTGGTCATCGCCTGGGGTTCCCCTCGTTTATGACGAGAGGTGTGGCGACCGGTCGCGCCCTTCTCCAGTTACAATCCGGACAGGTGGATTAAATCGCAGACAGCATTACCCCGCTGTAATCCTTGCGGCTTATTCGGGCGCGCCGTCCTCACGATAGGCCTCGTAGGGCACGGGGCCGGAGGGGATCGGGGCTTCCTGGGCGTCGAACCGGTCGCGGTCGGCGAGCGCCCGGTCCTGTGCGTCGCGCGCGTCGCGGTCGACGTATCGGTCGCGCGGGTCGAGGCGGGGACCCCAGGTGGGACCGTCGTCGCGGTCCCGGCGTTCGGCCCACATGCGACGCTCCAAGGCCTCCTGCTCGGCGCGTCTCTGGCGTCGTTCGTCGCGCTCGGCGGCGGCGTCCGCCCGCATCCGGTCCAGGCCGAACCAGCGCGAGCCGTCGCGCAGGGGTTGGCGCGGTTCCGGCGGGGGTTCGGGGAGCGGCGAACGGTCTTCGAAGGCGACCGGCCGGGGCGTCGGCATGCGCGGCAGGGCGGCGTCCGGTCCGGCATAGGCGTCGGGCGGCATCCATGTGGGGTCCTCGACCGGCTCGGCGGCGCGTTCGAGCGCGGCGCGGTCGAAGCCGTCGCTGAGGGTTCCGACCTCCAGTACCTCGCCTTCGGTGATCTCGGGCTCGCGCGGGGCGACCAGGCTGATGGCCATGCGCGGGCCCAGTGAGCGGCCCTCGGCGTCAGTGCGCGGCGCGAGACCCCAGCCCGCGAGCGCAAGGGCGGCCACGCCGGTCACGGCGGCGACGGCGACCATGCGGGGGCGGCGGGAAATGATGTTCACGGGGCGTGGATCCGGCGGACGATGGTCCGGCAACGACCCTGTCACGCCGAAGGTTCCGTCGTCGAGGCCCGGGCGCGGCGCATTCCGCGGCAGCGGTCCGAGCAGGTGGTGATGGTGTCCCAGTCACGGGCCCATTTTGCGCGCCAGGTGAAGGGCCGGTTACAGACCACGCAGTCCTTCTGCGGCAGGTCGCCCTTTCGAGGGGCGACACCCTTGTTCACGTGCTTACGAGCCATGCGACACGCTGAAAGCTTCCCTTTACGTCCGCGTCAAGTTATGAGGCGGTCATGGCGACCGCCGACGATCATCGCACCTATTCGATCCGCCAGCTCTGCCGCGAGTTCGGAGCGACGGCGCGCGCCCTGAGATTCTATGAGGACAAGGGGCTTCTGACCCCCGCGCGCAAGGGCCAGACGCGGGTCTACGACGCGCGCGACCGTGCCCGGCTGAAGCTGATCCTGCGCGGCCGGCGCATCGGTTTCACCCTGACCGAGATCCAGGAGATGCTGGATCTGTATGACAGGAACGACGGCAACACCCATCAGATGGCTATCGCCCTGCGGCGTCACCGCGCCCAGATCGAGGCCCTGAAGCAGCAGCGCGAGGACCTGGACGCCGCCATCGAGATGGCGGAGGAGGCCTGCGCCGCCATGGAGGCTCGCCTGTCCGAACAGCGGCCCGACCTTCTGCCCGGCGCCGAGGAATACGCCTCGGTGCTGCGCGAACGCCTCGACCATCACCACCATCATCCGTTCAAGCTGAGAGCCTGACCCCATGGCCTACAAGGCGCCCGTCCGCGACCTGACCTTCATTCTGAACGAGGTTCTGGAGATCGATCGCTACACGAACCAGCCGGGCTTCACCGATGTGTCGTCCGATCTGGTGCAGCAGATCCTGGAGGAGGGCGCCAAGTTCGCTGAGGAAGTGATCGCCCCGATCAACCACTCGGGCGACAAGGAGGGCTGCCACTGGGCCGAGGGCGGGGTCGTGACCGGGCCCAAGGGCTGGAAAGAGGCCTATCTGGCCATGGTCGAGGCCGGCTGGCCCGCCCTGACCGCCGATCCGGCCTATGGCGGCCAGGGCATGCCGTCGATCGTCGGCTCGGCCTTCGGCCAGTTCACGGCCGGCGCGTCGGCGGCGTTCTCGATGTATCCGGGCCTGACGGCGGGTGCCTATGCCGGCATCCACGCCAATGCCTCGGAGGAGCTGAAGCAGAAATATCTGCCCAAGATGGCGACCGGCGAATGGTCGGGGACCATGAACCTGACCGAGCCCCAGTGCGGCACCGACCTGGGCATGGTGCGCACCAAGGCCGTGCCGAACGGCGACGGCAGCTATTCGATCACCGGCCAGAAGATCTGGATCTCGGCCGGAGAGCACGACTTCGCCGAGAACATCATCCACACGGTGCTGGCCCGGGTCGAGGGTGCGGTGCCGGGCATCAAGGGCCTGTCGCTGTTCCTGGTGCCCAAGTTCCTGGTCAATGAGGACGGCTCGCTGGGCGAACGCAACACGCTGGAATGCACCGGCCTGGAGCACAAGATGGGCATCCACGGCAACGCCACCGCCGTGATGCAGTACGAGGGCGCCAAGGGCTGGCTGATCGGCGAGGAAGGCCGGGGCATGAACAACATGTTCGTGGTCATGAACGAAGCGCGCCTGGGCACCGGCCTGCAAGGCCTGGCCATCGGCTCGGCCGCCTATCAGGCCGCCGTCGAGTTCGCCAAGGACCGCCTGCAGGGCCGCAGCCTGACGGGTCCGAAGAACCCCGACGGCCCGGCGGATTCGATCCTGGTCCACCCGGACGTGCGCCGCATGCTGCTGGAAGCCCGCGCCTTCGTCGAAGGCGGCCAGGCCTTCATCCTGTGGACCGCGCTTCAGGCCGACCTGGAAAAGTCCGAGGACCCGGCGACCGCCCAGAAGGCCAAGGATTACATGGGCCTGCTGACGCCCGTGCTGAAGGCCTATCTGACCGACAAGGGCTTCCACGTCGCGTCCCTGGGCATGCAGGTCCACGGCGGAAGCGGCTACACCGAGCATTTCCAGGCGTCGCAGTATCTGCGCGATGCCCGGATCACCATGATCTACGAGGGCACCAACGGCATCCAGGCGCTGGACCTGGTGGGGCGCAAGCTGCCGGGCAACGGCGGGCGGGCGATCATGAGCTGGTTCGCCGACATCGACGCCTTCGTGGCCGAGAACGGCGTGGACGGCCCCATCAAGCCCTATGTCGACGGCCTGGCCGACGCCAAGAAGAAGCTGCAGGAAGGCACGATGTGGCTGATGCAGAACGGCATGCAGAACCCGGACAACGCCGGGGCGGCGTCCACGGAATACCTGAACCTGTTCGGCGTGACGGCGCTGGCCTACCTCTGGGCGCAGATGGCCAAGGCGGCGCAGGCCAAGATCGACGCCGGGTCGGACGATCCCTTCTATGCCAACAAGCTGATCACCGGCCGCTATTTCGTCGAGCGCATCCTGCCCGACGCGCACAGCCACCTGGTCAAGCTGAAGACCGGCGCGGACCTGCTGATGGCCATGCCGGCGGAGGCGTTCTGATCCACTCCGCCCTCTCCCGGTGGGAGAGGGCTTGAGCGCACGGCGGCGAAGCCGTCGTCCTCGCGCGAAAGGGTGAGGGACGGCTTTCGCCGACTGACCCACCCGACCCTCATCCGTCCGCTTCGCGGCCACCTTCTCCCATTGGGAGAAGGAAAGGAGATTGCCCATGAACCCCCTGTCCATCCCCGAGCCCGACTTCATGCAGGACGAGGAGATCGTCCTGTTCTCCGACAGCGTCGGCAAATGGATCGACGAGCACGCCCCGCCCGAGGCCGTCCAGTCGTGGATCGCCAACTCCACCGTGCCGCGCGCGCTGTGGAACAAGGCCGGGGAGGCGGGCCTGCTGGGCCTGTCCATGCCCGAGGAAGACGGCGGCATGGGCGGCGACTATCGCCACGAGGTCGTCCTGATGCGCCAGCTGGGCTGGAAGGGCGCGGACCATTTCGGCATTTCGCTGCACAACGCCATCGTCGCCCCCTACATCTGGCACTACGGCACCGAGGAGCAGAAAGAGCGCTGGCTGCCGCGACTGCTGACCGGCGAACTGGTCGGCGCCATCGCCATGACCGAGCCGGGCGCGGGCAGTGACCTGCAGGGCATCAAGACCACGGCCATCAAACAGGGCAACCAGTATGTGGTGAACGGCTCCAAGACCTTCATCACCAACGGCCAGCTGGCCAACTTCATCATCGTGGTCGCCAAGACGGACCCGGCCGAGGGCGCCAAGGGCACCAGCCTGATCGTGGTCGAGACCGACGGCGCTGAAGGCTTCGAGCGGGGGCGGAACCTGCACAAGATCGGCATGGAGGGCAACGACACGTCGGAGTTGTTCTTCAACGACGTGAAGGTGCCGGGCGAGAACATCATCGGCGGCGGCGAGGGGCTGGGCTTCATCCAGCTGATGCAGCAGTTGCCGCAGGAGCGGCTTAACATCGCCGTCCAGGGCGTGGCGGCCGCCGAGCGGGGGCTCCATGAGACTCTGGAATACGTCAAGGGACGCAAGGCCTTCGGCAAGCGGATCCTGGATTTCCAGAACACCCAGTTCAAGCTGGCCGAGGTCAAGACCAAGCTGACCGTGGCCCGCGTCTTCGTCGACCACTGCATCGGCCTGCACCTGAAGGGTCAGCTGGACGCCGTCACCGCCTCGATGGCCAAATACTGGGTCACCGACATCCAGGGCGAGACCATCGACGAGATGCTCCAGCTGCACGGCGGCTACGGCTATATGAACGAATATCCGATCGCCCAGCTGTACAAGGACGCCCGCGTCCAGCGCATCTACGGCGGGACGAACGAGATCATGAAGCTGCTCATCGCGCGGTCGCTCTGAGGTAAGGGGCGGGCATGATCCGCCTTCACGTCCCCCAGCCCCTGTCGGTCGGCGCCGCGCTCGCGCCGACGCTAGATCAGTCGCGCTACCTGACCCAGGTCATGCGGCTGAAGGCGGGCGATCCCTTGCTGGTCTTCAACGGCGTCGACGGCGAATGGCGCTGCGTCGTCGCCGAGGTGCTGAAGAAGGGCGTGATCCTGCGCGCCGAGGAACAGGCGCGACCCCAAACGTTCGGACCGGACCTGGAGCTGATCGTCGCCGTGGTGAAGAAGGCGCGGGTCGAGACTATCGTCGAGAAGGCCGCCGAGCTAGGGGCCAAGCGCGTCCGGCTGGCGATCACCCAGAGAACCAACGCCGACCGCCTCCGTCTCGACCGGCTGGACGCCATCGCCGAGGAAGCCGCGGAGCAGACCGGGCGGCTGGACGTGCCCGTGATCGACGAGCCTGTGAAGCTGGAGACGATGCTCGACGCCTGGGAGGACGGCCGTCGGCTGATGTTCTGCGACGAGACGGGTGGGACGCCGGTGATCCCCGCGCTCTCTCCCTCCCCTTCATGGGGAGGGACGGCGGAGCGGCAGCGGAGCCCGGGTGGGGCCGTTCAGGACGAGGCGACCCGTTCGCACCCCACCCTGGCGGCTTCGCCGCCCGTCCCTCCCCATAAAGGGGAGGGAGAACGCCAACCCTGGGCCATCCTGATCGGGCCGGAGGGCGGGTTTTCGCCCGAGGAGCGCGAGCGCTTGCGGGGCCTGCCCTTCACCACCGCCGTGTCGCTGGGGCCGCGCATTCTGAGGGCGGACACCGCCGCCATCGCCGCCATGACCCTGTGGCAGGCCGCCGTGGGGGATTGGGAGCGGTAGGCCGCAACGCTGCCCCCTTGAGTCATGCCACAATCCCGCCCATCTAGCCGCGACACCTGCAAGGCTTCCCCGCATGACCGAGACGGCTCCGCTCACGTTCGATGATCTGGTCGGGGCCCTGTCCAGGGGGATGAAGCCCAAGGACCAGTGGCGCGTCGGGGCCGAGCACGAGAAGTTCGGGTTCGACAAGTCGACCCTGCGGCGTCCGACCTATGAGGGCCCCAGCGGCATCCACGCCATGCTGACCGGCCTGCAGCGGTTCGGCTGGGCCCCGGTCGAGGAAGGCGGCCACGTCATCGCCCTGGAACGCAAGAACACCGAAGGTTACGCCGCCTCGATCAGCCTTGAGCCGGGCGGGCAGTTCGAGCTGTCGGGCGCGCCGCTGAGGGACATCCACGACATCTGTTCGGAGACCGGCCAGCACCTGATGGAGGTCAAGCAGGTGGCCGACCAGCTGAACCTGGGCTTCCTGGGGGCCGGTTTCGATCCGATGTGGACGCGCGAGGACGTGCCGGTCATGCCCAAGGGCCGCTACGACATCATGCGGTCCTACATGCCCAAGGTCGGCGGGCTGGGCCTGGACATGATGCTGCGGACCTGCACCATCCAGGCCAACCTGGACTTCGACACCGAGGCGGACATGGTGCTGAAGTTCCGCACCTCTCTGGCTCTGCAGCCCATCGCCACGGCCCTGTTCGCCTGCTCGCCCTTCACCGAGTGGCGGCCGAACGGCTTCCTGTCGGCGCGCGCCAACGTCTGGACCGACACCGATCCGGACCGGACCGGCATGCTGGGCTTCGTGTTCGAGGACGGGTTCGGGTTCGAGACCTATGTGAACTATGCGCTGGACGTGCCGATGTATTTCGCCAAGCGCGGCGACCGCTACATCGACGCCTCGGGCCAGTCGTTCCGCGACTTTCTGGAGGGCCGCCTGCCCGCCCTGCCCGACGAGTTGCCGACGCACAAGGACTGGGCCGACCATCTGACCACCCTGTTCCCGGAAGTGCGTCTGAAACAGTACCTGGAGATGCGGGGGGCAGACGGCGGGCCGTGGAGCCGGATCTGCGCCCTGCCCGCCCTGTGGACCGGCATCTTCTACGACGCGCCGTCGCTGGCCGCCGCCTGGGACCTGTGCAAGGACTGGGACATCGCCGACCACGAGCGGCTGCGCCGCGACGTGACCAAGCTGGGCCTCAAGGCCGAGGTGGCGGGGCGGTCGGTGCGCGACGTGGCGGTCGACATGGTCGCCATCGCGCGGCAGGGGCTGAAGAACCGGGCGCGGTTCAGCGGCGGGATGGTGGACGAGCGGGGCTATCTGGCGGAGCTGGAAGACATCGCCGACAGCGGCGTGACACCGGCCGAACGGCTGCTGGACCTGTATCACGGGGACTGGCAGGGCGACCTCAGCCGCATCTACCGCGACTTCGCCTACTGACCCGGCGACGGCGGGGTTGGTTCGCAAGAGAAGGGTTTCATCACAGCGAGCACAGCGAAGGCACAACGGACACGACGGGACCGAGTGGCTGTCGAGAGCGTCGGTCGCCAGCGCCCCGCTCGTGCGCTTCGTAAATGGACGCTTCGCGTCGGCCCCAACCTAGCGGCGCTAGCCGCTATTCGGAGGCCTCCATGTGGCCGGTGCCCGGTCGAAGTCCCCTCCACGCACTCGGCCCCGCCGTGTCCGTTGTGCCTTCGTTGTGTTCGCCGTGATGAACCTCTTTTGAAACACAGGTCGCTCTGGCCGCTCCCGACCAGCCCAGGGCGTGATTTCGGCACTCGTCTGGCCTATGTGACCGGCATGAGCGCGTCCGCCGACCCCCTGAAGGACCACCGTCGCCTGTCCGTCGCGCCGATGATGGACTGGACGGACCGGCATTGCCGCGCCTTCCACCGGGCGCTGACGACCCGCGCCCTGCTCTATACCGAGATGGTCACGGCCCCGGCGGTGATCCACGGCGATCCCGAGCGGCTGCTGGCCTTCGATGCGGTGGAGCATCCGGTGGCGCTGCAGCTGGGCGGGTCGGACCCGGATCAGCTGGCCCAGGCCGCGCGGATCGGGGCGAGCTTCGGATACGACGAGATCAACCTGAACGTCGGCTGCCCGTCGGACCGGGTGCAGTCGGGTCGGTTCGGAGCGTGTCTGATGCGCGAGCCGGAACTGGTGGCCGATTGCATGGCCGCGATCCGGGAGGCCGTCGACGTGCCCGCCACGGTCAAATGCCGGATCGGGGTGGACGAGCAGGAGCCGGAGCAGAGCCTGTTCGCCACGGTCGACGCCTGCGCGGCCGTGGGCGCGTCCGTCTTCGTCGTCCATGCGAGGAAGGCCTGGCTGAAGGGTCTGTCGCCCAAGGAGAACCGGGACGTGCCGCCGCTGGACTATGGGTTGGTTCGGCGGCTGAAGCGCGAGCGGCCGCATCTGTCGATCTCGATCAATGGTGGAATCGGCTCGCTGGACGAGGCGGAGGCGCATCTGGATGACGCCGATGGGGTGGCGCTGGACGGCGTCATGCTGGGGCGCGCGGCCTATCACGAGCCGGCCCTGCTGGGGCAGGCGGATCGGCGCATCTTCGGTGCGGAGAGCGCCGACGTCGACGCGTCCGAGGCGGTGGAACGCTATCGGCCCTATCTGGCGGCGCGGCTGGCCGAGGGTGTCGCCCTGCCGGCCATGGCGCGGCACATGCTGGGGCTCATGCACGGGCGGCCGGGCGCGCGGGCGTTCCGGCGCATCCTGACGGTCGAGGCGATCGGAGCCGGCGCGGGGCTGGAGGTGCTGGACCGGGCGCTGGACGCGGTGCGCGAGGCAGAGGCGCGCCGCGACAAGGTGGATCAGGCGGCCTGACGTCAAGCCTGTGTTAAGCACGTTGGGCGCTCTGTCTTGCCCATGACACGCGCCCTGATCCTCGCCGCCTGCCTCGTCGCCGTCGCGGGCGCCGCCGAGGCCCAGACCCGATCGCGATCGCCGATCACGGCGGCGCTGAACCTCGGCACCCCGGGGGTGGGCGTGGAGGCGCAGCTGTCGCTGGGGCCGGTGTTCGTGGTGCGCGGCGGGATCGACACCCTGGGCTATGACCTCGATCAGAGCTTCGACGGGGTGGACTATTCGGGGCGGTTCGACTTCGACACCGTCTCGGCCTTCGTCGACGTGCATCCGTTCGCCAATGCCTTCCTGATCTCGGGCGGGGTCTATGTCGGAGAGCGAACGATCGGGCTGAACGCCCGGCCGAGCGTGCCGCTGGACATCGGGGGCCAGACCTTCACGCCCGGCCAGATCGGCACCCTGTCCGGCGCGATCAAACTGTCGGACGTCGCGCCTTTCGTCGGCGTGGGCTTCGACGACGCCTTCTATCGCGAGAGCCGCTGGGGCTTTCGCGCCATCGCCGGCGTGGCCTGGAGCGAGGCGCCCGAGGTGGCCCTGACCTCCACCGGCGGCAGCCTGTCGAACGACCCGACCTTTCGCGCCCGGCTGGAGCAGGAGGCGCGCGACATCTCCGCCGAGGCCGAGGACAAGGGTATCTTCCCGATCGTCCAGCTGGGCGCGACGGTGCGGTTCTGAACGGGCTCGATCTGACCGAACTGCTGCTGTTGGGCACCGCGGTTCTGGCTGCGGGGCTGGTCGGCGGGTTGATCGCCGGGCTGTTCGGGGTCGGCGGCGGGACGGTGCTGGTGCCGGCCCTGTTCTATGCGTTCTCGGTGCTGGGGCTGGGCGGCGAGGCCAATCTGCATGTCGCCATCGGGACCTCGCTGCTGACCATCGTCGCGACGTCCTGGCGGTCGCTGGGGGCGCACCGGGCGCATGGGGCGGTGGACGAGCGGGTGCTGAAGCGGTGGACGCCCTGGGTCGCCTTCGGGGCCCTGATCGGGGCGGGGGTGGCGGGTCTGACCTCGATGGAGGGGCTGGCGGTCGTCTATGGCGTCTGTCTGGTGGTCGTCGCGGCGCAGATGGGTCTGCTGCCCGAGAGCGCGACCCTGGCGAAGGATCTGCCGGACGGCTGGGGGCGGCGCGGGATCGGAATGCTGATCGGCGGGCTGTCGGCGATGATGGGGGTCGGCGGCGGCAGTTTCGGCGGCATGCTGATGACCCTGTGCGGGCGGCCGATCCATCAGGCGGTGGCGACGGCGTCGGGGTTCGGCGTGGCCATCGGGATCGCGGCGACGCTGGGGTTCGTGGTGTCGGGCTGGGAGGCGAGCGGGCGGCCGCCGCTGAGTCTGGGCTATGTCAATGTGCCCGCGGCGGTGGCGATGGGGCTGCTGACCACCCTGGTCGCCCCGTTCGGGGCGCGGCTGGCGCACCGGCTGGACCGCAGGGTCCTGAGGCGGGCGTTCGCTCTGTATCTGCTGGCGACGGCGGTGTCGGTGTCGGTGAAGGCGCTCTAGTCGCCGGGTCTAGGGCCGCAGCGTCAGACCGGCGGGGCGGGCCTCGAAGGCGGAGAGGCGGCCGAGATAGCTCATGCCCAGCAGCGAATGCGGTAGGCCCTTTTCGACGACCAGGGCGCGGACGTTTTCGACCCGGGCCCCGGCGACGGCGACGTGATCCAGTTCGATGGCGGCGGCCTTCACGGGGCCGGACGCGGTCTCGACCGTCTGGGTGAAGTCGGCGGGGGTCAGGCGAAGGCCCAGCCGCAGGGCGTCCTCTCGCGTCAGGGCGACGACACTGGCGCCGGTATCGACCAGCATGCGGACGGCGCGACCCTCGATGTCGGCCTGGGCCCAGTAGTGGCCGTCGGGCGAGCGGGCGATCTGGGCGGCCTGGCCCGAGGCGGGTCCGGTCAGGGCGGCGGCATGGGCGGGCGTCGGCACGGCGGCCTCGGCCACCTGCGGTTCGCGGTGGGTGAACCACCAGGCGACGGTCATCGAGGACAGCGTCGCCGTGCCCATGACGATCGCGGACTGAAGGTCGAAACGCACGAGGGACCCATCCATGCGACTGGACCGCTTCTGCGGCCTGACGCCTGTATCGCAGAGCGCGGTTGGGATGCGGTGAACCGACGTGGCTGACGAAAGGTTGACGGGCGAACGGCGGTCCGCGCGCGGTCAGTCGCCCCGCAGGGCCGGGTCGATCCGGTCCCGGCGGGCGGGGAGATCGGCCATGATCCGGGCCCGTTCGGCGTCGTCCAGCGCGCTCCAGCCGCCGATCTCGGACAGGGTCCGATAGCAGCCCAGACACAGGCTGGAGGCCCCGTCGACCACGCAGACCTTGATGCAGGGCGTGGCGATCGCCCGGGGGGCGGCGTGTCCGGAAGACGACATATGTACGAAAAGTACTCCGGTTGCGGAGCAAAAACTTGATCCGCGGCTTTCAATGGGGCATGGTGCAATCTGACGCGAAACGACGAGAGGGTGAGATCCCCCGACGCACGACGCGTCTCCTTTGACCGTTCAGCAAAAGGAGACGCCAGAATGAACGACAAGGACAAGAACCTCCAGCACGCCATGATGTCCTTCGCCCTGTGGGGCGGGATGCTGGTCAGCCCGAGGCCGCCGCGCGCGCATGAGCGCGTCGTCAGTCACCCTTCGAACTTCGTGCCCTACAAGCTGGACCGGAAGGGCGGATAGCCCTCCCGGTCCAGCCCGACCTCAACGCGCGGCCAGACGCACCAGCTTGCCGTTGTCCTCGTCGGTGATCGCCCAGACGGCGCCGTCGGGGGCCACGGCGACATCGCGGATACGCTCGCCCAGGTCGGTCAACAGGCGCTCCTCGCCCACAACGCGGCCGTCCTCGATCACCAGGCGGGCGATGTGCTTGTCCTTCAGCACCGCGACCAGCAGGTTGCCCTGCCATTCCGGGAACATCGGGCCGGAATAGAAGGTCTGGCCACCCGGAGCGACGCTGGGATCCCAGTAGTAGACGGGCTGTTCGGTGCCTTCGCGCGCGGTGATGCCGCCGTTGATCGGCCCGCCACGATACTCGATGCCGTAGGTGACTTCGGGCCAGCCGTAGTTCTTGCCGCCCTCGACGAGGTTGACCTCGTCGCCGCCGCGCGTGCCGTGCTCGACCGTCCAGGCCGCGCCCGTGCCGGACTGGATGGCCACGCCCTGGACGTTCCGGTGACCGATCGACCAGATCTCGGGCAGGGCCCCCTCGCGACCGACGAAGGGATTGTCGGCGGGGACCGAGCCGTCGGCATTGATGCGGATGATCTTGCCCATGTGGCTGTCAAGCTGCTGGGCCTGGGGCCGCATGGGGGCGTCGGAGCGGTCGCCGAGCGTGATGAACAGGTGACCGGCCGGATCGAAGGCCAGGGACGAGCCGAAATGCTTGTCGCCGTCATAGACGGGGCCGGCGCGGAAGATGACCTGGACGTTCTCCACCCGCGCGCCGTCGGCCGACAGGGCTCCGCGCGCGACCGAGGTGGCGTTGCCGCCTTCCCGGCGCTCCGAATAGCTCCAGTAGATCATGCGGTCCTGGGCGAAGGTCGGGCCGACCAGAACGTCCAGCAAGCCGCCCTGACCCACGGCGTCGACCGCGGGCAGGCCCGTGATCGGCTCGCCCACCTGACCGTCGGCGGTGACGATGCGGAGCCGACCCTGAAGCTCGGTCACCAGCCAGCGGCCGTCCGGCAGCATCGCGAGCCCCCAGGGCTGGACCAGACCGGAGGCGACGACGGTGTGGGCGAGGGCCCGCTGTGTCGTCACGCCGGGGGCGCGGGTCTGGTTGGCGAAGGCGGGCTGCTGGTCCGGCGCGTTGGCCGGGCGCGTCTCGACCGGAGCGCCCGCCTGCTGGGGCGAGGCGGACGTCGGCTCGCCATTGGCCCCGCAGGCGGCGGCGAAGGCGAGAAGGGAGGTCGTGGCGGCGAGCAGCATGGGGCGCATGGAAGTCTCCGGGTTTGGACGCGATGTCGGGATATGGCCGGAACGACGGCGAAGCGCCACCGTTCCACCGTTCGGCCACGCGCGACGGCCTGTCGCGCCAGGGCCGGGTCCGGCCCTGCGCCAAGTCCCCGCTTGAACCGGCGGAGCGCGGGCGATATAGGCACGCCTCGCGCGCGCCCGGCTGTCATTGCCCGCCCGCGACGCCCGCGCCAGGTTCGCCTGGTCTGGGGCTGGGTAGCTCAGATGGTTAGAGCGGTGGATTCATAACCCACAGGTCGGCGGTTCGATCCCGCCCCCAGCCACCACCAACGGTCTTCTGCAGACGCGGGGCGGACACGAACCCCAGGGCCCGGGCGAAGCTTGCGAGACGCTCGCAATTAGCGTTGCAACTAAGAATGCGTCTCACTAATGAGGGTCGTCCTCCCTCCTTCTGGTGCCTCGCTCCATGCGTTCTCTTCTGGCCTCGACCGCCGTCCTTCTGGCCCTGCCCGCCGCCGCCCTGGCCCAGCAGGCGACCGACGACCTGGGCACCATCATCGTCACGGGCCAGACGGAGGGCTATGTCGCGGTCAATTCGGTGACGGCGACCAAGACCGACACGCCGCTGATCGACGTGCCGCAGAGCCTGAACGTCGTGACGCGCCAGCAGCTGGACGACCAGGCCGCCTACAGCCTGTCCGACGTGCTGCGCTATGTGCCCGGCGTGACCGTGGGCCAAGGCGAGGGCAACCGGGACCAGATCACCCTGCGGGGCCAGAACACCACCGCCGACTTCTTCCTCGACGGGGTGCGCGACGACGTCCAGTACTATCGCGGCCTGTACAATCTGGAGCGGGTCGAGGTGCTGAAGGGCCCCTACGCCCTGATCTTCGGCCGGGGCGGCGGCGGCGGCATCGTCAATCGGGTGCAGAAGACGCCGACCTCGGCGGACGCCTTCTTCGGCTCGCGGGTCTCGGCCAACAGCTTCGGGGCCTGGGACGTGTCGGGGGATTTGAACACCCCTCTCGGCGACAATGCGGCCTTCCGCTTGAACGCGGTCTACGAGGAACTGGGCAACCACCGGGACGTCTACGAGGGCCAGCGGTTCGCGGCGAACCCCTATCTGGCGGCCGACCTGGGCGGCGGCTGGCGCGCGGGCCTGTCGTATGAATACGTCGACGATGACCGCACCACGGACCGGGGCGTGCCGTCGCTGAACGGTCGCCCGCTGGAAGGCTACCGTGACCGGTTCTTCGGGGTGCCCGAGGTCAATCGCACCACCCTGGAGGCGAGCATCCTGAAGGGCCGGATCGACGGCGAGCTGGCGCCCGGCCTGTCTGTCTCGACCACGGTACTCTACGGCGATTTCGACAAGACCTATGCGAATGTCTTCCCGGGCGGGGCGGCGACCAGCCAGACCGGGACCGTGCCGCTGTCGGCCTATGTCGACGCGACGACGCGCGAGACCCTGCAGCTGCAGTCCAACCTCGTGTGGGAGACGACCACCGGCCCGCTGGCGCATCGGATCCTGTTCGGCGTGGAGTACGGGAGCCAAGACACCGCCAACTCGCGCCGCAACGGCACCCTGTCGAACGCCAACCTGAGCCTGACCAGCCCGGTGTTTCCGACGGTGACGTTCGGGGCCCTGGCGCGCGAGACGGTGTCGACGGTCGAGACCCTGTCGGCCTATGTGCAGGACCAGATCAGCATCGGCGAGCGGTTCGACATCGTGGCTGGCCTGAGGTTCGACCGGTTCGACATCGACGGGTTGGATCTGCTGCCCACGCCCGACCGGCCGTTCGCGCGCACCGACGAGAAGGTGTCGCCGCGACTGGGCCTGATCTACAAGCCTCAGCCGAACCTGTCGCTGTATACCAGCTACAGCCGGTCGTTCCTGCCCCGGTCGGGCGAACAGTTCCTGAGCCTGACGACGACACAGGAAGACCTGGAGCCGGAGCGGTTCACCAATACCGAGGTCGGGCTGAAATGGCAGGCGCGGCCGAACCTGATCGTGACCGCCGCCCTGTTCCAGCTGGACCGCACCAACGCCACGACGCCCGATCCGGCCAACCCGGCCCAGAGCATCAACGTCGGCGAGACCCGGACCCAGGGGCTGGAGCTGTCGGCGACCGGCAACCTGACCGACCGCTGGCAGATCAGCGCCGGCTATGCCTGGCAGGACGCGGTACTGTCCGGCAACGACTTCGTGCGGCTGGCCCAAGTGCCCGAGCAGCAGTTCAGCCTGTGGAACCGGTTCGAGGTCAGCGACCGGCTGGGTCTGGGCCTGGGCGTGACCCACCAGTCCGACCAGTTCGCCGCCATCCGCACCAGCGCCGCGACCACCCGTCTGCCCGGCTTCTTCCGGGTCGATGCGGCCGCCTTCTACGATCTGTCGGACCGGGTGCAGGTCCAGCTGAACGTCGAGAACCTGCTGGACGAGACCTATTTCCCAGACGCCCACAACAACGCCAACATCTCGACCGGCGCGCCGCTGAACGCGCGGCTGACGATCAGCACGCGGTTCTGACGGGGTCCTACATCAGCCCCAGCGACTTGAAGCTTGTCACGCCTTCGCGGCCGATGATCAGGTGGTCGTGGACCTCGACCGACAGGGCCTTGGCCGCCTGGACGATCAATTTGGTCATGTCGATGTCGGCGCGACTGGGGGTCGGGTCGCCCGATGGATGGTTGTGGACCAGGATCATGGCGGCGGCGCTGACTTCGAGCCCGCGCCGGACCACCTCGCGCGGATAGACCGGGGCGTGGTCGATGGTGCCCCGGTTCTGGACTTCGTCGAGGATCAGCTGGTTCTTCTTGTCCAGATACAGGACGCGAAACTGTTCGCGCGGTTCGTGCTGGAGCGCGACGCGGACATAGGCGAGCAGCGCCGTCCACGACGAAATCACCGTCCGCTTCGTTGCCGGCTCCTTGGCGACGCGCTGGGCGACCTCCTGCAGCGCCGCCAGATCCAGCGCAGTTTCGACCCCGATGCCCTTGGTGCGGCCCCGGGTGTCCTCGGTGCGGACGGTCATCAGTTCCTCGACCGAGGCGGCCAGAACCGCCGCGAGCGAGCCGAAACGGGTCAGGAGGGCCTTGGCGATCGGCTTGACGTCGCCCTGCGGCTGGCTGCGGAACAGGAACAGTTCCAACAGTTCATAATCCGGCAGATGGGTCAGGCCGGCGGTGCGGGCGCGGTGGCGCAGCCGCTCGCGGTGACCGGCGTGATGGGGCGGGGCCCGCGTGATCTCGACCGGTTGCGCGGCGACCGTCGCCCGCTCCGGAAAGGAAAGAACCGTCGCTCCGGCCTGCATGATCGACCCCGCCTGTGAACCCGTCCCGCCCGATCAACATGTCAGAACAAACACGGAACGTCTAGGGGCGCTCCTCAGTCACGAGGGCGGAGGGGACTCTCAGCCAGCCATTGGGGTGGCGCATCGGCGTCGGCGACGCGCTTTACGAGGGTGAACCAGAAGCGATGGAAATCCGTCTGGGCCTGGAAGTCGATCGGCGTGGTCATGTCGTCCTGGGGCGCGTGGTAGCGATGGCGGTACCAGTCCCTATACCGCGCCTCGGCCTCGGTGCCCGCGTCGAAGCCGAACAGGAAGCTGAGCGCCGGAACGCCGCGCTCCATGAAGGGCCAGTGATCCGAACGGCGCAACAGGCCGCGCTCGGGCTCCAGATCGGGGCGGACCTCGATCCCCATCGGCCCGGCGATGTCGCGCACCGTCTGGCCCAAGGTCGAATCCTCCAGCGCCAGCGTGGTCAGGATGGTCAGGGGATAGAGGGGCCGCAGCTGGTCGAGGTTCAGCACGGCGACCGGCATCGGCGCGTTCGGCGTCGGGTGGGTCGCCAGCCAGCGCGAGCCGTGCAGCCCCTTTTCCTCGCCCGTGACGGCGGCGAAGACCACCGGGCGGCGGTGGCCTCGGCCCTGCCGCCGCTCGGCCAGGGTGATCAGGGTGGCGACATAGGCGGCGTCATCCAGCGCGCCGTTATACAGGCCGTCGCCGTCCACCGGCGTGCCGTAGCCGTAGCCGTCCAGGTGGGCGATCAGCAGGACGGGCTGGTCGGCCAGGGCCGGGTCGGTGCCGGGCAGGACGGCCAGGACATTGTCCGAGGTCGAGCGCCGTTCGCGCGTGGCGAACCGCGCCTGGAGCCGGGCGTCGAGGTCGAACGACGCCATCGCCTCGCCCCGCGCGCCCTGGGCCAGGGTCGCGGCTCCGTCGTGCCCTGCGGCCTGGGCCATCGCGACGAAGGCCGGGGCGCTGAGGCGCAGGCTGGGCAGGGCGCGGCTGCGGGGACTGTCGGCCAGGACGACGCTTCGCGCATAGGCGAGCGGCCAGCGCGGCGGCTCGACCGTGAAGCCCATGTCGTCGACGGTGACGATGGCCACGGCCCCGGCCTCCGTCGCGGCCCGCAGGCGCTCGCCACCCGTGGTCTGGCCCGCCCGGCGCGCGCCGAAACAGACGACGATGGCGTCGCGGACCCCGGTCATGTCGGACGGCGTGCAATAACCCCGGAACACCAGGGGCGCGTCCAGTCGCTCGACCAGGCCCCAGGTCGGGGTGACCGAGACCTCGTGCAGGAACCGCAAGGGGCGGGTGGCGCCGTCGGCGTGGACGACCGACAGCGTCGTGCCGTCGGGAACCACCTCGATCTCGTCGAAGGTCAGGCGCTGGAAGAAGCCGCCGCCCTCTCCGGCCGGGGTCAGGCCTGCGGCGGCGAACCTCTGGGCGACATAGGCGGCGGCGCGGTCATAGCCCGCCGAGCCGGTGTCGCGGCCCTCCATGTCGTCGGCCGCGAGAACGCCGGTGGTGCGCCACCAGGCGGCGGTTTCGGGGTCGGTGCCCGTTGGGCCGGCCGCGCAGGCGCCGAGCGTCAGCGCCGCGCACAGTGCCAGTATCATTCGCATGTCGCGCGTCTCCACCGTCAACGCAGGCTGGGCGCGGGAGGGGGCGCGAGTCAATCGTTGCGCGTCAGGGCGCGCGGAGCTCGATCGCCGTGACCTGGCGCACCGACCGCGCGGGGCGGGCGTCGCCTTCGACGACGATCCGCAGCGGCCCCTCCTCGGCCGACAGGGGCGCGCCGTCCGCCGTATCGGCCAGGATCACCGCCGTCGGACGCATCGCCGGATCGATCTCGGCCAGAGAGAAGACCACGACATAGCCGTCGGCGGCCCGCACCACGACGAAGGTCTTCAGCGCCTCGCCCCGCAGGCGCTGGCCGAGCGGCGCATCCAGCCGCTCCAGTACCGAGGCCAGGGTCGGGCCTTCATAGACGTGGGTCTCGCCGTGGGCCGTGAGGGACAAGGTCCGGCGCGGCAGGTCGGCGAGGTCCGCGGCCGCAATCGTGCGCTCGCCCGCGGGTCCGGACAGCCGCAGGGACGCGGCGAGCGTCTGGCCCCAGGACGGCGCGGCGGTCAGCGACAGAAGGGCGGCGAGGGCGGCGAGGGTTCGGTGCACGACGGGTCTCCAGCGATCCGAGATATCCGACATTGACTCTCGGGGCGATCAAGGGCGCCATCGTCTTCGCTCATCAGGGGGAAAAAGGTGCGCAAGTCTGTCGTTCTCGCTTCGGCGGGGCTGATCGCCGTCGTCGCCGCCATGGTCAGCGCGCCGGGGCCGGCGCTGTCCCAGACCGGCAGACCCGTCATCGCCAGCGAGACCGATATCCCGCCGAACCGGTATCCCATGCCGGTCCTGCCCAGCCAGATCCTGAACACCCCGGCACTGCTGACCGATGTGCTGCCGCCGCTGCGGGCCGAGGCCGAGCGACTGCTCCGGGATTACGACGTCCAGGACCCGACCATCGCGACCAACCTGCGGGTGGGCCTGGCCAGCATCGCCCTGTTGCAGAACAGGCCCGAGGAGGCGATGCGGCTGGTCCGGGAACAGCGAGAAGCCGAGACCAAGCCGCAACTTCGTCAGATCGGCCAGATGGGCCGCGAGGCCGCAGCGGCGGGGCTGGGGGCGCCGGAGGCGGACCGCTGCCGCGCCACGGCCCAGCGGATGACCGACACCCTGGCCGGAGCCGATCCCCTGGTGGTGCGTGACGAGGTGCTCGGCCGGTACGGAACGATCCAGATGGTCAGCCCGGCCTTCCACGCAGGATCGGCCGCCCTGGCCCTGGACAGCGAAGCCCGAGCGCAAGGGTCGCTCGGGACCCTGAATGCGCTGGGCCTGGCCTTCATGCGCTCGGAAACGGATTTCATCCCCGCGTGCCGCGCCGAGATGATCGCGGTCCTCCGCGCCTGGCTGGACGACCCCGCGCACCAGCCGATCGACATCTGGCCGGTGCGCAGGGCCTCTGGCGCCGACCTGCTGGACGCCCGGCCCGTGGTCGCGGCCGTCTGGGAAGGGGGTTACGACACCACGCTGTTCGCAGGCCAGCTGGCCGCCGATCCCGCCGAGCCCCTGGACGACCAGGACAATGACGGCAACGGGATCGTCGATGACTGGAACGGGCCGACCTACGACATGTATTTCCGCCCGACGCGCGCCCCCATGCATACGCCTTCCGAGGTTCTCGCGCGGCGTCTCGGCCTGCAGTATGCGCTGGAGAAGGGCTTTCACGACCTGCGTTATGGCGATGACACGCCCGAAGCGCGGTTCTATGCCCAGCGCGCGCGAGAGGCCGAGGTCGACGAACAGATCGCGGACGTTCGCGCCACCTCGGAATGGTCGGGATGGGTGCATGGCACCTGGGTGGCGAGCCTGATCGCCGACGGGGCCCCTTTCGTCAGACTCTATACGGCGACCAGTTTTCCCGGCGACGACCATCCCGATCCGATCCAGATCGTCGAAGCCGACATCGAACGCTGGGCCTCGACCCTGCCGTCCGTGGCGGCGCGAATGCGGGGCGCCGGCGTTCGGATCGTCAACATGAGCTGGGGCGGCAGCGCCGACGGCAGCGCGGCGGACCTGCTGCGCTCCGGGGCCGAGACCGATCCCGTCCGGGCGGCCGAACGTGGCGCGGTCATGCATCGGATCGTGCGCGAGGCCGTGGCGGCGGTGATCCGCGACAGCCCCGACATTCTGTTCATCGCCGCCGCCGGAAACACCGACCAGACCGAGGAGGGCTCGCGCTCGACGCCCCAGACCCTGGTCTATCCCAATCTGCTGGTCGTGGGCGGAGCCGGAACCAGCGGCAACGCCACGGCCTTTTCGACCTATGGTGCCGGCGTCCGGCTGTACGCCCTGGCCGAGGGCAATGAGGTGCGCGCGCCAGGCGGCCAGATCATGCGCGCGTCCGGCACCTCCTTCGCTGCGCCGACGGCGGTGCGGGCTGCGGCGGGGATGCTGGCGGTCAATCCGGACCTGAGCCCGGCCGAGGTGATCGAGGGCCTGCTGGCGACCGCCCACGGCGAGGGGGCTGTGACCCTGCCTCTTCTGGACGAGGGCGCTGCCGTGCGATGGGCGAGGGCGCGGCCCTAGTTCGGGCGGAACAGGCCGGCGGGGCTGACGGTGAAGATCTCCACGCCGTCTTCGGTCACGCCCACGGTGTGTTCGCACTGGGCCGAGAGGGACTTGTCGCGGGTCACGGCGGTCCAGCCGTCGGACAGGACCTTCACGTGCGGCTTGCCCAGGTTCACCATCGGCTCGATGGTAAAGAACATGCCGGGCTTCAACACAGCGCCCTCGCCCTTTCGGCCATAGTGCAGGACATTGGGGCTGTCGTGGAACAGACGGCCGATGCCGTGGCCGCAGAAATCGCGCACCACCGACATGCGGTTGGCCTCGACATGGCGCTGGATGGCATAGCCGATGTCGCCGAAGGTGTTGCCCGGCTTGACCTGCTCGATGCCCAGGGCCAGCGCCTCATAGGTCACATCGACCAGCTTTCTGGTTCGGCCATTGATGGTCCCGACCGTGTACATCCGGCTGGAATCGCCATGCCAGCCGTCGACGATGACGGAGTGGTCGATGTTGACGATGTCGCCGTCCTTCAGCACCCGGTCGCCGGGGATGCCGTGGCACACCACGTGATTGATCGAGGTGCACACCGTCTTCATATAGCCCTTGTAGCCGAGGCAGGCGGGCAGGCCGCCGTTCTCGACCGTGAACTGGCGGATGCGGTCGTCGATCTCCTGCGTCGTCACGCCGGGCACGACGTAAGGCGCGATCATGTCCAGCGCCTCGGCCACCAGCCGCCCGGCGACGCGCATGCCCTCGAAATCCGCAGGCGTGTGGACGCGGATGGCGCTGGTGCGCGTGAAGGTCTCGGTGTCCAGGTCGGGCGTTTCGTACATCTGTCAGGGTCTCGGACGGCCCGTCGGGGGCCGCGTGTCAGGCTCAGATGGCGAGCCTAGCACAGAACCTCAAGCGGTTTGAGGGGCGCTTCGTTTATGATATATACCAGAGATAGATACCGGGAGGCCGTCATGGGCGATACCGCCATAGCCAAGGTTTTCATGACCGGCCGCAGTCAGGCCGTTCGACTGCCCAAGGAATTTCGCGTTCAGGGCGACCGCGTGCGCGTGCGCCGTGAGGGTGACCGGATCGTCCTGGAGCCGCTTTTTTCGTCGACCGAAGAGTGGTTGGCCGCGCTCGATCGCTATCGGGACATACCCTTCATGGAGGAGGGGCGAAATCAGCCGCCCATGCCCGATGCGCCGGACTGGGACGACTGAGTGTTCAGCCTCGATACCACGACCGTGGTGGATTTTCTGCGGCGCCCTTCGCCTGGCCTGCTGAGGCGGGTGGGCCAAAGCCGGGACCAGGGCACCCTTGGGATCAGCGCGATCGTGCTGTTCGAACTGTCCTACGGCGCCGCCCGCCGCGTCCACCCTACACACGCCAGTCGGCTCAGTGATTTCCTGGGCGGCGGGGTCGCGGTCATGGAGTTCGACGCCGACGACGCGGCGGCCGCGGGCGCCCTGCGCGCCCTGCTGGAAGCGGAAGGGCGCGGGATCGGCCCTTTCGACACACTGATCGCGGCCCAGGCGCGGCGGCGGGCGTTCACTCTGGTGACATCGAACACGCGAGAGTTCGAGCGCGTGCCAGGGCTGGTCCTGGAGGATTGGCGCGCATGACCGGGATCCCCACCGCCGCCGTCCTGATCATCGGCGACGAGATCCTGTCGGGGCGGACCGCCGACACCAACCTGAACACCCTGGCGCGGTTCCTGGCGGCGCTGGGGATCGATCTGATGGAGGCGCGCACGGTGGGCGACCGTCCGGATCAGATCGTGCAGGCGCTGAATGCGTTGCGGACCTCCCACGACTATGTCTTCACAACAGGCGGTATCGGCCCGACGCACGACGACATCACCGCCGACTGCGTGGCCCAGGCGTTCGGGATCGGGATCAAGGAACACCCCGAGGCGCTGGCGATCCTGGAGCGGCGCTATGGCGATGAGCTCAACGCCGCGCGGCGGCGCATGGCGCGCATCCCGGACGGCGGCATCCTGATCGCCAATCCGGTGACCGATGCGCCGGGGTTTCAGGTCGGGAACGTCTTCGTCATGGCGGGCGTGCCCAAGATCATGACGGCGATGCTAGAGGACGTCGCGCCGCGCCTGAGGACCGGGGCCTTGGTTCATGCCCGGACGCTGCGAGTCAGCGGCGTCGGCGAAGGGGTGATCGCGGCGCCCCTGGCGGAAGCGGCCAGGGCGAACCGGGACCTGTCGTTCGGCAGCTATCCGTTCGGCGCGGGCAGTCAGGGCGAGATCGGAACGAACCTGGTGGTGCGGGGACGCGACGCCGCCGCGGTCGAGGCGGCGATCGGGGCCCTGGCCGAGCGCCTGACGACCGAAGGCGTCGTCGTCGCGATGCAATCGGCCGTCGGGCTCTAACCCTCGATCGGCACGACTGGCCCGGCTTCGACCGGACGGTGTGCGGTGCGCCGGCGCGACAGCCAGCCCTTGATCCGGGCCTGGATCGGCCGGTCGATCAGGGCGTGGAAGACGAAGGCGAAGGCGAAGGCCGCCGCGACGCCGAGCGCCCAGAGGCCCCACTGCACCCCGACCGGCAAGGCGAACCGGGCGATCAGGACGTTGACCAGACCGAACCAGGCGATGCGCACCGGCTCGTTGGTGATGAACATGGCGAAGGAGACGACGCTCGCCTTCTCGACCCATTTCGACGGGCGCGTGACCGGAAGGGCCCCCGCCGCCAGCAGGATCAGGCTGATGAAGACGATCGAGATGAGCGCGTGCTTGTCGAAGGCCTGGACCGTCACCAGCCCGACCGCCGCCGCCACGCCGACGATGCGGGCCAGGCGCGGGGCGACGAACACCCGCTCGGAAAACACCGCCAGCGCCATACCGAGCGCGAACAGCGGCAGGGCCCGCCAGATGCCGTACATCATCGGCATCTGATAGACGGGATAGCCGAGCAGGCTGTGGGTCAGCTGGTTGGCCAGCAGATAGAGCCCCGCCGCCGCGATCAGCGCCGTCCACGGCCCGACGCGCTTCAGCGCCGTCAGGATCCACGGGAAGGCGACGTAGCAGCCCAAGAGCGCCGAGACCGACCAGCTGGGCGCGTTCCAGCCCAGACCGCCGTAGACGCCGAAGGACTGGACCAGGGCCGCCTGCGCCGGCAGCTGGTCCCAGGCGAACCACTCGGGATTGCGCGGCGCGAAGCCGACCGCCGATCCGACGACGACCAGCGCCACCAGCCCCAGCACCATGATCAAATGAGCCGGATAGACCCGCAGGAACCGCTTCAGGAAAAAGTCGCCCGGCGACATCCGCCCCGATCCGACCGACCCGCCATAGACCCGCATCAGCACATAGCCGCTGTCGATCAGGAAGAAGTTGGTCAGCAGGAACCCGCCGCGCTCGAACACGGGATGCAGCGCCTCGGCCAAGGGCACGGGCCCCGCCGCCTGGAAGTGATGCAGGATGATCAGCGAGGCCACGATGAACCGCAGCGCGTCCAGCCAGCCACCGCGCGCGATGGGCGGTGTCTCGTTTCGGGTCGAAATCGCACTCCAGGCCATGGCCGATCCTCGTTTCGAGGGTCGCGGCGCAAGGTTCGGGCCGGTTCTGCGCGGTGTCGGCGTAACTCGGCGTTAACCACGCTCCCGGCATTTTCTGCCCAGTAGTTTGGAGTCCGGCCTCGAGCGGGCTGAAGGCCGTCGGGCCAGTGGAGCATGCCATGAGCGGCGCGGAAGTTCTGGACGTGGGCCGCGACGCCCTGTGGCTGACCATCCAGCTGTGCGCGCCGGTTCTGCTGGTCGGGCTGGTGGTCGGCGTCGGCATCGGCCTGTTCCAGGCCCTGACCCAGATCCAGGAACAGTCGCTGGTCTATGCGCCCAAGATCATCGCCATCTTCATCTCGCTTCTGCTGTTCCTGCCGCTGATGGGAGGGCTGTTGGGGGCCTTCATGCGCCAGATCGCCGCCCGCATCTCGGGGATGTAGCGCCGGCGGATGGAACCCTACGCCACCTCCGATCAGGTCTGGGCCGGCGGCCTCGTTTTCGCGCGCGTGGGCGCGATCCTGCTGAGCCTGCCCGGGATCGGCGAGAGCTATGTGCCGCCCCGCATCCGCCTGTCTCTGGCCCTGGTCGTGGCCCTGGCGATCTGGCCGGTCGTCGGCGGGTCCCTGCCGCCCCTGCCCGACAGCCTGGGCTCCGCCGTCGGGTGGATCCTGCGGGAGGTGATCGTCGGGCTGGCCATCGGCGCTGTGCTGCGGGCCTTCACCGCCGCCCTGGCCGTGGCCGGAGAAATCGTGTCCCTGCAGACCACGCTCAGCTTCGCCCAGACCACCAACCCGCTGCAGGCCCAGCCCGGGACGACCATCGCCGCCTTCCTGATGCTGCTGGGGACGGTGCTGATCTTCGCCACCGACACCCATCACCTGTTCATCGCCGGACTGGTGGGGTCTTATGAGCTGATCTCGCCGATGCGGCCCTTGGTGACCGGCGATTTCACCGAGCTGGCGGTGCGGACCGTGGGCGACAGCTTCATCCTGGGGGTGCAGCTGGCCGCGCCCGTGATCGTGTTCGCGCTGATCTTCAACCTGGCGTCCGGCCTGGTCGGGCGGGTCATGCCGGCGTTCCAGATCTTCTTCGTCGCCGCCCCGCTCAGCGTGATCCTGGGGCTGTCGGTGTTCGCCCTGTCGCTGGGCGTGCTGGGGACAGTCTTCATCGACCGCTACCGCGCCCTGGCCAATCTGTTCGTCTCGTCGGGAGGCGTCAGTGGCTGAAGACGCCGATCCCGAGTCAAAAACAGAAGAGGCGACACCCCACAAACTTGAGGAAGCGCGAAAAAAGGGCGACGTCGCCAAGTCCGCCGACGTCGCCCCGGCCCTCAGCCTGTTGGGCGCCACCGCCGTCATCGTCATGGGCGGCGGCTATTTCACCACCGCGATCGGTGAGGCCCTGCTGCCCTTCATCGCCGCTCCGCACCGGATGATGGGCGGGCTGGAGGCCGGGGCGGGGGTCGAGATCGGCATGAAGGCCGTCTGGGCCATCGCGCCCTTTCTGGGGGCCATCATGCTGGCGACCATCCTGGGCGGGGTCAGCGGAAACGTGTTCCAGACCGGCGGACTGATCTTCTCGGCCGAGAAGATGAAGCCGAAATGGGAGAAGGTCAGCCCGATCAAGGGGTTCAAGCGGATCTTCGGCCCCGACGGCCTGATGCAGTTCGCCCAGACCCTGATCAAGCTGATCGCCGTGTCGGTGATCTGCTGGATGGTGCTGAAGCCGCACATGCGCGAGTTCGAGAACATGGCCGCCATGTCGCCGGCGAACATCCTGCCGCTGGCGCGCGACCTGATGATCGCCCTGATGGCCTCGACGATCGTCTTCCTGGTGCTGACCGCCGGCGGCGACTTCATCTGGCAGAAGATGCGCTTCGCCAAGCGCCAGCGGATGTCCAAGGAAGAGCTGAAGGAGGAGTACAAGCAGTCCGAGGGCGACCCGCACGTCAAGGCCAAGCTGAAGCAGATCCGCATGCAGAAGAGCCGTCAGCGGATGATGGCCAATGTGCCCAAGGCCACGGTCATCGTGACCAACCCGACCCACTATTCGGTCGCCCTGCGCTATGAAGCCGGCGACGCGGCGCCCGTCTGCGTCGCCAAGGGCGTGGACGCCCTGGCGCTGCGCATTCGCGAGGTCGCGCGCGAGCATTCGGTGCCGATCGTCGAGAACGTGCCCCTGGCCCGCGCCCTCTATGCCGCCGTCGACATCGACGAGACCATTCCGCGCGAGCATTTCGAGGCGGCGGCGAAGGTGATCGGGTTCGTGATGCAGAAGCGGAAGGGGCGCTGAGCGCCCTCCCCATTGGCCAAGCGACCAACAGAGAGGAGACTGCGTGCCTGATTCGCTCCGGGAGCCGCGCTCCGTGACCCCATCCCCCCGCCGTTTCGATCTGTCTCTGGTGCTGATGGCGCTGGGCTTCACGGTGGCCGTGGCGGCCCTGGCATGGCCGGCGTTTCAGGCCGGGCCGGTGACGACGCCGCACATGATCCTGATGGTGGCGGTGGCGGCCGTGGCGCTGCTGGGGCTGTTCGCCTTCGGACGGCAGGAGGCGCGGCGGCCCGCGCGGCCCGACGGCGACGTGGCGGTCGAGATGCTGGACGCCATGGCCGAGCCCGCGGCTCTGGTCTGGGCCTCCGGTCAGGTGCTGGCCTTCAACGGGGCCTGGGCCGAGCAGAACGGCGCGACCACCGCCCTGCCCCGGGGAAGCTCGGCCCAGGCGCTCTACATGGCTTTCGCCCAGGCGCGGTCGGGCCAGCAGGGACGGGCCATCGTCCGCATCGGCGATCGCGAGATCGAGGTTCTGATCGGCCAGGCCGGAGCCGGCCGGTTCCTGGTGCGCGAGGCCCCCGAGACGGCCTTGACGCATTCTCTGGCCCCGGTGCCTGCCGCGCCGGCCGGCTATGTCGCCGCCGCCGGGGAGGGCCGCGCCATGGCGGCGGGCGCTCCGTTCGGCTCGGCCGTGATCGGGGGCGAGGACCTGTTCGCGGGCCATGCCGAGGAGGCCAATCCAGCATTGGCCGTCCTGACCGGCCCGGCGGCCGCGCGGAACGCCGCCTTCGGCCATCTGTTCGATCCGGCAGGCGTGGCCGAGGCGAGGAAGCGGCTGGCCGAGGGGTCCTCGGGCCCGATCGAACTGGTCGCGCGCGCCCATCCGGACCGCAGCCTGCACCTGTATGTGGCGCCCGAGGGGGACAAGCGCCGCGTCTGGCTGTTCGACGTCTCGACCCAGAAGTCGATGGAGCTGCAGCTGTCGCAGGCGCAGAAGATGCAGGCCGTCGGCCAACTGGCCGGCGGGGTGGCCCACGATTTCAACAACCTGCTGACGGCCATACAGCTGCAGCTGTCCGAGTTGCTAGAGCGGCATCCGGTGGGCGATCCGTCCTATGAGGGGCTGAACCAGATCCGTCAGACCGGCATCCGCGCCGCCGATCTGGTGCGCAAGCTGCTGGCGTTTTCGCGGAAGTCGACCGTCCGGCGCGAGCGGCTGGACCTGGGCGAGCTGGTCGGGGAGTTCGCGGTGCTGCTGAGGCGGCTGCTGCGCGAGGATGTGCGGCTGGAGACCGACTATGGCCGCGACCTGCCGGTGGTGCTGGCCGACAAGTCCCAGCTGGAAACGGCGGTGATGAACCTGGCCGTCAACGCCCGCGACGCCATGCGCGGCGTGGTGGCCCCCGGCGACGCGGTGGTCACCATTCGCACCCGCCGCCTGACGCAAGTTGAGGCCCGCGCGGCCGGATGGCTGGACGCCCCCGCCGAGGACAGCGCCCTGATCGAGGTGTCCGACACCGGCCCAGGCGTGCCCCCCGCCCTGCTGGACAAGATCTTCGAGCCCTTCTTCACCACCAAGGCGGTCAACGAGGGCACCGGCATGGGGCTGGCCACCGTCTATGGCATCGCCCAGCAGGCGGGCGGCCATATCGCCGTCGCCAATCTGGACGACGCGGGCGCGGCTTTCCGCATCTTCCTGCCCGCCGCGACGGCGCAGGAACTGACCGAGGTCGCGCCGGTCGAGGCCAAGACCCGCGCCGCGCCGCGCGACCTGTCGGGCAACGGCCGCATCCTGTTCGTAGAGGACGAGGCGGCGGTGCGCGGTATCGCCGCTCGCCTGCTGCGCCAGCGCGGTTATGAGGTGATCGAGGCCGCCGACGGCGAGGAGGCCCTGGCGCTGGCCGAGGAGTGGGCGGGCCAGATCGACATGCTGATCAGCGACGTCATCATGCCGGGGCTGGACGGGCCGTCCCTGCTGAAAAAGGCGCGGCCGTTCCTGGGAGACGCGCCGGTGATGTTCATCTCGGGCTATGCCGAGAGCGACTTCTCGGACCTGCTGCAGGACGAGGCGGGCGTGTCCTTCCTGCCGAAGCCCCTGGACATCAAGACGCTGGCCGAACGGGTGAAGCAGCAGTTGCAGGGGGGATAGAGCACCGTTTCTCCCTCCCCTTTATGGGGAGGGACGCTGAGCCGGAGGCGAAGCCGGGTGGGGATGTGTCGTCTGTGCGCACCACCATTCGGACCCCACCCGCGCTCGGCTCCGCCTCGCGGTCCCTCCCCATGAAGGGGAGGGAGAGAAAGCCTAGCCCTTCAGCACTTCGACCAGCGTCTTGCCCAGCCGCGCGGGCGAAGGCGAGACCTTGATCCCCGCCGCTTCCATGGCCGCGATCTTGGATTCCGCATCGCCCTTGCCGCCCGAGACGACCGCGCCGGCGTGGCCCATGGTGCGGCCCTTGGGGGCGGTGCGTCCGGCGATGAAGCCGGCCATGGGCTTCTTGCGGCCCTTCTTGGCTTCGTCGATCAGGAACTGGGCGGCGTCTTCCTCGGCGCCGCCGCCGATCTCGCCGATCATGATGATCGACTGGGTCTCGGGGTCGGCCAGGAACATCTCCAGCATGTCGATGAACTCGGTGCCCTTGACCGGGTCGCCGCCGATGCCGACGGCCGTCGTCTGGCCCAGGCCTTCGTTCGTCGTCTGGAACACGGCCTCATAGGTCAGGGTGCCCGAGCGCGAGACGATACCGACATTGCCCTTCTTGAAGATGGAGCCCGGCATGATGCCGATCTTGCACTCTTCGGGGGTCAGGACGCCGGGGCAGTTGGGGCCCAGCAGGCGGCTGTTGGAGCGGTCCAGCCGCGCCTTGACCCGCACCATGTCCAGCACCGGGATGCCCTCGGTGATGCAGGTGATGAAGGGCACCTCGGCCTCGATGGCCTCGAGGATGGCGTCGGCCGCGCCTGCGGGCGGCACATAGATGACCGAGGCGGTCGCGCCGGTGGCGTCCTTGGCCTCCGCCACCGAGGCGTAGATCGGCAGGCTCTCGCCGTTCGATCCGGTCCAGGTCTGGCCGCCCTTCGACGGGTGCACGCCGGCGACCATCTGGGTGCCGTAATAGGCCAGCGCCTGTTCGGTGTGGAACCCGCCGGTCTTGCCGGTCAGGCCCTGGACGATGATCTTGGTGTCGCGATTGACGAGGATGGACATGTTTCAGCTCTGAATAGGTCGGTCAGCAGGACGGTCGGTGGCGGGGCCCGGAGGCCTCAGCCGACCGCCGCGACGATCTTCTGGGCGGCGTCGTCGAGGTCGTCGGCGGCCTGGATGGTCAGGCCGCTCTCGTTCAGGATCTTCTTGCCCAGCTCGGCATTGGTGCCTTCCAGACGGACGACCAGCGGCACCTTCAGGCCCACCTCCTTGACCGCCGCGACCACGCCCTCGGCGATGACGTCGCACTTCATGATGCCGCCGAAGATGTTGACCAGGATGCCTTGGACGGCCGGATCAGCGGTGATGATCTTGAAGGCCGCCGCGACCTTGTCCTTGCCGGCGCCGCCGCCGACGTCGCAGAAGTTGGCGGGTTCCTTGCCGTACAGCTTGATGATGTCCATCGTCGCCATGGCGAGCCCCGCGCCGTTCACCATGCAGCCGATGTTGCCGTCCAGGGCCACATAGGCGAGGTCCCATTCCGAGGCCTCGATCTCCTTGGCGTCTTCCTCGGTCTCGTCGCGCAGGGCCTTGATGTCGGGGTGGCGGAACAAGGCGTTGCCGTCGAAGCTGACCTTGGCGTCCAGCACCCGCAGGCGGCCGTCGGTCATGACGATGAGGGGGTTCACCTCCAGCATGGCCATGTCGGTCTCGACGAAGGCCTTGTAGAAGATCGGGAACAGGCGCTTGCCGTCCTCGGCCGCCGCGCCGTCCAGGGCGAGCGCGGCGTTCAGCCTGGCGACGTCGGCGTCGGTGACGCCGGCTTCCGGGTCGATGACGATGGTCTGGATCTTCTCGGGCGTATCGTGGGCGACCGCCTCGATGTCCATGCCGCCCTCGGTCGAGACGACGAAGGCGATGCGGCCGTGCTGGCGGTCGACCAGCAGGGAGCAATACAGCTCGCGCGCGATGTCGGCGCCGTCCTCGATGTAGAGGCGGTTGACCTGCTTGCCGGCGTCGCCCGTCTGGGCGGTCACCAGGGTGTTGCCGAGCATTTCCCGGGCATGGGCGACGACCTCTTCGATCGACTTGGCCAGGCGCACGCCGCCCTTGGCCTCCGGGCCCAGTTCCTTGAACTTGCCCTTGCCGCGCCCGCCGGCGTGGATCTGGGACTTCACGACATACAGCGGCCCGGGCAGCTGGCGGGCGGCGGCCTCGGCCTGATCGACCGAAGTGATGGCGACGCCTTCGGCGACCGGCGCGCCAAAGCCCTTCAGGACCTGCTTGCCCTGGTATTCGTGGATGTTCATGGGGGACCGCCGGGAGATGCGCGAAAGGTGCGGCGCTTATAGGCGGGCGACGTTCGCAGGCGCAACCTTCTCCCTCCCCTTCATGGGGAGGGACCGCGAGGCGCAGCCGAGCGCGGGTGGGGCGGTGTGGATCGTGCGCTCGGACGAGACTCCCCCACCCTGACCGCTGCGCGGTCTTCCCTCCCCATGAAGGGGAGGGAGACGGTCAATCCACCCAATCGCGCCTCAGGCTGCGGGCCGAGATGAACAGCAGGATCGCCGCCAGGCCGTAGAACCACTGGCCCACATACAGCGAATAGCGCAGGGCCTCCTCGCCGAAGCGGGGCGTCAGATACTCCGACACCGCGCCCAGCAGATAGATGCCCAGGCCGATGCCGACGAGGTTGTTGATCAGCAGGAAGCTGGCCGAGGCGGTCGAGCGCATGTGCGAGGGCACCAGATGCTGGATGGCCGTGACCACCGGGCCCAGCCAGGCCAGGCTGAGCGCCTGGGGAACGAGGAACAGGGCGAAGGCCAGCCATTTGTCCTCGACGTTCATGGCCAGGAAGAACAGGGGCACGGCGATGATGAAGCCGACGGCGGGCACCAGGGGGTAGGCGCTGCGCTTGACGCCCCGGCCCAGCTTGTCGGCCAGCCAGCCGCCCAGCCAGATGCCGATCGTGCCGCCGAAGAAGGCGATGCCGGCCATATACCAGGCGCGCTCGGAGCCTTCCATGCCCAGGCTGCGCTGGAAGAAGCTGGGCAGCCAGAAGGCCGCGCCATAGCCATAGACCGACGAACAGGCGGCGCCGAAGGCCAGGAACCAGAAGCTGGGCTTTTTCAGCAGGATGGCCCAGACCTCGCCGAAGGAGGCGGCCTTCTGCGCCGGCGCCGGAGTGGCGATGACGCCATCGGGCACCGGCTCGCGGTCGTAGCGGCCGCGCTCGGGGTCCTTGATGGTCAGCTTGACGACCGGGGCCAGCAGAACGCCCGCCAGACCCAGGACGATGAAGGCCGCGCGCCAGTCGATGGCGGCGGCAAGGAGCCCGCCGAACAGATAACCGAGCGCCGTGCCGATCGAGACGCCGAAGGAATAGACCGCCAAGGCCCGCGCCCGCTGGGCCTTGGGGAAATAGTCCGCCACCAGCGAATAGGAGGGGGCCACCCCGCCCGCCTCGCCGACACCGACGCCCATGCGCGCGCCGAACAGGAAGGTGAAGCCCGTCGCCATGCCGCACAGGGCGGTGAAACCGGACCAGACGGCCAGAGACGTGGCGATGATGGAGGTGCGGCTGATGCGGTCGGCCAGCCAGGCGATGGGCAGGGCCAGGGTGGAATAGACGACGGCGAAGGCCGGTCCGCCGAGCAGCCCCAGCTGGCTGTCCGTGAACTTCATCTCGGCCTGGATGTAGGGGGCCAGGATGGCCAGCACCTGCCGGTCGATGAAGTTGAAGGTGTAGACCACCGTCAGGAGGCCCAGGACATAGACGCGGTAGGCCGGGCGCTCGATCGGCGTCGGCGCGGTCGCGGTGGTCATGGGGCGTCCTCCGGAAGTCTTCTTGTCTTGATCCGACCGTAGCGGGGCCGGGCCGGGCTGCAAAAGGAAAAGGCGGCGGTCGTTGCCGAACCGCCGCCTCGACCTACTCTCCTGCGCTCAAGCAGCGGGTCGCCGCGTGGCGAGCGAAAGCGCCCTCAGTACCGCACCGTGGCCTTCAGCATCACGGTCCGCGGCGCGCCGTAGTAGGCGGTGCGGATACCGCCGACCGAAGAGAACTCCTGAGCGTCGGTGCGGTAGGTTTCGTCCGTCAGGTTCTGGCCATAGAGACCCAGCGAGTACCGCTCCGAGGCGTCCGTCCAGACCGCACGGGCGTCGTAGAGCCAGTAGGCTTCCTGGAACACGCCCGGCAGCTGCACCTGGGAGTTGGTGAGGGTGTTGTCGACGGCCAGTGCCATGCGGCTGCGGTAGCGGGCTGCACCGCCGACCGTGACGCTGGCACCGTAGTCCAGTTCGAAGCGGTATTGAGCGCCGTAGCGAGCGGTCCATTCCGGCGAGAAGGCCGGGGTCTGGAAGGCGCGGCTGCCGCCCGTCGCGATGAACCGGGCGTCGCGGAACTCCTCGTAGTTGGCGTCCAGGTAGCCGATCTGGGCATCCAGGGTGAGAGCTTCGGTCACACGGGCTACGGCCTCGATCTCGGCGCCTTCGATCTCGAGCTCACCAGCGTTGATCACCGACAGAACGGCGACCGGCAGGTTGGTGATGGGATCCGTCTCCAGCCCCGACACCCGGGCCTGGAAGTCCTGATAGCTGGTGCGGAAGATCGCGCCGTTCAGACGAACGCGGTTGTCGGCCAGGGTCGACTTGATGCCGAGCTCATAGGTGTCGGCGGTCTCGGGCGCGTATTCGGTGGCCTCCGCGGCCGAGTTGGCGCGGCCGTTGTAGCCGCCCGATTTGAAGCCCTGGGCGAAGCGGCCGTAGAGCAGGACGTCGGGCGTGATCTGATAGTCCGCCGAGACCATGATCGAGGTGTCGTCGTACTCGGCGACCGGCGGGCGGAAGGGGAAGGTCGCGTTGAAGGCGGGCAGGGCGCTGAAGAAGGTCGAGGTGGTGCGGACGTAGTCCTTCTCTTCCTCGGTGTAGCGCACGCCGGCCGAGACCCGGAACTGGTCGGTCAGGGCGTAGGAGACGTTGCCGTAGACGGCGGTCGAGGTCGTCTCCAGCGTGTCGTCCACGGTCCGCAGGAAGCGCGAGTTCAGGAACAGGGGGCCCAGCAGGTCGTCGGCATAGGCTTCCTGATGCGAGCTGACGTCCTCGTTCAGATAGTAGAGGCCGGCCACGGCGGTGATTGGACCCGATTCATAGGTCAGCTGCAGTTCCTGGCTGAACTGTTCCTGGTCCACGGCGACCAGGGCCGAGGTGACCTCGCGCGGCGTGGCGTCGAAGTCGATGTAGTCGTCGGTGTTCAGTTTGCGGAAGGCCGTGATCGAGCGGAGCGTCAGGCTGTCGCTGATGTCCAGCGCGATGTTGGCCGAGATGCCGCGCGATTCCAGCCGGGTTTCGTTGGGCAGGTCGGGATCGACGACGGTCCGGAAGTCGTAGCCCGGCAGGGGGTTGGGTACGGCCACGATGGTCTGGCCGCTGGAGCCGATCAGGCTGTTGGTCGCCTGTCCGACCGTCAGGCCGGCGTCGTCGTTGGAATAGTCGGCGGTCAGGTCGATGCGCAGATTGGCCATCGGGTCCCAGGCCAGGGTGGCGCGGAGCGCGGTCGTGTCCTTGTCGTTGTATTCGGCCCCCGTGACCGGATTGGTGACATAGCCGTCACGGGTCGAGCGCAAGGCCGACACGCCGAAGGCCAGGCTGTCGGTGATCGGGCCCGAGACCGCGCCCTGGACGTCGAACATGTTGTAGTCGCCATAGGCGGCCGAGGCGCGGGCGCGCCACTCCTGGCCGGGCCGGCGCGACACCAGCTTCAGCGCGCCGCCGATGGTGTTCTTGCCGTAAAGGGTGCCCTGGGGCCCGCGCAGGACCTCGACGCGCTCCAGGTCCAGCAGGTCGAACTGGGTGCCGCGGATGCGGCTGTAATAGACGTCGTCGACATAGACCCCGACGGCCGGGTCGAAGGTCTGCAGGGCGTCGGGCTGGCCGATGCCGCGGATGTAGATGTTGGTGGCGTTCGACGAGGCGCGGCCCTGGACGATGTTCAGGTTCGGCACCGAGCCCTGCAAGTCCAGCACCTGCTGAGCCCCGCGGTTCTCCAGATCCTCGCCCGAGAAGGCGGAGATCGCCAGCGGCGTGCGCTGCAGCGATTCCTCGGTGCGGCGGGCGGTGACGACGATGTCATCCAGCGCGGTCGCGTCGTCTTGCGCGGGTGCGTCCTGGGCCATGGCCAGGGTGGAGGCGGCGCTCCAGGCGGCGCCGGCCAGCAGCGCGCTCTTCATGATGCGGTTCATGCGGTATTCCTTCCCGATGGTTTCCAAGGACGCTTTTATTCAGCGTTCAATGATTTTCCGGGAAACTGACGAGCTTTGTTCCCGGTGTCAAACGGTGGCGCTTGCCCTAACGGCGTCCGCTCGCCGCCTGTGGCGCCGTTGCACCGACCGGCGGGAGGGGACTAGCCTGACCCCATGACCAAGCTGGACACCCGACCGCCGACCCCGGCGGGCCCTGCCAAACGCGGTCGCCCGCCCAAGCTGAAGGCCGAAGCCACGGGCGGGGACACCCGCGGCCTGATCCTGGACGCGGCCGAGGACCTGTTCTCCAAGCACGGCTTCTATGGCGTCACCATCCGCGAGGTGGCGCGCGAGGCGGGCGTGGATACGGCCTTGGTGCACTATTATTTCGGGGCCAAGCGGGGCCTGTTCGACGCGGTCTTCCTGCGGCGGGCCGAGGTCTGGAACAACGAGCGGGTCGACGCCATCAACCGCTACGCCCTGGCGAGCGCCGGCACGATGACGCTGGAGGGCCTGCTGCGCGCCTTTCTGGAGCCGCCGTTCCAGTGGTCGCTGAAGGGGGGGCCGGGGTGGAAACACTACTCCGCCCTGGTGGCCCAGACCAACGCCAACCCGACCTTCGGCGGCGAGACCATGGCGCGCTACTTCGATCCCGCGATCCGGCGGCTGATCGAGCTGATCAAGGTGGTGATGCCCCGGGCGCGCGAGGTCGACCTGTACTGGGCCTATCACAATCTGTCGGGGGCCCTGACCCTGACGCTGGGCGAGACCGGGCGGCTGGACCGGCTGTCAGGCGGGCTGTGTCGATCGGGCGACCTGGAGACGGCGTGCGACTATCTGGTCCGGTTCGCGGCGGCGGGGTTCCGGGCAGTTTGTCCGGAGGATCAAGGCGCGCGCGGCGGCGCGGCCTAGGAGCGCGCCCGGACGCGGCCTTCAGCCCAGAAACACTCGCCACAGCAGCCGCCCGGGAAACAGGGTGAACATGCCCGCGATGAGCAGGGCCCCGACGAACAGGCCGGTCATCCGGCTGCGGTGGGCCGCGACCTGATGTCTGCGCCCCGCGTAGAGGGCCATCGGCAGGATGATGACGGTCCACCCCGTGAGAAGGTGGATGTAGGAGAAGGCTCCGTCGTTGATCTCGCGGATGAAGATGGAGCTGATGGCGACCGTGGCCATGGCCACCGCCCAGGTCCAGCCGAGGGTCCGATGCAGCCGGTTGCCCTTGATGCCGGCCAGCAGGACCACGCCGATGACCAGGGCCACGCAGGCCGCCGCGATGTGGATCTGAAGCACGGGGGCCTGGGCCGCGATCAGGCCCCAGTCGGGCGCATGGGGGCGGAGCGGCAGGCCGGAGCGCGGGCCGACGACCGTGAGGAGCCAGGTCAGGACGGCCGCCGCGATCACGGGCGGCCCATAGGTCAGGACCGTGCCGAGGGCGGCGCGCGGCGGGAGGGTGTGGGCCATGTCGGGCTCTCCGGTTGACGGAGACGACCCTCGACGGCTCCGGGCCGGTCCGCCATCGCCGCTTCGCCAACGACCACGGCCCGTTCGTCAGCGACCGTCTAGCGCAGGGCGAAAGCCTGCCGCGCCCCGGCGGCCGGCAGGTCGAAGGCCGCCGCGTCGAACGACGGAGGTCCGAACCGCCCGCGCGCGTCGCGCGAGAAGCCGTAGGCCTCCTTGGGCAGACCCACGGGCCAGGTCGAGAGCTCGCCGTTGCCGTCCGTGTCGTGGAAGGCCGCGACCGCGTATCGGCCGGGCTCCAGGCCGGTGAAGGTGACCGTCGTCGTCGCCCCCGTGCGCGGCACGGTCCGGGTCGCCACGGCGCCCTCGCCCCGACGGAAGGCCGCGGCGTCGCGATAGACGGCGACCGCCAGGGTTCCGCCGTCGGCGCGGCTGGTCAATGAGACCGTGAGATCCGCCGCCAGGGCGGCCGGGGCCGAGAGAAGGACGGACAGAGCCGCCGCGATTGCCATTTTCATCGAAACGCCTTTTCGTGTCCTGCGCCCCCCGAACACCAGACACGCGCCGGAGACGACCGTCCAGCCATGAACGCCGCCGCCGCCGTCGGGCTCCCGAAAAAGCCGCGTCCGCTCGCGCTCGGCCTCGCGCGCGGACTGGGCGTGGCGGCGACGGCGGGCGTGGTCCTGGCTCTGACGGGCGCCTTCGGGACCGTCGATGCGCCGCTTTGGCAACGCCTGACCTATTGGGTTCCGGTCATGCTGGCGGGCGCGCTGTGGGGCCATGTGTGCTCGCGTCTGATCGATCGCTGGATCGACATGGACGAGCGGCCGTGGCTGACCGTGGCGGCGCTGACGGCGGCGATCACCGGGCCGGTGTCGCTGCTGGTCTGGTTCGTGACGGGTCTGGTGTTCGGCGGCGAGGTCTATTCGCTGCGCGCCCTGCCCTTCATGATCGGCCCGGTCCTGACCATCACCGGGGTCATGAGCGCGATCAACGTCTTCCTGTCCAAGGCCCAGCCGGTCCAGACCCATGCGGCGCTCGCGGGCAGCCCGACCGCCCGGTTCCCCGAGCGCCTGCCGCCCCGACTGCGCGGCGCCGCGATCCGCGCGGTCCAGGCCGAGGACCACTATCTGCGCATCCACACCGATCGGGGGTCGGACCTGATCCTGATGCGACTGTTCGACGCCCTGGAGGAGCTGGAAGGCCTGGAGGGCGCCCAGACCCACCGCAGCTGGTGGGTGGCCCGGGACGCCGTGCGCGACGTGGCCAGGGGCGACGGCCGGGCGACGCTGAGCCTCGAGGGCGGGATCACTGCCCCCGTGAGCCGCCGCTATGCTCGGGCCCTGAGGGATGCGGGCTGGTATTAGGATTTGTCTCCCTCTCCCTTGTGGGGAGGGACCGCGAGTATCAGCGAGCGCGGGTGGGGCCGGAATGCCGGTGTGCTCGGACGATACGGCCCCACCCGGCCTCGCCTGTCGGCTCGGCGTCCCTCCCCATGAAGGGGAGGGAGAGAGCGTCTCTCACCCCCGCCATGCCCCGTGAAAGCCGGCCGGCAGGGCGACATCGGCGCGCCAGGTGGCGACCGGGCCGTCCTCCACCGCCGCCACATCGAAGACGTGCAGTTCGGTGACGCCCTCGGCCAGATTGATCGAGGGCGCGACCAGCCAGGCGTCGCGCTCCGCGGTCGCGCCGGGCTTTGGCACGAAGACGGCCTCCTCCATGATCTGGGTGTCGTCGAAGGCGAAGGCGTGACTGCGGCCGGTGTTCCAGTCCTGGATCGCGAGGCCGTTCGGCAGGGGACGCCCGCCACGTTCGCCGGCGACGTGGACGGTCAGGCTGCGCGGCAGACCGGCGCGGCGGGGATCGCCCTTGGGGAACTCGGCGGCGACGCCGGACGACGTCATCTCCGCGCGGCCGTCGGGGTGGAGCGTCACGAGCTTCAGCACGCTGGGCGAACCTGGCACGGTGCCGCGACCCGCGACGAGGACGCGCGCGCCCTCGATGGCGAAGGTGACGTCGTCGTTGGCGGCGACGTCGAACCGGATCGTGCCGTCCGCTTCGGCCCAGCCATCGCCCAGATGAAAGAAGCTGAAGGTCGGCAGCTCGTACAGGCGCGTGCGGCTCAGATCGGCCTTGTCGACCACCAGGACCTGGGTGCCCATCTCAGGCCGCCAGGCGAACTGCGTCAGGTAGGGCATGCCCGCGTGGTCGAACACCCAAGGCTGGAGCACGAAGATCAGGTGCCGCTCGGTGGCGGTGAAGTCGTGCAGATAGCTGGCGCGGGGCAAGCGAAGCATCCGGGCGTCGATCAGGGCGCCCGAGGCCTGCATGTGCCAGACGATGACCTGATCGCCGTTGGTGCCGACATTCCAGACCGTGCCGTCCGGGGCGAAGCGCGGGTGGGCCTGGAAGGGCATGCCCTTCAGGTCGGGGCGCAGGGTGACGAAATCCTCGGTGGCGAGGGTCGCGGCATCCATCTGCAAGGGGGAGCCGCCTTCCCACAGGGCCCAGACCTTCTCGCCGGTGACCATGACGGCGGTGTTCGCAGAGCTGGCGTCGTCGTTCGACCCGATCCGCCCGCGCGCGTCGCCGACGGTGCCGAAGCCGGGCGTGACCACCGCGTCGAGCGCCGTCTCGTGCCGCCGCTTGGGCGTGTCGGCGAAGCGAGCCGCCAGGGTCACGCCGCCGTCCTGGATGCGGAACGACCGCATCAGGCCGTCGCCGTCGAACCAGTGGGTGGTCGAGCCGCCCGGCCGCCGGAATTTGCCCGGGCCGTTGCGGAACAGGGTGCCCTCCAGCCCCACCGGCGCGCGACCGTGGACCAGGCGCAGGGCGCGGGGCGCGACGTCGGTCTCCAGATCGGCGGTGGCCAGGGCCCAAGGCGCGGCGACGTCCTGGGCGATGGCGGCGCGGACCCTTTCCGGCGTGGCGACGGCGGCGGACAGGGCGGCGGCGCCCATCAGGAAGTTGCGGCGGGAGGGAGTCATGGCAGGTCTCTCAAAAAGTGGGGGCCGGGCTCAAGCAGCGAGCGACCGCGTCGCGAGCGGTAGCCCGCCGACGATCAGCGAATGCTGATCGTCTGGGTCGCGGCGCCCTCGACGGTGAAGCGGGCGCGGTCCCAGCCGGCCGGACCCATGTTGCCGACGGCGTTGTTGGAGAAGGCATAGGGCTCGATCGGCATGCCGAAGGGGTTGGTGTCCATCTCGCCGTTGCCGTTGACGTCGTGGAACGCCTTGATGCCGTATTCGCCGGGCTCCAGCCCCTCGAAGCTGGCCGTGCGATGGCCGGCGGCGACATCGATGCGGGCACCCCGAACCGCCTGGCCACCGACGTAGGTGGAGGCGTCATAGAGAGCCACCATCACCGCGCCGGTCTGGGCGCCGGGTTCGAAGGTGACGGTCAGGCTGCTGGTCGGTTCGGCGAGGGCGGGGGCGGCGACGCTGAGCGAGAGGGCGGCGATCAGGGACAGGGTGCGGATCATGGTGGGCTCCGGGGTTTGCGAGAGACCGACGACCGGCCTTTCGATGTCCCGACCGTGACCCGGCCCCCGGCGCTCCGCCACCGGACTTGCGGCGACGACCGCCCGGATTTCGTGAACGGCGGCCCCCGTCCGTTGGCGAAGCGCGAACGACCACCGACGCATGGTCCCGCTTGCGAGCCCTCAGCGAGGGGCGCACTCTGGCCCTCGAAACCGGAGGTCCGCGCATGTCCGAAGAGATCGTCTTCTACACCAACCCCATGTCGCGCGGGCGCATCGTGCGCTGGATGCTGGAGGAGGTGGGCCAGCCCTATCGGACCGAGGTGCTGGACTACGGCACCACGATGAAGGCCCCGGCCTATCTGGCGATCAATCCGATGGGCAAGGTGCCGGCGATCCGGTGCCGGGGCGTGACCGTGACCGAGTGCGCGGCCATCTGCGCCTATCTGGCCGACGCCTTTCCCGAGGTCGGCCTGGCCCCGGCCACCGATGATCCGGCGCGAGGGACCTATCTGCGCTGGATGTTCTTCGGGGCCGGTCCGATGGAGGCGGCGGTGACGGCCAGGTCCCTGGGCTGGCAGGCCCCGCAGGAGCGTGAAGGCATGGTGGGCTACGGCAACTTCGATCAGATGGTCGACGCGCTGGAAACCGCGATCGAGGCCGGGCCTTACATTCTGGGCGAGCGGTTCAGCGCGGCGGACGTCTATGTCGGGTCCCAGATCGGCTGGGGGCTGCAGTTCAAGACCCTGCCCGAGCGGCCGTCGTTCGCCGCCTATGCCGCCCGGATCATGGCCCGTCCGGCGGCGAAGCGGGCGGCGGACCTGGACAACGCCCTGGTCCCCAGCCCCGCCTGACGCGTTCACACTCTCAGTGGCTTATCCCGAAAGGAACACGACCATGACCCATCGCCCCCTTCTCACCCTGACCCTCGCCGGCCTCGCCCTCGCCGCCGCCGGGTGCGCCATGACGCCCCGAGACGGAGCGCCGCGCGGCTACGCCGCGGATCTGGAGCGTCTGCGCGCGGACTGCACGGCGCGCGAAGGCATCCTGACGCCGACCTCGTCCAGCACCGGCCGGGCGGAGACAGACTATGTCTGCGAACTGCGCGGACCGGCGACCCGCCTGCGCGACTGATCCGTCGTCAGCCCTCGCCGAGGCAGCGCAGGGCGACCTCGAGATTCCTCAGGCCGTCCTCGCCCGTCACGGCCGGGGGCGTGCCCGTGCGGATGGCGTGGGCGAAGGATTCCAGCTCCTTCTTCAGGGGCTCGTTGGGCCAGGAGTTGACCGCGCGGGTCTGATAGCTGCCGTCGGGCTGCTGGCCGAAATACTCGGTGACCTGGCGGGTCATCAGGTCGGCGACGACGAACTTGCCCTGGGTCGCGACCTGCAGCGTCCGGACCTTGTAGGGCGTGACCCAGTTGGTCGTGATGTGAGCGATCACGCCGTTTTCCATGCGGAACTGAAGCAAGGCCGTGTCCTCGCGCTCGGCGCGGGTGCGGGCCAGCTGCGGCTGGACCTCGGCGACCTCGGAGCCCGTCAGGTGCCGGATGATGTCGATGTCGTGGACCGCCAGGTCGATCACCACCCCGACCTCGCCCATGCGGGGCGGGAAGGGGCCGACGCGGGTGATCTGGATCGAGATCACCTGTTCGTCGGCGATGGCGCGCTTGACCGCCTCGACCGCCGGATTGAACCGCTCGACCTGACCGACCATCAGGACGCGGTCGTTGGTCTTGGCCGCGTCGATCATCCGCCGCGCGTCGGCGACGGTGGCCGCGATCGGCTTTTCGACCAGGACGTGGACGCCCTTTTCAAGCAGGGCCACGGTCAGGTCGGCGTGGGTGCGGTTGGGGGTCGAGACCACCGCCGCGTCCAGCCCCGCCGCGACGAAGGCCTCGGCGGAGGTGACGGCGGTCGCGTCGTGGACCTCGGCCACGCCCTGGGCGGTGATGGCGTCCATGTCGAAGATGGTGGTCAGGTCGAAGTCGCGGATGTCGGACAGCACGCGCGCATGATTGCGGCCCATGACGCCGACGCCGGCGACGCCGACCTTGAGGGGAGCGGGATGGCTCATCGAATCAACCCTTGAAGCTGGCGACGGCGGCGACGATCCGGTCCTGGGTCGCCTCGTCCAGATCGGAGTGCATCGGCAGGCTGATCACGACCTCCTTCTTGGCCTCGGTGACCGGAAGGCCGCCCGGACCCCGGGGATGGTGCTGATAGGCCGGCTGGAGGTGGCAGGGGATGGGATAGTAGACGGCGCTCGGCACGCCCTCGGCCTTGAGGTGGGCGGCCAGGCCGTCGCGGTTCGGATGCTCGATCGTGTACTGGGCCCAGTTGGACACGTTGCCCTCGGGCACGAACGGCACGGCGGCGACGTGGGGCGCGAGCATCGCGTTGTAGCGGGCGGCGATGCGGTTGCGCCATTCGATCTCCTCGGGGAAGACCTTCAGCTTCTCGATCAGGACGGCGGCCTGGACGGTGTCGAGGCGGCTGTTCATGCCGACGCGCATGTTCAGATACTTGGTGTCGTGCTCGAAGGTGCGGCCGACCAGATCCTTGGCGACCGCCTTGCCGTGGACGCGATAGCTGTCGATCTCCTGGGCCAGGTCGTCGTCGTTAGTCAGCACCGCGCCGCCGTCGCCGTAGCAGCCGAGCGGCTTGGCCGGGAAGAAGCTGGCGGTGGTGACGTCGGCCCACTTCAGCGGGTGCTGGCCGTCGAGCGTGCAGCCGAAGCCCTGGGCCGAATCCGAAATCAGCTTCAGGCCGTGCTTGTCGCAGATCGCGCGGATGGCCGGATAGTCCGCGGGCTGGCCGAACAGGTCGACGGCGATGACGACTTTCGGCTTCAGCTTGCCCTCGGCGATCGTCGCCTCGATGGCGGCCTCCAGATGGGCCGGGCTCATGTTGTAGGTGCGGTCGTCGATATCGATGAACACCGGCGTCGCGCCCAGCCAGGGCACGACCTCGGCGGTGGCGCAGAAGGTGAAGCTGGGCACGAACACCGCGTCGCCCGGCCGGATGTTCCAGGCCATCAGCGGCAGGACCAGCGCCTCGGTGCCGTTGGCGCACGACAGGGCGTGTTTCGCCTGACCGAACGCGGCCAGCATGGTCTCGAACTCGCGGACCTGAGGGCCCATGACATAGGCCCCGCCCTCGACGGCGGCCATGACGGCGGCCTCGATCTTTCCGTTCAGGCGACGGCGCTGGGCCTGGAGGTCGATGAAGGCGATGCTCATGAAAGGGAAAACCTCTCTCGCGGACGGCGCGCGCCGTCCTGGGGGTGGGCGGCGTCTAGCCGAAGGACCCGCCGATGCCAAACCGCAGCGGCTCACATCGCGTTGCGCGATGCAACGGTCGGCCCTACGAGAGACCCCCCAGCCACCCGGAGACCCGTCGCGTGTCGCCTGCCCAGACCCCCGTCCCCGCCGTCTTTCTCGACCGCGACGGGGTGCTGAACATCGACAGCGGCTATCCCCACCTGCCCGAGCACCTGGTCCTGATCCCCGGCGCGGCCGAGGCGGTGCGGCGATTGAACACCCTGGGATACCTCGTCGTCGTGGTGACCAACCAGTCGGGCGTGGCGCGGGGCCTCTACACCGAGGCCCAGATGAACGCCTTCAACGACCTGCTGGTCCGACGGCTGGCGGCCAACGGGGCACGGATAGGCGCGGTCTACAGCTGTCCCTTCCACAGCGAAGCCGAGGACCCGCGCTGGTTCCATCCCGACCATCCGGACCGCAAGCCCAATCCGGGCATGATCCTGAGAGCCGTGGCCGACCACGCCATCGACCCGGCCCGCTCCTTCCTGATCGGCGACCGCCAGAGCGATCTGGAGGCCGCGCGTCGGGCGGGCATCCCCGGCTTCCTGTTCGAGGGGCCGGACCTGAACGCCTTCGTGAAGGACCTGTTGGGCGGCTGATCGCATTTCGCCGCCTCATGAAATAGTCTGGCCCCAGGCGCGGGGGCGTCACTGTCAGGAGTTGCCGGTTTGCCCGACCCTCATTCGTTCTCCGAGCGCCGCTGGACGTCGTCGGACGGCCTGACCCTGTTCGCGCGCGACTATGCCGGGGGCGACGGCGCGGCGCGCCTGCCGGTCGTCGCCATCCACGGCCTGACCCGCAACTCCGCCGATTTCGAGCATATCGCCGGCCTGATCGCGCGCAGCGGACGGCGGGTGCTGGCCATCGACGTTCGCGGACGGGGTCGGTCGGATCGGGCGTCCGATGCCATGACCTATCAGCCGCCGGTCTATGCCAAGGACGTCTTGGCCCTGCTGGAGGCGGCCGGGATCGAGCGGGCGGTGTTCCTGGGCACCTCCATGGGCGGGCTGATCGCCATGGCGGTGACGGCGCTGAAGAGCCGCGTCATGGCCGCCGCCATCCTGAACGACATCGGGCCCGAGGTGGACCCGGCGGGTCTGGCGCGGATCGCGGCCTATTCCGGAAAGCCGGTGGACACCCCGACCTGGGCGGCGGCTGCGGCCTATGCCCGAGACATCAACGGCGTGGCCTTTCCTCACTACACCGAAGAGGACTGGCAGGCTTTCGCCCGGCGGACGTTCAAGGACGGGACCGAGGGGACGCCGGTCCTGGACTATGATCCCGACATCGCCGTGCCGATAAGGGCGGCGGGGGGCAAGGCGCTGGTGCCCAACCTGTGGCCGTACTTTCGGCGGCTGGCCAGGAAGCGCCCGACTCTGCTGATCCGGGGCGAGACCTCGGACCTGCTGTCGGCCCCGATCGCGGAGAAGATGCAGAAGGCCGCCCCAGCCATGCACTACGCCGAGGTGCCGGGCGTCGGCCATGCGCCGATGCTGGACGAGCCCGAGGCCAAGGCGGCGATCTTCGAGTTCCTGCGCGACCTGCCCTGAGCGCACGGGTCAGAGGCCGCTTACGCGCTATTCCGCTCATCCCCGCAAAAGCGGGGACCCAGACCTTTGGGCGATGGACGTAACCGACCGCCGCAGTCGCCGATCCCAGCTGGGGTGCCTCGCTTGAGCACTGGGTCCCCGCTTTCGCGGGGATGAGCGGAGAGGAAGGGCGGTTGAGGCGGTCTACAGCACGGGTCTAGGACCAGAAGGCCGATACGATGCCGCCGATCGCGGCGAAGCCACAGCATCTCGTGCCCCGCAGCGCCTCGGCGTTGTCCAAGGTGACGCCTCCCAGTGCCAACAGGGGGGACGGCCCCGTGGCGGCCATACGGATCGCCTCCACGCCCAGAGCGGGTTTGCTCGCCGACGCGCCGCCGGCCGGAAAGATCGGCGACAGGATCACGGCGTCCAGATCGCGGGCGCGCAGCGCAGTCTCGACCGAATGCACGGCCCCGGTCAGGATCCAGTCCGGCCGAACCCCCGACAGAGCGTAGGCCGCCGAGAGCGCGGTTTCGGGCAGGTGCAGGCCGTCTGCCTCGACCCGGTCGGCGAGGTCGGCGTCGCGGCCGATCAGCAGCGTCATCCCGCGATCCCGCGTCACCGCGCGCAGACGAAGCGCCTCGGCCAGCGCCTCGGGGCGGCCGAAGCCGCGATAGACGACGCCCGAGCCGGGCGGCATCCGCGCGGCGGTCTCCCACGGGCGGGGCGTGCGCTCCGGATCGGTGAAGAACAGCAGCGGCGCCACCCGCGACGGCCTGCCCCCCCTGACAGCCTGCGCAGTCCGGGCTAGAGCCTGGGCCTCGGCCCACAGGCGGGCCCCCTCCGTTCGCGACGCTTCCTGCATGGCCGCCTCATCCCCCGCTTCGCCGCCCCCGTCCACTGCCGACGACCTGGCCGGGCGGCTGGCGACGATCCGGGCGCGGATGACCGCCGCCGCGCGTGCCGCCGGTCGCGAGCCCGCGTCCGTCACCCTGACGGCCGTGTCCAAGACGCAAGGCTCCGAGGCCATCGACGCCGCCCTGTCGGCGGGCCTGCGCGTGTTCGGCGAGAACCGGGTGCAGGAGGCGCAAGGCCGCTGGACCGAACGCCGTCCGCACCTGCCAGATCTGGAGCTGCGCCTGATCGGGCCGCTGCAGTCCAACAAGGCCGAGGACGCCGTCGCCCTGTTCGACGTGATCGAGACGCTGGATCGCGAGAAGCTGGTCGGAGCCATCGCCGCGGCCCAGGACAAGCTCGGTCGCGCGCCCCGCGTCCTGGTCCAGGTCAATACGGGAGAGGAGCCGCAGAAGGCCGGGGTCGCGCCTCGCGACGTCGATGCCCTGATCGCCTCGGCCCGGGCCGCCGGCCTGACCGTCAAGGGGCTGATGGCCATTCCGCCCGCCGACGAGGAGCCGATCCTGCATTTCGCCCTGCTGGCGAAGATCGCGGCGCGGAACGGCCTGTCGGTGCTGTCCATGGGGATGAGCGGCGACTATGAGGCGGCGATTCGCCTGGGCGCGACGCACGTTCGCGTCGGATCGGCCCTGTTCGGGGAACGAAACCCGGTCTGAGCGATCTTTAGGGCCTGAATTTCAAACGGATTCGTCTCGCGCCTTGGCTTGAGGCGTTCGCCTCGCCATCTTGGGTCCATGCCTGCAGCAAAAACGCTTCTCATCATCGACGACGACGACGACCTGCGCGAGGCGCTGGCGGAGCAACTGGCGCTCCACGAGGAGTTCCGTACCGTCCAGGCGGCGACCGCCGCCGAGGGCGTGCGGCTGGGTCGCGAAATTCGCGCCGACCTGATCCTGCTGGACGTCGACCTTCCCGACATGGACGGGCGCGAGGCCTGTCGCCTGTTGAGGAAGGACGGCGTCTCGACCCCCGTCATCATGCTGACGGCCCAGGATTCGGATTCCGACACGGTGCTGGGCCTCGATTCCGGGGCCAACGACTATGTCACCAAGCCCTTCCGTTTCGCCGTGCTGCTGGCCCGCATCCGCGCCCATCTGCGCAGTCACGAACAGTCCGAGGACGCCGTCTTCCAGATCGGCCCCTATGAGTTCCGTCCCGCCGGCAAGATGCTGATGGACGCCAAGGGCAAGAAGGTGCGGCTGACGGAGAAGGAAACCAACATCCTGAAATACCTCTACCGCGCCGGGGCCAAGCCGGTGTCGCGCGAGGAGCTGCTGACCGAGGTGTGGGGCTACAACGCCGGGGTCACGACCCACACCCTGGAGACCCACATCTATCGCCTGCGCCAGAAGATCGAGCCGGAGCCCGGCCTGGCCCGGCTGTTGCTGACCGATTCCGGCGGGTACCGGCTGCAGCCCTGAGCCGCGTCAGGCGTCAGCCGCCGATCCGCCACTCCGACAACGTCTCGCCGGCGGAGTCTTCGAAGGCCACGCGATCCAGTCGAACGGCGGCGATGCAGACGGGGCGCTGATCGGGTCCGGTCGCGCGGCACCGGATCGCCCGGCCGTCCGGAAACGCCGCGACGCGACCTTCGAGGCGCAGGCGATAGCCGTCGGCCGGGGCCGCGACCGTCTCGGCCTCGCCCTCCGGCCGCACAGAATAGGCGTAGGCGCGGCCGTTGCGGCGTTCGACGCGCGAGCCGTCGGCGTCGAACACCGCCGCCAGCCCCACGGTCTGGGGCGAGGGCGCGACCGGGCCGCTGGCCAGAGGATCGGCCGCGAGGGCCGGACAGCCGCCGTCCTCCATCCAGGGGCGAGGAATCCAGAAGCCCTCGACAGCCTCCCAGCTCTCGTCACCCCCGCCCGCGCCGACGATCAGGGCCGAGCGGGTCCAGTCGCCGGGCGTCATTGACAGCTGAATGGCGCGGCGTTCGGGAGCCCAGGACCAGCGCGCCAGACCCTCGGCCTGGCCCTCCGCGACGGGTTCCGGCCCGCGACAGCCGAAGGCCGTCACGACGGAAAACGGTTTTCCGACGAGAGCATCGACGCCCTGGGGCCGGACGCCGGAGGCGTAGTTGGAGGCGGCGCGTCGCAAGCCATCCAGCAGGGTCCTGCGGTCCAGGGTCAGGGGCGCGGGCACGATCCGGGGCGCGAGCGGGGCTTCGATCACCGGCGTGGCATCGACCGGAGCCTCGGTCCTCTCGGGGCGATCGCAGGCGGACAGGAGGAGCCCGGACGCCGCCAGCACGACGAGCGGGCGGCGAAGGATATCGACCGAACCGTTCATGAAGCCAGCCTAGCACGCTCGTCGGCCGATTTCAGGGCGGGCCGCGGCGGAGGTTGACCTTTCTCCCCCGGAAGGGTCTGCAAGGGCGATGAGCTTCGACCAAATCGCGGCCCTGACCATCCTGGTGGGCGTCGTCGGCGTCCTGGTGCACGGGCGTGTCCGGTCCGATGTCGCCGCGCTGGCGGCGGCGGCCCTGCTGCTGGTGCTGGGCGTCATTCGACCGGTCGAGGTGCAGGGGGCCTTCGCCAGTCCGGCCGTCATCGCCCTCGCCGGCCTGTTCGTGATCGCCTATGCGATCGAGCTTTCAGGTCTGCTCGGCCTTCTGATCCGCCAGGCGACGAAACTGTGCGCGCGCATGGGTGCGGCCGGGCTCTGGACCGTGATGGTCATGTGCGGCGGGGCCTCGGCCTTTCTGAACAACACGCCGATCGTCGTGCTCGCCGCGCCGGTCATCAAGGACGTGGCCGCGTCCCTGAACCTGTCGCCCAAGAAGTATCTGATCCCGCTCAGCTACATCACCATTATGGGCGGGGCCTGCACCCTGATCGGGACCTCCACCAACCTGCTGGTCAACGACATGGCGCGCAACTCGGGCCAGCCGGTGTTCAGCCTGTTCGAGATCACCCCGGTGGCGCTGGTGATCGCCGCGTTCGGGGGGCTGTACCTCTACCTGCTGGGGGGGCGGCTGCTGGGGGGCGAAGACGCTGCCGCCCCCGCCCCCCAGGCGCAAGAACAGACCGGAGACGGACTGTTGGGCGACGCGGCCCTGTTCGCCGCCGCCGACCGGCCGTTCGATCCGCGCAAGGCGGCCATTGCCCTGGCGATCTTCCTCGCCGTCGTGGGGGCCGCGGGCCTGGGCATCGCCCCGATCGCGGCGGCGGCTTTCGCCGGAGCGGTGGCCCTGATCCTGCTGGGCGTGCTCAGCGCCGAGGAGGCCTATGCCGGCCTGCGCCCGGAGGTCCTGCTGCTGATCGCCGGCATGGTGGTCGTTGGCCTGTCGATCGAGGTCACGGGCCTGGCCTCCAGCGGAACCGAACTCTTGATCGACGTGATCCGCCCGTGGGGACCCCTGGCGGCGCTGATCATCCTTTACGGCGTGACCCTGTTCGCGACCGAACTGCTGTCCAATGCCGCGGTGGCGGTCCTGATCACCCCGGTGGCGGTGGCCCTGGCCGAAAGCCTGGGGGTCGATCCCCGTCCGTTTCTGGTCGGGGTGATGATGGCCGCCTCCGCCGCCTTCGCCACGCCGTTCGGCTATCAGACCAACGTCATCGTCTTCCAGCTGGGCAACTACAGCTACATGGATTTCGTGCGGGTCGGGGTGCCTCTGAACCTGGTGACCTGGATCGCCGCGATGATCGCCATCCCGATCTTCTTCCCGTTCTAGGCGGGGATCAGACGTCGAGATCGACGGTAATGGGGCAATGGTCGCTGGGCTGTTCCCACGCCCGCACCGGTTCGTGGATCGTGGCGGTACCCGGCACCACGGCCGGCGTCAGACCCGGCGAAGTCCAGATGTGGTCCAGGCGCAGGCCGCGGTTCGACTTGCGGAAATCGACGGCGCGGTAGCTCCACCAGGACGCCAGCTTCTGCGGCTCCGGAAAGGCGTCGCGCACCACGTCGGCGAAACCGCCGGCCGCCTGGAGCCGGTTCAGGGTCTCGACCTCGATGGGGGTGTGGCTGACCACCTTGGACATGTAGCGGTGGTTCCAGACGTCGTATTCGCTGGGGGCGATGTTGAAGTCGCCGCACATCAGGAGCGGCCGCGACCGGTCCAGCGCCCGCGCCGTCTCCGTCAGCCGCTCGTAGAAGTCCATCTTGTGATCGAACTTGGGGTTCAGCGCCCGGTCCGGCACATCGCCGCCGGCGGGGATGTAGAAGTTCTGCACGTCGACCCCCGCGATCCGGGCCGAGACGCAGCGGGCGTGGCCCAGCTTGCAGGCGTTGAAGGTGTCCGAAGGCTCCATCGGCAGGCGGCTGGCGATGGCCACGCCGTGCCAGCCTTTCTGGCCCGCGATCCTCAGATGGGGCAGGCCCATCTCGGCGAAGGCGTTGCGCGGGAACTGATCCTCCAGGCATTTGATCTCCTGCAGACACAGGACGTCGGTGCCGCTCTCGGCGACGAAGCGGGCGACCTGATCGATGCGCAGGCGCACGGAGTTGATGTTCCAGGTGGCGAGACGCACGCGGATCAGCCCTGCCGGATCGGCGTGGTGCGGGGGTCCGGACCGTTGGTGACGACGCGGTCGCGATCGCCGAGATCCTTGACCACCTTGACGTCGGTGAAGCCCGCCGCCTCGAACAGCGCCTTGACCTGGGGGCCCTGATCCCAGCCGATCTCGACCGCGAAGGTGCCGCCGGGCTTGAGGATGCGCGCGATCTCGGGCGCGAGGTCGCGGTAGGCCTGCAGCCCGTCGGGCCCCCCGTCCAGCGCCAGGACCGGGTCGTGGTCGCGCACCTCCGGATCCAGGCCCGGGATGTCGTCGGACGGGATGTAGGGCGGGTTGGAGACGACAAGATCGAAACTGTCGTCGCCGAAACCGGCGGCCCATTCCGTGCGCAGGAAGGTGGCGCGCCCGTCCAGGTCCAGGCTGGCGGCATTGTCACGGGCCACCGCCAGGGCCTCGAACGAGATGTCGGTGCCGACGCCGTGGGCGGCCGGCCGTTCGCTCAGAAGCGCCAGGAGGATCGCGCCGGAGCCGGTGCCGAGATCGATGGCATGGAAATGCTGGGCGGGCTCGAACGCCAGAAGCGCCACGTCGAGCAGGGTCTCGGTGTCCGGCCGGGGGCTGAGCACGTCGGGCGTGACGTTCAGCATGATCTTCCAGAAGCCCTTGCGCCCCAGGATGCGCGACACCGGCTCGCGGCGCAGGCGGCGCTCGACGAAGCCGTCCAGCATCGTCTGCTGGTCGGGCGTGACCGCGCGATAGGGGTCGGTCAGGATGTCGAGGCGGCTCGCACCGGTCGCGGCCTCCAGCAACAGGCGGGCGTCGATGGCGGGGCTGTCGATCTTCTGCGCCTTCAGCGCGGCCTGCGCGGCCTTCCAGGCGGAGACGAGGGTGGGCGTGTCGGTCATTCAGGTCCAGTCCACAGGGTCACCGATCGCCAGGCGGCCGCCCGCCTCGACCGACAGATACAGGCCGCAGAAGGCGTGGCCATAGAGGCGCATCAGGTCGGTGACCAGATCGGCGTCGCGGTCCCCCGTGGCCGGATCGACGTCGACGGCGACGCAGCGCCGGATCGGCTTGAGCGCCCGGAGCATGGCGTCGCCGAGCCGCAGCCCACGACCGGCGACGTCGTTCTCGATCCAGGGCTCCCAGCCTTCGACATGGACGTTGGCGCGGAACCGCAGGGGATCGAGCGGCCGGCCGATCTTCTCCGACAGATCCCACACGCTGGCGAGGTTGAGCACCGAGACGGCGCCCTTCGGGTCGTCCATGAAGCGATGGCCCCCGCCGTCCAGCACCCGCAGGGGCGCGGTCGCCTCTTCGCCCAAGGCGTTCGTCAGCCAGGCCTCCAGGGCCCGGTCGCCTTCGGGCCGGCCCAAGGCGACCGTCAAAGGCGCCAGACCGGGAGCGGACAGGGACAGCACGCCTGTCGCCTCGTCCCAGCGGCTGACGACCCGAGCCAGGGCCGGAATTCGCGCCAGGACGGCGAACCGCATCTTGGAGATATGGGCCGGGGCTTCGGGGTCGAAGCCGGACGGGCCGATCTCGACCGCATAGAGACGGTCTCCCGGAAACGCCGCGCCCGCGTCCAGACGCGCCCCGGTCAACGGCTCGGGGGTCAGGCCCTTGACCGGATGACGATAGAGGGCGGCGATGCGGGCGGGGACGGTCACCGTCGTTCCGTGCCCCAGCCCCCGGTTTCAGGCAAGGTGCCGGAACACGCCCCAAAGCCGAGCCGTTGACCCCGCCGATGACCGAACCTTCTCGCCGTTCCGCCCTGTCCAGCCTGTGGAAGTTCGTCGGGGCCACGGTCGCGGGCCTGGCCGCCGGAGCCGGCGCCGCGCACCTGATCTATTCGCAAGGCCACAAATACGGGCTGGAACTGCGCGCGCCTCGCCCCGAGCCGACGCCGCCGCGACCCCCGACGCCCGAGGACCATGAGGCGCGCGAGCCGGGGCGGGGACGCATCGCGCGCCACCCGTACCAGATCCCGCACAAGGGGTGGGTCGACATCGGCTGGCGGGTGGGAGGGTCCTATTTCGGCGACCGGGTCGGTTTCGTTTCGGGCGGCGTGACCTTCTTCATCCTGCTGTCGCTGTTTCCGACGCTGGGTGCCTTCGTGACCATCTACGGCCTCTTCGCCGATCCGGCCGATGCCTGGACGCGGCTGGCCTTTCTGTACTCCGTCCTGCCCGCCAACGTGGCCGGCTTCCTGGGGTCGGAGATGGCGCGGCTGGCCGCCGGGTCGACCCGCGACCTGACCTTCACCCTGGTCTGGACCCTGGCTCTGTCGCTGTGGACCGCCAACAACGGGATCAAGACGCTCTTCTACGGGCTGAACGTCGCCTACCACGAGGTCGAGAAGCGCAACATCGTCCGCTACAACCTGATCTGTTTCGCCTTCACCCTGACCGGCCTGGCGGCGGTCCTGATGGCGGCGGCCCTGGTGGTCGGGGTGCCCGTGGTGCTGGGCGTCTTCGGCCTCGCCGAGGAATGGCAGGCGCTCGCCCCCCTGCGATGGCCGGTCCTGTTCGTGCTGTATGTCGGGGCGCTGGCCGTGATCTACCGGTTCGGGCCTTGTCGATCGAGCGCGCGATGGCGCTGGCTCACGCCGGGGGCCTTGTTCGCGGCCGTGCTCAGCCTGCTGGTGTCGTTCCTGTTCAGCTGGTTCCTGACCACCTTCGTGCGGCTGGATTCCTACGGACCGCTGGCGACCGCCATGGCCTTCCTGTTGTGGACCTGGATCTCGGTGCAGGTGATCCTGATGGGGGCCGAGTTGAACGCCGAGATCGAGCACCAGACCGCCCATGACACGACCACCGGCGATCCCCTCCCGCTGGGCGAGCGGGGCGCCGTCATGGCCGATACGGTTGGACCGAGACGGGGCAATCCCGCGGCCCTGAGCTTCACCCTGCGTCACGCGGAGGCGATCGCCGACCGGCTGGGACGTCGTCGAAACCGGCCCCCTGGATCGCCGGGGTCGCAGAGTGACGGTCGAAGCCCTATCTAGGGCGATGAACAATTTTCGACCGACCACCATAGAACGCGCTTACGAACTGGCCCGCAGCGGGGCCTGCCGGACGGTCGGGGAGATCAAGGCCAAGCTTCAGGCCGAGGGCTACGAAGGCGTCAAGGACCGGCTCTATGGGGCCTCCATGACCGGTGCGCTCAGGAAGCTCTGCGCCGACAACTACGTCGCCCCGGAAGGCGAGGACGACGCACCGGCCCCGAAGTCGGTCGACGACGACGACGACTGAGTCTCGCAATCGCTTGCGTTCCCCGACCGATGCGTCCATACGGGCCACGTCGATCTCTCTGCGTAACGCCCTCTCTCTCTGCGAACGCACCGAGTTTCTGGCCGATCCCATTCAGACCCGACAGGCTCCACGCGCTCTTGCGTGCGGCCGTTAACTCGAACGGAGAGCTGAAATGGCGACCGGAACTGTCAAGTGGTACAACGCAACCAAGGGCTATGGCTTCATCGAGCCGAGCGACGGCGGCAAGGACGTGTTCGTGCACGTCTCGGCCGTTGAAGGCGCAGGCATGAACGGCCTGAACGAAGGCCAGACCATCTCGTACGAGGTCGAAAAGGACCGTCGCACGGGTAAAGAGTCGGCCGGCCAGCTCAAGGCCGCTGAATAGTCGGACCCCTCCGCTCCTCGGAGCGGGATTGTCTGAAGCGCGGGGTCGCGGCGAGAGCCGCGGCCCCGTTCGCATGTCGGAGAGGGGCCACGCGCGACATGGGCGCGCTTGCCCCGTGGCCAAGGCCCGCGTAGAGCGCCATGACCATGTTCGGCCTCGCCAATCCTGAACGTTTCATGCGCTTCACCGCGCCCCTGACCCCCGTCCTCTGGGGCGTGGCGGCGCTGCTTCTGGCCGTCGGAACCTGGTTGAGCTTCGCCGCCCCCGGAGATTATCAGCAGGGCGACACGGTGCGGATCATGTTCGTCCATGTGCCGGCCGCGACCCTGGGGCTCGCGGCCTATGCGGCCTTGGGCGTCTCAAGCTTCTTCGCCCTGGTGTTCCGGCATTCGCTGGCGGACGCGGCGGCGCGGGCGGCGGCCTTGCCGGGCGCGGCCTTCACCGCCCTGGCCCTGGTCACGGGCAGCCTGTGGGGCCAGCCGATGTGGGGCACCTGGTGGGTGTGGGACGCGCGCCTGACCAGCGTGCTGGTGCTGTTCCTGTTCTACCTTGGCTACATGGCGCTGCGCTCGTCGATCGACGACGAGCAGAAGGCCGGGCGAGCGGCGGCGGTGCTGGGTCTGGTCGGGCTGATCAACCTGCCGATCGTCAAGTTCTCGGTCGACTGGTGGAACACCTTGCACCAGCCGGCCTCGCTGCTGCGCGCCGGGGGCACCAGTCTGGATCCGGTCTTTCTCGCCCCGCTGCTGACGATGATGGCGGCCTATGGGGCCCTGTTCGGCGCGATCTGGCTGACGACGATCCGGGCCGAGGTGGTCCGTCGCCGGGTGCAGACCCTGCGCGCGCGCCTGGCGCTGGAGGCCTGATGCTCGATCTGGACATGAGCCCCTATGCGGCCTTCGTCTGGCCCGCCTGGGGCCTGACCGTTGTGATCCTGGGAGGGGTCGCGGCGCGCGCGGTGCTGTCGGCGCGGCGCTGGAAGGCCGAGCTGAAGCGGCTGGAAGCGGAGGCCGCAGACCGGCCTCAGGCCGTTGCGGAGACGGCTCCATGAGCCGCTGGCTGACGGTCATTCCGCTGGTCGTGCTGGCGGCCTTGGCGATGCTGTTCATCGGCTGGTCGCTGCAGCGCGATCCCGAGTACCGCCCCGACGCCGTGGTCGGGCAGGCGGTGCCCCAGACCGTCCTGCCGATCCTGCAGGGGGACGTGGCCGGCCCCCAGAACGTCGACCTGAAAACCGCCGGCGTCGGGCGGCCCATGCTGGTCAATCTGTTCGCCAGCTGGTGCGCGCCGTGCCGGATCGAACACCCCCAGCTGATGGCGCTGAAGGCGCGGGGCATCGCCGTGGTCGGCGTGGCCTACAAGGACGATCCCATCGCCACTCGGGCGTTCCTGGACGAACTGGGCGACCCGTTCACGATGGTGCTGGTGGATCGCGAAGGGCGCGCCGGGCTGGACCTGGGCGTCTCCGGCGTGCCCGAGACCTTCGCGGTCGACGCCATGGGACGGGTCGTGGCCAAGGCGTCGGGCCCCCTGCTGACCCAGGCCGACGTCGATCGTCTGGTCGCGTCTCTGGACGCGCCCTCACGGCCTCTGCCGACAGCCACGACGCCGGAGGAGCTGGCGGTTCAGCGTCAGACCGCAGCCGGATAGGGCCGTGTTAACGCTTTCTCGACGGGATTCGTTAACCCTGTCGGCATGAGCACGATCCGGTCCGACCTGCCCACTGCCCTGCCCCTGGCGACCCCGGTCGCGGCTCAGGTCCGCGCGGCCCAGGCGGCGTTCTTCCGCGCCGCTTTGAACGAAGTCGCCGCCGCCCCAGCGGCAACTCCCGCGCCATCGACCGCCGAAGCGCAGCCGGCTCGAGCCCAGCGGCCGGGCGCCCTGCTGGATATCCGCGTCTAGGCGACCGGTTCGGCGACCTTGGCCTTCTTGGGCTTGCGCGCCTTCTTGGGAGGCTCGGTGGCCTTCTTGGCGGCTTTCTCGGCTCGTTTGGCTTCTTTCTGGGCCTTCTTCTGCGCCTTGGCGTCGGCCTTGGCCTGATCCGGCACGGCGTCGGCGGCGACCGACAGCTCCGACAGCAGGTCCAGGAACCCGTCACGCTTGCTCTTGGGCAGCAGGGCCATGATCCGGCGATCCGCCGCCTCGACCCGGGGCCGCGCGGCATCCAGCAGGGCCTGACCCTCGGGCGACAGGCGGACGGCCTTAGCGCGGGCGTCGAGAGCCGAGCGTTCGCGGGTCAGGAGGCCCTTGGTCGTCATGCGGGCGACGAGGTCGGCCAGCGTCGAGCGATCGATGCCGGTCGCCTTGACCAGGTCGGTCTGGGTCAGCCCCTCCTTGACGGAGACGGCCTCCATCACCGCGAACTGACGCTGGGTCGGGCCGTCGGAACCCAGTTCCTCGGAATAGATGTCGAGCGCCAGCTGCAGCGCCCGATGCATCAGATGGCTGGGAGAGTCGGCGAGCGTTCCGGACCGCCGCGCCTGTTTGCCAGACTTCACCATCGAACGCGCTTCCCCTTTGCCGTATGCGGAGGGTTATCAGCGCGGCTTTACAGATTTGTGGCGCTAACGCTCGGCTCGCGGAGCCTCGCGGCTTGAGCGCGTCGTCTTGTCCGAGCCGATCGGCGCGCAAATACAGTCAGGGCGCGGTATCTGGGCGTGCCGGGGCAGACGGATCAACCGGACCTTCGGCGATCAGATTTTTCATGATCAGGGGCACCTGGGCCAGACCAAAGGCGGACGATGCGATCCACAGCACGCCCCGGAAGCTGACCCAGACGTCGGCGGGATCGACCCCCTGCATGCCCAGACGCGCCGCGCCCCAGGCAACCAGGGCCTCGGACCGCACCGCCTCGTTCACCAGGGCGACCGCCAGGAAGAAGAAGCCGTATCGGATCGTCAGGATACGCCACGCCCGGTCGTTGACCGGAATGACCGTGCCCAGAAGGGATTTCAGCGGCTGTTTGCCCAGAACCGTCCCGCCCAGCAGCGCCACGGCCAGCGAGGCGTTCAGCACCGTGACCTTCAGCTTCACGAACAGGTCGTCGTTGAAGACGATCGTCAGCACTCCGAACACCAGGGCGAAACCGCCGACCAGCAGCGGCATCAGCGCCAGGCGCTTTTCGACCAGCAGGCCGACGGCCACGGCGACGGCGGCACCGGCGACCAGGGCCCAGGTCGCCTGGACCAGGGCCTCGTCGCCCGGCAGACCGCGCAACCTCAGCACCAGGAAGGCCAGTCCGAAGGCGGCGATGGCGCCGAAATCCACGACCTGGCGGATCCAGGCCGGCGGGGCGGCGGCGGGTGTCGGCTCGACGTCGCTCATGCTCAGTCCTCTAGCCCCACCAGGGATCGGGAAAACGCCCGGGCGTCGAACGGTTGCAGGTCGTCGATGCCCTCGCCGACGCCGATCAGCTTGATCGGGGCGTCGGACGCCTGGGCCACGGGCACCAGAACGCCGCCCCGCGCCGTGCCGTCCAGCTTGGTCATCACCAGGCCGGAGACGAAGGCGGCCCGGCCGAAGATCTGTTCCTGGGCCAGGGCGTTGCGACCCACTGTGGCGTCCAGCACCAGCAAGGTCTCATGCGGGGCGTCCGGATCGATCTTCTTCAGCACCCGCACGATCTTCAGCAGCTCGTCCATCAGGGCGGACTTGTTCTGCAGCCGCCCGGCCGTGTCGATCAGGACGACGTCGAAGCCCTCCTCTCGCGCCTTGGTATAGGCGTCGAAGGCGAGACCGGCGGGATCGGCTCCGTCGCGGCGGCTTTCGAAATGGGCCCCGGCGCGCTCGGACCAGACCTTCAGCTGCTCGCGGGCGGCGGCGCGGAAGGTGTCGCCGGCGACGATCATGACCTTGGCGCCCCGGGCCGTCAGATCGGCGGCGATCTTGCCCAGCGTCGTGGTCTTGCCCGAGCCGTTGACGCCGACGAACAGCACCACGAACGGCTTGATGCCGCCACCGACGCCCTCGAGCCCCAGCGGGTCGAACACCGCCTGGCGCGGCAGGAGCTCGGCGGCGACCGCCTCGGCCAGGGCCTCCTTGACCTCGCGCTCGTCGGACACCTTGCCGAAGCGTAGATCCCGGAACCGGGCCACGATCCGGTCGGTGGCGGCAGGGCCGAGATCGCTTTCCAGCAGATGCTCTTCCAGCCGATCGAGGGCGGCCTCGCTCAGCGGCTCCTTGACGAAGGCGCCGACCACCGTCTCGGTCATCTGCTGGCTGGACCGGGCCAGTCCCGCGCTCAGGCGCTGGAACCAGCCCTTCTTGGGCGTGTCGGTCATGCGACGCCTTTAGCGGTCGCGGGGGCGCAGGTCACGGTCTATCGTGGCGCCCGACCGACTTAGGCTCTATATGAGCAAAACTCCGATCAGGACCGCGCCTTGGCCGAGCCCCACACCTTTCATCTGCCGTCGACCCACGGCTTCGTCCGCGTGGCGGCGGCGACGCCCGTGGTCCACATCGCCGATCCGGCGGCCAACGCGGCCGAGCACCTGGCCCTGATCCAGGAGGCGGGCGCGGCGGGGGCCGATCTGGTGGTCTTTCCCGAGCTGAGCCTGTCGGCCTATGCGATCGACGACCTGCATATGCAGAAGACGCTGCTGGACGCGGTCGAGGCGCAACTGCCGGCCCTGGCCCAGGCGGCGGCAGAGGCGGGCGTGGCGGCCGTGGTCGGGGCTCCGATCCGGCACGGCGACCGGCTGCTGAACTGCGCGGTCCTGCTGGCCGGGGGCGAGATCGTGGGGGCCGTGCCCAAGACCTATCTGCCGAACTATCGCGAGTACTATGAGAAACGCTGGTTCGCGGCGGGCGACGACATCGGGGTCGAGACCCTGCGGATCGCCGGGACCGACAGCTGGATCGGCACGCGGCTGTTGTTCGAGGCCGACGATCGGCCGGGCTTCGTCGTCGGGCTGGAGGTGTGCGAGGACTTCTGGTCGCCGCTGCCGCCGTCGACGCGCCAGGCGCTGGCGGGCGCGCGCATCCTCTGCAACCTGTCGGCCTCCAACATCGTCATCGGCAAGGCCGACGAACGGGCGGTGCTGTGCGCCAGCCAGTCGGCGCGGGCCATGGCGGCCTATGTCTTCGCCGCCTCGGGCTGGGGCGAATCGACCACCGACCTGGCCTGGGACGGTCAGGCGACGATCCATGAGCTGGGCGCGCGACTGGCCTCGGGGGAGCGGTTCTCGCTGGAGAACCACCTGACGATCGCCGACGTCGACGTCGACCGGATCGGGCTGGAGCGGCTGCGGACCGGCACCTTCGCCGACTGCGCCCGGCGAGAACTGGACGAGGAGGGCTATATCCGGCTGGGGTTCAAGGTGCGCGAGGCGGCGATGCCCGGTCCGCTGACCCGGCCGTTGGACCGGTTTCCGTTCGTGCCGGACGACCCGGCGCGCCTGGATCAGGACTGCTACGAGGCGTTCAACATCCAGATGCAGGGCCTGATGCGGCGGCTGAGGTCGACGGGATCAGAACACATCGTCATCGGCGTGTCGGGCGGGCTGGACTCGACCCAGGCCCTGCTGGTCGCCTGCGGGGCCTTCGACCGGCTGGGCCTGCCCCGGACCAACATCCTCGGCTTCACGATGCCGGGTTTCGCGACATCAGAGGGCACCCGATCCAACGCCTGGGCCCTGATGAACGCTCTGGGCGTCACGGGAGCCGAGATCGATATCCGGCCGGCCGCCGAGCGGATGCTCAAGGACATCGGCCACGCCTATGCCGACGGCCAGCCGGCCCACGACATCACCTTCGAGAACGTCCAGGCGGGTCTGAGGACGGACTATCTGTTCCGTCTGGCCAGTCAGAACAGCGCCTTCGTTCTGGGTACCGGCGATCTGTCGGAGCTGGCGCTGGGCTGGGCCACCTATGGCGTCGGCGACCACATGAGCCACTACAACGTCAACGGCGGGGTGGCGAAGACCCTGATCCGGCACCTGATCCGATGGGTCGCGGGGCGCGACGACATGGCCCCGGCCGCGGCGACGCTGAACGCCATTCTGGACACCGAGATCTCGCCCGAGCTGGTGCCGCCGGGCGCGGACGGACGGATCCAGTCGACCGAGGAGACCGTCGGCCCCTATGCGCTGAACGACTTCTTCCTGTTCCACGTCACCCGGTTCGGGATGAGCCCGTCCAAGGTGGCCTATCTGGCGCATCAGGCTTGGGGCGACGCGTCTCGCGGAGACTGGCCGGCCCATCACCCGCAGGCCGACCGTTTGGGTTACGACCTGGCGACGATCAAGGCGTGGCTTAGGAAATTCCTGGTCCGGTTCTTCCAGACCAGCCAGTTCAAGCGATCGGCCCTGCCGAACGGACCCAAGGTCGTGACCGGCGGCTCGCTGTCCCCGCGGGGGGACTGGCGCGCGCCGTCGGACGGCACGGCGCGAGCGTGGCTGGACGAACTGGACGTGAACGTCCCGGACGCCTGAGCAGGATCAGAAGCGGAAGATCGATTCCAGACGAACGCGCGGCTGGGCGCGGCGGTCGGTCTCGGGGGCGCGGGCCGGATCCTGTTCAGGCGTGGCTAGGCCGGCGGCGGCACCCACGCGCAGGCGTGGCGACAGGCGATAGTAGGCGCCGGCCTCGACATCTCCCCAGTCGGCTTCGCGGCCGACGGGCTGGTTCAGATTGAAATCCAGGCCCCACCGGCCGTTCTCGTTCCAGCGCAGACCCCGGCGCGGGGCGGGGGTCGGGGCGGTGCGCTGAGCGGCGGACGCCTCGGCCAGGCTGACGGCGGGCGCGCGCGAGCGGGTCTGGGCGGACGCGTTTTCGGTCGCGCCGACGAGGGCGGCGAGCCCGACAACCCCGGCGATGATGACCGACAGCCGCATTTCCAACCCTTGGGGCCACCGGTCTTCGCCGGCTGCCTGTTTCTGAACCCGGCGTTTTCGCCGAAGGACATCGCGATTAGACATCGGTTGTCCGCCCGGTCAACGCAACCCGCCCCCTTGGTCCCGGTTCCCCGCACTCTTGCCGAAGCCTGTGGCGCAAGCGTCACGGGAATACGGCGGCCGGGTGTTCGGGCGCGAGGCGAGCGCGGCGGCGGCGACCGCCGGGCGAGATCGGGCGTGTTTGCCTTGTCATCGCCCCTTTTCACCGTGTTATAGAGCTTCGCTTCGCGGAAGCGGCCGGGTCCCGGCCCCGCGATGGCCTTCAATCGGTTGGAGACTTCCCTCGATGAGCTTCGTTCGCGGCAAGGCGGTCGTCATGACCGCCGTCCTGATGGCCTCGGGCCTGGCGCTGGCCGGGTGCGGCGGCGGACTGTTCGGGGGCCGGCAGGCCGAGCGCGCGGACGTCCAGACCGGGATCGGCGTGAACGGCTATCTGTGGCGCGCGACGCTGGACACCCTCAGCTTCATGCCCCTGCTGACCGCCGATCCGTGGGGCGGGGTCGTGAACTACGACTGGTACGTTAATCCCCAGACGCCGAACGAGCGTTTCAAGGCGACGGTCTTCATTCTCGACACCCGGCTGCGCGCCGACGCCCTCAACGTCACCGTGACCAAGGAGGTCCGCGACGCCGCCGGCGGCTGGACCGCCGCGCCCGTCGCCGCCCAGACCGAGGCCGACCTCGAGAACGCGATCCTGACCAAGGCGCGCCAGCTCAATCTGTCCAACGCGGGCTAAGCCGACTATCAACATCGACCTCCTTCGGGTTTCCTCCGCTAGGAGCCGCCTGAAGGAATCCCGTGTCCGCCTCTTCGACCCGCTACGACCCCAAGACCGCCGAACCGCGCCAACAGGCCCGCTGGGCGGCCGCCGACGCCTTCGTCACCAAGGATACGGGGCGACCGAAATACTATGTCCTTGAAATGTTTCCCTATCCATCGGGAAACATCCACATGGGGCACGCCCGCAACTATGTGATGGGCGACGTGGTGGCGCGTCACAAACGGGCCATGGGCTTCGACGTCCTGCATCCGATGGGCTGGGACGCCTTCGGCATGCCGGCCGAGAACGCGGCCATGGAGCGCGGCATCCACCCCAAGGGCTGGACCTACGACAATATCGCCATCATGCGCGAGCAGCTGAAGCTGCTGGGTTTGTCGCTGGACTGGAGCCGCGAGTTCGCCACCTGCGACCCCGAATACTACGGCAAGCAGCAGGCGTGGTTCCTGGAGCTGTATCGGCGCGGCCTGGTCTATCGGAAGGACGGGGTCGTCAACTGGGACCCGGTCGACAACACCGTGCTGGCCAACGAACAGGTCATCGACGGGCGCGGCTGGCGCTCCGGCGCGGTCGTGGAGAAGCGCAAGCTGAACCAGTGGTTCCTGCGGATCACCGACTATGCCGACGACCTGATCGAGGGGCTGGCCACCCTGGATCGCTGGCCCGACAAGGTCCGGCTGATGCAGGAGAACTGGATCGGCAAGTCCAAGGGCGCGACCCTGTGGTGGGACATCGCCGAAGCGCCCGATTTCCTGACCTCCGCGCCGGAGGGCCAGCCCAGCCATGACCGCGATCCGATCGAGGTCTATACCACCCGGCCAGACACCCTGTTCGGCGCCAGCTTCATCGCCCTGGCCCCCGACCATCCGCTGACCAAGGCGATCGCCGAGCACCGGACCGATGTCGCGGACTTCGTAAAGGCCTGCGCCCAGACCGGAACCAGCGAGGCCGACATCGAAAAGGCCGAGAAGCTGGGCGTAGACCTCGGCGTCCGCGTCCGCCACCCCTTCGATCCCGACAAGACCCTGCCGGTCTGGGCCGCCAACTTCGTGCTGTCGACCTACGGGTCGGGGGCCATTTTCGGCTGTCCGGGTCACGACCAGCGCGACCTGGACTTCGCGCGCAAATACGATCTGCCGGTGATCCCCGTGGTCCGCCCGGACGGGGCCGAGACGGTCGAGATCGGCACCGAGGCCTATGTCGGGCCCGGCCGCATCTTCAACTCCGAATTCCTGGACGGACTGTCGGTCGAAGACGCCAAGGCGGCCGCCATCGCGCGGCTGGAGGCTTCGGGTCACGGCAAGGGCGCGACCATCTATCGCCTGCGCGACTGGGGCGTGAGCCGCCAGCGGTACTGGGGCTGCCCCATCCCGATCATCCACTGCGACGCCTGCGGCGTGGTCGAGGTGCCGGCCGCCCAGCTGCCCGTCGTCCTGCCCGACGATGTGACCTTCGACGTGCCCGGCAACCCGCTGGACCGCCATCCGACCTGGAAGCACGTGGCCTGTCCGTCCTGCGGGGCCGATGCCCGGCGCGAGACCGACACGCTCGACACCTTCGTCGACTCCAGCTGGTATTTCGCCCGCTTCACCGACCCCACGGCGGCCGAGCCGATCAATGCCGGGGCCGCGAACCGCTGGCTGGCGGTCGATCAGTATATCGGCGGGGTCGAGCACGCCGTGCTGCACCTGCTGTACGCGCGGTTCATCACCCGGGCCCTGTCGGATGCCGGGATGCTGGCGGTCAAGGAGCCGTTCGCGGGCCTGTTCACGCAAGGGATGGTGGTCCACGAGACCTATCGCCGGGCCGACGGGGCCTGGGTCGAGCCGACCGACGTGGACCTGACCAACGACGCCGGCGTCCGCGCCGCGAAGCAGCGGTCCACCGGCGAGACCCTGGTCATCGGCGACATCGAGAAGATGTCCAAGTCCAAGAAGAACGTCGTCGCCCCGGCCGAAATCCTGGAAAGCCACGGCGTCGACGCCGGGCGCCTGTTCGTCCTGTCCGACAGCCCGCCCGAACGCGACGTGCAGTGGACGCCGGGCGGGGTCGAGGGGGCCAGCCGCTTCGTGCAGCGCGTCTGGACCGAGTTCGAGACCTACGATCCCGGGGTCGCGGGCGACGAAGCCGCCAACGCCGCCCTGGTGCGTGAGACCCACAAGGCCATCAAGGCCGTTTCCGAAGGCGTCGAGGGCTTCCGCTTCAACTCCGCCATCGCCAAGCTGTACGCCTTCGTCGCCACGGTGCGCGAGGCGAAGACGGCCGGCGGCGTGGCCAAGGCCGAGGCCCTGTCGGCCCTGGCGCGTCTGATCTCGCCCTTCACCCCGCACCTGGCCGAGGAGTGCTGGGCGCGGCTGGGCGAGACGGGAATGGTGCTGGACGCGCCCTGGCCCGTGTTCGACCCGGCCCTGGCCGCCGACGACGAGGTCGTCCTGCCGATCCAGATCAACGGCAAGCGTCGCGGCGAGATCTCGATGCCGCGCGGTGCCGACAGCGCGGCCGTGGAAGCCGAGGCGCTCGCCAATCCGGCGGTGAGGGCGTATCTGGAGGCCAACGGCCAATCCATTCGTAAGGTGATCGTCGTGCCCGACCGCATCGTCAATCTGGTGGCTGGCTGATGAGGGCCGTGGCCGCCCTCGCCCTGGCGTCCAGCCTGCTGCTGGCCGGGTGCGGGTTCACGCCGATGTATGCGGAGACGGCTGAGGGGTCGCCCCTGCGGCGGATCGCGGTGTCGGCCCAGGACGATCGTCTCGGCTATCGCCTGCGCGAACAGCTGGAAGACGCCCTGGCCTGGGATCGGTCGGCCGCGCCCCTCTATCGCCTGACCACGACGATCGAGCAGAACCGGCGCCCGCTGGGTCGGCGGATCGACGACACGGCGACCCGCTATGAGCTGACGGTCCGCGCGGCCTGGACGCTCCAGCCCGTGGCGCCCGGCACGCCCCTGACAGGAGTCCAGTCGGTCACCACCACCTATGCCGCCGCCGACCAGCCCTATGCCGCCATCGCCGCACAGCAGGACGGCGAGGACCGCGCCGCCGCCGAACTGGCCCAGGCCATCCGGCTCGACCTGATGCGGGCTCTGGCCGAGTGAGGTCGCGCACCGGCAATCCTCCCCCGTTGGGGGAGGTGGCTCCGAAGCGTAGCGAAGGAGACGGAGGGGGCTCAACCCAGACGCCGTCATTAGCGGTTGACCCCCTCCACCGCTACGCGGTCCCCCTCCCCCAATGGGGGAGGATCGTTCGGTGATCCTGGCCAAACGCCCCGAGGTCGATCGCTTCCTGGCGCGGCCGGACGCCGGAATCCGCGCCGCCGTCATCCACGGCAAGGACCGGTCAGGGGTCGCCGAACGCGCCGAGATCCTGTGCAAGGCCATCACGCCGGACCTAAACGACCCCTTCAACGTCACCGTCCTGACCGACAGCGACATCGACGGCGACGAGAGCCGGCTGGAGGAGGCCCTTACGGCCCTGTCCATGATCGGCGGGCGGCGGCTGGTCCGGGTGCGGCTGGGGTCCGACAAGGCCTCGGTCGACAAGGCCGTGGCGGCCGCCCTGAAGATCCATGGCGAGGGCGGCTATAATCCCGACGCCATGCTGGTCGTCGAGGCGGGGGCGCTGGGCCGGGACTCGGCGCTGCGGAAAGCCGCCGAGGCCGGCAAGGCCAGCGTCGGCATCGCCTGCTACGAGGACGAGGTCGGCGACATCGCCCGGATGACGCGCGAGGCCCTCGCGGCCGATAAGGTGGGTCTGACCTCCGACGCCCTGGCGGCCTTCGTCGCGCGCCTGCCCAAGGAACGTGGGCTGATGCGCCAGGAGATCGAGCGGCTGGCGCTCTATGTCGGCCCCGGCTCGGGCCGGACGATCGATGTGGAGGAGCTAGAGGCCCATCTCGGGGTCGAGGCGGACGCGTCCCTGTCCGACGCGGCGCTGCAAGCGTTCGGGGGGCGACCCGGGCCGGCGCAGGGCGGACTGAGGCGGGCCCTGGCGGAGGGCGAAAGCGCGGTGATGGCCGTGCGCTCCGCCTCGATCCACCTTGGGAAGCTGAGGCGGATCAATGTCTTGCAGAACGCCGGGGCCGGGGCCAAGGAGGCGGCCAAAGCGGCGGGGGTGTTCTGGAAACAGGAGGCCGAGATGCTGCGCCAGGCCCGCGTCTGGCGGCTCGACCAGCTCGACGAGGTTCAGGACAGCGTCAACACCGCCGACGTCATGACCAAGACGACCGGCATGCCCGAGCACCTGATCGCCGAACGTCTGTTGCTGGAGATCGCGGCGCGGGCCCGGCGGCTGGGGCTCTAGGCCGAAGGGTCAGCCCCGCTTTGAGGCCTTGCGGAAGGCGGGCTTTGCCAGGGCGGTGTTCTTTGCGCTGACCGATTTTTCCGGATGCTGGCCGGGCTTGAAGGCCGGGCCCCCGGGGTGGCTGCCGGCCTTCTTGGCGGCGAGCACGCGTTTCAGGGCCTGGGCGGGGGTTTCGGTCTCGTCGGTCATGGAGCGAATCCTAGCACGGCCGTGGCCTCAGCCCCGCATCAATCGACGACACAGATCGTCCAGCTGTTCCAGAGAGGCATAGGTCAGGGTCAGCTCGCCCTTCCCGCCCCGATCCGCCAGCGACACCTTCAGCCCCAGCGCGTCGGCCAGATCCTGCTCCAGGGCGGCCGTGTCGGGCGATGCGGCCACCGCCGCCTTGCCGGGCCGGGGCTTGGCGGCGCTGTCCTGGGAGCGCCGCGCCAGGGCCTCGGCCTGACGGACGTTCAGACCCTCCAGCATGATCTTTTCGGCCAGGCCGTCCGGATCGCGGGCCGTCAGCAGCGCCCGGGCGTGGCCGGCGGAGAGGATCCCCTCCCCCACCAGTTCCTTCACGCGCGGCGTCAGGTGCGTCAGCCGCAGGGTATTGGCGACATGGCTACGCGACTTGCCGACGATGCCGGCCACGGCGTCCTGGGTCCGGCCGAACCGCTCCATCAGGGCGGCATAGGCCTGGGCTTCTTCGAGCGGGTTGAGGTCGGCGCGCTGGACGTTCTCGATGATGGCGACTTCCAGCACCTCCAGATCGTCCATCTGGCGGACGATGATCGGCACCTCGGTCAGGCGCGCGGCCTGGGCGGCGCGCCAGCGGCGCTCACCGGCGATGATCTGCCAGACCTCGTCCTCGCCCGGCTGGGCCCGGACCAGAATGGGCTGGAGCACACCCTTGTCGCGGATCGACTGCGTCAGTTCCGACAGGTCCTCGGGCCGGAAGACCTTTCGCGGCTGATCCGGATTGGGCTTCAGGCTCTCGATCGGGGCCAGCTGGACGCCGACCGGCATCGGCAGGCCGAAGGTGACCGGCGCGGCGTCGGCGACGGGTTCGCCCAGAAGAGCCGACAGACCCCGACCCAGACCTCTTTGACGTTCAGACAAACTCTTGTTTCCGTTCGATAATCAGGCGGCGAGCCGGCGGCGCTCGCGGCCCACGACTTCCTTGGCCAGCCGCAGATAGGCCTGGCTGCCGGTGCATTTCAGATCGTAGATCAGGACAGGCTTGCCGAAGGACGGGGCCTCGGACACGCGCACGTTCCGGGGAATGACGGCCTCATAGACCTTGTCGCCGAAGTGGGCGCGGACGTCGGCGGCGACCTGACCGGACAGAGCATTTCGCCGATCGTACATGGTCAGGACGAGGCCCTGGATCTCGAGGCTGGGATTCAATGATTGACGGACCATCTCGATGGTCTTCATCAACTGCGTCAACCCTTCGAGCGCGAAGAACTCGCACTGCAATGGAACCAGAACGCCGTCCGCAGCCGCCATGGCGTTCAACGTCAGCAGGTTCAGCGACGGCGGACAGTCGATCAGGACATAGTCATACCGGGCGCTACCGTTCTGGCCCTGTCCGGCGAGGGCGTCGCGAAGCCGAAACGAGCGGCGATCCGCCTGGCTCAGCTCGATCTCGACGCCGGACATGTCGGCGTCGGCAGGGATGATGTCGAGCCCAGGAACCGCGGTCGTCACGGCCGCGTCATGGACGGATCGACCGTCCACGATCACGTCATAGATGGTGATCCGGCGTGTTTCACGTGGAACACCCAGACCCGTGGAGGCATTGCCCTGGGGGTCCATATCGACGATCAGGACCCGCTCGCCGATGGCCGCAAGCGCGGTGCCCAGATTGATGGCGGTCGTGGTCTTGCCCACCCCGCCCTTCTGGTTGGAGACGGCGAGCACCCGGGGCGGGCGGACCGGGGCGGTCTTGGTCATGCTAACCACGTTGCTGGTTCCCACGGGGTTTCAGGCTCCGGACGGTGACGATACGCCCGCGCGGATCGCTGCGCGAAACGGACAGGCCTGCGTCCACTTGCCAGACCCGGGCAGCGTCCCGCAACTCGGCCTCGGCCTTCTCTCCCTTCAGAAACAGACCTTGTGCACCGCGCTGCAGATAGGGCTGTGCATAACCCAGGAGCTTCTCCAGCGGGGCGACGGCGCGGGCGGTCACGACGTCGACCTTCAGCGTCTGGGCCTCGGCCCGGCCCCAGACCACCGTCGCCGGCAGCCCGAGCGCGTCGACCACGACCTGAAGGAACCGGCACCGCTTCTGCAAGGAGTCGATGAGCCAGACGTAAGCATCGGGGCGCTCCTTCGACAGGATCGCCAGAACGACACCCGGAAAGCCGGCCCCCGCCCCCAGATCGGCCCAGGTCCGCGCCTCGGGTGCGAGATCGAGCAGCTGGGCCGAGTCCCAGGCATGGCGGTTCCAGAAATCGGGCAGGCTGTCCGGACCGACCAGGTTCATGACGGCATTGGCCTCGATCAACCGGAGGCGGAAGGCTTCGAGATCGGCCATCCGTTCGGGCGACGCACCCGCCAGTCTTTGAAACTCGTCGGCCGTCATCAGGCGGCGACCGCTGTCCGCTTCACGTGAGACAGCAGCGCGGTGAGCGCGCCAGGGGTGACACCCTCGATCCGGCCAGCCTGACCCAGGGTACGGGGGCGGACGAGCGCCAGCTTCTCGCGGACTTCGTTCGACAGGCCGCCGATCACCGCATAGTCGAGCTCGCCCGGCAGGGTCAGCGCCTCCTCGCGGCGGAGAGCCTCGGCGTCGGCCGTCTGGCGGTCCAGGTAGCCGGCGTAGCCGGCGTCGATCTCGATCTGCTCGCGGATCTCGGGGGTCCAGGACCGGATTTCGGGATAGGCCGTCTCGAACGCCGCCAGGGTCACGCCCGGATAGGCCAGCAGGTCGCGCATCGAGCGGCGCTGACCATCGGCGTTGACCGCGAGACCCAGAGCGCCCGCCTCCTTCGGAGTGAAGCGGGTCTCACGGACCAGGCGGGCGGCCTGCTCCAGAGCCACCGCCTTGGCCTCGAACACTATACGGCGGTCGCAGCCGACGACACCGGCCTCCACGCCCAGCCCGGTCAACCGTTGATCTGCGTTGTCGGCGCGCAGCGTCAGTCGATACTCCGCGCGGCTGGTGAACATCCGGTAGGGCTCGGTCACACCGCGTGTGACCAGATCGTCAATCATGACGCCGATATAGGCCTGGTCGCGGCCCAGGACGATCTCGCCCGACCCGGCCGAAGCGCGCGCCGCGTTCAGCCCGGCAATCAACCCTTGAGCGCCGGCCTCCTCATAGCCGGTCGTGCCGTTGATCTGCCCGGCGAGGTACAGGCCGGGCCGGCGCTTGACCTCCAGCGCCGGAGTCAGTTCGCGCGGGTCGACATAGTCGTACTCGATGGCATAGCCAAAGCGGAACACCTCGACCGCCTCCAGTCCCGGCATGGTCCGGAGGAAGGCCATCTGGGTCTCGGGGGAGACCGAGGTGGAGATGCCATTAGGGTAGACGGTGGGATCATCCAGCCCCTCCGGCTCCAGGAAAACTTGATGCGAGGTCTTGTCGGCGAAGCGGACGACCTTGTCCTCGATCGAGGGGCAGTAGCGAGGGCCACGCCCCGTCAGCCGGCCGCCATAGACGGCGCTCTCGCCGAGATTGGCGGCGATGATCCGGTGGGTCTCCTCGGTCGTCGCAGTGATGCCGCAGGCGATCTGGGGCACCGTGATCCGGTCGGTCAGGAAGCTGAAGGGGACCGGTGCCTCGTCGGCCGCCTGCATCTCCAGACGGTCCCAGGCGATGGTCCGACCATCAAGGCGAGCAGGCGTGCCGGTCTTCAGGCGGCCCATCGCCAGGCCCGCGCCATACAGGTCGGCGGCGAGGCCGGTTGACGGGGCCTCTCCGTGCCGTCCGGCGGGGATGCGGTCTTCGCCCCGATGAATGACGCCGTTCAGGAAGGTGCCGGTCGTCAGGACGACGGCACCCGCGCGGATCTCGACGCCCTCGCCGGTGCGGACACCCATGACGCGATCCCCGTCCAGCACGAGGCCCTCGGCCGTGCCGGCCATCAGGGTCAGGTTCGGCGTCGCTGCGAGCTCGGCCTGCATGGCCTCGCGGTAGAGTCGTCGGTCGATCTGGCTGCGCGGTCCCCGCACGGCTGCGCCTTTGGATCGGTTCAGCATGCGGAACTGGATGCCCGAGACGTCCGCGAGACGCCCCATCAGGCCGTCGAAGGCGTCGATCTCACGGACGAGGTGCCCCTTGCCGAGTCCGCCGATCGCCGGATTGCACGACATCTCGCCGACAGTCTCGAGCTTCTGGGTCAGCAGGAGCGTGCGCGCGCCGAAGCGGGCTGAGGCCGCCGCGGCCTCGCAGCCGGCATGGCCGCCGCCGATCACGATCACATCGAAGGACAGGGGGGATGTCATGGGAGGCGGGACATAGGCCAGAACGACCGAAAACGCCACTGCCGGGACTGTTTCACGTGAAACAGGGCCCCGATCACTTGCCGATGCAGAAGGTGGCGAAAACCTCGCCCAAAACATCTTCGACACCGATCTCACCGGTCACACGGGCCAGGGCGTCGGCGGCCCGGCGGAGGTCTTCTCCGGCCAGTTCAGGGGCATCGATCAGTCGAGACCGGGCCCTCTGCACCGCGACGGTCGCGTCCGACAAGCGCCGACGGTGGCGTTCGCGTGTCACCGCAGGAAAGTCGGCGCCCGACAGGTCCCGGGCCAGGCGCTCCGCGAGAGCGACCTGCAAGTCTTCCAGACCTTGGCCCGTGACCGCGCTGACCGAAATCCCGCTCGGCGGGCTGGGTCGCAGGTCGGCCTTGGTCCAGACCACAAAGTCGTCTGGACGAGCATACGACCTCGCCGCTCCGTCGGGGTCTCCGGGAGCCCTGATCCACAGCCGCAGGTCTGCCGCCTCGGCGCGAGCGCGGGCTCGTCGGACGCCCTCGGCCTCGATCGGATCGTCCGACTCGCGCAACCCCGCGGTGTCCGACAGCGTCACCGCATATCCGCCGATGACCAGATCGGCGTCCAGCACATCGCGGGTCGTGCCAGCGATGGGGGTGACGATGGCTGCCTCGCGACGCGCCAGGGCATTGAACAACGCCGACTTGCCCGCATTGGTCTCGCCGATCAGGACGATCCTGTAGCCCTCGCGGACCCGGCGACCCCGCTCGGCATCGGCGAGGGCAGCGGACAGGTCTGCCAGCAGACGATCCAGGAGAGGACCCGCCGACCGGGCGAGATTGTCCGGCACATCCTCATCGGGAAAATCGATTTCGGCCTCGACCAAGGCGAGGGCGGTCAGCAGGTCGCGGCGGAACCCGGCGTAGGTGGCGGATAGGGCCCCCTCCAGCTGCCCGAGCGCCTGCCTGGCCTGGGTTGCCGTCTCGGCGTCGACCAGATCGGCGACGGCTTCTGCCTGAGCAAGGTCCATCCGTCCGTTCTCGAAGGCCCTCCGCGTGAACTCGCCAGGCTCAGCGGGGCGCAGGCCCAGGTCGAGAAGGGCAAGAGACACCGCCTCGATGATCGCGCGTCCCCCATGCAGGTGAAGCTCAGCGGCGTCTTCGCCGGTGTAGCTGCGTGGACCCTGGAAACGGAGGACGAGAGCCTGGTCGAGGAGCGCCCCGGCGTGACAGAGGGGTCTCAGCGTCGCCAGCCGGGGGTGAAGATCGCCCGCCCCAAGCGCCGACAAGGCAGCGTCAGTGCCAGACCCGGACAGACGGATGATGGCCACGGCCCCGCGACCCGGCGGCGTGGCCAGGGCGAAGATGGTGTCGCTCACGGGCGTCTCCCCCCTGTCGCGAAGCAATGGGGCTTGCGATCGTCTCGTATACGAGCCGATCGCAAAGGCTCGGAGGCGAAGCCGAAAAGACGCAGCGGCGCTTCCCTCCGCAAGAACCCCTCCGTCTGCTCGCAAGGGCTCGCATCCACCTCCCCATTCGCTCCGCGAACAGGGAGGAGACGTCGGCGCTTCACTTGGTCACCACCGCCTGCATCATCTGGCGGAACTGGTCCTGGGCCTGGAGACCGAAGGCGGTCCAGGACTTCATCAGCTCTTCGGGCTGCATCGCGGTGATGTTCGCCTCCATGCGCGCCTGCATCTCGGCGACCAGACGGTCGTTCAGGGGGGTGACGTCCGGCAGACCGAGAAAGGCGCGGGCCTCCTCGGGGGTGCATTCGGCTTCGACCTTGAATTTCATCACGGCGCTCCAACCTCTCGAGACGATGTCTTAGGCCGATCTGGCCCCGGAAAGGAACCCGCCATGTCCCAGATCCGCGCCGTCCGTCTCGACCGCGCCGGCGGTCCAGAGGTTCTGAACCTCGTCGACATACCGACGCCCGAGCCCGGTCCGGGTCAGGTCCGGGTCCGGCACCATGCGATCGGCCTGAACTTCATCGACATCTATCAGCGAGACGGCCTCTATCCCCTGACCTATCCGACAGGCCTCGGGCTGGAGGCGGCCGGCGTCGTCGAGGCCGTCGGCGAGGGCGTGACCCGCTTCGGCATCGACGACCGGATCGCCTACGCGAACGGCCCCGCCGGCTCCTATGCGCAAGCCCATGTCGTCGATGAAGCGAGAGCCGTGCGCCTGCCCGACGACATCCTTTTCGAAACGGCGGCCGCGGCCCTGCTCAAAGGTATGACCGCCGAGTATCTGGTCTGCCGGGTGTTTCACGTGAAACAGAGCGACGCGATCCTGGTGCACGCGGCGGCGGGCGGGGTCGGGCTGGTTCTGTGCCAGTGGGCCCAGCATCTCGGCGCGACGGTGATCGGCACCGTGGGATCCGAGGCGAAAGCGCGACTGGCCCGGGCCAACGGGTGCGATCACGTCCTGCTGTACGACGAGGAAGACGTGGCCAGACGCGTGCGGGAGATCACCGGCGGCGAAGGCGTGGCCGTCGTCTATGACTCGGTCGGGGCCTCCACGCTGGAGGCGTCGCTCGGCAGCCTGAGGCGGCGCGGGATGTTCGTGAGCTTCGGCAATGCGTCAGGCCCCGTGCCGCCGATCGAGCCGCTGAGGCTGTCCCGCGGGGGGTCATTGTTCATGACCCGCCCGACCCTGTTCGACTACGTCGCCACGACCGAAGAGCTCGACGCCTCGGCGGAGGCCCTGTTCGCGGTGATCCGCTCTGGTGCCGTCAAGATCGAGATCGGACAGACCTTTCCCCTGGAACGGGTGCGCGAGGCCCACCAAGCCCTGACGTCGCGCCAGACGGTCGGATCGACCCTGCTCATCCCCTGAGCCGGCGAAGGCTCAGGTGTTCATCGACTGGAAGAAGTCCGAGTTGTTCTTGGACTGACGCAGCTTGTCGAGCAGGAACTCGATCGCGTCCTGGGGCCCCATGGGGTTCAGAATGCGCCGCAGGACATAGGTCTTGGTCAGTTGCTCCTTGGGCGTGATCAGATCCTCTTTCCGCGTACCGGACTTCAGCACGTCGATCGCCGGGAAGATGCGCTTGTCGGCGACCTTGCGGTCGAGGACGATTTCCGAGTTCCCGGTCCCCTTGAACTCTTCGAAGATCACCTCGTCCATGCGGCTGCCGGTGTCGATCAGGGCCGTGGCGATGATGGTCAGCGAACCGCCCTGCTCCACATTGCGCGCCGCGCCGAAGAAACGCTTGGGCCGCTGGAGCGCATTGGCGTCGACACCACCGGTCAGGACCTTGCCCGACGACGGGACGGTCGCGTTGTAGGCGCGGCCCAGACGGGTGATGGAGTCCAGCAGGATCACCACGTCCTTCTTGTGCTCGACCAGGCGCTTGGCCTTTTCGATCACCATCTCGGCGACGGCGACGTGGCGGGTGGCGGGCTCGTCGAAGGTGGAGGCCACGACCTCGCCCTTCACCGTGCGCTGCATGTCGGTGACTTCCTCGGGCCGCTCGTCGATCAGGAGGACGATCAGGAAGACCTCGGGGTGATTGGCCTCGATCGACTTGGCGATGTTCTGCAGCATCACCGTCTTGCCGACGCGCGGCGGGGCCACGATCAGGCAGCGCTGGCCCTTGCCTAGGGGGGCGACGATGTCGATGACGCGGCCCGAGCGGTCCTTCAGGGTCGGGTCCTGAATTTCCATGTGCAGCCGCTCTTCCGGATAGAGCGGGGTCAGGTTGTCGAACAGGACCTTGGTCTTGACCGCCTCGGGGTCTTCCAGATTGATGGTGTCGACCTTGAGCAGGGCGAAGTAGCGCTCGCCCTCACGCGGCGCGCGCACCGCCCCGTGGATGGTGTCGCCCGAGCGCAGGCCGAAGCGGCGGATCTGGGACGGAGAGACGTAGACATCGTCCGGACCCGGAAGATAATTGGCGTCCGAACTGCGCAGGAAACCGAAGCCGTCGGGCAGGATCTCCAGCACGCCGTCGGCGATGATCTCCACCTCTTCCTCGGCCAGGGCCTTGAGGATGGCGAACAGCAGGTCCTGTTTCCTGAGGTTCGAGGCGTTCTCGACCTCCAGCTGTTCGGCGAAGGCGACAAGGTCGGCCGGCGTCTTCTCGTTCAGCTCTTCCAGAGTGATGCGGCCGGACGGAACGACAGGTTCGCCGTCGTCTTCGGCCTCGGCCTCGTCGCCCAGATCGGCGGCGGCGTCCGCGTCGTTGACGCCATCGGCCTCGCTGGTATCGGGAGCGACGAGCTCGGACTCGGGGGCATCGGTGTCGGTGTTGTGAATATCGGACATGGGAAGGCTCGGATGCGCGCCGCCAGACCGTCCGTCGCAGGACGACGGAGTGGGCGGCGCTGAGAGGGCTGGCCTTTCGGCCGGATGGGAGGGCGACGGGTCCGAAGGCGGCCCTGTCCCGGTGAGGGGCGGGCCAGCGATCGGTCGGCGCGAAGAGAAGGGCAGCGCCCGAACAGGACGCCTCAGAGGCAGCGGAACCATGAACCGAGGGTTCGGGTCAAGCGTCGCGGGTCAGAACGTCCATTCCAGGGTGACGGACAGGACCATCAGGATGGCGAGCACGAAGGGGATCTCATTGGTCATACGCCAGAATTTCGAGGTTCGGGTCGAGGTGCCGGCGAGGATCCGCTTGCGTTCTCCGACCAGAAACCCGTGCCACCCCAGCAGCAGGATCACACCAAACAGCTTGGCCCAGATCCAGGGCTGGGTCAGGATGTCCGCCCCCCTCAGGTGGATCAGCCACAGTCCCAGCACAAGGGCGATCACCATCGCGGGGTTGAGGATAATCTTGAGGATTCGCGTCTGCCACAGGCGGAGCAGGTCGCGCATCTCGCCGCGCAGGGGCTCGGGCTTGGCGGCCTGTTCGGCGTCATAGGCATAGAGACGCGGCAGGAACAACAGACCCGCCATCCAGACGATCACCGCCAGAATATGCAGGCCCCGCGCGAGATTATACCAGTCCATCGCGCCGACCTCCTATGCCGCCAGCCGTTCGGCCTGGCAGGGGCAAGCTTTCCACCGGCCCTTGCACCCCGGACCGGCCGGGGCCGTGCCCAGGCGTCCAAGGCTTTCGGCTACGGCTCCGGCCAGGCCGTCGATGAAAAGGGCCGCCGTGCCGACGGCCGGAACGCGCAGATAGGGATGCACGCCGGCCTCATGGGCCAATTCGCCGTACTCAATGTCCAGTTCGACCAGGGTCTCGATGTGTTCGGAGACGAAGGCGATTGGGGTGATGACGACCCCCACTCCCGCCTTGCCGGCCTCGACGATGGCGTCCGGAGTGGAGGGGCCGAGCCATTTCAGTGGCCCTACGCGGCTCTGGTAGCACAGCAGCCAGTCGGACAGGCCCGCCGCTTCGGCGACCCGGGCCACCGTGGCCTCGACCTGTTCCTGATAGGGATCGCCCTTGCCGGTCACCAGTTTCTCGGGAATGCCGTGGGCCGAGAACAGCACGCGGACCGGCTTGCCGGGATGGTCCCGAACCGCCTCGTCCAGCTTGGCGCGGACGCCCTCGGCCTGGGCGCGGATCCAGCCGTCCAGCGTCGGATAGCAGCAGATGGTGCGCGCCCGCCCCGACCCGGCGTAGGCCGCGTTCCAGGCCTTCAATGAGGACTGGGTCGTCGTGGTCGAGAACTGCGGATAGAGGGGCAGCAGGACGATCTCGTCGGGTCCCCAGGCGGCGACATCAACGGCGGCCTCCTCGGTCAGGGGATGCCAGTAGCGCATGGCCATGAAGCTCTTGACCTCATCGCCGGGCAGCAGGCGAGACAGGGACGCATCCAGCGCCGTCATCTGTTTGGCGGTCTCGGCTTTCAGCGGCGAGCCGCCGCCGGCGTCCATCTGGGCATAGTTGGCCTGGGCGCTGGCCTCGCGGCGCGAGGCGATCAGCCGGGCCAGAGGTGTGCGGACGAAGCCCGGCAGCCCGATGATGGCCGGGTCGTTGAAGAGGTTGAACAGGAAGGGCTGAACCGTCTCGGCGTCGTCGGGACCGCCGAGGTTGAAGAGCACCACGGCGATCCGGCGACCGGGCCGTCCTGCCGCGATTGTTTGGCTCACTGGGCCCCGATCCGCTTCAACACCTGCTCGACATGAGCGATCGGCACGTCCGGCAGGATGCCGTGGCCCAGGTTGAAGATCCATGGCCCGGAGCCCCAGGCTTCGACAAGCTCATCCACCCTGCGGTCCAGCGCCGCACCGCCGACGCGCAGCAGCAGTGGATCGAGCGCACCCTGGATCGGCTTGATCTTCTGGACCTCTCGGCCTCGGGCCAGGGAGCAGGCGGTGTCGAGTGCCACGCCCTGGACATCGACCTCGCGCGCATAGCGATCGGCATGAAGCGCCGAGCCGCGCGGGAAGCCGATCAGCGGCACTGTGACGCCCAGCTCGCGCACCCGAGCGACCAGAGCCTGGTGCGGTTTCAGAACCAGACGTTCGAACAGGTCGTCGGGCAGGCCCTCGGCCCAGCTCTCGAAGATCTTCAGCGCATCGGCCCCGGCATCGGCCTGCATCTTCAGATAGTGGGCGGTCGCCTCCACGAGGATCTCAAGGACGGCATCAACCTTCTCGGGCTCAGCATAGGCATAGGACCGGGCCGTGGCGCGCTCGCCCTTGCCGATCGTATCGAGCCCGCCGTCCAGCATGTAGGTGGCGACCGTCCAGGGCGCGCCGGCGAACCCGATCAGGGCCCGGTGCGGCTCCAGCTCGGCGCGAACGCGGCTCAGGCTCTCGCCGACTTGGGACAGGGCCTGACCGGCCCCGGCCGTCAACTCGCGCATCCGCTCGACCGGGGGCAAGGCTCCCAGCTTGGGGCCTTCGCCGGTCTCGAACCAGACCTTCTGGCCCAGGGCCTGGGGGATCAGCAGGATGTCGGCGAAGACGATGGCCGCATCGAAGCCGAACCGCCGCATGGGCTGCATCGTCGCCTCGGCCGCCATCTCCGGGTTCAGGCAGAAGGCGATGAAGTCCGGCGCTTCGGACCGCAGTTTGCGGTACTCCGGCAGATAGCGACCGGCCTGGCGCATGAACCAGACGGGGGGACGGTCAAGGGTCTCGCCCCGAAGGACACGGATCAGCGAAGGCGTGGTGCTCATGACCTTGGCTTTACGGGGCCGACGCCGTCCCCTCAACCCCGTCTCCTTCCCCTTATTCTGATCAGGATTTGAAAAAAGAATGGAGGAAGACGGCAGAGGGCGGGATCACGGGGATGAACGGGCGGTCTTCCCGGTGCGCCGGTCGCTTGTCCCGTGCCTGCCCGAGGCTTGAAGACGGCTGTGTGACATCCTGTCGAAACCGGGGACAATCCTTAACAAACCCTTAACCAGCCTTCTGATCGCAGGTCCGATCGGCTCCAGGATGTCTGGGGGTCGTTTACCCTTCGTTAACCCTTTCCCCAACGAACCGTTGGTCCGATCCGCACCGGGGGATGATCCGGGCCCGGATCAGGGTCTCTGTCCGATCCTCTCCCGCCTCGCGCCCCTCGCATGGGCGAGCTATAGGATTTCCTGCCCCGGATCGGCCGGTCGGCGCCCGTTTGGGTCCACAGGAATCAGAGCCATTCACCTCTCCCCTCGCCTTCTTGTCCCCGCCCGGGGCGCGGCATGAGCCCGGTCCGTCCCGCCGGCGCCTCGCGCCTGGCCACCTATTTCCATGTGCATCTGGTCTCGGATTCGACCGGTGAGACCCTGAACGCCATGGCCAAGGCGGTGACGGCGCGGTTCGACGGCGTCATCCCGATCGAGCACATCTATGCCCTGGTCCGTTCGGACAAGCAGATGGAACGGGTGTTGGCCGAGGTCGCCGATGCGCCCGGCGTGGTGCTGCACACGATCGTGGACCGGGACCTGAGAGCCCAGTTGGAAGACGGCTGCCGCACGCTGGATATGCCCCACATCGGGGCGCTGGACCCGCTGGTCGGCGCCCTATCGCGCTATCTGGGAGCGGCGCTTTCGACGCGGGTAGGAGCCCAGCACGCCCTGGACCACGACTATTTCAACCGGATCGGGGCGCTGGACTATGCCATGGCCCACGACGACGGACAGGGAACGGCCGAGCAGCTGGAGGGAGCCGACGTCGTGCTGGTGGGCGTCAGCCGGACATCAAAGACCCCGACCTGCATCTATCTGGCGCACCGGGGCGTGCGCGCCGCCAATGTTCCCCTGGTGCCGGGTCAGGAAGACGGGGAACGGCTGGTCGGACTGAAGAACCCTCTGGTGGTCGGACTGACCGTGTCGCCGGATCGTCTGGTGCAAATCCGGCGCAACCGTCTGGACGGGCTGAACGCGAACCATGCCTCCTCCTATGTCGAGCCCGATGCCGTGCGTGAGGAGACGATCAAGGCACGCCGGGCTTTCGAGCGCCGTGGCTGGCCGACGATCGACGTGACCCGCCGCTCGATCGAGGAGACGGCGGCGGCCATCCTCAATCTGCTGAACGAGCGCCGGACCAGGACCTTGGGGGCGTCGTGGTGAGCGGCGAACGGCTGATCCTGGCGTCGCGGAGCGCGGCACGACGGGCGATGCTGAGCGGGGCCGGCGTTCCGTTCGAGGCCGAGGACGCCGGCGTCGACGAGGACGCGATCAAGGCGGCTCTGTCCAATCATGCCCCCACCGACCTCGCGCTGGAGCTGGCCCAGGCCAAGGCCCTGGCGGTGTCGGAGAGAGACAAAGACGCCTGGGTGCTGGGATCCGACCAGATTCTGGCCTTCGACGGAGGGCGGGTCTCCAAGGCGAAAAGCCTGCCCGAGGCGCGGACGCGGCTGTCGGCCATGAGAGGTCGGACCCATGACCTGCATTCAGCCGTCGCTCTCGCCCGGGGCGGTTCGATTGTCTGGGCGGGTATCGACACAGCGCGGATGACGATGCGGGACTTCTCCGACCGCTTCCTCGACGCCTACCTCGTCGCCGAGGGCGAGGGGCTGCTGGCCTCGGTCGGCAGCTATCGGCTGGAAGGGATGGGGGCCCAGCTGTTCGAACGTGTGGAGGGCGACTATTTCACGGTCCTCGGCATGCCCCTGTGGCCTGTCCTCACAGAGCTGCGGCGGGCCGGGGTGATCGTGTCGTGAGCCGCATAACGGGCGCGGCGCGGGTCGGCGGCATCGCCGGAAACCCCGTGGTCCATTCCCTCAGTCCCCTGATCCACAACGCCTGGATCGCGGCGGCCGGGCTGGACGCCGTCTATGTGCCGTTCGCGCCAGTCGATGCCGCCGGCTTCGACTCCCTGGTCGCCGCAGGCCGCGCCGGGCTTCTGGCCGGTATCAATGTGACGGCGCCCTTCAAGGAACAGGCCTTCGCCCTGGCCGACACGGCGTCGGAGACGGCGCGCTCCAGCGGATCGGCCAACATCCTGGTGTTCCGGCAGGGCCGGGTCGCGGCCGACAGCACCGACGGCGAAGGGCTGCTGCAGGCGCTGGCCGAACAGGCACCCACGCTTGCCCTGTCCGGCGAGCCGGTCGTCATGCTGGGAGCCGGCGGGGCGGCACGGGCGGCGGCAGCGGCGCTGGCGGGGGCGGGAGCCCGCGTGCGGATCGTCAACCGGACCCGGGCCCGGGCCGAGGCGCTCGCGACCGACCTGGGCGGAACAGTGGAGGCGACGCAGGGCGAGATCGCCTTCGACGGGGCGCGACTGGTGGTCAACGCCCTCAGCGTCAGGCCAGAGTTGGACCTGGCCCGGCTGGAGCCCGGCACGGTGGTGATGGACATGACCTATCGGCCGGTGGTGACGCCGTTCATCCAGGCCGCGCGGAACGCGGGTCTGCCCACCGTGGATGGCCTGGCCATGCTGATCGGCCAGGCCGGGCCGTCGTTCCGGGCCATCTTCGGTATTGCGCCCCCACTGCTGGACCCTCGTCCCCTGCTGATCGCCCATCTGGGAGAGACAGGGTGATCCTGCTGGGTCTCACCGGCTCCATCGGCATGGGCAAGTCGACGACGACGGCCATGTTCGCCGAGCACGGCGCCCTGGTCTGGAACGCCGATGATGCGGTGCATGCGCTGTATGCCCGCGGGGGCGGGGCCGTCGGACCGATCGGAGAGGCCTTTCCCGGCGTGGTCGTGGACGGAGCGGTCGACCGGGCGCGGCTGGCCGAGGCCCTGGGGCGCGACGAGACGGCCTTTCGCCGGCTGGAGACCATCGTCCATCCCCTGGTGGCTGCGGGGCGGCTGGCGGAATTGGAGGCGGCGCGAGCGTCCGGTGTTCGCCTCGCTGTGCTGGACATTCCCCTGTTGTTCGAGACCGGCGGCGACCGGGCCGTGGACGCCGTGGTCGTGGTCACGGCCGACGCGGATACCCAGAGGCGACGCGTTCTGGCCCGCCCGGGCGTGACCGTCGAACGGTTCGAGGCGATTCTGGCGCGCCAGATGCCGGATGCGGAAAAGCGTCGTCGCGCCGACTTCGTCATCGACACAGGCCACGGGCTGGAGGCCGCGCGGGCCCGGGTCGATGAAATCGTGGGGATGGTCCTGTCTCCGGACTGGACTCCACGCCGCCAGCCCCTTTCGCCCCCCGGCGAACCGATTCATTAGAGGGCCATGGCCCGCGAAATCGTCCTCGACACCGAAACCACCGGCTTCGACCCCAAGACGGGCGACCGGCTGATCGAGGTCGGCTGCATCGAGATCGAGGACCTGCTGCCGACCGGCCGGACCTTCCACCGCCTGGTCAATCCGGAGCGGCTGATCCCCGAAGGCGCGATCAAGGTCCATGGCATCACCGACGACAAGGTGCGCGGCGCCCCCAAGTTCGCCGAGATCGTCGGCGACCTGATGGACTTCATCGGCGACGCGCCCGTGATCGCCCACAATGCCCAGTTCGACCGGGCCTTCATCGATCATGAATGCGGCCTGTGCGGTCAGGCCCTGCTTCACGAGACCCGCTGGATCGACACCCTGGCCCTGGCTCAGAAGCGGTTTCCGGGCATGGCGAACTCGCTGGACGCCCTTTGCAAGCGGTTCAAGGTCTCCCTGGTCGAGCGGACCCTGCACGGAGCCCTGATCGACGCCCGGCTGCTGGCCGAGGTCTATCTGGAGCTCAAGGGCGGCAAGGAAAGGGTGCTGGACCTGTCGACCCGTCGAACCGGCTCAGCCGCGACCGATCAGGCGTCGGTGGGCGGCTACGCTCCCCGCCCGAGGCCGCTGGCGCCCCGGCTGCACCCGGCCGAAGCCGAGGCGCATCGGGCGTTCCTGATGGCGACGCTGAAAGACCGGTCGCTGTGGGAGGCCTATGGGCTGGAGGCCGAGGCCGGCTAGGCTCAGGCGGCGCCGGGCGTCTGGGCGGCCTGCTGCATACGGGCGGCATAGATACCGGCGAAGTCGATCGGGTCCAGCATGAAGGGCGGATAGAAGCCGCCGTCCGCCGTCGCGCCGGAGACGATCTCGCGCGCGAACGGGAACAGGTAGCGCGGGCATTCGATCAGCAGCATCGGCTCGATGTCCTGCTCGCTGACGCCCTGCAGCTGGAACAGGCCGCCGTACAGCAGTTCGACGTGGAACACCGGCGTGGTCTCGGTCGAGGCCTTGATCGAGAGTTTGAGGTCGACCTCGAACAGGCCGTCGGGCCGGCCCGACGCGTTCAGCTCGACGCCCATGTCGATCTGGGGCTTGCCCTCGATCCGCAGGCTGTCGGGCGCACGGGGGTTCTCGAACGACAGGTCGCGAACGTACTGGGCCAGGATGCGGAAGCCCGGCACAGCCGGCTGGCCCTGGGCGGGATTGGGGGCGTCGGGCATGGCGTCGGTCATGGTCTGATCAGTCGTTCGAGCGGCGGGAAGGGACAAGGCCCGGGCGACTAGCACCGGGGACGCGATGTCGCAACGCTCGCGCCCGGCGGGTGACCGGGTGCGCCCCGCCTTGCGCCCGCCTATATAGGACCCTAATCGTCCAACCGAGTTCGTCCATGCGGGCCACGCGCCGTGGGACGCCAACGTCAGGAAGACACCGTGCCTGTTGAGTTTTCAATCGTCATCTTCGCCGTCATCGCGGCCTTCGTGCTGTTCCAGCTCTACAATGTGCTGGGCAAGAAGGTCGGACGCCAGCCCGAGGAGGGGGCCAAGACCCCCGCCCTGGCCAACGGTGCTTCCTTGCCCGAGCCCGCAGCCAAGGTTCCGGGCCTCGATGCCGCGACGCTCGCCGCCGCCGCATCACTGCGGGCGCGCGACCCGGCCTTCGATCCCGCCAAGTTCATCGAAGGGGCGCGCCAGGCCTATGAGACCATCGTGCGCGGCTATGCCGCCGGCGACCGGGCGGCACTGAAGCCTCTCTTGACCCCGGCCGTGCTGGAATCGTTCGAGACCGGCATCGCGGCGCGCGAGACCCGGGGCGAGACCGAACAGGTCGAGTTCCTGCATCCGCCGCGCGCCGACCTGGAACTGGCCTCGGCCGAGGGCGACCGGGCCGTGGCCAAGGTCCGGTTCCTGGCCGAACTGCGCTCCAAGATCATGCTTCCGGCCGAAGAGGCCACGCCGGGTGCGCCCGCCGAGCCCCGGATCGAGGAGCGTCGGACGGCCGAGCACTGGACCTTCGAGCGGTCGCTGGGAACCTCTGACCCCAACTGGGTTCTGGCCCGCGTCGAACCCGCCAGCGCCTGACCGGGCGTGCGCCCGGTGGCCTTCGGTTCGAGGTTCGCTGTCGCGGCTCTGCTTCTGCTCCTGGCAGGATGCGCGACGCCTCGGCCGGCCGCACCCGCGCCGACACCTGCCCTCGCACCGGCACCTGTCACCTCCCCGTCCCCGGTCACGGAGGGACTGCCCGGCCCCCAGACACTCCTGGGCTGGGCCGACGAGGATCATCTCGCGGCCTTCGTCGCCTATGCCCAGACCTGCGTCGTGGCCCGGGGCGAGGCCGCAGAGCGCCAGTGCGCGCGGGCCAGGCTGATCCAGCAGACGTCGCGCCCCGTCACCCCGTCGATGGCGCGGGGCTTCTTCGAGACCGGGTTCGGGGTAGTCGCGGCCGAGACGGCGGACGGCGGACCGGGACTGCTGACGGCCTATTTCGCCCCGGAGTACGAGGCGCGCCGCGCGCCGGAAGGCGCCTTCGATACCCCGGTTCTGGCGCGTCCAGACGGCTGGAGCCGGGGCTGGGTCGGGCCGACGCGGGCGGAGATCGAGGCGGGCGCGCCGCCGTCGCCGCCCCTGGCCTGGATGCGGGCCGAGGAGCTGTTTTTCCTGCAGATCCAGGGATCGGGCTATCTGACATTCGAGGATGGATCGAAAGCCCGCGCCGCCTATGCCGCTGACAACGGACGCCCGTTCGTCGGCATCGCCCGGCCGATGGCGGAACGGGGGCTTCTGCCCGCCAACGGCACGTCCGGAGAGGCCATCCGCGCCTGGCTGGCCGCGCGTCGCGGACCGGAGGCGCGGGCGATCACGGCGCTGAACCCCCGCTACATCTATTTCGCGCTTGATCCGGACGATGGGGGCGATCCGGCCGGCGCGGCGGGCGTGCCCCTACCGGCGCGGCGTGCCATCGCGGTCGATCCCGCGTCCTGGACCTATGGCGACCTTGTGTGGATCTCGGCGGACGGCGGCAATCTGCGCGGAGCGCGCGGCAGCTATTCGGGCCTGGTCATGGCGCTGGACACCGGCTCGGCCATTCGCGGGCCGGTCCGGGCGGACCTCTATATGGGTCGGGGTACGGCGGCGGGTGAAGAGGCAGGGGCGGTGCGCCATCCGTTGCGGATGTGGCGTCTGGTTCCCCGTTGACGGGATGGCGTTAGGCATTCGGCCGGAATGGGCCTAGGGACGGTCTTTGCGTCCCGGACATCCCGTACAATGGCTTCCCTGCTCGAACGCGTCGTCTATCGCAGCGACGCGGTCGCCCCGTCCGATGGCCCGATGGACCTGTCGGCCATCGTCGCCACCTCGGTCCGCAACAATGCGCGACGCCGCCTCACCGGGGCCCTGGCACTGCACCAGGGCACCTTCGTCCAGGTGCTCGAGGGCGAGCCCGAGGCCTTGTCCGCGCTGATGGAGACCATCGAGACGGACAACCGGCACAGGAACGTCCGCGTGCTGGCGCGCTGGCCGGTGCAATCGCAGCTGTTTCTTGGCTGGGCCATGGTGCAGCTGGACACGCGCGGCCTGTCCCAGCACCTGGCCAAGCTTCTGGAACAGACGGGGTCCGGGGCCCAGGTCACCGGCGTGATGGCCGATCTCGCCAACGCGCGGCTGACGTCGCTGATCTGATGCCGGATCTCAGCGTCGTCTGAGACCGCCCAGAACCCCCCGCAGCAGTTCGCGGGTCAGGGTCGAACCGGCCGTGCGCAGCACCGACTTGGTCAGGGCCTCCATCGGCGACTGGCGGTTCGAGCGACGCGGGGCCTTGGTCGCGGCCGGCGCGCGGGTTCGCGGCGTCTCGCGAGGGGGTGGCGTCGCTTCCTCGTTCGTCGCGCGAGCGTCGGCCTCGGTCCGGGCATGGCGGGCCGCAAGGATTTCCTCGGCGGACTCGCGGTCGACCGGCGTGTCGTAGACGCCCTTCACCGGACTCGCGGCCATGACGGCGGCGCGTTCGGTGTCGGTGGCGGGGCCCAGGCGGCTGTCGGGCGGACGGATCAGGGTGCGCTGGACGACGGTGGGGGCCCCCTTCTCGTCCAGTACCGAGACCACCGCTTCGCCGGTGCCGAGCGCCTGGATGGCCTCGGTGGTGTCGAACGCGGGATTGGCACGGAAGCTGTCGGAGGCCGATTTCAGGCCGCGCTGCTCGGAGGGCGTATAGGCGCGCAGCGCGTGCTGGATGCGGTTGCCCAGCTGGGCCAGGACGCTGTCAGGGATGTCGGCCGGGTTCTGGGTCACGAAATAGACGCCGACGCCCTTGGACCGGATCAGACGCACGACCTGCTCCACCTTTTCCAGCAGGGGTCGCGGCGCGTCGCGGAACAGCAGGTGCGCCTCGTCGAAGAAGAAGACGAGACGGGGCCTCTCCGGATCGCCGATCTCGGGAAGCTGCTCGAACAGCTCCGACAGCAGCCACAGCAGGAAGGCGGCATAGAGCCGGGGCGAGTTCATCAGCCGCGTGGAATCAAGCACATTGACCTGCCCCCGACCGTCCAGGCCGACGCGGATCATATCCTCCAGCCTGAGGGCCGGCTCGCCGAAGAAGGCGTCGCCGCCCTGCTGCTCCAGCTGCAGCAGGGCGCGCTGGATGGCGGCGATGGAAGCGGGGGCGACATTGCCGACCTCGCGCCCGATCCGGGAGGCGTTCTCGGCGACGAAGGTCAGGACCGAGCGCAGGTCGTCCAGGTCCAGCAGCAGCAGGCCTTCCTTGTCGGCGACGTGGAAGGCCACGGTCAGGACGCCTTCCTGGACCTCGTTGAGATCCAGCATCCGCGCCATCAGCAGCGGGCCGATCTCGGACACGGTGGCGCGGATCGGGTGACCCTTCTGGCCATAGAGGTCCCAGAACACTGTGGGCGCGGCCTTGGGCACCAGCGTCAGATCCATGCCGGCGGCGCGGGCCAGCAGTTTGTCGTTCGGCGATCCCGGCTGGCTGATGCCCGAGAGATCGCCCTTCACATCGGCGCAGAACACCGGCACGCCGGCGTCGGAGAACCCCTGGGCCATGATCTGAAGCGTGACGGTCTTGCCCGTCCCGGTCGCGCCGGCCACGATCCCGTGGCGGTTGGCGCGGTTCCACAGCAGAAGCTCGCGCCGGGCCACCCCGTCGGTCGAGGACTGGCCGAGGAACAGGCCTGGGGCGGTATCGGGCATGGCGGATGGTCTCCGTGAAGGCCCACCCTGCTTAGCCGAGCCGAAACCGCCCCGCCAGCCGATCGCCGGTTGACCCACCCTTCGGGCGGCCTGACAGTCCGCCGCATGAAGCCGCCGATCACCGTCCCGACCAACACCGTCGCCCGAAACGCCCTTGTGACCCTGACCGTGGTGGCCGTGGGGGCGGCCCTGTTCTGGCTCAGGGACATCCTGACGCCCCTGGCCATGGCCATCTTCCTGATGATCATGATCGACGGCATCAAGCGGCTGATCGAGCGGCACACGACCTTGCCCGATCATCTGGCCGGGACCGCCGCGCTGCTGGTGGTGGTCGTGGCCTTCTTCGGCATCATCGCCTTCATCGTGAACGGAGCGGCGAGCTTCTTCACCGACATGTCCGGCGTCTCCAGCGGCATCGGGCCCCGGATCGACGCCATCATCGCCGACGGCGCCGCTCTGTTCGGCATGGAGGCGGCTCCGACGGCGGCCGATCTGATCGCAGGGGTCGATCTGCGCGGCTATCTGACCAGCCTGGCGTTCCAGATGCAGGGCGTGGCGTCTGGGGCCTTCTTCGTCATGGTCTATCTGGGGTTTCTGCTGGCGTCGCAGGCCGGTTTCCGGCGCAAGATCATCGCCATGTTCCCGCACCGCGAGCAGCGCAGCGAAGCGATCGAGGTGTTTCAGCGCGTGCGGGGCGGGGTCGAGGGCTATCTGTGGGTCCAGGCGGTGACGGGCGTCATCATCTGTGCCGCGGCCTGGATCCTGATGCGGGTCGTGGGCCTGCAGCATGCCGAGTTCTGGACCTTCATCATCTTCGTCGTCGGCTTCATTCCTGTGCTGGGCGGCGCGGTCGCCGGTCTGGCGCCGCCCCTGTTCGCCCTGGTGCAGTTTCCCACCTACTGGCCCGCTCTGATCCTGCTGGTCGGGCTGCAGATCATCCTGTTCGTGGTGGGCAACCTGGTTCAGCCCCGGATGCAGGGCGAGAACCAGAACGTCGATCCGGTCGCGGTGCTGCTGGCCCTGGCCCTTTGGGGCAAGATGTGGGGCGTGGTCGGGATGTTCCTGTCGACGCCGCTTCTGGTGATGGCCATGGCCATCCTGGCCGAGTTCAGGGGCTCGCGCTGGATCGCCGTGCTGCTGTCGGGCAACGGTCGGCCCTATGAGGACGAGGATCACGACGCCTCGCACAAGCCGCCCGCGCGACGCCCTGCCCGCGTCAAACCGCCGCGCCCTCAGGCCTCCGAGCCCTGAAACAGCGCCCTTGCATCGCCCTGATCGCCTCTTATCTCGCACTCAGACGCTGCGGCCCACCCCTCCCCTCCCAGGCCGTGGCGGCATCGGCCGGCGCAAACCCCCCTCCTGCGCAGGCTTGAAGAGAGGCCGTCGGACGTCCGTCCGGCGGCCTTTTCTTCGTCCGATGTCCCGGGCTGGCGCGAGGACCTGATACCCGGCAGCCACACCCGCCGCGCCATTCGCCGGCAGCTGCGTCCGCGCGGAACGCGCTTTCGTCCCTGTCGTTAGCGGCTCTGGAAGGGCGGCGTTCGCTGTTGCAGCGACATCGACCTAAGGACGACCTCATGACCAAGCTGTTCCTCGCCGCCTCCGCCGCGGCGTTGGCGCTGGCCGCGACACCGGATCTGGCTTCCGCCCAGGACTGGTCCGGCGGCTACATCGGCCTCTACGGCGGCTACGGGCAGACCAACGACCAGGATGACGAGCGTCTGCGGTTCGACCGCAACCTGGACGGTAATTTCGGTGACACGGTCACCACGCCGGCCGGGGCCGACGCCTTTAGCCCGGGATCCTGCGGCGGCGCGGCCAACACCGGCGTCGCCGCCGACGGTTGCGACGAGGACTTCGATTCGGTCGAGGCGGGCGTGCGCGCCGGCTGGGACTTCCAGTTCGGATCCTTCGTGATCGGAGCCGTGGCCGAGTACTCGGGCGTCAGCGCCGAGGACAGCGTCACCTCCTATTCCACCACTCCGGCCTCCTACACCTTCGAGCGCAAGCTGGAGAATCTGGCCGCCGTGCGGGGCCGGATCGGCTACGCGATGGGTCCGGCGCTGATCTACGGCACGGCGGGCGGCGCGACCGGCGAGATGTCCAACCAGTTCTATTCCTCGAACGGGCTGAACAGCTTCGACGCCACGGTCAAAGACGACCAGGCGGAAGGTTATCAGGCCGGCGGTGGGATCGAGTATCGGCTGGCGGGCAATCTGAGCCTGACGGGCGAGTACATCTACACCTCGCTGGAGGCCCCCGACTTCAACATCCGGGTCGGCCGGGGCATCGCCGCGGCGAACAATCCCTTCGTCCTGACCCCCAACACGACCGGGACGGATATCACCCGGTCGAACGGCCGGTTCGGCCTGCATGCGCTGCGCATCGGCATGAACTACCGGTTCTGAAGCGCCCGGCCTCGTCAGGAGGCGGCGGAACGCCGGGTTCTCGATCGAGAGCCCGGCGTTTTGGTTTTCGGGGGTTCCCCGTGGACGCGGGCGGGCCTATTGCCGGGTCTGCGACCGGCGGCCGCGACAGGCCGCGCTGAACGAGACCTGCCCATGTCCGGCCCCACGTCGGGTAATGCCCGCATCCCTGCCCGCACCGCTGGATCGGAGGCCCTGAGGACGGCGTTCGCCAGGGCGAGGGGCGGCGGAGGGCCGCTGGACGGGCTGGAACAATCCTTCGTCGATCAGGCCTACGAGGACTATGCCGAGGACGAGACGCCCGAACTGTCGGTCGACGACGTGGCCGGGGTTCTCGCCGAGGCCTGGCGCTGGAGCGACCGTCGGCTGCCGTCCGACCCCCCGCGCGTGCTGGTCGAGCCGCTGGTGGGTGCCGGAGGGCGACAGACACCCTACGATGTGCTTCGGATCCTGCAGGCCGACCGGCCGTTCCTGGTCGACAGCGTCATGGGCGAGCTGGCCGAAACGGGCGTCTCGGTGCGGGCCCTGTTCCATCCGGTGCTGTCGCTGGCCCGTCAGGCCGACGGCTCGCGCAAGGCCAGCGGAGGCGAGACGCGCGAATCCCTGATCGTCGTGGTTCTGGACCCCCTGCCGCCCGAACGACGCGAGGCGCTGAAGGCGGCCGTCGAGGGGGCCCTGGCCGATGTCCACACGGCGGTGGCGGATTTCAGCCAGATGAGCGCGCTGATGAACCGGTCCGTCGCCCATCTGGAGGCCCACCCCGGTGGCATCGACCCGGAGGTGGTGGCCGAGAACCTGGCCTTCCTGCGCTGGCTGAACGACGATCATTTCGTCTTCCTGGGCGCGCGCGACTACGATTACCCGCGCACGGCCGACGGCGGCTATGCCCACGAGGCGCCGCTGGACCAGTCGGCCGAGGGCGTCGGCGTGCTGCGCGATCCCGCGCGCACCGTCCTGCGCCGTTCGTCCGAACCCGCCGTGCTGACCGCCCAGATGAAGCGGCAGATCGATCTGTCCGATCCCGTCACCGTGGCCAAGGCGAACCTGAGAAGCCGCGTCCACCGCCGGGCCTACATGGATTACGTCGGGGTCAAACGATACGGCGAGGACGGCCGCCCCTCGGGCGAGACGCGGTTCGTCGGCCTGTTCACGGCGGAAGCCTATGATCGGGCGGCGTCGCAGGTGCCGCTGATCCGCAGGAAGGTCGCCAACGCCCTGGACCGGGCCGCCAAGACCCCCGGCAGCCATAACGAAAAGCGACTGAAGAACATCCTGGAGAACTATCCCCGGGACGAGCTGTTCCAGATCACCGAAGACGAGCTGCTGGAGACCGCGCTCGGGATCCTGCATCTGTACGACCGGCCCCGCATCAAGACCTTCACTAGGAAGGACCCGTTCGACCGGTTCGTCTCGGTCCTCGCCTTCATTCCCCGCGAACGCTACGACGCCGGGGTGCGCGAGCGGATCGGCAAGATCCTGGCCCAGGCCTGGGGCGGGCGGTTGTCGGCCTGGTATCCCCAGCTGTCGGACGCGCCTCTGGTCCGGATCCATTACATCGTCGGCGTGACCCCCGGCGATCACCCCACCCCCGACGCCAGGGCGCTGGAAGCCGAGGTGACCGAGGCCGGACGCAGCTGGATCGACCGGTTCGAGGGAGCGCTGCGGGCGGCCGATATCGACGACGTCCAGATCGGCGCCCTCAGCAACCGCTGGGCCGAAGCTTTCGGCCCCGGCTATCGCGCGCGCTACGACGCGGTCGAAGCGGTGGCGGACCTGCAGGAGTTCGATCGTCTGGGCGAGGGCGAACCTGTCTCCGTGCGCGCCTTCCGCAACCCGGCGGACAGCCCGCTGCAGTTCCGGTTCAAGCTGTATCACCGGGGCGCGGCCGTACCGCTGTCCGACGTCCTTCCGATCCTGGCCGACATGGGTCTGAAGACCCTGGAGGAGTTCGGTCACGCCATCCGTCCGTCGGGCGGTGACGAGATCCACGTCCATGAGTTCCTGCTGGAGGACCCGCGCGGCGCGGCCTTGGCCTTCGCCGACGTCAAGGGCCCGTTCGAGGCGGCCTTCTCGGCGGTGTGGACCGGCCGGACCGAGAGCGACGGCTTCAACCGGCTGGTGCTGGAACTGGGCGTCGGCTGGCGCGAGGCGGCGCTGATCCGGACCCTGGCCCGCTATCGCCAGCAGACCGGCATGGATCCGTCGCAGGGCGTTCAGGAGGAGGCGCTGCGGGACTATCCCGCCATCGCCCGCGCCCTGACCAGCCTGTTCGCCTGCAAGTTCGACCCAGCCCATGGAGGAACCGCCGACGACCGCGCGGGCCAGATCGCGGAGCTGCAGGCCAAGATCAACGGCCTCTTGATGGAGGTGAAGAGCCTGGATCACGACCGGGCCCTGCGCCGGCTCGCGGCCCTGGTCGGAGCCATCAAGCGCACCAACTACTATCAGGCCGGGCCCGACGGCGAAGCCAAGCCCTACATCTCGATCAAGATCGCCTCGCGCGAGCTGGACGACCTGCCTCTGCCCAAGCCCTATCGCGAGATCTTCGTCTGGGCCCCGCATGTGGAGGGCGTGCACCTGCGCTTCGGGCCCGTGGCGCGCGGCGGACTGCGCTGGTCGGACCGCCGCGACGACTTCCGCACCGAGGTCCTGGGCCTGGTCAAGGCCCAGCAGGTCAAGAACGCCGTCATCGTGCCGGTCGGCTCCAAGGGCGGATTCTTCCCGAAATACCTGTCGCGGATCGTCCGCGCCGGCGGCGACCGCGACGCCCAGCAGGCCGAGGCCATCCGCGCCTACAAGACCTTCCTGTCCGGTCTGCTGGACATCACCGACAACATCGGGGCCGATGGCGGCGTGATCCGGCCGGCGAATGTCGTGCCGTTCGAAGGCGACGACCCCTATCTGGTCGTGGCCGCCGACAAGGGCACGGCCACCTTCTCGGACATCGCCAATGGCGTCTCGGCCGACTACGGCTTCTGGTTGGACGACGCCTTCGCGTCGGGCGGCTCGGTCGGCTACGACCACAAGGCGATGGGCATCACGGCCCGAGGGGCCTGGGAGGCAGTCAAGCGCCACTTCCGCGAGATCGGCAAGGACATCCAGTCCGAGCCCTTCACCGTCGTCGGCGTCGGCGACATGTCGGGTGACGTGTTCGGCAACGGCCTCTTGCTGTCCAAGGGGTCCAGGCTGATCGCGGCCTTCGACCACCGCGACATCTTCATCGACCCAACGCCCGATCCGGCCCGGTCGTGGGAGGAGCGCAACCGGCTGTTCCAGCTGCCCCGTTCGTCCTGGCAGGACTATGACAAGGCCTTGATCTCGGCGGGCGGCGGCGTGTTCTCGCGCAGCGCCAAGTCGATTGACCTGACGCCCGAGATCCGCGCGGCTCTGGACATCACCGACGAGGCACTGGACCCGGTCAGCCTGATCCGGGCGATCCTGAAGGCGCCGGCGGAGCTGCTGTATCTCGGCGGCATCGGCACCTATGTGAAATCTGCGGCCGAGACCGACGCCCAGGTCGGCGACAAGGGCACCGACGCCCTGCGGATCAACGCCGACGAACTGCGCGTCAAGGTCGTGGGCGAGGGCGCCAACCTCGGCCTGACCCAGGCCGGCCGCATCGCCTTTGCCGCTTCTGGGGGCCGCATCAACACCGACGCCATCGATAACTCGGCGGGCGTCGACACCTCGGACCACGAGGTCAACATCAAGATCCTCATCGGCTCGGCCGTCACGAACGGGGTTCTGCCCTTGGAAGAGCGGGTGCCGCTTCTGGCCTCGATGACCGAGGATGTCGGTCTCAAGGTCCTGGCCCACAACTACGACCAGACCCTGGCCCTGACCCTGCAGCAGGCGGAAGGGACGGGCGCGCTGGACGCCCAGCAGCGGTTCATGCAGGCTCTGACAGCGCGCGGCAAACTGGATCGCAAGGTCGAGGGACTGCCGATTGACGCCCGACTCCAGGAGATGAAGACGGCCGGTCAGGCCCTGACCCGACCGGAGCTGGCCGTGCTGATGGCCTATGCCAAGCTGGAGCTGTCCGACGAGATCGTGGCATCCGCCGCGCCCGAGGACCCCTTCTTCGAGGAGACCCTGGTCCGCTATTTCCCCGAGCCCCTGGCCCGGTTCGAGGACCAGATGCGCGGGCACCGGCTGCGTCGCGACATCATCGCCACGGTCCTGGCCAATGAGATCGTGAACATGGCGGGCCCGACCTTCCCTGACCGGCTGCGCGGCGCGGCGGGTTGCGACACCACCGCCCTGGTCATCGCCTTCGAGGCCGCGCGCCGGGTGTTCCGCCTCGACGAGGCCTGGGACGCGGTCAGCGCGCTGGATCTCAAGGTCCCGGCCGAGACCCAGACGGCGCTGTATGCCGAGATCGCCACCGTCCTGCGCCGCCAGACCTTCTGGCTGGCCCGGCGCGCGGGGCGGGCAGGGGCGACGGTCGCGGGGCTGATCGAGGCCTATCGTCCGGCCGCCGACGCCTTGAGGGCGGCGGGCGGCGACGTCCTGTCCCGCTTCGAGCAGCAACGGCTGGCGGCGCGGCTGAAGGGGTTCGCCGACATGGGGGTGGGCGAGGATCTGACCCAGACGGTGTCGATGCTGCGCCCCCTGGTGGCCACGGCCGACATCGGCGATCTGGCGGCGGAGACCGGCTGGTCCGAGCCTCGGCTGGCGCGGCTGTACCACCAGGTCGGCGCGGCCTTCGACTTCGACCGGCTGCGCGCGGCCGCCGGGGCCGTGCCCTCGGTGGATCACTTCGATCGGCTGGCGGTTCGCCGACTGATCGAGGACCTGATGGCCGAACAGGTCGTGCTGACCCGCGCCGTCGCCAAGGCCTCGGACCCTGCCGTGGGCGACACCGAGGCGACCGCCGAGGCCGCCGTGGACGCCTGGATCGGCACGCGCCAGGCGCTGGTCGAGGGCGTCCGCGCCGCCGTCGACGAAATCGAGGCGTCCGGCACGGGCTGGACCTTCGCCAAGCTCACCATCGCCAACGGCCAGATCCGCCAGGTCGCAGGGTCGGCCTGATGCCCAGAAAGTTCCTCGTCGTCGTCGACGACAGCCCAGAGTTCGAGGCGGCCCTGCGCTATGCCTCGCGCCGGGCGCGTTCGACGGGTGGCCGGGTGGCCCTTCTGCGCATCATTCCGGGCGGGTCCGACGAGCACTGGGCCGGGGTGCGCGAGGAGATCCAACGCCAGCAAAGGGCCGAGGCCGAGGCGCTGCTGACCCGGCTCGGCGAGGAGGCCCTGACCCGGTCCGGGTCCCAGCCGATCTTCCTGATCGAGGAAGGCGAACCCCCGGGCGCGATCCGTAAGGTCTGCGGCGAGGACCCCGAGATCAAGATCCTGGTCCTGGCGGCGGGGACCGGCTCGCGCGGGCCGGGGCCGCTGGTCTCGGCCGTGCTGAAGCAGGGCGCGGCCTTCGGTGGGCGCAAGCTCCCGGTGACCATCGTGCCCGGCGAGCTGACCGACGCGGAGATCGAGGACCTGGCATGATCTTCCTTCTCCCCTGGCGGAAGAGGGTAGCCCGCAGGGCCGGATGAGGGGTCCGGCGACGCGCACCGGCTGATGGTATGTGTGGCTTACCGGCAAGACCGACTGTCACCCCTCATCCGTCAGCCTTCGGCTGCCACCTTCTCCCGCAAGGCGAGACGAGACCCGTCTTGCGAAGTTCCTGCCCCAGGCGCATCTGTTCGCCATGTTCATCCAGACCGAACCCACCCCCAATCCGAACGTCCTGAAGTTCATTCCCGGCCGCATCGTCTCCGGCACGCCGCGCGAGTTCGTGTCGGTCGATCAGGCCGCGGCCTCGCCTCTGGCGGAGGGGCTGTTCCAGCTGGAAGACGTGACCGGCGTCTTCTTCGGCGAGGACTATGTGTCGGTGACCCGCGCCGCCCACGGGCGCGACTGGAGCGATCTGAAGCCCGAGATCCTGGCCGTGGTCATGGATCATTTCACCTCCGGCGCGCCGCTGATGCGCGACGGGGCCGAGACCGCTGAGGACACCAGCGAGGATTCCGAGATCGTCGCCGAGATCAAATCGCTGCTGGACAGCCGCATCCGTCCGGCCGTGGCCCAGGACGGCGGCGACATCCTGTTCGACAGCTTCGATCTGGAGACCGGGGTCCTGTCCCTGCGCATGCGCGGGGCCTGCGCCGGTTGTCCGTCCTCGGCCATGACCCTGAAGTCCGGGGTCGAGCAGATGATGCGCCACTACGTCCCCGAAGTGACCCGCGTCGAGCAGGTGATTTAAGGCGCTACCGATCGCGACGCGTCGATGGCATGCCGTCGACGTCACTGCTTGAGCGGAAGCCCTTCCGCGACGTGAAACCAAAACGTCTCGCTGAACGGCGCGGTGTCAGGCAGAATACGGCGTGGCCCGTTTTCACGCCGATCCTCAACTGAATGCGCTGGGCGAGGCGCTGGCCGACCTGCGCCGCGAAGCCGGCCTCAGCCAGGCAGAGGCGGGCGGGCGCGTGACGATGACCAGCCAGGGCTGGGGTCTGTATGAAAGCGGGCGGCGGCCGGGGCTCTTTCGTCCCGATGTTCAGCGCCGTCTGACCGCCGCCCTGGGCACGACACCGGAAGCCCTGGCCCTGCGGCTGGCGGCGGCGGGTGCTTCCGAGATCAACGGCCGTGTGGCGACCGGCGTCGAGACGTCCGGGCGGGCCTTCCGCTCGGTGCCGTCGCCCACTCAGCCAGGGGCAAGGGAGCGGATTCCTCTGTCCAATGACGATCTCGCCCCCTGGGCCGTGTCCGGCGTGATCCTGGAGGTCGATCCGGGTCGGTGGCCGAGGCGGGACCAGGGCTGTGTGATCGATCTGATCGACGGAGGTCGGCTGGTGCGGCTGTACGATGGAGCGGACGCCGACCGGCTCTATCTCCGGGGAGGTCCCGACGGCCTGAGCGGGCGCAGCGAGGTGGCGCGCGCATCGGTCGTCCGCGTTGCGGCCGTGGTCGCCAGGATCGACGAATGAAACGAAACTGTTGCAGCTTTGGGTGTGATGTGAAACAACATCGTCTATCCCGCAGCGGATGGATGTCGCCTCATGCCTCGATCTCCCGACGAAACGGACGCCTTCGTCGGCGCGCGGCTGGCTGGACGACGACAGGCGCTCGGACTCACCCAGGTGGCCTTGGCCAAACGCCTGGGGATCAGCGCTCAGCAGATCCAGAAGTACGAGGCGGGGACCAACCGCATCTCGGCGTCCAGGCTCAGCCGGATCGCGGCGGCGCTCGGCGACCACCCGGGGGCCTATTTCCCGCCGCTGACCGAAGCCGATTCTGTGGAGGACAGCGAAGCCGGGCGGGGTCTGTCCGTCGCGCGCTTCCTGACGGCGACGACGGAAGGCCGCGTTGTGGCGGAGAGTTTTCCCCTGATCCGCGACCGCGCGGTCCGGCAGGCGATCGCGCGCGTGGTCGAGGCCCTGGCGGCACCCGGGTGATCGATCGGTCCTCGTGCGGTGTCGCATGAGGGTACTGGTCATCGACACCACCCTGGGGGCCTGCACGGCGGGGCTCGTCGACGGCCAGACGGTGCTGGGCCAGCGGTCGCAGGTCATGGCGCGCGGCCATTCCGAACGGCTGGGCGGCTTCGTGCGGGACGCCGTGGGCGAGGCGGGCGGGGGCTTCGCGGCGATCGAGCGGATCGGCGTGACGGTGGGGCCGGGCTCCTTCACCGGGTTGCGCGTCGGTCTGGCCTTCGCCCTGGGCCTCGGTCAGGCGTTGGGTCGCCCAGTGGTCGGGCTGTCCTCCCTGCAAGCCCTCGCCGCTTCTGCCGAGGGAGGCTGGGACGGGCCGGTCGCCTCGGTGATCGATGCCCGGCGCGGCGAGGTTTATCTCCAGACGTTCCTCGAGGGCGAGCCAATGGAACCGGCGAGGGCCGCGAACGTGCAGGATGCGAGAACGACTCTGGCCGGACCGCCCGCCTGGCGCTGGGCCGGAGATGGGGCCGCGTTGGTGACAGACGACCCCGGTGCCGTCGTGACCGCCCCAACGGTGGTCGCTCTGGCGGCGCTGACCGAACGGCTCGAACCGGCGGATCATCCGCCCCGGCCCCTCTATCTGCGCGCGCCCGACGCGACCCCGCCGACCCGCCTGCCGGGACAGGCGCGCGCCGTCGCGCCGTCGGCATGAGCGGACAGCCGAACGCCCCCTGCGCCGAGGCGCTCGCCGCGATCCATGCCGAGGCGTTCGAGATGCCGTGGTCCCGCCTCGCCTTCGCGGAGCTGCTGGATCAACCGGGTGTGCTGCTGGAGGTGGACGCGAGCGGCTTCATCCTGATCCGGGTGGCGGCCGACGAGGCGGAAATCCTGACCCTGGCGGTCCGCCCGTCGGCGCGCCGCGCCGGGCTCGGGGCGCGACTCACGCGGGCGGCGGCAGAGCGCGCCCTGTTGGCAGGGTCGCAGAGGCTGTTCCTGGAGGTCGCCGAGGACAATGTCGCGGCGCGCGCGCTCTACGACCGGATGGGGTTCGAGGCGGCCGGGCGGCGGCCGCGCTACTATGCCCGGCCCAACGCCGCGCCGGTCGATGCCCTGCTACTGGTTCTCAACTTGGCTGGACCGCTTCCCAGCGGATGATCTCAGCCCTATCTTGCACGCCATGGACCGGATCGAGAAACTCTGCGCCGACCGCGGCATGCGCATGACCGAACAGCGGCGCGTCATCGCCCGTGTCCTGTCCAACGCCGAGGACCATCCGGACGTTGAGGAACTGTACCGCCGCGCCTCGGCCATCGACCCGCACATCTCCATCGCCACCGTCTATCGCACCGTGCGCCTGTTCGAAGAGGCCGGGGTCGTGGAGAAGCATGACTTCGGCGACGGGCGCAGCCGCTATGAAGAGGCCGGCGACGATCACCACGACCACCTGATCGACACCAAGACCGGAGAGGTGATCGAATTCTTCGACGCCGAGATCGAACGGCTGAAGACCGAGATCGCCGAACGTCTCGGTTTCGAGCTGGTCGGCCATAAGCTGGAGCTCTACGGCAAGGCGATCGATGGTGCCGAACCGTCCAAGCGCGAGGGGCTGATCTTCACGCGGAACGTCGCCCGCGTGCGCCCCGAGAGCGTCTCCTGACCCTGTCGCGTGCTGTGTCCGCCTTGCGGACGCCCGGATCGGCGACCATAAGCCGCCCATGTCCGAGATCCTGACCGCGCCCGAGGTGGGGACCGCCGCGACCCCAGATCCGCCCTCGGCGGTCAAGCGGCTGTTCATCAAGACCTACGGCTGCCAGATGAACGTGTATGACAGCGAGCGCATGGCCGATGTGCTGCGCCCGCTCGGCTATGCCCCGACCGACACGGTCGAGGGCGCCGACTTCGTCATTCTGAACACCTGCCACATCCGCGAGAAGGCGGCCGAGAAGGTCTATTCCGAGCTCGGCAAGCTGCGCGAGATGAAGGAGGCGCGGGCCGGGGAAGGTCGGGGTGGCTTGACCATCGCCGTCGCCGGCTGCGTCGCCCAGGCGGAGGGCGAGGAGATCATGCGCCGCCAGCCGGCGGTCGATCTGGTGGTCGGACCCCAGGCCTATCACCAGCTGCCCGAGCTCCTGACCCGCACGGCGCGGGCGCGGGGCGAGCGAATTGGGGCGGACTTCGCCGCCGACGAGAAGTTCGACAGCCTGCCCCAGACGCGCGGTATCAGCGGCCCGACCGCCTTCCTGACGGTGCAGGAGGGATGCGACAAGTTCTGCAGCTTCTGCGTGGTGCCCTATACGCGCGGGGCCGAATGGTCGCGTCCGGCTGAGGCGGTCCTGGCCGAAGCGCGCGAGCTGGCCGATCAGGGGGTGCGCGAGCTGACCCTGCTGGGCCAGAACGTCAACGCCTACGACGGGGCAGGGCCGGACGGTTCGGTCTGGACCCTCGCGCGGCTGGCCCGGGCCCTGGCCGAAATCCCCGGCATCGACCGGATCCGCTACACGACCAGCCACCCCAACGACATGGGCGCGGACCTGATCGCCGCCCATGCCGAGCTGCCCCAGCTGATGCCCTATCTGCATCTGCCGGTTCAGTCCGGCTCGGACCGCATCCTGCGGGCGATGAACCGAAAGCACGGGCGGCAGGCCTACATCGACCTGATCGGGCGCATCCGGGACGCCCGCCCGGACATGGCGATCTCGGGCGACTTCATCGTCGGCTTCCCCGGCGAGACGGATCGCGAGTTCGAGGAGACCCTCGATCTGGTGCGTCAGGTCGCCTACGCCTCGGCCTTCAGCTTCATGTATTCGCCGCGACCCGGCACGCCCGCCGCGACGATGGGTCTCCAGGTTCCCGCCGAGGTGTCGCGCGCCCGGCTGCATGCGCTCCAGGCCCTGCTGCTGGACCAACAGACGGCGTTCAACGCGGCCCAGGCCGGAAAGACGCTGGACGTCCTGTTCGAGAAGAAGGGGCGCAATCGCCGCCAGGCGATCGGCCGCTCGCCCTATCTGCAGTCGGTCCATGCCGAGGACGCGGATCATCTGATCGGCCGGATCGTTCCCGTCCGCATCGTGAGCGGGCAAGCGAACAGCCTGACGGGAGAGCGTCTTGGCGCGTGACTCGGAGTTTCTCGCGCTGGACGACCGCGCGCTTCGGGCCGTCATCGGGCCGAACAGCCGCCACGTGGCGCTGATCGAGGACGCGTTCAAGGTGCTGATCGAGTCCCCCGGCGGCGGCGTATCGATCAACGGCGGCGCGCGCGACCGGGCCAATGCCAAGGCGGTCATCGCCGGCCTGATCCAGCGCGCCGAGAAGGGCGCCGAGATCAATGAAGCCGACGTCCGCGCCGGCATCGGCGCGGCGCGCGGTGGCGGCAAGGGTGCTCACAGCACCGATCCCATGGCCCTGCCGATCGGCAAGCGCGGGGCGATCGTGCCCAAGACCAATGCCCAGGCACGCTATCTCGAGACCCTGGCCAGCTGTGAACTGACGTTCGGCGTCGGCCCGGCGGGGACGGGCAAGACCTTCCTGGCTGCCGCCTATGGGGCGTCGCTGCTGCGGCGGGGACAGGTCGACCGGCTGGTCATCACCCGCCCGGCGGTCGAGGCGGGCGAGAAGCTGGGGTTTCTGCCCGGCGATCTGAACGAGAAGGTCGATCCCTATCTGGCCCCCATCTGGGAGGCTCTTAACGACATCTTGGGGGCCGAGGACGTCCAGCGCCGGCGTGACAAGGGCGAGATCGAGGCGGCGCCCATCGCCTTCATGCGCGGCCGCACGCTCAGCCACGCCTTCATCATCGTGGACGAGGCGCAGAACACCTCGCGGCTGCAGATGAAGATGGTCCTGACCCGGCTGGGGGAGGGGGCGCGGATGGTGGTGACGGGCGATCCGTCGCAGATCGACCTGTTGAACCCCCGCGATTCCGGCCTGGCCCACGCGTTGAAAATCCTCAAGGACGTCAAGGGCGTCGGGGTCCTGGCGTTCGAGGCCCAGGACGTGGTGCGCCACGCCATGGTCGAGCGGATCGTGCGCGCCTATGACGCCGACGCTGCGCGAGGGCGGCCCGCGCCCGATCTCGAGGACCCGTCCGAACGATGATCGCCGTCGAGGTCGAGGCCGAGGCCTGGTCGGACGCCCTGCCCGACGTCGAGGCGGTGGCGACGCGCGCTGCGATCGCCACCCTCGGCGCGGCCTCTGGAGCGGTCGCGATCTTGCTGACGGACGACGAGACGGTTCGTGATCTGAACGCCCGCTTCCGGGGCAAGGACAAACCGACCAACGTGCTGTCCTTCCCGGCGGCGCCCATGCCGAGAATCGAGCTGACCCCGCTGGGCGATATCGTCCTGGCCTTCGAGACCTGCGCGGCCGAGGCCGGGACTCAAGGGAAATCGCTGTCGGATCACCTGACCCATCTGGTCGCGCACGGCGTCCTGCATCTGCTGGGTCGTGACCATGAGAACGACGCCGAGGCCCAGGCCATGGAGGCCGAGGAACGCGCGATCCTCGCGGGCCTCGGGATTTCGGACCCCTATCGGGTGATCGCATGACGGGCATTCAAGATCGCCTGTCGTCGCTGCTGACCGGGCGGTGGAGCCGGATCGGCCTGGCCCTGGCGTCGGGCGTCCTGGCGGCCCTGGTGCATCCACCCTTCGGCTTTCTGCCCGGTCTCGTCGCCTATCCGTTGCTGATGCTGCTGTCCGAGCGATCCGGCACGGTGCGCGGAGCCTTTTGGGTCGGCTGGCTGGCGGGGTTCGGATACTTCCTCGTGGGATGCTGGTGGGTCGCCGAGGCGTTTCTGGTCAATCCGGCCCAGGCCTGGATGGCGCCGTTCGCCGCCAGCCTGCTGCCCGCCGGGATCGGTCTGTTCTGGGGCGGGGCAGCGGCGGTCTACCGTCGGTTCGCGCCTGCGGGCCTGTCGCGCGTTCTGGTGTTCGCCGCCCTGTTCGGCCTGTTCGAGTGGCTGCGTGGTCATGTGCTGACCGGCTTTCCCTGGAATCCAGCCGGTGCCGGTTGGGCCGCCGGGTCGGCCGCCTCGCAGTTCGCGTCGATCGCGGGCGTCTACGGCCTCGGCCTCGTGACGGTCGCCGCCGCCTGCGCTCTCGGTGCGCTCGCCTCGCCGGGGACGCGAAAGGCGCGTGTCGGCGTGGCCCTGGCCGGGGTCGCCGTGATCGTCGCCCTGATCGTCGGCGGAACGGTGCGTCTGGCGGGTGCCGAGGGGACGCCGACGCCGACGGTGATCCGGATCGTTCAGGCCAATGTCGATCAGGAGTCCAAATGGACGCCCGAGGCCTATCGCTCGATCGTCGATCGCTATGTCGCCTTGACGGGGCAGCCCGGCGCCGCCCTGCCGGATCTCGTCGTGTGGCCGGAGGGGGCCCTGCCGGCCAGCTTCGACACGGTCTTCGCGCCGGGCGCGCTGGACGGCGAGGCGATCGGGCGGGCCCTGCAACCCGGCCAGACCCTTTTGGCGGGCTTCGCGCGCGGCGAGCGGGGCGAGGATGGGCAGGCGCGCTACTACAACAGCCTGATCGCCCTCAATGACGAGGGCGGCCCGGGGCTGAGAGTCGCGGCGATCTACGACAAGCATCGGCTGGTGCCGTTCGGCGAGTTCCTGCCGCTGGGGGGCGTCATCGGGGCTCTGGGCATCCGCAGCCTGGTGCATATGCCGGCCGATTTCAGCGCCGGGCCGACGCCCGCCCCGATCGACCTGCCCAATGCGCCGCGTGTCCAGCCTTTGATCTGCTACGAGAGCCTGTACCCCGGCTTCACCCCGGCGGGACGCGGCCGGCCGGAGTGGATCGTGAACATCTCCAACGACGCCTGGTTCGGGGCGACCTCGGGTCCGCTGCAGCACCTCAACCTCGCCAGCTACCGCGCCATCGAGACCGGCCTGCCCGTGATCCGGGCCACGCCGACGGGGGTCTCGGCCGTGATCGACCCCTGGGGTCGGGTGATCGAGGGGCAGCGGCTGGACAGCGGCGAGAGCGGGGTCATCGACGCGCGCCTGCCGCGGCCGGCGGCGGCGACCCTGTATGGGCGGTTCGGGGACCTGTTGTTCTGGGTGATGCTGCTGGGGGGTCTGTCGCCGCTGATCGTCGCGGGCCTCCGGGGCCGTCGGGCGTGACCGTGGAAGACGACGAGGCCGAGGATCGCAGGCAGACGCGCCACATCGACGCGCCTCTGGGCGAGGCGCTGCGGCTGGAACGTGACGCCCGCAACCGCAGCCGTGATTGGCTGGCCCAGCGACTGGGCGTCTCGACCTCGACGGTGCAGCGTTACGAGAACGGCAGCCAGCGCGTGCCGGCCGCACGGCTGTGGCAGATCTGCGGGATCTACGGGATCGCGGTGAACGAGCTGTTCGCGGGTCTGCCGCACCATGTCGTGGACGAGGCTGCCAACCCCGGCGTGGCCGAGGCCCGCGCGTCCTTCGATCATGAGGATGGGCGCGCCAAAAGGATCAGGGCGCTGACGCGGCACGCGGCGAGGCTGACGCCGGACAGGCTGGAAATCGCCGAGCTTCTCGTCAAAGCCCTGAAGCGATCGGCGCCCGGGTAGCAGTCAAGCTTGCGGAATCCCCATTTCCCAGAATTGGGGTGACAGCCGCGTTCAAGGAGCGCATCCTGGGTTCCACAAAAAAGATTTGTGACAACGAGACTGACGATGGCCAGAGGCAAGGGAGAGGACGGTCCCCATCCGGTGGACCGCCATGTCGGGCGGCGAGTGTGCGAGAAACGGATCAGCCTGGGCTATAACCAGAGCGATCTCGGGCGCGCCCTCGGGCTGACATTCCAACAGGTCCAGAAATACGAAAAAGGGACCAACCGCATCTCGGCGTCCAAGCTCTGGGACATCGCCCGGTTCTTCAAAGTCGATGTGGCCTACTTCTTCCAGGGGCTGGGTGGCGCGCAGCCCGGCATGGCCGAGGAGGGGGCGCCGGCCTTCGAGCACGACTTCCCCGCCACGCGTCACACCATCGAGATCGCGCGTTTGGCGCCGCGCCTGTCCGCCCGTCAGCAGAAGCTGGCGCTGGACCTGATCCGCGAAATGGCCGAGCGCCCCGAAGGCGACTGAGCCGGCGCGTCCGGACCGACGACGCCTCAGCTCGAGGCTCGGCGCTGGCCGAAGGTCGGAGCCGCCGCCTTCTGCTCGGCCCAGTAGGCGGGACCGTCGTCCGGCTTGAACATGGTGCGCGGCGTGCCGTCCTCGGCGATCACGGCGAAGGTGTTGGTCGAGGCCTGATACAGCAGCACGTCGCCGTTCGGCCGGGTCGCCCGGTCGGCGTCGGCAGGCGGCGTCCGGGTGAAGGCGACGACCTTGGTCAGGAAATCCTCCGGCGACCGCGCCCCGAAATCCGCCCCGTTGCGCTCGTAGAGGCGCTGGATCTTCTCATCGACAGTTTCCCGGCGATTGGCCGTGATCGGTCCCTGGGCGTCGGCCGGGACGGACGCGTCCCCGGCCGGAGTCTCTGTCGTCGCGGCCGTCATCACGACCTCGGACGCAGCGGCGGCGCGATCGCGCGTCTCGACCGCCGAGGCCCCCTCGCCACAGCCCGCCAGTCCCGCTGCTCCGGCCACGGCGGCCAGGATAAACATCGTCTTCGTCATCTCACCCTCCATGAAACCCGCAGAACGACGTTAGACACAGGTCCGATGTTCTGGCAATGTTCTTTTTAGCGACGGTCGACGGACGCGCGCTGCGGCGCTAGACGAACCCCATGTCCGACCTCGCCCTCAACGGCCGCAAGATCCTGCTCATCGTCGGCGGCGGCATCGCGGCCTACAAGGCGCTGGAGCTGGTGCGGCTGCTGAAGAAGGCCGGGGCCGAGGTGCGCAGCGTCCTGACCGAGAGCGGCGCGGCCTTCGTCACGCCCCTGTCCCTGGCGGCCCTGACCGGGCACCCGGCGCGGATGGGCCTGTTCCTGCCCGACGATGAAACGACCATGGGCCATATCGAGCTGTCGCGCTGGGCCGATCTGGTGGTCGTGGCCCCGGCGACGGCGGGCCTGATCGCCAAGGCGGCGAACGGCATGGCCGACGATCTGGCCTCCACGACGCTGCTGGCGACGGACAAACGGGTGCTGCTGGCTCCGGCCATGAACGTGCGGATGTGGCTGCATCCGGCGGTCCAGGCCAATGTCGAGCGGCTGAAGGGCTTTCCCGGCCTTCACGGCATGGCGGTGGTCGGGCCCGACGACGGCGAGATGGCCTGCGGCGAGTTCGGCCCGGGGCGGATGGCCGAGCCCTCGGCCATCCTGCAGGCCATCGTGGCGCTGGCCGGACCCGGCGGACGTCCGCTGGCCGGGCGGCGCGCGGTAGTCACCGCCGGGCCGACGTTCGAGCCGATCGATCCCGTGCGTGGCCTGACCAACCGGTCCAGCGGCAAGCAGGGCTATGCCATCGCCGCCGCCCTGGCCGAGCGGGGGGCCCAGGTGACGCTGGTTTCAGGGCCGACCGGCCTGGCGGTCCCGCCCGGTGTCGCACGCGTCGAGGTCGAGACCGCGCTGGAGATGCAGGCGGCCACCCACGCCGCCCTTCCGGCCGACATCGCCGTGCTGTCGGCCGCCGTGGCCGACTGGCGCGTGGACACCGTGGCGGGCGGCAAGATCAAGAAGGCCCCCGGGGGGCCGCCGACGCTTAGCCTGATCGAAAACCCCGACATCCTGGCCGGCCTCGCCAAGCCGGGACCGACGCGGCCGGCCCTGGTCATCGGCTTCGCGGCCGAGACGACGGACTTGGCGGCCAATGCCCGGGCCAAACTCTCGCGCAAGGGCTGCGACTGGATTGTGGGCAACGACGTCTCGGCCGACGTCTTCGGCGCGGACGGGAATACCGTGCTGCTGGTCACCAAGGAGGGCACCGAGCCCTGGCCGCGCCTGTCCAAGACCGAGGTGGCGTCGCGGCTTGCGGACCGCATCGCCGCCCATTTTAGCGGAGCCTGAACCTTGAGCGCCTTGCGTATTCAGCGTCTGCCACATGCCGAGGGCCTGGCGCTTCCCGCCTATGAAACGCCGGGGTCCGCGGGCATGGACCTGCGGGCCGCGCTAGCCGATGACGCCCCCCTGACCCTGGAACCGGGCGAGCGGGCACTGGTCCCCACAGGCTTCAAGATGGCGCTGGAGCGGGGATGGGAGGCTCAGGTCCGGCCCCGCTCGGGCCTGGCGCTGAAGCATGGGGTAACCTGCCTGAATACGCCGGGCACGATCGACAGCGACTATCGCGGAGAGGTCGGGGTGATCCTCGTCAACCTCGGGCATGAGCCGTTCGTCATCCGGCGCGGCGAGCGCATCGCCCAGATGGTCATCGCCGCAGTGGCCCAGACGACTGTGCAGGAGGTCGACACCCTGGACGAAACCGAACGCGGCTCCGGCGGCTTCGGCTCGACCGGGCGATAGGGTCGCATCCATTCCCGCAGACCGGCGTTAACCCTGCCGACGGCCAAGCTGGGCCGTGGTGAAACCGGAGCGGTGCGTCATGGAAGACCTTCTCGCCCAGCTGGGCAATCTGCTGCAGGGGCTGCTGGCCCTGGCCGACAGCGGCTTCGACGGGGTGAACCAGGTGCTGGGCCTGATCATCGCCGCCGTGTTCGGCTTCTTCCTGATGGGCGCCTGGCGTGGCCTGTGGGGCGCGGCCTTCGGAGCCATGGTGGTCCACACCCTGGTCGAGGCCATCCGCCCGATGCTGGACGGCGGGGCCTTCGCCCTGCCCGACCTGACGGACGGCGGCTTCTGGATCAGCCGGCTCGCCCTGTTCCTCGGCTATGCGATCGTGATCGCGGTGTTCTTCTTCATCAGGACCCTGCTGACAGGCGGTTTCGGCCGAAAGCGCGCCCACGCCCATTGACGGTAGCCTGGAGCGTCTAGAGCCCGAGCCGCTCCAGCAGTTCCGTAGATGACAGGTGGGACAGGTCTTCGCTCATTTGAACCGATGTCCGACGCCGCCGTGTCTTCCCCGGGTCTTTTAGCTCTTCGAGCGAAACTAATGTGCCGTTTCGATGAGCATACCATTGCCGATAGGCGCTGAGTGGCACGAGCTTTCCATCAGCACCGCGATGGGAATGGCGCTCCTGAAACATTTGCATCGGCTTCTGGACGTAGCTGCCACGGTCTTTCCCGAACAGTTTTCCCTCAACCAACAATCCTTTGCTGGTCACCAATGCAGAGCCGACCGGCTTTCCTGCCAAGGCGTCGGATTTTGAAAGGAAGAGGTGGATCGTCTCTCCGACGAGCAGAGCGATACCTTGCCCAACATCGAGGACGGAAACTGCGTCGGCCTTGTCGCCCTGTGAAACAGGCTCCCTGCTGCCGAGTTCTCTTTCGATTATATCGCTTTCGCTTTCGGCAGGCGACTTGCGCTTCGACTCGATGGCGAGAGCGGCGGCGGCAGTAAGACCTACATATTTGGCGAACATCTGCTTCTCCTCTAAAGCCAACTAAGCAGCTTGTATTGCAGTAAGCAACTTATAAATCGACACCGTCGTGACGTGACAACCAGTCTCGGGTGGTCTATACGCCCCCACACATCGTTAGACCGGCGTCCAACGGCGTCGTTCAAAGCGGCGGCCTTGGATGGCCGACCGCTTTTTCTTTTGCCCGAAACAGAACCTTGCGCGCCAAGACCGTCGAAGATCGCGAAATCCTGGAGCTGGTCGATCCCGTCGCGGAATCGATCGGTCTGGAGATCGTGCGCGTGCGGTTGATGGGCGGGACCCTGCGCCGTCGTCTGCAGGTCATGGCCGAACGGCCCGCCGACAACGACATCGCCGTCGAGGAGTGCGCGCGTCTCTCACGCGCCATGTCCGAGGTGCTGGACGCCGCCGACCCGATCGCGGGCGAATATCTGCTGGAGGTCTCGTCCCCCGGCATCGACCGGCCCCTGACCCGGTTGAAGGATTTCGACCTGTTCGAGGGGCTGGAGGCGCGGCTGGAGACCGACCGGATGATCGAGGGGCGCAAGCGCTTCAAGGGCATGCTGGCCGGGACGGAAGACAGCAACATCGCCATCGACCTGGACGGCGAGGACGACACCGCCCTGATCCCCTTCGACTGGCTGGTCGAGGCCAAGCTGGTGATGAACGACGCCCTTCTGAAGCGCGGGGCCGCGATCCGCGCCGCGCGGGGCGAACCTGAAGACGACGGGCTGCCACAAGGCGCGCCCGAAGACCGCAACAAAACCACCGAGACCTCTGAGGACGACGCCTGATGGCCGTGACCGGTATTTCCGCCAATCGCCTGGAACTGCTCCAGATCGCCAACGCCGTGGCGCAGGAAAAGAACATCGACCGCGAGATCGTGATCGAGGCCCTGGAAGAGGCGATCCAGAAGGGCGCCAAGTCTCGTTACGGCGCGCACCACGACATCCGCGCCAAGATCGATCCCAAGACCGGCGAACTGGCCCTGACGCGCCACGTCACCATCGTCGAGGACGATTGGCAGCCGGAAGACGAGCTGGAAGAGTTCAACGACAGCGCCATGGTGCGGCTGACCGATGCGTCCAAGCGCGATCCGGAGGCCGTGGTCGGCAAGGAATACGTCGAGGAGCTGCCGCCGTTCGAGTTCGGCCGCGTCCAGACCCAGATGGCCCGCCAGGTCATCACCGGTAAGGTCCGCGAGGCCGAGCGCGCCAACCAGTACGAAGAGTTCAAGGACCGCGTCGGCGAGATCGTCAACGGTACGGTCAAGCGGGTCGAGTACGGCAACACCATCGTCGACCTGGGCCGGGGCGAAGGCATCATGCGCCGCGACCAGTCGATCCCGCGCGAGGTGTTTAACATCGGCGACCGGATCCGCACCTACATCTATGACGTCCGGCCCGAGGCCAAGGGCCCGCAGATCATGCTGTCGCGGGCTCACCCCGGCTTCATGGCCAAGCTGTTCGCCCAGGAAGTGCCCGAGGTCTATGACGGCGTGATCGAGATCCGCGCCGCCGCCCGCGACGCCGGTTCGCGCGCCAAGATGGCTGTGCTGTCGAACGACAGCTCGATCGATCCCGTCGGCGCCTGCGTCGGCATGCGCGGCTCGCGCGTGCAGGCGGTCGTCGCCGAGCTGCAGGGCGAGAAGATCGACATCATCCAGTGGAACAACGATGAGCCGACGTTCATCGTCAACGCCCTGGCTCCGGCCGAGGTGTCTAAGGTGGTGCTGGACGAAGAGGCCGATCGGGTCGAGGTCGTGGTGCCCGACGAGCAGCTGTCCCTGGCCATCGGCCGTCGCGGCCAGAATGTGCGCCTGGCCTCCCAGCTGACGGGCTGGCAGATCGACATCATCACCGAAAGCCAGGACTCCGAGCGTCGCCAGCGCGAGTTCACCGAGCGGACCCAGCTGTTCCAGGACGCCCTGGATGTTGATGAGGTCATCGCCCAGCTGCTGGTGACCGAAGGCTTCGCCACGGTCGAGGACCTGGCCTTCGTGGAATCCTATGAAGTCGCCGAGATCGAGGGCTTCGACGAGGACACGGCCGAGGAACTGCAGGCCCGCGCCCGCGACTTCCTCGAGCGTCAGGCCGCCGAGCTGGACGCCAAGCGCAAGGACCTTGGCGTCGAGGACGGCGTGATGGCCGTGCCGGGCGTGACCGGGGCTATCGCCGTCGCCCTGGGCGAAGGCGGGATCAAGACCGTCGAGGATCTTGCCGACCTGGCCACCGACGAAATTCGCGGCGGCTACGAGGTCAAGAACGGCGAACGGGTGAAGGTGCCGGGCGTGCTGGAAAGCTTCAACCTGGCCCAGGAAGACGCCGAGATGCTGATCCTGCAGGCCCGCGTGGCCGCCGGCTGGATCGACGCCTCTGAACTGCCCCAGCCCGAGCCCGAATACGAGGAAGAGTATGCCGAGGGCGAATACGACCCCGAGGCCGTCTTCGACAGCGCCCCGGTCGAAGACTCCGCCCCCGCCGACGGTGACGCGGAGGCCTCGGACGAGGCGTCCGATCAGCCGCGCGACGCGTGATGGGAGCCCGGGTCGTCCATGGGTCTCGCCGCCGCGACATCGGATAGGGAGCGCCGCGACCTGGTCACGCACCAGGCGATGGACGAGACCTGTCTGATCCGCTTCGTGGCGGGCCCGGACGGCCAGGTGGCCCCGGATCTGGGGCGTAAGCTGCCGGGTCGCGGCATGTGGGTGGCGGCCGACCGCGCCTCGGTCGAGACGGCGGTGAAGAAGAACCTGTTCTCGCGCTCGGCCAAGGCGCAGCTGAAGCCGGCCGCCGACCTGGCCGACACGGTCGAGACGCTGCTGATCCGGCGCTGCCTGGACCAGCTGGGTCTTGCCCGGCGCGAGGGCGTGCTTATCTCGGGTTTCGAGAAATGCGCGGCGGCGATCCGGTCGGGCAAGGCCGCCTGGTTGATCGAGGCGTTGGACGGCGCAGCCGACGGGCGCGGCAAACTGCTCAATCTGGCCCGTCACCAGTCCACGCGGGTCTGCGGCGCCTTCAGCGCGGACGATTTGAGTTTGGCCCTCGGGCTGGAAAATGCGATACACACCGTCCTGCTCGCCGGAGGGCGGGCAGATCGCTGGGGCCAGGAGGCCTCGCGGTTGGCGGGATTTCGACCGCTCCGCCCCCCGGAGTGGGGCCCCGACAGGGGTCTCGGCGGCGGGAGCGGGTCAGACGAAGACCCCGGAGATGAGCCTGAACGGGCGGACTGACGGGCGGGGCCTGACCTCATCTGAGGGCGGGGCGTCGCGCGGCTTTTTGTGTTTGACGAGACGATTTTGAACGACCGGCGGACTTCTCCGCCCACGAGTAAAGCGACCGGATGAGCGACGAGAACGACAAGACCAACGACGGCCAGCAGCCTTCGGCCCCCACCGGAACCCCGTCGACGACGGGACCGCGGGCGCCGCTGAGCCTGAAGCCGCGCGCCGTGGGATCCGTCCCGACCGGCACCGTGCGCCAGAGCTTCAGCCACGGCCGCACCAAGACGGTGGCTGTCGAGATCAAGCGCCGTCCGGGTGCCCCGGCCGGCGGACACCAGCGTCCAGCCGGGTTCGACGTCGCGCGCCCTCGCTCCGACGCCCCCGCCCCGCAGGCCGCCGCGCCGCGTCCGCAGGTGCAGCAGCCCGCCGGGGGACGCCTGTCCAACGAGGAGCAAGAAGCCCGTCGTCGCGCCATCGAACTGGCGACACAGGCCCAGGCCGAGCGCGCCGCCGCCCAGGCCGCCGAACAGGCGCGCCGCGACGCCGCCGCCCGCGAGCAGGCCGCCGCCGCCGAACGCACCGCCAGCGCCGCCCAGGCCGAGGCCGCCGCCGCCCGCGCCGCCGCCGAAGCCGCCCGCGCCGAAGCCTCCAAGCTGACCGCCGCCGCTCCGGCCAAGCCTCCGGCACGGGCGCCGCTGGCCGCCAAGCCGGCTCCGGCCGCGCCCACGCCCGCTCCTGAAGCTGCGCCGGTCGCTGCGGCCCCGGCCCCCGCAGCTCCGGCCGCCCCGCCGCGTCCTGCTCCGCCCGCCCGCCCGGTCGTCAACTTCGGCCAGCGCGTGCCCAAGGCCCCCAATCCGGCCCGTGCCCCGATCGACCGCCCGGCTTTCGGCGCGCGTTCCGCGCGTGAAGAGGCCATGGGCGGCGGTGAGCGCGCCTATTCCGACCGGCCCCAGGGCGCCCGCCCGCCGGCGCGTCCGGCCGAGCCTGTCCGCTATTCGGCCCTGACGCCGCGTCCGGCCCCCGGTGCCGCCCGTCCCGGCGCCGCCCGTACCGGACCGGGCGGCCGTCCCGCCCCCAATGCGCCGCCCGCCGAGCCCAACGTCCTGCGGCCCAGCCGCGCGCCGGGGGCCGCGTCCGGCCGCCCTGGCAAGCCTGGCGAGGAGGATCGCGACAAGCGTTTCTCGGACGCCGGCAAGGCCGTCAGCCGCACCCGCGGCGAGCCCAAGCGCCGCGAAGGCCGCCTGACCATCCAGGCCGTGGCCGGCGGAGACGAGGACGCCGCCGAGCGGATGCGCTCGCTGGCCTCGGTCCGCCGCGCCCGCGAACGCGAGAAGGAAAAGCGCAAGGGCGGCTCGACCGACGCGCCGAACCGTCCGCGCGAGGTCGTCATCCCCGACGTCATCACCGTGCAGGAGCTGTCCAACCGGATGGCCGTGCGCGGCGTCGACATCATCAAATTCCTGATGAAGCAGGGCCTGATGATGAAGATCAATGACGTGATCGACACCGACACGGCCGAGCTGGTCGCCGACGAATACGGCATGACGGTCCGCCGCGTGTCCGAGTCCGACGTCGAAGAGGGCTTCCTGTCCGACGCTGTGGACGACGAGGCGACGACGCCTCGCGCCCCGGTCGTGGCCATCATGGGCCACGTCGACCACGGCAAGACCTCGCTGCTCGACGCCCTTCGCACCACCGACGTGGCGGCGGGCGAGGCCGGCGGCATCACCCAGCACATCGGCGCCTATCAGGTGAAGACGCCGTCGGGCGAGGCCGTGACCTTCCTGGACACGCCAGGCCACGCGGCCTTCAGCGCCATGCGGACGCGCGGCGCCAATGTGACCGACATCGTCATCCTGGTGGTGGCGGCCGACGACGGGGTCATGCCCCAGACGATCGAGTCGATCTCCCACGCCAAGGCGGCGGGGGCTCCGATCATCGTGGCCGTCAACAAGATCGACAAGCCCGAGGCCGATCCTCAGAAGGTCGTCAACGAACTGCTGCAGTACGAGATCATCGGCGAGGCCCTGGGTGGCGACACCCAGATCGTCGAGGTCTCGGCCAAGGCCCGCACCAACCTGGACGGCCTGATCGAAGCCATTCTGCTGCAGGCCGAGGTCATGGACCTGAAAGCCGATCCCGAGCGGGCGGCCGAGGGCGTGGTCATCGAGGCCAAGCTGGACAAGGGACGCGGCCCCGTGGCCACCGTCCTGGTCAAGCGCGGCACCCTGCAGCGCGGCGACATCGTCGTGGCCGGCTCGTCCTGGGGCAAGGTGCGCGCCCTGCTGAACGAGCGCGGCGAACAGCTGAAGGAAGCCGGGCCTTCGGTCCCGGTCGAAATCCTGGGTCTGGACGAGGCGCCGTCGCCGGGCGACGTCTTCGCCACCGTCGAGAGCGAGGCCCGCGCCCGCGAACTGACCGAGTTCCGCGCCCGCCAGAAGCGCGAAAAGGCCACCGGCGGCATCAATCAGGTCAGCCTGGTCGACATGATGGCCAAGCTGGGCTCCAAGAAGATCTCGGAGCTGCCGGTCCTCATCAAGTCCGACGTCCAGGGCTCGGGCGAGGCCATCCAGGGCTCGCTGGAGAAGATGGGCAACGACGAGGTCCGGGCCCGCGTGGTCTATTCCGGCGCCGGCGGCATCACCGAGAGCGACGTCCAGCTGGCCAAGTCGGCCGGGGCGCCGATCCTGGGCTTCAACGTTCGTGCGTCGAAGCAGGCCAAGGATCTCGCCGACCGCGAGGGCGTGGAGATCCGATACTATTCGATCATCTACGACCTGCTGGACGACATGAAGGGCGTGCTCTCGGGCATGCTGGCTCCGCTCCAGCGCGAGACCTTCCTCGGCAACGCCGCCGTTCTCCAGGTCTTCGACATCTCCAAGACCGGCAAGATCGCCGGCTGCCGGGTGTCGGAGGGCGTGGTCAGGAAGGGCGCCAAGGTCCGGATCATCCGCGAGGACGTCGTCGTCCTGGAACTGGGCACGCTGGCGACGCTCAAGCGGTTCAAGGACGAGGTCAACGAGGTCCCGTCGGGCCAGGAGTGCGGCATGCATTTCCAGGGCTTCCAGGACATCAAGGTCGGCGACTACATCGAGTGCTTCACCGTCGAAGAGGTCAAGCGGACGCTCTAAGGAGCGACGCGCGCCGCTTGATTGATGTGTCTCCTCCCCATCGCTTCGCGACGGGGAGGAGACGGACCCCGCCTCCCTTCCGCCACGGATCGCGGTATCAGTGCGGTGATGCGTCGTTTGATCCCCGCCCTGTGCCTCGTCCTCGCCGCCACGCCCGCGGCGGCGGACACGCGCCTGCTCGCCTTCGACCCCGCCGATCGGGTCACCCGCGCCCTGACGCGGGGGGTGACCCTGGAGGTGGATCGTGGGTGGTTCGGCGCGATCACGGTGCGGCGGATCCTGTCGACGACCGCGCGCGGCTCGGCCGACATCCAGCGCGGTGGGCCGGACGAGGCCCGGCGGGTCCTGCCCGAGGGCGCGTCCGAGGCCAGTGTCTATACGATCCCCATGGAGGGCGACGGGCGCGGACTGGCGCGGGCCCTGTGTCCCGGTGCCGACGCCACCTTCCTGGTGCTGGGCCGGGTCCGAGCGGGCCGCCCCATCGACATGCATGCCACGGGCCGCTGGGCCGACGGGACGTTCCGGCACTGCGTGACTCTGTCCTACCTGTATCGCGGCGAATGGAGCGCAGGGTCGCGCTCGACGGTGGCCGAGACACCCTGATGCGAGGGGCTGGGGGGCTGTTGCTGGCGGGGCTGCTTGGGCTGATGGCGGGTCTGTGGACCTGGACCCGGCCGGGGGCGGAGATGCCGCCACGCGCGGGCCAGGCGGTCACGGTCCATGTGCTGAACAATGGCTTTAACACCGATCTGGCGGTGCCACGCGCGGCGCTTGAGGCCGGTGGCGGGCCGCTGGCCGACGCCTCGCGCTCGGTCGGGCTGGGCGACTGGGTCTTGATCGGCTGGGGCGACGCGACCTTTTTCGTCGACACCTCGCCGATGGAGGGGCGGATTCCGGACGGCCTGCGCGCCTTCTTCCGGCCGGGCAACCCCTCGGTCGTGATGCTGGACCCCGAGACGGGCGACCCCGCGCGCCGGTTTCCGGCCGAGCGTCGTCGGACCCTGACCCTGTCGCCCCAGGCCTTCGAAGGTCTGCGCGGCCGGGTCGAGGCGTCGCTGGCGCTGAGTGACGGTCGCCCGCGTTTGTCGATGGCGCGAGAGGGGGCCGGCGCGCGGTTCTTCGCCAGCCACGAGCATTTCTGGATCGGCTATCTGTGCAACGCCTGGACGGCGCGGGTGCTGAACGCGGCGGGCTTTGACATCCGCCCGCTGCGGGCCGTGACGGCGGGCGAGGTGGTCGCGACGGTGGACAGGGCGGCCGCACAGGCCTAGACCGCCCGCCTTTCGCTTTCCGAGCCGGGTCCGATCCCCGGCGGCGAACAGGATGACGCCATGAGCAACCGCAAGCCCAAGACCAAAGCCACCGCCGGTCTGGTCAGCCAGCGCCAGCTACGCGCCTCGGAGATGATCCGCCACGCCCTGGTCGAGGTCATGCGCGAGAACGAGATCCGCGATCCGGCCCTGGTCGGGGTCTCGGTAACCGTGACCGAGGTGCGTCTGTCGCCGGACCTGAAGCACGCCACCTGTTTCGTCGAGCCCCTGGGCGCCGGGATCGAGACCTCGGACACGGCGGGACATATCGACGAAATCGTCAAGGCGCTGAACGCCCATGCGAAGTTCCTGCGCGGGGCGCTGGGTCGGCACATCGACATGCGCTTCACACCGGACCTGCGGTTTCGCCACGACGAGAGCTTCGCCGCCGCCGAGCGGCTGAACCGCCTGCTGGACGACCCCCGCGTCCGCGCCGACGTCGCCCCGCCGGTCGAGGACGAGGAATGATCCTCACCCGTAGGGGGAGGGGGACCGCAGCGCCCTTGCGCTGGGGTGGAGGGGGGCAACTCCAGACTCCGGCGCGCGCGGTGAGCCCCCTCCACCACTTTGTGGTCCCCCTCCCCCAACGGGGGAGGATTTAGTCATGGGCCGTCGCAAGAAGGGCAATCCCGTCCACGGCTGGGTCTGCCTGGACAAGCCGTTCGAGATGGGATCGACCGAGGCGGTGACCCGGGTACGCCGTCTCTTCGACGCGCAGAAGGCCGGTCACGCCGGGACGCTGGACCCGCTGGCCAGCGGCATCCTGCCGATCGCGCTGGGCGAGGCGACCAAGACCGTCCCCTTCATGATGGAGGCGCAGAAGGTCTATCGCTTTACCATCAACTGGGGCGTCTCGACCGACAGCGTGGACCGCGAGGGCGAGATCATCGGGCGCTCGGACGTTCGGCCGACGGTCGAGGCGGTGCGCGCGGCCCTGCCGGCCCTCGTCGGCGAGATCGACCAGACCCCGCCCCGCTTCAGCGCCATCAAGGTCGACGGTCAGCGCGCCTACGACCTGGCCCGCGACGGCGCGGACTTCGAGCTGGAAAGTCGCCGGGTGACGATCCACTCCGCCGAGGTCACTGACGCGCCGGACGCGGATCATGTCGAGCTGACCATCGGCACCGGCAAGGGCGTCTACGTCCGGTCGCTGGCGCGGGATCTGGCGGTCATGCTGGGAGCCGAAGGGCATGTCTCGGCCCTGCGCCGCGAGCGGGTGGGGCCATTCTCGACGGAAAACGCCGTCACGCTGGATTTCCTGACCGATCTGGTGCATAGGGACGCCGCCTTTGAGGGTATACTGCCCATCGCGACCGCCCTGGACGACATCCCGGAGTTGGCCGTGACGGATCAGGACGCCCTCTCGCTTCGGCAGGGACGGCCGATCGTTCTGCTCCCCCGACAGGTTGAAACCCTGAAGAGTCGCCTCACCGGCGGCTCTCGCACTGTTTCCGCCTTTCAGGGACAGACCCTCGTCGCTCTCGGTCAGTTGCGGGCCGGCCGGCTAGAACCCGACCGCGTTTTCAACCTGTCCTGACGTATCCCCGCGGGGACCAGAGGGGCACTTCCGGGGCTTAAGCAGCGAGGTGCCGCGCACCGAGCGTTAGCCCCCAGAAAGGAAGCTACGATGTCGATCACTGCTGAACGCAAGCAGGAAGTCATCAATGACAACGCCCGCACTGCGGGTGACACTGGCTCGGCCGAGGTCCAGGTCGCGATCCTGTCGGAACGCATCGCCAACCTGACCGAGCACTTCAAGACCCACAAGAAGGACAACCACTCGCGCCGCGGCCTGCTCAAGATGGTCTCGCAGCGTCGTCGCCTTCTGGACCACCTGGTGAAGGTCGATCGGGAGCGTTACACCGCCCTGATCACCAAGCTGAACCTGCGCCGCTAAGCGCAGCACGCGGAAACAGTTTCGAGGCGCGGGCCATGTCCGCGCCTCTTTCCGCATCAAGAGACCGGCGCGCAGCGGTTCTGAACTGCGCAGACGCGAGGGCCAGACCGGTCCTCTCCTTACGAGCTTTTCGCCATGGGGCGAGGGGCTCCTGGATCGAAGGACTGAACACCCGACGCTCCTGCCCGCTCTTGGGCGCACCCACTGATGGGACTCCGCCGGGAATACGCCCGCCGGAACACGAAAGACGAAACATGTTCGACATCAAACGCAAGACGATCGACTGGGCTGGACGCCCGCTGACGCTGGAGACGGGCCGCATCGCCCGCCAGGCCGACGGCGCCGTGCTGGCCACCTATGGAGAGACCGTGGTCCTGGCGACCGTCGTCTATGGCCGCGCGCCCAAGCCGGGCCTGGATTTCTTCCCCCTGACCGTCAACTACCAGGAAAAGACCTTCGCCGCGGGCAAGATCCCGGGTGGCTACTTCAAGCGTGAAGGCCGGCCCACGGAAAAAGAAACCCTGGTCAGCCGCCTGATCGACCGTCCGATCCGCCCCCTGTTCGTCAAGGGCTTCAAGAACGAGACCCAGGTCGTCATCACGGTCCTCCAGCACGACCTGGAGAATGATCCCGACATCGTCGGCATGGTCGCCACCTCCGCCGCCCTGACCCTGTCGGGTGTGCCCTTCATGGGCCCGATCGGCGCCGCGCGCGTCGGCTATGTCGACGGCGAGTTCGTTCTGAACCCGACGCTGGACCAGATGCCGGATTCGGCGCTGGACCTGGTCGTCGCCGGCACCTCGGACGCCCTGATGATGGTCGAGTCCGAAGCCAAGGAGCTGTCCGAGCAGGTCATGCTGGACGCCCTGATGTTCGCCCATCGCGGCATGCAGCCGGTGATCGAGGCCATCATCGAAATGGCCGAGCACGCCGCCAAGGATCCGTTCGACTTCACCGCTGAGGATCACTCCGACGTCGTCACCGCCATCCAGTCGCTGGTCGGCGAGGACATCAAGGCCGCCTACACCCATGTCGGCAAGCATGACCGCCACGAAGCCGTCGGCGCCGCCAAGAAGAAGGCCGCCGCCGCCCTGGTGAAGACCGACGAGAACCCCGACGGCGTCGATGCCGCCAAGTTCGGCACGGCCTTCAAGGAGTGCGAGGCCCACGTCCTGCGCCGCGACATCATCGACAACGCCCACCGCGTCGATGGCCGTGCGCTCGACAAGGTCCGCGACATCGTCTCGGAAGTCGGCGTCTTCCCGCGCACCCACGGCTCCGCCCTGTTCACCCGCGGCGAGACCCAGGCCATCGTGGTGGCGACGCTCGGCACCGGCGAGGACGAGCAGTACGTCGACGCCCTATCGGGGACGTACAAGGAGAAGTTCCTGCTGCACTACAACTTCCCTCCCTATTCGGTCGGCGAGACCGGTCGGATGGGCGGCGCGGGTCGTCGGGAAATCGGTCACGGCAAGCTGGCCTGGCGGGCGATCCGTCCGATGCTGCCGAGCTCGGAAGAGTTCCCCTACACGATCCGCATCGTGTCGGAGATCACCGAGTCGAACGGTTCGTCCTCCATGGCCTCGGTCTGCGGCGCCTCGCTGGCGCTGATGGACGCGGGCGTGCCCCTGAAGAAGCCCGTCTCGGGCATCGCCATGGGTCTGATCCTGGAGCCGTCGGGCGAGTTCGCCATCCTGTCCGACATCCTGGGTGACGAAGATCACCTGGGCGACATGGACTTCAAGGTCGCCGGCACGCGTGACGGCATCACCTCGCTGCAGATGGACATCAAGGTCGCCGGCATCACCGAGGAGATCATGAAGAAGGCCATCGCCCAGGCGTCGGCCGGCCGTCTTCACATCCTCGACGAGATGGACAAGGCCATCGACGGCGCCCGCACCGAGCTGGGCGAGTACGCGCCCAAGATCGAGTCGATCAAGGTTCCGGTCGACAAGATCCGCGACATCATCGGCACCGGCGGCAAGATCATCCGCGAGATCGTCGAAAAGACCGGCGCCAAGATCAACATCGAGGACGACGGCACGGTGAAGATCGCCGCCAGCGACCAGGAGAAGATCGACGCCGCCAAGAACTGGATCAGCTCGATCGTGTCCGAGCCCGAGCCCGGCATGATCTACTCCGGCAAGGTCGTGAAGGTCGTCGACTTCGGCGCCTTCGTGAACTTCTTCGGGGCCAAGGACGGCCTGGTGCACGTGTCCCAGATTGCTCTGGAACGCGTCGCCAACCCGGCCGACGTCCTGTCCGAAGGCCAGGAGGTCAAGGTCAAGTTCCTGGGCTTCGACGATCGCGGCAAGACCAAGCTGTCGATGAAGGTCGTCGATCAGGCCACGGGCGAGGACCTGACGGACAAGATCAACGCCGAACGCGCCGAACGCGGCGAGCCCCCCCTGACCGAAGACACCGGCGGCGGCGGCAAGAAGCGTGAAGGCGGCGGAGACCGTGGCGGCGACCGCGGCCGCAGCCGTCCGCGTCGCGACTAGGGTCCAGCGTCAACGCTGAAATGAACGAGGCCCCGCCGTCGCCGGCGGGGCCTTTTTCGTTTCTCCCTCCCCTTCATGGGGGGGGGACGGCGGAGCGAAGCGCATCCCGGGTGGGGAAGTGTCGTGCGCATTCGGCTTTCTGACCCCACCCTGACCGCTACGCGATCTTCCCTCCCCATGAAGGGGAGGGAGAGAGGTCGCTAGGCCGCGCACTCCGCCGGCTTTTGCTCACCTGGCCCGTACTGTCCGCACGACCGGTCGATCTCGCCCTGGATCATCTCGCAGGGATTCAGGGCATTGCAGGGCGGGCGGGTCGCCGGGCTGACGGCGATGCAGCGGGCGACCAGGCGCGCGGACGCGGCCTCGCCAACCTCGTCGCGACAGCTCGCGGGCCCGGCGACAGCCGTCCCGGACCGGGGCGGGGCCTCCTCCTGGGGCGGGGCGTCCTCGGGCATCATGGCGGGCGGGGCCGCGACCGGATCGTCGGCCGTGGGGGTCGCAGGCTCGGTGGCTTTCGAACCGTTTTCCGAGCCGCCACAGGCCGCGAGCGACAGGCCGAGGACGGCGATCAGGACGACAGGCAGACGAACGCGGGGCATGGGCGGCTCTCCGGACGGTCGAGGCCCGGACGATGCGCCGCTTCGCCGCCGCTGGGAAGCCCGCTAGGCCCGCTGGGCGAGCGCGGCCGCGACCGCCTCGCGCTGCAGGGCGAACAGGTGGCCGCAGCCCAGTTCCGCAAGCTCGAACAGCCGGTCGAACTCGGGGCGGGAAAAGCCGCGCTTCTCGCCGGTCGCCTGGATCTCGACGATGGTGCCCGATCCGGTCAGGACGAAGTTTCCGTCCGCCTCGGCATTGGAGTCCTCCTCGTAGTCGAGGTCCAGCACCGGGGTGTCGGCGAAGACGCCGCACGACACGGCCGCGACCTGATCCAGGATGGGATCGGCGTTCAGCACACCCTCGGCGCGCAGGTAGCCGAGCGCCGAGGCCACCGCGACCCAGGCCCCGGTGATCGACGCCGTGCGGGTGCCGCCGTCGGCCTGGATGACGTCGCAGTCGACCAGGACCTGACGCTCGCCCAGGGCCTTCAGGTCCACGACGGCGCGCAGGCTGCGGCCGATCAGCCGCTGGATCTCCTGGGTGCGGCCCGACTGTTTCCCCGCTGCGGCCTCGCGACGGCCGCGCGTATGGGTCGCCCGGGGCAGCATGCCGTATTCGGCTGTGACCCACCCCTGGCCGGTGTTGCGCATCCAGCCGGGCACCTTCTCCTCGATCGAGGCGGTGACCAGCACCTTGGTGTGGCCGAAGGAGACCAGGCACGATCCTTCGGCATAGCGGTTGACGCCGGTCTCCAGCGTCACGGAGCGGAGCTGGTCGGGGGTGCGGTCGGAAGGGCGCATGGAGGCTCTCTTGGCGGGCGTTGCGGATCGGGCCGGGCTGCTTATCCTGAAAGCATGAGCCTGTATGCCCCCGAAGACCGGGCGGCGTCTCCGGACCGCCCGACCGTGACGCTGCGACCCGCGACCGTCGCCGACGCGCCTGTCCTGGCGGCCTGGGACCGCGAGCCGCACGTCATCGCCTGCTCCAGCGACGATCCCGACGCCGAGGTCGCCTTCGGTGGCATCGACTGGCCCGAAGAACTGGCGGTCTCGGCCTGGGACAGCCACTATGTCATCGCCGAGATCGAGGGCGGACCCGTCGGCGTCATGCAGGTCTGCGACCCCCATACGGAGCCGACCCACTACTGGGGCGAGATCGAGCCGAACCTGCGGGCCATCGACATCTGGATCGGACCGGCGCACTGGCTGAATCGCGGGGTCGGCACGGCGATGATGAGCCAGATGATCGACCGCTGCTTCGCCGAACCGACCGTGGAGGCCATCATCATCGACCCCCTGGCGTCCAACACCGCCGCGATCCGCTTCTACCAGAGGCTGGGCTTCCGGCCCGAAGGGCGGCGGATGTTCGACGGCGATGACTGCCAGATCCACCGCCTGACCCGGGCGGACTGGGAGGCGCGATGACCCTGCCCCTCAGTCCCCTGCTGGCCCCCCACTACGCCGGCCTCGCGGCCCTGGATCAGCGGGCGCGCGACATCTTCCGCAGCGTGGTCGAGACCTATCTGGAGACGGGCGAGCCGGTGGGATCGCGCACCGTGTCGCGCGGCGGGGTCCAGCTGTCGCCGGCGTCTATTCGCAACACCATGCAGGACCTGACGCTGGCGGGGCTGCTGGCCGCGCCCCACACCTCGGCGGGGCGGATCCCCACCCATGCGGGTCTGCGCCTGTTCGTCGACGGCCTCCTGGAGATCGGCGACATCGGCGCGGACGAACGGCGCGAGATCGACGCGCGTCTGGCCGGGCGAGGCCGCGGCTTCGAGGAAGCCCTGAATGAGGCCTCGGCCCTGTTGAGCGGCCTCGCGGGCGGGGCGGGCATTGTCGCCAGCCCTGTGCGGGACGCGGGCGTCAAACACGTGGAGTTCGTGGCGTTGGGCTCGGGTCAGGCGCTGGCCGTGCTGGTCGCGGACGACGGCACGGTCGAGAACCGGCTGATGCCCCTGGCGGCGGGGGTCACGCCCTCGACCCTGCAGGAGGCGTCGAACTTCCTGAACGCACGTCTGAAGGGCCGCCCCCTGTCGGAGGCCCGCCAGGAGATGCGCGCCGAGGTCGATGCGGCCCGTCGAGAGCTCGACACCGCCGCCGCCCGGCTGGTCGAGGAAGGCCTGGCCGCCTGGTCCGGCGGGGCGGACCGCGACCGGTCCCTGATCGTGCGCGGGCGAGCCAATCTGCTGAGCGACGCCGGGGCGGCCGACGATCTTGAGCGGGTCCGGGTCCTGTTCGACGATCTGGAGCAGAAGGAACAGCTGATCGGCCTGCTGGACGGGGTCGGGGCGGCGCAGGGCGTGCGCATCTTTATCGGGGCCGAGACGCGGCTGTTTTCGCTTTCGGGTTCCGCTGTGGTCGCAGCACCCTATATGACGGGCCGCCAGCGGGTTCTGGGCGCCATCGGCGTGATCGGACCCGCGCGACTGAACTACGCCCGCATCATCCCGTTGGTGGACTACACCGCCCGGGTGCTGGGGCGCATCCTGGACGGACAAGACACGTGACCGATACGACGAACCCCGACTCCGAACTCTCCGCCCTGGACCAGGCCATCGCCAATGCCGAGGCCGGTCTGGACGCGACGCCCGGCGGCGACGACCTGGGGCCGCTGGACGCCATGATCGCCGACCGCGACCTGTGGAAGGACCGCGCCATGCGCGCCGCCGCCGAGGCCGACAACGTCAAGCGCCGGACCGAGATCCAGATGAACGACGCCCGCGCCTTCGCCATCCAGCGCTTCGCCAAGGACCTGCTGGGCGTCGCCGACAACCTCGAGCGGGCGCTGCAGGCCGCCCCAAAGAACGCCGACGCCGGCGAGGCCGGGCTGGTGACCGGGCTGGAGCTGACGCAGAAGTCGCTACTGGCGGCCTTCGAGGCCAATGGGCTGAAGCGCGTCGCGCCCGGTCTGGGCGATCTGTTCGACCCGCACCTGCACCAGGCCATGCTGGAACAGCCCTCGACCGAGGCCCCCGGCGGAACCGTGATCCAGACCATGCAGGCCGGCTACGAACTGTTCGGCCGCACCGTGCGCCCGGCCATGGTCGTGGTCGCCGCCAAGGGCTCGGGCGCGCAATGCGCGAACCCCTACGGCGCGGCCCCCTCGGCCGGCGGCGGGGCCTTCGACGGCAAGGCCTAGCTCTTCAGCTTCGCCTCGAACAGGGCGATCAGCCGCGCCCAGCCGTCGGCCGCATCGGCCGGGCGATAGGACGGGCGGTAATCGGCGTGAAAGCCGTGGGGCGCGCCCTCGTACAGCTTTATGCCGCTCTCGGTCTGATCGGCGGCCTGCAGCTCTGCCTGCATGGCCGCGACCGTGTCGTTGGGAATGCCGCCGTCGGCCGAGCCGTAGTTGCCGATCACGACGCCTTTCAGGTCCGCCGCCAGATCGACGGGATACGGCCGCCCGGCTTCGATCTGTTCCGGCGTCGCGCCCGGCGAGGGGGCCAGTCGCCCGTACCAGGCCACGCCCGCGTCGATGGCGGCATAGCGGGCGGCGGCCTGCCACACCACCTTGCCGCCCCAGCAGAAGCCCGTGATCCCGACCTTGTCGGTGTTGGCCCACAGCTGGCCCGAGGCCCATTCCAGCGTCGCCGAGATGTCGCCCATCACCTGCTCATAGCCCGCCTGGGCCACGATGGCCTGGATGGCGCGCATGTCGGCCAGGGGCGCCGGGTCCTCGGCCCGCACGAAGAAGGCCGGGGCGATGGCGACATAGCCGGCCTTGGCCAGCCGACGGGCCACATCCAGGATGTAGGCGTGCAGGCCGAAGATCTCGCTGACCACGATCACCACCGGAAACGGCCCGTCGCCCTGCGGCCGGGCGACATAGGCGGGCAGGTCGAACCCGTCGGGCGCCGGATAGGAGACCATGCCGGTCTCCAGGCCCGCCTCGTCGGTCACGATCGGCTGGGCGTCCTGGGCCAGGGCCGCGACCGCATAGCCGGTGAACACCGCCCCCGCCGTCAGCCCCGCCAGGCCCCGCCGCGACAGGTTGAAATCGGACGGCTCATGGCCCTCGGGGCGGGTCAGGACGGTCATGGCGGGGTGCTCCTTCAAGCGGTGGGCCTGACCTTGGAACGGGCGTGATCGCCCGTCGAGTCACGCCCCCGCGACCTCACGCCGCGCGCCTCAGGGTCAGGTTGATGCGGCCGCCGCCGGGCACCAGGCTGGACGATCCGCCCAGGATACGGTCGATGCCGTGCCGGGCCAGTCGGGCTGGCCCCGTCAGGGCGCAGACGTCGCCCGACGCCAGCCTCAGCGACCGCGTCGGCCCGCCGGCCGCCGGGCCGATCCGGAACACCGCCGTGTCGCCCAGAGAGATCGACAGAACGGGCTGCGTCTGGTCCGCCTCGTCCTTGTCCTGGTGCAGCCCCATGCGGGCGTCGGCGTCGTAGTGGTTGACCAGACAGGCGTCGGGCGGCGGCGCGCCCGTCAGATCGGCCCACAGGGTCAGCAGACAGTCGGGGATCGGCGGCCAGGGTCGGCTGGTCTCGGGGTGGGTGGGCTGATAGCGATAGCCGGCCCGGTCCGACACCCAGCCCAGCGGCCCCAGATTGGTCATCCGCACCGAGAACGGTCGCCCCCCGGGCGTCAGAGGGCGATAGGGCGGGGCTTCGGCCATGGCGGCCGTGATCTCGGCCAGCAGCCCGCCCTGCGCCGCGGCATCGAGATGGCCGGGCCAGTAGAGGAAGCCGGGAATGTCTGGAAACGGGGTCACGCCCCGCCGTGGCCCCTCTCTGATTCCAGCACAAGCCCTTGCGGCGGATCGTGACTTTCCCATATGCCGACCAGCCCGAGAGACCCCGCCGCAAGTGGGGTTTCCCGGACAGCGGAACCCAACCTGTCGTCCTCGCGCCCCCGCGAGGCGGCGCAAACAAAACGGGGGCGGTCACGCGCGGCGCTTTCTGATAAGGCCGCCGCATCGCCCGCCAGACGGAGAGACATAAGGCTCATGGCCAAGATCATCGGTATCGACCTCGGAACGACCAATTCGTGCGTCGCCGTCATGGACGGCAAGAACCCCAAGGTCATCGAGAACGCCGAGGGCAACCGCACCACCCCGTCGGTGGTCGCGATCCAGGACGGCGGCGACACCCTGGTGGGTCAGCCGGCGCGTCGCCAGGCGGTGACCAACCCCGCCAACACCTTCTTCGCCATCAAGCGCCTGATCGGCCGCAGCTTCGACGATCCGATCGTGGCCAAGGACAAGGGCATGGTGCCCTATGAGATCGTCAAGGGTCCGAACGGCGACGCCTGGGTGCGCGCCAACGGCAAGGACTATTCGCCCCAACAGATCTCGGCCTTCACCCTGATCAAGATGAAGGAGGCCGCCGAGGCCTACCTCGGTGAAAAAGTCACCCAGGCCGTCATCACCGTCCCCGCCTATTTCAACGACAGCCAGCGCCAGGCGACCAAGGACGCCGGCAAGATCGCGGGTCTCGAGGTTCTGCGCATCATCAACGAGCCGACCGCGGCGGCCCTGGCCTATGGCCTGGACAAGAACGACGGCCAGAAGATCGCGGTCTATGACCTCGGCGGCGGCACCTTCGACGTCTCGATCCTGGAGATCGGCGACGGCGTGTTCGAGGTGAAGTCCACCAACGGCGACACCTTCCTGGGCGGCGAGGACTTCGACGTGCGCCTCGCCGACTACCTGGCCGACGAGTTCAAGAAGGAACAGGGCGTCGACCTGCGCCAGGACAAGCTGGCGCTGCAGCGCCTGCGCGAAGAGGCTGAGAAGGCCAAGAAGGAGCTCAGCTCCACGACCCAGTACGAGGTCAACCTGCCGTTCATCACCATGAACGCGTCCGGCCCTCTGCACCTGAACATCAAGCTGAGCCGCGCCAAGCTCGAGGCGCTCGTCGACGATCTGATCCAGCGCACGATCGAGCCCTGCGCCAAGGCGCTGAAGGACGCGGGCCTCAAGGCCTCAGACATCGACGAAGTGGTCCTGGTCGGCGGCATGACCCGCATGCCCAAGGTGCAGGAGGCCGTGAAGGCCTTCTTCGGCAAGGAGCCGCACAAGGGCGTGAACCCCGATGAGGTCGTGGCCCTGGGGGCCGCGGTCCAGGCCGGCGTGCTGCAAGGCGACGTCAAGGACGTGCTGCTGCTGGACGTGACCCCGCTGACCCTGGGCATCGAGACCCTGGGCGGCGTGTTCACGCCCCTGATCGAGCGCAACACGACCATCCCGACCAAGAAGTCACAGGTCTTCTCGACCGCCGATGACAACCAGTCGGCCGTGACGATCCGGGTCTTCCAGGGCGAGCGTCCGATGGCCGCCGACAACAAGATGCTGGGTCAGTTCGACCTGATGGGCATTCCGCCCTCGCCGCGCGGCATGCCGCAGATCGAGGTCGCCTTCGACATCGACGCCAACGGCATCGTCAATGTCTCGGCCAAGGACAAGGCGACCAACAAGGAACAGTCGATCCGCATCCAGGCCAACGGCGGCCTGTCGGACGCCGACATCGACAAGATGGTCAAGGAAGCCGAGGCCAACGCCACCGCCGACAAGGCGCGCAAGGAACTGGTCGAGGCCCAGAACGCGGCCGACAGCCTGATCCACTCGACCGAGAAGGCCCTGGCCGAGCACGGCGACAAGGTCGGGGCGGACGAGAAGACCGCCATCGAGACCGGCCTGGCCGAGCTCAAGACGGCGCGCGACGGCACCGACCCCGAGGACATCCGGACCAAGACCAACACCCTGGTCCAGGCCTCGATGAAGCTCGGGGAGGCCATGTACGCCCAGGCCGCCGGTGGTTCGGGTGACGAAACCCCCGCCGACGACGGCGTGGTCGATGCCGAGTTCGAGGAAGTCTCGGACGACGACCAGAAGAAGAGCGCGTAAGGAAACGCCTCCCTCGCGAAGCGGGGGAGGGGGACCGCGAATCGGTGGAGGGGGCGGACGCGCACACCGTGTCTGGTGGAGCCGCCCCCTCCACCCCCGCGCAAGTGCGCGGCGGTCCCCCTCCCCCGTTCGCTTCGCTCCTGGGGAGGAATAACTTGCATCATCGCCCCCGGCGCCCATGTCTCTCGGGTCGCCGTTCCGTCTGGTCGCCCGAAAAGAGGCGTGAACGGAATGTCAGGGGTTGGCAGAGGACCATCGGCGCATGGCGCGTGACTATTACGAAGTGCTGGGGGTCGATCGGGGGATCGACGCCGCCGGCCTGAAATCCGCCTATCGCAAGCTGGCGATGGAGCATCACCCGGACCGCAACGGCGGCTCGGAAGAGTCCATGGCCAAGTTCAAGGAGCTGTCGGAGGCCTATTCGGTCCTGTCCGACGATCAGAAGCGCGCGGCCTACGACCGGTTCGGCCACGCGGGCGTCAACGGCCAGGGCGGCTTCGGTGGCCAGCAGGGCTTTCACGACGTCAACGACATCTTCGCCCAGGTCTTCGGCGACGCCTTCGGGGACGTGTTCGGGGGTCGCCGCCAGCCCAACGGACCGCGCCGCGGCTCGGACCTGCGCTACGATCTCGAGATCACCCTGGAGCAGGCCTATCAGGGGGCCGAGGTCGAGATCGCTGTGCCGACCACCGCGGCCTGCGAGACCTGCACCGGAACCGGCGCGAAGCCGGGGGCCAAGCCCTCGACCTGCTCGACCTGCAACGGCGCGGGCCGGATCCGCCAGGCCAACGGCTTCTTTCAGATGGAACGCACCTGCCCCTCGTGCGGCGGTCAGGGCCAGCGGCTGGCCGCCGCCGACGTCTGCAGCACCTGCCACGGCCACGGCCAGGTCCGAAAGACCCACAAACTGGCGCTGAAGGTCCCGGCCGGCGTCGACGACGGCTCGCGCATCCGCCTGTCGGGCGAAGGCGACGCCGGCACGCGCGGCGGTCCGCGCGGCGACCTCTATGTCTTCCTGTCGGTCCAGCCCCACGATCTGTTCGAGCGCGACAACCTGGACCTTTTGGTCACCGTGCCCGTACCCATGACGGTTGCGGCCCTTGGCGGAGAGATCGAAGCCCCCTGCCTGATCTCCGAAGCCTGCGACGGCCAGTGCAAGGCCCCCGTCAGCGTCCCCGCCGGGGCCCAGACCGGCAAGACCGTGCGCATCAAAGGCAAGGGCATGCCCCACCTGAACGGCCGTCAGCGCGGCGATCTGGTGGTCGAGCTGTTCGTCGAGACCCCGACCGACCTGACGCCCCGCCAGAAGGAGCTGATGCAGGAACTCGCCGCCTCCTTCGGCGACGACCAGAGCCCGCGCAACTCCTCCTTCGCCGGCAAGGCCAAGCGCTTCTGGGCCGACATCCTGGGGGCCGAGGAGCCCCGCTCCCAGCGCGAAAGCGCCCAGTGAGCGCGGTCGGGGGGCCGTCGTCTTGAGCGATCTGTTCCACGTCGGCATCTCCGGCGCGCGCGGCCGCATGGGTCGGGCGGTCAGCCAGGCGCTCGACGCCCGCGACGACGTGGTGGTCGCCGTCCGTTTCGACTGGGGCGAGACCCCGGACCTGTCGCTGTGCGACGTCGTCATCGACTTCTCGACCGCCGAGGCCTCGGTCGCCCTGGCCCAGTCCTGCGCCGAGCGCGGCGGCCCGGCCCTGGTGATCGGATCCACCGGCTTCTCGCCCGAGCAGGACGCCGAGATCCTGAAGGCGGCCGAACGCGTCGCCATCGTCCGCAGCGGCAATTTCTCGCTGGGCGTCAACATCCTGATTGGCCTGGTCGAACACGCCGCCCAGCGGCTGGACGCCCGCGACTGGGACATCGAGATCGCCGAGGCGCATCATCGCAAGAAGGTCGACGCCCCCTCCGGCACGGCCCTGATGCTGGGCGAGGCCGCCGCCGCCGGCCGGGGCCACGACCTGTCCGACCTGCGTTCCCCGCCCTACGACGGCGTCGGAGAGCCGCGCGAGAGCGGCAAGATCGGCTTTTCCTCCATTCGCGCGGGCGGCATCGTGGGTGAGCACACCGTGCTGTTCGCGTCGGAGGACGAGGTGGTGACCCTCAGCCACTCGGCCATCGACCGCTCCCTGTTCGCCAAGGGCGCCGTCGCCGCCGCCGCCTGGGCCCGCAGCCGCAAAGCCGGCCTTTACGACATGCAGGACGTGCTGGGCTTCCGGCAGGCCTGACGTCCGATTCTGACGTAGCGGCCTGCTAGGGTTCTCCTCATGAAGGCGAACGATCCGAACGACGTGGACTCAGTGGACGATCCGGACGGTGTTTTTCGCCTGACGCCGCGTGACGGTCACGCGGCCCGCTCGAACTCCAGGAACAGCGGAATGGTGTCGCCCAGCCGCTTTTCTTCATAGCGTGTGACGACGTGGTCCTCTGGCGGGGTCCGCCAGTCCGCGGCCTCGTCCGCCAGCCAGACCAGGCCCGGCGTCGCGATGAACCGCTCCAGCGCCCACCCGGCATAGTCCTTCCAGTCGGTGACGAACCTCAGCCGTCCGCCCGGCTTCAGCACCCGCGCCAGCTCGGCGGCGAACTCCGGCTGGATCAGGCGGCGCTTGTTGTGCCGCGCCTTGTGCCAGGGGTCGGGGAACAGGATCATGATCCGGTCCAGGCAGGCGTCGGGCAGGGCCTCGACCACCGCCCGGGCGTCGTCGTCGTGCAGGCGCACGTTCTTGAGCCCGCCCTGATCGATATGGCGCAGAGCCGAGGCCACGCCGTTGATGAAAGGCTCGCACCCGATCATCAGCGCCTGGGGATGTCGCGCCGCCTGAGCCGCCAGATGCTCGCCCCCGCCGAACCCGATCTCCAGCCACACGTCGCTCGCGTCCGGCATCAGAGCCCGCGGGTCGATGGGACCCGCCGCCGGATCGGGCAGCCGGATGCGGGGCATCAGGGTGTCGAACAGCGCCGCCTGCTGCGGCTTGATTGCACGGGACTTGATGCGACCAAAGGACCGAAGAGGCCCTGCGGCTCTCGGATGCAGCGGATCGCCGGGCTGTTTCGGAGGGGAAGCGGGCATCGGCGGGCCTATAACGCAAAGTCGCCGGCCGCGCCTCTCAGCGACGACCGGCGATCTCAATGCCCAATCCGGAGATCGGGCGGGGTGGGCTTTCAGGCCAACGCCTTCAGCTTGTCGACCAGATCGACCTTCTCCCAGCCGAAGCCGCCGTCGGCGTCCGGGGCGCGACCGAAATGGCCGTAGGCGCTGGTGCGGGCATAGATCGGCTTGTTCAGGCCCAGGTGCTCGCGGATGGCGCGTGGCGTCGCGCCCCCGATCAGGCCCAGGATGTTGGCTTCCAGCACCGCCTCATTGACCGCGCCCTTGCCCGTGCCGTGCAGGTCGACGTGGATCGACTGGGGCTTGGCGACACCGATGGCATAGCTGATCTGGATGGTGCAGCGATCCGCCAGTCCCGCCGCCACGACGTTCTTGGCCAGGTAGCGGCAGGCATAGGCCGCCGACCGGTCGACCTTGGTCGGATCCTTGCCCGAGAACGCGCCGCCGCCGTGGGGCGAGGCCCCGCCGTAGGTGTCGACGATGATCTTGCGCCCGGTCACACCCGCGTCGCCGTCGGGTCCGCCGATCTCGAAGATGCCGGTCGGATTGATGTGCCAGACGGTGTTCTCGTCGGTGAAGCCTTCCGGCAGGACCGCCAGGATGTGCGGCTTGACCAGGTCGGCGACCTCTTGCTGCGTCATGCCCTTGGCATGCTGGGTCGACAGGACGATGGAGGTGGCGCGGACCGGCTTGCCGTCCTCGTACTGGATGGTGACCTGGCTCTTGGCGTCGGGCTCCAGCCGCTTCTCGCCGGCGTGACGGACGTCGGCCAGGCGCTTCAGGATGTTGTGGCTGTACTGCAGGGTCGCCGGCATCAGCTCGGGCGTCTCGTTGGAGGCATAGCCGAACATGATGCCCTGATCGCCCGCGCCCTCGTCCTTGTTGCCGGCCGCGTCGACGCCCACGGCGATGTCGGCCGACTGCCCGTGCAGCCGGTTGATGAACTCGAAATGCTCCCAGTGGAAGCCGTCCTGCTCATAGCCGATGTCCTTGACGGCGGCGCGCACGGCGGCCTCGATCTCGGCCTCGACGCCCGGGGCCCAGTGGCCCGATGTGTCCATGATGCCCTGGCCCCGGATCTCGCCCGCCAGGACCACCAGGTTCGTGGTCGTCAGGGTCTCGCACGCCACCCGGGCGTAGGGGTCCTTGGACAGGAACAGGTCCACGACAGTATCGGAGATCCGGTCCGCGACCTTGTCGGGATGGCCCTCGGACACGCTTTCCGAGGTGAACAGGAAGGACGAACGGGACAAGGTCTGGCTCCGGGAGGTCGCGCGGGCATACCGCGTGGCGCGCAGACATATAAAGATATGTTTATGCGATCAAGGGATGGCTGAGGGCGACCGGCCTGGCTTGGGCGAAGAGGCTCAGCTCGCTCGCCGCAGCGGGGTGTCCAGAGACGTCGCCGCGTGCTCATCCAGGAAGGCGGCGAGACCGTCCAGAGGCAGAGGACGGGACAGCCAGTAGCCCTGGATGGTGTCGCAACCGAGCAGCGAGAGGCAGGCCACGATCGCCTCGGTCTCGACCCCCTCGGCCACGACCGACATGCCCAGGCTGTGGGCGAGATCAATCGTCGACTTCATGATCAACCGATCGCGCTGGCTTTCCGCCAGTTCGGTCACCAGCGATCGGTCGATCTTCAGCTCGTCAGCATTCAGCAGCTTGAGATAGGCAAGCGAGGACAGCCCGCTGCCGTAGTCATCGATCGAGATCTTCAGGCCGACTTCCCGGAAGGCGGCGATGGCGGCCCGCGCCTTGTCCGGATTGTCGATGACGGCGGTCTCGGTGATTTCCAGACACAGGTCCGCGTCCACGGCGGACGCGAACTGGATCACCTTGTCCTTGAACGCGTCATCCGCCAGCAGTCGCCCGGAGATGTTCAGGGCGATGGTGACATCGTGGCCTGCGGCCCGCAGGCGGATCTGGTCCTGGATGGCGCGCAGGATCGACCACTCCGTCAGCGCCCGGATCTGCCCCGTCTGCTCGGCGATCGGGATGAACAGATCGGGCGGCACGAAACCGCGCTGGGGGTGGTGCCAGCGACAGAGCGCTTCCACCGAGGTGACCTGCCCGTCCGCGGTCTGCATCTTGGGCTGGTAATGGAGGCTGATCTCGTTGCGAGCCAGCGCATCGACCATCTCCGTCATCAAGGCGAGGTTGTTGTCGGCCGAGGCGAAGGTCGCGGCGTCGAAGACGCAGACCCGATCGATCGAGGCACCGGCGCGATCCAGGGCGCGAGTGGCCCGCTCGACCAGTTCGGTTGGAGAGACCCCAACGGCGTCGGCCCGCGCGATCCCGATGCGAAGGAAGACGTCGACCGAGTGGCCCTCGATCTGGAAGTTCGTCTCCAGTCGACGCAGGCGGTTCAGCAAAGTGTCGAACGCGTCGGACGACAGGTCGGTCCGGGCGAACGCCAGGACCGAGGAGGAGATATGCGCCACCTGGGCCGTCCCGCCCAGGCTCGACAGACGCGCCGCGAGCTCGCGCATCACCAGATTGGTGACGTTGTAGCCGATGACGCCCCGCATCTCGGCGTAGCGTTCGATCCCGACGGCGAACACGACCTGGCCGGTCTGGGGTCCGGCCTCGATCCATTCGATCAGGGCTCGCCGGTTGGGCAACTGGGTCTCGGCGTGATGCAGGGCGAGGCGGCGCAGGCCGGCCTCGCGCTCGGCCACGATCTCCCGGCCCCGCCGCATCAGCTCCGAACGGGTGGCCCAGACGCCGAAGAGGACCTGGGTGGCGAAAAGGGCGGCGACGTCGACGCTGACCGGCGTCGCCTGCTGCGTGACCAGGGGGACAGCGACAATGGCGCTCCCCACCACGGCGTGGCGGATCATGAGATCGCGAAGGCGGCGTCCGTCCCGCTGGGGCAGCAGCAGCAGCCCGAGGCCGAGACACAGGACCAGGATCGCCCCGGGATGCAGGGTCAGAAGCGTCCGGCCCGAAACGATGCTTTCATAGGCCAGCCCATGGATCACGACGCCGGGCAACAGCCCGACGGGGGTGGCGAATTCGTCGCCCAGCTCCAGGGCCGTCGCACCGATGAGGACGACGCGCCCCTCGACCAATGCCGGATCGAAGCGGTCGTGCAGCACATCGTCAAAGCTCAGATGTGGCTGGGTCCGGCGATCAATGCCGTAATCGATGGCGAACTCGCCCTCGCGGGTCACTCCGGCGAGGTTCGCGGCCAAGGATGCGCGCTCGCCCGTCGGAGACTGATAGCGATAACCGCGGACCTTGCCGTCCTCGTCCACCGGCACATTGACCGAAGCGACCAGAGCATCGCGCATGAGGATGGGAAGCGGCAGGTTCTGGACGATGCGGCCCTCTCCGGCGCCATAGCTGTCCATCTGCCGGAAGGAGCCGAGGGTCACCTGGCCCGGATGCCGCGAGAACACCTCGGCCAGGGCCGCGTCGGATTGGGCGTCCGAAGGCGCGCTGAAGTCGACGTCGATCGCGACCAGGGTGGCGCCGGCGCCGAGCAGCCGATCGATGACTTCGGCGTAGCGCTCCCGCTCCCACGGCCAGACCTCGGCGCGGCTCAGACTGCGGGAGTCGATCTCGACAATGACCAGTCCCTTGCTGGCCTCGCTTCGCACGGTCTCGAAGCGCCAGCCGTTGAACAGGTCGTCAATCGGCCGCAGCACGCCAAACGAAAGCGCCAGGCCCACCACGGCCAGGATGAGGAAGGATCCGACCGCATTGCGGATCCAGCCCCGTCGCCACAGCGTGGTGACCCGCGCCTTCAAATCGAGACCGGCCACTGCTGAACGGCTTCGCTACCATGGCCCCCGGCTTTGGCGCCGCGGTCTCCTGCCGGGCCGTCGATCGAGGCGGAGGCATTCCCGTTCCCGTTGCCGGGGCCCGTGTTGGCGTTGCCGCCGCCATTGCCATTGCCGGAGTTTCCGGTGCTGCCCGCGCCGCCGCCGTTCCCATTGCCGGGGTTGGAGGTTCCGCCACCATTGCCGGCGTTTCCGCCCGCGTTCCCGTTCCCGCCGCCGTTGCCGGTGTTTCCGGCACTGGTCTCGCCCGCACCGTTCCCGTTCCCGGGATTGGAGTTTCCGCCACCATTGCCGGCGTTTCCGCCCGCGTTCCCGTTCCCAACGCCGTTGCCGGTGTTTCCGGCACTGGTCTCGCCAGCACCGTTCCCATTCCCGGGATTAGAGCTTCCGCCACCGTTGCCGGCGTTTCCGCTCCCGTTGCCGTTACCGGGGGTTACAGCACCAGTCTCGCCGCCGCTGTTCCCGTTCCCGTTCCCGGGATTGGAGTTTCCGCCACCGTTGCCGGCGTTTCCGCCCACGTTGCCGTTGCCGGGGTTTCCAGCGCCAGTCTCGCCGCCGCTGTTCCCGTTCCCGTTCCCGTTCCCGGAGTTGGAGTTTCCGGCGTTCCCGCCCGCGTTGCCGTTCCCGTTTCCGTTTCCGGCGTTGCCGTTCCCGTTTCCGGAGTTTGAGTTCCCGTCGCTGTTTCCAGCGTTCCCGCCCGCGTTACCATTACCCGGGGTTCCTGCGCTCTCGCCGCCGTTCCCGTTGCCGTTCCCGTTCCCGGAGTTAGAGTTTCCGCTGCCGTTTCCGGCGCTCCCACCCGCGTTACCGTTCCCGTTTCCGGGGTTGGAGGGTCCGCCGCTGTTGCCAGCGTTCGCGCCCGCGTTGCCGTTTCCGGGATTGGCGTTACCCGGGTTGGAGGCGCCGGGAACCGGACCGTTATTGCGGTTCAGGTCGGCGACCGCCTGGACCCCGGCGACGCTCGGCGACGCATACGGCGACCCGCTCGCGGCCTCGCCGAAGCCGGTCGGTGACGCAGACGACGCCGGAGCAGCTACGGTGGCCGCGGCCACCGATCCCGCGGGATTTTGAACCAGTCCGCCGGAGGCCTCGCTGTAATCGATCGGCGCGACGCTCACCGCCGCCGTCTCCACAGGCACCGAGGCACTGGGCGCCGAGACGTCGACCGCAGCGGGCTGATCGCGAGTGACGACGGCGGTCGCGCCGGCCGGGACGTCGCTGGTCGCATTGCCGCTGTTGGAGCGCACCTCGACCAGCCCCTCGGCGACGTGAACGCGGTCGCCCTGGGCATCGACACTGACGGTGAAGGTCGTGCCCTTCACCACGGCGGCCAGAAGCGGCGTCTCGACCCGGAAGTGAGGGCGGGTGCGGCGATCGACCTGGAACAGCGCAGAGCCCAGATCCTGAAGGATGCGGGTCACGCCGCCCTGTTCGGGAGCCAGGGTCGTGCGGCTGCTCGGCCCGACCACGATCCGCTGGTCGCCATTGATCATGACGGCGCGGCTGCCTTGACCCGTGGTGACGCTGGTGCCGGTCGGCAGGGTCTGCCCGACCGTGCCATTGGTCGCGGCCCGCGCCGGAAGCGCGACGCGGACCGAGCCGCTGACCTCGCGCAGTTGCCAGTCGAAGGCCAGGGCCGAGGTCGTGCCGAGCAGCCAGAATGAGGCTGTGGCGGCGATAGCGAAATGACGTGCGGACATGATGGTCCCTCCCAAGTACAGCACAAATACAGCCGCTTGATTTCCACCGCTTTAAGGGACGGCGTTAATGCGATCTTGAAGCCTGTAAGGACAATCTGACGCTCACCCCGACATCCGGCTGAAGGGCCGTCGTCTGTGCTTACTGATTTTCGATCCATCGCCAGGATTGTGCTGTTCTTACTGGCCCTGGGGGCCGGTATGACCGGCCATACCGGTCGTTCTCTGGCGGAAGAGCCAACGACTTGCGCGCAGGACTGTTTTGTTCTCACCAGTCTGAGCATTCAGGGCGTGACGGCCTACCCGCTGGCGGACCTGTCCGGGACCTATTCGGACTACCTTGCCCGGGAGATCGGTGTGGCCGATCTGGTCCGTACGGCCGACGCGATTACCGAGCACTACCGCCGGGATGGCTATTTCCTGACGCGCGCGGTGGTGGCCCCGGGCGACCCCGCCACCGGGTACGCCCAGATCGTAGTCTATGAAGGCTATGTCGGCGAGGTGGTGGTCGAGGGTTCCGGCGCGGCCGCCGTCTCAGCCATCCTGGAGCCGCTGGAGCTGCAGTGGGTGCTGAAGATCGACGACCTCGACCGTCGGTTGGCTCTGGCTTCGGACGTGCCGGGCATCCGCCTGACCAACCGGATCGAACCGATCCTGGACAATCCGGCGCGGCACCGTCTGGTCGTCACGGCCGAACTCGACCGCGTCGACGCGGGCGTCTTCGTCGAGAACCGGGGCTCGGACTCCCAGGGGCCCTGGCAGGTCTATGCCTCGGCTTCTGCGAACTCCCTCGCCCTGCCGGGAGACCGAGTGACCGTCTCGGTCCTCACGGTACCTGAGGACCCGGATGAACTGACCTATGGCGAGTGGGCCTACTCCGTGCCGCTCAGCGCCGAGACCCGCGTCAGGGCTGCGGTCTCGGGCTATTCGACGAATGCCCCGCCGGGATCGAGCGGCTGGCTGAGCGGCGACAGCGTGGCGGCCTCGCTCTCTGTCACCCAGGCCCTGGCCCGCCAGCGCGATCGCAGTCTTTGGGCGAGCGCCGGGCTGGACGTCCGCGAGGTCCAGCAATCCTATGCGACCGGGCAGACCATGACGGAGAACTTGACGGTCGCGCGGGCGTCCCTTTGGGGCCAGATGAAGTCCGCCCAGGGCAATGTGCAGGCTTCGGTGCAGGTCTCGCATGGCCTCGACTGGTTCGGGGCGACCACATCCCCCCAGCCCGGCCTGACCCGCTCAGACGCCACCGGCCAGTTCACCAAGGTCAATGCCAGCGCCTCGGCCTACCGCGACGTCGGTCGGTACGCAGGCGTCTATGTCGCCGGGTCCGCCCAGTGGTCGGACGATCCGCTGCTGGGCTCCGAGGAGTTCTATGTCGGCGGCTCCGAGACCGGTCGGGCCTATGGTTATGGCGAGTTGAGCGGCGAGTCCGGTGTGTCGGCTGTGGTTGAACTGCGGGCCGGCTGGGACCCCTCGCCGACTGAAATCACCTTCTTCCAGGTCTATGCGTTCGCCGATACCGGACGAGTCTGGAACCGGGGTCCGACCGGCCATACGGACGCTGACCTGGCCTCGGCGGGGTTCGGCACGCGCGTCACCTTCGCAGGCAGGGCCACGGTCCGGGCAGAGTTCGCCAAGCCGCTGTCGGCCGTGCCGGCCGGCCAGGTGGACGACGGCTGGCGGGCGTTCATCGCGGTCTCGAAAGCCTTCTGAGATCCCGCGCGGCAATCCACGCCATACCCAAGGTCATCCCGACGATAGGCAGGTTCCGCCTCAGCGATGTCCGTGACCTGGAGGGAAGAAATGGTGCCGCTTAGGTGACTCGAACACCTGACCCCCGCATTACGAATGCGATGCTCTACCAGCTGAGCTAAAGCGGCCTGTCGGCGAGGCGGACTGCGCCCTGCGACGGAAGCGGCTCTTTATACGGCGGGCCACGGCTTGCCAAGGGCGTCCAGCAGGGCGTCCTCGGTGGGATCCGAGGCGATGCGGACCTGGGCGAACCTCAGGTCGGACAGGGGTTCAGCCGCCGCAGGAGAGATGGCGACGGCGAGGCGGCCCTCGCCCCGCGGCACGACGGTCGCCAGCGCCCGGGCGGCCCGGGGCGAGTGGATCAGGACCGCGTTCCAGGCAACGGGCGGGGAGGCGCCGGTTTCAGCGGTCTCGTAGACGGCGACGTGGCGAACGCGGGCTGCGTTTCCGACCAGAGCGGCCAGGTCTCCGGCGGGCTCGGCGGCGACGGGGCTCAGGATCGTCAGACCCGACGCCTCCGCGCGGATCAGCGCGGCCAGGGCAGACAGGTCCCCCTCCGCTGAGCGGACTGTGACGAACCCGGCATCCGCCGCGCCCCGGGCGGTAGCGTCGCCCACGGTGAAGACCGGCAGGGACCGGTCGTCAGACAGGCCTGCGAAGACGGCCACGCCGTTGCGGCTGGTGAAGGCCAGGGCCTGTATGTCGGTGAGGTCGATCGCGGGCGACAGGGGCCGGACCTCCAGGAGAGGAGCGATCACGGCGGCGAAGCCCCGCGCGGTCAATCGGGCGGCGGTGGCCTCGGCGCCGGGGCTCGCGCGCGTGACCCAGACCGTCATGGCCTGACGATCAAACGGCCACCCTCTGATCCCCGGCCGCCGCGTGCACCTGCTGGCCCAGCGCCAGACCGAGTTCGCGGGCGCTGTGTTCGGCGTCCGGGCCGGTCAGATCGATATGGCCCGAGCGCCGCCAGCGGGCCGTGCCGTCGGGGGCCAGCATCTCGGTGGTCAGGGTCAGGGTCGTGCCCGCGATGGACGCATGGGCCCCGACAGCGGTGCGGCAGGAGCCTTCAAGCGCGACCATGGCCCCCCGCTCGGCGGCGATGGCCAGACGAGTGTCACGGTCGTCCAGCGCCCGGACCCAAGCGTGGTCGGTGTCGCCCTCGCGGGTCTGGAGAGCCAAGGCGCCCTGGCCCGGCGCGGGCAGGAAGGCGTCGAGCGAGAGATAGCCCCGCACGGACTCGGCCCGGCCCAGCCGGTTGAGCCCCGAGGCCGCCAGCAGGATGGCGTCGAAATCGCCTTCGGCCGCGCGGCGCAGGCGGGTGTCGATATTGCCCCTGAGCATCTCGATCTGCAGATCGGGCCGCAGCGTCAGGGCCTGGGCCTGGCGTCGCAGGGAGGCGGTGCCGAGGCGACCGCCCTGCGGCAGGGCCTCTAGGGTGTCGAAATCGCGGCTGATGAAGGCGTCGCGGGCGTCCTCGCGCTCAGGGATGGCGGCGATGGTCAGGCCCGGCGGCTGTTCGGCCGGGACGTCCTTCATGGAATGGACCGCGATGTCGACGCGGCCGTCCAGCAACGCCTCCTCGATCTCCTTGGTGAACAGGGCCTTGCCGCCCACCTCCATCAGGCGCCGGTCCTGGATCTGGTCGCCGGTGGTGACGATCTCGACCAGCACGACCTCTTCGATCGGCAGGCCCATGGCGGCGGCGATCGCCCTTTGCATCATGCCGGATTGGGCGAGGGCGAGGGCGGAGCGGCGGGTGCCGATTCGGATGGTGGGCATTCGGGTCCGTTGCGTCAGGGGGGCCGGGTCGTTACCTGACGCCGGTGGTTACTCCATCGGACCTTAGCAGCGAAAACGGCGCGGCAAAGCCAAATGGCGACCGCGCTCAAGCAGGGAGCGACCGCGTCGCGAGCGTTAGCGCCCCAGACAAGGCCCGCGCCCAAGCCGGGAGGCTCCGCGAGCCGAGCGGTGGCGCCCTGACGGTCCTCGGGCTGGAGACCAGCTGCGACGAGACCGCCGCCTCTGTGGTGCGTCTGCTGCCCGACGGATCGGCCGAGGTCCTGTCGTCGGTGATCCACAGCCAGATCGAGGATCACGCGGCCTATGGCGGCGTGGTTCCCGAGATCGCGGCGCGCAGCCATGTCGAGATGATCGACGGCGTCGCCGCCCGGGCCATGGCCGAGGCGGGCCTTGGCTTCGACGATCTGGACGGGGTGGGGGCGACGGCCGGGCCGGGTCTGGTCGGGGGGGTTATGGTGGGGCTGGGCTTCGGCAAGGGCGTAGCCCTGGCCCGCGATCTGCCGTTCGTGGCGGTCAATCATCTGGAGGGTCATGCCGTTTCGGCCCGGCTGGGGGCGCGGGTGGATTATCCCTTCCTGCTGCTGCTGGTCTCGGGCGGGCACTGCCAGCTGCTGGAGGTGCGCGGCATCGGGGACATGAGCCGGCTGGGCACCACCATCGACGACGCGGCGGGCGAGGCCTTCGACAAGATCGCCAAGGCCATGGGGCTGGGCTATCCGGGCGGCCCGGCGCTGGAGCGACTGGCGGCAAGCGGCGACGGATCACGCTTCGATCTGCCGAGGGCCCTGCTGGGGCGCAAGGACTGCGATTTCTCCTTCTCGGGGCTCAAGACGGCGGCGTCCCGCATCGCCCAGACGCTCCAGACCGACCAGGACCGGGCCGATCTGGCCGACGCGGTGCAGAACGCCATCGCGCGCCAGCTGTCGGAGCGGTCGGACCGGGCCATGGCCGACTATGCTGGACGACACGAGGCCCTGACCTTCGTCGTCGCAGGCGGGGTGGCGGCCAACAAGACCGTGCGTCGGGTGCTGGAAGAGACGGCGGCGAAGCGCGGCTTCACCTTCTTGGCCCCGCCGATGGTCTACTGCACCGACAACGCCGCCATGATCGCCCTGGCGGGTGCCGAAAGGCTCCGGCTGGGGCTGGTCTCGGACATCGACGCCCCGGCCCGGCCGCGATGGCCGCTGGACGAAGCGCGGGCGATCGCCGACCCTGTCCATCCGGCGAGCCGCAAGGGCGCCAAGGCGTGAGGGAGCCGTCTTCCATGGAATTTCGCAGGGCGGGCGTGATCGGCGCAGGCGCGTGGGGGACGGCCCTGGCCCTGGTCTGCGCGCGGGCCGGACTGGATGTGGTGCTGCAGGCGCGCGAGACCGAGGTCGTCGACAGCATCCGCGCCCGGCGCATCAACGAGGCCTTCCTGCCGGGCGTGACGCTGGACGCGCGGATCACGGTGACATCCGATCTGGCGGACCTGTCCGATTGCGACCTGGTGCTCGCCGTGCCGCCCGCCCAGTTCATGCGCTACACCCTGGCGGCCTTCGCGCCTCATGCGCGGGCCGATGCGCCGATTCTGTTGTGTTCCAAGGGGATCGAGCGGGGATCGCTGAAGCTGATGACCCAGGTGCTGGCAGAGACCCTGCCGGACGCGCCCGCCGCGGTCCTGTCGGGTCCCAGTTTCGCCGCCGACGTGTCGCGCGGCCTGCCCACCGCCGTGACCCTGGCCTGCGAGGACGCCGTCTTGGGCGAGGCGCTGATGGCGACCCTGTCCGCTCCGGGCTTCCGACCGTATCTGGCGACCGACCTGATCGGCGCCGAGGTCGGCGGCGCGATCAAGAACGTCCTGGCCATCGCCTGCGGCCTGTCCGAGGGCCGGGGTCTGGGCAAATCCGCTCACGCCGCCCTCATCACCCGAGGCTTCGCCGAGATGACGCGCCTGGGCGTGGCGTTGGGGGCCGAACCGCAGACGGTGGCGGGGCTGTGCGGACTGGGCGACCTGGTCCTGACCTGCTCCAGCCCCCAGTCGAGAAACATGAGCCTGGGTCTGGCGCTCGGTCAGGGCCAGACGATCGAACAGGCGCTGGTGGGCAAGCGATCGGTGGCCGAGGGCTATGAAAGCGCGCCTGCGGTGCGCGAGCTCGCGGCCCGGGCGGGGGTGGAGATGCCGATCTGCGAGGGGGTCGCGGCGCTGCTGGCGGGCGAGGTGACCGTCGACGGCCTGATCGATGCCCTGCTGTCGCGGCCGCTGAAGTCCGAACAGGGATGAGCGAGGCCCCTCCGAGCGAGCGCAAACGGGTCTGGACCACGCCGCCGGGCGTCGCCCTGTGCGCCTTGGACGACATCGCCGAGCCGGGCTCGCGCGGCTTCGTGCTGCAGATCGGCGAGGCCTATTTCCACGGCTTCGTGGTCAGGAAGGACGGCGGCGTCGCCGGTTGGGTCGATCGCTGCCCGCACCAGGGGTTTCCCATCGCGGTCGAGCTGGATCGCTACCTTACGCCGGACGGATCGCTGATCCTGTGCGGCTGGCACGGGGCGGTGTTCGAACCCTTGAGCGGGGTGTGCGTCGGCGGGCCTTGCGCGGGCGGAAAGCTGACGCCCTGGCCGGTCGCGGCCGAGGGCGGCGTGATCCGGACGGCCTGAGCCTATTTCTTCAGCCGCCGCGCGTTCGCGGTGGCCGCTGCGTGGATGGGCTTCAGGGCGTCGGCCTGGGCCTTGAGCAGTTCGGTGTTCAGGCTCAGCATCTGGGTCGCTGCGCGGCTCCACCAGCCCATGGCATAGCTGATCTGGGCAGAGGCCGCGCCTTGGGGTGTCTTCGCGGCGGCGATGGTCGATGCGGCGCGGGCGGCGTGGCCCATTTCGTCCATGGCGGATTTCGAGGTCCGGGCCGCGAGGTCGCCCAGGGTGCCTGCGACGGCGGCGGCCGAGGCGCTCATCGCCTCCATCTTCTCGGTGCCCATCAGCGACATCTCGCGGACGTCGGCCTTCATCGGATTGGCCAGGGCCTCGGCCATGATGGTCATGCGCGCGGCGATGACGTCCGAAGCCGCGCGCATCATCTCGCCGCCGTGGTCGGCATTGGTGGTGGCGGCCTGGGCGTTGCGAACAGCGCGCTTGCCGTCGCGGATCGTCTTGTCGAGCATGGTCATGTCCCCGGCTTGGGCCGCTTTCACCGCCCGGGCAAGGTCTCATCCGCGAAGGCGGCCACGTCCTTCAACAGGGCGGGCACGGCGGCGTCGATGATCCGTTGGCCCTTCTCGGGGCTGGCCTGGGCGGGATCGGACCCGATCCGGCCGTCGGGGAAGCGGGCGCGGTAGTCGAGCGCATCGCGGATCGGACCGCTGGGCGCGATCCTGGGCGAATACTCCGCCGTCTTGATCCGGTCCGGATAGGCGGCCTGGGTCACGGCAATCTCGGACGGTGTCGCGTGCATGCCGTGGCCGGTGGGGAAGATGGCGTTGCACAGGCCGTTCACGCCCGGCAGGTCCCACCAGTTCCGCAGCTTAAGCACATAGGGCGGCTCCTCCTCGACGAAGCTCCATTCGGCGTAAAGCTCCGAGAAGGTCGCCTCGATCGTGGCCACGTTGCCGCCGTGGCCGTTCAGGAAATAGATCCGCTCGAAGCCGTGGCGGCTGAGCGATGAGACCCAGTCGGTGATCGCCGCCATGAAGGTCGAGGGGCGGAGGCTGATGGTGCCGGCGAACGCCAGGTGATGCTGGGCCATGCCGATGTTGAAGGTCGGCGCGACGATCAGGCTGTCGTCGGCCTTCTCCGCCGCATGGGCGATGATCTCCGGGCACATCCAGTCTGTGCCCAAGAGCCCGGTCGGCCCGTGCTGCTCGTTGGAGCCGATCGGCACCACGACGGTCTTGGTCGTCTTCAGACGGGCGTCGATTTCGGGCCAGGCGGAATAGGCGATCAGCATGAGAACTCTCGGTCGGGGACAGGCTCCCATTCCTACGCTTCGTTGCGGCTGCGCGTCGATGCCGTCTTGCGCCCGGTGGCCGAAACCGCATCTATCGCGCCGTGACCGCCCTGCCCGCCTCCATCGATGTCGCCGTGATCGGAGCGGGGGCCGCCGGCATCGCCGCCGCCCGACGACTGAGGCGCGCCGGGGTGTCGGTGGTGGTGCTGGAGGCTCGTGACCGGATCGGCGGGCGCGCCCACACGGTTGGCTGGGAGGGCCATGGCCTGGATCTGGGCTGCGGGTGGCTGCATTCCGCGGACGAGAACCTGCTGGCCGGCCGGGTCGAGGCCCTGGGCCTGATGCTGGACAAGACCCCGCCGCCGTGGCGCCAGCAGGCGTTCAACCTGGGTCTGACCCCTGAGGAACAGGCGGCCTTCGGCGCCGCCTACGCCGCCTTCGACGAGCGGGTGTCCGAGGCGGCGTCGCGCGGCGAGGACCGGCCCGCCGCCGAGCTGTTTGTGTCCGGCGAGCGGTGGAACGGGCGGATGGACGCTATCTCCGGGGCCCTGAACGGTGCGCGCTTCGCCGAGGTCTCGACGCTCGACTATGACGCCTATCAGGATACCGGAGTGAACTGGCGGGTGATCGAGGGCTACGGCACCCTGGTCGAGCGGCTGGGCGCGGATGTGCCCGTGGTGCTGGATTGCACGGTCGAACACATCGACCGGCGAGGGGCCGTCCTGAAAATCAGGACGAGCCGGGGCCTCGTCGAGGCCGCAACCTGTATCCTGACCCTGCCGACCTCTGTCCTGGCGGCGGACGGGGTGCGGTTCGACCCGCCTCTGCCCGACCTGATCGAGGCGGCGGCGGGGGCACCGTTGGGGCTGGCGTCAAAGCTGCATATGGAGGTCGACGGCGCCGAGGACTTTCCGCCGGACAGCCAGCTGTGGGGCCGAACCGACACCGCCTCGACCGGTGGCTATCACCTGCGTCCGTTCGGCCGGCCGATGATCGAGGGCTATTTCGGCGGCGACCTGGCCTGGAGGCTGGAAGCCGAGGGCGAGGCGGCCTTCTTCGACTTCGCGGCGACGGAGCTGTCGGACCTGCTGGGCTCGCGCTTCAAAAAGCGCATCCAGCCGGTGGCGACCTCGGTGTGGGGGGCCGACCCCTTCTCGCGCGGGGCCTATTCCCACGTCCTGCCGGGCCTCGGCGATCCGGCGACCGGCGCGCGGGCGCGGCTGCGACGACCAGCCGAGGATCGGATCTTCGTCGCCGGCGAGGCCACCTCGCCCGGCTTCTATGGCACCGCTCACGGGGCCTGGATGGAGGGCGAGCGCGCGGCGGACGAGGCCCTGGCGCATCTGGGCATCGAGGTGCGCCCGGCGGAGGTGGAGGCATGACACCGCCGAAGCCCAAACCCAAGGTCCGAAAGCCTGCCGCCAGGCGATCGGCCAAGACGCCGGCCCGCAAGCCCGGCTCGGTCATGACCGGCGCCCCCGTGCCGATCTTCGCCTGGCCGCCGGACGAGGATCGGGTCGAGGCGATCTTCGCCCGCCTGTCGCGCGTCATGCCGGAGCCGAAGACCGAGCTGCGGTTCCAGGACCCCTACACCCTGGTGGTGGCCGTCGCCCTGTCGGCACAGGCGACCGACGTCTCGGTGAACAAGGCGACGGACATACTGTTCGCCGTGGCCGACACGCCGGAGGCGATGCTGGCGCTCGGCGAGGAGGACCTGATCCCCTTCATCGCCTCGATCGGTCTGTATCGGAACAAGGCGAAGAACGTCATCGCGCTGAGCCGCATCATCGTCGAGCAGCACGGCGGGATCACGCCCCTGAACCGCGCCGATCTCCAGGCCTTGCCCGGCGTGGGGCGAAAGACCGCCAGCGTCGTCCTGAACGAACTGGGCATCGAGCCCGCGATCGCCGTGGACACCCATGTGTTCCGGGTCTCGCACCGGCTGGGCCTGGCCAATGCCTCGACCGCCGACAAGGTCGAGGACCAGCTGCACGCCGTGGTGCCCGAGGCCTTCCTCGCCAAGGCCCACCACTGGCTGATCCTGCACGGCCGCTACACCTGCACGGCGAGGAAGCCGAATTGCGCGGGGTGCGTGATCTCAGACCTGTGTCCCTCGCGGGGGCTCATGGCGGCGAGCGAAGAGGCGGCTCAGACCGCGTCCAGCCGCGCGCGGACCGCCTCAGCGAAGAGCAAGCCCCGATCGGGGGCCTCGGACAGGTAGAAGTCCGGCTCGATCAGCTCGGCTTCCATCAGCAGCCAGCGGCCGTCGGTGACCTGAACCATGTCGATGCGGGCATAGAGCAGCGGCTCCTCGATCGCGGCGAGGACCTGTTCGGCCAGGGCCATCGCGGCCGGCGAGGGGTCGGGCACCGTCGCATAGCGGCCGCCGTATTGCGACTGGATGCGGAAGTCCCCGGCCTTGGCCGTCTTGTTGACCGCATGGCTGAAGCCGCCGCCGAAGAACAGCAACGACAGCTCGCCCTCCGCCACCAGCTCGGGCAGGAAGGGTTGGATCATGGCCGCGCCGGGCGGCGGATCGGCCAGGCCCTCGCCGCGCGACACCTTGCCCGTCTTCCAAGCCCCGGCCGAGACGGTCGGCTTGACGATCAGGGTATCGGTGCCGAACCGGCCGAAGGCGGCCTCGATCTGATCCGGCTTGACCCGGTCGGTCCAGAGGGTGGGGGGAATGGCGACGCCCGCCGCCTCCAGCCGCCGCAGATAGGCCTTGTCGGAGTTCCAGGCGAGGACCGACGCCGGATTGGCGATCCGCACCCCGGCCTCGTCCCACAGGCGGAGGGCGCTCAGCCAGGCCTCATGCCGCTGGTGATAGCCCCAGGTCAGGACGCTCAGGACCAAGGGATAGGCCAGAAGGCCGCGCGCATCTTCGGCGTGGTCGCTCCAGGGGGTGGATACGGCGGTGACGTCCGCCATCGCCAAGGCGGCGCGCAGCCGGTCCAGAACCTGAGGCCAGTGGGGCCCATAGGTGCCGTCGTCTGCGGCGGGGGTCAGGACGGCGATCTCTGTCATGGGCGCTGGCCATACAGGGTTCGCCGGCGGGGGCAAGCCGGGGCTGGCGTCCGCTCCGTCGGGCCGCTATGGGGCGCCCCATGACCCAAACCGCCCCCAAATACGACGTCTGCGCCGTCGGCAACGCCATCGTCGATGTTCTCGCACCGTGCGAGGCCAGCTTCCTGACCGCCCAAGGCCTGAACCCCGGCTCGATGCAGCTGGTCGACGAGGACCAGAGCGCGGCCCTGTACGACGCCATGGCGGCGGGCGTGGAGGCCTCGGGCGGCTCGGCGGGCAACACCGTCGCGGGCGTCGGCTCGTTCGGCGGCCGGGCGGCCTACGTCGGCAAGGTCGCGGCCGACACCCTGGGCGGGGTCTTCACCCACGACATCCGGGCGGCGGGCGTGCATTTCGATACCCCGGCGCTGGAAGGCGGAGCCGGGACCGGCCGTTGTCTGATCAATGTCACCTCGGACGGACAGCGCACCATGTGCACCTTCCTCGGGGCGGCCAACCAGTTGTCGGTCGCCGACATCGACGCGGCCCTGATCGGCGACAGCGCCATCGTCTATCTGGAAGGCTATCTGTTCGACCCGGCCCCGGCCCGCGCGGCCTTCGAGGCGGCGGCGGCAGCGGCCCACGCAGCGGGACGCAAGGTCGCGATCACCCTGTCCGACGCCTTCGTGGTTGGCCGCTGGCGGACTGAACTTCTGGCCTTCATCCAGGCCTCCGCCGACATCGTCCTGGCCAATGAGGTCGAGCTTCTGGCCCTGTTCGAGACCGAGGATTTCGACGCAGCCGCCGAACGGCTGTCGTCGCTCGTCGAGATCGCCGCCGTGACGCGGGGCGAGCACGGCTCGGTCGTGATCCGCGGCTCGGAGCGGGCGGTGGTCCAGGCCTTCGCCGCGGACCGGGTGATCGATACGACGGGGGCGGGCGACCAGTATGCAGCGGGCTTCCTGCTGGGTCTGGCGCGCGGTCTGTCGCTGGCGGACGCCGGGGCCCTGGGGTCGCTGGCGGCGGCCGAGGTCATCGGCCACTGGGGTCCGCGCCCGATGATGTCCCTGCACGAGCTGGCCGAGCAGAAGGGCCTCAGGCTCCACGCCGTTTGAGTGTGACGTAGAAGGCCCCGTCGCCGCCGTGGCGACGATGGGCCGAGGCGAAGCCGGATACCACGCCCCTGAGCGCATGGGCCTGGAGCCATTCCTGGATCGAGGCGCGGATGACCCCGCCGCCCCGCCGGCCCTGGCCCGTGACGACCAGCACGGCCCGCAGGCCGCGCGCCTGGGCCCCGTTCAGGAAGGCCCTCAGCTGATCCTCGGCCTCGAAGCGACCGAAGCCATGCAGGTCGATCGAGGCTTCGATCGGATCCCGCTCTCGTGACAGGCGGCGCTGGCGGCGTGGCTCCAGCGGCTCGGGTGCGCCGTGGGCGGGCGCGGCGTGCGGGGCGGCAGGCTTCGGCGTGGATCGGGCGGTCGGGGCTGTCGCGGAGGGACGAAGCGGCATCGGCCGCGAGGTCTTCACCTCGACCGCCGCCGGAGCCTCGGCCGCGATTCTCAGTGCCTTTCTGACCCGGGCGGGCGTGACCGATCCGGACACGCGAGCCCACAGGCGGCGGTCCTCGGCGCTCAGGTCTGGCGGGGGACGCCGGGCCATGGCTCAGCCTTCGTCGTCGTCGAGGTCGGGCTCAGGCGGGCCGGGCTCATAGGTCAGGATGTCGCCGGGCTGGCACTCTAGTTCGCGGCACAGGGCGTACAGGGTGGTGAAGCGCACGGCCCGCGCCTTGCCGGTCTTGAGGATCGACAGGTTGGCGACCGTCACACCCACGCGATCGGCGAGCTCGGTCAGCGACATGCGCCGCTCGACCAGCAGACGGTCCAGCTGGATCCGGATGGCCATCAGGTGGACCCCCTCGCGCGGCTAGCGTTAGCGCCCCTCATATCGTCAGCTCCGACTCGCGGCGAAGACGCGCGCCCTCGCGGAAGACTTCGGCCAGGACGAAGACCACCAGAACCGAAAAGATCGGGGTCAGCAGCTCGCCGAACCCCTGTCGTTCCATTACGCCGGGGGCCAGCCGGGCGGCGACCACGCCCTGGGCCAGCCAGACGCCTCCGGTCACGACCGCCAGGATCAGGCCCACCTGTCGCAGGCGGCGCACATTGTCCGGCTGGAACGGATCGCCCAGCGTCAGGGTGCGGAAGATCATGCGAAGGTTCCGCAGGATCAGCAGGAAACCGCCGAAATAGGCGGTCAGGGCCCCGACGCCGAACAGCAGCAAGGGCCGCGTCAATGGTTGCTGGCGGCCCCCTGTGTCGTTCGACACGGTAATGTTCAGATTGGCGATGGGGATGAAGATCGAGGCGAGAAACACCAGCAGCAGGACCGCGGTGATGACCATCAGCAGCACATAGGCGACGTCGAGCGCGATCTTCAGCAGGCTCGACACCGAGCCGGGGCCGAGCGTCTTGAACGGAGTCTTGAAAGAGATCCGCAAGGGGATCTTGCGCCCCAGGGCCCGGAGCCCGGGCAGGCGCGGCGTCGGCCGGTCGGATCGTTCGGGATGTGACCGGTCGGCGGGCATCGGCGATCTCTCGCCGGGGATCAGGCCGCGATGGCCGCGCGGGGTCCGGCGAACCCCGACGCGGCTCTATACATCGCGTTTTCGGTCAATGGAGAAGGGCCTTCTGTTCTTGTGGCTCCTGCGGGGCCCGCAGGCTTCGCGACTTGAGCCGTCGTGGGTCGTTGGTTCCGCTCAAACCGTCGCTCAAGCAATGAGCGACCGCGTCGCGAATGGTAGCGACCCTCAGAAGGACTGCACCAGGATGGCGACCAGGGCGGTCGGCAGGGCGGCGAGCAGGGCGGCGTTGATCAGCACGGTGCCGACCTTGTCCATCATCAGCGAGGCGTTCAGGGTGTTCATCGTTCTCTTCCTTCGATCCTGAGTGCGGGTCATTTGTTGCCCGCATTCTCTGCCACCGGGGTTCGACTTGCTCGTTTCGACCAAACCGTGGAACGTCGTGGCCTCCGTTCGTGAGAACATAGATAGGCCGTGCCAGACGGCTTTGCACGTTACATATCGTTTAACGATATTAAACTTCGGCAATGGAATGTTTCAAACCGTGGAGACCGCGTGAAACTGAAGCTTATCAAGGGGATGCGGCTGGTCGCGGCGACCCACAACGCCGGAAAGGCGCGCGAAATCCACGCCCTGCTGGACGGACATTACACGGTGGTCACCGCCGGCGCGCTGAACCTGCCCGAACCGGCCGAAACCGAGACCACTTTTGTCGGCAACGCCATGCTGAAGGCGCGTCACGCTGCCGCCTTCTCGGGCGAGGTCAGCCTGGCCGACGATTCCGGCCTTTCGGTCGCGGCCCTGGACGGGGCCCCCGGCATCTTCTCGGCGCGGTGGGGGGGACCAGAGCGGGACTTCGGCCTGGCGATGAGGAAGATCGAGGAGCGGCTAGAGGACCTGGGGGCCACGGATCGCGGCGCCTTCTTCACCTCCGCCCTGGCCGTCGCCTGGCCCGATGGACCCTGCGTGGTCGTGGAAGGCCGGGTCGACGGGCAGCTGACCTTCCCGCCCCGGGGCGACCGGGGCTTCGGCTACGACCCGATCTTCATCCCGGACGGCCACGCCCTGACCTTCGCCGAGATGGCCCCGGCGCTGAAGGACGGTCTCAGCCACCGCGCCCGGGCGTTCGAGCAGCTGAAGGCCGCGCTCATTGACGGATGACCGTCCGGACGGGGTCGCCGTCTATGTCCACTGGCCCTATTGCGCCCGCATCTGCCCCTACTGCGACTTCAACGTGGTCAAGGACCGGGGCTGGCGCGAGGAGCAGGCGGTGCTGGTCCAGGCCATCCTGACCGACCTGTCGGCCCAGGCGACGAGGCTGGGCGAGCAACCGCTGGCGTCGATCTTCTTCGGAGGCGGCACCCCGTCGCTGATGCGGCCGGAGGACGTGGCGGCGGTGATCGCGACGGCGCGGAGGCTGTTCGCCCCGGCGGGCCCGGTCGAGATCACCCTGGAGGCCAATCCCACGGATGCTGAGGCGGCCCATTTCGCGGCATTGAGGGAGGCGGGCGTGAACCGCCTGTCCTTGGGGGTCCAGTCGCTGGACGAGGCCGAACTGGCCTTTCTGGGCCGCAATCATTCGTCCGCCGAGGCCCGCCGGGCCATCGCCGTGGCGGCCTCGGTGTTCGACCGCCTGTCGATCGACCTGATCCACGCCTTGCCGGGTCAGACCGTCGCCGGATGGACGTCGGCTCTGGAGCAGGCGCTCGCCCTGGGGTTCGAGCACGTCTCGCCGTATCAACTGACGATCGCGGAGGGCACGGCCTTCGCGCGGGCAGTGGAGCGCGGCGCCCTGGTCCCGCCCGACGAGGACACGGCCGCCGACCTGTACGACGCGACCCAGGCCGTGCTGGGGGCGGCGGGGTTCGAGGCCTATGAGGTGTCAAACCACGCCCGGGGCCCGGCGGCGCGGTCGGCGCACAATCTGCATGTCTGGCGCGGCGGCGACTATCTCGGGGTCGGGCCGGGGGCCCACGGGCGAACGACCGTCGCCGGGGTGCGGACCGCCACGGTCGCCCACCGCCGCATCGCCGACTATGTGGCCGGCGTGGCCTCCGGGGCGGCGTGGAGCGAGGCGGAGGCGCTGGATGCGAGAGATGCGGCCGAGGAACGCCTGCTGCTCGGGCTGCGCAGCGTCGAAGGGGTGCCTCTGAGCCTGCTGCCCGACCTCGATCTCGATCCGGGCAAGGCCCCCGTCGCCCAACTGGTCTCCGACGGCTTTTTGAGCACCTCTGACGGCCGGCTGGCCGCGACGGGGACGGGGCGTCCGGTCCTGGATGCCGTGCTGAAGGCGCTCCTGACCTGAGGCCGTCCTTGCCCGGGCCCGCCCCGGCTGGCACGGTCGGGCGATGATCGAGGCCGTCCTGTTCCCCCCCACCGCGCCTCCGGCCCGGCCCGTCTCGCCGGGTCTGTATCTGGTCTCGACGCCCATCGGGAACCTCAGAGACATGACCCTGCGGGCGCTCGACGTGCTGGCCGCCGCCGATCTTGTTCTGGCCGAGGACACGCGGGTGACCGCCAAGCTTTTAGCCGCCTATGGGCTGAAGGCGCGGCTGGAGCGGTGCGACGACCACGCCTCGACCCGCGCCGCCGAACTGGCGATCGAGCGTGTCGCGGGGGGCGGTGTGGTGGCGCTGGTGTCCGACGCCGGCACGCCGATGGTGTCGGACCCCGGTTTCGTCGTGGCGCGGGCGGTGATCGCGGCGGGCCTGGCGGTCCACCCGATCCCGGGCGCGTCCAGCCTGCTGGCGGCCTTGGTGCTGTCGGGCCTGCCGGCGGATCAGGTGACCTTCGTCGGCTTCCTACCGCCCAAGTCGGCCGGGCGGGTCGCGGCCCTGACCGAACTCAGGGCCGCGCGTCAGACCCTGGTGCTGTTCGAGAGCGGGCCTCGGCTGCGCGCCAGCCTGACCGACATGGCTGCCGTCTTGGGCCCTCGCCCGGCCGCCGTCTGTCGCGAACTGACCAAGCTTTACGAGACCTGCGTGCGGGGATCGCTGGCCGAGCTCGCCGCCGACCCGGCCTTGGACGCGCCCAAGGGCGAGATCGTCGTCGTCATCGGCCCCGGCGAGACCGAGATCGCCAGCGCGGCCGATGCCGACACGGCCCTGGCCGAGGCCCTGACCCGCCTGGCCCCCGGAGAGGCGGCCTCGGAGGTGTCGCGCGCGCTCGACCTGCCGCGAAAGCCGCTCTATCGCCGGGCGCTGGAGCTGCAGGGGCGGGGATGAAGCCGTCGAGGGTCGCCAAGCCCGTGACGCCGACGCGGCCCAAGGCGGCCTGGCGGATGGCGCTGGGCGGCCGCGCCTTCCGCGAGGGCCACACGGCCGAATGGATCGCCGCCGCCTGGCTGATGGCCAAGGGCTATCGCATTCTGGGCTTTCGGCTGAAGACGCCTGCGGCCGAGATCGACATCCTGGCGCAGCGGGGCGGCGTGCTGGCGGTGGTGGAGGTCAAGCGCCGCGCCACGGTCGAGGCGGCGGAGGGGGCCCTTCAAGCTCGTCAACTGGACCGATTGCGACTGGCCGGGAGCAAGGTGTTGCGCCAAAGACCCGGTCTGAAAGGCCTTCGCTTGCGGATCGATACCGTGACGCTGGCACCCGGACACTTTCCACGTCATCGTCGTGATCTGTAGTTCCACGAGATTTCCACGACGAAATCTTGCGGGACGGGTCGTCGGGGGACGTCGGGGTGACACGCGAGGAGGCCGAGGAGCAGCTGAGGGAGGCGGGTAGCGTCGATGACGACGCCTTTCCGCTGCTTGATGCCGCCATCGCCTGCGCCATCCACGACCAGCCGTTTCGCGACGATCGTGTCGCCCGGGTCCTGGCCGACGCGGCCGCCGAGCGTCTGGCCGAGCGGATTGATGGCGAAAGCCCCGACGACGCCCTGGCCGAGACCATGGCCTCGGACCTGCGACTGAACGGCGATCTGCTGCGCTACGACGATCCGGGCAACACCGACGTCATCGACGTGGCGGAGCGTCGTCGCGGCCTGTCGGCAGCCCTGGCGGTCTTCTATCTGGATGCCGCGCGCCGGGCGGGGGTGAAGGCGCAGGGCGTCGATTTCCCCAATCATTTTCTCCTGCGGGTGGAAACGCCTGCGGGTCCCGTGGCGCTGGACCCCTTCAGCCAGGGCCGCGTGGTCATGCCGTCCGAACTGACGCGGCGGGCGCTGCGGGCCGGACTGACGCCCCATGTCGCCGACCGGCTGGACATGCTGATGGCCCCCGTCACGGACCGCCATGCCCTGATCCGGCTCCAGAACGTGCTGTTCAGCCGAGCCATCCGCGCCGACGACTTCGTCTCGGCCGAGCGGTCCGCCGTGCGCCGCGCCCTGCTGGATCCGGACGATCATCGGCCCTGGCTGGACGTCGCCGCCGCGCGCGAGAAGCAGGGTGCCTTGACCGGCGCCCTCGACGCCCTGGCCCGCGCCCGCGCCGTGTCGGGCCAGGACGCCCCGATCCATCAGGTCGCGATCGAGCGGCTGAGGATGCGGCTGAACTGAGGAACCGAGCGGTAGGCCGGTCTTCGCCTTGCGCCAGGCCGGTCCTCTGCCCATTACCTGCACCGGGCGCACTCGCGCTCAAGCAGCGAGGCGCCGCGCGCCGAGCGCTAGCGCCCACGAGGAAATCCTTCGATGCTGAAAGTCGCCATCCAGATGGACCCGATCGAGGGGGTCAACATCGACGGGGACACGACCTTCTTCCTGGCCCTGGAGGCCCAGGCGCGGGGACATCCGCTGTGGGTCTATGACTTCCGCACCCTCGCGCTCGAGGACGGCGACCTGTTCTGCCGCGCCCGGCCGGTGACGCTTCGGCCCGTGGTCGGCGACCATGTGACCTTCGGCGAGGAGGTGCGGCTGAACCTCGGGCGCGACGTCGACGTCATCCTGATGCGCCAGGATCCGCCGTTCGACATGGCTTATGTGACGGCGACCTATCTTCTGGAGACGGTTCATCCCCGGACCCTGGTGGTCAACGACCCGGCCGAGGTCCGCTCCGCGCCCGAGAAGCTGTTCGCCACGCGGTTCGAGGGCGTCCAGCCGCCGACATTGATTAGCGCCGACCCCGTCGCCCTGGTGGATTTTCACGAACGGCACGGCGACGTGGTGCTGAAGCCCCTGCACGGCGCGGCGGGGTCGGGCGTGGTGCGGCTGAAGGCCGGCGATCCGAACCTGGAGGCGCTGATAGAGATCCACGCCGCCGCCAGCCGCGACCCCCTCGTCATCCAGAAGTTCATCCCGGCCGTGTCCAAGGGCGACAAGCGCATCATCCTGATCGAGGGCGAGCCGGTGGGGGCCATCAACCGTGTGCCCGCCGAGGGTCAGGTCCGCTCCAATCTGCGCGTCGGCGGCACCGCGGCGCCCGTCGAGATCACCGATCGTGACCGCGAGATCTGCGCCGTGATCGGACCCGAGTTGAAGGCGCGCGGCCTGATGTTCGTCGGCATTGATGTGATCGGCGACTATCTGACCGAGATCAACGTCACCTCGCCGACGGGGGCCGTGCAGCTGAAGCAATTCACCGGCGTCGACGCCGCCGCGATCCTGTGGGACGCCATTGAGACCAAGCGCGCGCCCAACGCATAACCTTGCTCTTGCAAAACGTGTAGGTTCATGGTTCGTTCTCTTCCTTGGCGGGAGGGGACCCCAATGCTGGCCAGCATCGCGACGGTGGCGTTCGAGGGGGTCGAGGCGCGACGCGTCGACGTCCAGGTGCAACAGCTGTCCAGCGAGCACGGCCATTTCAACATCGTCGGCCTGCCCGACAAGGCCGTGGCCGAGAGCCGCGAGCGTGTGCGCGGGGCTTTCGCCGGGATCGGCCTGGCCCTGCCGTCGCGCCGGATCATCGCCAACCTGGCCCCCGCCGACCTGCCCAAGGAGGGCAGCCACTTCGACCTGCCCATCGCCCTCGCGCTCCTGGCCTCGATGGGGGTCATCGCGCCCGACGCGCTCCAGGGCTGGGCGGCGCTGGGCGAGCTGGGGCTGGATGGGCGGATCGCGCCCGTGGGCGGGACCCTGCCGGCGGCCGTCGCGGCCTCGGCCATGGGGCTGGGCCTGATCGTGCCCGAGGCGAACGGCCCGGAGGCCGCCTGGGCCGGCGACGTCGCGATCCTGGCCCCCCGGTCCCTGATCGGCCTGATCAACCATTTCAAGGGCACCCAAGTTCTGAGGGCGCCCGAGCCGGGGCCCGTCCGATCGGGCGTCGCCGTGCCCGACCTGCGCGAGGTCAAGGGCCAGGAGAGCGCCAAGCGGGCTCTGGAAGTCGCGGCGGCCGGTGGCCACAACCTTCTGTTCGTCGGCCCCCCCGGCTCGGGCAAGTCGATGATGGCCCAGCGCCTGCCGGGTCTGTTGCCGCCCCTGACGCCCCAGGAACTGCTCGAAACCTCCATGATCTGGTCCGTCGCCGGCCTGATCGAGCGGGGGGCCCTGACGCGCGACCGGCCGTTCCGCGCGCCCCACCATTCGGCCTCCATGGCCGCCCTGACCGGTGGGGGTCTGAGGGCCAAGCCGGGCGAGGCGTCCCTGGCTCACAATGGGGTGCTTTTCCTGGACGAACTGCCGGAATACTCGGCTCAGGCGCTGGACAGTCTGCGGGCGCCGCTGGAGACCGGCGAAATCGTGGTGGCGCGCGCCAATGCCCATGTCCGCTATCCGGCCCGGTTCCAGCTCGTCGCGGCGATGAACCCCTGTCGCTGCGGCCTGGGCGGGGCGGGCAAGGGGGCGTGCGGCAAGGCGCCCCGATGCCAGCGGGACTACCAGAACCGCATCTCGGGCCCGATGTTCGACCGCATCGACCTGACGGTGGAGACGCCGCCGGTGACCGCCGCCGACATGGCCCTGCCGCCGCCCGCCGAGGGCACGGCCGAGGCCGCCGCCCGCGTCGCCACCGCCCGGGCCATGCAGGAGGAGCGGGTGAGGGAGGCCGGGCTGGACCCCATGCAGGCCCTGAACGCCCGCGCCACCGGCGAGACCCTGGACCGGTTCGCGACGCCGGACGAGGCGGGGCGGGCGCTGTTGATGCGGGCGGGCGAGGCGGGGGGTCTGACCGCGCGGGGATGGACGCGGACGCTGCGGCTGGCGCGCACCATCGCCGATCTGGAGGGCGCGACGGGCGTCCTGCGTCGCCACATCGCCGAGGCCCTGATCTATCGCCGCTCGACCGTGGGAGCCCAGGCTGATTTCGAACGCCAGGACGGCGGGCGAGCGAGTGTCCCGGCCTGGTAGGCGGTAGACCCGGAAGGGTTTGGGAACACTCTGGAAACCCTGTGGCTTGAACCGACCTTAAGGCCTGCCGGGCGATGCTGGTGCCGAACGGGGAGAAGCGCATGGCGCGGCGGCAGGGCGGAACGGGGACTGAAACTGCGGCGGCGACCACGCCCTCGCCGGGCGGCGCCGACCCCTTCCTGAGGCTGATGAGCCATGAGATGCGCACGCCGCTGAACGGCGTCATCGGCATGCTGGGCCTGTTGACCCGCACCCGGCTGGACGAGGCCCAGCGCGCCTATGCGGAGGCGGCCCAGCAATCGGCCGAACACCTGCTGGGCCTGGTCAACGACTTGCTCGACTATGCGCGGCTGGAAGCCGGCAAGCTGGAGTTCGATCCGGCCCCCGTCGACCTTGAGAGCCTCGTGCGCGGCGTCGCCGAACTGATCAGCCCGCGCGCCCACGACAAGGGGCTGGAGATCGTCTGGTCGGTGGCACCCGACGCCTGCGATATCCTGGCCGACGAGGGCCGACTGCGTCAGGTGCTGTTCAATCTGGCGGGCAATGCGGTCAAGTTCACCGAAGCCGGCGGCGTCCGGATCAGCGTCGAGCGCGCCGGAGGGTCGGAGCGCAAACCCGTCCTGGCCTTCGTGGTCGACGACACCGGGCCGGGCGTTCCGGCTTCTGCGCGGACCCGCATCTTCGAGGAGTTCGGCCATGTCGACGCCTCCGATGCCACGCGTCACGACGGCGCTGGCCTGGGCCTGGCGGTCGTGCGTCGGCTGGCCACGGCCATGGGGGGCAAGGTCACGGTGACGGACCGGCCGAACGACGACGGCCGCGGCGGCTCGCGCTTCCGGTTCCAGGCGGCCTTCCCCGCGGCTGTGGACGCCGCGCCCCGGCTTCGCCCGATCGAGGGCATGGTCGTCGCCGTCCGTTCGCCCGATCCCTTCGTCCTCGAGGCTGCTCGCGCCCAGATCACCGCCAGTGGAGGACAGGCGACCGACGGGCCGGCCGCCGTGACCCTGGTGGATCACGCCGAGGCCGGCGTCGCGGGCCAGCCCCTGGCCACGGCGCCTGAAGGAGGTCGCGCGGTCATCCTGTTGAAGCCCTCCGAACGGGAGTTGATCGCCAGATATCGCGGCGCGGGCTTTCACGGCTATCTGATCAAGCCCCTGCGTCGGGCCTCGCTGGTCGAACGTGTCCTGGCGGCGGCCACGGCAGGCGACGCGCTGCCGAGCGGGGCCCGGACATTGCCGCCCGAGGACGACCGCGTCCTTCCCGTCCGGTTCGCGGGCACCCGCGTGCTGCTGGCCGAGGACAATCCGGTCGGTGCCCTGCTGGCCAAGACCCTGCTGCGCCGCGAAGGCTGCGTGGTCGAGACGGCCGGCACGGGCCGGGAGGCGGTCGAGGCCCTGAAGCGCGCGCGCTATGATCTGGTCTTCATGGACATGCGCATGCCCGGCATGGACGGACCCGAGGCGACGCGGGCCATCCGCGCCGCGGGCGACCGCACGCCCATCGTCGCCCTGACCGCCAACGCCTTCGAGGAGGACCGTCGCGCCTGCCTGGAGGCGGGCATGAACGACCACCTCGTCAAGCCGCTGGAGCTGGAGGCGCTCCGGTCCGCGCTCGCCCGCTGGACGACCGGAGACTTCCGCGCCAAGGTCGCGGCTGCATAGGCCAGCCGACCACAGAGCGGCGGCCTTCGAGAATGAGGCCGCTCCGCCATGACCGAGACCAGTCTGAAGCCTGCGGGCCGCTTCGGCGGGCTGGCGGTCTATGGCGAGCGTCGCGTCTTCGTGATGCTGCTGCTGGGCTTCTCCGCCGGCCTGCCGAACCTGTTGATCTTCGACACCCTGTCGGCGTGGCTGCGCGAGAGCGGCCTGTCGCTGGAGGTCATCGGCTTCTTCGCCCTGGCCACGCTCAGCTATTCTCTGAAGTTCATCTGGGCGCCGCTGATCGACCGCACCCGTGTGCCGGTCCTGAGCGCGCTCCTGGGCCATCGACGGTCCTGGATGATCGTCACCCAGGCCGTGGTGATCCTAGGTCTCTGGTCCATCGCCGGGCTGAATCCGGCGACGGCCCTGGGGTCGGTGGCGGTGTTCGCGGTTCTGGTCGGCTTCTTCGGCGCGACCCAGGACATCGTCATCGACGCCTGGCGGATCGAGGCGGCCGACGATGCCCGGCAGGGCGCGATGGCCGCAGCCTATCAGTGGGGCTATCGCGTCGCCATCATCGTCGCGGGCGCGGTGCCGCTGGTGCTGGCCGATCTCTACAACTGGAACCTGTCCTATGCGGTGATGGCGGCGCTGATGGGCATCGGCGTCGGGGGCGTGCTGCTGGCGCCCAAGGAACAGGTGCACATCAACCGTCCGATCCCGGTCGGCGACGTGCCGTCCCGGCCGCCGCTGGAACTGCTGGAGTGGATCGCGCGCCTGGCCCTCATCCTGGTCGCCGCCCTGATTGTCGGCTCCGGACTGACCGGTCAGGCCGACCTGCTGGCGGGAACCCTGGCCCTGTTCGGCCAGTCTGCGGTCGACGGAGAGGCGCTGAAGGCGGCCTGGACCGCCAAGCCGGACGGCACCTACCTGCAGGTCGCGGCCACCTTCGGCGGCCTGGGTCTGCTGGTGCTGGCCTGCTGGCCGCTGCCGGGCGTGCGGACGCGGCCAGGGGCCTATCTGGCCGGATCCTTCGGCCAGCCGGTGATGGATTTCTATCGGCGGTTCGCCGGGGTGGCGACGCTGATCCTGGCGCTAATCTGCGTCTATCGGCTGGCCGATTTCGTGCTGAACATCATGAACCCCTTCTATCTCGACCTGGGCTTCACCAAGACCGAGCTGGCCGAGGTGCGAAAGGTGTTCGGCGTCATCATGACGACGCTGGGCGTGTTCATCGGCGGCTGGTCGGTGGCCAGGCTGGGCCTGATCCGGACCATGGTGATCGGGGCCTTCATGAGCCCGGTGTCCAATCTGGTGTTCGCCTGGCTGGCGACCCAGGGGCCCAGCCTGTCGGCCCTGACCATCGCCATCGGCGTGGACAACATCGCCACCGGCTACGCGGGCACGGCCCTGATCGCCTATATGTCCAGCCTGACCTCCATCGGCTTCACGGCGACGCAGTACGCCTTGTTCAGCTCGCTCTATGCCCTGCCCGGAAAGCTGATCGCGTCGCAGTCCGGACGGATCGTGGAAGGGTCGGCCCGCGCGGCCGAGGCGGGGGGGATCTTCGCGCCGTTGAAGGGCCTGTTCGCGCGCCTCCCGGCGGGCTCGCTGGTCGAGGGCGCCGCGACCAGCGGCGTGACGCCCGCGGCGCTGGGCGCGGGCTATGTGGTCTTCTTCCTCTATTCGACCGTCATCGGCGTGTTCGCCATTGTCCTTGCCTTCATCGTGGCCCGGAAACAGACGGACCTTCAGGATCGGCTGAAAGCCGAGGCAGAGGTCGAGGCGACCGAGGCCCAGCCCAGCTGACTCGTCACACCGTCGGAGGCACAGCCGTCGCCGCCATCGAACGCTCGGCGGCGGGGCTGGGGTGGGGCGCGGCGGTCTCGTCCTCGGGCTCGAACTCGACGGTGACGCCTTCCTCATAGGCGGCGAAGGTGGCGGCGGTGATGATCTCGCTGACCGAGGCACCCAGCGACACGATCTGGACGGACTTCTCGAGCCCGACCAGCAGCGGTCCGATCACCGTCGCCCCGCCCAGGGCCTGGACCAACTGTGTCGAGATGGCCGCCGAGTGGAGCGCGGGCATGACCAGGATGTTGGCCTCGCGGCTCAGCCGCATGAAGGGATAATTGGCGCGCTGCTCGGGGGCGAGGGCCAGTTCGGGCGGCATCTCGCCCTCGTATTCGAAGTCGACGCCCTTGGCGTCCAGGATGCGGATGGCCTCGCGGACCTTCTCGCCGCGCTCTCCGGGCGGATTGCCGAACGTCGAATAGGACAGGAAGGCCACGCGAGGCGTCCGACCCAGACGCCGCACGGTGGCGGCCGCCTGGACGGCGATATCGGCCAGTTCCTCGGCCGAAGGCAGTTCGTGGATCGAGGTATCGGCGATGAACAGGGTGCGGCCCTTGGCCAGCACGATCGACAGGCCGATCAGGCTATCGCCCTTGACGTCCAGGACCCGGCGGACCTCCTTCAGCACCATGTTGAAGTTGCGGGTCGTGCCCGTGACGACGGCGTCGGCCTGACCGCGCGCCACCATGGCGGCGGCGAAATAGTTGCGGTCCTGGTTGATCATCCGCTGGACGTCGCGCCGCAGGTATCCGCGACGTTGCAGCTTGGCATAGAGCCAGTCCGTGTATTCGTCGTTCATCTCCGAGACGCGGGCGTTGACGATCTGGATGCCCATCTCGTCGAAGTTCAGCCCGGCCTCGGCGGCATTCCTGTGGATCAGTTCCTCGCGGCCGATCAAAATGGGCGTGCCCAGCTCGGCCTGTTTGAAGGCCCAGGCGGCGCGGATGACGGTCGATTCCTCGCCCTCGGCGAAGACGACGCGCTTGTTCGGCGCGGCCCGCACGGCAGAGCTGATCTTCTGCATCAGGGCGGCGGAGGGATCGACGCGTTCACGCAGGGCGGCGCGATAGGCGTCCATGTCCTCGATGCGCTTTCGCGCCACGCCACTGTCCATCGCCGCCTGGGCGACGAAGGGCGGGATGTACCAGATCAGGCGCGGATCGAAGGGCGTCGGGATGATGTAGTCCCGTCCGAACTTCAGCTTGCGGCCGCGATAGGCCACGGCGACCTCGTCGGGGACGTCCTCGCGGGCCAGCTGGGCCAGGGCATGGGCACAGGCGATCTTCATCTCGTGATTGACGCGCCGGGCCCGGACGTCGAGCGCGCCCCGGAAGATGTAGGGGAAGCCCAGGACGTTGTTGACCTGATTGACGTAGTCCGACCGGCCGGTGGCGATGATGGCGTCCGACCGGACCGACTTGACGTCCTCGGGCGTGATCTCCGGGTCCGGATTGGCCATGGCGAAGATGATCGGATTGGGAGCCATGGAGGCCACCATCTCCTTGGTGATCGCCCCCTTGGCCGACAGGCCCAGCACCACGTCGGCCCCGACCATGGCCTCGGCCAGGGTGCGCAGGGGGGTGTCGGTGGCATGCGCCGCCTTCCACTGATCCATGCCTTCGGGCCGACCCTTGTAGACGACGCCGTCGCGGTCGCAGATGACGGTGTTCTCGGCCTTGACGCCCACGGCTTTCATCAGGCCGATCGAGGAGAGGCCGGCGGCTCCGGCGCCGGCCAGGACGACCTTGATCTCGTCCAGCCGCTTGCCGGTGATGTGGCAGGCGTTGATCAGGCCGGCGGTCGAGATGATGGCGGTGCCGTGCTGGTCGTCGTGGAAGACGGGAATGTCCAGCAGGTCCTGAAGCTCGCTCTCGATGACGAAGCATTCCGGGGACTTGATGTCCTCCAGATTGATGCCGCCCCAGGTGTCGCCGATGTTCTTGACGACGGTGATGAACTCGTCCGGGTCGGTGGTTTTGACCTCGACGTCGAAACTGTCGACGTCGGCGAACCGTTTGAACAGGACGGCCTTGCCCTCCATCACCGGCTTGGACGCCATGTGGCCGAGATTGCCCAGCCCCAGGATGGCCGTGCCGTTCGAGATCACCGCGACCAGATTGCCCTTGGACGTATAGTCATAGGCCCGGTCGGCGTCCTCGGCGATGGCGCGCACCGGCACGGCGACGCCCGGCGAATAGGCCAGCGACAGGTCGCGCTGGGTGGCCATGGGCTTGATCGGGGCCATGGAGATCTTGCCCGGCTGCGGCAGGCGGTGGAAATCCAGCGCCTCCTGGTCGGAAAAGGTCTGTTTGTCGGTCTGATCGGGCATGAAGGCTCTCGGCGCGGGGACGCCCCGTCGTAGCGTCGCGGGCCGTAAGGGACAACCGAGCTCGCCCTATTCGCGCATCGTCCGCATCGCGGCGAGCCGCCCGAAGGCGACGATCAGGGCCTTGCGGCGGGCCGGGGCCAGGGGTGTCAAGACCGCGTCGCGGACCACGGCACCGCCGAAGCCGTCGGCGACGATCAATCCGGGGTGATCGGGCAACAGAGCCTGCGGGAACTCCGGCGAGACGGCGAAGAAGAAGGCATCGCAGAAGGGCGCGTACTCCGGCCATTTGCGGTCGACGCGGTAGTCCTCCGGCCCAGACTTGACCTCGACGATGACGATGTCGCCCTTGCGCCCCAGGGCCATGACGTCGGCGCGGCGGCCGTTGGGCAGGCCGACCTCCAACAGCGGCGCATAGCCCATGTCGGCCAGCAGCCGCGCGGCCCCCCGCGTGACCGACAGGGTGGTCTCCGGGCGGCTGAAGACCAGCTCAAGATGTACGGCGGCGGCGGGCATGCCTCCACTATGTTCCGGCTACGTTCTTCTGGCAACTCGTCGGGTTGCGGCTCAAGCGCGAGTGACCGCGTCGTGAGCGTTAGCCGCAGCTGGGGGTCTGGGGGCGCGGCCCCCAGGTTTATCTTCCCGTGTGGACGGCATTGCTCGTATCGAAGCCGAGCGCCCTCGCCCGCGCCAGGGTCGCGGCGCGCACCGTGGCGGCGGGGCTCTGGCTGCGGTGCCAGACCCACCAGCTGGTCTTGTCCGGCAGACCCATGATGGCCCAGCTGTAGTCAGGCGCGTGATCCCATACCCAGTATTGCTGGGAGGCGAGGCCGCCGAAGCTGAGCAGCCCGGCCAGGCTGAAGCGGAATTTGGCGTTGGTCTGGGGGTCGGTGACCCGGGCGCTGGCGCGCAAAGTCTCGACATTGCCGCTGGGCCGGCGAACGCAGGTGACCAGGATGGAGTATCGACCGGTGGCGGCCGGGTTGAAGTCGATCTGGGCGCGGCTGCAGTCTCGCTGCATGCCGTTGGGGTTGCGGGCGATCTCGAACCAGCGACCGTCGAACTGGTCCAGATCGACGGCGGTGGCCTGGGCCAGGGCCGGTGCGGCGGCGGTAACCAGGGCCGTGGCGGCGGTGGCGGCGATCAGGTGTCGGATCATGCGGTCTCTCCCAAGGCCGGGAGATACGGGCGCGGGGCTCGCCTGGTTGCCCTCAGCCGCGCGGACGAGCCCGCCAGGCCTCGCGCGACTGACCCCATCGATCGACGGGATGATCCTGGAACGGCGGCGGCAGGGTGGCTGGGCCGAGGTTGGTCGAGCCCAGCGCGCGGGCCAGGTTCTGGGACGGGGTGTTGTCCGGGTCGATGCAGTGGATGACCTCGGTCCAGCCCAGAACATCGAAGGCGTAGTCGATGCAGGCCACGGCCGCTTCCTTGGCATAGCCCTTGCCCATGGCGTCGGGATGCAGGCCCCAGCCGACCTCGGTGCCAGGCCAGCTCAGCGGGGTCCAGGGGCCGATCCGGCCCAGCCACAGACCAGTGTCGCGCTCAATCAGGGAAAACATTGCCACGCCGGTCAGGGTCCAGGCCCCGGCCATCGTCATGAAGCCGCGCCAGGCGACCTCGCGCGCCTGGGGTCCGCCGATGAAGCGCGAGGTGGGGTGGGCCATCTGCTCGGCCCAGCGCGGGAAGTCTTCGATCGCCGTGGGGCGAAGCGTCAGGCGGGCGGTCTCGATGACGGGGCCAGGGGCTGTGGTGAAGCTCACAGGGGGTACTCCCGTTCCAGGTCGTAGTGGCTGCCCACCTCGCTCAGGACGCTGGAATACAGACCGAAGCGGTCGATGCGGATCGGCGGGCTGGCCAGCAGATTGTGGTTGGTCACCCAGGCCCCGACGCGGGCAGGATCGGTCTGGGTCTTCAGATAGGCCAGGGTGACGTGGGGCCGATACGCCCGGGGCTCGATGCGGATGCCGGCGCGCTCGGCGGCGGCGCGGCAGCGGGCGGCCAGCACGGTCAGCCGCTCGTTGGGCTGGACGCCCGCCCAGACCGCGTGGCTTCGCCAGGCGTCGCCGAACGCGCCGACGCCCTTCAAGGCGATCTCGAAGGCCCCGCCCGGAATGCGCGACAGCTCGGCGGCCAGATCGTCGGCGCGGCGTTCGTCGACCTCGCCATAGAAGGCCAAGGTGACATGCAGCTGCTCGGCCGTGCGCCAGCGCGCCCCAGGCAGGCCGCTCTGGCGCCGCGCCAGGGTCTCGGCCACGTCGAACGGGATAGGCAGGGCGGTGAACAGCCGGAGCATGCGTCAGGTGGTAGCGGCCCGGCGCATTCGGCGAAAGGCCATGGAACCCCTGCGGCGTCCATTCCCTTGCGTCAGAGACGAGCCTGCACGATATTACATGTTACGCGCCGGGGCCTGTCGCCCCGATGCCTTTTGGAGACACATCTCGCGATGAGCGATTTCAGAAACGGTTTCTCGACCCCGGCGACCGCCCCGGCCGATATGGCCGTGGACGCCGGACTGCGCAGCTTCATGCTGGGCGTCTACAACAAGCTGGCCCTGGGCCTCGCCGTCGCGGGCGCCCTGGCCTATGTCACCGGCAACGTTCCGGCGGTGCAGGCGCTGTTCTTCGGCGTCACGCCGGACGGCCGCGTCGGTCTGACGGTCCTGGGCATGATCGTCCAGTTCCTGCCGATCGTTCTGCTGTTCGGCTCGATGTTCTTCATGAAGAATCCGACCGCGCGCGGCGTGAACATGCTGTACTGGGCCGTGGTGGCCTCGATCGGCGCGGGCCTGGGCATCGTCTTCCTGCGCTACACCGGCGGATCGCTGGCCTCGACTTTCTTCGTGACGGCGGCGGCCTTCGGTGCCCTGTCGCTGGTCGGCTACACCACCAAGAAGGACCTGACCGCCATGGGGTCGTTCCTGATCATGGGCGTGATCGGCCTGATCATCGCCTCGATCGTCAACATCTTCCTGCAGTCGGGCACCCTGTACCTGATCATTTCGGGTCTGGGCGTGCTGATCTTCGCGGGGCTGATCGCCTATGACACCCAGCGGCTGAAGATGACCTACTACGCTCTGGGCGGCGACCGGGCGGCGATGGGCGTGGCGACGGGCTTCGGTGCCCTCAGCCTGTTCATCAACTTCGTGAACCTGTTCCAGTTCCTGCTGGCCTTCATGGGCGGCAACCGGGAGTAGGCTTGGCCACACGCTGATCTGATTGGGGCCCCGGTGGAAACGCCGGGGCCTTTCTCGTGGTCGGTGTCTGGTGATGGGTGGTTGAAGCGGGGGATCACCAGTCACGAACCACCAATCACCCTACTCCACGACCTGAAACCGACGGCTGTCGAAGACCCTCAGCACCTGAGGCAGTTCCCGCCCGCGCCGCAGGACCTGGCCGCCCTCGCCGATCACGGCCCACTGACCCTGCCGGGCCTGCAGCGCGGGCCGCTTCTCGATCCGATAGGCCGGCGCGTCGCCCGATCGGCGGAAGACGGCGAACTCGGCCGCCTCCTTGCCTCCGAGGATCGCATAGTCGCGCCACTCCCCCTGGGCCACCATCCGGCCGTAGACGCGCAGGATCGGATCCAGTTCGCGCCGGTCGAAGAACACCGACGCAGGCGCGCCGTTCGGAGGCGGGGAATCCAGGCTCATCGGTCCCAATCTAGGCCGCCCGGCGGCAAACGCCAGCAGGGCCGGGGCGACCTGCGGCGGTAAAAACCGACCCGACACGAAATGGCCGCGTTTCCGTCTTTCGGCGAACAGAAGCGGGCGCGAGAAACCGAGCGTCGGCCTGACGGAGTTCGGACGCGTCCCGGATCCTGAACAGCCCCCCCAGCCCCCCTGGATGTTTCCATCAAGGGCTTCGCCGGGCCGACGCTTCCTCCAAAGCGAGACGCCCGCCCGCCCTCCTCCCCCTCCCGGCGCGGCGGGCGTTTTGCTGTCCGGGGCCGAGGTGACGGATCGGCGCGGGGGATGCTAAGGGCCGCGCGCCCTCCCCAGCCCTCCGGATCACGCCCATGCCCGCCGCCCCCGCCTTTCCGCCCGTGCCCGACGCCGTCCGTCCGGTCCGGGCCCTGATCTCCCTGTCCGACAAGGCTGGGCTGGAAGCGGCGGCGCGCGCCCTGCATGACGCGGGCGTGGAGCTGGTCTCGACCGGGGGGACGCGGGCCGCGATCGCGGCCTACGGCCTGCCGGTGAAGGACGTCGCCGATCTGACCGGCTTTCCGGAGATGATGGACGGGCGGGTCAAGACCCTGCACCCGGTGGTCCACGGCGGCCTGCTGGGCGTGCGCGACGCCGCCGAGCACAAGGCGGCGATGGAGGCACACGGCATCGGCCCGATCGATATCGTCTGGATCGATCTGTATCCGTTCGAATCAACGATTGCCGCCAATCCTGGAAAGGGGGCCGGCGACTTCGCCTCGGCGGTCGAGAACATCGACATCGGCGGCCCGGCCATGATCCGCTCGGGCGCCAAGAACCACGGCTATGTCGCTGTCGCGGTCGATGCGGCCTCCATCGGTGAGATCGTGGACGCGGTGAAGGCGGACGGGGCGACCTCTCTGGCGCTTCGGAAACGTCTGGCGGCGCGGGCGTTCGCGCGGACCGCCGCCTATGATGCGGCCGTGTCAGGCTGGTTCGCCGGGCAGGTCGAGGATGCGGCGCCCGCGCGCAAGTCGGTGGCGGGCACCCTGGCCCAGACGCTGCGCTATGGCGAGAACCCTCACCAGACGGGGGCCTTCTATCGCACGGGCGAGGCGCGGCCCGGCGTCGCCCAGGCCGAGCAGGTCCAGGGCAAGGAACTGGGCTACAACAACATCGCCGACGCGGACGCGGCCTATGAGCTGGTGGCCGAGTTCGAGGCCCCGGCCTGCGTCATCGTCAAGCACGCCAATCCGTGCGGCGTGGCGGTGGGGCGCGATCTGGCGGAGGCCTACAGCCGCGCGCTCGAGTGCGACGCGGTCTCGGCCTTCGGCGGGGTGATCGCCGTCAATCGTGGACTCACGGGCGCCGACGCCCGGGCCATCACCGACATCTTCACCGAGGTGGTGATCGCGCCCGGCGCGGACGACGAGGCGCGCGCTGTGTTCGCGGCCAAGAAGAACCTGCGGCTGCTGCTGACCGACGGCCTGCCCGATCCGCTGGCGGCCGGCGAGGTGTTCCGCTCGGTGGGGGGCGGCTTCCTGGTGCAGTCGAGGGACGTCAGCCGCATTCGGCCCGAGGACCTCAAGATCGTCACGCGGCGCCAGCCCACGCCGCAGGAGATCGAGGACATGCTGTTCGCCTTCACCGTGGCCAAGCACGTCAAGTCCAACGCCATCGTCTACGCCAAGGACGGCCAGACGGCGGGCATCGGCGCGGGACAGATGAACCGCAGGGACAGCGCCCGTATCGCCGCCATTCGGGCGCGCGAGGCCGGCGAGGCCAAGGGGCTGGCGCACTCGCTGGCGCAGGGGTCGGCGTGCGCGTCCGAAGCCTTCTTCCCCTTCGCCGACGGCCTGATCGAGGCGGCGCAGGCGGGGGCGACGGCGATCATCCAGCCCGGCGGGTCGATCCGGGACGACGAGGTGATCGCGGCGGCCGACGCGCTGAACCTTGCGATGGCCTTTACGGGCGTGCGGGTGTTCCGCCACTAAACCGGATCAATCCGCCAGCATCCCCGTCCGTTCGACCTCTACGGGGCCGGTCATGAGGACGTGGCCGGTGGTTTCGTCCCAGTGGATGTCGAGTTCGCCGCCATCGACCACGACCGTGGCGCCGCGTCCGGTCAGGCCCCGGCGGTGGGCGGCGACCAGGGCGGCGCAGGCACCGGTGCCGCACGCCTTGGTCAGGCCCGCGCCGCGCTCCCAGACGCGCAGCCGGATGCGGTCGGGGCCCAGCACATGGGCGAAGCCGACGTTGACGCCCTCGGGGAACAGGGGGTGGTGCTCGATCAGGGAGCCGGAGCCGCGCACGAAGCCATCGTCCAGCCGGTCGGTGAAGAAGACGACATGGGGATTGCCCATCGAGACCGCGCCGGGCGTGTGGATCAGCGGCGCGTCGATCGGGCCGATCTGAAGCTCGATGCCGCGGGTGTCCATCTCTTCGGACAATGGGATTTCGGTCCAGTTCAACCGGGGCGCGCCCATGTCGACGGTGATCCGGTCCGGGCCGGCGCGGCGGGCGACCGTCGGGCCGCCCAGGGTGTCGATGGTGACGCTGTCGGCCCCGTTCGCCTGCATCAGCATCCAGCCGACGCAGCGGAGTGCATTGCCGCAGGTCTCGACCGCCCCGCCGTCGGCGTTCCAGACGCGCATGAAGGCGTCGGCCTTGTCGGAGGGCTCGATGGCGATTAGCTGATCGAAGCCTTGGCCGGTCGCCCGATCCGACAGGGCGCGAACCGCGTCCGGGCCGGGGGCATAGGGGCGCGACAGGGCGTCGACGACGACGAAGTCGTTGCCGCAGCCGTTCATCTTGACGAAGGGACGCCCGCTCATGCGCGGCATATAGGGCCCGGCGGTTCCGAACGCGAGCGACGCGCGTTAGGACAGCCGATGGCCACGACCGACGCGACCCCTGACAAGACCGGTACCGACCGGGGCGGCCTGAGGCTGCGAGCCCGGCTGAGGGCGCTGTACCACGGGGGGTCGCAGACGGCGGTCCGATTCCGGCTGGCCGTCCTGTTCGTCGATGTCCTGATCATCGCCTTCTTCATCGCCGCGCCCCTGCTGCGCGACCAGCCGCTGGCCTTCTATGTGATCGACTATGTGATCGCCGCGGTCCTGGCGGCCGATCTGGCCGCGCGGGCCTGGTGCTATTCGGACGCAAAGGACTGGCTGAGGAAACCCATCGTCTGGGTCGATCTGTTCATCCTGCTGACCCTGCTGTTCCCGGCCTGGCTGTTCAACCTGGGCTTCCTGCGGGTGGTCCGGCTGTGGACCCTGATCAACTCGGACTTCTTCTGGCGCACGGTCGGGCGGCGGTATGACGACACCCGGGTCGAGGAAATCACCAAGGCGCTGACGGCCCTGATCACCTTCGTCTTCGTTGCGACCGGCTTTGTCTACACGGCGTTCCTGGGCAAGACCGAGGGGTTATCGGGGTGGATCGACGCCCTGTACTTCACCGTCACCAGCCTGACGACGACGGGATATGGCGACATCCTGCTGCCTGGAGCGTGGGGGCGGATCGTGTCGATCGTCATCATGCTCGCGGGGGTGACGCTGTTTGTGCGGCTGGGCCAGACCCTGCTGCGGCCGCATAAGGTCCGCTATCCATGCGAACGATGTGGGCTGCAGGTCCACGATCCCGACGCGGTCCACTGCAAGGCGTGCGGCGACATTCTTTGCATCCCCGACGAGGGACGCTAATTTCGGTCACCGCGGAGCACGAAAAAGCCCGCCGGGTCGCGGCGGGCTCTCGAGGTCGATCGGCCGAAGCCGAAGGATCAGTTCTTGGCCTCTTCCGCGCCCGAGGTGACGGCGCCGCCGACGGCCTGGACGTCGCGTCCGACGCCGGCGACGGTGTTGCAGGCCGACACGGCCAAGGCGGCGGCGATCAGGGACAGGGTGACGATCTTCTTCATGGGGAAACTCCGAATGGCGAAGCTTTTGAAACACCAAGCTTGACCACAGGTTCCATCGCCAATGTCGCTCTCGATCTGCTAGGTGCCCGCCCATGACCGAACCGCGCCGACAGCCCCCCGGAACCGCCGCCCGCCGCCTGGTGGAAACCCTCGCCGTCAACGGCGTCACGCGCGTCTTCTGCGTGCCGGGCGAGAGCTATCTGGCGGTGCTGGATGCCCTGGTGGATCACCCCGAGATCGAGGTGGTGACGTGCCGGCACGAGGCCGGGGCCGCCAATATGGCCGAGGCCTATGGCAAGCTAACCGGGCGGCCGGGCGTCTGCATGGTCACGCGTGGCCCGGGGGCGACGCACGCCTCCATCGGGGTGCATACGGCGCATCAGGATTCGACCCCGATGATCCTGTTCGTCGGCCAGATCGCCCTGGCGGACCGGGGGCGCGGGGCGTTTCAGGAGGTCGATTATCGCGAGGTGTTCGGCGGCCTGGCCAAATGGGCGACGGAGATCGAGAGCCCCGAGCGAACCGTCGAGATCGTCGAGCGCGCTTTCGCCACGGCCTTGCAGGGGCGGATGGGGCCGGTGGTGATCGGCCTGCCCGAGGACCTGCTGCACGCGGACGGCGGGCCGGAACCGGCGCGGGCCGTGATCCCGGCGAAGGCAGGGCTGGACCGGGCCTTCCTCGCTGATCTGGGAACGCGGCTGGCGACAGCCGAGCGTCCGCTGCTGGTGCTGGGCGGGTCGGGCTGGACGGATGAAGCCGCCGCCGCCATCGGCGACTGGTCCGAGCGGCTGGGCCTGCCCGTCGCCCTGTCGTTCCGGCGAAAGGACATCCTGTCGAACGGACGGTCTAACTATGCCGGGGATTTGGGTCTCGGGTGCAATCCCGAGCTGATGAAAAGGGCGCGCGACGCCGACCTGCTGATCGCCGTGGGGGCGCGGCTGGGCGAGAACCCGACCCAGGGCTACACCCTGTTCGACCGGGCCCATACGGCCAGGCATCTGGTGCATATCCACCCGGGGGCCGAGGAACTGGGCCGGGTGTGGCCGACGCTGAGCAGCGCCGTGGCGGACAACAGCCTGGCGGCCCAGGCCCTGGCGACGCTGGAGCCTGGACGGACCTGGCACGATCAGGCCAAGGCCGCGCACGACCACTATCAGGCTTTCTCGACGCCTGTGGCCGTGACCGGCGCGGTCAACATGGCCGAGTGCATGGCGCATCTGGGCGAGGCCCTGCCGGCAGACGCCATCGTGACCAATGGCGCGGGCAACTTCGCGGCCTGGCTGCATCGGTTCTATCGGCACAGGGCCTGCCGCACCCAGCTGGCCCCGACGTCGGGGGCCATGGGTTACGGCTATCCGGCGGCGATCGCGGCCAAGTCGCTGCATCCGGACCGCGAGGTGATCTGCGTGGCGGGCGACGGCGACTTCCTGATGACCGGCCAGGAACTGGCCACGGCGGTCCAGCACAGCATCAACGTCGTCGTCATCGTGGTCGACAACGGCACCTATGGCACCATCCGCATGCACCAGGAGGGGCACTACCCGGGCCGGGTGGTGGCGACGGACCTGAGGAACCCCGACTTCGTCGCCTATGCGAAGGCGTTCGGAGCGTTCGGCGTGCGGTGCGAGCGGACCGAGGACTTTCCCGAGGCTCTGAAGGCGGCGCGCGAGGCGGCGGGGGCGGGCGGCGTGCCGGCGCTGGTGCATCTGATCACCTCGGCCGAGGACATCGCGCCGAACCGGACCATCACGGGGCTGCGCAAGGGCTGATCAGCCCCCGTCGGCGACGGCGCGGATGATGAGGGCCGACGACGGCCGACCCTGAAGGCCCTGATCGCCGGCGATGGCGATGACCAGAGTGCCGTCCGAGAACCGGACCGAGCCACGGCTCGCCTCCTGGATCTGGATGCGACGGAGCGTGCCAACCCGGTCTCTGACGGTCGCCGAGCGCGACATCCGCAGAATGGCCTCGGTGACGACGGAGATCGTTTCGGCCACCACCGGCTCCAGACCCGGGCGGTCCAGCTCGACATCGACCACCACCAGATGCCCAAGCGCCGCGCTCATCCGGCCGCTCTGCTGGATCGAATAGGTGATCAGCTGTGTCGGAGTGACGGCCGGAAGATTCAGCGGCGCGGCCCCACCGGTCAGTGTCGCGGGAGAGCCGTTCGGTGCCCGGGTCGTATAGAGCGTCAGGCCTCCCGAGGGTGTTAGCCGGAGGATCTGGGAGCCGGCGTCATTGCGGTAGATGATGTCGCCCCGGGGAGCCGGCGTAGTCCTGAGCACCCAGGTCTCGGTGCGACGCTCGAAGCGGAACAGAGGCCGGGCTCCCGTCGCGTCGAAGATGAAGGCTTCGCCGGTCTCCGCTTCATAACGGCCCGAGCTGGGATGGCCCGGCCGCGACGGCCGCACCGCGATGGCGCGGCTCTGCTCGGCCTGGGCGTTGCCACGGATCTGGACCTCGGCGACCGCGGGCGGGGCGAGCACGCTCAGCAACGCCAGGGCGGCGGCGGCGAACGCCGTCACCGGCGGGAGCGGCGTCTTCGCCCTCTCGACCTTCTGCCCTGAAATCATGGCTGAAACCGATGATCCTCAGGCGGGGCGGATTTTGGGCAGACGGGCCGTCAGCCGACCAGATACTGACCGCCGTTCAGCGACAGGGTGCAGCCTGTGACATATCCGGCACGCTCGCCGGCCAGCCAGGACACCATGTCGGCGATTTCCTCGCCCTTGCCCAGGCGACCGACGGGGATCTGGGCGATGATGGAATCCAGCACCTTCTGGTCCATGGCGCCGACCATCTCGGTGTCGATATAGCCCGGCGCGATACAGTTGACGGTGACGCCTTTCCTCGCGTTTTCAAGGGCCAGGGCCTTGGTGAAGCCGATCATCCCCGCCTTGGCGGCCGAATAGTTGGCCTGACCGATCTGGCCCTTCTGGCCGTTGATCGAGGAGATGTTGACGATCCTGCCGAAGCCCCGGTCGCGCATGCCGTTGATCACCTGCCGTGTCATGTTGAACACGCTGTCCATGTTGACGCGGATGACGTCGGACCACTGGTCGTGGCTCATCTTGTGAAAGAAGCCGTCGCGGGTGATGCCGGCGTTGTTGATCAGGGTGTCGATGGGCCCCAGCGCCGCCTCGACCTCGGCGACGGCGCGCTCGCAGTCCTCGAACGAGCCGACGTTGCCCTTGACCACCATGACGCCCAGTTCGCGGGCCGTGGCCTCTGCGGCGTCGGCGTTGCCGGAATAGCCGGCGGCGACGGCCATGCCGTCTTCCTTCAACCGCTGAACGATCGCCTTGCCGATGCCCCGGGTGCCCCCGGTGACCAGTGCCACACGCGCCATATGTCGTTTCCTGTCCCTGACGGACCCGTCTGGTGCGGGGCCTGTTCGCGAGAAGGTGTAGCGGGGGAGGCCGGTCCTGTCTCCCCCGCTGCGCGAGCGAGGATCAGAGTCGCGCCATGTCCAGCACGAACCGATACCGCACGTCCGAACGACCCATCCGCTCATAGGCGGTGTTGATCTCGGACGGCGCGATGACCTCGACGTCGGACGCGATGCCGTGCTCGGCGCAGAAGTCGAGCATCTCCTGGGTCTCGCGGATGCCGCCGATCAGACTGCCGGCGATGCGACGGCGACGCCACAGCAGCGGCAGGGCATAGACCGGCAGGCCCTCGGTCGTCAGGCCCAGCATGACCATGGTGCCGTCGCGCGCCAGGAGCTGGATGTGGCTGGCGATCTCATGCGTGGCCGAGACGGTGTTGATGATCAGGTCGAACTTCTCCGTCGCCGCCGCCATCGCCGCCTTGTCAGAGTTGATGAGGAAGTGTTTGGCCCCCATCCGCTCGGCGTCGGCCTTCTTGCGGTCGGAGGTCGACAGCACGGTGACCTCGGCGCCGAGCGCCGCCGCCTGCTTGACCGCCATGTGCCCGAGACCACCCAGGCCGATGACGGCGACCTTCGATCCGGGACCGACCTTCCATTCCTTCAGCGGCGAATAGGTGGTGATCCCGGCGCACAGCAGGGGGGCGGCGGCCTCCAGCGGGATCGAATCCGGGATCGACAGGACGTAGTTCTGATCCACCGTGATGTGGTCGGAGTAGCCGCCCTGGGTGATGGTCTGGTTGACGGGCGCGCCCTTGGGGTCGGGCGAGCCATAGGTCTGGGTCATGCCGGGGACGCAGTACTGTTCCTCGCCCATCTTGCAGGGCTCGCAGACACGGCAGCTGTCGACCATGCAGCCGACGCCGACCCGGTCGCCGACCTTGAAGCGAGTGACGTTGGAACCAACCGCCGAAACGACGCCGGCGACCTCGTGGCCCGGCACGATGGGATAGCGCGTGTTGCCCAGGTCGTTGGTCGCAACATGCAGGTCGGAGTGACAGACGCCGCAGAAATGCACGTCGATGGCCACGTCGTCCGGACCGGGGTCGCGCCGGTCGAAGCTGTAGGGCTCCAGCGGCTTGTCGGCGGCGACGGCGGCGAAGGCGCGTGTGGCGATCGGCATGGTAGATCTCTCGGCTGGCGGGGGACGTGACCGCGTAAATGTGGCCGACCCCGCCTCGTCGCAACCGGCGGCCCTTGATTAGCCGGCGAGCTTGCCGATCAGGGCCTGTGCCGCCGCCGGATTGCGCATCTTCGCCCCCGCGATGAAGTAGGCGAACACCTCGCCGCGTTTGGCCCATTCTCGAGCGCGCGCGGCCACGGCATCCAGCTCGCCAGAGGTCATGCCGGTCGGTTCGTCCTCGCGGCTGGACATCAGACGGGCGTAGGTGAAATCGGCCGTGGGCTGGTCGATACGGGGCCATTCGGGGGCCTCGTCGTCCTCGGCATAGACGATGGCGACGCCGTACTTTGCCGCCAGATCGTAGAAGGCGGTGGTGTCGAAGGTCGGATTGCGAACCTCGAGCGCATGGCGCAGGCGCACCCCGTCACGCTCCTTCGGTAGCAGCTTGACGAACCCTTCGAAGTCCTCCGCGTCGAACTTCTTCGTCCCCATGAACTGCCAGTTGATCGGGCCCAGCTTGTCGCCCAGCGCCGTCAGACCCTGGCCCAGGAAGCGGTCCATCGATTCGCCCATGTCCGACAGCACCTTCCTGTTGGTGCAATAGCGGCTGGCCTTGACCGAGAAGACGAAGCCGTCGGGCGTCTCATCGCGCCACTTCATCCAGCTGTCCGGCTTGAAGGTCGAATAGTAGGTGCCGTTGATCTCGATGGAGGTCAGGGCGCGGCTGGCAAACTCCAGCTCGCGCTTCTGGGTCAGGTCGGCGGGATAGAAGACGCCCCGCCACGGCTCGTAGGTCCAGCCGCCAACGCCGACGCGAATGGGGTGGGTCATGAGATCTCTCCGGGTGGTCGGGATTCAGCTCTGCTTCGTCTGAAACGGACGAGCACTGTGAGCAATGTCTTTCGGACGGAGCGACTTCAGCGCTATCACCCGCCGATGACCACCCTGCTCTACGGCCGCCCTCCGCTGGTTTTCGATCCGCCTGGCGGCGCCGTCCAGACCTCGCCCCTGATCCTCGGTTCGACCGCGCTGGAAAGCCTCGCCGACGGCTCGGTCGAGGCGGCGATGATCTATGCGCCGCCCGGCGTGCTGGAGCGGCGGTATGTGCTGGCCCAGGCGCTGCGGGCGCTGCGGGTCGGGGGGCGGCTGGACGTCATGGCGCCCAAGGACCGCGGCGGGTCGCGGCTGAAGAAGGAACTGGAGGCCTTCGGCCTGGAGGTCGGCGAAAGCGCCAAGGCGCACCACCGGCGATGCATCGTGGTCAAGCCGGACACGGTGATGGGGCTGGACGCGGCCATCGCAGCCGGGGCCTTGCATAAGGTCGAGGGGCTGGAGGCCTGGTCCCAGCCCGGCGTGTTCGCCTGGGATCGGATCGATGCGGGATCGGCTCTGCTCGCGGCTCATGTGCCAGGTTTGAAGGGGGCGGGCGCTGACCTCGGCTGCGGCTATGGGGCTCTGGCGACGGTTGTGCTGAGGTCGCCGGGTGTGACCGCGCTGCGGCTGGTCGACCTGGACCGGCGGGCGATCGAGGCGGCGAGGCGCAACATAGAGGATGCGCGCGCGACCTTCGAATGGGCGGACGCGCGGACGCTGGAGGATAGCGGTGATCTGGCCTTCGTCGTCTCCAACCCGCCCTTTCATGATGGCGGGGCCGAGGATCGGCGGCTGGGCCAGGCCTTCATCAGGAAGGCGGCGGCGATGCTGAAGAAGGGCGGGGCGCTGTGGCTCGTGGCCAACCGGCACCTGCCCTATGAGGCCGAGCTGAACGCGGCGTTCAAGCGGGTGACGCCGGTCAAGGATGGGGGCGGCTACAAGCTGTTCGAGGCGGTGAAGTGAAGACCCCGACGGCCCGGGTCGACAAGCTGCTGTCCTCCATGGGCTACGGCTCGCGCGGGGAGATCGCGCGGCTGGGCAAGGTCGGCGGGATCGTTCTGGACGGTGTCGATCTGACGGATGTGTCCAGGCGCATTCCGGTGACGCCGGATCTGCCCGAGCGGATGATGATTGACGGGCGGCCCGTCGATCCATCGCCGGGACTGGTCCTGATCCTGAACAAACCGCTGGGCATGACCTGTTCGCACAAGGAGGACGGATCGCTGGTCTATGACGTCCTGCCCGATCGGTGGCGGCGGAGGGATCCGGCCATTTCCACCATCGGGCGGCTGGACAAGCAGACGAGCGGCCTGCTGCTGCTGACCGACGACGGCGACCTGCTGCACCGGGTGATCAGCCCGAAGCGGCATGTGGCCAAGGTGTATCTGGCGACACTGGCGCGGCCTCTGGTCGGGAACGAGGGCGCGCTGTTCGCCTCGGGGACCCTGGTGCTGGAGGGCGAGGACAAGCCACTGGCCCCGGCGGTGCTGGAGCCGATCACGGCGACCGAGGCGCGTTTGACGGTGACCGAAGGACGCTATCATCAGGTGCGGCGGATGTTCGCGGCGGTGGGCAATCACGTCGAGGCCCTGCACCGCGAGCGTCTCGGCGGGCTGGCGCTTCCGGCCGATCTGGAGCCTGGGCAATGGCGGCGCGCGAGCGAGGATGAGATCACGGCGATCTTCGCCTGACGGAACCGCCGCGCTTGCCCGGACTTACGGCTCCGCTTCCGCGGAGACACCATGACGGGCACGACGATCAAACGAGACCTGAGGACCGGGCGGTCCGTCTGGGCCGACAGTCCGGGACTGGGCGTGACGGTGCGGGCGCTGGATCGGGCGATCAGCGTCGACGTCTGCATCGTCGGCGCAGGCATCAGCGGGGCCTTCATGGCGCGCGAGTTGAGCCGAGACCACTCGGTGGCCGTGCTGGATCGACGCCCGCCGCTGATGGGGTCGACCGTTGCCTCCACCGCCATGCTGCAGTGGGAGATCGACCTGCCGCTGACGGCCCTGTCCGAGAAGATCGGGGCGAGGAACGCCGCGTGCGCCTATCGCCGGTCGCGCTCGGCGGTCGATGACCTGAAGCGGATCGTGGCCCAAGAACGGATCGTTTGCGGGCTGAAGGACAAGGGGTCGCTCTATATCGCGGGCGACGAATACGGTCACCGGGCGCTGGAGGCCGAGGCCGAGGCGCGGGCGGCCCTGGGGCTGGAGGGCCGCTATATCGGGCCGGCGGAACTGCGCGAGACCCACGGTATCGACCGGACCGGGGCGATCCTCTCCCAGGGCTCGGCCAGCGCCGACCCGGCGCGGCTGGCGGCGGGACTGCTCCGCCGGGCCATCGCGGCTGGTGCGCGCGTCTACTCCAAGGTCGAGGCGCTCGAGGTCCTGCCCGATCCGGACGGGGTGACCCTGATGACCGACACGGGCCATGCGGTGCGGGCCAAGAAGGTGATCTTCTGCTGCGGCTATGAGTTTCCCAAGGGCGTGCCGACGCCGGGGGCGAAGGTGATCTCCACCTGGGCCCTCGCGACGAGGCCGAGGACGCCGTGTCCGACCTGGCTGAAGGACATGTTGGTGTGGGAGGCGTCCGATCCGTACCTGTATTTCCGCATGGGCGGCGACGGTCGGCTGATCGTCGGCGGCGAGGACGAGGCCGATCCCCTGGCCCACGACGATCAGGCCAAGCTGAAGCGGAAATGCGAGACCATCGCCGCCAAGCTGAAGCGACTGATGCCCCAGCTGGATTTCGAGCTCGACTACAGCTGGGCTGGGGCCTTCGGCGAGAGCGCGACGGGCTTGCCGTCCATCGGGCCGGTCGAGGGGGTGGACCATTGCTGGGCCGTCATGGGCTTCGGCGGAAACGGCATCACCTACTCCGTCATCGCCAGCCAGATCGTGGCGGCCGAGGTGCGGGGCGGGAGCGATCCGGACGCGGGGCTGTATCGGGATTGACCCCGGGCCCGGCACGGCTCACGTGCGAGGCATGACCCGTGTGAAGATCTGCGGCCTGACCACAGCCGATATGCTCGATGTCGCCCTCGATCATGGAGCGGCCTTCGTGGGGGCGGTGTTCTTCACCAAGAGCCCGCGCGACATCTCCCCGGAAGACGCGCGGCCGCTGTTCGAGCGGGCGCGGGGGCGAGCGAAGATCGTGGCGGTGACGGTCGATGCCGACGACGACCTGCTGAGCCGGATCGGGGCGCACCTCAGGCCAGACTTCGTGCAGTTGCATGGGCGCGAGACCGTGGCGCGGGCCGCCGATGTGCGGCGGCTGACGGGGGCCGGGATCATCAAGGTGCTGCCCGTGTCGGTTCCGGCCGACCTGGACGGGGTCGCGGACTGGGAGGCCTACGCCGATCACCTGATGTTCGACGCCAAGCCGCCGGAGGGGTCGGACCTGCCGGGCGGCGTCGGCGCACGCTTCGATTGGGCCCTGATGCAAGGGCGTTCCTATCGCCACGACTGGTTCCTGGCGGGCGGCCTCAACCCGGACAATGCCGCCCAGGCTGCGGCGATCAGCGGCGCGCCCCTGCTGGACGTGTCCTCTGGCGTGGAAAGCAGCCCGGGTGTTAAGGACCCCGCCCGGATCGCGGCCTTTCTGAAGGCCGTGGCCTGATCGTTTCCGCCCGGCCGCATTTCGGCCCCTGCCCGACCCGAGGCTGACGTCCGTGAACGCCATCATTCCGAACCAGTATGCGATGCCCGACGCCGATGGGCGCTTCGGACCCTATGGCGGGCGGTTCGTGGCCGAGACCCTGATGCCGCTCGTGCTGGAGCTGAACCAGGCCTATGAGGCGACCAAGGCGGACCCGACCTTTCAGGCCGAGCTGGACGACTTCCTGACCCACTACGTCGGTCGACCCAGCCCCCTGTATTTCGCCGAACGCCTGACCGAGCATCACGGCGGGGCCAACATCTGGTTCAAGCGCGACGAGCTGAACCACACGGGCGCGCACAAGATCAACAACTGCATGGGTCAGATCCTGCTGGCCATGCGGATGGGCAAGAAGCGCATCATCGCCGAGACCGGCGCGGGCCAGCACGGCGTGGCGACGGCGACCGTCTGCGCCCGCTTCGGCCTGCAATGCGTCGTCTATATGGGCGCGGCCGACGTGCAGCGGCAGTCGCCGAACGTCTTCCGCATGAAGCTTCTGGGAGCCGAGGTCATTCCGGTGACGAGCGGGCGTGGCACGCTGAAGGACGCGATGAACGAGGCCCTGCGCGACTGGGTCACCAATGTCGCCGACACCTATTATCTGATCGGCACGGCGGCGGGGCCGCACCCCTATCCGGCGATGGTGCGGGACTTCCAGTCGGTCATCGGGCGCGAGGCCAAGGCCCAGATGCAGGCGCGGCGCGGCAAGCTGCCCGACGCCGTGGTCGCGGCCATCGGGGGCGGATCGAACGCCATCGGCCTGTTCCATCCCTTCATCGAGGATGCGGGCGTGCGCCTGATCGGGGTCGAGGCGGCCGGTCGCGGCCTGGACGGGCCGGACCACGCGGCGTCGCTTCAGGGCGGGCGTCCCGGCGTGCTGCACGGCAATCGGACCTATCTGCTGCAGGACGCAGACGGGCAGATCCTGGAAGGGCATTCGATCTCAGCCGGCCTCGACTATCCCGGCATCGGGCCCGAGCACGCCTGGCTGAAGGACCTGGGCCGGGCCGAATACCGCTCGGCGACCGACGTCGAGGCGCTGGAGCAGTTCCAGCTCTGCTCCAAGCTGGAAGGCATCATCCCGGCGCTGGAACCCAGCCACGCCCTGGCCCGCATCGGCGAGATCGCCCACGAGATCGGCAAGGGCGGCGACGTGGTGCTGAACATGTGTGGCCGGGGCGACAAGGACATCTTTGCCGTAGCCCAGCATCTGGGCGTGGAGTTGTGAGCATGAGCCTCTCGATCCTGATGGCCGCCCTGTCGATCCAGGCGACACCGGCCCCGGCGCGTTCCGGTCTGGACGTCGAGATCCCTGCGGTCCAGGGCGTCGTTGTCGATCCTACGTGCGGAGGACGACCGGCGATGACGACGCTCGCGACCTGTTTCGCCACCACCCAGGCGGGGGTCGCGGCCCTGGCGGACACCTGGAACGCAGCGTTCGCGCAGCAGGGATGGATCGCGGCGGACGGCGACGACAACCGCGTGGTCTATGTGCGGCGCCGGCCGGAGGGCGGCTGCGACGGTTTCCAGCTGGTGGCGTTCGACGACGGCCGTCAGGTGGCCGCTCCGGCCGCCCCGGCCTACATCGCCCTGGCCACGATCCCGGGCGACGTCTGCGCCGCCCAGCCCGCCGCTCCGACGCCCCCCGCCACCCCGACGACGCCCCAATGACCACCGCCCGTATCGACGCCCGTTTTGCCGCGCTGAGGGCCGAGGGCCGGGCGGGGTTTGTCGCCTATGTGATGGCCGGCGATCCGTCGCGCGACGAGGCGCTGGAGATCCTGCGCGGACTGCCCGCCGCCGGGGCCGACATCATCGAGCTGGGTTTTCCCTTCTCCGACCCGATGGCCGAGGGGCCTCCCATCCAGCGCGCAGCCTTGCGCGGGCTGAAGGCGGGGCTGACGGTGAAGGGGACGCTGGATCTGGCGCGGGCTTTCCGCGACGGCGACGCTGACACGCCCCTGATCCTGATGGGCTATCTGAATCCAATCGAGTCCTACGGTTACGCCGCCTTCGCGCGCGACGCGGCGGCGGCCGGCGTGGACGGCGTCATCGTCGTCGATTGCCCTCCGGAAGAGGCCGATCCCCTGACTGACGCTCTGGACGCCGAGCACCTGTCGCTGATCCGGCTGGCCACGCCGACCTCGGACGATGCGCGTCTGGAGGTGATCGCGCGGCGGACCTCGGGCTTCGTCTACTATGTCTCGGTCGCAGGCGTGACGGGCGTGAAAGAGGCGCAATCGGCCTCGGTCGCTCCAGCGGTCGAGCGGGTGCGGCGCGCCTCCGGCCTGCCGGTCGCCGTCGGCTTCGGCGTGAAGACGCCCGAGCGCGCCGCCGAGATCGCCCGGGTGGCGGACGCCGTCGTGGCGGGATCGGTGCTGGTCGACGAGGTGGCGGCGGCGGTGGAAGCCGGAGAGGCTGCCCCGGCGCGCGTTCTGGCCAAGGTCAAGGCTCTGGGTGACGCCGTGCGGGGTGCGCGGGTCTCGGAAACGGTCTAAGAGCGCGCCGATGGCCGACAAGACTCCCCCCAAAGCGCCCCCGCAGGAAAAACGGGGCGGCTGGCTCAGCCGCTTCGCCCCCGGCGTTCGCAAGATCGTCAGCCGGCGCGACACGCCCGACAATCTGTGGGTCAAGGACCCGGACAGCGGCGACATGCTGTATCGCCCGGACCTGGAGGCGGCCCTGTGGGTCACCCCGTCGGGCCGGCACATGCGGATCAATGCGGTCCAGCGGCTGGGCTTCACCTTCGACGGCGGCAGCTACGAGCCGATCGCCAGCCCGGAGGTCGCCGAGGACCCGCTGAAATTCTCCGACGGCAAGCCCTATCGCGAGCGGCTGGCGGCGGCGCGCAAGGCCACCGGCCTGAAGGACGCCATGTCCATCGGCTTCGGCGACATCGACGGCACCCCCGCCGTGGCGGTGGTCCAGGATTTCGCCTTCATGGGCGGGTCGCTGGGCATGGCGGCGGGCGAGGGCTTCATCGCCGCGGCCCGGGCCGCCATCGAGCGCGGCGTGCCCCTGGTGTGTTTCACCGCAGCCGGTGGGGCTCGAATGCAGGAGGGCGCGCTGAGCCTGATGCAGATGGCGCGCACCACCCTGGCAGTTCAGGAGCTCAAGGATGCCCAACTGCCCTATGTCGTGGTCCTGACCGATCCGACCACAGGCGGGGTGACGGCGTCCTATGCCATGCTCGGCGATGTGCATCTGGCCGAGCCGGGGGCCCTGATCGGCTTCGCAGGGCCCCGCGTGATCGAGACCACGATCCGCGAGAAGCTGCCGCCGGGCTTTCAGCGGTCCGAATACCTTCAGGAAAAGGGCATGGTCGACCGCGTCGTCGCCCGCGCCGACCTGCCCGAGACCCTGGGTCGCATCTTGTCGATGCTGATGGGCGGCCGTCGTCAGGCGGCCTGACGACGGCCGAAGGGCCAGGCGATGACCTCGGCCACCCACAGGCACAGCCAGACGACGGCCGGCTGAAGCAGAAGTCGTGGCCCGTGATAGGCCCACCCGAGCAGCGGCTCCGCACGCGCGAGGTCGTCGATCGCGTGCTGGATGTTGGCCGGAAACACGCACACGGCATACAGCGCCAGCCCGATCCCCGCCGCGCGTCGCAGGCGCGGGACCATCAGGCCGACCGCTCCGGCGATCTCGGCCAGGCCGGTCAGCATGATGACGGCGGGCGCGAACGGCACCCAGCCGGGCGTGATTCCGAGGAAGGGGCCGGGGATCGCCACATGCAGGATGCCGGCGGCGAGGAAGGCCGCAGCGAGGATCAGGCGCAAGATGGGGCGGATGGGCATCTTGTCCTTCGTCATTCCGGGCGGAGGGAAGCGTAGCGATCCGCAGACCCGGAACAAGGCGGCGCGCGAGAGCGCGAAACTGTCGCGGACGCCGTCTTACGTTGATGTCGAATCCGGTGAGCCCTCGCCTTCGCTTCGCTGCGGCGCCGCCTCGTTCCGGGTCTCCGCCACGCTTCGCCCGGAATGACGAAAGGGCTAAAGGGAATCATGGACCCCGTCTCCGCCCGGCTGCGCGCGCGCCACCCCCAGAAGATCGACCTGTCGCTGGACCGGATGCGGACGCTGTGCGCCGTGCTGGGCGAGCCGCAGCATCGCCTGCCGCCGGTGATCCACGTGGCCGGGACCAACGGCAAGGGATCGACCGTCGCCTTCATCCGGGCGATGGCCGAGGCGGCGGGCCTCAAGGTCCATGTCTATACCTCGCCGCATCTGGTGCGGTTCAACGAGCGGATCCGACTGGCCGGACGACTGATCGAGGACGATCACCTTTCGGCCATTCTGGACCGGATCGAGGCGGTCAAGGGCGTGGAAACGACCGTGTTCGAGAGCACGACGGCGGCCGCCTTCGTGGCCATGGCCGAGACGCCGGCGGACCTGGCCATCGTCGAGGTCGGGCTGGGCGGGATGCTGGACGCGACCAACGTCATCGAGCGGCCCCTGCTGAGCGTGATCGCCCCCGTGGACCTGGATCACGCCGAGTTCCTGGGCACCGACATCGCCATGATCGCCGGCGAGAAGGCTGGCATCCTCAAGGCCGGGGCCCGGGGCATCGTCGCGCGCCAGTCCGAGGCGGCCCTGGCGGTGATCGAGGCGAGAGCGCATGCGGTGCAGACACCCCTGACCCTCATGGGCACCGACTTCGACGCCTGGGCCGAGCGGGGCGGTATGGTATTTCAGAACACCGAACGGTTCCTGGACCTGCCCGCGCCCGCGCTGACGGGTCCGCATCAGGTGGCCAATGGCGGGCTTGCAGCGGCGGTGGCGCTGGAGCTCGATCTGCCTGAAACCGCCATCGCCGAAGGGATCGCCGCCGTGCGCTGGCCCGCCCGTATGCAACGATTGACAGGCGGACCCTTTGGCGCGGCGGCCAAGGCGGCGGAGGCGGAGCTGTGGCTCGACGGCGGGCACAATCCTCACGCGGGACGAGCCCTGGCTGACACTCTGGCGGAACGTCAGAGACATGCCCCCCGACCGCTGGCCCTGATCGTCGGCATGCTGGCCAACAAGGATCACGGCGGCTTCTTCGAGGCGCTGAAGGACACGGGGGCCCATGTCTTCACCGTCGCCTTCGAGGGCGCTGCGGCGGAGCCGGATGCCCTGGCGGCGGTGGCGCGCGGCCACGGCCTCGGGGCCCAGGGCGCGACCTCGGTGAGGGCGGCCCTGTCGCGCGCCTTGACCCTCGGTGCCGGGCGGGTGGTGATCTGCGGATCGCTGTATCTGGCGGGCGAGGTACTGGGCGCGGATCGGACGACCTGGCCCGACTAATCGGGGCACACGCCTCGGCTTCAGTGCTGTGGCGAGACGTTTCATCACAACGACCACAGCGAGGTCACAACGGACACGACGAGACCGAGCGGACGTCGACGGCGACGATCGGTCACTTCGACCATCCGAGCAATGAGATGCGGCTTCGCCGCTCGCGACCAAACAACGCGAAGCGTCTCCCGATGACGCTGATCTGGACAATGAGCGGTCGGCGCTTTCACCGTCCGCTCGGTATCGTCGTGTCCGTTGTGACCCCGCTGTGTACGTTGTGATGAACCTCCGACCGAGGCCGCGCTCAAAATAGTCAAGCATACTTGACAAGTCTATGCTGAGCAGCAGAACCTGCAACACAGGAGGCCACCGCATGATCCGTCGTCCGCTGCTCGCCCTCGTCGCCGCCCTCAGCCTGATCGGCCCGGCCGCTGCCCAGACCGCCTCGCCGCTGCCGGCCGATCTGCAGGTGTTGTTCTGGCCGGCCGAGCGACGCGAGCAGGACCTGCGGCGCATGCCCGAGCTGATCCCCCATGCGCGGATCGAGCCGTCACCCACGCCCCGGCCGCTGCCCGAGGGCGAGCCGATGGATCTCGACCCCGCCGCCTTCATGCAGGCGCAGCGGGTGTCGGGGCTGATCGTCATCCACGACGGGCGCGTCCGCCTGGAACGCTATGGCCTCGGTCTGACGCCCCAGGATCATTGGGACAGCTTCTCCATGACCAAGTCCCTGACCTCGACCCTGGTCGGGGCGGCGCTGGCCGACGGCTCGATCCGTAGCCCATACGACCTCGTCACCGACTACATCCCCGAGCTGGCGGGCGGCGCCTATGACGGGGTCCAGATCGCCCATGTCCTGACCATGACCTCCGGCGCGCGCTGGAACGAGGACTACACGGACGCGCGATCCGACGTCGCCCGCTTCTACCTGACGCCGCCCCCGGCCGACCTGGACGCCACGGTGGCCTATCTGCGGGGTCTGCCGCGCGAGCATCCACCCGGCGAGCGCTGGCACTACAACACCGGCGAGACAAACCTGATCGGTGTCCTGGTCGCCCGCGCCACCGGGCGGCCGCTGGCGGAGTATCTTAAGGAAAAGGTCTGGGACCCGGCGGGCATGGAGGCCCCGGCCTTCTGGATGCTGGACGCCCAGGGCAAGGAGGCGGGCGGCTGCTGTGTCTCGGCGACGCTGCGCGACTGGGGCCGGGTCGGGCTGATGGCGCTCGAGCGGGGCACCGTGCCGGGCGGCCAGATCGCCGACCGCCGCTGGTTCGAGAACGCCACCTCCCAGATGGTGGATTTCCCCGAGAACGACCGGGGCTACGGGGCCCAGTGGTGGACCCGCGCCGACGGGGCCCAGTTCGAGGCGGCAGGCATTTTCGGCCAGATGATCCACGTCGATCCGGAACGAAAGCTTGTCGTCGTCTTCCTGTCGGCCTGGCCCAGCGCGACCAGCCGCGAACGGTCCGACGAGCGGCAGGCCTTCCTGCGGGAGCTGAAGGCGACGCTCTAGGTCAGGCGCGCTCGACGCACATGGCCACACCCATGCCGCCGCCGATGCAGAGGGTGGCCAGGCCCTTTGACAGCCCCTCGCGCTTCAGTTCGTGCAGCAGGGTGGTCAGGATGCGGGCGCCGGACGCCCCGATCGGATGGCCGATGGCGATGGCCCCGCCGTTGACGTTGACCTTGGCCGGATCGAGCTCGAGCTCCTTGAGCACGCACAGGCTCTGGGCGGCGAAGGCCTCGTTGGATTCGACGCGGTCCAGATCGGCCACGGTCCATCCGGCCTTCTGAAGCGCCTTCCGCGACGCCGGGATCGGGCCCGTGCCCATGACCGCCGGATCGACGCCGGCCGTGGCCCACGACGCGATGCGGGCCAGCGGTTCGAGGCCCCGCGCTTTCGCCTCCTCGGCCGACATCAGGACCAGGGCAGCCGCGCCGTCGTTGAGGCCCGACGCATTGGCGGCGGTGACAGTGCCATCCTTGGTGAAGGCGGGACGCAGCTTCTCCATGGAGTCCAGCGTCGCGCCGTGGCGAGTGTATTCGTCCTTGTCGACGACGGTGTCGCCCTTCTTGCCGGCGATGACGACGGGCGCGATTTCGGAGTCGAACTTTCCGGCCTTCTGCGCGGCCTCGGCCTTGTGCTGGCTGCCGAGCGCGAAGGCGTCCTGGTCGGCGCGGGTGATCTGCCATTTCTCGGCGATGTTCTCGGCCGTCTGGCCCATGTGATAGCCGTTGAAGGCGTCCCACAGACCGTCCTTGATCATGGTGTCGATCAACGCGAGGTCGCCCATCTTCTGGCCACTGCGCAGATGCTGGGCGTGAGGGGCCTGGCTCATGCTCTCCTGGCCGCCCGCCACGATGACCTTCGCGTCGCCCAGCGCGATCTGCTGATAGCCCAGCGCCACCGCGCGCAGGCCCGAGCCGCAGATCTGGTTCAGGCTCCAGGCCGGCGTCTCCTTGGGAATGCCCGCGCCCATGGCGGCCTGGCGGGCGGGGCCCTGACCGGTCGCGGCCTGGAGCACATGGCCCAGGATGACCTCGTCGACGTCAGCCGGATCGACGCCCGCGCGCTCCAGCGCCGCCCGGATCGCGATCTCGCCCAGCTTGGATGCCGGCAGGGACGACAGGGCCCCCAGGAAGGAGCCGACGGGCGTGCGGGCGGCAGAAACGATGACGACGTCGGTCATGGATCGGAAGTCCTTGATCGGACCTTGCCGGGCGGGTTGCCCGTTAGGCCGGGGGAAAGCTTGCGTGGCGTTTCTGCCGCATCGGCGCGGTTTCGTCACCTGTCCGCCGTCCGTTCAGGCGAAAGTCATCCCGACGTGCCCATATGGGCGGAACGACAGGCAGAACTGCCGAGTTGGTGCGATCATGCTGGACTTCTTCAAGCGTCACGCCCGTCGCCTCTGCACCCCCGATCAGATCGATCTGGAGGAGCATTACCAGTCGCCGTCCGAGCATACCGCCGACCTGGTCGTGCACACCGTCGGTCTGACCCTTGCGGCCGTCGGCGGCATCGCGCTCGCGGTGCTGTCGGCCCTCTATGGCGGCAGCGGCGCGGTGGTGGCCACGGCCATCTACGCCCTGTGCCTGGTCGCCATGCTGACGGCCTCCACCGTCTACAACCTGACGCGCCCCTGCGCGGCGCGGCCGGTGCTGCGCCGGCTGGACGAGGCGGCGATCTTCCTGATGATCGCGGGCAGCTACACCCCCTTCACGACCCAGAGGTTCGAGGGTTGGTGGGCCATCGGCTTCACCGTGGCGGTGTGGACCATCGCCTTCGCCGGCGTCGCGGCCAAGCTGGTCCTGCCCCGGATTTCCGACGCTTTCTGGAGCGGGGTCTATGTCGTGTTCGGCTGGATCGCGGTGATCGCGCTCAAGCCGATGATCGACACGGTCCACCCCATCGCGCTGGGTCTGCTGGTGCTGGGCGGGCTGATCTATACCGCCGGCGTCTTCTTCTTCATCGCGCCCAAGCTGAAGTACCGCAGGGCCATCTGGCACGGCTTCGTCGTGGCCGGGGCGGGGGTCCACTGGGCCGCGGTGCTGGTGGGCGTGGTCTTGGCGCCCAACCTCGCCTGACAAGAAACCGTCACGGGCACTGGCGCCCTGTCCCGCACTGCGGGATAACGTGACCCGCACAACAGGGATGTGATCGTGGCCGACAGCACCCAGACCAACGGCAAGGGCAAGGAGGGCGACCACGTCGTCATCAAGAAATACGCCAACCGCCGCCTCTACAACACCGCCAGCTCGGCCTACGTCACCCTCGATGATCTGGCCAAGATGGTGCGCGACGGCACCGATTTCGTCGTCTTCGACGCCAAGACCAACGAGGACCTGACCCGGCAGATCCTGACCCAGATCATCTTCGAGGAAGAGAGCCGGGGCCAGGCCCTGCTGCCCGTCCAGTTCCTGCGCCAGCTGATCGGCTTCTACGGCGGCCAGATGGAAGGCGTCCTGCCCAGCTATCTGCAGATGTCGCTGGAGAACTTCACCCGCCAGCAGGAGGGGTTCCGCGAGCAGATGACCAAGGCGATCGGGACGACCCCCGGGGCCCTGATGGGCGGCGGCATGCTGGAGGCGGCGGCCAAGCAGAACATGGCGATGTTCGAGCAGGCGATGAAGATGTTCCCCTTTCCCGCCTATGCCCGCCCCGCGGACGCCCCGGCCCCGGCGTCGGCCCCCGCGCCCGGCGCCGCCCCGGCCGATCCGGCGCTGGACGAGATGCGTCGCCAGATGGACGAGATGAAGGCCCAGATCGACCGGCTGGCCGGCGCGCGCGGCGGCTGAGGCATGACCCGCGAGGTCGGCCCCATTCCCCCCGTCGGCCCCCGCGACCGCCGCGAGACCCAGCGCCGCGACGCCGCCGACCGCCGGGCCGCCTCCATGAGCCGCGCCCTGGTGCCCGTCTCGCCCGCCACGACGGACGAACCGGCAAGGCCTGCCGGGGACGCGGCGCCGCATGACCCCACCCCCCTGGATCCCGCCGCCGCCTTCGCCGCCCAGGTGCTGGGCCAGACCGGCCAGAGGCGGGGGCTGAAGGGCGGGCCGCCCGTGCTGGACGCGGCCCGGTCCAGCTATCTCGGCAACGAATATTCGGGCGAGAAGGACCGGCGCCCGCCGGCCGGTGTGGTCAAGAAGACCGACGTCTAGGACTGGCCCCAAGGGCTGCCCAAGGTCTGGCCCGGGGCTTGCAGGAAGCGAGGCACTGATCCTCGCCCCGGACGCCCGCCATGCTCAGCCTCGCTGCCCGCGCCTTTGATATCACTGTCGTCAGCCTGATCTTCGCCGTCCTGCTGTAGGGCGAAAAACAGCGTGCGAACCGTCTGAAACGTCTGAAATCGGCACTCCCCTGGCCTGATCCCACGTCGGGATCGGGCACAGTCTGACACGCGCCTGCGTCAGAAACGGACGCAAGGGTGCGCCAGCCGACACAGGAACGTCCCGGCCGCCCATGCCTTCTGTCTCCTCACCCCAGAGGAGATCGACATGAAAGCGCTATGCTGGCACGGCAAGGGCGACATCCGCTGCGAGACGGTGGACGACCCCGAGATTCAGGACGGCCGCGACGCCATCATCCGCGTCACCTCCTGCGCCATCTGCGGCAGTGACCTGCACCTGTACGGCGGCTTCGTGCCGGGCATGAAGTCCGGCGACGTCATGGGCCACGAGACGATGGGCGAGGTCGTCGCGGTCGGCAAGGACAACACCAAGCTAAAGGTCGGCGACCGCGTCGTGGTGCCCTTCACCATCAGCTGCGGCGAGTGCGACTATTGCCGGCGGGGCCTGTTCTCGGTCTGCGAACGGTCCAACCCGAACGGGGCGGAACAGGCCAAACAGATCGGCTATCCGACCGCGGGCTTGTATGGCTACACCCACATGTATGGCGGCTTCCCGGGGGGCCAGGCCGAATATCTGCGCGTCCCCTATGCCGACGTGGGGCCGATCGTGGTGCCGAACGGCCTGACCGACGACCAGGTCCTGTTCCTGTCCGACATCTTCCCGACCGGCTGGATGGCGGCCGAGAACGCGAACATCCAGCCGGGTCAGACCGTCCTCGTCTTCGGCTGCGGCCCCGTGGGCCAGTTCGCCATCCGCAGCGCCTTCATGATGGGGGCCGAACGCGTCATCGCCGTCGACCAGGTCGAGGAGCGGCTGCGCCTCGCGGAAGCCGGCGGCGCCGAGACCATCGACTTCGCGGCCGTCGCGGGCGAGCTGCAGGACGAGATCATGGCCATGACCAACGGCGTCGGCCCCGACGCGGTGATCGAGGCCGTCGGCCTGGAAAGCCACGGCTCGGGCGGCATGCTGGAAAAGGTCCAGGAGACCGTCGTTGCGAAGATGGAGCGCCCCTACGCCCTGAACCAGGCCATCCTCGCCTGCCGCCCCGGTGGTACGATCAGCCTGCCCGGCGTCTTCGTCGGCCCGGTGCCGGTGATGATGGGCGCCGTTGTCGGCAAGGGCCTGACCCTCAAGACCGGCCAGACCCATGTGCAGCGCTACCTCGAACCCCTGATGCGCCGCATCGAGGAAGGCGAGATCGACCCCGGCTTCCTGATCACCCACAAGATCAAGCTGGAGGACGGCCCCGACGCCTACAAAATGTTCCAGGAAAAGACCGACGGCTGCATCAAGGTCGTCATCAACCCCTAGGCCGGGGGCGCCCGGCGGCGAGGAGACCAGAGGCCCCCGTGGAGACGCGGGGGTCTCTTCGCTCGTTCGGCTTACGTGGCAGGGGCCGACGCGTCACCCGACCCTCATGCGGCCACCAGCCTGCAATCTCGGGTAGACGAGCTTGGCTATTCGCGACAAGGTCATGTCACAAAACCTGGGGAGGGACACATGGACTTGGCGGCGCGGCTGGCGGAGCTTCAGCAGAGAACGTTGCAACACCGGGAAGTGCTTCTGACCGAAGAGGCGGCCAAGAACGCGCTGGTGATGCCGTTCATTCAGGCGCTTGGGTACGACGTCTTCAACCCCGCCGAGGTCATTCCTGAGTTCTGTGCCGACGTCGGCACCAAGAAGGGCGAGAAGGTAGACTACGCCATCTGCAAGGAGGGCAAGGTCAACATTCTAGTCGAGTGCAAACCAGCTTCGGTCGAGCTCGGTATCAACCACGCCGGCCAGCTATTTCGGTACTTCAGCGTAACGGACGCGAGGCTGGCCATCCTGACCAATGGCGTGATCTACCAGTTCTATTCGGACGTCGAACGGCCGAACAAGATGGACGACAAGCCGTTCTTCACCTTCTCGATGGCCGCGCTCAAAGCGGGCGATGTGAAGACGATAGAGGCCTTCTCAAAGGCGACCTTCGATATCGAGCGCATCGTCAAAGAAGCCGGCAATCTCAAGCTCCAGTCTCTGATCCGCAAAGAGCTGGAAAGAGAGTTCGCTGAGCCTTCCGATGAATTCGTGAGCCTTCTGGCAAAGCGCGTTCACGATGGGCGCGTCACGTCCGCAGTGAAGGATAACTTCGGAAAGCTCGTCGTCGCCTCGATCGCATCGCTCGTTCGTGACCTGGTCAATGATCGTCTTTCGTCGGCGCTGAATGCCTCTTCGCCCAAGGCCGATGACGATGCGGGCGGAGCCGCCGACGTCGAAGACATCGGCATTTCCACTACCGCCGAGGAAATCGCGGGCTTTCATATCATTCAGGCCATCGCGTCACGCCACGTCGATCCGAAACGGATCATCATTCGAGACGCCAAGTCCTACTGCGCGATCCTTTTGGACGACAACAATCGTCGGACGTTAGCGCGGCTGCATTTCAATGGACTCACGACCAAGTACCTCGGGACCTTCACGGCCAAGGACGAGGAGCGGCATCTGCTCAGCGATCTGACAGACATTTACAAGTTCGAGAAGCAGATAAGCGCCCGGATCGTGGAGTTGGAGAGCGGGAGGGCCGAGGGTTAGAGCGATCTTATCCTGACGTCACTGGTGCGTTATCAACTTGGAGGACCTATGTTGTCACCCATGCTTTCCCCCGCCCGAATCGAAGAGATAACGGCTAGAGCCGCTAAAGAGCATCTCAAGCCTGCAGCCCTTGAGTCAGTTCGGAGTCGAAGCACTTTCGACTCCGAGGGCCATCAGGCAGTTCGCATCACCATTGTTCTCAAGCGAGATTTTGCTCGGCGTGTGAAAGACGACGACGCCCTGGATGCGCTTGTTGCGATCACATCAGCATTAGCGAATGCGGGCGAAGAGCGCACTCCAATCATCGAGTATGCTGAAGCTGGTGAAGCCTAACCAGATGGCGAACCCAGACCCCGGTCATTTGCTCGATCAGGCCACTAAACTAATACAACCGCCCGCCGCCGGCCCGCCCCGCCAAGTCGACTTACGCCGGGCAATATCGTCTGCCTACTACGCGGTGTTTCATGCCCTGCTAGCGGCGGCAGCCGATCAAGTCATAGGCAAGACGAAACGCGGAAGCGCGGAGTACGGCCTAGCTTACCGGAGCCTGGATCATCGCTGGATCAAGGAGCTTTGCGCCGATATCGGAAAGCCTCAGCCGAGCAAGAAGATTGCGGGGATGATGCCTGCTGGCGGCTTTGGTCCAAACCTTCAAGCTCTCGCGGTTGCAGTTGTAGCGCTTCAAGAGCGCCGACATGAGGCCGACTACAATCCACTTCTCAAGTTTAAGACCTCGGACGCACTGCTAGCGATAAGCACGGCACGCAGCGCCCTTCGGCGCCTCGCGAGGGCACCGGTAGCGAAGCGGCACAGGATGCTGACGCTATTGATGTTCCCTCCTCGCTGATCGGCGATACAGGGCATCTACTCCTAATGCACTCGCGCCTTCCCGATCTCCAACCCCTCGCTTCCCGCTGACACGGCGATCACGGACCCGTCCTCCAGCTCTCCGGCCAGCAGCTTCTTCGCCATCGGGTCGACGAGGTCCTTCTGGATGACGCGCTTCAGCGGGCGCGCGCCGTAGACGGGGTCGTAGCCCTTGTCCGCCAGCCAGGCGAGGGCGCCGTCGTCGATGGACAGGGTCAGGCGGCGGTCGGCCATCAGCTTTTCCAGACGCGCCAGCTGGATGCGGACGATGCCGGCCATTTGGTCGCGGCCCAGGCGGCGGAACAGGATGATCTCATCGATGCGGTTCAGGAACTCCGGCCGGAAATGGGCGCGGACAGCCTCCATGACATAGGGGCGGACGGACTCGACGTCTTCGCCGTCCTGCTGGTTGGCCAGGGCGTCGGAGCCGAGGTTGGAGGTCATGATCAGCAATGTGTTCTTGAAGTCGACCACGCGGCCCTGACCGTCGGTCAGGCGGCCGTCGTCCAGCACCTGCAGCAGGACGTTGAAGACGTCGGGGTGGGCCTTTTCGACCTCGTCGAACAGGACGACCTGATAGGGGCGGCGGCGCACCGCCTCGGTCAGGGCGCCGCCCTCGTCATAGCCGACATAGCCCGGAGGGGCGCCGATCAGGCGGCTGACCGAGTGTTTCTCCATGTATTCCGACATGTCCATGCGGGTGATGGCGGTCTCGTCGTCGAACAGGAAGGCGGCCAGGGCCTTGGTCAGCTCGGTCTTGCCGACGCCGGTGGGGCCGAGGAACAGGAAGCTGCCCAGCGGGCGGTTGGGGTCGTTGAGGCCCGCGCGGGCGCGGCGGACGGCGTCGGCGACGGCTTCCAATGCCGCGTCCTGACCCACGACACGCCCCCGCAGGGCGTCCTCCATCGACAGCAGCTTCTCGCGCTCGCCCTCCAGCATCTTGTCGACCGGCACGCCGGTCCAGCGGGAGACGACGGCGGCGATCTGTTCGGCGTCGACGACCTCGGGCGTCAGGGGGCCGCCGCCGGAGTTCTCGTCGGCCTCGGCCTGGGCCAGTTGCTTCTCGATCTGGGGGATCTGGCCATAGGCGATCTCGGACGCGCGGCCGAGGTCGCCGTTTCGCTGGGCGGCCGCGAGTTCGGCGCGCAGGCGGTCGAGGGTCTCGCGCAGCTGGGCGCCCTGACCGACCTTGTCCTTCTCGGCCTTCCAGCGGGTGGTCAGCTCGTCGGACTGGGTCTGGAGGTCGGCGATCTCGTCGTCGAGGCGATCCAGCCGCTGGCGAGAGGCGGCGTCGGTCTCCTTCTTCAGGGCCTCGCGTTCGATCTTCAGCTGGACGAGGCGGCGGTCGATCTCGTCCAGGCTCTCGGGCTTGGAGTCGACCGCCATGCGCACGCGGCTGCCGGCCTCGTCGATCAGGTCGATGGCCTTGTCGGGCAGGAAGCGGTCGGTGATGTAGCGGTTCGACAGGGTGGCGGCGGCGACGATGGCGCTGTCACTGATGCGCACCCCGTGGTGGACCTCGTACTTCTCCTTCAGGCCGCGCAGGATGGAGACGGTGTCTTCCACCGACGGCTCGTCGATGAAGACCGACTGGAAGCGACGGGCCAGGGCGGCGTCCTTCTCGATGTATTTGCGATACTCATCCAGCGTCGTGGCGCCGACGCAGTGCAGCTCGCCGCGCGCCAGGGCGGGTTTGAGCAGGTTGGAGGCGTCCATGGCGCCGTCGGTCTTCCCGGCGCCGACCAGGGTGTGCATCTCGTCGATGAACAGGATGATCTGGCCTTCCGCGGCCGTGACCTCGCCCAGCACGGCCTTCAGCCGCTCCTCGAACTCGCCCCGGTATTTGGCGCCGGCGATCAGGGAGCCCATGTCGAGCGCCATCACCGTCTTGTCCTTCAGGCTCTCGGGCACGTCGCCGTTGACGATGCGCAGCGCCAGGCCCTCGACGATGGCGGTCTTGCCGACGCCGGGCTCGCCGATCAGGACGGGGTTGTTCTTGGTGCGCCGTGCCAGGACCTGGATGGTGCGGCGGATCTCCTCGTCCCTGCCGATGACGGGGTCGATCTTCTGATCCCGCGCGGCCTGGGTCAGGTCGCGGGCATAGCGTTTCAGCGCGTCGTAGGCGTCCTCGGCCCCGGCGGAGTCGGCGGTCTTGCCCTTTCGGACATCGGCGACGGCGGCGTCGAGCTTGTCGGCGGTGACGCCCGACGCTTTCAGCGCGTCGCCGGCCGGGCCGCCCTCGCGCGCGATGGCGGACAGGATGCGTTCAGTGGTGACGAAGGCGTCGCCGTTCTTCTTGGCGGCCTCTTCCGCCTTGGCGAAGACGCGGGCGGTCGCGCCGTCCAGATACAGCTGGCTGCTCGCGCTCTCGACCTGGGGGCGTTTCTTCAGCAGGGCTTCCGCGCCCTCGGCGGCCTTGGCCGGATCGCCGCCGGCGGCGGTGATGAGGTTGCGGGCCAGGCCGTCCCGCTCCTCCAGCAGGACCTTGAGCAGGTGCTCGGGCGCGAACTGCTGGTGCTTTCTGGCCAGGGCCAGGGTCTGGGCCGACTGGACGGCCTGTTTGGCGCGGTCGGAATAGAGGTCGAGATTCATGGCTGTCCCCTGAGGCGACGATGGTGACGCGGCGTCCTCGAAGGAGCAACGCCGCTGTGCCGGTCACTTGGGTGTGGCGAAGGGGACACACAAGGGGGCGGGTGTCGGGCGAGGGCTCAACCGTCCTCGACCCAGACCCGCCTGCGCACGCTCAGTCCCGACCAACGGTCCCAGAACGGGTCCGGTCTCTGCGCAAGGACGGTCACGAGAACGACCAGACTCCAGAGGCCACCAGCCGCACCGTAGGCGGCGAAGGCGAGGTCAGTGACCGGCTCGAACAAGGGACCGCCCGGTTTGGCGCCGAACAGGCCGTGAGCGGCCGCAGCGAGACCGACGACAGCCGGCAGTCCGTAGAGGAGGGCGTTGCGCACGAGCACGGGACCCCGTCGGGCCCGGCGGACGCCGTCCCGGTCGATGACCCGGAGCCTCATGATCCGCTTGCCGGGTCCGGCGCCCCAGACCGCCTCGCTCACAGTCAGCCAGACCAGCAGGGTCGGGAAGAACAGGGTGGCGAGATCGAAGGTTCGCGAGGTCAGACGGCCTGACGGCTGCAACGGGTAGTGCGCGGCCTCGTAGTAGCGGGGGCGACCGTCCCAGACAAAGTGGACGCGAACGGTGCTGTTGCTGGGAAACCGATCGCATCGGAACATCTCGATCCGGTCGGGCGGGCGATCGGGGCGAAGGGGCTTCACTAGGCCGCCGGCCGGCAGCGCCGTCAGACGGTCGGTGTTTCGCGATGTCGCCGCCTCGACCGGGCTGCAGCGGGCGAGCCCGATCAGCGGGCTACTGTGCCGAACGGCGCCGTCCGTGAGGCTGAAAGCGACCGCGCCGATCACGGTGAGCGCCAAGCCGACGACCGCATGATCGATCCAGAAGGCGACGACGCGTCGCCAGAAACCGCCCGAAAGGCCGTCGCCGATGACGTAGGCGCGCCGCCGCCGGACGGCTCCCGTTTCCGACATCTCGGCACCCCCTGCAGTGACGATCCAACCTATGCGCGAAGCTGTTGCGCTCGACAAGGCGGGCTTCGGTCGGGCTTCGCGGATGGTCTAGGGTGAAGCCATGCCCCACGCTCTCTGGCCCATCGATCCGTCTGTCGTCCTGCCGTTTCTGGTGGCGGTGGCGCTGATCGAGCTGACGCCGGGGCCGAACATGGGGTGGCTGGCGCTGGTGGCGATGGGGCAGGGGCGGCTGGCGGGGCTGGCGGCGGTCGCGGGCGTGACGCTGGGGCTGGCGGTATGGATGCTGCTGGCGGCGGTCGGGCTGACGTCGGTGCTGGTGGCGTTTCCGGCGCTGTATCAGGCCGTGCGGTGGGCGGGCGTGTTGTTTCTGCTCTGGCTGGCGTGGGAGGCCTGGGCCGGGGCGGGCAAGGCGGCCGAGGACGCCGGGCGCGATCCGGAGAAGCTGCGTGGCCTGTTCCTGCGGGGGCTGACCGGCAATCTGCTGAACCCCAAGGCGGCGGTCTTCTATGTGGCGCTCTTGCCGACCTTCATCCGGCCCGACCATGCCGCGCCGATGGTTCAGGCCCTGACGCTGGGGAGCCTGCACCTGGTCGTCAGCGTGGTGATCCACGGCGCGATCGTGCTGGGCGCGGCGGCGGCCGGGGCCGTGGTCATGCGTCGGCTGCGCGGTCTGTGGGCCGGGCGGGCGATGGCAGCGGGAATCGCCGCCGTCGCCCTCTGGATGGCCTGGGCGACCCGGGCCTGAGCCTGATCAGCCCCCCGTCGGGCCGGTCGAGAAGTCGAACTGCTCCGGCTGGCGGCGCGGGCCGGATCCCAGGGTCCAGGTCAGGCCGATGTAGAAGGCCGTCAGGTTGATGTCCTGATTGAACTCCTCGCGGAAGGCGGGGGTCTCGAACACCGTGTCGTTGTTGAAAGTGCCCAGCACGTCGCGGCCGGTGAAGTTGAACGACAGGGTGTCGGTCAGCTTCCTGCGATAGCCGATGTTCAGCATGCCGCCGGCCTCGCGGGTGCCCTGCGCCTGCAACTGCTCGCCCTGCCAGAAGCCCGAGACCTGGATGAAGTCCTTGGGCGTCGGTTGCCAGCTCAGATTCAGGCGGCCGCTGGCGAAGGTGCCCTCGCGATTGCCGCCGCCGGGAATGCCGGTCGAATCGATCTCCTGGCGGAACAGGTTGACGCTGCCGCTGTAGCGCAGGGTCGAGGTCAGGGGGCCGTTGGCGGTGACCTCGACCCCGGTGTCGCGGCGCGAGCCGAGGTTCTCGGGCCGGGTCAGCAGGACCCCGCCGCCGATGTCGCGCGCCACGTCGGTGAAGGCCCCGTCGGTGTCGCGCAGATAGGCGGTGGCCATGTAGAAGGTTTGACCCTGGCGCATCTGCCACATGACCTCGAAGGCATCCGTCTCCTGAGGGGCCAGATCGGGGTTGCCGGAGCGCAGGTTCAGCGGGTCCTGGAAGGCGACGAAGGGGTTCAACTGGTTCGGCTGGGGCCGCTGGATGCGCCGCGAATAGCTGGCGCGCAGCGTCTGCGCCTCGGACAGCTTGTACTGCAGGTGGGCCGTCGGATAGGCCTTGAAATAGTCTTGGGAGGCCGAGACGCCGCCGGTCAGGTCGGTGATCTCGATGTCGGCCTGTTCCAGCCGCAGACCCAGCTGGGCCGAGAACTGCTCGGTCAGGGGGCGCTCCCAGGTGGCGTACCAGGCGTGGACTGTCTGTTCGGCCTCGAACCGGTTCGAGAAGCCCGGAACGACCGCAAGGCCGGCCTCCGACGCGCCGCGCGAGAAGACGAAGTCCTGGTCCGGCTGCTGGATGTTCAGCTCATAGCCCAGGCGCAGCTGGCCGCCCTCGGAGAAGGGCCGGACATAGGCGCTGGTCAGGCCGATCGTGGTCTGGTCGGTCTCCTGCTCGGTCAGCTCATAGAGATCCGGGCCGACCGGCAGGGCGAAGCGCGACAGGGTCAGGCCGCCCGTCTCATTGCCGTTCTGATCATAGCGCAGCTCGTTGGACCACTCGTGGCCCGCGTCGTCGAAGCGGTGCAGCAGGCGTGCGGTCGCGCCCCAGTTCACGAAGTCGAAGTCCACCGATCCGTCGCGGCGATAGCGGCTGGTCGGCGTGCCCGCGGCGTCGCGGGTCTCGAACAGTCCGACAACGTCGCCCTCGCCCGAGAAGGCGACGCCGCGCAGTTCGCCGGTCAGCTGGGTCCTGTCGGTCAGGCGGTATTCGGCGGTGACGCGGCCGAAAGCGCCGTTCTGGTCGTTCTCGACCTCCTGGTCGGTCGTCGAGGTGGAGATCAGGGCGCCGGTCGTCGGATTGAACTGCTGGCGGATGCGCTCGAACGACACGCTGACCGGGTCGGCGCGGTAGCTGAGGTCGCCGGACAGGGTCAGGCGGTCCTGCTGGATGGAGCCCGAGGCCCCGGCGTTCCAGCGGCCGTCGTCGCCGACGTTGGCGCGGATCGAGCCGGTGGTCTGGCGACCGGGGCGCGGGGCGGTGGGCTTGGTGATCAGGTTGATGACGCCGCCCGATCCTTCGGGGCTGTAGGCCGCCGACGGATTGGTCATGACCTCGATGCGGGCATACTGGTCGGCCGGCAGCTGCTGGATGGCCTGGCCCCGCCCGGCGCCCGACAGGATGCCCGAGGGGCGTCCGTCGACCAGAATGGTCACGTTCGAGTCGCCTCTCAGGGAGACATTGCCTTCGGGATCGACATCGACGGACGGGACGTTGCGCAAGGCGTCGGCCAGGCTGCCGGTCGTGGCCTGCAGGTCGTTGGCCAGGCTGTAGCTGACCGAATCGATCGAGGTCCGCGTCTCCTGCCGGTTGCCGGTGACGACGACGTCGGTGACTGCGTCGGTCTCGGCCTCCGGTTCCTCTTGCGACGGCTGCTGGGCGGGCGGCGTCTGCGGAGGCGCGGTCGTCGCCGGGGCGGGTGTCGCCGGGGCGGTCTGGGCGAAGGCGGGCGCGCTGACGACGGCCATGGCGGCGCCGGCCATCAGGATGGTTTTCAGTCGGATCATGCTTACAGCCCCCGGCGCGACGCGCGCCCTGTCAAACGCGGACATATCAAGCACGCTTGACCCGCCCTAGTTACTTCGCCGTCATGAATCTCGTCGTGATTTCAGATTGTTACGGAGGCGCAATGATCGTGGCGAGATCGCGGCCCCGCCGGTGCCGACCGCCTTGCCCGACCCGGCCTCGGAACCCCCGAGGCTGAACGACGCTTCATCCGGCCGCCGGAATATGGTCAGGGTCGCGTCATGACCGCGCCGTCGTGGGCCGTCATGACCGGACGATCGAAAAGCCTCCGGTGGAGGAGAAGGAACGACATGACGCTTTCCCGCAGAGATCTCGGCTTTGGCCTCGCCGCCGTCGCGGCGGTCGCCGCCATGCCCGCCTCGGCCCAGTCCGGCCTGTCCGACGCCGATCGCGCCATCCTGGCCCAGGCCCAGACCTATCTGCAGAACCTGACGGCCGCCCAGGGCACCTTCGTCGAGACGGGCGCGGGCGGTCAGCGGCGCCAGGGCCGGTTCTATCTGCAGCGTCCCGGCCGGATGCGGTTCGAGTACACCAATCCCGCCGGACTGCTGGTCGTGTCGGACGGATCGAACGTCAAACGCTACGACCCGCGGCTGAACGTGTTCCGTCAGGTGCCGCTGGGGGCGACGCCGCTGTCGACCTTTCTGGCCAGGAACGTCCGCTTCGATCAGGGCGTCAGCATCGACCGGGTCACGCGGATGCAGTCGGGGGCCTTTGCCATCACGGCGCGGGACGCGCGTCGGCCCAACGACGGCTCGGTGATCCTGGCCTTCGCCGGAAGCCCGCTGCGCCTGCAGGAATGGACGATCACGGACGCGCAGGGCTCGCGCACGCGGACCCAGCTGACGACCCTGACACCGGCGTCCAGGCTGGACGGCGGGCTGTTCCGCCTGACGGACCCCACGCGGCGGCCGGGCCGAAACTGACGGTTTAACGAAGGGTTCACCGTGTTCGGATGAACACAGCCAAGCGCTTGATCGTGCGATTTGACTCTTTCTGTAAGCCGTGACACTTTGGACACAGAGCGGCCGAGCCGTTCTTCGCGGTCGGATGTCATCCCCTCCCGGCGGCGGCGAGAGAGATCCACTTCCAGCCCCCGGTCGTCGCGCCGGGGGCTTTTTTCTGGGCCGGAGAGGCCCGCCGTCTGAAACCCCTTGGAAAGCCCGTCGGCGCGCGCTAAGTCAGGTGTGTCTCCCACTCAACCGCACCTTCCCGATCCGCCTCTTGGACCGGTGACGCGCGGCTGGGACGCGCGTGAAGGCCCGGACGGTTTCGGGCGCACCACGACGGGGGACAACCGGTCTTTTCGATCACATCGCCAACGGGGATGGGCCCCAGGCGACCCTAGCCAAGACCGAACCAGGAACCACGGCCCCACCCCCCGCCACCGCCGGGGACGCCGACCAGCACGGACGTTGGATGAGAGATTTCAAGGGCATGAAGCGCCAGCGCGGCCGCAACCGGAAGCCCGGCGGCGGCAATGCGAACGCGGCCAATCCGAACCGTTCGTGGGATTCGCAAGGGCCCGAGAACATCAAGGTCCGGGGCAACGCCCAGACCGTCTATGAGCGCTATCAGCAGCTGGCGCGCGACGCGTCGTCGGCCGGCGACCGGGTTCTGGCCGAGAACTATCTGCAGCACGCCGAGCATTATTTCCGCGTGCTGAGAGCGCTGCAGCCGCAGCGACCGGTCTCGGAGATCGCCGCGCGCGAACTGTCCAACCAGGGTTACGACATCGACTTCGAGGACGAGACGGGGGCCCAGGCCGCCGCCTTCCTCGCCGCTCAGCAGGCCGCCGACCGCGAAAACCGTCCTCAGAACGACGGTCACAACGATCAACCGCGCGAGCCGCGCGAATGGCGCGACCGCGACCAGAATCGCGACGGCAACCAGAACCGGGACCGGGACCAGAACCGCGACCAGATTCGGGACGGTCAGCCTCGTGACGGCCAGCCGCGTGACCGTGACGCCGAACCGCGCGCCGAGGGCGACGGCCAGGGCGGTCGCCGCGAGACCCGCCGCGAACGCTGGGAGCGTCGCCGCGAGGAACGCAACCGTCGGTTCCAGGCCGAGGGCGGCATCGGCGATGCGCCGGAAGAACGGTATCAGGGCGACGGACACGACGCCGGCGAGGTTCCAGAGACCCCCGTTGCCGCGGAACCCGCCGTCGAGGCTCCGGTCCGTGAGGAGCGTCCCGCCCGCCGCACCCGGACGCCCCGCGCCGAGTCGCGCGACGAGGCTCCGGCCGATGACAGCGACGGCAGTGCCCTGCCCGGCTTCCTGACCCGGCCCACAGCGCCGTCCGTGGCGGCGACGGAGACCGGGGAGGTCCCGGCGGCCAAGAAGCGCGCGCCGCGTCGCAAGGTCGAGGCCGCCGAGGACTGACCGCCTGCCGAGCCGGTCGTTCACGACCGACGCGAGCACGGTTTACCTTGATGCAACCTGAACGTGTTGTGATCTCTCCCAAGGAGGGCTCACGCCATGCTGATCGCACTGCTGATTGTTTCCATGGCCCTGGCGACCGGCTGGGCCGGGGTGCGCCTGTGGCTCGACGCGCGCCGCCGCGCCGCCGGGCTGTCGGTCGTGAACGCCGATCTTGAGCGACGCGTCGCCGAGCGCACCGAGGCGCTGACCCGGGCGGTGCAGGCCGCCGACGAGAAGGCCACGGCCCTGCAGGCGGCCAACGATGCCAAGTCTGACTTCCTGGCGGGCCTGTCGCATGAGTTGCGGACGCCGCTGAACGCGGTGCTGGGGTTCGCCGAACTGCTGCGGATGAACGCGGACGCCGAGCCCCTGACGCGGCCCCAGGGGCAGGCGGTCGACCAGATTCACGCCTCGGGCCGGAACCTGCTGGCCCTGGTCGACGAGGTGCTGGACCTGGCGCGGATCGAGGCCGGCCGACTGAGCCTGTCGATCGAGCGGGTCGACCCGCAACTGGTGGTGCGTCAGGTCTGCGATATCGTGCGGCCCCAGGCCGAAGCTGCGGGGGTGACCCTGCGCGCGCCCGAGCCGACGGCGGGTCTGGGCGTCGTGGCCGACCGCACCCGGCTGCGACAGGTGCTGCTGAACCTCCTGACCAACGCCATCAAGTACAACCGCCCGGGCGGCCATGTGCTGGTCGAACTGCGCCAGACGCCGGATGGGGTCGCCCTGTCGGTGCACGACACGGGGCTGGGGCTGCCGAAAGACCGGATGGCCGAGCTGTTTCAGCCCTTCAGACGCCTGGGGCGCGAGGAGACCGCGATAGAGGGTACCGGCGTCGGACTGGCGGTTTCGCGGCGGTTGGCGGAGGCCATGGGCGGGCGGATCGAGGCCCACAGCGTGGAGGGTGAAGGCTCGACCTTCACCCTCCACCTGCCCCTGGCGCGAGCCCCGGCCCCGACCGTGGTTGCCTCGCCTCTGGAGACGGGCAACCTGCCTCAGGCGGTGATGCTTTACGTCGAGGACAACCCATCCAACATCGCCCTGATGCGCCACGTGGTGGCGGCCCTGGGCCCGATCCAGCTGCATGTCGCCGAGACCGGGCACGAGGGGCTGGCCCTGGCGCGCGACCTGAGGCCCGATGTGATCCTGCTGGACATCAATCTGCCGGGACTGTCGGGGTTCGAGTTGAAGGCGAGGCTGGACGGCGATCCCCTGACGCGCGGAATTCCCGTGATGGCCCTGTCGGCCGGGGCCATGCCGTCGGACGTGCGCCGAGGCCGCGAAGCAGGCTTTCGCGACTATCTGACCAAACCGCTGGACATCCGCGCCTTCGCCAAGGCGCTGGACCGGGCCCTGACCGAGACCGACGACGCGGAACGGCCTCGCGCCGCTTGACGGTCGGGCCTTGCTGAGGCTCCCTCCGCGCCATGCGTATCCTTGCCGTCGCCCTCGCCGCCCTCACTGTCGCCGCCTGCGCGAGCACGCCACCGCCGCCACCGCCTCCTCCGCCGGGCGGGGGCGGGCAGGCCGTGCTGAGGGACTGGCGCGGTATCGTCACGGCGACCGACCGGGACCGCTATGCCCGCCGGGACGCGGCCTGGCGGTTGGCGCTGGAGCAGGCGCGGCGGCAGGCGGGATCGGGCGATCTGGACAGTGTCGGCGACCTGACCGATCCGGGCGCGGTGCGGGTGGGCGTGACGCCGCCGGTCGGGGACTATCGCTGCCGGACGGTCAAGCTGGGGTCCCAGGGCGGAGAGAGCGGCCTGGGCTATGTCGTCTACGGCTGGTTCGCCTGCCGCATCGAGCAGACGCCCCGGGGGCTGAAGTTCTCCAAGTTGACGGGGTCGCAGCGGCCGAGCGGCCTGCTGTTCCCCGAGACCGACCGGCAGATGGTGATGCTGGGGTCGATGGCCCTGTCCAGCGAGCCGCCCGCCAACTCCTATGGGCAGAGGCCCGATCGGGATCTGGTCGCCGTGCTGGAGCGGATCGGGCCGCAGCGGTGGCGACTGGTGCTGCCGTGGCCGCAATACGAGTCGAACCTCGACCTGATCGAGCTGGTCCCCGCCTGAGCCCGCGGCCCCGATGACTGTGCGCGACATCGCCGTCGTCGGGGCGGGACCGACGGGGCTGGCGCTCGCGCTGCTGCTCAAGCGACAGGGGCGGAAGGTCGTCGTGCATGAGCGGTTCGCGGAGGCCCGGCCGATCGGGGCGGGCTTCATGCTGCAGCCGACGGGGCTGCATGTGCTGGACCGGCTGGGACTGACGGCCCAGGTCGCGGCGCTGGGTCAACCGTTGAACCACATCTTCGGGCGCGAGGCGCGGCGGGGTCGCGTCGTGCTGGACGTCAAGTATTCGGACCTGAAGTCGCCGCGACCGGACGGACTGAACGCGCTGGGCGTCCATCGGGCGGCGATCTTTCATGTGCTGCACGACGCCTGCCTGGCCGAGGGGGTCGAGTTCCGCACGGGCCATGAGGTCGCCTCGGCGGGGGACGGGCGGCTGGTCGATGCGAAGGGGGCATCGGGCCCGACGTTCGATCTGGTCGTCGATGCGTCCGGAGCGCGCTCGCCGATCGCGCGGGATCTGCTGAGGCGACAGGGCGGCAAGCGGACGGAGCTGGCCTGGGGCGCGGTCTGGGGGACGGTGCCCTGGCCCGGCGACCCGTTCGACGAGGGCGCGCTGGAGCAGGTCTATCGCGGGGCGTCGCGGATGATCGGAGTTTTGCCGTGCGGCGCGCGGCCGGACGGGCCCGACCGGTTGGCGACCTTCTTTTGGAGCTTGAAGCCCGACGACCATCCGGCCTGGGTCGCGGCGGGGATGGAGCGGTGGAAGGCCGAGGTGCTGAGCCTCTGGCCTCAGACGGCCCCGGTGCTGGACGCGATCCCCGATGCCGAGGCCCTGACGCTGGCGCGCTATGGCCACCACACCCTGCCCCTGCCGGTCGCAGACCGGCTGGCGGTCGTGGGGGACGCGGCCCATTCGACCAGTCCGCAGTTGGGGCAGGGCGTCAACATGGGCCTGCTGGACGCCCTGACGCTGGCCGACGCGCTGGAGACCCATGCGGAACTGGACGAGGCCCTGATGGCCTACGCCCGCATCCGGCGCTGGCACATCCGGCTGTATCAGGCGCTGAGCTGGGGCTTCACGCCCTTCTATCAGGCGGACGGAAAGGTGCTGCCCTGGGTGCGGGACCACGTGCTGGGCAAGGTCGCGCGCCTGCCGTTCGCGGCGCGGATGCTGGCGGCGACGGTGTCGGGGGTATTGCTTGATCCGAGGCGGTGAGGGCGCGGCGGGCGACGGCGGTTCATCACAAAGAGCACCAAGGGTTCACAAAGGACACGAAGAGACCGAACAGACGGTGAGAGCGTCGATCGCTCCCTCCGAGCACTGTATGGCAAGGGATGGGCGGCGTTCGCCGCCGGGCACCTGATCGACGCTACGCGTCGATCCATAAAGCTCCAGGTGTCGGGTATCGGCAGTCGATGTCGGCGGCCGCGAACTCGTTCTCTTCGTGTCCTTTGTGAACCCTTGGTGCTCTTCGTGATGAACCGTCACCGTTAATCCGGACGCCGGATCACACCATCGGCGGCGGGCCGGCCAGGACGTCGCGCTTGCCGGCGTGATTGGCAGGGGAAACGACGCCCTCCTGCTCCATGCGCTCGATCAGGGAGGCGGCGCGGTTGTAGCCGATCTGGAGGCGGCGCTGGACGTAGCTGGTCGAGGCCTTGCGGTCGCGGGTGACCACGGCCACGGCGCGATCATACAGATCGTCGCCCGAGCCGCCGTTGCCGCCCTCGTCGAAGGCCGCGTCGCCGTCGCCGTCCGGGTCGTCGGTGATCAGGTCCAGATAGTCGGGCTCGGCCTGGCTGCGCAGGTGTTTGCAGACCTCCTCGACCTCCTGATCCGTCACGAACGGGCCGTGCAGGCGGGTGATGCGGCCGCCGCCGGCCATGTAGAGCATGTCGCCCTGACCCAGCAGCTGCTCGCCGCCCTGTTCGCCCAGGATGGTGCGGCTGTCGATCTTGGAGGTGACCTGGAAGCTGATCCGGGTCGGGAAGTTGGCCTTGATCGTGCCGGTAATGACGTCGACCGAGGGCCGCTGGGTGGCCATGATCAGGTGAATACCGGCGGCGCGCGCCATCTGGGCCAGGCGCTGGACGGCGCCCTCCACATCCTTGCCGGCGACCAGCATCAGGTCGGCCATCTCGTCCATGACCACGACCAGATAGGGCATGGGCTCGGGGCGGATCTTCTCGCTCTCGAAGACCGGGCGGCCCTGGTCGTCGAAACCGGTCTGGACCGTGCGTTCGAAATGCTCGCCCTTGGCCTGGGCCTCTTTCGCCCGCTCGTTGTAGCTCGCGACGTTGCGCACGCCGAGCTTGGACATCCGGCGATAGCGGTCCTCCATCTCGCGCACCGTCCATTTCAGCGCGACGACGGCCTTCTTCGGATCGGTGACGACGGGGGCCAGCAGGTGCGGGATGCCGTCATAGACCGACAGCTCCAGCATCTTGGGATCGATCATGATGAAGCGGCACTCGGCGGGCGAGAGCCGGTACAGGATCGACAGGATCATGGCGTTGACGCCGACCGACTTGCCCGAGCCGGTGGTGCCCGCGATCAGCAGGTGCGGCATGCGGGCGAGGTCGGCCACATAGGGCTCCCCGCCGATGGTCTCTCCGAGCGCCAGCGGCAGGAGGTGGGCGGGCTTGCCGTATTCGGCGCTGGCCAGCAGGTCGCGCAGATAAACGGTCTCGCGCTTCAGGTTCGGCAGTTCGATGCCGATGGCGTTGCGGTTCGGGACGACCGAGATGCGGCAGGCGCGGGCCGACATGGAGCGGGCGATGTCGTCGGATAGGGCCACGACCCGGCCGTGCTTCACGCCGGGGGCGGGGACGAGTTCGTAGAGGGTGACGACGGGGCCGGGGCGGATCTGGTCGATGACGCCCTTGACGCCGAACTCGGCCAGCACGCCCTCCAGCATCTTGGCGTTCTGCTTCAGGGCCGTCTCGTCGACCGTGCCGACGCGGGCCTGGGGCTTGGCCAGCATGGCCAGAGGCGGCAGGTCGAAGTCGCCTTCGGGGCGGACGAAGTCGAAGGCCACCTGGCCGTCGTCGACGGCCTTCTTGGAGGTCTTGGCGGGCTTGGGCGCGGCGACGCGCGGCTCGGCCGAGGCGCGGGCGGCGGGCAGGGCGGGCTCTGGCGCGGGCTCGTCCCAGGGCAGAGGCGCGCTGACCTCGTCATCATAGTCGGGCAGTTCCAGCTTGGGCGCGCGGCGCGGCGGGGCGCGGGGCGAAGCGACCTCAGGCTCGGAGGCGGGGCGGCGGGCGCGAGCTCCGGCGGGCGGCTGAGGCGCGGCGGGACGGCGCAGGCCCGAGAGCCAGGCGATCCCCTCGCCGAAGTCGGAGGTGCGCAAACCGGCCGCGAACCCGCAGGCCCACAGGCCCAGGGCGGCGAAGACGAGGCCCCCGAAGATCGACGCGCCCGGCACGTCGAGGGCGGCGAACAGCCACCGGACGAGGCCGATCACCGCATCGCCCCAAAGACCGCCGAGGCCGGTCGCGAGCGGCCAGGCCCCGGGCTCGGCGAGTGACGACAGGGCTCCGGACAGAGCCAGGACGCCGCCTGTGGCGGCCAGCGCCTTCAGCGGCGTGGGCTTCAGCCGCTGCTGGATCGCGTCGCCGATGGCGGCCGCCAGGCCGAAGGCGACCGTCAGGGCGGCGGCGGGCCAGGCGGCGAGGCCGATCGACTGCATGAACAGATCGGCGAACAGGGCCCCGTTCGCGCCCAGCCAGTTGGTGGGCTCGGCCGAGGAGGCGGCGTTGATGCTGGGGTCCGCCGGGTTCCAGGACACGAGGGCCACGATCAGCAGCGTGGCCAGAAGCGCCTGCAGCACGCCGCGAAACCGCACCACGAAAGGCGCGTCCCACAGGATGAGGGCGCTCTGATAGGCGCGCTGACCGATGGCGAGGGCGGCGGACATGAACGGCTCCGGACGGACGGGCCGCCAGTGTCGTCCGGACAGGGTTAAGGGGCTGTTTAGGAAGGGAGGGTCGAGGGTCGAGATTCGAGGGTCGAGAAAGCCGTTCAGCCCGGCGGACAGGGCGCGACACGTCCGACCCTCGACCCTCGACCCTCGACCCTCTAACTTCACTCAATGACCACCCACACCCATGACGTCATCGTCGCCGGCGCCGGCCTCGCGGGGGCGACGTTCGCTCTGGCGGCGGCGAGCGGAGGCCTGCGCGTCGCCCTGGTCGATCCGCAGCCGTTCTCGGCGCAGCTGGCCGAGACCTTCGACGGGCGGTCGACCGCCATCGCCTGGTCCACCTTCCGGATGCTGGACACCCTGGGTCTGGGCGAGCGGTTGCGGCCGCATGCCTGCCGCATGGACAAGATCCTGGTGACCGATGGGCGCAGGCCCGGGGCGGCGTCCAAGGCCGCCTCGCCCGCCTATCTGCGGTTCGATGCCGAGGAGGTCGGAGACGCCACCGGCGGCGAGCCCCTGGGCTACATGGTCGAGAACCGCCGCATCCGCGCCGTCCTGGCCGAGGTGATCGCCGACAGCGCCGTCGAGTTGCTGGCCCCGGCGGCCGTCGAGACGGTCGAGACCTCGGGCGCGGCGGCGATCATCACCCTGAAGGACGGGCGGGTGCTGCGCGCGCCGCTGGTGGTGGGGGCCGAGGGCCGCAATTCCGTGGTCCGGAAGGCCGCCGGGATCGACACCCTGGGCTGGGGATATGGCCAGTCGGGGATCGTCGCGACGGTGCGGCTGGATCACGACCACGGCAATGTGGCGCACGAATACTTCCTGCCGCATGGGCCGTTCGCCATCCTGCCCCTGACCGACCAGCGGGCCAGCCTGGTCTGGACCGAGACGACGAAGGCGGCCGAGGCGCTGCGGGACTGTTCGGACGCCGCCTTCCGGTCGCACCTGATGCGGCGGTTCGGGGAGTTCGTGGGCGAGGCCCGGCCGGAGGGGCCGCGCTTCATCTATCCCCTGTCGCTGGAGTTGGCGACGCGGTTCACCGCGCCGCGCGTGGCCCTGATCGGGGACGCGGCCCACGGGGTGCACCCCGTGGCGGGGCAAGGCCTCAACATGGGGCTGAAGGACACCGCGGCGCTCGCAGAGGTGCTGGTCGAGGCCGCGCGGCTGGGCGAGGACATTGGCTCGGAGACGGTGCTGGACCGCTACGCCCGCTGGCGGCGGTTCGACACCGTGGCCCTGGCGGCCGGTTTCGACGCTTTCGTGCGGCTGTTCTCCAACGATATCGCGCCGGTGCGGCTGGCCCGCGGCCTGGGGATGGCGGCGGTCAACCGGATTGCGCCGCTGAGGAAGGCCTTCATGGGCGAGGCCGGGGGCGCGACGGGCGACCTGCCCAGGCTGCTGCGCGGCGAGGCGGTCTGAGCGCACAACTCCGATCCCGGCCCGGGGGAGGAGACAGGTTCGGCCGCTCGCGCTAAACCCCGCGCCAACCAAGAACAGTCTGCTTTCAGGGAAACGCTCGCATGCGCGACATCCATCATTTCATCGACGGCGCGTCCTTCACCGGATCGTCGGGCCGGTTCGGCGACGTGTTTAACCCCAACACCGGCGAAGTGCAGGCGCGGGTGCAGCTGGCGACCGAAGCCGAGATGGACCGCGCCGTCCAGGCCGCCCAGGCCGCCTTCGAGGGCTGGTCCTCGACCAATCCCCAGCGCCGCGCGCGGGTGATGTTCGAGTTCAAGCGGCTGGTCGAGGCGAACATGACCGAGCTGGCCGAGCTGCTGAGCTCCGAGCACGGCAAGGTCGTGGCCGACTCCAAAGGCGACA
>CANJLQ010000007.1 GCA_947475735.1 Caulobacteraceae bacterium
GGCCAAGGCGATGGCCTATGCCGACATCGACGCCGCGCCGGAAGAAAAGGCCCGCGGCATCACAATCAATACCGCGCACGTCGAGTATGAGACGGCCAACCGTCACTATGCCCACGTCGACTGCCCCGGCCACGCCGACTATGTGAAGAACATGATCACCGGCGCCGCCCAGATGGACGGCGCGATCCTGGTCGTGTCGGCCGCCGACGGCCCCATGCCCCAGACCCGCGAGCACATCCTGCTGGCCCGTCAGGTCGGCGTGCCCGCCCTGGTGGTGTTCATGAACAAGGTCGACTTGGTCGACGACGAGGAGCTGCTGGAGCTCGTCGAGATGGAAGTGCGCGAGCTGCTGAGCTCCTACCAGTTCCCGGGCGACGACATTCCGATCACCAAGGGCTCGGCCAAGGCCGCGACCGACGGCGTGAACCCGGAGATCGGCGAGCAGATGGTTCTGAAGCTGATGGAAACGGTCGACGCCTACATCCCGCAGCCGGAGCGTCCGATCGACCTGCCGTTCCTGATGCCGGTGGAAGACGTGTTCTCGATCTCGGGCCGCGGCACCGTGGTCACGGGTCGCGTCGAGCGCGGCATCGTCAAGGTCGGCGAGGAAGTCGAGATCGTCGGCATCCGTCCGGTCCAGAAGACGACCTGCACGGGCGTCGAGATGTTCCGCAAGCTGCTGGACCAGGGCCAGGCGGGCGACAACGTCGGCGTGCTGCTGCGCGGCACCAAGCGTGAGGACGTCGAACGCGGCCAGGTGCTGTGCAAGCCGGGCTCCATCACCCCGCACACCAAGTTCCTGGCCGAGGCCTACATCCTGACCAAGGAAGAGGGTGGCCGTCACACGCCGTTCTTCACCAACTACCGCCCGCAGTTCTACTTCCGCACCACGGACGTGACCGGCATCGTGCACCTGAAGGAAGGTGTGGAGATGATCATGCCCGGCGACAACGCCGAGCTGAACGTCGAGCTGATCACCCCGATCGCCATGGAAGAGAAGCTGCGCTTCGCCATCCGTGAAGGCGGCCGCACCGTCGGCGCCGGCGTCGTGGCCAAGATCGTCGAGTAGAAGACGGTCTAGATTGAAATGAAGAGGGGCCCCCGGAGCGATCCGGGGGCCCTTTCTCATTGTCGAGCCGCGGTGTCTGCCATCCCTCCGTCATCCTCGGACTTGATCGGAGGATCGGATGGTCCGCAGCGCGGAAGACACCGTCGTTCCTCGATCCTGCAACGCGCCACCGAAGTAGCCCGATCTACGTCCGATCCTCGGATCAAGTCCGAGGATGACGGCGTGAAGGGCAGGTCAGTCGTTCGGCTCGCCCGTCGCCGGGTCTGTCTCGGTCTCGCCGGAGTTGGAGGAGCCTTCGGAGCCGCGGGGTTCGGTGGCGGGGCGGGGGGTCTCGCCGTCGTGGGACGGGGGGCGCTGGTTCTCGGTCTCGGACTGGCGGGGCGGACGGGCGGGGTCGGTCATGGGGTGTCTCCTGATCGGAACGGCAACGCTCCAAAGGCGCGGCGGCTCCCAGCCAACCTTTCCTTCACCACGTCTGCGAACCGTGCCGAAACGGGGCAGGCGATAGGGTCAGCGCCGGAACGCGTCTTGCTGCAGGCGGCGCGACGGAGACGCGCATGGCCGGAACGCTACAGGTCGAGATCGTCGGGGCCGACCAGCTGACGCTGGCCGATCGGGTGCTGTGGCGCGCCATGACAGACGCCAATCCCGATCTGGCCAGTCCCTATTTCCGCTTCGAGTTCACCGAGATTGCTGCCCGGATCAGCCCGGACGCGGCGGTGGCGATCCTGAGCCGGGACGGGCGCACGATCGGCTATTTTCCGCATCAGAAGCGCGGGGCGGCGATCCAGCCGCTGGGCGCGCCGATGAACGACTATCACGGGGTCATCGCCATGCCGGGCGAGGCGCCGCCGCTGGAGACGGTCGCGGCCCTGCTGGGCGCGCCCCGACTGAACGTCTCGGCCTGGGTCGGACCGACCGGGGTGGGCGAGCCGCGCGAGACGCTGATGACCATCACGCCGGAGGAGGGGTTCGACACCTGGTATGCCGAGCGGCGTCAGACCTGGGGCAAGTACTTCAAGGACAAGGAGCGGGCGCGGCGCAGTCTGGAGGCCGAGCAGGGGGCGATCCGCGTCGAGCGCGGCCTGACCGATCCGGCGCTGCTGGATCACCTGATCGGGCTGAAGCGCGAGCAGTATGCGCGGACCGGACGGCACGACATCTTCGCCTGCGGCTGGACGCGGGACCTGCTGCACGCCCTGATGGCCGATCACCGGGACGATTTCGGCGCCTCGATGGCGGCGCTGTGGGCCGGCGATCGGGTGATCGCGATCGAGTATTCGCTGCACGCGGGCGACCGCTATCACTTCTGGTTCCCGGCCTATGAGCCGGCGGTGGCGCGGTGCTCGCCGGGCATCCTGCTGACGCTGGACACCATGCGGCTGGGCTGCGCGGACGGGTTCCGGGTCTACGACTTCGGGTTCGGGGGCGAGGGCTACAAGAAGTATTTCTGCAACGCGTCGCAGGGCGTGCGCGAGGCCGTGGTGCTGAAGCCGGGTCTGGGCGCGACCCTGTCGGATGCAGCGGTCGGACTGCTGGGCGGGGCGGGCGGCGGCCGGGCCGAGCGGCTACGGACCAGCGTGCGCCGTCGCTGGGCCGCCATCGAAGCCTGCGAGACCACGCCCGCCAATCGCCTGATGGGGGCCGTGGCCGCCGCGGGCGTCGCCATGAAGAAGGCCACGGGCCGCCAACCCGCTGCGTGAGAGATCCATCGATGATGACAGCCGCCCGCCGCACCCGCTATCCCGGCCCGATCGCCGAGGCCGCCAAGCATCCGCATGGTCTGGTGGCACAGGGCTTCGCTTCCGACGACGCCCTGGCCGCGATTCTTGACCGCTATCCGGCGCGGCTGATCGACATCAATCTGTACGACTATGACGCCGAGGGGCAGGTGTCCCTGCGCACCGGCGACAAGGGCGACCTGAGCGGGGCCCAGCTGCTCGCCGCGATCCAGGGTGGGCGGTTGTGGGTCAATCTGAGGGACGCGCAGGCGGGGTGCCCCGATCTGTGGGCCGCCGCCATGAGCGAGTTCGCCAAGGTACAGGCCGCCTATCCGGGCATGCGGGCGGTCACCAACGCCGGACAGCTGATCATCTCTTCGCCGGTGGCCAAGGTGCCCTATCATTTCGACGCCGCGGGCGTGGTGCTGTTTCACCTGAGAGGCCGAAAGCGAATCTTCGTCTATCCGGGCGACGAGGCGCATCTGCCGGAAGCGGCGATGGAACAGGTCGTGGCGCGCCAGACGACCGAGGAGCTGCCCTATACCCTGGCGTTCGAACGGGACGCCCAGGTGTTCGACCTGGAACCCGGCGAGGCCCTGACCTGGCCGCTGTACGCGCCGCACCGGGTCGAGAACCTGGATAAATTCTGCGTAAGCCTGTCGATGGATTTCCAGACCTGGCCGTCGCGGTTCAGGAACGGAGCCCTCTATACCAATGCCGTGATCCGCAGCCGGGGAGGGCGTCCGCGCTTCACCGACGGCATGACCACACCGGAGCTTGCGGCCCGGTGGGCGGCGTCTCTGGCGCTGAAGCGGGTGGGCGGGCTGAAGAGCCGGATCGCCCATCTCGAGCGGGACTTCGTGCCGGACGCCGAGGCCCAGGACGGGGCGGGGGCTCTGCGGGCCTGAGGGTCGCCTCGATTAAATCGAGGTCATGACGTCGAGTTAAAATGACTTCGGTCCCCGCCGGGCTCAGGTTCCACTCCATCGCTGGAGGAGCTGAAGCCATGAAAACCACACTCGCCGTCACCGCCCTGTCCGCCGCCCTGATCGCCACCCTGGCCGCCGCCGCGCCCGCCGCCGCGCAGCAGACCGAAGTCCGCGTTCGTTACGCCGCCGCCCGGATGGTGGTGATCGTCGAAGACCGCGCCGACATCGCCGTCGAGATCGAGCCGGGCAGCGGCGGTCTGCCGACGCCGACCGTCACGCGAGTCGGCGACGAGATCCGCATCGACGGCGAGCTGGGCCGCCGCGCCTTCCGAGACTGCCGCAGCGGCCCGGCCGATGCGCGCCAGCCGGGGGAGGGGGCCTCGGTCGAGGTCCGCGAGCGCGGCCGGGTCAATCTGTCGGATGCGCCCCTGATCGTCGTGCGGACGCCGCCGGCCGTGAAGGTCTCGACCGAGAACGCGGCCGTGTTCGGCTCGGTCGGTCGGGGCGCGACCTCGATCGAGCTGGCCAGCGGCGGCTGCGGGGACTGGACCGTCGCCAATACCGCCGGGAGCATGGACCTGGCCATCGGAGGTTCGGGTAACATCCGGGCGGGGACCTCGGGCCGGCTGGAGACCGCGATCGGCGGCTCGGGCCGGATCACGGCCGGCGCGACCCGGGACCTGGACGCCTCCATCGGCGGGTCGGGCACGGTGATCGTGGCCTCGGTCAACGGGACGGTCGAAGCGGCCATCGGCGGTTCCGGCGACATCCGCATCAACGGAGGGCGGCCCAGCGCGATCGACGCCTCCATCGGCGGCTCGGGCGACATCCATGTGCAGGGCGACGCCGGGGCGCTGGACGCCTCCATCGCCGGGAGCGGCAACATCACCGTCACCGGCACGGTGTCCAGCCTGGACGCCAGCCTGGTCGGCGGCGGCAACGTCAATGTGGGCCGGGTGACCGGCTCGGTGTCCCAGTCCGTGATGGGCGGAGGACGCGTTCGGATCGGCGGCTGATCCCACCCCACCAGCCCGCCGAAAACGGAGACGGCCCGGGAGCGTGGAACCCCCCGGGCCGTCTTTCATATTCCGGAGGCCAAGGTGGCTTCGCCCGCTTGACGAAAACGGAATCGATCGTCATAAGCGCCAACTCTTGTTGGACCGGCTGTGCAGTTCGCTGCAGACGCGGTTCGCGGGAACGACCTGAGTGACCGTTCTTTGTAGCGACTTAGGACTTCAACGGCCTTCGCGGGCGACCGCGTGGGCCGATCGTTTTTGCGAAACGTGCGTACTCTGAGGGCTTCGGCCTAAGGACTCCGGTCTTTGAAATGGTTCACAGGGACGCAGGTTCGCCTGCTTGGGAAATACGACCGATATGGATCAAAGCATCCGCATCAGGCTCAAGGCCTTCGATCACCGCGTCCTCGACTTTTCGACGCGCGAGATCGTCAACACCGCCAAGCGCACGGGCGCGACCGTTCGTGGTCCGATCCCGCTGCCGACCCTGATCGAAAAGTTCACCGTGAACCGCTCGCCGCACGTCGACAAGAAGTCGCGCGAGCAGTTTGAAATCCGCACGCACAAGCGTGTCCTCGACATCGTCGACCCCACCCCGCAGACCGTGGACGCGCTGATGAAGCTCGACCTGTCCGCCGGCGTGGACGTCGAGATCAAGATTTAAAGAAAAGAAGGCGGGATCCGACAATGCGCACGGGCGTGATCGCCAAGAAGCTGGGCATGACCCGCGTGTTCGCCGATGACGGCGCGCACGTTCCGGTCACTGTGCTTCAACTCGACGGCTGCCAGGTCGTCGGCCAACGCACCCAGGAGCGGGACGGCTACGTCGCCCTGCAGCTGGGCGCCGGCACCAAGAAGGCCAAGAACACCAACAAGGCCCAACGCACGACCTTCGCGAACGCGGAAGTCGAGCCCAAGCACGTCGTCATGGAGTTCCGCGTGTCGGACGACGCCATGATCGACGTCGGCGCGACCCTGACCGCCGACCACTTCGTCGCCGGGCAGAAGGTCGACATCCAGGGCGAGACGATCGGCAAGGGCTTCGCCGGCGCCATGAAGCGCTGGAACTTCGGCGGTCTGCGGGCCACCCACGGCGTTTCGGTCTCGCACCGTTCGCACGGCTCGACGGGTAACCGTCAGGACCCGGGTCGGACCTTCCCCGGCAAGAAGATGGCCGGCCACCTGGGCACCGAGACCATCACCACCCAGAACCTGACCATCGTCCGCGTGGACGCCGAGCGGGGCCTGATCATGGTCAAGGGCGTCGTGCCCGGTCACGAAGGCAGCTGGGTCAAGGTTCGCGACGCGCACAAGAAGCCGCACGCCGACCTGCCGTTCCCCGGTTCGTTCAAGAAGAACGGTCAAGCCGCCGCCGAGACCAAGGCCGAAGAGCCTCAGGTCGAGGACGCCGCTGTCGAGACCGTCGAAGGCGGTGAAGCGTAATGAAACTCTCGGTCATCAAACTCGACGGCAAGGCCTCGGGCGACGTTGAACTGTCGGACGCCGTCTTCGGCATCACCGACATTCGCGGCGACCTGCTGGCCCGCTACGTCAACTGGCAACTGGCCAAGCGCCGCGCCGGCACCCACAAGGTCCAGACCCGGAACGAGAACTCTCGCACCGGCAAGAAGATGTACAAGCAGAAGGGCACCGGCGGCGCCCGTCACGGCTCGCGTCGCGCGCCCCAGTTCGTCGGCGGTTCGCGCGCCTTCGGTCCGGTCGTCCGCGACCACGGTTTCGACCTGCCCAAGAAGGTCCGCGCCCTGGCCCTGCGTCACGCCCTGTCGTCCAAGGCGAAGTCCGGCGACCTGGTCGTCGTCGACGCCCTGACGGTCAAGGACGCCAAGACGGCGGCCCTGCGCGAGACCTTCGGCAAGCTGGGCTGGACCCGGACGCTGATCATCGCCGGCCCCGAGGTCGACGAGAACTTCGCCCTGGCCTCGCGCAACATTCCGCAGATCCACGTGCTGCCGAACGCCGGCCTGAACGTCTACGACATCCTGCGCGCCGACAAGCTGGTGCTGAGCAAGGCCGCCGTCGACGCCATCGAAGCCCGCTACGCCGACTTCAAGCCGTCGCGTCGCGAACAAGCCGAGAAGGACGCCGCGTAATGGCCGCCCAACCCACCGCCAAACACTACGACACCATCCGCTCGCCGATCATCACCGAGAAGGCGACGATCCTGTCGGAACAGAACAAGGTCGTCTTCCGCGTCGCCGACACGGCGACCAAGGACGAGATCGCCGCGGCGGTCGAAAGCCTGTTCAAGGTCAACGTCCTGAAGGTCAACACCCTGGTCCAGAAGGGCAAGACCAAGCGCTTCCGGGGCATCATGGGCCGCCGGGTCGACATCAAAAAAGCGATCGTGACGCTGGCCGACGGCCAGTCGATCGACGTCACCACGGGGCTCTGATCCGATGGCCTTGAAGACCTACAATCCGACGTCGCCGGGCCGCCGCGCCCTGGTGCTGATCGACCGGTCCGAGCTCCACAAGGGCCGGCCCGAGAAGTCGCTGACCGAAGGCCTGACCAAGTCGGGCGGACGCGGTCAGGGCGGTCGCATTGCCGTCCGCTTCCGTGGCGGCGGCGCCAAGCGCCTGTATCGCAAGATCGACTTCAAGCGTCGCAAGTTCATGACGGCGACCGTCGAGCGGCTGGAGTACGACCCCAACCGCACCGCCTTCATCGCGCTCGTGAACTACGAGGACGGTGAAAAGGCCTACATCATCGCGCCGCAACGCCTGAAGGCGGGCGACACGATCGTGGCCGGCGAGAAGACCGACGTGAAGCCGGGCAACGCCATGCCGCTGCGCTCCATCCCGGTCGGCACCATCATCCACTGCGTGGAAATGAAGCCCGGCAAGGGTGCTCAGCTGGCCCGCTCGGCCGGCGCCTATGCCCAGCTGGTCGGTCGCGACCAGGGCTATGCCCAGATCCGCCTCGGTTCGGGCGAGCTGCGCATGGTACTGGACGGCTGCATGGCCACGGTCGGCGCCGTCTCGAACGCCGATCACATGAACCAGAACCTGGGCAAGGCCGGACGCGTCCGCCACATGGGCTGGCGTCCGCACGTTCGCGGCGTCGCCATGAACCCGATCGACCACCCGCACGGTGGTGGTGAAGGCCGGACCTCGGGCGGCCGCACGCCGGTAACGCCCTGGGGCAAGGACACCAAGGGCACCCGCACCCGCAAGAACAAGGCGACGGACAAGTTCATCATCCGTACCCGCCACGTTAAGAAGGCTCGCTAAAGATGGCTCGCTCCTCCTGGAAAGGCCCGTTCGTCGACGGGTATCTGCTCAAGAAGGCCGACGCCGTTTCGACGTCGGGCCGCAAGGACGTGATCAAGACCTGGTCGCGCCGCTCCACCATCCTGCCGCAGTTCGTGGGCCTGACGTTCGGCGTCCACAACGGTCACAAGCACGTCCCCGTGCACGTGAACGAGGACATGGTCGGCATGAAGCTGGGCGAGTTCTCGCCCACCCGTTCGTTCCCCGGCCACGCCGCGGACAAGAAGGCGAAGCGGAAGTAACATGCCCAAGACCAACAACCCCCGCCGCGTCGGTTCGACCGAGGCCCGCGCCAAGCTGGTCAACGTTCGCATCAGCCCGCAGAAGCTGAACCTGGTGGCCGCCTCGATTCGCGGCCTGCCGGTCCAGAAGGCGCTGAACGAACTGGAGTTCAGCCGCAAGCGCATCTCCGACGACGTCCGCAAGGTGCTCTACAGCGCCGTGTCGAACGCCGAGAACAACCACAACCTCGACATCGACAACCTGGTCGTCGCCGAGGCCTTCGTGGGCAAGAACCTGGTGATGAAGCGTTTCGCGAGCCGCGCTCGTGGTCGTTCGTCGCGTATCCTGAAACCGTTCAGCGAGATCACCATCGTGGTCCGTGAAGCCGGCGAGGCCGCCTGATGGGTCAGAAAATCAATCCGATCGGTTTCCGCCTCGGCGTGAACCGGACCTGGGACAGCCGCTGGTTCGCCGACGGCGCGAACTACGCGCGCCTGCTGCACCAGGACATCAAGCTGCGTACGTGGCTGAAAGAGCGCCTGAACGCCGCCGGCGTCTCGCGCATCATCATCGAGCGTCCGCACAAGAAGTGCCGCGTGACGATCTATGCCGCCCGTCCGGGCGTCGTGATCGGCAAGAAGGGCGCCGACATCGAGAAGCTGCGCAAGGACATCTCGGCCCAGACGGAAGGCGAGGTTCACCTGAACATCGTCGAGGTCCGCAAGCCCGAGACCGACGCCCAGCTGATCGCCGAGAACATCGCCCAGCAACTGGAGCGCCGGATCGCCTTCCGTCGCGCCATGAAGCGCGCGATGCTGTCGGCCATGCGCCTGGGCGCCAAGGGTGTCCGGATCAACGTTTCGGGCCGCCTCGGCGGCGCGGAAATCGCGCGGATGGAGTGGTATCGCGAAGGTCGCGTGCCGCTGCACACCCTGCGCGCCGACATCGACTACGGCTTCATCGAGGCCAAGACGACCTACGGCATCATCGGCGTGAAGGTCTGGGTGTTCAAAGGTGAAGTGCTGGAGCACGACCCGATGGCCCAGGACAAGCGCTGGGCCGCCGAGGCCGCCGGCCCGTCTTCCAACGAAGGTCGCGAGCGCGGACCGCGCCGCGACGACCGCGGCGGCCGTCGCGGCCGTGAGGGCTAAGGACCATGCTGCAGCCTAAGAAAACCAAGTACCGCAAGGCCTTCAAGGGCCGGATTCACGGCGCCGCCAAGGGTGGCTTCTCGCTGAACTTCGGCTCCTACGGGCTGAAGACGCTGGAGCCGGAACGCATCACGGCGCGTCAGATCGAGGCGGCCCGCCGCGCGATCACCCGCCAGATGAAGCGCCAGGGCCGCGTGTGGATCCGCGTCTTCCCGGACGTGCCCGTCTCGGGCAAGCCGGCCGAAGTGCGGATGGGCAAGGGCAAGGGCGCCGTGGACCACTGGGCCGCGCGCTGCCACCCGGGCCGTATCCTGTTCGAAATCGACGGCGTCGCCGACGACGTGGCCCGCGAGGCCCTGCGTCTGGGCGCCGCCAAGCTGCCGGTCCGGACCAAGGTGGTCACCCGCCTCGACTCCGGCGTGGCCCACGTGGAGCACGTCGCCTGATGACCAAGATCGCCGATCTTCGCTCGCAGACGAACGACCAGCTGGGCGACCAGCTGCTGTCGCTCAAGAAAGAGCAATTCAACCTCCGCTTCCAGGCCGCCACCGGTCAGATGGAAAAGACGCACCGCGTCTCGGAAGTCCGCAAGGACATCGCCCGCATCTCCACGCTGCTGCGTGAGAAGCGCCAGGCTTCGTAAGGAACACCGATGCCCAAACGTATTCTCGAAGGCGTGGTCGTGTCCGACAAGGGCGACAAGACCGTGGTCGTCAAGGTCGAGCGCACCCTGCTGCACCCGGTCCTGAAAAAGACCGTGCGTCTGTCCAAGAAGTATCATGCCCACGACGAAGGGAACTCGCTGAAGGAAGGCGACGTCGCCCGCATCGTCGAGTGCGCCCCCAAGTCCAAGCTGAAGCGGTGGGAAGTCCTCACCCCTTCGGCTTCGTAACCGGAAGGATCTGACACTATGATCCAGATGCAAACTAACCTGGATGTGGCCGATAACTCGGGCGCTCGCCGGGTCATGTGCATCAAGGTGCTGGGCGGCGCGAAGCGCCGCTACGCCTCGGTCGGTGACACCATCGTCGCCTCGGTTAAGGAAGCGATTCCGCGCGGCCGCGTGAAGAAGGGCGAGGTCGTTCGCGCCATCGTCGTTCGCACCGCCAAGGACATCCAGCGCAAGGACGGCTCGGTCATCCGCTTCGACAAGTCGGCGGCCGTCATCGTCAACAAGCAGAACGAGCCGGTCGGCACCCGCATCTTCGGGCCCGTGCCGCGCGAGCTGCGCGCCAAGAACCACATGAAGATCATCTCTCTGGCTCCGGAGGTCCTGTAGTCATGGCCGCCAAGATCAAGAAGGGCGACCGCGTCGTCGTCCTGACCGGCAAGGACAAGGGCCGCACCGGCGACGTCGCCAAGGTGCTGCCGACCGAGAACCGCGTCGTCGTGACCGGCATCAATATGGTGCAGCGTCACACCAAGCCGTCCCAGGGCGACCCCCAGGGCGGGATCAAGAACAAGGAAGCCTCGCTTCACCTGTCGAACGTCGCGATCGCCGACGCCAACGGCAAGGCGACCCGCGTCGGCTTCCGCATGGACGGCGAAAAGAAGGTTCGTTTCGCCAAGACCACGGGAGACGTCATCTGATGGCGACCGAGAAATACACCCCTCGTCTCAAGGACGAGTACAACAGCCGCATCAAGGGCGTGATGACCGAGAAGTTCGGTTACACCAACCCGATGCAGACGCCCAAGCTCGAGAAGATCGTGCTGAACATGGGCATCGGCGAAGCCGTGGCAGACTCCAAGAAGGCCAACGCGGCCCTCAAGGACCTGACCCAGATCGCCGGTCAGAAGGCCGTGCCGACCAAGGCCCGTAACTCCATCGCCGGCTTCAAGCTGCGCGAAGGCATGGTCGTGGGCGGCAAAGTCACACTGCGCGGCGACCAGATGTACGAGTTCCTGGACCGTCTGATCACGATCGCCCTGCCGCGCGTGAAGGACTTCCGGGGCCTGAAGCCGACGTCGTTCGACGGCCGCGGCAACTACGCCATGGGTCTGAAGGAGCACATCGTGTTCCCGGAGATCAACTACGACCAGATCGACCAGATGTGGGGCATGGACATCATCGTCTGCACCACGGCCAAGACCGATGACGAGGCGCGCGCGCTTCTCACCGAGTTCAAGTTCCCGTTCGTGAAGAACTGAGCGGGAAGGGAAAAGCACAATGGCTAAGAAAAGCGCCGTAAACCGCAACAACATGGTGAAAGCCAAGGTTGCGCAGTATGCCGCAAAGCGCGCCGCCCTGAAGGCGACCGCGAACAACGAGAGCCTGCCTCTGGAAGAGCGTTTCGACGCCCGCCTGAAGCTGGCCGAACTGCCGCGCAACTCCGCGGCCGTCCGGATCCGCAACCGCTGCGAAGTGACGGGCCGTCCGCGGGCCTTCTACCGCAAGCTTCAGATGAGCCGTATCGCCCTTCGTGAACTCGGCAACCTGGGTCAAATCCCGGGCCTGACCAAGTCCAGCTGGTAAGGGGAGATTTCAAGATGATGATCAACGATCCCCTGAGCGACATGATCGCCCGCATGAAGAACGCCGCCATGCGCAAGCGTTCCAAAGTGCTGACCCCCGCCTCCCGTCTGCGCCAGCGCGTCCTCGACGTGCTGCAGGACGAGGGCTACATCCGCGGCTACAACCTGGTTCAGAACCCGGGTGAGTTCCCGCAGTTCGAGATCGAGCTGAAATACTTCGACGGCCAGCCCGTGATCGCCGAGATCGCCCGCGTGTCGAAGCCCGGCCGCCGCGTCTATTCGGCGATCAATGACCTGAAGCCGATCAAGAACGGCCTGGGCATCTCGATCCTCTCCACGTCCAAGGGCGTCATGTCCGACACGGCGGCGCGCGACGCCAACGTGGGCGGCGAAGTCCTCTGCAGGGTCTACTAAAGATGTCCCGTATCGGAAAACGTCCCATCGCCGTGCCGAAAGGCGTCACCGTCACCGTCGACGGTCAGACCATCACCGTGAAGGGCCCCAAGGCCGAGCGGTCCTGGACCCTGGCCGAAGAGGTCGAGCTGACCCAGGACAACGGCGAGCTGACCCTGGCCATCCGCCAGGACACCCAGCGCGCCCGCGCCATGTGGGGCCTGTCGCGCACCCTGGTCGACAACATGGTGACCGGCGTCACAACCGGCTTCGAGCGTTCGCTTGAACTGGTGGGCGTGGGTTATCGCGCCGCCATGAAGGGCAACGATTTGTCCCTGCAGCTGGGCTTCTCGCACGAGGTCGACATCAAGGCCCCGGCCGGTGTCACCTTCGCGGTGCCCAAGCAGACCGAGATCAAGATCTCGGGCCCGGACAAGCAGGTCGTCGGCGAACTGGCCGCCAACATCCGCAAGCTGCGTCCGCCGGAGCCCTACAAGGGCAAGGGCGTCCGCTACGCCGGCGAAAAGGTCCGCCGCAAGGAAGGCAAGAAGAAGTAAGCCATGGCCACGACCCTCAAGCAAAACGCGCAACGCCGCAAAGAGCGTACCCGTCGCCGCCTCAAGGCGGTGTCGAACGGTCGCCTGCGCCTGTCCGTGCACCGTTCGGACAAGAACATCTCGGCCCAGATCATCGACGACCTCAAGGGCGTCACGGTCGCCTCGGCTTCGTCTCTGGAAGGCGACAAGGCCGGGACCTCCAAGGGCTCGAACGTCGCCGCCGCGGCCGCCATCGGCAAGCTGGTGGCCGAGCGTGCGATCGAGAAGGGCGTCAAGGACGTGGTCTTCGATCGCGGCGGCTACATCTATCACGGTCGGGTGAAGGCGCTGGCGGATGCCGCGCGTGAAGCCGGCCTGAACTTCTAAGGACCGACAGATGGCCCAGGCACCCCAACGCGGCGGCGGACAAGGCGGCAACGACCGCAACCGTCGCGACAACCGCAACGCACCCGCTGTCGACGGTCCGGATTCGGACATCGTCGAGAAGCTGGTCCACATCAACCGCGTCGCCGCCACCGTGAAGGGTGGCCGCCGGTTCTCGTTCGCGGCCCTGATGGTCGTCGGCGACGGCAAGGGCCGCGTCGGCTTCGGTCACGGCAAGGCGCGCGAAGTGCCGGAAGCCATCCGCAAGGCGACCGAAGAAGCCAAGAAGACCATGATCCGCGTGCCTCTGCGCGAGAACCGCACCCTGCACCACGACGGCAACGGCCGTTGGGGCGCCGGCAAGATCATGATGCGCGCGGCCCCTCCGGGAACCGGCGTCATCGCGGGCGGTCCGATGCGTGCCGTGCTGGAAACCCTCGGCGTCGCCGACGTGGTCGCCAAGTCGACCGGCTCGTCGAACCCCTACAACATGATCCGGGCGACGTTCGAGGCGCTGAAGGTCCAGTCCTCGCCGCGTCAGGTGGCCTCCAAGCGCGGCAAGAAGGTCGCCGACCTGATGGGCCGCCGCAACGACGGCGCTTCGGCTCCGGAAGCCGCGCCCGAACCGCAGGAAGCGTAAAGATCATGGCCAAGACCGACAAGAAGACCGTCACGATCAAGCAGACCGGTTCGCCGATCCGCCGCAAGAACGACCAGCGCGCCACCCTGGTGGGTCTGGGCCTGAACCGCCTCGGCCGCGAGTCCACGCTGGAGGACACGCCCTCGGTCCGCGGCATGATCGCCAAGGTCGCGCACCTGACCGAGATCGTCGAGAAGTAAGCGGGTAGGGCTTAGGGCTTAGGGCTTAGGGGCGACTGCTTCTAAGCCCTAAGCCCTACTCACTAAGCCCTTGCCCAACCCAAACGCCGAGTCTGGTTCAACCAGGCGCTAGCACCCGAAAGGATCAGGCACATGAAACTGAACGAAATCCGCGACAACCAGGGCGCCCATAAGAAGCGCATGCGTGTCGGCCGGGGCCCCGGTTCCGGCAAGGGCAAGACCGCCGGTCGCGGCGTCAAGGGCCAGAAGTCCCGTTCGGGCGTCGCCATCGGCGGCTTCGAGGGCGGCCAGATGCCGCTCTACATGCGGATGCCCAAGCGCGGCTTCAACAATCCGAACGCCCTGAAGCTGGCCGAGGTCAACCTGTGGCGTCTGCAGGACGCCGTGGACGGCGGCAAGCTGGACATCAAGGGCGAGATCAAGGGCGACGCCCTGGTCGCCGCCGGCGTGATCCGTCGCGTCAAGGACGGCGTTCGCATCCTGGGCACCGGCGAGATCAAGGCCGCGCTGAACCTGGTCGTCTGGTCGGCCTCGGCCGGCGCGATCAAGGCGATCGAAGCCGCCGGCGGCTCGGTCGTGCAGCAGCGCATCGCCGCCGAGGCGAAGGCCGCCGCGGCCGTCGAGAAGCGCAACGCCGCCAAGGGCAAGGCTCCGGCCCCCAAGGCTCCGCGTGGCGACGCCAACAAGATCTCGGCCCGCACGACCCGCACGGCGGCCAAGGCCTGACGAACAAAGCGTGGGGGCGGTCTCGCTAAGGGGCCGCCCTTCACCTATCTGGACGAAGGCGTCGGATTCGGATGGATCGGGCGCCGGGTACTGACAAGTCGGGGTAACGACACATGGCTTCGGCCGCCGAACAACTCGCCGCCAATATGAACATGGGCTCGTTCGCGAAAGCGACCGAGCTGCACAAGCGTCTGCTGTTCACGCTGGGCGCGCTGCTGGTCTATCGCATCGGCACCTATGTGCCGATCCCCGGGATCAACTCCCAGGCCTTCCTGCAGTTCTTCCAGGATCCGGACGGTCAGCGCGGCATCCTGGACATGTTCAACATGTTCTCGGGCGGCGCCGTCGAGCGGATGGCCGTCTTCGCCCTGAACGTGACGCCCTACATCTCGGCCTCGATCATCGTCCAGCTGATGGGCAGCGTGTATCCGCCGTGGGAGAAGCTGAAGAAGGAGGGCGGCGAAAGCGGCCGCAAGCAGCTGAACCAGTACACCCGTTACCTGACGGTCGTCCTGGCCCTGGCCCAGTCGTTCGGCATCGCCGTCGGCCTGAACGCCCAGGCCGGACTGGTCGACGAGCCGGGACTGTTCTTCATCGCCACCACGGTCGTCAGCCTGACGGGCGGCACCATGTTCCTGATGTGGCTGGGCGAGCAGGTGACGGCGCGCGGCGTCGGCAACGGCATCTCGCTGATCATCTTCGCGGGCATCGTGGCGGTCCTGCCGGGCACGGTCGCCCGGATGCTGGGTCTGGCGCAGCAAGGCCAGATGTCGGTCTTCGCCCTCCTGTTCCTGGCGGTCCTGGCCGTCGCGACCATCGTCTTCATCGTCTTCATGGAGCGGGCCCAGCGCCGGCTGCTGATCCAGTATCCCAAGCGCCAGGAAGGCAACCGCATGGCGGGCGGGGAGCGCAGCTTCCTGCCGCTGAAGGTCAACACCGCCGGCGTGATCCCGCCGATCTTCGCCTCGTCCCTGCTGCTGCTGCCGACCACCGTGGCGCAGATGACGGCGACGGCCGACCTGCCGGGCTGGATGAGCTGGCTGCCGCTGGTGACGGCGCAGCTGTCACACGGCCAGCCGCTGTTCATGCTCCTGTACGGCCTGCTGATCGTCTTCTTCTGCTTCTTCTACACCTCGATCACCTTCAATCCCGAGGACACGGCCGAGAACCTGCGGAAATACGGCGGCTTCCTGCCCGGCATCCGTCCCGGCAAGCGCACGGCCGAGTATCTGGACTATGTGCTGACCCGCCTGACGGTGATCGGTGCAGCCTACATTACCGCCGTTTGCCTGCTGCCCGAGCTGATGGTCGCCCAGATGGGCAACAGCCTGTATTTCGGCGGGACCTCGATCCTGATCGTCGTGTCGGTGACCATGGACACGGTGGCGCAGATCCAGTCGCAGCTGTTGGCGCACCAGTACGAAGGCCTCATCAAGAAGGCCAAGCTGCGTGGTCGCGGTGGCCGGGGCGCGGCTGCGCCCGTTCGGCGCTGACCCTTAGCCTAAGGCCCGGGGAGGGGCACCGAGCATGAATCTGATCCTGTTCGGGCCCCCCGCGGCCGGCAAGGGCACCCAGGCCAAGCGACTGGTCGAACAGCGCGGCATGGTCCAGCTGTCGACGGGCGACATGCTGCGCGAGGCGATCGCCTCGGGTTCCAAGCTGGGTCTGGAATGCCAGGCGATCATGTCGCGTGGCGAACTGGTGAGCGACGCCATCGTCATCGCCCTGATCGAGGCGCGTTTGAAAGAGGCCGAGGACGCGGGCGGGGCGATCTTCGATGGCTTCCCCCGCACCGTGCCCCAGGCCGAGGCGCTGGACGCCATGCTGGCCAAGCTGGGCAAGAAGATCGATCGCGTGGTGCGCCTGAAGGTCGATGACGACGCCCTGATGCACCGGATCGCCAAACGCTATGCCGACCAGGGCCGGCCGGACGACAACCCGGAAAGCTTCAAGGTTCGGCTGGATGCGTACAACCGCAATACCGCGCCGCTGCTGCCCTATTATGGCGACCGGGACCTGCTGACCGAGGTGGACGGCATGGGGTCGATCGAGAGCGTCGCCGCCTCCATCGACGCGGCCCTGGACGGCAGCGCCGTCTGATCGCTGGTCCGCCGGAGCGGGCACTCAATCATCGGGATGAACCCAAGGTGACGTTTCACCGTCTCGCGCGTTCATGGCGCGATGGTATTCAGGCGCGTGACCCAGACCTTGTCAAACGCGAAGGCGAAACGATGGACCCGGCCGGCTGCCGTCGCGGCGGTTCTGGCCATCCACGCGGTCGTGCTGGCGGCGATCGGCCTGGCTCGTGGCACCGTGCCCCCCGATGCATCGCCGGCGCCGATCGAGGTCGAGCTGTTCGAGTTCGCGCCGCCGCCGCCGCCGCTGCCTGACCCGGAACCGGCGGCTGATCCGGGGGGAGGGGCCCCGGCCGCAGCCTCGCGCGTGAACCGTCCGCCCGATCCTCCGCGCGTCCCGCCCGAACTGCCTGTGGCCCCGCCGACGCCCGCGCCGGAGCCGACCCTGGTCGTCGGTGCCTCGCCGACCGCCACCCTGAACTCGGGCCTCGGCCAGGGCGGAGAGGGGACCGGCACGGGATCGGGGACGGGCGCGGGGGATGGGCCTGGGGCGGGGTCCGGTCCGATCATCCTGCGTGGTGCCTCTAACGGTGAAATTCTGACCTTCGTGCCGGCCGAGGCGCGGCGACGGCGCATCGCGGGCCGTGCGTCCGTCAATTGCGTGATCCGAGCCGATACGCGGCTGGAGGGCTGTCGTCCCGTGGACGAAACGCCGGCCGGGCTGGGGTTCGGAGATGCGGCCGTGCGAATCGCAGAGACCCATTTCCGCTTTCGCCCGCCGACGACGGCCGCCGGGCGGCCGGTCGAGGGGTTTCGAGTGACGGTCTTCGTTCAGTTCGGGCGTCAGGGCTGAGCGCCGTTTGACCTCACGCTCCGAACCCCGCCAAATGACGGCTGACAGTTCGGGGGATTTCATGGCGGTTCGGTTCTGCACGGCGGCGACGGCGCTCGCTCTTGTCCTGGCGCTCGGCGCTCCGGTCTCGGTCGTTCAGGCGCAGACGGCTCCTGCGTCCTATGAGCGGACTATCCAGGGCCTGACCCGGCAGGACGGGTTGCTGCCGATGTTCGTGGACCAGGCCGGGGTGAGGGTGCTGCTCGAGCTGCCCGCTGCGGCCGAGGACGGCGTCCTGGCCCGGGTCATCCACCACACGGCGCTGAGGACCGGCGTGGGCTCGGCGGTGACGGGGCTGGACCGGGCCCAGATCGGGCCGACCAACATCCTGGCCTTCCGCCGGATCGGCAAGCGGGTCATCGCCGAGTTCGAGAACCCGCGCTATCGCGCCACGTCTGGCTCGCCCGAGGAACAGGCGGCGGCGCGCGACGCCTTCGTGGGGTCCAGCGTCTGGTCCGGCGAGGTGATCGCCACCGGGCCCGACGGGGCGGTGCTGGTCGACATCTCCAGCTTCGTCACCCGCGACGCCCACGGCATCGTGCCGTCGCTCGCCCGGGCGGGGCAGGGGACGTTGCGGCCGGTCGCCGATCTGACCCTGATCGATCCGGCCCAGGCGCGGGCGTTTCCGGACAACATCGAGCTGGAGGCGCGGCTGACCTTCGCGGTCGACAATCCGGGGCGGGTGCTGAACCAGATCGCGCCGGACGCCCGGATGGCGACCTTCACCGTGCGCCACAGCTTCATCCGCCTGCCCGACGCCGGGTATCAGCCCCGGCCCTATGATCCGCGCACGGGCGCGATCTCGACCCTGATCACGGACTTTTCTGCGCCGCTGGACGAGCCGATCGTCAGCCGGGTCGCCAACCGGTTCCGGCTGGTCAAGACCGATCCGACCGCGGCGCGATCGACCGTGGTGGAGCCGATCGTCTTCTACGTCGATAGGGCCGCGCCCGAGCCGATCCGCACGGCCCTGGTCGAGGGAGCGATGTGGTGGGCCGACGCCTTTGACCGGGCGGGCTACATCGACGCCTATCGCGTCGAGGTCCTGCCGGAGGGCGTCGATCCGCTCGACGCCCGCTACAACGTCATCAACTGGGTGAATCGGGCGACGCGCAGTTGGTCCTACGGCCAGAGCGTGGTCGATCCGCGCACCGGAGAGATCGTCAAGGGTAGCGTGCTGCTGGGCAGCCTTCGCGTGCGCCAGGACATTTTGATCTTCGAAGGTCTGGTCGGGGCCGACCAGACCGGGACCGGCGGCCCCAACGATCCGCAGGAGGTGGCCCTGGCCCGTATCCGCCAGCTGTCGGCGCACGAGGTCGGCCACGCCATCGGCCTGCTGCACAACTTCGCCGCCTCGACGCAGGGGCGCGCATCGGTGATGGACTATCCGGTGCCTCAGGTGGCGGTCGAGGGAGACCGCGTGCGGTTCGACGATCCCTATGCGGTCGGCATGGGCGAGTGGGACCGGTTCGCCATCGACTCGCTGTATGCCGACGCCGAGCCCGCCGAGCTGGCCCGGCGCGCGGCGGACGGAGCCGGGCGGCTGCGGTTCGTCTCGGACGGCGATGCCCGGGTCGGCGGGGACGCTCAACCGTGGGGCAGTCTCTGGGATAACGGCACGGACCCCGTGGCGGAGCTGGCGCACCTGATGCAGGTGCGGCGGGTGGCGCTGGATCGGTTCGGACTCGAGGCGCTGCCTGAAGGGTCGGCGGTCAACGACCTGAGACGGCGGCTCGTGCCGATCTACCTGTATCACCGCTATCAAGTGGATGCGGTGGCCAAGCTGGTAGGCGGGCTCGACTATGGCTATCCGGTGCTGGGCGACGGGCGCGAGGAGGCGACGGCGGTGCCGGCGGTCGATCAGCGCGCGGCGCTGGCGGGGCTGATGGCGACGCTGGATCCGGCGGCGCTGGATCTGTCCGAGCCGCTGCTGGCCTTGCTGGCGGCCCAGCAGTCGGGCGACAGCGATCCCCAGCACGAGATCGAGCTGTTTGCCACGCGTCAGGGCCAGCTGTTCGACCCCGGCAGCGCGGCCGAGGCGGCGGCCGACACGACCCTGGCCGCCCTGCTGGCTCCGCGCCGTGTGGAGCGGTTGGCGGATGTCGAGCGCCGCGATCCCCAGGCCCTGGGTCTGACCGAGACGGTCGACACGCTGATCGCTACGGCCTTTCGCCCGGTTGCCGGTCGGCTGGGCGAGCCCGCGCGGCGGGTGCAGGCGCGAACCGTGCTGACGCTGGCGGGGCTGCTGAGGTCCGACGCGGTGTCGGCGACGACCTCGGCCATCGTCGAGGACCGGCTGAACACCCTATCCGAACGGCTTGAGGATTCTCGCGCCTCCGATCCGGTCCAGCGGGCCCACGACCGGTTCCTGGCGAAGCTGATCGGCGATCGTGAGCGGCTGGATCAGGTGCTGGAAGAGAACCGCATCGAGACGCCCACCCCGCCGGGCAGCCCGATCGGGGCGGAAGCGTGCTGGCACTGCGGGCCGTCAACGGGCGTTGACGGAAACTGAATCACCTGTATAAGGCGCGCTTCCCGCGAAGGGCGCCACGCTCCTGGTCTGTTGACCGGAGCGTTTGTTGCGTCCGGAAACGCGTATCTGGAGAGCTTCGTGGCCCGTATCGCTGGCGTCAACATTCCGACCAACAAGCGCGTCGAAATCGCGCTTCAGTACATCCATGGCATCGGCCCGGCCGCCGCCAAGGACATCACCGGCAAGGTGGGCATCGAGCCCTCGCGCCGCGTGAACCAGCTGACCGACGCCGAAGTCCTGCAGATCCGCGAGACCATCGACAAGGATCACACCGTCGAGGGCGACCTGCGCCGCGAGACGTCGATGAACATCAAGCGCCTGATGGATCTGGCCTGCTATCGCGGCCTGCGTCACCGCAAGGGCCTGCCCGTCCGTGGTCAGCGCACCCACACCAACGCCCGCACCCGCAAGGGTCCCGCCAAGCCGATCGCCGGCAAGAAGAAGTAAGACAGACACATGGCCAAGGAACCGGGTCGCGTAAAGAAGCGCGAGCGCAAGAACATCACCTCGGGCGTCGCGCATGTGAATGCGTCGTTCAACAACACGATGATCACGATCACCGATGCCCAGGGCAACGCGATCTCGTGGTCGTCGGCCGGCCACATGGGCTTCAAGGGTTCGCGCAAGTCGACGCCCTACGCCGCCCAGATGGCCGCCGAAGACGCGGGCAAGAAGGCCCAGGAACACGGCGTCAAGACGCTGGAAGTCAACGTCTCGGGTCCGGGTTCCGGCCGCGAGTCCGCGCTCCGCGCGCTGCAGTCGGTCGGCCTGACCATCACCACCATCCGCGACGTCACGCCGATGCCGCACAACGGCTGCCGTCCGCCCAAGCGCCGTCGCGTCTAAGCGCCGCCTGAAGACGACCGCCGCCTCCATTCTCCGCCGGTTCGCCGCCCTGACGAGGGCAGTCCTTGTTCAAGGATCGGGCGAGCCGGCGACACTCGTTAGGGACACCTATGATCGAACGTAACTGGCAAGAACTGATCCGTCCCGAGAAGCCGCAGATCGAGCTGGGCTCCGACGCCCAACGCAAGGCCCGCCTGGTGGCCGAGCCTCTCGAACGCGGTTTCGGTGTGACGCTCGGCAATGCCCTGCGCCGCGTGCTGCTGTCGTCGCTGCAAGGTGCCGCCGTGACCGCGATCCAGATCGATGGCGTCGTGCACGAATTCTCGTCGCTGGAAGGCGTGCGCGAGGACGTCGTCGACATCGTGCTGAACATCAAGCAGCTGGCGCTGCGCATGCACGCCGAGGGCCCCAAGCGCATGACGCTGCGGGCCACCGGCCCGGGTGCCGTGACCGCCGGCCAGATCGACGTGCCGGCCGACATCGAGGTGCTGAACCCCGACCACGTCATCTGCACTCTCGATGACGGCGCCTCGGTGCGCATGGAACTGACCGTTCAGAACGGCAAGGGCTATGTCGCGTCGGAGTTCAACCGTCCGGAAGACGCCCCGATCGGCCTGATCGCCGTCGACGCCCTGTATTCGCCGGTCAAGCGCGTCGCCTACCGGGTCGAGCCGACCCGTCAGGGCCAGTCGCTGGACTATGACAAGCTGGTGCTGGAAGTCGAAACCAACGGTGCCGTGAGCCCTGTGGACGCCGTGGCCTATGCCTCGCGCATCCTGCAGGACCAGCTGCAGATCTTCATCACCTTCGAAGAGCCCAAGAAGGCCGTCGAGGCCTCCGAAGGCAAGCCGGACCTGCCGTTCAACCCGGCCCTGCTGAAGAAGGTCGACGAGCTGGAACTGTCGGTCCGCTCGGCCAACTGCCTGAAGAACGACAACATCGTCTACATCGGCGACCTGATCCAGAAGACCGAGGGCGAGATGCTTCGCACCCCGAACTTCGGCCGCAAGTCGCTGAACGAGATCAAGGAAGTGCTGACCTCCATGGGTCTGTCGCTGGGCATGGACGTGCCCAACTGGCCCCCGGAGAACATCGAAGACCTGGCCAAGAAGTTCGACGACCAGATCTAGTTTCAACCCTCCGCCCGGACCGATTTCGGTCATCGGAGCGGTTAGAATGAATGCGGTCAAAGGTCCCTGAAGAGGGAAACCCGGACCGGAGTAGGAGAGACCCCGATGCGCCACGGCGCCGCCTATAGGAAGCTCGGCCGCACGGCCAGCCACCGGACCGCAATGTTCGCCAACATGGCGGCCTCGTTGATCAAGCACGAGCAGATCACCACGACCCTGCCCAAGGCCAAGGAGCTTCGGCCCTTCGTCGAGAAGCTGGTCACGCTGGGCAAGAAGGGCGACCTGCACGCCCGTCGCCAGGCGATCAGCCATGTCCGCGACGTGACCCAGGTCGGCAAGCTGTTCGAGACGATCGGCCCGCGCTACGCCGACCGCAACGGCGGCTATATCCGCATCATGAAGGCCGGCTATCGCCACGGCGACAATGCCGCTATGGCCGTGATCGAGTTCGTCGACCGCGACACCTCGGCCAAGGGGCAGGACTCGGGCCCTGTCATGGCCTACGACGGCGACGACGAAGCCTAGGCCTCGACAACCGTTGGATTTGAGAAGGGCGGCACGAGCGATCGGGCCGCCCTTTCTCTTTGCCCCGGCCCACGGCAAGCTGGGCTGATGAGCCTCGACATCGTCCCTTACCGCCCGGACCATCACGCCGCCTGGATCGCGTTGAACGAATACTGGATTCTCGACGGCGGCTACGCCATCGAGGCCAAGGATCGCGTCGCGCTGGACGATCCCGAAGGGGCCATCCTGTCGAAGGGTGGGGTCATCTTCATCGTTGAGTGCAACGGACAGGCCGTGGGCTGCTGCTGCCTGATCGCCATGGCCGACGGCGGCTATGAGGTCGGCAAGATGGCCGTGGCGGTGGACGCTCAGGGCCTCGGGCTGGGTCGGCGACTGCTGGATGCGTGCGAGGCCCACGCCCGGTCCCGCGCAGCCCCCCGTCTCTATCTGGAAACCAACACCTCCCAGACCCACGCGATCGCCCTCTACGAACGGTTCGGGTTCGTCGATCTGCCGCCGCAGCCGTCTCCCTATGCGCGGTGCAACTGCTGGATGGAGAAGCGCCTGTGAGCGACCTCGTTCTGTATAGCCATCCGTTCTCGTCCTACTGCCAGAAGGCCATCGTCGCGTTCTATGAGAAGGACCTGCCGTTCACGCAGCGGATGCTGGAGGACGACGGCGCAATGGATGAGCTGAAGGCGGTCTGGCCCTTCGGCCAATTTCCCATCCTGAAGCAAGGCGGGCGGACCTTCGCGGAGACCTCGATCATCATCGAGCGGCTGGACCAGATCTCGCCGGCGACGCCGATGATCCCCGCCGATCCGGAGCAGGCGCTGGAGGTCCGGTTCATGGACCGGGTGTTCGACAACCACCTGCAGGCCAACCAGCAGCGCATCATCTACAACGCCCTGCGACCCGAGGCCGACCGTGATGCGATCGCCGACCGTGAGGCGCGGGCCAAGCTGGAGACCGCCTACGCCTGGCTGGACGGCGTGATGGCGAACAGGACATGGGCCGCAGGCGAGAGGTTCAGCCTGGCCGACTGCGGGGCCGCGCCGGGACTGTTGTACGCCCATTGGACCCACCCGATCCCGGACCGGTTCGAGCACCTGTGGGCCTATCGTCGGCGGCTGCTGGCGCGGCCGAGCTATGCCCGGGCGCGCGAAGAGGCCCGGCCGTATCGCGACTATTTTCCGTTGGGCGCTCCGGCTGAGGACTGACGCCAGCTTGGCCGTTGCATAACAACGACTCCGGACGAAAATTCGTGTTTCGGGAGACAATCGCCCTTGGGAGACTCCGGCGGTCGGGCCTAGCTTGACTGCACAACAACCTCAGGAGGGGCGTTATGCGTAGGGTTTCAGGCTTCAAGAGCGTTAGGGCGAAACTGTTGTCGGCGAGCTGCGCAGTGGCGCTGTTCGCCCCGGCCGGCGCGGTCCTGGCCCAGGATGGGCAGGACGCGACGAACCTGGACGAGATCATCGTCACCGGCACCAAGCGTGACTCGACGATCCAGGACGTGCCGTTCTCGATCAACGCCCAGACGCAGGAGGACATCCAGCGGTCCGGTGCCGTGACGCTGGAGGATCTGTCGCGCAACGTGGCGGGTCTCTCGATCCAGAACCTTGGACCGGGCCAGAGCCAGGTCTCGATCCGCGGCGTCTCGGCCGGTCAGGTCGTTCGGGACCAGCCGGGCGTCAAGGAGCAGGTCGGCGTTTATCTGGACGAGAGCGTGATCTCGCTGTCGCTGTTCACGCCGGACCTCGATCTGTTCGACCTGAACCGCGTCGAGACCCTGCGCGGGCCGCAGGGCACGCTGTTCGGCTCCGGCTCGGTCGGCGGCACCGTGCGCTACATCACCAATCAGCCGACCCTGGGCGGTCCGGTCGAAGGCACGGTCGAGTTCAACATCAACGGCGTCGATGGCGACGACTTCGGCGGGCACGCCAAGGGTGCGATCAACATCCCCCTGTCCGACACCGTCGCCGTTCGCGCCGTCGGCTACTACACGGACTACGCGGGCTTCATCGATTCTCGCCGCGAAGGCGGAGCGGTGCGCGACAACGTCAATGGCGGGAGCCGTCGCGGCGGCCGCCTGGCCCTGTTGTTCCAACCGTCCGACACGGTCTCGATCACGCCCCGCGTCGTCTATCAGAAGATCGAAACGAACGGGTTCAACCGGCAGGAGGTGTTCAACCTCTACGCCAATCCGTTCACGACGACCCGGGCCCCGGTGACCCTGGACGAGCGCGAACAGTTCCTGCTCCTGGACGAGGGCTTCGAGGACGAGACCTTCCTGGCCGACCTGACGGCCTCGTTCGACCTGGGCGCAGTCGAGCTGACCTCGGTGACCAGCTACATCGACCGGGACATCCTGGTCAGCCGCGACGCCAGCGCCCTGACGGGTTCGGTGTCGGTGGATCTGGGCTTCCCGGCCTCGGCCGTGCTGTTGCCGTCGAACCTTCTGGATACCACCCAGCTGGAGCAGTTCAGCCAGGAGGCCCGCCTGTCGTCCACCAGCGACGGGCCGTTCCAGTGGCTGGTCGGCGTCTTCTACTCGCAGGTCGACCGGGTCTATCAGCAGGTCCTGCCGACGCCTGGCTACGACGCCGCGACCGACGCCCGCCTGGGCGCCGGCACTTCGGCCTCGGTGCGGAACGGCTTCGGCCCCAACTCGCCCTACAACGCCCTGCTGCCCTACGACATCGAGCAGACGGCCGTGTTCGGCGAGGCCAGCTATGACTTCGGTCAGCTGACCGTCACGGCGGGCGGACGCTTCTACGACTTCTCGGAGACGCGCAGCTTCACCTCCGGCGGCCTGTTCGCCAATGGCGATCGCCGCACCGACACGACCGAGTCCGACGGTTTCACGCCCCGGATCCTGGTCAGCTACGAGGCGTCGGACAAAGTCACCTTCAACGCCCAGGCGGCTCAGGGCTTCCGGCTCGGCGGTGTCAACGACCCGCTGAACATCCCGCTGTGCTCGCCGGCCGACGCCGCCATCTTCGGCGGGTTCCAGACCTATGACGACGAGACCCTGTGGAACTATGAGGCGGGAGTGAAGTCGCGGTTCGGCAAGGTCACGCTGAACTCGGCGGTGTTCTACACCGACATCGAGAACCTGCAGACGACGCTGGACGCCGGATCGTGCTCGTCGCGCGTGGTGTTCAACGTGCCGTCGGCGCACACGGCGGGCATCGAGCTGGAACTGTCGACCTTGCTGACCGACAACCTGGAAGTCGGCTTCTCGGGCAGCTTCGTCGAGGCCGAGTTCGACTCGACTGTGCGCGACGGCACGGGCGCGGTCATCGGCGGGATCCGCGAAGGCAACCGCCTGCCGTCGGTGCCGGAACTGCAGCTGTCGCTGAACGCCACCTACAGCTTCACCATGCTGAGTGGGCTGCCGGCCTATATCAACGCCTCGTTCCAGCACGTCGGCAGCCGTTACACCCAGGCCAGCGACCAGGAGAACAACCCGCGCTCGTTCGTGTCGGGCCTGGCGTTCGGCGGGGCGACCGGAACGCGTGCGACGGTCGTGGACCTGGAACTGCCCAGCTATGAGCTGTTCAATCTCTCGGGCGGTCTGGAGTTCGACAATGGCGTCGAGGCGATCCTCTACGTCAACAATCTGTTCGACGAGAACCCGTTGCTGTCGTTCGACCGTGAGCGCGGCGGCCGGGCGCGACTGGCCTATACGGTCGGGACGCCGCGGACCGTGGGACTGACGCTGCGCCGCTCGTTCTGAGTTCAGCGTCCGAACGATAAGGGGCCGGTCCGCCGAGAGGCGGGCCGGCCCTTCCTTTAGGGCCTCAGCGCGCAGTAGAGCACGGCCGCCCAGATCGTAGCCGCGCACAGACCGTAAAGAATGCGGTCCCAGAGCGTGCGGCGGGGCGGCGGGGGAGGGCGGTCGAACAGCGGCATCGATCAGCTTGAAGCGCGATTGCCTCACCGTCGAAATCGATTAAACCGGACCTGCTCTGTGAGCTGGGATCACATGAAGTCCTCCGCGCCGCCGCCGCTGAACGCTCTTCGCGCCTTCGAGGCCTTCGCGCGGCATGGGGCGATGACGGCCGCGGCGGCCGAGCTGTGCGTGACCCACGGCGCGGTCAGTCGCCAGGTCGCGGCGCTGCAGGCGCATCTGGGCGTCGCCCTGGTGACCGGGCCGCGGCACCGCTTGGTGCTGACCCCCGCCGGGGCCGAGCTGGCGCAGAGCCTGACGGGGGCTTTCGGTACCATCGCCAAGGCGGTGTTGAAGGCGCGGGGCGATGCCCGCCGCGAGATCGAGATATCCTGCCTCGGTACCTTTGCCCTGAAATGGCTGATTCCTCGCTTGCAGGGGTTTCTGGATGCTCACCCCGAGGTGCGGGTGCGGATGTCCGAAAGCTATGCGGCGGTCGATTTCCGGCGCGAGCGGTTCGACGGCGCGATCCGCATCCTGGACCCCGGTCCGGTGCCCAAAGGCATGGAGGTGACGCCCTTCCTGCGCAACCATCAGGGGCCGGTCGCGGCCCCCCATCTGACGCCTCCCGGCCAGACCTTCGAGGCGTTCGCCGCCCTGCCGCGACTGAGCGCCGCGACCTTTCGCGAGAGCTGGCGGGTCTGGAGCGAGCTGGTCGGGCGAGCTCTGCCGCCGGCCTCGGTCGAGCGCGAGTTCGGGCACAATCACTCGATGATCGAGGCGGCGGCATCTGGGATGGGCGTGGCCATCGCCCCGTGGACCTTCGTCGCGCCGGAGATCGCGGCCGGGCGGCTGGTGGCGCCGTACGGGTTCGCCGAGCGGTCCTCGCGAATCGTGTTTCTGCGACCGGCCGGACGACCGGACGCCTCGGTCGACGCCTTCCGCGACTGGCTGGTGGCCGAGGGAGAGGCCAGTCCTGTGCCTATTCCTTCGACAAATCCTGTCGGCTGAACCAGGCCAGGGCCGCGCCCAGCGGCGCGATCGTCCATAGCGCGAGGCTGAGCATGGCCTTTCCCGCGACCCCGTCCGGCGCGCCGGCGGCCTGGGGCCCACCCTGGGCGAGCAGCTTGAGGGTGTCGTGGGCCAGACCCGGGATCAGCAGCTGGGCCTGCAGGTCGCCGACGTTCCAGCCCAGCAGGGGCAGGCTCTGCATCAGGAAGAACTGGCCAATGGCGACTACCATCGGCACGAACAAGGTGGCCAGAAGGGACCGGGTCACGATGGCCGCCAGCAGTCCGATCATGCTGAACTGCATGACGCGGGTGACGGTTACGGCGACCAGGCTGGCCAGCTGACCCGCGCGCTCGCCGTCGAAGGTGAACGTCAGCGGTCGCTCGAAGATCGCGGCCTTGATCAGTTCGCCGATCAGGCCGAACGCCAGCCAGGTAACCAGCGCCGCCAGCACCACGCCGAACACCAGGACGACCTTGCCCAGCACCAGGTTGATCCGGCTGTTCCGGGCGGTCGTCAGTCGCCAGGTCTCCCAGCGGTAATCGCCGGCATAGATGATCGCCGCGCCGATCAGGACGAACAGCATGACGATGGGATTGGCGAAGTCGGAGGCCTGGGACAGCAGGCTCTGACCGAGGTCGATCGGACCGGACGCGGCCAGGGGACCGCCCTCGGCCGTCAGCTCCGGCGGCAGGTTGGCGGCCATTTCGGCCATGCGTGCCTTGGTAAAGAACTGCACCGCCGTGCCGATGGCCAGGAACAGCGCCGGCACGAACAGGATCGACCAGACCACGGCCATGCGGTTCCTGGCGAACCGGTAGGTCTCGGAGCGGATGGCGTCAGCGAGCATGGCCCACCTCCTGAGTGATCTTCTCCGGGTGCTGGATGGAGCCCGTCTCGGTCATGAAGACGCTTTCCAGGTCTGCGCCGACCCAGCGCGCCTCGTCGATGTCCACGCCGGCCTCGATCAGGGCCCGCAGCAGGGCCGGGGCCTCGGGCCGGGGCAGGGCGGCCATGACGGCGTCGCCTTCCAGCGAGCCGTGGGCGCCGGGCAAGGCGGCGATGACTTCCAGCGTCTTGGAGATCGGCGTGACCGACAGGCGCAAGCGTTCGCCGTCCGAGGTCAGGTCACTGACCGCGCCCTCGCGGACCAGCTTGCCCCGGTTCAGGATGGCGACGCGGTCGCAGACGCGTTGAACCTCGAGCAGCTGGTGGCTGGCCAGGATCACGGTGATGCCGTCGCGCTCGGCCAGCGATCGGATCAGGGCGCGCATCTCCTGGATGCCGGGCGGATCCATCCCGCTGGTCGGTTCGTCCAGGATGACCAGCTCGGGCTCCGTGATCAGGGCGGCGGCCACGCCGAGCCGCTGCAGCATGCCGACCGAGAAGCCCCGCACCTTGCGGTCGGCGGCCTCGGCAAGGCCCACCCGTTCCAGCCAACCGGAGACGCGGGCGGCGTCAGATCTCAGCCCGTGGGCGGCCGACAGCCACTCCAGCACCTGTCGCGCGGTCATGAAGGGGGGAAAGCGCGGCGTCTCGATCATGGAGCCCATGCGGCGCGACGCGGCGACGTCGCCGATGCGGCCACCCATCACCGTCGCCTCGCCGTCCGAGGGACGGATCAGGCCCAGAAGAATGCGAAACAGCGTCGACTTGCCCGCGCCATTGGGGCCGAGGACGCCGTAGACACCCCCGCGCGGGATGGTCAGGCTGAGGCCGTCCAGCGCCCGCACCGACCCATAGGTCTTGGTCAGGCCGCGCGTTTCGATCACCGAGGTCATGCGGCGACCTTGGCGGCGGCAAGAGGTCCCGACAAGCCGTCGCGAGGCCGTCGCGGATTAAGATTATGCAACCTCGGACCCCCGCCGGAGCCTGCGAATGTCCCGTATCCTGATCGTCTGCCTGACCCTTCTGCTGGCCGCGTGCGCGACCTCGACACGTCCACAGCCCGATGGTGGGCGGGCGCTGACGGTGCTGATCTCGATCGACGGCTTCCGGGCCGACTATCTCACGCGCGGGGTCACGCCGACGCTGTCGGCGCTGGCGGCGCAGGGCGCGACCGGGCCGATGCGGCCGTCCTATCCCAGCGTCACCTTCCCGAACCACTATACGCTGGTGACCGGCAAGCATCCGGATCACCACGGGATCGTGGGCAATTCCTTCATCGACCCCGTGCTCGGCCGGTTCACCATGGCCAACAAGGAACCCGGCTTCTGGGACCAGGCCGAGCCGATCTGGATCACGGCGGAGAAGGCCGGCCTGACCACGGCGACCATGTTCTGGCCGGGATCGGAGACGGAGCAGCAGGGCGAGCGGCCGACCCACTGGGCGCCGTTCGATCAGGCGGTGACCGGAGACCAGCGCGTCGTTCGGCTTCTGGGCTGGCTGGACGAAACCCCCCGGCCCGATCTGGCGACGCTGTACTTCGACACCATCGACACTGTCGGACACACCTTCGGTCCGGACACACCCGAGGTTGATCGCGCCCTGGCCGAGGTGGACGCGTCCGTCGCCCGGCTGATCGCAGGGTTGCAGGCGCGCGGCCTGTGGGAGCGGACCCACCTGATCGTCGTCTCCGACCACGGGATGGCGCAGACGTCGCCCGAGCGCGTGACCTATCTGGACGATCTGGTTGATCCGGCCGCGATCCAGATCCTTTACGCCGGCTCGTCGGTTTTCGCGGAACCGGCTCCCGGGCGCGCGGAGGAGGTGCGGCGGGCCCTGATCCGGCGCCATGCCCATGGCGAGTGCTGGACGCGAGAAACCATCCCGGCCCGGCTCGTGCTCGGTTCCAACCCACGGGTTCCGTCCATCGTCTGCGCCGCCGACGTCGGATGGCTGTTCGTGCCGCGATCGCGGCCGGTGACGAAGATCGGCGGGGCCCACGGCTATGACAATGTGGCGTCGGAGATGCAGGCCCTGTTCATCGCCCACGGGCCCGATATCGCGCCCGGTGTCGTCCTGCGCGATATGGACAGCGTCGACGTTCAGCCCCTGCTGGGACGGCTGCTGGGCATCGCGGTACCGGCGGGCGACGGGCGGGCCCAGGACACCCTGCCGGCGATGGCCACACCCTAGACCTCGCTCCTGAGCCTTGCAGGATGCGAAGGGTGCCCTGGGGCCTGTGACGACGGCGTATCGGTCATGCCTTGATCCGGCCCGAAAGCGCGACAGATATAGGCTCTCCATGACCCTGATCCGGAACGCCATGAAGACCTCGACTGTCGCCATCGCCGTGGCCCTGACACTGGCCGCCTGTGGCAACGCCAACTCGTCCAAGGCCCAGGACGGCGTGTTTGCCGAGCCGACGGAACGGCAGGCCCCGACCGACGCCTCGACGATGAAGCAGAGCTTCTCACCGGTGGTGCGCGAGGCGGCGCCGGCGGTGGTGAACATTTCGGCGCGCGCGATCCAGAGGGTTCAGGCCGATCCTTTCTTCCAGTTCTTCGGTGGCGGGATGCCGCGAGAGCGTGTGGCAGAATCGGCCGGGTCGGGGGTCATCATCCGCTCGGACGGCATCGTGGTGACCAACAACCACGTCATCGCGGGGGCCCAGCAGATCCGGGTCGTCCTGAACGACCGGCGCGAGTTCCCGGCCGAGATCATTCTGGCCGACGAGCGGTCCGACATCGCCGTGCTGCAGCTTCAGGGCGTGACCGAGCAACTGCCGGTCCTGGCCATCGACGATCGCGAGGAACAGGAGGTCGGCGACCTGGTGCTGGCCATCGGCAATCCGTTCGGCGTGGGCCAGACCGTGACCAACGGCATCATCTCGGCCCTGAACCGGACCGAGACCGGCATTTCGGACTCGGGCTCGTTCATCCAGACCGACGCGGCCATCAACCCGGGCAACTCCGGCGGCGCCCTGGTGGACATGGATGGGGACCTGATCGGCATCAACACGGCGATCTTCTCGCGCTCCGGCACCTCGGCGGGGGTCGGCTTCGCGGTGCCCGCCTCGATGGTGCGCCGGGTCGTCGACTCGGCGCTGGGCGGCGAGAGCGCCGTCGTGCGGCCGTGGCTGGGCGTGAAGGGCGAGGGCGTGTCCGCCGCCATCGCCCGGTCGTTGGGGCTGGCGCGGCCGCAGGGGCTGATCGTCACCGAGGTCTACGCCAACGGACCCGGCGCCCGCGCGGGTCTGAGGGAAGGCGACGTCATCACCGCCGTGGACGGCGCCGAGATCAACGACCAGGGCGGGCTCAACTTCCGCATCGGCACCAAGAACCCCAACGACGTCGCCGCCGTGACCATCGTGCGCGACGGCCGCACCCAGACGATCAACGCGCGGGTCCAGACCCTGCCGGGCGACGCCAAGGCCGACGGACTGCTGATCCAGGACGGACCGTTCGCCGGGGCCGAGATCGCCGCCCTGAACCCGGCCCTGGCCGACCGGCTGGGCGGTGACCCGTTCGCGACGGGGCTGCTGATCACCAGTGTCCAGCGCGGCAGCTATGCGGCGCGGGCGGGGCTGCGGCCCGGCGACCTGGTGCGCGAGGTGAATGGCCGGGTCGTCACGACGCCTCAAGCCCTGGCGCGGCTCGGAGCCTCGGAGGTGACGATCGAACGTCAGGGACGCCGGCTGACTGGGACGCTGCGCTAAACCTCAGCCGCTCTTGAGGGCGGAGGCGATGGACCAGCAGTGGCCGAAAGGGTCCATGACGCGGCCATAGCGGTCGCCCCAGAACTGGTCCGCCAGCGGCATGATCGGCACAGCTCCGGCCGTCAGGGCGCGGGCCCACCATTCGTCGGCGTCGTCCACCTGGAGATGCAGGGCCACGCCGGTCGGAACGACGTCGGCGGGCTGGCCATACTCCGGGAACTCGTCGGACAGCATGACGACGCCTCCGTTGATCCGCAGGCGGCTGTGCATCAGCCGCTCTCCGTCGTCGGCGAGGTTCCGAAACAGCTCTTCGGCCCCGAACGCCGCGCGATAGAACTCCACGGCCGCCTGCCCGCCTCGGCCAGGGATGGTCAGATAGGCGATGACACCGGCGGGGATGGGATCGGGTTCGGTCATCGCGTGATCCTTTGTCCGGCGACCTCGATCCCCCTACATAGCCGCATGGCCGATCTTTTTGAAACCGCGGGCATCCATCCGCCGGACGCCCCCTTGGCGGACCGGCTGCGCCCCGCCTCGCTGGACGAGGTGGTGGGACAGGATCACCTCCTGGGCGAGGGCGGGCCGATCCGCCGCATGGTCGAGGCGGGGCGGCTGGGCTCCATGATCCTGTGGGGGCCGCCGGGCACCGGAAAGACGACGATCGCCCGGTTGCTGGCGAAGGCGGCGGGCTATCAGTACCAGTCGATCAGCGCGGTCTTCTCCGGCGTCGCGGACCTGAAGAAGGCGTTCGAGACGGCGCGGGGTCGCAGGGCCGCGGGCCAGTCCACGCTGCTGTTCGTCGACGAGATCCACCGCTTCAACCGCGCCCAGCAGGACGGTTTCCTGCCTTTCGTGGAGGAGGGGATCGTCACTCTGGTTGGGGCCACGACCGAGAACCCCTCATTCGAGCTGAACGGGGCCCTGCTGTCTCGCAGCCAGGTGTTCGTGCTGAAGCGACTGGACGATGCGGCGTTGAATCAACTGTTGATTCGCGCGGAGACGCAGGAGGGCCAACCCCTGCCGCTGACGCCCGAGGCGCGTCAGGCGCTGCTGGCCCTGGCCGATGGCGACGGTCGATATCTGCTGACGATGGCCGAGACCCTGTTCGCCATGCCCGGCGATCCGCTGGATGTGCAGGCCTTGGCCGCGACCCTGCAGAAGCGCGCGCCGGCTTACGACAAGTCGAGAGAAGAACACTATAACCTCATATCCGCGCTGCATAAATCGGTTCGCGGATCGGACCCGGACGCGGCCCTGTACTGGCTGGCGCGGATGTTGAACGGGGGCGAGGACCCACTCTATCTGGCGCGGCGGATCGTGAGGATGGCGGTGGAGGACATCGGCGAGGCAGACCCCCTGTCGCTGCTGGTCGCCAATGCGGCCAAGGATACCTACGACTTCCTGGGCAGTCCCGAGGGCGAACTGGCCCTGGCGCAGGCGGTGGTGCATCTGGCGACCGCGCCCAAGTCGGTCGGGGTGTACGAAGCGTTCAAGGCCGCGAAGAAGGCGGCGGCCGAAACGGGCTCGCTGATGCCACCCGCGCACATTCGCAACGCGCCGACCAAGCTGATGAAGTCGCTAGGGTACGGGAAGGGCTATCAGTACGACCCGGACACGCCCGAGGGCTTCTCGGGCGCCGATTTCTTCCCCGACGAGATGGAGCGGCGCACCTTCTATTCTCCCAAGGGCGAGGGGCACGAAGAGAAGGTCAAGGCGCGTCTGGAGCGCTGGGCCGAGATGCGGGCGGCCAGGGCGGACCCGTCGTAACTTGCCCCTGCCGACCATCGGCGTATCGTCGATCGCCGGAACGATCCTTGGGAGGGGACGATGGTCGACATCATGCGCGACACGCGCACGACGAAGGTGCCGTGGCATCTGTGGGGGGTGGGGCTGGTCGCGGTGCTGTGGAACAGCATCGGGGCCTATGACTACGTCATGACCATGTACGGCGGCATGGACTATCTGCGTCAGGCGGGCATGAACGAGGCCTTCGTCGCCGAGTTCGAGCGGTTGCCGATGTGGATGTCGGTGGCGTGGCCCGTGGCGGTCTGGAGCGCGGTCGCCGGCTCGGTGCTGCTGCTGGCCCGGTCGCGCTGGGCGGCCACGGCCTTCGGTCTCAGCCTCGTCGTCTATCTCGCCAATCTGGCGCACAATTTCGGCATGTCGGATCTGGGGGCCCTGGGTGGCGCCGCCAGCATCGGCGTCGCGGTCGCGGTCACCCTCAGCCTGATCTTTCTGCTCTGGTACGCGCGGCTGATGGCGAAGCGGGGCGTGCTCCGCTAAGCGATCGGGCGTGACCCCGCGCGCCCCCGTTTCCCTGACCGATGAAGAGATCGCCGCCGTCCGCGCGTGGGTGATCCACGAGGACGCCAGCGTCATCGCCTTCGCCAAGCCGGCGGGCCTGTCCAGCCAGGGCGGGCGCATCCAGGCTCACACGCTGGACGACCTGCTATGGGCGTTCGCGCGGTCGAACGGTAAGCGGCCCGAACTGGTCCATCGCCTGGACCGCGACACCTCGGGCGTCATCCTCGCGGCGAAGACCAAGCCGGCGGCGGGGTTCCTGGGCAAGGCCATCCAGGCTCGGCGTCTGACCAAGACCTATCTGGCCCTGGTCTCGGCCGCGCCCGACCCGGCGGAGGGCGACATCAACGCGGCCCTGATCCGCCAGGAGATCGGACGCGAGAGCTACATGCGCGTCGCCCCCTTCGACGCGAAGGGGGCGCAAGGATCCCGCAGCCGATACCGGACCCTGTCGGCGAGCGAGGAGGGGGCCCTGGTCGAGTTGAAGCCCCTGACCGGCCGCATGCACCAGCTTCGCGTGCATATGGCCCACATCGGGCGGCCCCTGATCGGGGATGTCCGCTACGGCGGCGCTCTGACGGCGGCGGGGCGGGGCGCGCCACGCTTGATGCTCCACGCGGCCGCCCTGACATTTCCCCATCCGGACGGGGGCGAGCGGACGGTGACGGCCGAGCCTCCCGAGGACTTCAGGGCGCTGGCGGCGGCGATGGGGCTGTCCCTCTGATCCTTCTCCCTGGCGGGAGAAGGAACGCGCCCGTCCCTCCCGCGCTTACCTGTCGAAAGGAAGCGTCGCCATGATCCGCACTCTCGCCATCGCCGTCTCGGCCCTGTCCCTTTCGGCCTGCGCCTCCCTGGCGCCCTACGGTCCCCAGGGCGGACCCGGCGGCCAGGGCTATGCGGAACAGCGCATCGAAAGCGACCGTTACCGCGTGACCTACAACGGGGTCGGCGCGCCCGGCCCGGTGGCGGACCTGGCCCTGCTGCGGGCCGCCGACCTGACGCTGGAACAGGGCTACGACTGGTTCGAGGTTACCCAGCGCTACGTCGATGGCCGGCCCGACAGCGCGGGCGGGCTCCGGCCCAGCCTGTCCGTCGGATATGGCTCCAGCTCCGGCCGATACGGCGGCTATCGCTACTCCGGCTCAAGCACCGGCGTCGGCGTCGGTCTGAATTTCAGCGGGCCGTCGCCGACTTCGACGATGCTGGAGGTTCGGCTCGGCCGTGGAACGGTGCCGGATCGCGGCGAGGCCTATGACGCCCGCGAGGTCCGATCCGCCCTCAGCGGCCGCGGGTGAGCGCCCGATACTCGACCAGCCGCTCCTTGTCGCGCCGGACCTGGTCGCCGATGGTGTTGTCCAGGTCCAGCGAGGCGTAGCGGACCCATCCGTCCAGCCCCAGCTTGTCCTTCACCGCCGCCGTCGGCGTCTGCCAGCGGGCGTAGGACACCCAAGACACGATGACGGCCAGGGCCAGGGCGACCAGTTGCAGAATGCGGAAGCCCGCTTCATTGGCCGCAGGCGCGGGCCAGAAGGCGAAGACGGCCAGCCAGACGATCAGCACCAGCGGCGTCGTGATCCGCCCGACCCAGCGCATCCAGTAGCGTTCGCGTCTGACGCGCCAGAGCTCCAGCTGGGCGTACTTTTCCAGATGCTCCATCCGCGCGCCCAGCCAAAGGACCAGCCGGGTGAGGAACAGGGCGCGCTGGCCCCAGGCCTTGCCGTCGTTGGCATAGGTGGTCTCGGCCTGGTCGGACAGGGCGCGGGCATTGGTGAACAGGTTCTGCAGCTCGCGCGTCCGCTGAACGATCTCGCGCGAGAGTTCATAGGAGTCGTTCTCCAGCCGGAAGCGGTACTGAACGAACAGAATGGCCGAGACGCCGTAGAAGACGCCGGCGGTGATGAGCATGCCCAGCACCGCCAGGCCCAGGCCCTGAGGCTGACCGCCCGTCCATTGGGCGAACAAGGTCGGGCCCAGGATCGCCATGGCCGCGAACCCGATCAGGGCCAGGCCCTGGGTCAGACGCTTGGTCAGGACATGGATGCGCAGGGCATTGAACACGCGCCGGCCATAACCGTGGACGCGGCCCCGGATGTCCTCGTCCGCCGGGAAACGCTCCTCGATCTGGCGGGTGTAGAGAACGTGAAAGCGATCGGGCTTGTTCTCGGTCTCCCAGAACGGAAAGATGTCCAGCGCCTGGTTGAAGTAGCGGTCGATGTTGGCCGAGATGACGCCGATGGCCTCGGGGTCCATCGTGAAATAATCGCTCTCCTGGATCGGCCGCAGGATTCCGTCCTGGGCCGTCGTCGGCTGGGGGTTGGCCTGGGGGATCGGCGGCGGCGCGGCGCGATCGGCACGCGTCTCGGCCCCCGCGGGTTCGGCCGACACGGGAGGCAGATTCGCGGGCTGATCCCTCTGTGGAGTCTGGTCCTCGTGCGACATGGTCATGACCCTAGACCGAACCGGCCAAGCTTCCGACGCCCTTCGCGCCGAAAGCGAAGACGGATATCGCCGTTAACCCTGAACGGCGGCAAGTGAAGTTTCCGACACCTGGATCTCAGTACCGCGCCATCGCCGCCGCGAAGCCGACCAGCAGGAACAGCAGCAGCACCTCCAGCCGCACCCACATGGCCGCGCGGGCGATCTCGGCGGCGGCGGGATGGAAGGCCGAGTCGGCCTTCAGCGCCCGGTTCCACTTGATGAACTGGATCGTCGGGGCCGCCGACAGCGCGCCGATCAGAAGGTAGGTCCCCAGCTTGGCCCAGAACCATGGATTGTCCTGATAGGCGATCCAGCCCTTGGCACCCCACACCACCCGCGCGATGCCCACGAGGACGACCAGGGTCGCGGCCGCGCCATAGCCACCGTCCAGCCGGCCGAGGCGCACCACGGGAACCGGATCGGCCCGCAGATAGGCCAGCTCCATCGCCAGCATGATGGCCAGGCCGAACACCAGCAGGTGGTGAACGACGGTCAGTCCCAGATCGAGCATCCGCCTGTCCCTTCGCTTCGCCGCAATCGGCGTTATAAGCCGCGCAACATGACACGTCTTCTGATCGTCGGCCTGGGCGGAGCGCTTGGCTCCATGGCGCGCTACGGCGTCGGCCTGGTGGCCGTGCGCCTGACGCCGGGCACGACCTGGCCCTGGGCGACGCTGTCAGTGAACGTGGTCGGCGGGCTGCTGATGGGCCTGCTGGTCGGCTGGCTGTCGCAACGGGGGCAAGGGGGTGAGGGCCTGCGTCTGTTCGCGGCCGTGGGCGTGCTGGGCGGGTTCACGACCTTTTCGGCGTTTTCGCTGGAGACGGCCCTGATGATCGAACGGCGCCAGTTCGGCATGGCGGCGACCTACGTCGGCCTGTCGGTGGCGCTGGCGGTCGGGGCCTTGATCGTGGGCCTGATGATCGCGCGCCGGGCCTTCGGAGCTCCCCTGTGAGCGAAGCCCCGAAGGCCCGTGAGGTCCAGATCCTGTATGTCGCCGAGGCCGAGGACGGCATCCGGCTGGACCGCTGGTTCCGCCGGCGCTGGCCGCATTTGTCCAACATCCAGGTGCAGAAGATGGCCCGCAGCGGCCAGATCCGCGTCGACGGTGCCCGGATCAAGCCCGAAGGCCGTCTGACGGCCGGGGCCGCCGTGCGGGTGCCGCCGATCCCCGACGCCATCGTCCGCGCGCCCGGCGAGCATATGGCCCTGACGCCGGCGGACGTCGCCTTCGCCAAGTCGATGGTGATCTACGAGGACGACCTCGTCATCGCCCTGAACAAGCCTTGGGGTCTCGCCGTCCAGGGCGGCACCAAGACCACGCGGCACGTCGATCGCCTGCTGTCGGCCTGGGGCGAGGGGATGGACCGGCCGCGTCTGGTCCACCGGCTGGACCGCGACACCTCCGGTGTCCTCCTGCTCGGCAAGGGCCCCGAGGCCGCCAAGCGGCTGGCGGGAGCCTTCGCGCGGCGTCAGGCCAAGAAGACCTACTGGGCCATCGTCATCGGACTGCCCAAGCCCAATGCCGGTCAGATCGACCTCCCGCTCAAGAAGACCGGCATCAACGACTACGAGATCATGCGTCCCGCCGATGCGAAGGAAAACGGGGCCGAACCCGCAGAGACGGCCTTCGCCCTGATCAGCCACGCGGGCCAGCGCGCGTCGTGGATGGCGCTGCGGCCCTTCACCGGGCGGACGCACCAGCTGCGGGCGCACATGAAGGCGATCGGCCATCCGATCCTGGGCGATCCGAAGTACGGCGACGCGGCCTCGGCGGAGCTGTCGGGGCCGTTGAAGCTGCAGCTGCATGCACGCCGGATCGAGCTGGATCATCCGTCGGGCGGCACCCTGGTGGTCGAGGCGCCCATCAGCCCGGAGATGCGCGCGGGCTTTCAGCATTTCGGCTTCGACGAAGGCGAGGCGGACAGCGACCCGTTCGCGGGGGTGAGGCGGATGCGGTGATGAAAATCCTCACCCGTAGGGGGAGGGGGACCGCGAAGCGGTGGAGGGGGCCAGCCGCGCCCTGCGCCGTCTGGGTCGGGCCCCCTCCGTCACGGCGCGAAGCCGCGCCGCGCCACCTCCCCCAAGGGGGGAGGATTTAGCCTTGCGCCCCCTTGCCATCTTCGACATCGACGGCACCCTGGTCGACAGTCGTGCGTCGATCCTGCAGGCCGCGACCGAGGCCGCGCGCGCGCTCGGCCTGCGCGAGCCAGAGTATGACCGCGTGCGTCAGATCGTCGGCCTGTCGCTGCCGCACGCGCTGCAGGTGCTGGAGCCGGACCTGACGCCGGACGAACTGGAGCGGTTCACCGCTGCCTTCCGTGCCAGCTTCAACCGCATGTTCGAGGCGGGTCACGAGGAGCCGCTGTATCCTGGCGCGACCGAGCTGCTGCGTCGCCTGCACAGCGACGGGTGGCGGCTGTCCCTGGCCACGGGTCAGAACCGTCGCGGCGTGGCCAGGAACCTGGCGCGTCAGGGCTGGGCTGACATGTTCCTGTCCTCGCACTGCGCGGAGGACGGCCCGGGCAAGCCGGATCCCGCCATGCTTCACGCCGCCATGGCGGCCTGCGACGCCGAGCCGGCGGTCAGCGTCATGATCGGCGACACCGCCCATGACGCTGCCATGGCCGTGCGGGCGGGCATCCTGCCACTGGGCGTCGCCTGGGGCTTCCACACGGCCGAGGAACAACGGGCGGCTGGCGCCCGGCACATCGCAACCAGCTTCGGCGAACTGGCGGTGGTGCTGGATGGTTTCGCGGCTCGCGTGCGCGCTGGCTGAAGCGGCGCGCGCCGCCTATATCGCCGCCATGTCCCACATCCCCCCGCTCGACCCGATGGTCGCCGCCAAGAAGGGCTTTCGCGAGTCCGAGGAGCGTCTGAAACGCTTCTGGACCGAAGCTGCCGTTGCAGCCGAGGCTGACGGCTTCGTCGTTCTTCTGGACGGCCGCGCGCCCAAGACCCCGGCTCACGCACGGTTCCTGCTGCCGACCGAGGCGGCGGCCCGCATGGTCGCCGACGAGTGGGCGGCGCAGGGCGAGTTCATCGACCCCGGCGCCATGCCCGCCACCCGCCTGGCTGCCACCGCCATCGACCGCGTCAGCCAGACCCGTGGGCCCGTGGCCGAGGAGATCGCCGCCTATGTCGGCTCGGACCTGCTTTGCTACCTCGCCGAACACCCGACGTCGCTGGTTGCCGAACAGACCCGCGCCTGGGCGCCCTGGCGCGATTGGGCCGCGCGGGACTTGGGTATCCGCGTCGAGGCCACCCAGGGCATCGTCCACAGGTCCCAGCCGCCCGAGAGCCTGGACCGCGTGCGCGAGCTGGCGCTGGAGTTGAACGACTTCGCCCTGACCGGCCTGGCGACGCTGGTCCCGTTGCTAGGCAGCGCCATCCTCGGCCTCGCCGTCCAGCGCGGGGCCCTGAGCGGCGAGGCCGCCTTCGACCTCAGCCGCCTGGACGAGGATTTCCAGGAACGCCAGTGGGGCGTCGACGCCGACAACGCCGAACGGACTGCGGCGAGACGGGCGGAGGCGGTGCTGGTGGACCGGTGGCTCTCCGCCCTTAATCCTCACCCGTAGGGGGAGGGGGACCGCGAAGCGGTGGAGGGGGCGTGCCACACAAGCGCTCTGCGATGCTCTGCAACACCCCTTCCAGGTTCGACAGAACGTCGCGAGCGGCGATCCGGTAGACGGCGATCCCGCGTGCTTCCAGCCACGTCGTCCGTCTCAGGTCATGCGCCGCCTGATCGGGATGCTCGTGCCCGTCGCCGTCGACCTCCAGCGCCAGCCGCGCCTCGTCGCAATAGAAATCGAGGATGTAGGGACCGATCGGGTGCTGGCGGCGAAACCGCGCCTTGGCCAGACGGCGGCCGCGAATGGCGGACCACAGGATCACCTCGGGCAGGGTGAGTTTGCGTCGAAGATCCTTGGCACGGGCTATGGTCAGCTTTGGTGCTTCCATCGGACCAGATTAAGGAATGGCGGGTCGCGCGTCAGGCCCCCTCCGTCTCTTCGCTCCGCTTCGAGCCACCTCCCCCAACGGGGGAGGATTTACTCGCTGACGACCACTTCGTAATCGTCGGCCCAAGGAGTCTCTCATGCAAGCCATCCTCGATCAGCTCGAAGCCCGCCGCGCCGCCGCCCGTCTGGGGGGAGGCGACGCCCGCATCGCCGCCCAGCACGCCAAGGGCAAGCTGACCGCCCGCGAACGCATCGAGGTCCTGCTGGACGAGGGCAGCTTTGAAGAGACCGACATGTTCGTGGAGCACCGCTCCCACCAGTTCGGCATGGAAAAGCAGCGCGTCCCCGGCGACGGCGTGGTCACCGGCCGGGGCACCATCGGCGGCCGTCTGGTCTATGTCTTCTCCAAGGATTTCACGGTCTTCGGCGGCTCGCTCAGCGGCGCGCACGCGGCCAAGATCGTCAAGCTGATGGGCATGGCCCTGACCAACGGCGCCCCGATCATCGGCCTGTATGACGCCGGCGGCGCCCGTATCCAGGAAGGCGTCGAGAGCCTCGCGGGCTACGCCGACATCTTCCTCCAGAACACCCTGGCCAGCGGCGTCATCCCCCAGATCAGCGTCATCATGGGCCCCTGCGCGGGCGGCGACGTCTATTCCCCGGCCATCACCGACTTCATCTTCATGGTGAAGGACACCTCCTACATGTACGTGACCGGCCCGGACGTGGTGAAGACGGTCACCAACGAGGTCGTCAGCCACGAGGACCTGGGCGGCGCCCGCGTCCATGCGGGCAAGTCCGGCGTCGCCGACGGGGCGTTCGAAAACGACATCGAGGCCCTCATGGAGGTGCGCCGCCTGATCGGCTTCCTCCCCCTGTCCAACCGCGAGAAGCCCCCGGTCCGCGACAGCTACGACGACCCCGAGCGCGACGAGGCCAGCTTGGACACCCTCGTCCCCGCCAATCCGAACCAGCCCTATGACATGAAGGAACTGATCCTGAAGACGGTCGACGAGGCCGACTTCTTCGAGATCGGGGCGGATTTCGCCAAGAACATCGTCTGCGGCTTCGGCCGTCTGGACGGCCAGCCCGTCGGCATCGTCGCCAACCAGCCCCAGGTGCTGGCGGGCGTGCTGGACATCGACAGTTCGCGAAAGGCCGCCCGCTTCGTCCGCTTCTGCGACGCCTTCGGCATTCCGCTGGTGACCTTCGTCGACGTGCCCGGCTTCATGCCCGGCACGCGCCAGGAATACGGCGGCCTCATCAAGCACGGCGCCAAGCTGCTGTTCGCCTATGCCGAGGCCACGGTGCCCAAGCTGACCGTCATCACGCGAAAGGCCTATGGCGGCGCCTACGACGTCATGAGCTCCAAACACCTGCGCGGCGACGTCAACTACGCCTGGCCCAGCGCCGAGATCGCCGTCATGGGCGCCAAGGGCGCGGTCGAGATCATCTTCCGCAAGGAGGCCGGCGATCCGGCGGCCCTGGCCGCGCGGGAGGCCGAGTACAAGGAGCGGTTCGCCAACCCCTTCGTCGCGGCGGGCCTGGGCTATATCGACGACGTGATCATGCCGCACGGCACGCGGCGGCGGCTGATCAAGGCGCTACGGACGCTGAAGGGGAAGGTGCAGACGAACCCGTGGAAGAAGCACGATAATATTCCGCTATGACGTTAACCCTCTACTTAGGCAAGACGAACGGACCGCAGTTAACCGTGGGGTGCTGAGTGTCAGCCATTTCAGGATCACCGAAATGACTGAGAAAAAACTCGCTCTCTGTCTATAAAGGCTGAATCCTATCGGCGATCGCCGGAGTGATGCTCATTCCAGCATTCACGAGCAGCGGCACTGAGTTGAAGAAAACCTTGTCCTCTCTTTGCTCGTAGTGGGCCGCGTACTGAGCGAAATTTTTGACCCCGAGATAATCCGAGATCGCTCTGCTCGTCTTAGCTGCGATGCGGCTTTGTTTGGGGTCCATGGCCAAGAGAGTCTTCAGGTCGAACCAGGACTGATACACTTCGAAGGTTGTCGCCGTTGGATCAGGTGATTTGAAGTCCAATAGAACATACATTTCCATGCGATCGACACGCTCAGCTTCCTGAGCATGAAATCTGTATAAAGTTCTGATTTTATTTGCATGGTTGTGATGTCGCGCGTTTCGAAGAGCCAAAACCGTGGCTACGGACGGCTCATCATACCAGTTGCGGCCCATCGTTTCGTCGGCATCAACCAAACTATGAAATCCATTGAGTACGGCGGTCAGACCTGTCTCGATGTTACCGACCGCCTCTGCCCTATCCACGAACATGAGGCTCTGTCCCCGAAGATGGGCTTCCAATAGCACACGAAGGCTATGGCTGAGGTCGTCGAAGGCTTGGTCTAAAGGAGAGAAGGGCATGCCTCGTCTGTAGAGCGAGAGTTTGTCCGAGGGAAACCTGTCATCACTCACCTCCTCTTCCTCTGCTCCCGCAACCGCCTCCGCCCGCCGACGGCCGAGCGGGTGTTCGCCGACTGGCAGGGGGTGGAGACGGCGTCGGCCGCATACGCCGACCCTTCTCCCCTTGCGGGAGAAGGTGGCAGCCGAAGGCTGACGGATGAGGGGTCACACCGGAGGCTGGCATGAGGGCTGGCAACCCACACGTCGAGCGTCGGCGTGACCCCTCATCCGACCTCGCTCCGCTCGGCCACCTTCTCCCGCAAGGGGAGAAGGGCTAGGTTTCGCCATGAACGAGTGGCTGCGGGGCCGGGCGAAGGAGATGCGGCGCGAGCCGGTGCTCTATGAGCGGCGTCTGTGGAAACTGCTGCGAGACCGGCGGCTGGACGGACTGAAGTTTCGGCGACAGGTCGTGATCGGCCGCTACATCGCCGACTTCGTCTGCCTGCGTCACCGTCTGATCATAGAGGCGGACGGGCCGACGCACGACGGGGGTCCGCACGATCTCGAACGCGACGCCTTCCTGCGTGAGCAGAATTTCCGCGTCCTGCGCTTTCCGAACGCTGACATCGAGAACCGACCGCACGCGGTCGTCTCCGCCATCCTCGCCGCCGTGGCCTGCGATCCGGCTGACGAACCGTTCCTGCGCTGACGCTCACTGCGTCAGCGACCCCACGCCGAAGATCACGGCGCCCCGGCTCAGCCCAGCGCGGTCAGGCAGGCCTCTCTCTTGACCGCCAGCGCTGGATCGGTGACGGCCTCGACGGCGGGCTTCAGGGCGGCGACGGTCTCGGCGTCGGCGGTGCAGACGGCCTGGGGCGACAGGCGCTGGCGGGCGGGCTCCAGCACCCGCAGGGTGGCGGTGGCGTCGGCGGCCAAGGCGGATTTCAGGACGCCGTCCAAGGCCTCGGCGCTCGTGCCGCGCACGCCGGGCTCGAGCGCGGCGGCGACGTTCAGCCACTCGACCTCGCCCGAGGCGATGCCCGCCATCACCGTGTTCCAGCGCGAACGGGGCCGGTCGGCGCCCAGCTCGGAGATCGCGCCGTCCGGGCCGTTCAGACCGACCAGGTTGATGACCTCCTCCGGCGTCACGGCCGCGCCGCCGGACCAGTAGTCCTGGACCCCGGCGACATAGGCCAGGCTGGCGGGCGAGGGAGCGGCCGGGGCGGCGGCCTGGTCGGCCAGGGTTTCGCCGGCGGTTTCAGGCTCCGAACAGGCGGCGACCAGAAGGGTCAGGGCGAGGATCGACAGGCGACGGATCATGGAGGACGCTCCGGTAGAATGGCGCGCGCTGACTAGCGGGCGGGGACACCGTTTTCCAGTCTTGCCGCGTGGGGCCGACCGGCTCTATCCCGGCTTCATGACACCGACCCTCTACGGCATTCCCAACTGCGACACGGTCAAGAAGGCCCGGACCTGGCTGGACCAGAACGGCCGGGCCTATGCGTTTCACGACTACAAGAAGGCCGGGATCGACCGGGCCTCTCTGGAAGGCTGGGTCGCCGCGCATGGCTGGGAAACGGTCCTGAACCGCGCCGGCACGACCTTCCGCGCCCTGCCGGAGGCGGACCGCGCCGACCTGGACGCCGACAAGGCCATCGCCCTGATGCTGGCCCAGCCGTCGATGATCAAGCGGCCTGTGCTGGACCTGGGGGATCGCACCCTGGTGGGGTTCAAGCCCGAGTTGTACGCAGCGGCGTTCGCCTGACCTTTGCGCCTCTCGCCAATACCAACGCCGTCATCCTCGGACTTGATCTGAGGATCGGAATGTCCGCAGCGCAGACGGCGAAGGGACCCTGAGACCCTGCCCCACGTCTCTGCACGAGTTCGCCCAGCGTCCGATCCTCGGATCAAGTCCGAGGATGACGGAGCGGGTGGGAGAGAGCCTAACCCTCGACGTCCGTGTCCGGGCGGTCGTGGCCGTCGGCGCGTTCGGTGATCCAGGTGCCGTGCGTGTCCTCGAACTCGATGTAGGCGGTCTGGTCGGCGACGCGCTGTTCGCGGCTAGCGCGGACGGCGGCGGCCTTGGCGGCGTCGTGATTGGGGAAGGTCTCGGAGAAGGTGTCGCCGACCTTGTAGGCCCAGCCGCCGTCGTGTTCGACGATGCGATAGGTGACGTGGCTCATGGCGGTGTCCTTGGCGTGGTGGATGAGATCTGCGGCCTTGATCGCATTTTCCGCGCCGCTGTGCATCCATTGGCGGTGTCGGCTCCGACACGGAGTCGAAACCGCAGGCGTTCGGCCTGACGATCCGGGATGAGACGACGATGGAAGACCTGTTCCGATCCTACTGGTGGCTGCTGTTCCCGCTGGCCTGGTTCGTGTCCCAGGGCGTCAGCAGCGTCCTGAACTATCGCCGCCAGCGCGAGACGCTGAGGCTGATCGAGACCTATGCCAAGAGCGGCCAGCAACCGCCGGAGGCCCTGCTGAAGGTGCTGGACCGGCCGATCGACGCCGACACCGAGAGCCGTGCCTATGGCGCCCCATCGGGTGGGCGAGAGGGCAGTCTGTTCTCGCTGGTGCTGTTCGGCCTGCTGGCGGCGGGATTCGGCTATGCCAGCTATGCCGACATCTATGGGGCGGGGGACGCCTTTCTGATCGTGTCGTTCGTCATGGGGGCGCTGGCGGTCGCGACGGCGGTGACGCTGATCTTCGGCCGGTCGCGCCGGGGCTGATGACCGGGCGTGGGGGAGCCATCGATGGACGCGGGCCTGGACGCCGGGCTGGTGGCGGCCGCGCGGGCGGGGTCGGACGCCGCCTTCGCCCGGCTGGTCGCCCGGCATCAGGCGCCGGTGCGGGCCTTTCTGCGGCGGACCCTGGGCGGCAGTTTCGACCTGGCCGACGATCTGGCCCAGGATGTGTTCGTCGCCGCCTGGGGCTCGCTGGGGCGGCTGAAGGATCCGGACGGCGTGCGGTCGTGGCTGTACGGCATCGCCTGGCGACGGGCGCAGGACGCCATGCGGTCCGGCCTGCGCGGCCAGGCGCGCGATCGGGCCTGGCTGGAGACGGCGGAGCCGCCTGCAGGAATCTCGAACGAGGACCGGATGTCGCTGGAAACAGCGATGGCGGGATTGCCGCAGGACCAGAGGGCGTGCGTGGCCCTGTGCCTGGCGGACGGCTGGTCGCACGCCGAGGCGGCCGAGGCGCTGGGACTTCCGATCGGGACCGTGAAATCCCATGTCACCCGAGGGCGGGCCAGGCTACTGGCCGCCCTGACGGGAGCCTCCGATGACGCCTGATCCGACGCATGATCAAGCCCTGGCCGCCTTCTTCGCCGCCCAGGTGCCGCCGCCGCGCGATCTGGCATTCGAGGCGCGGGTCGCGGCCGGGGTGGCGCGTCGCCGGGCCTTGGCGACGGTCCTGGCTTTGGTGCCGTGGACCATCGCGGCGGTGGCGGTGCTGTGGGCCCTGGCCCCGCTGGTCGCGCCGGTGGTCGAAGGGCTGGGCCAGACCCTGGCCCCCGCCGTCGCGCTTCTGGTGCTGACCGCTCTGACGGTGGCGGGCGCGCAGGCGGCGGGGCGCGGTCTGAAGGCTATCTGACGGCTCGCATTTGGCCCGTCAGGGCGAACTGACGCCGCTGGGCATCGGGCAGGGCGCGATAGGCCTGCCAGCGCATCTCCGCCCGGCAGATGGCCGGGTCGCCCAGCCGGTCGGGCGTGACGACGTCGAGGTGCTGACGGCAGAAGTCGCGGCTGGCGGCGTGGACCCGGCGGACGAACTCCCGCTGGTCGGCGGCGCGTGCGAAATCCAGATCCCCTATGGCGACGCGCATTTCAGGCGGAGCGACGGGCGTCTGGGGGGCAGGCGTGGCCAAAAGGGCGGCGGCCAGGATCAAAGACACGGACATGGTGAGGACTCCGATGGCTTGGGCGGGATCGCCAATCCGTCAGAGCCATCGGCTTGCGCCCCCGGATGCGAAGCGGAGCATTAAGTTTCCTCCATGCGCCGGGGGCGTCGCCTTACGAAGATTTCATGTGCATCGGCGCATCCGCAGGCCCCCGCCACCGCCTCTTGTGATCAGAAGGCCCGGGCATCAGGCTCGCGCCGTCAGGAAAAACGAGGGGACTACCCATGGAAGACTTCATCCCGCTGTTCGCCATCTTCGCGGTGTTCGGCACCATCACCGCCATCGTCGTCGGCCCCAGCTATCTGAAGAGCAAGGAACGCCGCGAGATGCAGGCGACGGTCCGCGCCGCCATCGACAAGGGCCAGCCCCTGCCGCCCGAGGTCATCGAGGCTCTGGGCAAGGAGGCCACCCGCAACATCCCCAGCCGCACCCGCGACATTCGCCGGGGCATCATCTGGCTGGCGGTCGGCATCGGCATGGCGGCCTTCAGCGTCATCAACGACATGCGCGGTTTCGGCGACGACTGGAACGGCGGTCCCAACTTCGACGGCGGCCTGCTGGGCATCGCGGCGATCCCGATCACCATCGGCCTGGCCTTCATCGTCCTGAGCTTCTTCAACAAGAACAAGGACTGAGCCGCGGCTGACAGGGGGAAATCTGTCATGGCCCAGTCCCTTCTGGACCGGCACGACGTGGAGCTGGCGGCCCTCGCGGCCGCCGGCGGGCGGCGCGAGTTCGGCGAGCTGGTGCGTCGGCACGGCTCGGCGGTGCGGGCGCTGCTACGGCGGATGGGGGCGCAACCCTCGGAAGCCGACGACGTCGCCCAGGACGCCTTTCTGCAAGCGTTCGAGAAATGCGCCGAGTTCCGGGGCGAAGGCACCTTCGCCGCCTGGGTCAAGCGCATCGCCGCGCGCCTGTATCTGAAGCGCAAGGCGAAGAACGCCCGCTACGTCGCTGAACTGGAGCCCGAACAGGCCGAGGCGGTGGCGGCTCCCGACACGGCCGGCCACGTCGATCTGGACGAAGCCCTGAAAGGCCTCAGCGAGGTCGAGCGTCTGTGCGTCTCCCTGTGTCATGGCGCGGGGCTGTCTCATCCCGAGATCGCCGCCGCCATGAATCTGCCGCTTGGAACGGTGAAGTCTCATGTCAAACGTGGTCTGGATAAACTCCGCGCCCGGCTTTCGCCGGCCGTGGGACAGTCGGGGAGGGCGGCCCATGTCGTCTGACGAATTCGATCCGGCGATCGAGCGGTTGTTCAGCCGCGCGCCCCAGATGGCCGATGCGTCGCTGTTCGCGGCAGGCGTGGAGGCGAAGCTTCAGTCGTCCAGTCAGGTCCGAACCCTCGCCCTGACACTGGCGGGCCTGATCGGCGGCGTTATCGCCGTGCGCGAATCGACGAACGTCAGCTTCACCCTGTCGGACGCGCGCGCGCCCGTCGCTGGTCGCGCCATCGGTCAGGGCTTCGAGGCCGCCACGCTGAGCGTCCAGAGCGCGACCCAGTCCGGATTGCAATCGCTCGGTCTCGGCGACGTCTCGCTTGGGTCTCTGGGCGGGATGCAGCTATTCTGGATCACGGCGGGCGCTCTGATCGCCCTGGCGGCCGCGGCCGTGGTGAAGCTGTCCCAGGAGGTCTGATCGTGTCGAGCCAGAAACAGGAGGCGGCCAAACGCCTCGCGGCGCCGGACATCATGCGCCGCAAGGGCGGGGAGCCGATCGTCTGCCTGACCGCCTATGACGCGCCGACGGCCGAGCTTCTGGACCCGCACTGCGACCTCCTGCTGGTCGGCGACAGCGTGGGCATGGTCGTCCACGGCCTGCCCAACACCGTGGGGGTGACGCTGGAAATGATGATCCTGCACGGCCAGGCGGTGATGCGGGGATCGCGCCGGGCCATGGTCGTCATCGACATGCCCTTTGGCAGCTACGAGGGCGGCAAGGAGATCGCCTATCAGAACTGCGCGCGCGTGATGAAGGAGACCGGGGCCCAGGCGGTGAAGCTGGAAAGCGGCCCGACCGTGCCCCAGACGATCGAGTATCTGGTCCAGCGGGGGATTCCTGTGATGGGCCACGTCGGGCTGCGTCCCCAGGCGGTGCTGACCGAGGGGGCGTTCAAGGCCAAGGGCAAGACCGACGACGAGCGGCTGCGCGTTATCGCCGAGGCCGAGGCCACGGCCGATGCCGGGGCCTTCGCCATCGTGGTCGAGGGCACGGCCGAGCCGGTCGCCGCCGAGATCACACGGTCCATCGACAAGCCAACGATCGGCATCGGGGCCTCGGCCGCCTGCGACGGCCAGATCCTGGTGACGCCCGATATGCTGGGGCTATTCGACTGGACGCCCAAATTCGTGCGCCGCTACGCTGATCTGAGGGGCGAGATCGACCGGGCCGTCGCGGGTTACGCCGCCGATGTTCGGGCCCGCCGTTTTCCTGCCGAAGTCGAGACCTACTTCTCGAAAAAGCCCGCCGCGACCTGAGGTCCGTCTTCCTGACGGACAGCGTTGCGGGCGCGGGGTCGAACCTCTAGGGTCCGCGCCGATTGGCTTTTCAGCGTTTTTTCGGGGCGGCGTTTCACGTGACTGATGTCTTTGAGGAGGTCGAGGAGGAGATTCGCTCCGAACGCCTGAAGCGCCTCGCGCGCCAGTGGCTGCCCATCGGCGGCGGGATTCTGGCCGTCGCCCTGGTGGCCGCCCTGGCCTGGTGGGGCTGGCAGTCGATGCAGACTGGCCGCGCGCATGACGGCTCGGTCGCCTATCAACGCGGTCTCGAAGCCTTGCAGTCCGGCGATCAGGCGGGCGCCGAGAGCGCCTTCACCGAGGCCGCCGAAAAGGGCAACGGCGCCTACAAGGCCCTGGCGCTGCAGCAGCGCGCGGGCATCGCTGTCGCGGCCAACCGCATCCCCGACGCAATCGCCCTGTTCGACGAGGCGGCCAAGGCCGCCGGCGACCCGATCCTCGCCGATCCCGCGCGCTTCAAGGCGGCGCTGCTGGTCATGGATACGGGATCGCTGGAAGACGTCGAGACCCGGCTGACGCCGTTGACCGAGGAAGGGCGCCCGATGCGCCCGTTCGCCCAGGAGGCCCTGGGTCTGGCGCGTCTGCAACACGGCAAGCCGACCGAGGCGCGCGAGCTTTTCACCCTGCTGACGCTCGGCCAGGACGTGCCGGAGGCGGTGCGCCAGCGTGCCCAGGCGGCCATCGGTTTGATCGACAGCGAAACGACCGCCGGGCTCGCCGCCATCGTCGCGGCCCAGCAGGTCAATCCGCCCGCGCCCGTGCTTCAGGGTTCGCCGACCGGTCAGGCCGCTCCTGCCCAGGCACCGGCCGAGGCACCTGCCCCGTGAGTTTCGAGACCGGAGTTCGGATGACGACTGTGATGCGCGCCCTCAAGGTCGTGGCCGTGATCGGCCTGGCCGCCACCGTGGCGTCTTGCGCCTCAGCACGGCGCGTCCTGCCGTTCGGCCTCGGCCAGGACGACACCCCGCAAGCCACGGCCAGCGCGGGGGACCGGGTATCGATCCTGTCGTTCGAGCAGCAGCTGGCGCCGTCGGCGGCCCTGTCGGGTCGTGACTTCTTCCTGCCCGGTCCTGTGGCCCGGACCAGCTGGCCCATGGCCGGCGGCACGCCCGAGAACCTGGTTGAGCACAGCATCGCCGCTCCGGCCTTCGAGATCGCCTGGCGCCGCGGCATCGGTCGCGGTTCCAGCCGCACGACCCAGGTCATGGCGCCGCCGATCGCGGCGGACGGCCGGATCTACGTCATGGACGGCGAGTCGACCGTGACCGCCGTGGACGCCGGGTCCGGCGAGGTCGTCTGGCGGCGCAACGTCAAGCCCGACGGGCGCGAAGCCGCCGGTGGGGTCGCCATGTTCGGCCTGCCGGTCCCCTTCGTCGGATCGGGCGGTGGTGCTCTGGAAGGGGGCTTCGGCGGCGGCCTGGCGATCGCCGGCGGTCGCGTATTCGTCGCCTCCGGATACCGCACCCTGTCCGCTCTGGACGCCGCGACTGGCAATCCGATCTGGAGTCAGCCTGTCGACGTGCCGCTGCACAGTGCCCCGACGGTCGTGGCGAACCGCGTCTATGTGATCGACGTCGACAATCAGATCATCGCCTTCAATGCCCAGACGGGCAGCCAGGACTGGTCCTATCGCGGGATCGTCGAACCGGCGCGCGTGCTGCGGGCCTCCAGCCCTGCGGTCAGCGGTGACACCGTCATCGCGCCCTTCTCGTCCGGCGAGGTCGTGGCTCTGCGCGCATCGAACGGCCAGCCGGTCTGGAACCAGGTCCTGTCGCGCACCAGCCGCACCAGCGCCCTTTCCGAGATTCGCGACATCGCGGGTCGCCCGGTCATCTCGCGCGGCTTCGTCTATGCGGTCGGGCACTCCGGCCTGATGCAGGCGATGGACATCCGGACGGGCCAGCCCCGCTGGTCCGCGCCGGTTGCGGGGGTCAACGCGCCCTTGCCCGCGGGCGACGTGGTCTACGTTGTGTCGAAGTCCGGTGAACTGACGCTGCTGAACCGCGACACGGGGGCCGTCTACTGGACGAAGAACCTCAACGAGGGCCGCATTCGTCAGGAAGGCGGCGTGTTCGGCCTGTTCGATCGCACGGTGCGGCCGGAGTGGTCGGGACCGGTTCTGGCGTCCAACCGCCTGGTGCTGGTCAATTCGGACGGCGAGGCCGTCGCCTTCGACCCCAAGACCGGGGCCCAGACAGCCTCGATCCGGCTGGGCAGCGCGGCCTATCTGGCCCCGATCGCCTACAACGGGGTGCTGTATGTCCTGACCGACAACGGCGATCTCGTCAGCATCCGCTGACGTTGAACACCAAACTGCGTTAGAAGGCCGGCATGGCATTGAAGGTCGCCATCGTCGGCCGCCCCAACGTGGGCAAGTCGACCCTGTTCAACAGGCTGGTAGGCAAGCGCCTGGCGCTCGTCGACGATCGCCCCGGTGTGACCCGAGACCGTCGCTATGCCGACGGCAACATCGGCGACATCGACCTGACCCTGATCGACACGGCGGGCTACGAGGACGTCACCGACGAGAGCCTGGAAGCCCGGATGCGCGAGCAGACCGAGGCCGCCATCGAGGACGCCGACCTGATCCTGTTTATGATGGATGCGCGCGAGGGGGTGACCTCGCTGGATCGGATCTTTGCCGAGCAGCTGAGAAAGCAGCACACACCGATCGTTCTGCTGGCCAACAAGGCCGAGAGCCGCGAATCGGGCGGGGGCGTCGGCGAGGCGCATGCCCTGGGCTTCGGCGAACCGGTCGCCATCTCCGCCGAGCACGGCGAGGGCATGGCCGACCTGTATGCCGCCATCCGCGACGCATCGGTCGACATCTTCGTGGAGGAGGTCGACGAGCCCGACAAGCCGATCCGCATTGCCATCATCGGCCGCCCGAACGCCGGCAAATCGACCCTGGTCAACCGCCTGATCGGCGAGGACCGCCTGCTGGTCGGGCCGGAGGCCGGGATCACGCGCGACTCGATCTCGGTCGACTGGGAGTACGAGGGCCGCAACATCCGTCTGGTCGACACGGCCGGAATGCGCCGAAAGGCCCGGGTTCAGGAGAAGCTGGAGAAACTGTCGGTCGCCGACACCATCCGCGCTATCACCTTCGCCGAGGTGGTTGTCCTCGTCATGGACAAGGACAACGCCTTCGACGTCCAGGACCTGCAGCTGGGCGACCTGGTCGAGCGTGAGGGACGCGCCCTGGTCTATGTCGCCGCCAAGTGGGACCTGGAGGAGAACCCCCAGGCCAAGCTGGCCGAGCTGAGCCGCCTGGCGGAAGAGAAACTGCCCCAGTTGAAGGGATCGCCGTTCGTCGCCCTGTCGTCGCACTCGGGGCGCGGGGTCGATCGGCTGATGCCCGCGATCCTGAAGGCGCACGACACCTGGTCGGTGAAGGTCAAGACGAAGGACCTGAACGACTGGCTGTCCATGGCCACCCAGCGCCATCCGCCGCCCGCCGTCGACGGCAAGCGGATCAAGACCAAATACATGGCCCAGACCAAGGCCCGGCCGCCGACCTTCGTGCTGTTCGCCAGCCGGGGCGGGGCTTTGCCGGACCACTACATCCGCTATCTGACCAACAGCCTGCGCGAGAGTTTCGACCTGCCCGGCGTGCCGATCCGGCTGACCGTCAAGGGTGGGTCGGAAAACCCCTATGCCGCCGGCGGCGCCAAGTCGGGACCCGAGCGCTACAAGGGCGACGCCAAGACCGCGCCGAGGAAGGTGCGCAAGAAGGAGGACGAAGAGTCCCGCCTGCCCGGCAAGGCGCTGGAGCAAAAGAAGACCCGCGTCGCCAAACCGCGTGTCATCGGCGCGGTGAAATCCTCGGCGTCCAAGAAGGCCGGATCATCCGTGGCGATCCAGAAGGGCGCGCGTGGCGGGGCCCGCCAGGTCAGCCGGTCTGGCCGCGTCCGCACCGGCCAGAAACACGCGCCCAAGAAGTAGGCGCTGACTGACTATTCCGGGATGTCGCGGAAGTTTCCGTAGCCGCTGCGCGCAAGGTTGCCGAACTTGGTGGTGTCGGAATCGAAGCTCAGCTTGACGATGCCGATGGGGCCGTGGCGCTGCTTGCCGATGACGACCTCGGCCATGCCCTTGAGCTCGTCCATCTCTTCCTGCCACTTCATGTGCTCTTCGGTGCCCTCCTTGGGCTCCAGGCGCTCCTTGTAGTAGCTCTCGCGGTAGACGAACATCACGCAGTCCGCGTCCTGCTCGATCGAGCCGGACTCGCGCAGGTCCGACAGCTGGGGCCGCTTGTCCTCGCGGTTCTCGACCTGACGCGACAGCTGCGACAGGGCGATGATCGGGACGTTCAGCTCCTTGGCCAGCGCCTTCAGCCCGCCGGTGATCTCCGATACCTCCTGCACCCGGTTCTTCTGGCCGTTACCCTCGCCGACGGTGATGAGCTGCAGGTAGTCGACGATGATGAGGTCGAGGCCCTGTTCGGCGCGTTTCAGGCGGCGGGCCCGGGCGGCCAGTTTCGAAATGGCCAGGCCGCCGGTGGCGTCGATGTAGAGCGGGCTCTCGCCGATCTCGATGGCGGCGTCGCGGACCTTGCCGAAGTCCGACGCGTCGATCTCGCCCTTTCTCAGCCGGTCCGAGGACACGCCCGACGCGTCGGCCAGGATCCGCATGGCCAGCTGTTCGGCGCTCATTTCCAGGCTGAAGAAGGCCACCACGCCGCCTGATGCGGTCTTGCGGCCGTCCGGTGTCGGCTCCCAGCGATAGTTGCGGGCGACGTTGAAGGCGATGTTGGTCGCCAGCGCCGTCTTGCCCATCGAGGGGCGGCCCGCGAGGATCAGCAGATCGGATGGATAGAGGCCGCCCAGCTTCTGGTCGAGATCGTCGAGGTGGGTGGCCAGACCGGCCAGCTTGCCGTCGCGCTGATAGGCCTCGCCGGCCATCTGGACCGCGCCCGCCAGGGCCGTCGAGAAGCTGACGAATCCGGAAGAGGGCGCCCCGGTCTCGGCGAGGGAGTAGAGCGTCAATTCGGCCTGCTCGATCTGTTCGATCGCGGGCGTCTCGGGGTCGGGGGCTTCCTTGATGATGTCGCCGCCGATGCGGATGAGGTCGCGGCGCAGCGCCAGGTCGTAGACCACGCGGGCGTAGTCTGGCGCGTTCGCTCCCGGAGGCGCGCGGTCCATCAGGTCGGCGAGGTAGCGCAGGCCGCCGAACTCGGCGAAGGCCGGGTCCTGCTTGAACCGCTCCATCAGGATGGTGGGCTCGGCCAGCAGGCCCTGACGGATGTGATCCTCGATCGCGTCGTACAGCCGCTGATGGAAAGGCTCGTAGAAGTGCGAGCCGCGCAGGCGATCCGACAGCCGCTCGAACACGGCGTTGTCGAACATCAGGGCCCCCAACAGCGCCTGCTCGGCCTCCAGATTGTGGGGCAGGGACGGGATGGCGACGGAGTCGGCGGAGATGGGGGCGTAGGCGTTCATCGGGTTAACGCATACCCCTAGGACGCCCCTGCGCCACGCGCCGACGTACCCTTGGCCGGGGATCGAATCGGCCCCGCTGTGGATCGCTGGAAAATCCCTAGACGGATCAGTTCAGCCGACGACTCAGGCTACCGGGCAGGGGTAGGTCGACGTCAGCCACGCCCGGATGCCGTCCGTCGGCGTCATCCGCCGACGACGCTCCTGTGGGATGGCATTCAGGAAATCCAGAAGCTGACGCGGGTTCATCTGTATCCGCTCAGGAGGGCACGCGGGCGGGGTTCGACCTGCGGCGCGCGCCGAGCGCACTTCGGTGCTGACAACTGTCATGGAGGCGTTGAACTCCCGGATCAGGCGGCGCGCGTCGGATCGGATAGCCGAGGTCGGGTTGAGCGGCACACGGTTCGCCTCGCTGACGAAGGCGTCGAGCGTTCGGGTCTGGGCACCGGCGGGCATGGCGCAGGCGACAACGATCGCCGTAGCGACGGCGGCGAAGACAACTTTCATGTGGCCCCTCTGATCTCACCGCGCACTGCAACGCTGGATGGCGGCGAATCCAAGGCGTGGTCATGAAAACGGCGCGGGGACCGCTCCCCGCGCCGTCTCAGGTCCACCGAGCGGGGTGTCCCTAGAAATTGTAGCTCAGGCGGCCGTACAGGAAGCGACCGTTGAAGCCGTAGGGCGAGAACTGCGGGAACCCGACCGAGCCGGTGGGCGGGTTCAGGTTCGCCGGGGTGAAGTTCGGGTATTCGTCGAACAGGTTGTTCACGCCGAACGCCGCCGTGACGCCGATCGGGAACTCATAGCGGCCCTCCAGATCCACCAGGGTGTCGTCGCCCGTCTCGTAGTCGAGGGTCGAGACGTTGTTGGCGATCAGGACGCTGTCGTAGTAGGTCGCGCGCGCCGTGGCGGAAAATCCGCCCAACGACCAGTCGAGCGAACCGACGATCTTGGACGAGGGGGTCCCCTCCTCGAAGGCGAGGATGTTGGACCGGTCGAACAGGAAGTTCGGCGAGACCGGGATGGAAACGACGGGAATGCCCGGCACCTTGTCCACCGAGGTGTCGTTGAAGTTGCCGGCCAGGGTGAAGTCGAAGCGACCGGCGGTGTCGGTCGACAGACGGTAGCGCCCCACGATGTCCACGCCCTGGGTCGTCGTTTCCAGACCATTGGTGAAGAAGCGCGCCGAGGAGACGCCCAGTGGCTGGATGATGCCGAGAACCGCCGCGATGGTCGCCGCCGACTGGCTGGGACGGGTCGGTCCGAGGTTCTCGGACAGGATGATCCGGTCCTCGATCTCGATCTGATAGGCGTCGATGGTCAGTTCGAACGGGCCGCTGCGGAAGACGGCGCCCAGCGAATAGTTGACCGACTCTTCCGGCTCCAGGTCCCGGGCACCGAGGGCGATGGATACGGGATCGTCGACGCGGAAGGTCCCGGACTGGATCAGGTTGGTGACCGGAACGCCACCAACCACGGTCGTGACGAGGTTGGTCGCGATGTAGCTGAAGTACTGCTGTTGCAGCGCCGGAGCGCGGAAGCCGGTCGACACCGCGCCGCGCAGGGCGAAGGCGGGCGAGAAGTCATAGCGGCCGGAGATCTTGCCGGTGAGGGTCTCGCCGAAGTCGGAATAGTTCTCATAGCGAGCGGCGACGCCGAACGAGAGCGCCTCGGTCAGATTGCCTTCGATGTCGACATAGGCGCCGATATTGCTGCGGTCCCGCTGGGTGGCGTTGGCGGGGCTGAAACCCGGGAAGCCCTGGGAACCGCCGGTCGCGCTGCTGCCCGGCACGCGAATGTAGGACGCCTGCTGGCCGGCGGTCTGCTGGAAGTCTTCCGTGCGGTACTCGACGCCGAAGGCCAGGTTGACCGGCTCGGCGAGGCCCAGATCGAGCGGCCGGACGCCATCCACCGCCAGGGTGAACTGCTCATAAACCAACCCGCCGGCCCGGAAGCTGCGGAGCGAGTTCGCCCCGAACGAGGCGTTGATCGAATTCTCAACCCGATAGTCCAGGGCGTTGCGGCCATAGCTGGCAGAGATGTCCCAGTCCGTGCCCCAGGCCGGGCCGCGGAAACCGCCATACAGGTTGTAGTCGTTGATGTGCGTCGCGATCAGCGGCAGGAAGCCGTTCGGATAGACCGACAGAACGTTGCCCGTGGCGTTGTTGAAGGCACGGGCCGTGGCTGCCGACTCGGAGTCCTTGTTGACGAAACCGCCGAAGGCATAGACCTCCCAGCCCGCATCGAGCGGGTTGCCGAGGTTGAACCAGACGGCTTGAGATTCGACCGACGGATCGCCGAAGCGGCCCAACACGGTCGTCGTCGAATTGTTCGGCGTGGCGGCGGGCGTCGCATAGTCTGACCGGTTCGTGGGATCGCGCTGTTGAATCTCGCCCGAAATCGTCAGGAAGCCATCGTCGTAGAAAGGCAGGCCGATCCAGCCCGCGATCGACTTCTGCTCGCCGTCCGTGGCGCTCCGCGAACCGCGAGCGGTGTCGAACTCGGTGTCATAGCGGCCGTAGTTGACGGTGATGCCGCCGCCGCTGTTGGCCTCGCGCAGGCGCAGGTTGACCACGCCGGCGATGGCGTCCGAGCCGTACTGGGCCGAGGCTCCGTCACGCAGCACCTCGACCGACCCCAGGGTCACCGACGGAATGGTGTTCAGGTCGAAGGCCGCCGCACCGCGGCCCAGGCTGCCGTTGACGTTGACCAGGGCGCTGATGTGCCCGCGCTGACCGTTGATCAGGACCAGGGTCTGGTCAGGAGCCAGGCCGCGCAAGGTCGCCGGGCGAACGTGGTCCGAACCGTCTGAAATGGCCGGGCGGGGGAAGTTGATCGAAGGGGCCGAAGCGGCGAGCGCCGTCGCAAGCTCGGTGCCCGTGCCCTGACGGGTCAGCACCTCGCCAGAGATGACGTCGACGGGCGCGATCGTGTCGAGGCGGGTCCGGCCGACGGTCCGCGTGCCGGTCACAACGATTTCGTCGACCGTGTCCGCCTGGTCCTGCGCAGCGCTCTGGGCAAAGGCCGGTGCAGCCATGCAGGTCAACGCCACCACGGAGGCGAAACCGAGCAGGCGCACGCGTGAAGATCTGTGGGTCATTTGGGTCCTGATGCCTTGGGGTCCGACGCCCGACGCGCCGGAGTTCGTCTATGTTCCGCCCGGAACCTCACGGTCCGGAAAGATGGCCAGGCTGCGTCCAGCGCACGAAACATGCGCGGGAAACCTCAGCCGCCCATCCCTGTGCAAGCTGGGTTCGCCAAGCGGTCGGGTCAAGCAAGGTTAAGCGCGACCGGGGCGTCCCGTTGCAATTTTGACATAGATTTGCCGTTTACCATGAGAAAAGGGCGCGCCCGGGGGGCGCGCCCTTCAGTTTCTCTAAAGACCGGCTCGCCGATCTATATGGATCAGGCTTCGGAGCCGAGACCGTCCTGTTGGCCCGCTCCGCCTTCGACCATGTCGCGGGCCTGTTCGGCAGCCGCGTTACGGTCTTCGTCGTAGGCCGACTTGATGACGTCCTCGCCCTTGGCTTGACGCTCGGCTTCGTCGGCCGAGCGGGCGATGTTGATCTTGACCGTGGCGGTGACCTCGGCGTGCAGGCGCACGACGACTTCATGGACGCCCAGGGTCTTGATCGCGGTGTTGAGCGCGATTTGCGAACGCTCCACCTTGCCGCCTTCGGCCTGGATGGCCTCGGCGATGTCGCGGCCGGCGACCGAGCCGTACAGCTGACCGGTTTCACCGGCCTGACGGATCATGACGTAGGTCTGGCCGTCGATCTTGTCGGCGACCTTCTGGGACTCGGCCTTGTTCTTCTCGTTGCGGGCCTCGATGGCGGCGCGGTCGAGTTCGAACTTCTCCAGGTTCTTGGAGGTGGCGCGAAGGGCCTTTTCCCGCGGCAGCAGGAAGTTGCGGGCGAAGCCGTCCTTGACGGTGACGACGTCGCCGATGGCGCCGAGGTTCTCGACGCGTTCGAGCAGAACGACCTTCATCTTACTTCACCACATAAGGCAGGAGGGCCAGATAGCGGGCGCGCTTGATGGCCTTGGCCAGTTCGCGCTGCTTGATCTGGGACACGGCGGTGATGCGCGAGGGCACGATCTTGCCGCGTTCGGAGATGTAACGCTGGAGCAGCTTGACGTCCTTGTAGTCGATCTTCGGCGCGCCCTCGCCCGAGAACGGGCAGGTCTTGCGACGACGATTGAAGGGACGGCGGCCACCGCCGGAGGCGTTGACGGGCGTGCCGGGCGTATTGCCAGAGGCGGATGCGGAATAGGTGTCGGACATGTCTGTGATCCCTTCTTAAGCGGCCACGTCGGCGTCTTCACGCGGGGTGCGCTCGCGATCGCGCTCACGCTCGCGCTCGCGGCGGGCCAAGAGCGGCGACAGTTCCAGGTCCAGTTCCTCGACGCGGACGGTCAGCCAGCGCAGGACGTCCTCGTTGATGCCCAGCTGACGCTCGACCTCGGCCATGGCGGCGGGCGGGCAGTCGATGGCCAGCAGCGAATAGTGGGCCTTGCGGTTCTTCTTGACCCGATAGGTCAGGTTCCTGAGACCCCAGTACTCGATCTTGGCGACGGTTCCGCCGCCGGCCACGATCAGGTCCTTGATGGTGTCGTTCAGGGCTTCGGCCTGTTGTGCGCTGATATCCTGGCGCGACATGACCGTGTGCTCGTAAAGAGCCATTCGGTAGTCTCCCTTGTGGGGCGTCGGCGCGGACGGACCGGGTTAAAGTCCAAATCCACGATGGATCCCGCAGCGGCGGCCGGGATGACTTCCCGAACCCTTTGGAGTTCCGCTCCGGGACCGAAGCCCTGGAAAGCGGGCGCGTATAGGGGAAAAGGGGCGCGGGGGCAAGCGCCGTGAGGCGCGCGAGGGCGTCCGCAAAGCAGCGTTTGGTTAAGGCTCCGCAGTCTAGGGTTCTGCCTGGGAGGGAGACCCTTGCTGAAATCGGGAGACAATGCCCCTTCGCATTGCGAGGTGGACTTGGACCACGGGCCTAGCCTCTCGTGCTCGGCGCAAGCGAGGCAGGCCCTCACCGCGCCTGCGGCACCCCGGCTCGACCTTGCCGAAATCATCCAGGCCTCCCGCCTGGGGGCCTGGCAGTGGAACATCCAGACCGGGCAGCTATGGCTCAACGAACGCTGGGCCGAGATGCTCGGATACACGCTCGCCGAGCTGGAGCCGATCACGATCGAGACTTGTGCGCGACTGCGCCATCCGGAGGATCAGGCCGCAGCCTTGATCAAGGCCGAGCGTCACCTGTCAGGCGAAGAGCCCTATTTCGAGGCCGAGGTGCGGATGCGCCATAAGGACGGCCACTGGATCTGGATACTCGATCGTGCCCGCCTCGTCTCGCGAACCGCGGAGGGCGCTCCGTTGCTGATGGTCGGGGCTCATCAGGACATCACTGCAGGCAAAACCTCCGAAATCGAGCTCGCGCGGGCGACCGAGCGGCTTCGCCTTTGCATGGACATCGCCGGGATCGGCGTCTGGGAGAAGCTGCTGAGTCCGACCGGAGGCTTCCGCTTCGATCATCGGGTGCGCGGCATCTACGACTTTGAGCAGCAGGGAGACGTGATCGACAGCGAGGTCGCGCTGGGACGCATCCATGAGGAGGACCGGGCCGCGCTGATGGCCGATGGTCTGCGTGCGGCGCAGACCGGGCAACCGGTCGAATCGCGATTTCGTGTGGTCACGCCCAAGGGCACCCGCCATGTCCACGGCCACGCCGTCGCCTCGACGTCCGCGGACGGGCAGCCGATCCTGTTGGGCGTCAACAGGGATGTCTCGGACGAAGTCGCCCGCACCGAGGAGCTTGAGGCCAAGCGAATCGAGGCCGAGGCCGCCGCCATCGCCAAGGGGCAGTTCCTGGCGACCATGAGCCATGAAATCCGAACACCGATGAACGGGGTCATCGGCATGTTGGAGGTCTTGCGGCGAGCCGACCTGGCACCGGCGCATCGCGAGCATGCGGAGATCGCGCTGCACTCCGCGACACATCTGCTTCACATCCTTGATGACATCCTGGAGGTCTCTCGCCTGGAGGCCGGTCAGGTCCAGCTTGACGCGCAGGACTTCGATATCCGGACCACGGTGACGGACGTCATCGACCTTTTCAGCCGCGGCGTCCTGCGTCCTGAAGTGACGATGACGGCGGTGATCGCTGACGACCTTCCCGTCTGGATCAGGGCTGATGAGGCGCGTTTACGACAGATACTTACCAACTTCATCGGCAATGCGGTCAAGTTCACCGAGGTCGGAGCCATCACGATCGAGGTTGGCTATGACCCCGTTCGCGGTCGCCTCGCTCTGGCGGTTACGGACACGGGCATCGGCATCGCGCCCGACACCTGCCTACGGTTGTTCCAGCGCTTCGTTCAGGCGGACGCCTCCACGACACGGCGGTACGGGGGCACGGGCCTGGGGCTGGCGATCTGTCGTCAATATGCCGATCTGATGGGTGGCCAGATCGGTGTCGAGAGCGAACTCGGTAAGGGAAGCCGATTCTGGCTGGAGATAACTGCTCCCGAGGGCAGGGGCGAAGGCGACGCGTCAGAGGAGCCCCAAGCCGCGCCGAGCCGCTCGCTGCGCCTTCTGGTCGCCGAGGACAACGAGACCAATCAGCGTGTGATCGCGGCGTTGCTGACGACGTTCGGCCACAGCTTCACCATCGTGCCGGATGGGGCCCAGGCCCTGGCGGCCGTTTCGAGCGGCGATTTCGACGCCATCCTGATGGACGTCCAGATGCCGGTCATGGACGGGCCGACGGCGACGCGCCACATCCGCGCTCTGGGTGGCCGGGCCAGCATGCTGCCGATCATCGCCCTGACGGCCAACGCCATGCCGGGCCAACGCGCTGAGTATCTGGCGGCCGGGATGACTGACTATGTGTCCAAGCCGGTGGATGTCACCGCCCTGTTCTCGGCGCTGGAACGGGTCGGCTGACCTGGATCACGGCGGTGACTTGCTCGTCGGCCGAGCTTGTCCTACCCCTCGCGGCCCTGTTCTGAACCACGCCGGACCGCGCTCATGACCCTCGCCCTCCTGTTCCCCGGACAAGGCAGCCAGGCGGTCGGGATGGGGGCGGCGCTGGCGGACGCCTTCGCCTCCGCGCGCGACGTGTTCGCCGAGGTTGATCAGGCGCTGGGTCAGGACCTGTCGGGCCTGATGCGGAACGGACCCGAAGACCAGCTGACCCTGACCGAGAACGCCCAGCCGGCGCTGATGGCGGTATCGATGGCGGTCGTGCGTGTGCTGGCGAAAGAGTTCGGTGTGCCTGTGGACCGTGCGGCATTCGTCGCGGGCCATTCGCTCGGCGAGTATTCGGCGCTTGCCGCGGTGGGCGCGCTGTCGTTGAGCGACACGGCGCGGTTGCTCAAACTGCGCGGTCAGGCCATGCAGCGGGCGGTGCCGTTGGGGCAGGGGGCGATGGCCTCGCTGATCGGGCCGAAGACGGATCTGGCTCTTGCCGAGGCGGCGGCCGCTGCCGGGGCCGAAGTCGGTGTCTGCGTCGTCGCCAACGACAACAACAACGGCAATGTCGTGATTTCCGGTGAGAAGGCCGCCGTGGATCGCGCTATCGAGAAGGCCAAGGAACTGGGCGCGCGGGCCATTCCGCTGAACGTCTCGGCGCCCTTCCACTGCCCGCTGATGCAGCCCGCCGCCGATGAGATGGCGACGGCTCTGGCAGCCGCGACGCTGACCGCGCCCCGTGTGCCCGTCGTGGCCAATGTCACGGCGCGGCCCGAGCGCGACGCCGACGCGATCCGCCGCCTGCTGGTCAAACAGGTCACGGGCCGGGTGCGCTGGCGCGAATCGATGGAATGGATGGCCGGCGAGGGTGGCGTCACCCGCTTCGTCGAGATCGGGTCGGGCAAGGTGCTGACCGGCATGGCCAAGCGGATCGCGCCCGACGCGGAAAGCCTGGCGCTCAACACCCCCGAGGACATCGAAGCGTTCGCCGCCTCGTTGGCCCAATAAGGAGAAAGCCATGTTCGACCTGACCGGCAAGACGGCCCTGGTGACCGGGGCCACCGGCGGCATCGGCGGAGCGATCGCCCGCGCCCTCCACGCCCAAGGCGCCACCGTGGTCCTCTCCGGCACGCGCGAGGCGGTGCTGGCCGAAATCGCGGGCGATCTGGGCGAGCGGGCGTTCGTCGCCGCCGCCAATCTGTCCGACGCCGCCTCGGTCGACGGCTTGGTTGGCCGGGCCGAAGAAGTGGCGGGCGCGCCGCTGGATATCCTGGTCGCCAACGCCGGGATCACCAAGGACGGCCTGCTGCTGCGGATGAAGGACGAGGACTTCCAGTCCGTGCTGACGGTGAACCTGGAAAGCTATTTCCGGCTCAGCCGCGCCGCGCTGAAGGGCATGATGAAGCGTCGGGCCGGGCGGATCATCGGCATCACCTCGGTGGTCGGTGTGACCGGCAACGGCGGACAGACCAACTACGCCGCGTCAAAGGCGGGCATGATCGGCTTTTCCAAGTCCCTGGCCCAGGAGGTCGGCAGCCGGGGCGTCACGGTCAACTGCATCGCCCCGGGCTTCATCGCCAGCCCCATGACCGACGTGCTGACCGAGCAGCAGCGGGAGGGCATCCTGAGGAACATCCCCGCCGGCCGCCTGGGCGAGGGCCCCGAGATCGCTGCCGCCGCCGTCTATCTGTCGTCCGACGAAGCCGCCTACGTCACCGGGCAGACGCTGCACGTGAATGGCGGGATGGCGATGATCTGATGGTGGTCCTGCGCTATCTCGCGACGATCCTGTGTGGCCCGCTTTTGCTGATCGGCGTCATCTGGGTGCTGCAGGGGCTGAACATCCTGCCGGGCAGCTTCATGACGGGGCAGATCATCTGGGCGATCTACGGCGCGCCGATGGCTCTGGTGGGGGCCGGTCTTCTGTGGTGGGTGAACCGACGGCGGTGATCACGAAGCCTTACGGCCTATTTCCACCCGCGAGCGGTGTGCTAAAGGGCTCAGCAACCGGTTGGGCGATGCGGGCGTTGCCCCTTGCGCAAGCGGAGCCGTCGTGAGACGGCAGACCACCAATACGCCGCCCCAGGCGGCCCCATAAGGCAGAGACACCCATGTCCGACACCCTGGAACGCGTCCGCAAGATCGTCATCGACCACCTGGACGCCGATCCGGACAAGGTCACCGAAAAAGCCAGCTTCATCGACGACCTGGGCGCCGACTCGCTCGACAACGTCGAGCTGGTCATGGCCTTCGAAGAAGAATTCGACATCGAAATCCCCGACGACGCCGCTGAGCACATCCAAACCGTCGGCGACGCGGTGAAGTTCATCGACGAGAAGACCGCGGGCTAAACCCGGTTCGATCGGCAGCCAGTGGCCGCCCGGCGCTCCTAGCGGAGAGGCCCGGCGGCCATTACTGTTTCAGATTCAGGATCAGCGGAGCTGGAGCCCGACATCATGCGTCGCGTCGTCGTCACCGGTCTTGGCCTTGTCACGCCCCTCGGCACGGGCGTCGAACACAGCTGGAAGGGGATCGTCGAAGGGCGTTCGGGCATCCGCCAGATCACCGCCTTCGACACCGAGGGTTTCGGCTGCACCATCGCCGGAGAGGTGCCCAGCGTGGATGGACGCGGCGGCGGCGGCCCCGGCGTCCCTGGCAGCTTCGATCCCGACGCCATCATGTCGCCAAAAGAGCGCAAGCGCGTCGACGATTTCATCCTGTTCGGCATCGCGGCCGCCGACGAAGCCCTGAACGACGCCAACTGGCATCCCGAGACCGACGAGGACAAGGAACGCACCGGCGTCATGATGGGCGCCGGCATCGGCGGCCTGGGTCCCATCGCCGAGAGCGCCCAGATCCTCGCCGAAAGCGGCCCGCGCCGGATCAGCCCCTTCTTCATCCCGTCCGCCCTGATCAATCTGGTCAGCGGGCAGATCTCGATCCGGCACCAGCTGAAGGGCCCGAACCACGCGGTGGTCACGGCCTGCGCCTCGGGCGTTCACGCCATCGGCGACGCGGCCCGGATGATCGCCTTCGACGACGCCGACGTGATGGTGGCCGGCGGTGCCGAGAGCTCCATCGTGCCGATCGGCATCGCGGGCTTCCTGGCCTGCAAGGCCCTGTGCACCGCCTACAACGACACGCCAGAAAAGGCGTCTCGGCCCTATGACCGGGGGCACGCCGGATTCGTCATGGGCGAGGGGGCGGGTGTGCTGGTGCTGGAAGAGTACGAGCACGCCAAGGCGCGGGGCGCCAAGATCTATGCCGAGGTGATCGGCTACGGCATGTCCGGTGACGCCTATCACATCACCGCTCCGTCCGAGGACGGCGACGGGGCCTATCGGGCCATGAAGGCGGCGGTGAAGCGGGCCGGCATCGACGTGACCGACATCGACTACGTCAACGCCCACGGCACCTCGACCATGGCCGACTGGATCGAGCTGCGGGCGGTCGAGCGGCTGATGGGCAATCACGCGGGCCATGTCGCCATGTCTTCGACCAAATCCATGACGGGCCACCTGCTGGGGGCGGCGGGGGCCATCGAGGCGGTGTTCAGCCTCCTGGCCATCCGCGACCAGATCGCGCCACCGACCATCAACCTCGACGACCCGGAACACGAAACCGCCATCGACCTGGTGCCACACAAGGGTAAGCCCATGGAGATCGACGTGGCCATGTCCAACAGCTTCGGGTTCGGCGGCACCAACGCCTCCATCCTCTTCCGCAAGGTGGCCTGATGGCGTCCGGGGGGACGCCGGTGGCCAAGAATCGCCCCGGCCTGATCGCGGCGTTGTTGGCGGCGTCGGCGACGTTCAGCCTGTTCCTGATCGCGGGCCTGGCCTGGGCGTGGAGCGTCTACTATTCGCCCGGTCCGCCCGCCCAGAACGACGAATCGACCATCGTCGCCCTGCCGAGTGGTTCGGGCGTCTCGGCCATCGCGGCGCGGCTGAAGAACGCGGGGGTGATCCGCTCGGTCGATATGTTCAAGGCGGCAGCGACTTTAACGGGGGCCGACCGGCGTCTGCGCGCCGGCGAGTACGAGGTGCCCAGCCGGGCCTCGCTGAAGACCGTCATCGGCCTGCTGACCGACGGGCGGGTCGTGCGTCATTTCGTGACCATACCCGAGGGCTGGTCCTCGGCACAGGCCGTGGACATCCTGAACCGCGAGGCGGTGCTGACCGGGACCATCGAGGAAATTCCGGAAGAGGGGTCGTTGTGGGCCGAGACCTACGAGGTCACGCGCGGCGAGCCGCGCCAGGCCGTCATCGACCGGATGCAGCGCGCGGCCGAGGAGAACCTGGCCGAGCTGTGGGCGCGTCGGAGTCCGAACACCGTCGTCCGCAGCCCGGAGGAGGCAGTGATCCTGGCCTCCATCGTCGAAAAAGAAACGGGTGTGGGAGCCGAGCGGCCGCGCGTCGCTGCCGTCTTCTCGAACCGGATCCGGCTGGGCATGCGGCTGGAGAGCGACCCGACCATCATCTACGGCATCACCAAGGGGCGGCCGCTCGGGCGCGGCATCCGGCGCTCGGAGCTGGAGCGGGACACGGGCTACAACACCTATCTGATCGATGGCTTGCCGCCGACGCCGATCGCCAATCCGGGACGGCAGTCGCTGGAGGCGGTGCTCAATCCTCCGCGTACGGATGATCTGTTCTTCGTGGCTGACGGGACGGGTGGTCACGCCTTTGCCCGGACCTACGACGAGCATCTGAGGAACGTCGCGCGCTGGCGTGCGATCGAAGCTCGAGCCGCCGGGGAGACGCCCGAGACTGTGCCGCCCGGCGTCGTTCCCAACGCACCGACCACTGCGGCTCCGGCGACGCCCGCGCCGACCGGCGACGCTGTCATCACCATGCAGCCGCCGGGAAGCTTGCGTCCGGCGACGCCCGCGCGCACCACGGTGCCTTCCCCGACCACGCCCCAGGCCTAGAATGTCCAATGACCGCACGCCCCGCAGGGGCGTTCTCCTGATCGTCGCCAGTCCCTCGGGCGCCGGCAAGACCAGCCTGTGCCGCCGCTTGATGGCCGACCACGGAGGGCTGGAATTGTCGGTGTCGATGACGACCCGCGACATCCGGCCGGGCGAGGTCGCGGGCCGCGACTATCACTTCGTCGACCATGCTGAATTCCAGCGCGGCATCGACGCGGACGCCTTCCTGGAATGGGCCGACGTGCACGGCAATCGCTACGGCAGCCCGCGCGCCCCCGTCGACAAGGCTCTGGCGGAAGGCCGCGATGTGCTGTTCGACATCGACTGGCAAGGGGCCCGTCAGATCGCCCAGAAATGCCCCGGCGACGCCGTGCGGGTCTTCATCCTGCCGCCCAGTCTGGAGGAGCTGCGCCGCCGCCTGGTGACCCGATCACAGGACGCCGACGACGTCATCGAACGCCGGATCAAGAACGCCAAGGGCGAGATCGAGCACTGCGCCGAGTTCGACTATGTCTTCGTCAACGACGACTTCGACCGGTCGTATGCCGAGCTGGCGCACATCTATCACGCCGAACGCAGCCGCCGGTTCCGCAACACCTGGGTCGAGGGCTATCGCGAGGCGCTGCTGTCCGAGGACGTCTGAGCCGCGAACCACGGCTCCATCCGGCGGATGGCCTCTTCGATCTCCGGCGTCGAGACGGCGAAGCTGAAGCGCAGGAAGCGGTGGCCCTCGACTGGGTCGAAATCCACGCCCGGGGCCGTCGCCACGCCGGTGTCGCGCAACAGGCGCTCGCAGAAGCCGACGCTGTCGTCGGTCAAGTGGCCGATGTCGGCCCAGATGTAGAAGGCCCCGTCCGGGGGCGCGATGGTGCGAAGCCCCAGTCGCGGCATGGCCGCCAGCATGCGCTCGCGATTGGCGCGATAGACGTCGATATGGCCTTCCAGGACGGCGTGCTCGTCCATGGCCACCAGCCCCGCGTGCTGGCTGAGCGACGGTGGGGTCAGGAAGAGGTTGCCGATGTAGGCTTTCGCGGTCTCGATGTGGTGGCTAGGCACCAGTAGCCAGCCTAGCCGCCAGCCCGCCATGCTCCAGTATTTCGAGAAGCTGTTGATCACCATGGCGTCGGGATCATGGGCCAGCATCGTGGGCTGGGGCCCGACATAGCTGAGGCCGTGGTAGATTTCGTCCGAGATGATCTGGATATTCCGTATACGGCATATCTCGGCGATGCGGGTCAGTTCGGCCTCGGCGATGACCGATCCGGTGGGATTGGCGGGGCTGGCCACGATCAGGCCGGCGGGGGCAGGGTCCAGCGCGGCGATGGCGGCGGCGGTCAACTGATAGTGCTCGGCCGGACCGCAGGCGATCTCGACGGCCTCCATTCGCAGGCCTTTCACTACGTTGCGATAGGCGACGTATCCCGGCCGGGCCATGGCGATCCGGTCGCCGGGATTGAACCGTGACGACAGCGCCAGCACCAGGGCCGGAGAGGCACCGCAGGTCAGCAGAAGCCGATCTGGCGTGACCGTCACCCCATAGCGTTCGTCATACAGCCGGGCGATCCGCGCCTTGAGCGGCGCGCTCTCCCAATAGCCCATGGCGTCGGCGTCCAGAACGCGATGCGCCTCGTCGATGGCGCGCGGCGGGGCCCCGGTCGAGGGCTGGCCGAACTCCATGTGGATGACGCTGCGACCTTCGGCCTTCAGGGCGTGGGCCAGACGGCTGATGACGATAGCGCGGAACGGCTCGATCGTGGTGGTCATGTCGCCGGTCTAGGCGGGTAGGCCCACCGGCGACAAGTCCGTCTGATGGGGATCACCCGGCGGCCGGCGTCCGGGTGTGCTGGTTGAACCACTCCAGCGTCCGGGCCCAGGCTTGGGCGGCAGTGGTCCGGTTGTAACGTTCCGGCGTGGCGTCGTTGAAGAAGCCGTGAACCGAGTCGGGCCACAGATGGCCCTCGTGCGTGACGCCGTGGCGTTCCAGCTCGGCGATCTGGGCCGGGAAGCCCTCGGCCAGACGTCCGTCAAGCGCCCCGTGATGGATCAGGATGGCGGCCTTGATCGCGGGCACCAGTTCCGGTGGCGTGGCGCTGCCGTAGAAGGGCGCGGCGGCGGCGAGGTCTTCGCCCATCATGCCGGCCAGCAGGTTCGACACGCCGCCGCCATAGCAGAAGCCGGTGGAGGCGATCTTGCCGTTGCAGTCCTCGCGCGCCTTCAGCCAGCGGGCGGCGGCGAGCAGGTCCTGGGTCATCTTCGTCCTGTCCAGCGAGGCGAACAGCTGGCCACCCCGATAGTCATCGCCCGGATAGCCGCCCACCGTGGTCAGAGTGTCGGGAGCGAAGGCCATGAAGTTGGCCAGGGCGAAGCGCCGGGCGACGTCCTCGGTGTGCGGATTCAGACCCCGGTTCTCATGGACCACCAGCACTCCGGGCAGCTTCGCGGGCGTCGCGCTGCGCGAGTCCGCGCTGAACGGCCGGACCAGATAGCCCCGGATCTCGCCGTGACCGTCGGGGGAGGGGATGGTGACATAGGAGGCGCGGATACGTTCGTCCTCGCGCGCCACCTGCTGGCCCAGCGCATAGTTTGGCATCAGGGCCTCGATGATGACCGAGGCGGTCAGGCCGGCGACCGCATACTTGCTGACGCCGCTCACGAACGCGCGCCGATCGATCTCGCCGTGGATGAAGCGGGTGTAGAGGTCCACCGCTTCGGCGGGGATTTTCCTGGTGCCGTCGCTCATTCTCGCCTCCCGTTTCGTCCCTCTCAACCGGAGACCCACGCAGTCTGGATCAAGCCGGGCGCGGACGCTACCGGCTCAAGAGCCGCAGGTCTGCGCCAGTCTCAGGAAACCCGCGATATCGATGGTCTCGGCACGCGCATCGGGATCGATCCCCGCGGCTTCGCACAAGGTCGCGCCGCCCAAGGGCTTCAGGCTCGATCGCAGCATCTTGCGGCGCTGTCCGAAGGCGGCCCCCGTGATGCGTTCCAGCCTCGCCAACAGGTCCGACGGGGGCCGATCGGGCTTGGGTACCAGGTGGACGACCGCCGAGGCGACCTTGGGCGGCGGGGTAAAGGCGGCCGCCGGCAGGTGCATGACGATTTTCGCCTCGGCGGTGGCTTGGGCGATGACGGCCAGACGGCCGTAGGCGTCATCGCCGGGCGCAGCCACGATCCGTTCGGCCACCTCCTTCTGGAACATGAGCGTCAGGGACAGCGGCGTCCACGGCCCCGTCAGCCACTTGATGAGCAACGGAGTACCGACGTTGTAGGGCAGGTTCGACACGACGTGGGCCGGTCCCGCCACCAGGTCCGCCTCGCGGACCTTGAGCGCATCGCCCTCGACGATCATCAGCCGCTCTTCGCCGGTGTCCAGCTCTGACAGCAGCGGCATGAACCGGGGGTCCTTCTCGACCAGGACGAGCCGGCCGAGGTCGCTTTCCAGCAGGGCACGAGTCAGGCCCCCGGGCCCGGGGCCAACTTCGATCACGGCTCCGCCTTCGAACGGTCCCGCGAGGCGGACGATCTTGCGGGTGATGTTCAGGTCCAGCAGGAAGTGCTGGCCGAAGCTCTTCTTGGCCAGCAGGCCGTGGGCCTCCAGCGAGGCGCGGATCGTGGGCAGGTCGGTCACCCGCCTCGCTTAGCCCGCACGACGCGCCGCCGCCATCTCCGTCGCCAGTCGAATGGCGGCGATCATGCTGTCGGGACGAGCCAGGCCCTTGCCCGCGATCTCGAACCCCGTGCCGTGGTCGGGCGAGGTGCGGATCAGGGGCAAGCCCAGGGTGGCGTTCACCCCGCCCCAGAAGTCCATCGTCTTGACCGGGATCAGGGCCTGGTCGTGGTACAGGCAGATCGCCGCGTCATAGGTCGCGCGCGCCTCGTCGTGGAACATCGTGTCCGCGGGCAGGGGGTCGGTGATCACGATGCCCTCGGTCCTCAGGCTGTGGGCGGCGGGCTTCAGAACGTCGATCTCCTGAAGGCCCAGGGCCCCGCCTTCGCCGGCGTGGGGGTTCAGCGCCGCCAGGGCGAGGCGCGGCCGGGCGATTCCGAAGTCGCGCCGCAGCGCCTCATGGACCACGCGCGCCGTGCGACAGACGCGTTCGACGGTGACGAGCTCCGGCACCTGATCGAGGGCGACGTGAATGGTCACCAGACAGGCGCGCAGATCGCGGGCCGTCAGCATCATGACCGGTCCCCGGGTGCCCGCGAACGGAGCGTCGGCGCTGAGTTCGGCGATGAATTCGGTATGGCCGGGAAAGCGGAAGCCGGCAGCGTAGAGCGGGGCCTTGGCGATCGGCGCGGTCACAAGCCCCGAGGCCTCGCCCGACAGACACAGATTAACCGCGCGTTCGATCCAGTCGGCGACGACTCCGGCGTTGCGCACGTCGGGCGACCCCTGCGTGACGGGCGCGGGCGCGGGGTGGTGCAGGACCGGAAGCGCACGTCCGAAGACCCCCGACGCCTCGGGAGGATACAGGATCTCGGCGACCGGCACGCCCTGCGCGGCCAGCAGACGCGCGTCGCCGACGACGAAGAAGGGCGTCTCGCCCTTCAGGTTCGACCAGGCCTTGCCGATCACCTCCGGTCCGATCCCGGCGGGCTCGCCCAGGCTCAAGACCAGAGGGCCAGAGGGCACGGCCTACTTCAGTTCGATCAGGGCGTCGGCGCGCAGGTCGCGGATGTATCTGCGGGCCAGCATCGCCAGGTTCTGGTTCTGCAGACGCAGTTCGACCTCGCGATAGGTCGGGACATCGGACCCGCCCACGCGGCGACCGCAGACGGCGACCAGGTGGAGGCCCAGCGGCGTCCGGACCGGGCTGGAGACTGTGCCGACCTCGGCCGAGCGGGCGATCTGCTGGAACTGCGGCGCCAGGTTCGCCACGTCGCTCTCGCCGAGATCCGACCCCAGAAGACCGTTCTCGGAGGCGGTCCGGTCCAGCATGTTGTCGCAGGTCAGGCTGGGCTGGAGCGCGGTCAGGCGCTGGGTCGCCCCGGCGACCTCGGCCTCGCTGGCGGTCTCCGGCAGTTCGATCATGGCCTGTTTCAGGTTGACCAGGCTGGTCGCGGCGCCCGCGCGTTTGTCGCGCATGTAGACAATATAGACGCCACCCTCGACGGGTATCGGACGGGACAGCTGGCCGGTCTCCAGGCTGTCGAACGCCGCCTGAAGGGCGGGCTGGACGGTCCCCTGGACGATCCAGCCGGCGTCGCCGCCGCGCGCGGCCGAAGGCGCGGCCGAGAACTGGCGAGCCACGGCCTGGAAGGGCGCGCCCTGGACCATCTGGGCGACCAACTGCTCGGCGCCGGCCAAGGCGGCCTGTTGGCCGCCGACGCGCGAGGCCTCGATATAGATTTCGCCGATCAAGTACTGGGGCTTGGACGCGGCCTCCGACAACTGGCGCAGGTTCTGCTCGACCTGGGCGCGGCTGACCCGCGCGCGGGTGTTGAAGCGGCCTCCAACCAGCTGCCGCCAGCCGATCTCCGTGCGCAGCTGTTGCCTCAGTTGGTCTGGACGGATCCCGCCCTGGGCCAGGAAGGCCACATACTGATCGGGCGTGGTCCCGGCGTCTTGGGCCATGGCCGCGATTTCCTGGTTCACCTCTTCGTCGGTGATCACCAGGGACTCGTAGTTCGCGATCTCCTGGGCCTGGAGACGTTCCTCGATCAGGGCCTGCAGCGCCTGTTGCTGGATCGCCGGAATGTTTTCCTCGGTCGGCTGGACCTGGCTCATGGCGATGACCGTCAGCATGCGCTGGCGCAGGTCGAAGCCGGTTATGATCTGATCATTGACCGTGGCGACGATGCCGTCGGCCAGGCGAAACTCGGGCGCGGGCGTCGCCGGGGCCACCGGTGCCTGCTCTGCCGCAGGGTCCAGCGTGCCGGCGGCCTGCCCGGACGGAGCGGGTACGCCCTGCGGAGACTGAGCGATCGCCGAGCCGGCGACCAGCGCGGCCATCGCGACCCCGGTCGTAATACGCATCAAACCCATCGTTCGTCCTGATTCCCTGGAAGCCCTGCCGTTCGGTTTCACACCGGGCGGGCGTATGCCTTACGCCTCATGCCTAACGCAGTCCGTTCGATCCATAGCCTGACCCTCCAAAAGTGGCGAGGTTTAGACGAAAGAAGACCCCGTCGGACGGCCCGGTGGGCCTGACCCGCGTGTTGTCGCGCCGATACCCCACCTCGATGCGGAAGCAATCGTCGTCGAACAGAAGCCCGACCTCGGACCTTGTGATCAGGTCGCGCTCCAGGTCGGCGATGCCCGCGATCGTGACGCCCCAGTTGCCATAGACGAACTGCTGGGCGGCGACCTGAACGAACTCGTAGTTGCGGTTCAGCGGCCCGTCGAGCGGATTGGACCGGTCCAGGATGTAGCTGACCGTGGCCAGGTTGCGCCGTCCCCAGCGACCGTCGACAGCGGTCTCGGCCCGGCGCAGGTCGCCCGACCCGTCGATGGTGGCGTGTCCCCAACCGCGGACGCGGTCCGAAGGTTTGAACTCGGCCTGCACGACCCAGTCGGAGGTCTGGGCGGCCAAACCTGTCGGGTCGTAGAGCCGCGAAGGATCGTCCGGGATCGGCACGCGGAAGCCGTCCTGTTCGGCGTCTCGCATGCTGCGCCCGACGAACAGGCTTGCACTGCGGCTCTGGTCCCAGCGCAGCGTGGTCCGGACGCCGGCGGTCAGGCGCACGCCACCCTCCAGCAGGTCATGACCGGGGAAGCGATCGACCCGGAACAGAGACGCCTGGTCGAGCTCCAGCGTCTCTGCGTCCTCATTGGGAATGCGCGGATCAAGGTCCGGATCGGTCGAGACCGAGATCTGGCCCATCGGCTCCACGATCAGGTCGGCCCCATCGGCCAGCCGACGGATCAGCGGATAGCTGACGTCCAGACCGATCGTGGCCCGCTCGCGCGTGATCGTCTCATTCTCGAGCCCGAGGATCGGGGGCAGGTCGTCGACCGAATAGACGTCGACCCGTCCGTCCACGAAGGCCTCGTAGCGGATGCCGGCGGGCGCGATGAAGGCCCGCCGCCAGTCGAACTGACCGGTGATGCGCCGACTGTCCACGCCGGGCAGCCCCAGCGTCGATCCGGGGGGGATGATCTCGGGTCTCAGGACTGGGCTGCCGAAGTAGCGCTCGCGGTACAGCGACACGGCCGAGCCGCGCAGTCTCAGCCGGCCACCCAGCACGGCCGCGCTCGGCTCCCAGCGCCCATCGATCAGGGGCGCGACCAGCGGCAGGGTGTCGTCGTCCTCGAACACGTTCAGGGCCGGCGTGATTGGATCGAACCGCGACACGCGCAGCGATTGGATCGAGAAGGCCGCGACCGACAGATAGGAGCGCTCCGTCTGGCGCTCGGCATACAGCTGGCTGATCAGGCGCCGCTGATCGCCGTAGTAGAGGCCGTTGTCCTGATAGGGGTCCTGGACGTCATAGCGGTCGAACAGGGTCTTGTCGGAGGTCCGCTCGGCTGTGAAGCCCCAGCGCCAGGGGCCAGCCGGATCGAAGCGGCCATAGCCGAGAAAATAGCTGCGCGCGGTGCGGTCACCGAAGTCGACGTTGGACTCGGCGTCGCCGTCTCCGTCCAGGTCGAAGTCGCCGAAGTTGCGGGCATAGGTCGCTCCGCCGCGCAGCACGACGGTGCCGTCGGCGAACCGACGGCGCCATTGCAGGTTCAGGAACGGCAGGACCCGGGTGTTGAACTGGGGGCTGATCAACCAGTCCTCGGAAGGCGACACGACCTGCAGGTAGGGCGTCTCGACCGACAGGCCGCGCCCGGAGTCATAGTTGAAGCTGGGCACGAGGAAGCCGGACGCCCGCTCGACCGTCGGGTCCGGATGCGCGAACGCCGGCAGCCAGAGCACCGGCACGCCGCCCAGTTTGAACACGGCGTTGCGATACAGGATCGCCCGCAGTTCCTCGTCCTGGACGACCGTCTCGGCCTGGATCGACAGGCTGGGTTCTTTCGGGTTCCCCTCGGCGTCGCAGATGGGACAGGGGGTGAAGATGGCGTAGTTCAGCTCGTTGACGTTCTCGCTGCGACGCACTGCGGTCGCGGCCATCAGGCTGGCCCCGCTGGTCAGTCGCGTGGCGAAGTCGACGGCGACGCCCGCGCGCAGGTCCTCGTCGAGTTCCAGGTGACTGGCGAAGACGCGGTTCTGTTCGGGGTCGGTCAATTCGACATCGCCGTCGGCGGTGCCGATCCCGCGCGCGATGTCGAAGGTGAGGCTGCGCCCTCTCAGGGTGTGACCCTGGTATCGGGCGAAGACGGGGTCGGTCTCGCCCGTCGCGGAGATCAGATCACCGATGCGGCCGGCCTGTTCGGCCTCGATGTAGAGGGCGTCGGTAGCCAGGCCGTCGGGGGCCGGCCGGATGTCGGGCGCGCGAGGCGCTGCGGCCGTCTGGGCCTCCGCCAGACCGGGCAGGCAGGCAAGCGCCGCCGCACCGGCCAGCAGGCGGGCGCGCAGGGCGTTCTTGCGTGTGACGGGGCCACCGGACCGCATGGATTTCGATACCGCTCCTGATAGCCCCCGCCGAGGCTCCGCTTAGCCGTCTTCGGTATAGAACAGCAAGGTGAAGGCGGCGAGCGCCGTCAGCACCGCCGGCAGCCAGGCCGCCACGATCGGCGGCACCACCTCGGCCGAGCCCATGGCCGCCGAGAACTGGTTCAGAAAAAAGAAGGCGAAGCCCAGCACGACCGCCGACACCGCCATCCGCGCCAGATCGCCCAGGCGCATGAGCCGCAGCGAGAAGGCGGCGGCGAGGATCGTCATGGCCGCGAACGTCAGGGGCGTCGACAGAAGCTGCTGGAACCGCAGCTGATAGGCGGTCGAGGAGAAGCCCGCGTCCTCGATCCGCCGGATCTGGCCGGGCAGGGACCAAAAGGGCGTGGATTGCGGCCGTGCGAACCGCTCGAACGCCTCCTCGTCGGCCAGAGCCGAGGGCAGATCGAGCGTGGCGTAGCGCATGGCGCGCTGGCCGGTCTGGGCCCCCACGGCGTCGAACAGCCGCCAGCGGCCGGCCGACAGGCTGGCGGCTCGGGCATCGATCCGTTCGGTGAAGGCGCGGCGGCCGTTCGGGTCGGTGGTGTAGATGAAAAAGGTCACGTCCAGCAGCCGGGCGTTGGCGCGGTCCTGACGTCCGGCGCGAATGACCATCTGGCGCGGCCCGTCGCCCTCGCGCAGCCAGATGGCCTGCTGCTGTTCGTCGCCGCTCATCACCGAGCCCGAGATGCGCTGGCGCTCGCGCTGGAACAGGCCATCGCCCGACGCCGCCAGAGGCCCGATCACCGTCACCGTCAGAACGCCCGCGACAAGGGCCGCACCGGCCGCAGGCAGAACGAACCGCCAGGCCGAGACCCCCGCCGCGCGCATGGCCACCAGTTCCGAGCGCCGGTTCAGGCTGACGAAGGCCGACAGGGTCCCGAACAGAAAGACGAACGGCAGAAGCTGGACGATCACCGCCGGGCTCTTGATCAGCATCAGTCCCAGAATCCGCAGACCCGAAAGATCGGTGTCGGAGCCCAGCCCGCGCGAGATCTCGACGAAGTCGATCAGCATCACCAGGGCCGAGATCACGCCCAAAGCGACGGCGAGGGACCGCGCCAACTGGATCAGCACATACCGTTCGATCCGCCCCAGTCGCAGCGCGCTGAGCACGTGCCGCGGCGCGGCGGAGAGTGAGCCGAGCGCCGTCATGCGAAACGCTCCCTGAGCGCCGACAGCGACCATCCACTCGCGCGTCGCGGCTTAAGCGCCCGGAACAGCAGGCGCAGCGAGACGGCCGTCGCGGCGATCGGCAGCAGATACTGCAAGACGTTCAGCCACCCGTTCCAGGCGCTGGCGGCGACCACGGCATATCCGACGATCCGGACCAGCAGGAAGGCGGCAGAGGCCTTGGCGATCCGCCCGCTGTAGCCGGTTCGGCTAAAGGCCCCGCCCAGGATCGCCGTCAGGGCCATGGCCATGGCGGTCAGGGCGTACAGCGGCGAGGACAGGCGGGCGTGGGCCTCGGCAAGAAGCTCGCCGCGCGAGCCGGCCGTCGTGATCAGCTGGGGTGTCGGCGAGAACAGCTGGCCCATCCACAGATCGGCGGGCTTGTAGCGGATCGTCTGATCGTCGCTGACATACTGGCCCAGCGGGAAGACATAGCCGTCGAACGACAGTTGCTGCAGGACGCCGGCCGAGCTGTACTGCTGCCAGGAGCCCGCCTGCATCGTCAGCACGGGTTGTCCGTCGACGCGACCGAACCGGGCTTCGGACGCGTCCCATGTGGTCACGTCCTCGCCGTCCTCGATGTAGATGAACAGGTTCTTGAGCAGACCGTTCTGCTCGATCTCCTGGACATAGACGGTCAGGCCGTTGGGTCCCTGGACGAAACGGCCTTCCTCGACCAGCAGGGCGGCCAGATCGGTGCGGATCTCGAACGCCTGCTCACGCGAGCTGCGTTGGGCCCAGGGCTGGACCACCACATTGGTGATCAACATGACGACGGCGACGGCGGCCGCCAGGCGCGCGGCCGGCTCGATCATGCGCCAGCGGGTCATGCCGCTGGCGTAGGCTGCGGTCAGCTCCTGCTCGCGTTGCAGCCGCGTCAGGGCGATCAGGGCTCCGACGAACAGGCCGATCGGCAGGATCACGGCGAACAGCTGCGGCACCGCCAGCAGGGTCAGCTTCAGCATCACCCAGACGCTCTGGCCCCGTTCGACGATGACCTCCAGTTGGTCCAGGCTCTGACTCAGGATGCCGATTCCAGCCAGCGATCCGCAGGCGCCCAGGACGGGCAGCGAGATCTGGCGGAAAAGATAGCGTTGAATCAGGGTCATGCGGGCGATGGAAATCACCCGGTTGCGGGCGCGGACGTAGCGGCGCATCTAATACACGCGCTGGCCAGCCGCCGACAATGGCGGCTATAGCCAAGCTTCACAGTATCAACGACCGGGCTGCGAACCCGGCTGGAGTCCGCTTTTCCCATGCAGATCGATTTCGTCTCCGACGCCCACCGCGCGGGTGCCCTCGCCATCCTCGTTCACGACGGCCGCGCCCTGGCCGGCGCGGGCAGCGAACACGACAAGGCGGCCTCCGGCAGCCTGGCGAAGGCGATGTCTGCGAGCCGGTTCACGGGTGGCGCTAACGCGACGACGCTGGTCGCGGCTCCGGCCGGCCTGTCGGCCGATCTGGTGGTGCTCAGCGGGGCGGGCGACCCGGCCAAGTTCGACGACCTGGCGCTGGAGACCGCCGTCGGCGCGGCCTATCACGCGGTCAAGCTGTCAGGGCTGGAGACGCTGACCATCGACCTCAGCCATCTCTCGACCGACCAGGCCGCGCGCGCCGCCTTCGCCGTTCGCCTCGCCGCGTATCGCTTCGACAAGTATCGGACCAAGGAAAAGCCGGACAAGATTCCGTCGATCAAGAGCGTGCATATCGTCACCGCTGACCCCGCCGCCGCCAAGGCCGCGCTGGACCCGCTGAACGCCGTCGCAGACGCCATCTATTTCTCGCGCGATCTTGTCGCCGAACCCGCCAACGTCCTGTATCCGGCCGAGTTCGCCCGCCGGGTCAAGGAACTGGAGCGTCTCGGTCTGACCATCGAAATCCTCGGCGAGAAGGAGATGGAGGCGCTGGGGATGCACGTCCTCTTGGGCGTCGGCCAGGGGTCGGTGCGCGAGAGCCAGCTGGCCGTGATCCAGTGGAACGGCGGCAAGCCCGGCGACCAACCCATCGCCTTCGTCGGCAAGGGCGTCTGTTTCGACACCGGCGGCATTTCCATCAAGCCCGCTCAGGGCATGGAGGACATGATCTGGGACATGGGCGGGGCGGCCGCCGTAGCCGGCCTGATGCACGCGCTGGCGGGGCGCAAGGCCAAGGTCAATGCGGTGGGCGTGCTGGGCCTGGTCGAGAACATGCCCGACGGCAACGCCCAGCGCCCGGGCGATATCGTCAAGTCGATGTCGGGCCAGACGGTCGAGATCATCAACACCGACGCCGAGGGCCGCCTCGTGCTGGCCGACGCCCTTTGGTACACGCAGGACCGCTTCAAGCCGAAGTTCATGGTCGATCTGGCGACCCTGACCGGGGCCATGATCGTGGCGCTGGGCCTGGACTACGCCGGTGTCTTCGCCAGTGACGACGCCCTGGCCGACGCCATCCTGGCGGCAGGGCCCAAGGTCAATGAGAACGTCTGGCGCCTTCCGATGCCGCCCCAGTACGACAAGATCATGGACAGCGTGAACGCCGACGTGAAGAACTCGGCCGGACGCGACGGCGGCTCGATCACGGCCGCCCTGTTCCTGCAGCGCTTCACCAACGGCGTGCCCTGGGCCCACATCGACATCGCGCCGGTGGCCTGGGTCAACAAGTCGACGCGGCCGACGGTGCCCGACGGCCCGGTGGGCTGGGGCGTGCGCCTGCTGGACCGCATGGTGGCCGACACCTACGAGGGCTGATCGTGGCGGACGGGGCCGGCGAGATCTGGTTCTACCACCTGGAGCGGTCGACGCTGGACCAGGTGCTGCCGGACCTGCTCGACCGTACCTTGCAGCGGGGTTGGCGGGCTCGGGTGCGTGTGGCCGATACCGATCAACGCCGCGACATCGACGAGCGGTTGTGGAGCTGGCGGCCCGACAGCTTCCTGGCCCACGGACAGGCGGACGAGCCGCACGCCGAGCGCCAGCCCATCCTGCTGACGGCGGACCACGCGAACCTTAACGGGTCTCAGGCGCTGTTTATCGTCGACGGGTCAGACATGAGCCTGAAAGAGGAGTTCGAACGGTGCTTCATCATCTTCGACGGTCGCGACGAGACGGCGCTGGCGGTGGCCCGGCGGCGCTGGAAGACGCTCAAGGATCAGGGCGCGAACCTGGCCTACTGGAAGCAGTCGGACGAGGGGCGCTGGGAAAAGGCGGCCTGATCGCGGCCTTGTTTCTCGCCGCCTGCTCCTCGACGCCTGAAGCCACCGCGCCCGCCGTGGTCGAGCAGGCCGAACAGAACCCGCCCATCGGCAGCCGCATGCCCGACGGCGACGAGGACCTGTGCAAGGCGCGCGACCTGCAATATTTGGTGGGACGTCACCGCAACGAGATCCCGGTGCCGGTCGAGGTGGTCAACCGGCGCGTGGTCTGCACGACCTGCCCGGTGACAATGGACTTCTCGCCCTACCGCCTGAACATCTTTTACAACGCCGAGACCGAGATCGTGGAGCAGGTTCGATGCGGATGACCCTTGCCGTCGGCGCTGTCGCCGCACTGCTTTCGGCCTGTGCCGCGACGCCTGAGCGGCCGCCGACGACACCCGGCGCGGGACCGGGCCAGTGCGACGCGGCCGGCGCTCGCTCGCTGATCGGCACCCATGTCGGGGCGGTCAGCTTTCCGACCGGCGCGAACGTGCGCATCGTCTGCACGACCTGCCCGACGACCCGCGACTATCGCCCCGACCGCCTCAACGTCCGGTTCGAAGAGGCGACCGGAATCATTCGCAGCGTCGACTGCGGCTGATCGCGGCCTCGCCCCCCGCTACCAGCGCCAGGCGTCTCGGATCACCTCAATGATGTAGCCGTCGTAGGCGTCAATCAGATAGATGTAGTTGTCGACGACGACCCACTGCGTTCCCGGCGGCGGGAAGCCCAAGCCGAACGTCCGCCAGTCGTCCAGTCGGTAGCGCCAGAAAATCGACGGCAGGTAGTCGCCCTCGGACCACCGCTGTCCCCAGTAGTTCCTCGGCACCGAGTAGTAGCCGTAGTTCGGCGCGAAATAGAAGCCGGACCGAAACCCGGTGTACCCCCGGAAGCCCCGATCATTGCGCCACCAGTCGTAGCCCCGGTTGCGGCTCCAGTCGCGTCGCCAGCTGTCCTGGTTCCAGCGATTGCGGAAGCCGTCATAATCGCGGCGGCCATTGCGGTCGTTGGACCAGTTGCGGCCGCCGACGTTGCGATCGCGATCCCAGCCGCCGCGATCCTGGCCGCCGCCGTTCCAGTTGCCGCCATTGCCGCCGTTCAAGTCCCGGCCGCCGTTGCGGTCGTCCCGGTCGCGGCGGTCGCGGTCATTGCCCCTGCCATCGCGATCGCGGTTCTGATCCCGGTCGCGGTTCCAGTCTCGGCCACCGCCGTCACGACGACCCTCGCCGCGATTCCAGCCGCCGCCGTTCTGAGGTGGGGGAGGCGTCACCCCGGGCATAGCTGGTTGGTCGGGCCGGCTCCAGCCGCCGCCATTGCCCTGGCCACGATTGTCGCCGCGATCCCGGCGACCTTCGCCTCGCGGCTGGCCGTCGCGGTTGCGACCGCCGTCGCCTCGAGCTTGGCCGCCCCGGTCCCAGCCGCCGCCACCACGGCTTTCCTGACCGCCTCCGCCGCCGGGCCCGCGATCACCCCGGCCCTCGCGACGCCCGCCGTCGTCCCGATTGCCGCGTTCGCCGCCGCCACGCCGCTCCTGCGCCTGTTCCGCAGCCGGTCGCTGTCGCTCGACGCGCTCGGCGCGCATCGAGGGGCCCGCCTCGGCCTCGGCGCGCACGGAACGCTCTTCGGAGGCCGGCTCCATCGTGAAGTCCTGGGCCAGGGCCAAGCCGGGAGCCCCGGCCGGCAAGGCCAGGGCGGCCAGGGCGACAAAGGCCGTCAGCGTCGATTTCATGGTCGTCTTCCCCGCACGCCGGTATCGGCGGCTCGTCCTCACGCTCGCGCCGGGCGCATGAACGGTGTCTGAACGACGTCTTGCGGGTCGCCACCGGGTCGCCCAGATCAGTCTCACACCCTGAAGCCCGGAGTTCCGCCATGACCGCCCCCATTGAACTCTGGTACTGGCCCACGCCCAACGGCTGGAAGATCTCCATCGCGCTGGAGGAGATGGGTCTGGCCTATGAGGTGAAGCCTGTGAACATCGGCCGGGGCGAGCAGTTCGACGCCGCGTTCCAGGCGATCAGCCCCAACGGTCGCATGCCCGCCATCGTCGATCCTGAAGGGCCGGACGGTCAGCCCCTGTCGATCTTCGAGAGTGGTGCGATCCTGCAGTATCTCGGGAACAAGTCCGGCCGCTTCTACCCGACCGACGTCCGCGCTCGCGCCGAGGTCGATCAGTGGTTGTTCTGGCAGGTGGGCGGGCTGGGCCCGATGGCGGGTCAGACGCACCATTTCCGCCAGTACGCCCCCGCCCTGATCAAGGACCAGCGCCAGATCGCCTATGGCGTGCGGCGCTACACCGACGAGACCCACCGGCTGTATGGCGTCATGGATCGGCGGCTGGCGGACCGGGAGTTCCTGGCGGGCCAATACTCCATCGCCGACATGGCGGCCTGGCCGTGGATCCTGCCTGAGCATCAGGGCCAGGACCTGTCCGAGTTTCCGAACCTGAAGGCCTGGGTCGCGCGGGTCGGCGCGCGGCCGGCGGTGATCAAGGGTCGGGCGGTCGGCGAGGCGCTGCGCGGCAATCTGGCGTCGTCCGGAAAGGACGCGGAGCAGGCGAGAAAGCTTTTATTCGGTCAGAGGGCCCGCAAGGCCTGACGGCCAGGCTTCGCACCACTGATCAGGCGGCCTGGAGGACCTTGCGGAGTTGCGGATGCAGCTCGGTGTTGGCGGCCAGGATGGTCGAGCCGGTCTTGGGGTCGCCGTCGTTATCGATGGTCGTGACCGATCCGCCCGCTTCCGTCACGAACAGGATGCCGGCGGCGACGTCCCAGGGCTTCAGGTTGCGCTCGAAATAGGCGTCGTAGCGTCCGCACGCGACCCAGGCGAAGTCCAGCGCCGCGGAACCCAGGCGACGGATACCGGCGACGCGCTGGCCGATGGCGTGGATGTCCTTGATGGCCTGGGCATGGCCGGTCTTGCCGATGAAGGGCAGGCCCGTGGCGATCAGGCTCTCGGACAGATCACGGCGGCCGGCGACGCGGATACGCTGGTCGTTCAGATAGGCGCCCTTGCCCTTCTCGGCCCAGAACAGCTCGTTCATGACGGGGTTGTAGGTGACCCCCGCGACGATCTCGGACGACCCGTCCGGCGCATAGCGTTGCAGGCCGACCGTGATCGCGAAATGCGGCATGGCGTGCATGAAGTTGGTCGTGCCGTCGATCGGGTCGACGATCCAGGTGTGGGACTTGTCCGTCCCCTCCATCAGCCCGCGCTCCTCGCCCAGGAAGCCATAGCCGGGGCGGGCCTTCATCAGCAGTTCGTACAGCGTGTCCTCGGCCTTGATATCGGCGGCCGTGACGAAGTCTCCGGGCCCCTTTCGCGACACCTGCAGGTTCGCGACCTCGCCGAAGTCGCGCAGCATCGGACGCGCCGTCTTGCGCACGGCGTCGATCATCACGGAGACGAGGGCGGAGGCGAGGGCCATGGGGGAATCTCCTGGTCCGTCTGTCCTGAAAAGGCGGGCTGCCCGGACAGACGGAGAAGTTCAGAACTGGCCCCGAGGGGCAGGGACGGGGATCAGTCCGCGCGGCGGACGTATTCGCCGGTCGTGGTGTCGACGATGATGCGCTCGCCCGCCGACATATAGGGCGGGATCATGATGCGCACGCCGTTGTCGGCGAGGGCCGGCTTGTACGAGGACGAAGCGGTTTGGCCCTTCACCGTCGGCTCGGTCTCGGCGACCGTCAAGGTGACCTGATCGGGCAGGGACAGGCCGATCGGACGCTCTTCGTGCATCTCGATGACGACCTTCATGCCGTCCTGCAGATAGGGGATGGAGTCCTCGCCGACCCAGTCCTTCTGCAGTTCGATCTGCTCGTAGGTAGCGTCGTCCATGAACACGAGCGCGTCGCCTTGCTCGTACAGGAAGGAGAAGTCCTTCTGCTCCAGCGTGACGCGCTCGACCTTGTCTTCCGAGCGGAAGCGTTCGTTCAGCTTGTTGCCAGTTTCCAGGTTCTTGGCCTCGACGTTGGCGAAGGCGCCGCCCTTGCCGGGCTTGACGTGGCTGGCCTTGGTCACGACCCACAGGCCGCCGTTGTGCTGGAGCACCATGCCGGGCTTGATGGTGTTGCCGTTGATTTTCGCCATGAGGGGATCGCTGGAGCTAGGGCGCGACCACGACGGCCGGCGCGAATTCGGGCGCGATCCGTAGAGGAAGCCGCCCGACAGGGCAAGGCGGCCCGGTGCCGGCGGATCAATGCAGGGTCGCCGCCGTCTGCTCGGCCTTGCGGTCGAGCATGTTGGCCAGGCGGATTCCGGAGCCCGTCGGCGACGCGAGCTTGCCGGCCTTCGGGTCCAGCTTTCGTGCTTCATGCGCGAAGGCGGCGGCTAGGCCCGCGGACGTCATGGCCGCGGCGATCTGCAGGCCTCGGCTGGCCGGACGCAGCGCGATCCAGAGCGCATTGATCGCCTGAGCCCCGGCCCAGAGAATCATTGCCGACGTCCGCTCCGGGCGCGCAGGCGCGTTCCAGACGCGGACGGCGGACAGGGTGGTGGCCGAGAACACGGCGGGCAGCACAAGGCTGAAGGCTCCTCGCGGCCGCTCTGTGGTCGGCCCGGCACCGTCCCGGGCCTGGGCCAGGGTCCGTTGGGTCGGTCGGACGGATCGTGTCGCCATAGCGGTCGCCAAAAGCGCGAACCCGACCGTTACCGCCACCCCGAGCATGACGTGGCCGGGACCGCGCTCTCCGGCATTCAGAAAATCGGCGGCCGCGTCTCGCACGTCTTCCAGGGTGTCTTGAATGTCGGTCATGGTCGCTCCGTGATGTCCGGAGCAAATGAGCCGGGCGCGCCGTGGTTCCGCGTCAGTTGCCGGTAGCGGACTTGTCCGGGGCGATCTCGGTCATGGCCGATTGCAGGTAGTTCTGCTCGCCCAGTTGTTCGATCAGTTTGAACTGGGCCTCCAGGAAGTCGATGTGTTCCTCGGTGTCGGACAGGATCTCCATGAAGATCTGCCGGCTGACGAAGTCCGACGCGGCTTCGGCCTGGGCGATCCCGCCCAGCAGGGTGTCGCGACCGCCCAGCTCCAGCGCCAGGTCCGCGCCAAGGCACTCGACCGCGGTCTCGCCGATCTTGAGCTTGTGCAGATCCTGCATGTTGGGCAGGCCGTCCAGGAACAGCACGCGCTTGATCAGCTTGTCCGCGTGTTTCATCTCGCCGATCGATTCGTCGTAAATGATCTGGCCGAGGTGCTTCAGGCCCCAGCTCTCGAACATCCGGGCGTGCAGGAAGTACTGATTGACCGCCGTCAGCTCGTTGGTCAGCACCGCGTTGAGGGTGCGGATGATCGCAGGATCGCCTTTCATGGCCTTCGGCTCCTTGATGTCTGGTGAGGCGCCCAGCGCCATTGGATGCTTGATATCACACGCCATGCGGAGATGGGCTGTTGCGAGCCCTTCTCACGACATTGATATTGCGAATGATTTCTGGTCCCGCCTATTCGGCGGCGAGGGCGAAGACCTGCCGGCCGTCATCGATCATCTGCCGCATTTCGCAGACGCATTTGGCGCACTGCGCGGCGCAGCCGTTCCGCTCGAACACATCACGGGGGCGGCGGGCCCCGGCCTCGATGGCGAAGGCGACGTCACGCTGGCGCAGGCCGTTGCAGTTGCAGACGTACACGTGGGGTCTCGAAACTTGTTGCGACTGGTTCTCCATAGCAGGACGGCAAAGGATTGCAACGCATTCGCAACCGTCGTGGTTGACGCGAGGGTCGCAGCATCGCACCTCCCGGTCATGCGCGCCCCTGACTGTCAGCTGTATCTGATCACTCCGCCCCTGATCCCCGATGTCGAAGCCTTCGCCGCCCAGCTGGAAGCCGCGCTGGAGGCTGGGCCGGTTGCGGCGGTGCAGATCCGGCTGAAGCCCGCAGACGATGCCACGATCGAGGTCGCGGTCCGCAGACTGGCGCCCGTCGCTCAATCGCGAGGCGTGGCGGTGATCCTGAACGATCGGCCTGATCTGGCGATGGCTCTCGGGTGCGATGGTGTTCATGTCGGACAGTCGGATACGTCGGTCGCGGCCGCCCGGCGGATCATGGGCAATTCGGCGATGATCGGGACCACCTGTCACGACAGCCGCCACCTGGCCATGGAGGCTGCGGAGGCGGGAGCCGACTATGTGGCCTTTGGAGCCTTTTTCCCGACCGAGACGAAGCAGACCAGCCATCGGCCGGACCCGGAAATCCTGTCCATCTGGCAAGAGGGCATGGCCATCCCCTGCGTCGCGATCGGCGGAATCACGGTCGAGAACGCCAGGGTGTTGATCGACGCGGGAGCCGACTTTCTGGCCGTCAGCCACGGCGTCTGGGGCCACCCGGACGGACCGGCGCAGGCCGTCAGAGCGTTTCATGGGCTGCTGACGGAGAGCGCCTGACTTCAGGGGATGTTAGGGAGCGTGTGGTTCAAGGGACGCTCGTTTTCCTCCCCCGAGTCCTCTGCCTATGGCCCACAGTCGCGCGTTGAACGCCACGGACGTCGAGGTTAAGGGCGCCGCGGCCGCGCGCGCGCCGCGCGTCACGACGGCCGCCACGCTGTTCGCCGATCCTCTGATCCCCATGATCACCGTCGTCGGGGTCATGGTGCTGACCGTCCTGGCGATATCGACCGCGCGAACCGCGGGACTGGTCGCCGCCCTGTGGGCCGCCAACGCGGTGGCCGTCGCGGTCTGGCTGCGAAGCGGACGAGGTGTGAGCTACGACCTTAGCTTCGGCGGACTGGTCGCCATCGGCGTTCTGGCCGGCCAGTTCCTGGCGGGCAATCGGCCGGAACTCGCGGTCATGTTCACGATCGCCAACATGGTCGAGATCGTGGCCGGTGTGCTTCTGGCCCGGCGGTTCGCGCCGACCCTGAACCTGGCCAGCGTCGACGGGGCCTTTCGCTTCATCCTTTCGGTGGCGGCCCTGGCTCCGATCGGAGGCGGACTGATCGCCGCGACCGGACTGTCTTTGATGCAGGACGGGGACTTCCTGCTGTCGTTCCAGACGTGGTGGTTCGGGCACGCCCTCGGGCTTGCGGTCCTTGCGCCCTTCATCCTGGCGCTGGAGAAACAACCGGTCCGCGCTCTGCTGTCGCCGTGGCGTGCTGCGGAGACGATCCTGTTGACCGGTCTGCTGGGGGCGACCTGCTTTCTGGTCTATTTCATGATGCGGTTTCAGCTGGGCTTCATTCTGATCCCGCTGCTGATCGTGATCGCCGCCCGGTTGAGGGTCGTCGGCGTGACAGCGGCCCTGGTCGTCGTATCAGTGTGCGCGATCGCCTCGTTGATGGTGGGCGCGGGACCCTGGCGATCCGACGCCGCGGCCTTGGCCGAGCACGCCTTGCTGATGCAGCTCACGCTCCTGTTCGGCTTCGTTCCGATCGTTCTGGTGGCGTCTTTGCTGGAGGAACGGGATCGGCTTTCGGACCGGGCCAAGGCCGGACAAATGCGCGCGGAACGGGCGTCGGAGGCCAAGTCGCGCCTGCTCGCCAACGTCGCCCACGAGATCAAGAGCCCGATCGGCGGGATCATCGGCATCGGCGATTTGTGGTCCTCGGGCCAGCTCGGCCCCGTCACTGAGACCCAGCGCGAGATGGCGGGGATGCTGGTGAAGACGGCCCGTCAGGTCGAGGCCCTGTCCCACGACCTTCTGGACGTGGCCCGCGCCGAATCGGGAGCGGTCAAGGTCGAGCTTCGGCCGACGGATGTGCCCGGCGTGCTGGACGACGTCTGTCGCGCCACCGCCCTGCGGCCCGAGGCGGCGAGGCTGAACCTGTCCGTCATCGCGGAAGGCGACGGGCTGGTCGCCTTGGCGGATTCCCAGCGCCTGGCCCAGGTGATCGACAATCTGGCGACCAACGCCGTCAAATACGCGGCCGGTGGGGGCGAGGTGACCTTCCGCGCCAGCCGCATCTACGACGGCGTCCGGATCGAGGTCATCGACAAGGGGCCCGGCCTGTCTCCCGAGAAGCAGGCCCAGCTGTTCGAGCCGTTCAACCGGCTGGGGCTGGAGCGATCCACGGTCGAGGGGCACGGCATCGGCCTGGCCCTGGCCAAGCGACTGGTCGAGCTACAGGGCGGGGCCATCGGCGTCGTGTCGGCGCCGGGCGAGGGCGCGACCTTCTGGATCGAGTTGCCTGCCGCCTGACGGGGTAAAATCATCTTCTGGTGAATTAATGCGACCGGACGCCGCGCGTCGGCTTGCGCGGTGGACATTCTGCGGCCGAGGGCGCAAGACCCCAATAATACTAGGGTCATTAGGAACACGGTCGTGGACTTCGACGCCCTGCTGCTTTCGCGGCTCCAGTTCGCCTTCACCGTGGCGTTCCACATCCTGTTCCCGGCCTTCACCATCGGGCTGGCGGCCTATCTGGCGGTGCTGGAGGGCCTGTGGCTGAAGACGCGGAACGAGGCGTTCAAGACGCTGTACCTCTTCTGGGTGAAGATCTTCGCCCTCAGCTTCGGCATGGGCGTCGTGTCGGGGGTGGTGCTGAGCTACCAGTTCGGGACGAACTGGTCGGAGTTCATCCGACTGACCGGCGGCGTGTTGGGGCCGTTGCTGGCCTATGAGGTGCTGACCGCCTTCTTCCTGGAGGCGTCGTTTCTGGGTGTGATGCTGTTCGGCTGGAAGAAGGTCGGACCCAAGCTGCATTTCGCCTCGACCGTGCTCGTCGCCATCGGCACCAGCATCTCCGCCTTCTGGATCCTGTCGGCCAACAGCTGGATGCAGACGCCCCAGGGGCATCAGATCCTCGCCGACGGCACCATTGTCGCGGTCGATTGGATGAAGGTGATCTTCAATCCCAGCTTTCCCTCGCGACTGGCCCACATGCTGCTGGCTGCATTCCTGACGACCGGCCTGGTGGTCGGCGCGGCCTCGGCCTTCCACGTGCTCAAGGACCGGGCCAAGGGTGTGAAGACAGAGGGCTGGACCGAGAGCCGCATCTCGCTGGTCATGGCGATCGGGCTGGTCGCGGTCCTGGCCCCGCTGCAGCTGGTGGTCGGCCATTGGTCGGGCGAGGTGACGCACAAGTATCAGCCGTCCAAGACCGCCGCCCTGGAAGGCTATTGGGAGACGCGCGCCGACCAGCCGCTGCATCTGTTCGGCATTCCCGACCGGGAGGCGCAGAAGAATCACTTCCAGGTGTCGATCCCCGGCGTCGGCAACATGATCCAGAACCTGCCGCGCGACGAGGTCATCACCGGGCTGGACGCCTATGCACGCGAGGATCAGCCGCCGCCCTTCATCCCCTTCTTCGGGTTTCGGATCATGGTGGGTCTGGGCCTGCTGATGATCGGCCTGGGGGCCTGGGGCGCTGTTCTGATCCTGCGTCGCCGGGTCTTCGACAGTCCGTGGTTCCTGCGCTTCTGCGTGGCCATGGGCCCGGCGGGCTTCGTCGCCGTTCTGGCCGGCTGGATGGTGACCGAGGTCGGGCGTCAGCCGTGGGTCGTCTATGGGGTGCTCAAGACGCGCGACGCCGTCTCGCCGGTGATCGCCAGCCAGGTGGCGACGTCGCTGCTGGCCTATCTGATCGTCTACTCCGTCGTCTTCACGGCCGGGGCCCTGTTCATCCTGCGCCTGATGGCGGAGGGACCCGTTGCCGCCCGGACCGAGCCTGCCCCGCGCGGCCAGCGCCCACCCGGCACGCCGATGGCCAAGGCGCCGGAAGACACTTCGCCCGATGACGACGACACGCCGGATGGTCCCAACGGCCTGAGAGGAGCGACGTCATGAGCCTGGACCTCCCTCTGATCTGGGCGGGGCTGATCGCGGTCGCGGTGCTGCTGTACGTGACGCTGGACGGGTTCGACCTCGGCATCGGCATCCTGTTTCCCTTCGCGCGGTCGAAGGAGGAGCGCGACGTGATGATGAACACGATCGCCCCCGTCTGGGACGGCAACGAGACCTGGCTGGTGCTGGGGGGAGGGGGGCTGCTGGCGGCCTTCCCGCTGGCCTATTCCATCCTGATGCCGGCCTTCTATCTGCCGATCCTGCTGATGCTCGCCGGGCTGATCCTTCGAGGCGTGGCGTTCGAATTCCGGTTCCGGGCCAGGAACAAGGGCCGGCGATTCTGGACCCAGATGTTCGCCGGCGGGTCGATCCTGACCACGGTGGCCCAGGGGTTCGTGCTGGGTGGCTTCATCCAGGGCGTGACGGTCCGCGACGACCGCTTCGCGGGCGGCCAGTTCGACTGGTTCACGCCTTATACGCTGCTCGTCTCGGCCGGACTGGTCGCGGGCTACGCCCTGCTGGGCGGTGCCTGGCTGATGATGAAGACCAAGGACAATCTGCACGGTGACGCCAAGCGCTGGACGGGCTGGGCCGCGGCGGCGACGACCATCCTGCTGGCCGCCGTCAGCATCGCGACCTTGCTGATCCACCCCCGGGTCGCGGCGCGCTGGGGCTTCGACCTCGGCGACGGGTTCGCTTTGGATCTGTCGGCATTGCTGCCGCTCCTGCCCATCCCACTGTTGGGACTGGCAGGCCTCACCCTGGTGTGGGTCATGTCGCAGAGGGGATCGCATCGCTGGCCGTTCGTCGGGGCCATTCTGGTGTTCCTGTCGGGCTATCTGGGTCTCGCCGTGGGGTTCGCGCCCTATATGGTGCCCTATGCGCTGGACTTCCGTCAGGCGGCGGCGCCGGACAATGCGCTCGGCCTCATGATCGTGGGCACGGCGGTGATCCTGCCGATGATCCTGGGCTATACCGCCTGGGTCTACTGGGTGTTCCGGGGCAAGATCGACGAGGAGGCCGGTTATCATCATTGAGCCTGTTCCCCCGCCGGAGCCGGGCGAGGACGCCGGCCCCCTTTGGAAGAAGCTGGCCTGGTTCGTGGGCCTGTGCATAGCGGGCGTCACCGTGGTCGCCGCTGTCGCGTACACGCTGCGGAGCTTGCCGTTCATGGGCTGAGGCGCGATGGTCGCGGCCATGTCCAGCGTCCTGATCCTCGCCGCCCTCGCCACTGTCCAGACCGCCGCGCCGCCCCAGAGCACGGCCAGCGATCTGACGCGGATGCTGAACGGTGCTCCGCCCGCCGCCTCACGACCTGTCGCCCCGGCCACCCGGACGACGCCAGCGCCTTCGCCCGTTGTGTCATCGGCCCCGGCAGCGACAACACCGCTGTTCACGCGGACAACGCCTGCTCCGACAGCGGTGGGGGCCCCGTCGCCTGCGGCAACGCGACCGGCCGCTTCGCCGGTGCCGACACCGGCGGCGGCCCCGACCGCACCTGCTGCGACCCGCCCCGCCTCGACGGTGACGCCACCTGCGACGCGACCCGCGACCGCGCCATCAACGGCTGCCACTACGGGCGCGCAGCCTGCCGCTCTACCTGTGACCCGACCGACCGTGGTCCCTCCCGCCGCGACAACGCCCGTCGTGGCAACGCCGGCTCCCGCTCCGGCGGCCGCGCCAGCCGAGCCAGCCCCGCCGCCGCCGACCGTGCTGAACGCTTCGGCCCTCGCGGCCCTGCCGTTTTCGCTGGAGCTGCCCGCCGGGGTGACGGTGACGACGGGGCGTCCTGGCCCGAACTTCAACGTCTGGACAGTCCGGCGGGGCGAGCGGTCGCTGGTGATGATCTATGCGGGGCCGGTCTCCCAGTTTCCAATCTACTCCGGCGAGATGGTCGAGGCCGGCGGACGCGCGTCGATTGTCGCGAACGAAGAGGGGCGGCGCGTGGCGCTGGAGCACCTGTTCACCCGCACCGCCGCGCCGCAGGAGATCCACGTCTGGATCGCCAGCGTCGAGGGCCAGGATCGCCTGCTGGCCGAACGGATCGCCCAGAGCGTGGACCCGCGCTAGGCCCGCCGAACCGGCGTGTCCGGGGTGCCGAGCCTAAGGCCGCGCTTGCCCGCGAAGACCAGCACCTCCTGCGCCTCGGCGGCGGCCCAGCGACGAAGCTGGGCTTCGTACGGCGCGCGTCGCCAGTCGTGGGGGCGGGCGGCGTCGCATTCCACGATCAGGCGGTGACCGCCCTGTTCAGAGTGCAGGACGAAGCCGGAGACGGTCGGTTTCCAGTCGTCGCCCAGCGCCTCGGTCAGGAGCCAGAGGCAGTTGAAGACGCGGCAGTCGGCGGGTCGATCATCGTAGATGGCGCAGCCGGTCGTCTTGCCGAAGTGGCGGCACCAGCGGCCCGCGGGCTTCTCGAGGGCGGTGACGCCCATGAGCTTGCAGCACAGGCCGCAGTCGCCGCACGCCTTCATCCGCCCTCGGACCAGACCGCCAGTTCGTTGCCGGACGGGTCACGGAAATGGAAACGGCGCCCGCCGGGGAAGTCGAAGACGGGCTTCACGATCGTTCCGCCGGCGGCCTCGACCCTGGCCAGCATGGCATCCAGGTCCTGGGCATAGAGGACGGGCAGGGGGGCCTGGAGACCGTCCGAGTCGGCGTCGAACCCGCCGTTCAGCCCCTCGTCGAAGGCCGCGTAGCTGGGGCCGTAATCCTGAAACACCCAGCCGAAGGCTGCCTCGTAGAAAGTCCTGGTGGCGGGGATGCCCGACGAGGGCAGTTCCAGATAGTCGAGTTTTCCGTCGCTTCGCATTGTCGTGATCCGATCAAGAAGCCGCCGGAAACCGGCTTGCCACGACGCGAAACTCCAAGCAATCTTGCGAACGACTCTCAAACGCAGGTGCGCCGGTGATCGTTCTGTCGACAGGTCCTGAAGCCCTTGTCCGTCTCATGCAGACGGCCAGGCGAACGGCCGCGCCGCCGCCGCCCAAACCTGTGGATCGCGTGATCAGGCGCTGAGCCAGCCGTTGCGGCGTCCGAAGGCGAGGACCAGGTTGGGCCAGACGGCGGCGGGCTTTCCGGCGATCAGCCGGATGCCGAAGCCGTGGCCGCCTTCTTGGAACAGATGGGCCTCGGACACGACGCCGGCCGCGCGCAACGTGGACAGCAGCATCAGGCTGTTGTCGGGCGGCACGCTGGTGTCGTCCATCGCGTGGATCAGGACAGTGGGGGCCGCGCCGGCCCAGTCCATCCGCTCCAGCGACCACGCCGCGATGCGTTCGGGCCCGGGCGCATCGCCCAGCAGGTGCAGGCGCGATCCGGCGTGGGCATGGGGATCCGCCATGGTCACGACGGGATACAGCAGGACGGTCAGGTCCGGCCGGAACGACACCTCATCGGACGCGTCGATCGCCGCATAGGTGGCGTCCGACCGGGCGGCGAGCAGGCCCGTGAGATGGCCGCCGGCCGAGCCACCCAGGCTGGCGATGCGGCCCGGATCGACGCCGAAATCGGCTGCGCGGGCGCGGATGATGCGCATCGCGCGCTGGGCGTCCTGCAGCGGAGCATCCGGCCCGGCGGCCCAGCCGTCGGCGGGCAGGCGATAGCGCAGCACGAAACAGGTGACGCCGGCGGCGGCGAAGACCCGGGCGACGTCCAGCCCCTCCTTGTCGACCACGGACCAGCGGTAGCCGCCGCCCGGGATCAGCAGGATCGCCGCGCCGTTCGGACGCTCGGGCCGCATGACCGTCAGGATCGGGTCGGTTGTGTATTGCGCATAGCGGTCGTGGAAGGCCGGATCGGTCGAGCGTTCGGGCACGATGGCGGCGACGGTCACGCCCTCGCCGCCGGGCGCGCCGGCGGGCCAGAGGCGGACTGTCTCGGTCGGGTCCGGAGGGGCGATCGCAGGCACGGTCTGGCGCGCGAGGGCGGGCTGGGCGGCGGTCGCCAGCATGCCCGCGCCGATCAGGCTGCGCCGGTCCAGGGTCATGCGATCTCGACGGCCAGGGCCACGGCTTCGCCGCCACCGATGCAGAGCGACGCCATGCCCTTTTTGCCGCCGCGCGCCTGAAGCGCCGCCAGCAGGGTGGTCAGGACGCGCGCGCCGGACGCGCCGATGGGATGGCCGAGGGCGGTCGCGCCGCCGTTCACGTTCAGCCGGGCGTGGTCGATGCCCATCTCCTGCATGGCGATCATGGGCACGACGGCGAAGGCCTCGTTGATCTCCCACAGATCGACGTCCTCGACGGTCCAGCCGGCCTTCTTCAGCGCCTTCTGCATGGCGGGGACGGGCGCGGTGGTGAACAGGCCCGGCTCATGGGCGTGGGCGGCGTGGGACACTATCCGTGCGACGATCGGCAGCCCCAGCGCCTTGGCCACGCTCTCACGCGTCATGACCAGAGCGGCGGCGCCGTCCGAGATGGACGAGGCGTTGGCGGCGGTGATGGTGCCGTCCTTGGCGAAGGCGGGCTTCAGGGTCGGGATCTTCTCCGGCATGGCCTTGCCGGGCTGTTCGTCCTCGGAGACGGTGACGGTGCCCTTGCGGCCCGCGACCTCGACCGGGACGATCTCGGCGGCGAAGGCCCCGCTCTCGATGGCGGATCGCGCGCGGCTGAGGCTTTCCAGCGCATAGGCATCCTGGGCTTCCCGCGTGAACTGATAGGTGCGGGCCGAGTCCTCGGCGAAGGCTCCCATCAACTTGCCGGGCGTATAGGCGTCCTCCAGCCCGTCCATGTACATGCTGTCGACCAGCACATCGTGGCCGATGCGCGCGCCGCCCCGGTGTTTGGTCATGAGGTAGGGCGCGCCGGTCATGCTCTCCATGCCACCCGCGACGATGATGTCCGCGCTACCTGCGGCGAGACTGTCCGAGGCCATCATAACGGCCTGAAGGCCCGATCCGCACATCTTGTTGACCGTCGTGGCCTCGACATGCTGACCCAGACCCGCGCCGATGGCGGCCTGACGCGCCGGGGCCTGGCCGAGGCCGGCGGGCAGGACGCAGCCCATGACGATCTGCTCGATCCTGTCCGGCGACAGGCCGGCGCGTTCGACCGCCGCCTTGACCGCCGTGGCGCCCAGTTCGGTCGCCTTGACGCCGGTGAAGGCCCCCTGGAAGCCGCCCATTGGGGTGCGGGCAAAGGCGACGATGACGACGGGATCGGACATGGGTGACTCTCTAGTGCTCGGAGCGGATGTAGCGTCGGGTCAGCCCGATTGCGAGGGGAGCGAGATCACCTGCGGAAAAGCAGGCTCCCATCTCCGTAGGAGTAGAACCGGTAGCCCGTCGCCACCGCGTGGGCGTAGGCCGCCTTCATTGTGTCCAGCCCAGCGAAGGCGCTGACCAGCATGAACAGGGTCGACTTCGGCAGGTGAAAGTTGGTCATCAGCACATCGGCGGCGAGGAAGGCGTAGCCGGGGGTGATGAAGATGGCGGTGTCCCCATGGAAGGGCTGGATCACGCCATCTGGCGTGGCGGCGGATTCGAGCAGGCGCAGCGAGGTGGTGCCGACGCAGACAATGCGGCCGCCGGCCGCGCGGACGGCGTTGAGAGCGGCGGCGGTCTCGGGCGACACCGTGCCCCATTCGGAATGCATCCGGTGATCGGCGGTGTCGTCGGCCTTGACCGGCAGGAAGGTGCCCGCACCGACGTGCAGCGTCACGGCATGGGTCGAGACGCCCTTCGCCCGGATGGCGTCCAGCAGGGCAGGCGTGAAGTGCAGGCCCGCAGTGGGGGCGGCGACGGAGCCGTCATGCTGGGCGAAGACGGTCTGATAGTCCGACCAATCGCGGTCGTCCTCGGGGCGTTTCGCGGCGATGTAGGGCGGCAGGGGCATGACTCCGACCTGGCGGATGGCGTCGTCCAAGGCAGGACCGGAGGCGCCGAAGCGCAGGGTGACCAGGCCATCGTCGGACTTGGCGGTGACGGTGGCCGTCAGGGTCTGGAAGACGATCCGGTCTCCGACCTTGATCCGCTTGCCGGGCTTCATGAAGACGGACCAGACGTCGGGCGCGTCGCGGTGATGCAGGGTGGCCTCGACCGCGACGGTCAGGGTCTGATCGTCGGGGCCAGGCCGCTCGCGGACCCCCGAAAGGCGGGCGGGGATGACGCGGGTATCGTTGAACACCAGGGCGTCGCCAGACCGCAGGAAGTCGGGCAGATCGCGGATCGTGCGGTCGGTGAGGGTACCGCCCTGGACGACCAGCAGGCGGGCACTGTCGCGCGGCTCGGCGGGGCGCAGCGCGATGCGGTCCTCGGGAAGGTCGAAGTCGAAGTCGGCGGTGCGCATGGCGTCGGCGAATGGCCACGCGAGACGAGCGCGGTCAAGCGCAGGTCTCGCTCACGTGGCTCAGGCTATCGCAGCTTGGTCAAACCAAGCTCGCGCGCGGCGTTCGGGCCGCGAGCAATCTGGCTCTCCGGATATCTGACGCCATCACAAGCGACCCCGGCCAAGAGATCCCACGTCTGGTTCCGCTGGATCGGCTCGATTGGCTCCGGCCCAAACGATGCAACCCAACGTCCCGAATGCTGGAAAGCATGGACGGCCCGAGTGGTTACAGTTCGCGCAGAGCAGTCGATGTCCAGTTCTGTAATATCTTGCTGGATTGGACCGTTCGGGCTCGGAATCGGGTCTGCATAGATCCGGTAGTTTGTGAGCGAAGCCACATCGCCAGATCGAGTCAGGGTGTCCATCACGGCGAAGTTGGCCGCCTGGGCGTTGCCCCCGAATAGCATATACTCTCCCTCCGGAAGGCGAGCGCTCTGAGCTTCGCAGGCCGAACTTGGAAGGACCAGCGCGGAAGTCATCAGAGCGGCAGCTATACGTTGCATGATTCAGCTCCGGATTGCGCGCGAGCCTTAACACTCTTGGGCTTCTTGTGCGAGCAGTCGTTGACGCCCCCCGGCTCAACCGCCAAACCCGCGCCCATGCTTCAGAACCTCGAAACCCTGGCCCGCGAGGCCAAGTCCTGGCCGTTTGAACAGGCGCGGGCGCTGCTCGACCATGTGCTGAAGAAGCGGCTGTCCGATGCGGATCGGGTCGCGGCCAAGCTGCTGATCGATGCTGGCAAGGCCGACGAGGCTTTGGCGACCTTCGAGGCCTTGACGCGCCCGGTCGTGCTGGAGACCGGCTATGGCCCGTCGGGTCTTCCGCACATGGGGACGTTCGGCGAGGTGGCGCGCACGACGATGGTGCGCAACGCGTTCCGCGCCCTGACCGGCGACCACTGGTCGACGCGGCTGATCGCCTTCTCCGACGACATGGATGGGCTGAGGAAGGTGCCGGAAGGGGTGCCGAACCCGGAGATGCTGGCGGCCGATCTGCACCTGCCGCTGACACGGGTGCGCGATCCGTTCGGGACCCACGACAGCTTCGGAGCGCACAACAACGCGCGGCTGAGGGCGTTCCTGGACGGGTTCGGCTTCGATTACGAGTTCATGAGCTCGACCGAGACCTACGCGTCCGGGCGGTTCGACGATGTGCTGTTGAGGTTGCTGGAGCGGTTCGACGCCGTTCAGGCGATCATGCTGCCGACGCTAGGGCCGGAGCGGCGGGAGACCTATTCGCCCTTTCTGCCCATCAGCCCGGTGACCCGCCATGTCCTGCAGGTGCCGACACTGGAGCGGAACGTGTCGAAGGGCACGATCGTGTTCGACGACCCGGCGGGCGGGCGCACCGAGGTCCCGGTGACCGGCGGCCATGTGAAGCTGCAGTGGAAGCCGGACTGGGCCATGCGCTGGACGGCGCTGGACGTCGATTACGAGATGTCGGGCAAGGACCTGATCGAGAGCGTGCGCGAGAGCGGCAAGATCTGTCGGGCGCTGGGCGGGGTGCCGCCCGAGGGCTTCAACTACGAGCTCTTCCTCGACATCGAGGGCAAGAAGATCTCCAAGTCCAAGGGCAACGGCCTGACGATGGAGCAGTGGCTGCGATACGGCACGCCCGAGAGCCTGAGCTGGTACATGTTCCAGAGCCCGAAGTCGGCCAAGAGCCTGCACTTCAACGTCATTCCGCGCGCCATCGACGACTACCTGGGGGCCATCGACGCCTATCGGACGCAGGAACCGGCCAAGCGGATCGACAACGCCGTGTGGTCAATCCACGCCGGGGCCCCGCCCGAGGTCGCCTCGCCGGTGTCGTTCGCCCTGCTGCTGAACCTGGTCGGCGTGGCCAATGCGTCCAACAAGGCGCAGCTGTGGGCCTATTTCGCCAAATACCTGCCCCAGGCGACGCCAGAGAACGAGCCGGTGCTGGACGGGCTCATGGACCGGGCGCTGAACTACTACGAGGACTTCGTGAAGCCGACGAAGTCGTATCGCCTGCCCGACGACAGGGAGAAAGCGGCGCTGCTGGATCTGGCGGCGCGGCTGAAGGCCCTGCCGGCCGGTACGACCGATGGCGAACTGATCCAGGGCGAGGTCTATGCCGTGGGGAAGGAACACGCGTTCGAGCCACTGAGAGGATGGTTCGCCGCGCTTTACGAGGTGCTGCTGGGGGCATCGCAAGGGCCCCGGTTCGGCTCGTTCGCGGCGATCTATGGCCTGGGACAGACGATCGAGCTGATCGAGGCGGGTGCGCACGGGAAGCTGGCCCAACCTCAGGCGTAACCGGGCTCAAGCAGCGAGCGACCGCGTCGCAAGCGGTGGCCCCCTTAGAAACATGAACCGAAAATAACCGCAGCGCTTGGGGAGCCTTCATACGGAACCGTGCATTATCCCTGACATCGACCAACCTCGATGAAACGGAGAGAGCCATGTCGAAGACATTGAAGACCACTTTCGCGACCGCCGCCGCCCTGGCGGCGCTGGTCACCGCCGCCCCCATGGCGGCGCAGGCCCAGTCGAACGGAATCACCAGCTGCGATGCCCCCGGCGGTCGCCAGACCACGGGTGCCGTGATCGGCGGCGTGCTGGGCGCCTTGGCCGGCAGCCGGATCTCCAGCAATGAGCGCGCGCTGGGGGCCGTCGCCGGCGGTGCAGCCGGTGCCGCCGCCGGTTCCTACATCGGCTGCAACCAGCAGCGTGCCCGCGCCAACGCCCAAGGCAGCTCGAGCGGAGCCCAGTACCGCGCCGCCTCGAACCTGCGCATCCGCTCGGGTCCGGGCACCAACTACCGTCAGGCGGGCAGCCTGTCGGCCGGCCAGCCCTTCACGGCGATCGGCTCGCAGGGCGAATGGGTCCAGATCGCCGGTGGCGGTTGGGTCAACGCCAACTACGTTCAGCCTTACTGAGGCATGGGCGCTATCGCTCGCGACGCGGTCGCTCGCTGCTTGAGCGCCGTTTCCAGGGCGTTACCGCTCGCCGCGCGACGGCTCGCTGCTTGAGCGCGAGCGAAGTTTAGCCAGGCAAGGGCCGTCCCGTGAGGGGCGGCCTTTCGCTTGTGGGTTATTGGCTGACCCAGAGGATGCGCGCCATCCAGGCGATCTCGGCGCGAGAAAGCATGCGGGGCGGATAGTCCGGATTGATGGAGACCAGGGTCACCGCCCTGGACGTCAGCGCGCCGATTTCCTTTGCCAGAGTTTCGCCCGCCAGGGTTCTGACCACGGCGCGATCGCCGCGGCGGACGTCCGACCGGTCGCGGTCGACCAGGACCCGATCGCCGTCGCGATACAGCGGCGCCATCGAGTCGCCCGTGATGCGCAGGCTGAACAGGCTGTCTGCCGGGGTCGGCAGGTCGGTCTGGTCCCAGCCCTCGCCGGTCGGCAGGCCCGCGTCGTCGAAGAAGCCGTCCTGGCCAGCCTGGGCCATGCCGATCAGGGGGGCGGTGGCGACGCGGGGCGCGGCGTCGTCGGCCAGTGCGGCGAACTCGGCCAAGGTGATGTCCGTCGCCTCTAGGATCTGGTTCAGGCTTTCGGTCGAGGGCCAGCGGGGGCGGGGCGGCTGTCCGGGGCCGAACCGCTTGGACGGATTGAAGGCCGTGGGGTCCAGCCCGGCGCGGCGCGCCAGGCCGGAGGGCGACAGGCCCTCGCGCCGCGCCAGGGTGTCGAGCGCGGACCAGAGACGGGCGTGGGACAGGGGCATTCAAATCGAGCGGGAAGCCGCCGCGAGGCTGCGGACTCGCTCACGCTACATGGGAATAAATCCCTATTCCAGCCCAGCCGCGCGGCGGTCCTGCCAGGCCCAGAAGGTCCCGACGCCGATGGCGATCAGGATGCCGTAACCTGCGAGATTAAGGACGGTATAGAACGCGTCCATTGGGGCCGCCTTGGCCAGTGGAAACGCGACGTGACTTGTCAAGATGACGAGCTGGCATGCGCCAGCCCAGACAGGCCATGACCGCCGATAGCGCCACGCCAGACCCACGAAGACCGCGAGCATGGCCGCGTCCAGCAAGAAGAGCCCGATCTGGAAGTTAACATAGAGCATGCCGTCCTGCTGGATCAGCATCGCCGCCATCCAGCCGAGAACCCAGGCACCCATGCCGAGCCGCTCGGCCTCGCCACCTTTCCAGAACGCGAATACGCCTATCGCGACTACAAAAAGCAGTGCGATCTGCGTGAACAGGGTGTCGAGCATCAAAAAGCCCCCGCGCCGGGAAAGGCACGGGGGCTAATCTGCATCGAGTCCCACTTACAGACTATTGAAGTCCGTAAACGTTACCGCGAATTCAGGCAGCGCGCTGGTCGGTAACTGCAGGCGGACGGCCGTTGTCCCAATCACCGGGCTTGTCCAGGATGCCGACGGCATAGGCGCCGAAGCCCATGCGGCGGTGGTCGCGTTGCAGTTCGGCGTGGCAGGCCACGATGGCTTCACGGGCCGAGGCGAGGGCGGCGATCGCCTCCATGGCCTTGGTCTGCGAGCCGGAAGCGGCGACCGGCGAGAGGCTGAGCAGGGCGCGGGCCCCGATCATCGACTGCACCAGGGTGGTGGTCGAGGTGATGGCCGCATCGATGGCACGCTCGCTGGCGTGCAAGTCGCTGGCGACGCTGGCGACGACTTCAGTCCGATCCATTGTGTAAGCCCCTTCCAAACAAAACTGTTGGTAACGGGAACCTTAACACGTCTAGAGCGAACGCGGTAGCGCTTTGTTAACCTCTGAGGTGAGTGCCGCCGCGACGCCTCCGCCGCCATGAGGCGGCTCGTCTTCCGGCTTGTCCAGAATGCCGACGGCCACGGCGTCCAGGCCCATCTTTCGCGCCAGTGCTGCCAGGGCGTTGTGGGTGTCGACGATGTGCGAACGAGCCTCCGCGAGGGCACCGATCGAGGCGGCGGCACCGTCGAACGCCTTCTGCCCGGACACCGCCGACAGATAGGCCTGGGCACGCGCCGCGGGCAGCAGCGCTGCCAGTTGTGCCGTTTCGATCAGGGCCGCGTCGATCGCGGCCTCCGCCGAGTGCAGACGCGCGGCGACGGTCTGGCTGATGCATTCTCTGGACATAGGTCCCTCCCTTGGTGGCCAAGCGCCACAAGAGAGACAACCATGAGTAATTTATGATGACAAGTCAGGGTTGTCGTCGAGTGAGAAATGCGCGGTCAGGCTGGCGATCGGCTGAGCGGGATCGTCCTGCCAGGCCTCGGCGATGACGTGGGCGACGCGGCGTCCGGCGCGCGAGATGCGGGCGCGGGCATGCACGTCCTGCGGGCGGCCGGAGCGCAGATAGGCGGTCGTCACCGTGATCGGGCGCGGCAGGCGCAGGCGGGGCCAGACCAGGGCGACCTGGGCGATGGCGGTCAGCTCCAGCATCGCCGCCGTCGCGCCGCCGTGCAGCGCCGGCAACAAGGGGTTGCCGATCAGACGGTCGGCGAACGGCATGGTTACGGTCAGGACCTCGCCCGTCTGTTCCGTCCGCAGGCCCAGGAAGCGGGCATAGGGGAGGGTGTCGAGCAGCGCGCTCATGCCGGCTCTCCCGACTTCAGATTGGCGCCGATGCCCCGGCCCCCGTTCGAATCGATGACATAGGTCGATTGGGCCGCCGCGACCGGGTCGGCAGGGTCGTCCTCGAATGCCCAGGCGCGGACGAAACCGATGGTGCGGGTCAGGCGGTAGCAGCGCGCCTCCGACAGCAGGTCGGCGCGTGGGCGGGCGGCCCGCATGTAGTCGATGCGCAGATCCAGGGTGGCGATCGGCCGGAATCCGCCCAGCGCGACCCAGACGGCGAGGCCGCCGACGTGATCCAGCATCGCGGTGACAAGGCCGCCGGCGAAGACGTCGGTCTCGGGATCACCCACGAGGTCGGGTCTCCATGGCGTGCGTAGCCGCACGCGGTCGCCCTCATAGCCCTCGTAGACGAAGCCGAGGGCATGGGTGTGGGCCGCGCCGGAGGCGAGCTGAGGCAGGATGTCGGTCAGGAACGGATCGCTCATTGGACCGTCCTTATCCGGCGCGGTTGGTCGCGCAAGCATTCAGGGCCATATCCGTCGTTATGATCCGTCCCGAGGACCTTCTGCGCCCGACGCCGGCCGGCCTTTATTGCCCGCCCGGAGACTTCTACGTCGACCCCGTGCGCCCCGTGGACCGGGCCGTCGTCACCCACGGTCACTCCGACCATGCCCGGTCCGGACACGGCGCGGTCCTGGCCACGCCCCAGACCCTGGCCATCATGGACGAGCGATACGGCGAGGATTTCACCCGGCTGAGGCAGCCCGTCGCCTATGGCGAGACGGCGTCGCACAACGGGGTGGACATCCGGCTGGTCCCCGCCGGCCATGTGCTGGGCTCCGCCCAGGCGGTGATCACCCATCAGGGCCTGACGATGGTGGTGTCGGGCGACTACAAGCGGCGGCGTGATCCGACCTGCGAGGGGTTCGAGCCGGTTCCGTGCCACGTCTTCATCTCGGAGGCGACCTTCGGCTTGCCGGTCTTCACCCATCCCCCGGACGCCGAGGAGATCGCGCGTCTGGTCCAGTCGCTGGGCCAGTTTCCCGATCGCGCGCATCTGGTCGGAGCCTATGCGCTGGGCAAGGCGCAGCGGGTGATCAAGCTGCTGCGCGAAGCGGGGTGGGAGCGGCCCATCTATGTCCACGGCGCGCTGGAGCGGCTGAACCGGCTGTATGAGCGCGAGGGCGTGGATCTGGGGCCCATCTTGCCGGCCACCGGGCTCAAGAAGGACGCGCTGGGGGGAGAGGTCGCCATCGCGCCGCCTTCGGCCATTCAGGACCGCTGGGCGCGGCGGTTCGCTGATCCGGTGACGGCCTTCGCCTCGGGCTGGATGCTGGTCAAGGCGCGGGCCAAGCAGCGGGGCGTGGAACTGCCGCTGGTGATCTCCGATCACGCCGACTGGCCCGAGCTGATCGCCACCTTCGAGGACATCCGGCCCGAAGAGGTCTGGATCACCCACGGCCGCGAGGAGGGCCTGCTGCGCTGGGCCGAGCTGAACGGCATGAAGGCCCGTGCCTTGAGGCTGGTGGGCTATGACGAGGAAGACGACACGGAGATCACAGAACCCGTGCCGGCCTGATCAGTCGTTCAGCGGCGCCCCCGGCTCGAACCGCCAGGCGTCGGCGGCCGCGCGGATGGGGGCGCGGGCCTTGGCCTCGGTCTCGGCGTATTCGGCGGCGGGATCGCTGTCGGCGACGACGCCGGCGCCCGCCTGTACGAAGACCTGGCCGTCGGCGAACATCGCGGTTCTCAGCACGATACAGATGTCGGCCTCGCCCCCCGCCGAGATATAGCCGACGCCGCCGCCATATCCGACGCCGCGCTTGGTCAGCTCCAGTTCGTCGATGATCTCCATCGCCCGCACCTTGGGCGCGCCCGACAGGGTGCCGGCGGGCAGTGCGGCCAGCAGGGTGTCGACGGCGTCCAGATCAGGGTGGGCCCGACCCTCGACGTTGGAGACGATGTGCATGACCTGGCTGTAGCGTTCGACCACGAAGCTCTCGGTCACGCGCACGCTGCCCGGCGCGGCGACGCGGCCGACGTCGTTGCGGCCCAGGTCCAGCAGCATCAGATGCTCGGCCCGCTCCTTGGGATCGGCCAGCAGTTCGGCCTCCAGCGCGCGGTCGGCCTCGGGCGTCGCGCCGCGCGGCCGGGTGCCCGCCAGCGGCCGGATGGTGACGCCGCCGTCTTTCAGCCGCACCAGGATCTCGGGGCTGGACCCGGCCAGCTGGAAGTCGCCGAAGTTGAGGAAATACAGGTAGGGCGACGGGTTCTGGCGGCGCAGCGAGCGGTAAAAGGCGAAGGGGTCGCCCCCGTAGGGCGCGCTGAACCGGTGGCTCAGCACCACCTGAAAGATGTCGCCGGCGGCGATGTAGTCCTTGGCCCGGGCGACCAGGTCCGTATAGGCCGCGCCGTCCACGGGGGAGTGGAAGTCGGGAGCGTCGGCCGAGGTGACCGGGGCGCGCGCGAGGAGTGGTCGGCGCAGGTCGCGCTCGAAGGCGTCCAGACGCGCGGAGGCGGCGGCGGTGTCCCGCTCCGGATCGCCGCCGGGCCAGACCGGGGCCATCACGACGATCTCGTGCATGACCGAATCGAATACGGCGATCAGCGAGGGCCTTGTCAGGACGGCGTCGGGCAAGTCCAGCGGGTCCGGGTTCGGCGCGCCCAGCGGCTCCAGCAGACGCACCATGTCATAGCCGAACACGCCGAACAGGCCGGCAGCCATGGGGGGCAGGCCCTCGGGAATGTCGAAGCGCGTCTCGGCGATGAGGGCGCGCAGGCTGTCGAGGGCTCCGCCGGGCTGCGGCGTGTATCGATCGGCGGCGATGTCCTTGCCGCGAGCGATCTCGGCGGCATTCGCCCGACAGCGCCAGACGACATCCGGATCGAGGGTGATGATCGAGTATCGGCCATTCAGAGCCCCGCCCTCGACCGACTCCAGCAGGAAGGCGTGGGGCCGCCCCCAGCCCACCTTCAGATAGGCCGAGACCGGGGTTTCCAGATCATCGACGATCCGCCGGTGGACGATCGCGGGGCGGCCGGAGCGGAGCGCGGCGAGGGCGACCTCGCGCGCCGGATCGGCACCGGCAGCCTGGGTCATTGCGCCGGAGCGGCCGGTGCCGTTGGCGCGGCGGGCGCGTCGACGCCGAGGGCTTCCAGAGCGAGCACCGGGTCGTTCTCGGCCTTGGACCGGGTGGAGGCGGCGTTGACGAGGAGCTCACCGATGCCGCCGACGAACTCCTGAGAGATGCGCGGACGGATCTGGTCGGCGAGGGGCGCGCTGGTGGCGGGGTTCGCGGCCCTCACGGCGTCGACACGACCGATGACGGCGGTGGTTTCGGATGCGGGGCTGGTGAAGACTTGGCCGCGACCCTGGCCGAACAGGCCTTGCAGCACACCCTCGCCGAGATCGGCCTGGGCTTCCGCGTTCTGCTGGACGTTGGTGCGGGTGTTGAGGGTGGCCCCGGCCGAGGTGGCGACGGCGGCGATGTCTTCTCCGCCCCGGACGCGCGTGGCGAGCCGTTCGGCCAGGGCCGAAAGCCGGCGTGCGTTCTCGCGCTGGGTCCAGCTCTGCGCCAGGGGCTCGCGCACCTCGGCCAAGGACGGCAGTGCAGCGGGCTGGATGGTGTCGAGGCGGACGACGAAATACTGGCCCTCGCCGGCGTCGACGACCTCGCTCTCGGCTCCGGCGGTCAGGGCGTAGGCGTTCTGAAGGATCAGGGGCGGGGCGTTCATGGGCTGGCCGTCGGGCAGGCGACCGTCTTGGGTGAAGGGCGGCAACTGGACGATCCGGGCACCGACCTCCTCGACCGCCTGGGCCAGGGTCTTGCCGTCAGCGCGGGCCTTTTCATAGGCCTCGACGCGGCTGAACACGCGGGCGCGGGCGTCCTCCAGCTGCAGCTCCTGGACGACCGCGTCGCGCACGCTTTCCAGAGTCGCGGCCTGGCCGGGCGAGATGGCGGTCAGCTTGGCCACAGTAAAGCCGACGCGGGCCTGAATCGGGGCGGACACCTGGTCGGCGGCCAGGCCGAACACGGCCGTGCCGATGGCCGGATCGGTGACGGCGCTCTGAGGCTGATCGACGTAGGGCACCGCCTCGACATTGTTGGCCTCGGCCACGGCCTGGGGCGACTGACCGGCGCGCAGGGCGGCGGCGATGCGCTCGGCAGCGGCGCGGTCGGCGACGGTCAGGGTGGTGAAGCTGCGGCGCTCGGGCGTCGACAGGGCCTCGCGGCGGAAGTTGTAGCGTTCGACGATGCGGGCCTCGGGGATGGCGGGCGGGGCCGCGTTCGGCGCGTCGCTGAAGACGATGACCGAGGCGATGCGGAACTCTGGGCGGCGCAGCTGGGCGGCGTTCTCGCTGAGGAAGGCGGTCAGCTGCGCGTCGGTCGGGGGCGGGGTCGTGCCGGCCATAGCCTGGGTGACCGTGAACCAGCGGCCGTCGCGGACCTCGAAAGCGCGGGCGGCCACGAGGGCCCCATAAACGCGCGGGGCGCGCAGACCGGCGGCGACCCCGGCGGCGAAGTGCTCGGACACGGCGGTGTCGCGGAACTCTTCTTCCAGTTGCAGGGGCGTGATGTTCTGTTCGGCCAGCATACGCTGATAGGTCGCCTCGTCGAAGGCGCCGGTGATCTGGTCGAAGAAGGCGGGGATCTCGCGGATGCGGTCCAGCACCAGGCGTTCGTCGACGCGGATACCGGCCTTGTGGGCCCAGTTGAGGAAGCCGAGGCGGCGGGTCTGGCTTTCCAGGTACTGGACGTGGGCGTTCTCGGCGACCAGGTCTTCAAGCGTGACCGGGCGTCCCTGCTCCTGCTGGACGTTACCGCGGATGCGGTCGAAGTCGGCTCGGAACTGGGCCGGGCTCAGGGAGCGGTCGCCGGCGTCGATGACGTTCCTGGGCCCCAGGCTGCCGAAGATGTCGGCCTGGGTGCCGCCGACGACGGCGAAGCTGAGGATCAGCAGCGCGAACAGGGCGATCGCCCACTTGGACTTGGCGAAATCGCGGAAGCCGGAAATCATGGAAGCGAGCCTGCAATCGTCGGGCGGCGAAGAGCGCCACGCTGGCCTATAGGGGAGGGCGGGCGACCCCCGCAAGCGCAGACCCACAGCTGGGCCGGCGGGTGGGCTTGGCGCCGGGCGAGGCGGTGCCTAGACAGGCCCCCATGAAACAATCCGTGAAGACGATCGTCGGCAATTGGAAGATGAACGGCCTGGCGGCATCGCTAGGCGAGGCCGAGGCGGTCCGCGCCCATCTGGCGGCGCAGCCGACGGTCCACCGGGTCGGCCTGTGCCTGCCCGCCACCTTGATCGCTCAGGCGGCTTGCCGCCTGAAAGGCGGCACCGTCGAGATCGGGGGGCAGAACTGCCACGCCGAGGTCTCGGGGGCCTTCACCGGGTCAGTGTCGGCGGAAATGTTGAAGGACGCGGGGGCCTCTTTGGTCATCGTCGGCCACTCCGAGCGGCGGGCCGGGTTCGGCGAGACCGACGCCGATGTGGCGGCCAAGGTGGAGGCCGCTCTGCGCGCCGGGCTGGAGCCGATCGTGTGCGTCGGCGAGACCCTGGAGCAGCGCGATGCGGGTCGGGCGGTCGAGGTCGTGACCGCCCAGGTCGCGGCATCATTGCCCGATCGCCTGCGCGGCCGGGACTTCGCCGTGGCCTATGAGCCGGTCTGGGCCATCGGCACGGGTCGGACGCCGTCGGTCGAACAGGTCTCGGAGATGCACGCCGCGATCCGTGTCGCCCTGGTCGAGCGGCTGGACGCGACGACCACGCCGATCCTGTATGGGGGTTCGGTCAACCCGACGAATGCGGCGGAGTTGCTGGCGGTCGATGAGGTGGGCGGAGCACTGGTGGGTGGGGCGTCGTTGAAGGCGGACGATTTCCTGGCGATCGTGCGCGCCGCCTGAGCCGCGCGTTGCTCCGTGTCGCCATCGATGTTAGACGCCGCCGCTTGATCGGCGGGGGCTCTCGCCACACATAAGCGGCACCATGCTCCAGACCATTCTCCTCGTCGCCATGATCATCATCTCGGTCGCCCTGACCGGGGTCGTCCTGCTGCAGCGTTCCGAAGGGGGCGCTCTGGGCATGGGCGGCGGGCCCTCGGGCTTCATGACCGCGCGCGGCGCCGGCAATCTGCTGACCGTCGCGACCTGGTGGCTGGGCGGGGCCTTCGGGGCCTGCGCCATCCTGCTGACCATCGTCGGCAACATCGAACGCTCCAGCCAGTCGGTGGTCGATGCGGACGCCCTGGGCACCATCGCCGTCGGCAGCGCTGCCCCGGCCGAGACCGCCCCGACGACCGCGCCCGCTCCAACCGCTCCGGCCCAGCCCGCCGCGCCGTCGCTGGACGACCTGGAAGCCAGCCTGCCGACGGTCGGCGCCACCCCGGCCCCCGCGCCGGAGCAATAGGGAATGGCGGGCTTCGCACCCGCCGCTTCTTCCGCCCCATCCCCTCCGCTCCGGACCTGCTCCGGGGCGGAGTTTTGTTTTCAACAGCAGGATCGCATCGCATTCCTTCGGCGGTGCCGAATCAGCGCCTAAGGTGATCCCCCGTGGCTAGATATGTATTCATCACGGGCGGCGTGGTTTCCTCGCTGGGCAAGGGGCTGGCGTCGGCGGCCCTCGGGGCCCTGCTTCAGGCGCGCGGCTACAAGGTCCGCCTCAGGAAGCTCGACCCCTATCTGAACGTCGATCCGGGGACGATGAGCCCCTATCAGCACGGCGAGGTCTTCGTGACCGACGACGGGGCCGAGACCGATCTGGATCTGGGCCACTACGAACGGTTCACCGGGGTGTCGGCCGCCAAGTCGGACAACATCACGACCGGCCGCATCTATTCGACCATCCTGGAGAAGGAGCGGCGCGGCGACTATCTCGGCGCGACCGTGCAGGTGATCCCGCACGTCACCGACCAGATCAAATCCTTCTGCCTGACGCCCGCCCTGACCGACGACGGCGAGGACGTGGACTTCGTGCTGGTCGAGATCGGCGGCACCGTCGGCGACATCGAGGGCCTGCCGTTCTTCGAGGCCATCCGCCAGCTGGGCCAGGACCTGCCGCGCGGCCAAAGCTGTTTCGTCCACCTGACCCTGCTGCCCTTCATCAAGACCGCCGGCGAGATGAAGACCAAGCCGACCCAACACTCGGTCAAGGAGCTGCGCTCCATCGGCATCCAGCCCGACATCCTGCTGTGCCGCTGCGAGTTCCCGATCCCCGAGGACGAGAAGCGCAAGATCGGCCTGTTCTGCAACGTCCGGCCCAGCGGCGTCATCCAGGCGATGGATTCGGCCGACATCTATGCCGTGCCGCTCGATTATCACCGGGAGGGTCTGGACGCCGAGGTTCTGGCCCATTTCGGCATCACCGACGCGCCAGCACCGGACCTGGCCCAATGGGAAGAGATCGCGCGTCGCCGGCTTCAGCCCGACGGCGAAGTCACCGTGGCGGTGGTCGGCAAGTACACGGTGCTCAAGGACGCCTACAAATCCCTGATCGAGGCCCTGCATCACGGTGGGGTGGCCAACAATGTCAAGGTCAACATCGACTGGGTCGAGGCCGACACCTTCGAAGGCGACCGCGAACTGTGCGAGCAGCGTCTCCAGTCCGCGCACGCGGTCCTGGTGCCGGGCGGTTTCGGCGAGCGAGGGGCCGAGGGCAAGATCGAGGCGGCCCGCTTCGCCCGCGAGCGCAACATCCCCTATTTCGGTATCTGCTTCGGCATGCAGATGGCGGTCATCGAGGCGGCCCGGAACCAGGCCGGGCTCAAGAAGGCCTCATCGACCGAGTTTGGTCCCACCGACGAGCCTGTCGTCGGCCTGATGACCGAATGGACCCAGGGCAACCAGCGGGTCCTGCGCCAGCAGGGCGGCGATCTGGGCGGGACCATGCGGCTTGGGGCATACGATTCGACGTTAGCGCCGGGCTCCAAGATCGCGGAAATTTACGGGGCTAACGCCATCAGCGAGCGGCACCGCCACCGCTACGAGGTCAACATCAACTACCGCGAGGCGATCGAGGCCGAGGGGCTGGTGTTCGCGGGTCTGTCACCGGACGGCGTGTTGCCCGAGACGGTCGAACGAACCGACCACCCCTGGTTCATCGGGGTGCAGTACCATCCCGAGCTGAAGAGCCGGCCGTTCGCGCCTCATCCCCTGTTCGCCAGTTTCATCGGCGCGGCCCTGGTGCAGAGCCGGCTCGTCTAGAGAACGACGAAGTCCGAGACCATGGTGCGGAATCCGGGGTTCGACGAACTCCGTCGTCGCTAAGCCACATTCCGTATACACAACAATGGCTTGCAGATCATAGCTACGCAGCTAGGTGCAGGATTGCACCCTGTGGACTCGGTGTCTGCGGAGTCCAATCCGCATCGGGGCAGCCAACGGATCAGGGGTTGGGCGTCTCGCGCGGCAGGGTCGGATCCGCGACCGTGCCGTCCGGGTTGCCGGGGCCGGTCGATTCGTCTGACGAGCCCGGGACGCCGCCGCCTTCCGGCGGGGCATAGCCGACGCTGGGCTCGGCCGGGGCTGTGCCCTCGGGGGCCGTGGCGTTGGTGTCCGGCACCGACGCCGGTTCTTCGGGCTGCGAACAGGCGGCCAGGGTCAGGGCGACAGCGGCGGACACAGCGATCTGGGCGATCAAGCGCATGGGGTCTCTCCTAATGTGGAGCTTCAACCCGGATCACGGCGTTCGGGTTCCGCGCCGTGCGGCGGGATGACCGTTGCCACCCGTGACGCGCTCGCCTAGTCCGGTGCCGTGAGCCTAGAACCCATTCCCGACGACGCCATCAGCCAGACCGAGGCGCGGGCCTACCGCGATGCGCTCGGAGCGTTCGCCACGGGCGTCTGCGTGGTCACGGCCGATGGACCCGACGGGCCGGTCGGGATCACCATTAACTCCTTTACCTCGGTGTCGCTGCGGCCCCGGCTGGTCATGTGGTGCCTGGACGATCGATCCGAGCGATATCCCGCGTTCGCCGGGGCCGAGCGGTTCGCCATCCATGTGCTGGACGCCCAGTCCGAAGCCCTGGCCCGACGGTTCGCAAAGGGCGACGGGATCATGGCCGAGGGCGAGTTCGCCCGGATCGGAGACGGCCCGCCACACCTGGCGGCCGCCGCCGCGCGATTCGACTGCCGTACCTATCAGCGCGTCCAGATGGGAGACCATGTGATCCTGGTCGGGGCGGTCGAGGGGTTCGCCACTTCGGACAGCGCGACCCTGACCTATTTCCGGGGCCGTTACGGCATCGCCGGCGGAGCGGGCGCATGAGGATCGGCTTCGCCGGACTGGGTGTCATGGGCGGGCCGATGGCGCGTCACCTTGTGACCGCCGGACATGAGGTGGCGGGCTATAATCGCTCGCCGGAGAAGGCGCGGCGTTGGGCCGAGGCCACGGGCGGGCGCTTTGCTGCCACCGCGATCGAGGCGGCGGACGAGGCCGATCTGTTCGTCTTGTGCGTCGGCAATGACGACGACGTTCGCCGGGTCGTGGCCGAGGCCCTGCACGGCCTGGCGGCGGGTGCGGTGATCGTAGATCACACCACCACCTCGGCCAGGGTGGCGCGCGAGATGGCGACGCTGGCGGCCGATGGGGGAATGGACTTCATCGACGCCCCGGTCTCGGGCGGCCAGGCGGGGGCAGAAAACGGCCAGCTCAGCGTCATGGCCGGCGGCGACGCCGAGGCGCTCGAGCGCGTGCGGCCGGTTCTGATGGCCTATTCCAAAGCGATCCAGCACATGGGACCTGCGGGCGCGGGCCAGCTGACCAAGATGGTCAATCAGATCGCCATCGCCGGCGTGGTCCAGGGCCTGGCCGAGGCCGTCCATTTCGCCCAGGCCGCCGGTCTGGACACCGACGCGGTGTATGAGGCCATCTCCAAGGGCGCGGCCCAGTCCTGGCAAATGGACAACCGCTGGAAGACGGCGGCGCGGGGCGAGTTCGAGTTCGGTTTCGCCGTCGACTGGATGCGCAAGGACCTGGGCCTGGTGCTGGACGAGGCGCGAACGAATGGATCGCAGCTTGCCGTCACGGCCGTGGTCGATCAGTTCTATGCCGAGGTGCAGGCGATGGGGGGATCGCGGTGGGACACGTCGAGCCTGAAGGCGCGGTTGAAGAACTCAAGCTGACGTCAGGTTGATGATCGTTCTGGGGTGAGCCATGATTCCCTTTGGGGACCAGCAATGACAGACGCCACGCCGACTGCGAAAGCCGCACCCCGTGTTCGTCCTCTCGATCATCCGGTCTGGCCGCTGTGGCGGGCCTACAAGCGTCTGTTTCCGACACCCGGAATGTTGATATCCGGGGCGACGACCCCGGGGTCGTGGGGCTGGTTCGGCAACGACGTGGTCTCGGGGTTGCGGCGCAATCCGTCGACGGCCAAGGCCTTCGCCTTGGTTCATGATACGTCGCCGGACCTGTTCAATGCCCTGTCTGCGCTGGCGACGCTGAACCAGAGACGGCAGGAACTGGGGTTCCAGATGCTGGCCGTCTTCTACGTCACCGTGCCGGTGACCTTGTTCGTCTCGGCCGGCGAGATCGCGCCGGAGGCCACTCTGGCCTTCGCGCGCGATCAGGCCGACACCCTGTTCGGCATGGTGGCCGTCGTGATCGTGACCACGCTGATCTATCTCGCAAGCCTGTGGCGCGCGCGGCAGATGGTGCAGGTGCTGGACCTGATCCGGCTGGAGCGCGGGGTCTCGCCCGTTTCAACGGTCGAACTGCGCGAGGGCTGAGCGACCGCCCTAGAACCGGAAGCTGGCGCGCAGCAGAAGGGTGTAGCGGACGTAGTCCTCGATCATCTCCGCGTCCGCCGTGACCGACAGGCGACCCAGGTCGTTGCCGACCGACAGGTTGAAGCCCGCGATCGGTCCGCCGCCTTCGATGGAGTCCGGCGACAGAGTGAAGGGCGAGCCGCCCGAGGCGAAGCGGGCGATGGTCTCGCCCGGATCCACCGAGATGTTCTGACGCCAGCCAAGGCGCAGTTCGGGCCGGATCCAGCCGTTCTCGCCGAAGCCGTAGCCGATGTTCACCGCCGCCACGCCCGCGAACATATGGCCGTCGCGATCCTCGATCTGAAGGTTGAAGCCGTTGTTCAGGCCCTCTTCGTCGTGCGCGTCCTCGCTGAGCGAGAAATATTCCAGATAGGCCTCGGGCCGGATGCTGAGTCGACCAAAGCTGCGCTCGTACGAGGCCCCGCCGGCCAGGGCCAGGGTGAAGCCGTTCCAGCTGGACTGGTTGATCAGGTTGATGTCCTGGGTCACCAGCTGGCGCGTTGAGTCGAAGGTGGCATAGCCGCCCGCAGCCCGGGCCCAGGTCGACCAGGCCTGACCTTGCGCGCGCCAGGACAGGCCCAGCTCGATCAGGCTGGCCGAAAGGATTTCCTCGGCCTCGGCCTCCGGGTCCTCGATGTCGGACGAGGTGAAGGCCACGGTGACGCCGAACGCCCCCAGATCGGTCCCCCGTTCGATGCCGCCGGCCACGCCGAAGCCTTCGGAGCGGAAGCCGTAGGTGTCGGTCTTGTCCTTGTCGGCGTAGAAGTTGATTTCCTGCAGCCAGGCACTGGTCTCGCCCGGCGTCACCGTGGCGTTGCGGCCCGACAGCGCTCGCGTGACCGCATCGACGCCCGAGGCGAGAGACAACAAGGGGCCGCCCGAGTGGTCGGGCAGGATCTGCTCGTACAGGTCGATGAAGCCCGCGCGGCCGCTCTGGGCGATGAACAGGTCGCGCAGGACCGCGTTGCCGGACAGGGAGCCGTAGAAGGAGTCGAACGCCTGGCTCTCTACCGCGATCAGTCCGGCCTCGGCGGCGGTGCGACGGCGGGCGTCGACGAAGACGTCTCCGGCCGCGACGTCGGTGCCCGCCGACACCACGAACAGATAGGGAGAGTTGGCCTGGACGGCGGTCTGGTCGATGGTCCCGGCGTTCAGAACATTGGCGTCGATGATGGTGAAGCGACGCGGATCGGTGATCAGGGAGTTGAAACGCACGCCCAGCCCGGCGCCGGTCGCCAGGGTGGCGGTGCCGTTGACGCGGAATCCGGCGTTGCTGCCCGTCGCCGGATCGAGGGTGACGATCAGGTCGCCGTTGGCGCCGATGTTCAGACTGGTCGCGCCCGTGACGCCGAGTTGGCGGGCATCCAGAGTGCCGTTGGCGACATCCACGGTCAGCAGTCCGTCGGTGTCGGTGACCGCGCCTCTGACGATCCCTCCGCCGGTGATCGACAGGCGGTCGGCGCCGGCCCCGAAGGCGACGCCGCCGCGCATCTCGCCGTTCTCGATCGACAGAAGGTCGCCGCCGGAGCCGAAGCGCACGTCGCCGACCAGGAAGGGCTCGTTGGAGTTGGTGACCCCGTCGCCATCCGTGTCGGGGTCCGTGGCCGTCGGGGCGCTGGCCTCTCCGAACTGACGCAGGGTGACGCCAGTGGTGTTGGCAGAGACATCGACGGCGGTCGCCGTGCCGGTGATCGGATCGCCGGCGGCGTTGGCGCCCAGAACGGCCTGGATGACCCCGGCATTGGTGACAGTGGTCAGGGATCCGGACAGGTCACGAACAGCGACCGAGCTGGCCAGTCCGCCTGTCGCGCTGGCGAAAATGCTGCCGGAGTTGGTGAGTGTCGGGACCGAGGCGCCCGAGGCGATCACCAGACCGCCCGCTGTCACGCCGCCGATGGTGGAGGAGGTGCCCGCGGTCAGGCTGCCGATGTTGTCGATCCGAGGCGTCGAGGTGCCCGCGCCAATGGCCACCGCCGTCGCCGAGCCGTTGCGCGCGAGGGCGGTGACCGTCCCCTCATTGCGCACGCCGCCCGCGATGGCGACGGTCTGCCCGCCGGCCACGCCCAATTGCACGCCCGTCGAGGAGATACCGTCGTAGACGCCGTCGCCGTTGATGGAGCCCCGATTGATGAGGCCGTAATTCAGGTCGCCGGTACCCGCGACGCCCAGGGTGATGCCCCGCGTGGCCGAACCGACCGCCAGGGTCGGGGCCGCGCCATAGCCGGTCAGGGCGGCGTTGCCTTCGGACGCGTCCTGGATGCCGTCGTTGTCTTCGTCTGTGGAGGTCGTGCTGTTGTCCGCCGGACGCACATCCAGCACCACGCCACCGGCCACGTTGCCGCCGATCGAGACCGTCGATCCACCCTGCAGCAGATCGTCAGCGTCCAGCCGCGCCGTGGCCGCGTCGCTGGGTCGGCTGAAGAAGCGGTAGCCCGTCGAAGACATCGCGCCCTGGAGCGTCAGACGTCCGCCCACGTCCGCCTGGATGGAGGCTGCCGAGGCGCCCTGGCCTTGGGCCGCGATCGGACCGCCCAGATTGACCGAGCCCGAGACCGCGCCCGTTTGATTGTAGGCGACGGCGTTCGTGCCGATGGCCCGCAGGGAGCCGAACACGGTCACATTGCCGGTCAACCCACGCTCCACCGAGATGGCGCGTGAATCGTTGCCCTCGATCTGGATCACGGAGGTGCTCTCAACCAGGACGTTGCCGGTCAGAGGCGTTCCGCCCGTCAGCCGCAGCCCGTACCGGCCGGAGCCGTTGGCGAAAGGGCCATCCGGGTCGCCGTCCGTGTCGGTATCCGGATAGGTTTCGATATTGTCGGTGACGGAGATACTTCCGCCGATGGTGACATTCCCCGCCGTCGCGCCTGGCCCCACCAGAATGGCGGTCGATCCGTCGGCCGAGTTCAGCATGCTGATGTTCGAGCCGGAATCGAGATCGATGAAGTTGTTGGTGTCGACGGTCACCGCGACGCCGTTGGCAATGGTGATCGACCCGCCCGAGGCCAGCCGGATGTCGTCCCTGGCAGTGCCGGTGGCGTTCGACGTCTGGATTGGCGTCGTGCGCGCGTTCGAAATGACGGTTTCAGCCTGGACGCCCGTGGCAGCCATCAAAGGGGCAAGCGCCACCGCGGTCGCAAGCAGTCTACGCATTCGGAAAGTCACCCCAGATGGATACGCGCGATCGGGCGCCGGAGCCTTCTAACAAGGGCTGCGCGGCCTGTCCCAAGTTTCGCGAATTTGAGGCGAATGCAAGGCCGAAACTCAGTCGCCGGGGGAACGGCGGTCGCCGTGCTATTGCAAAGGTCGCGATCAAAATGATATCACTATCATATCAATTGGGAGGCTGAAGTGAACGACCGCAGAACGATTTCGACCGAACGACCCGCCGCGACGGCCAACGGCATCGCCATGCTGCTGGCGGGACTGGCTCTGGTGATTCTCGGTCCGGTCTGGATCGCCCAGGGGCCCGATATGCTGCTGAACCTGATAGGCGGGATCGTAGCCGCCAGCGTCGGACTGTTTCTGATGTGCGGTCTCTACTCGCTGCAGCCCAACGAGGCGGCGGCCATCCTGCTGTTCGGCGACTATCGCGGCACCGATCGGGCCACGGGCCTGCGCTGGGTCCTGCCTTGGTACACGCGAAAGAAAATCTCCCTGCGCGCGCGCAACGTCACCTCGGACACGCTGAAGGTCAACGACAAGCGGGGGAGCCCTGTCGAGATCGCGGCCAATGTCGTGTGGCGCGTCGAGGACTCGGCCCAGGCCCTGTTCGACGTCGACGACTACCAGGCCTTCGTGAACATCCAGATCGATACGGGTCTGCGCGACATCGCCTCCCACTATGCCTACGACCACGGCGAGCAGGAGGAGGGCGTCGATCAGGAGTTGACCCTGCGGTCCGACGCCGAGCACGTGGCCGGGCGGCTGAGGGACGAACTGGCCAACCGGGTCCGGGTGGCGGGCGTGACCATCGACGAGGCGCGACTGGCGCACCTGGCCTATGCGCCCGAGATCGCCGGAGCCATGCTGCGCCGCCAGCAGGCCGAGGCCATCCTGTCGGCGCGTCGCCTGATCGTGCGGGGCGCGGTGGGCATGGTCGAAAGCGCCCTGGCGGACCTCAGCGACCGGCGCGTGGTCGACCTGGACGAGGACCGCAAGGCGGCCATGGTGTCCAACCTGCTGGTGGTGCTGTGCGCCGACCGGGAGGCCCAGCCCGTGGTCAACACGGGGACGCTGTACGGCTGACGAGCGATGGCCCGCGCGCGCAAACCCTTTCTGATGCGGGCCTCGCCCGGCGTGATGGCGGCCGTCGAGCGTCTGGCGGCCGCCGAGCTTCGCTCGGTCAACGCCCAGATGGAGGTGCTGGTCAGGGAGGCGCTGGCGCGACGCGGGATCGTCGTTTCGGCCGACGACGATCCTAGTGACGATAGCGCTTGAGCTTGGCGGTTGCCCGGCGTAGGGGCGCGTCATGGTCCGGCGCACATCGTCCGCACGCATCCAAAAACGACGGGCGCGCGTTCAGCCGCCGCCGTCGCAGGAGCACGACCCCATGAGCATGACCGATCTTGAAGTTCACGAGGGCGAGCTGAGGCTTATCCCGGGGCTGGACGAAGAGGTCGCCGAAACGCTCAGGACCCTGAAGGCCTCGACCAGCGACCCCCGGCCCCGGATGGTGGACACCACCATGCTGTACGCGCCGCGTTCAGGCGGGGTGAAGCGGTACCTGCTGTCCAAGAAGGCCTGGCTGGAAGAGAACCGGCCCGGCGTCGCCCACTCCCTGATCGTGCCCGGTACGCGGCACCAGGCGGGCAAGGACGGCATCATCAAGCTGCATGCCACCAAGCTGCCGTTCGGCGACGGCTATCGCTGGCCGACGTCGGTGCGCCGGTGGGGGGCCTGGGTCGCCTCCATGAAGCCCAGTCTGATCGAGGCGGGCGACCCTTATACGCCGGGGCAGGGCGCGCTGGAGGCGGGTCAGAGAGCCGGCTGTCCGGTGGTCGGCTTCTGCCACTCCGACCCGGCGGGTCTTGCGGCGCTGCATTTCGGTGAATGGGCCAAGAAGCCGGTCGAGAAGCGCTGGGCGCGTCTGTTCGGCCAGTTCGATCGCGTGATCTCGCCCAGCCGCTTCATCGCGCGTCGACTGGAAGAGGCGGGAATCCGCGACATCGTCATCCGGCCCCTGGGCGTGGAAATCGATACCTTCCGGCCCGACCGGGGCGACCGTGATTGGCTGCTGAAGCGTCTGGGCCTGCCGGCCTCTGCCCGCCTTCTTTGCTTCGCTGGTCGACCGGCCCGCGAGAAGAACATCGACGTCCTGATCGAGGCGGTCCAGCGGCTGGGTGCGCCCTACCATCTGGTGCTTGTCGGGGCTGGGGCGGGGATGCCGCCGGAGGACCGGGTCATCGCCCTGCCTTACGAGCGCGACCCGCGCGCCGTGGCCCGCATCATCGCCAGCTGCGACGCCTTCGTCCACGCCAACGACAAGGAGCCGTTTGGTCTGATCGTGCTGGAGGCCATGGCCTGTGGCCGGCCGGTGGTGGGCGTTAACGCCGGAGGCGTGGCCGAGACCGTGAACGACAGTGTTGGGCAGCTGGCCCGCAGCGCCGACCCGGATGACTATGCCCAGGCGATCGAGGCCCTGTTCGCGCGCGACATCGAGGCGCTGGGCGCGGCGGCGCGCGTGCATACGGTCGAGCGGTTTTCGTGGAACCGCGTGTTTGAAGATCTGTGCATGACCTATGGCGAGGTCAGCGGGCGTCCGGAGTTCGTCCAGCCGGCGGAACAGCCCGCGGTTCACTGAGTTCGTCTTCGTTGGGCGTCAGGCCGTACGGCGCGACCAGCTTCCAGACGTGATCGGGGATCATCGACTTCATCCGGCGCGGCTCCTCGCGGCGCAGGTGGATGACGGTCTCGGCCGCCTTCATCTCCAATCGGGTGCGGGCGAACTCCAACCCGCGCGGGCCGGTGCGCGGCTGGAGCCAGCTGACGATCGGGCGGACCCAGTCGGGCATGCGGCGCAGCGGCAGGCCGCCCGCCGCGCGCTCGACGTTGGCGATGAAGCCGGCCACGGCGACCTTGCGCTTGCCGTGGCTCTCGGGCTCGGACAGCCGCACGTCGTCGCCCAGCAGATCGAGCAGGGCCTGACCGCGCTCGTTCCTGACGATCAGCCATTGCTCGCCCTGGCCGGCCATATAGCCGACAGTGATGTCCGACAGGGCGTTGGTGTAGTCCACGCAGGTCCGGCATGTCAGCGGAAAGAAGTCCGGGGCCAGCTGGGAGATCGGCAATGACAGGAACGGGATCGTCTTCACCCGTCCGTCCGTGAAGCGCAGCTCGACATGATAGTCGGCGCGGAACTCCAGATAGGTGATGGTCTCGGGCGCGTCGGATAGCAGGCCGAGGAAGGTGTGGAAGTTCTCGGTGGTCGTGTTGTCCGAGCAGGGCGTACCGATCACGGTGATGGCCTCGAAGCCCAGTTGGGCCTCCAGGGCGCGGAGCGCATAGACCTGGCAGGGAATGCCGATGACGGCGAGCCGACGGATGCCCCGGTCGCGCGCGGTCTCCAGCAAGGCCAGCAGCGGCGCATAGCCCATCCGCATGCCGCGCGCCTGCGCCATGTCGGCGGCCTCCGTGACCAGAACGGGCGTGGGCCGCCAGCGGTCCGCCGCGTCCGGAGCCATCGTCAGCACGGCTTCCACGGCCCCGGTCTCCAGCAATCGTTCTCCGATCCGGGTCGTGATCCCGGTCCACTGCGCCCCCTCGGCCGGCGGCGTCAGGGAGGCGCGGACCATCCGGCGGAACGGACCGAAGAACAGTTCGTCGCCCTCGGTGGCTCGGGCCCGGCCGTGGATGCGGGTCTCCATCGCCGGATAGTCGGGCTTGATGAACTGGCAGGCCCGGCCGCAGAGGCTCGGGTCCTCCATGCGGGAGACGCCGCAGTCGGTGCAGAGGTTGCGGGGGACGGGGGGTCTTAGCGGCGGCGTGATCAACGAGTCGGATATGTGCGGCAGCCCCATGTCGCCACCGTGCACGCCGCGCCGCCCGCGCTCAAGCCGCGAGCGACCGCATCGCGAGCGTCAGCGTACGAACACGCGCTCAAGCAGCGAGCGACCGCGTCGCGAGCGTTAGCGCACTAAAAAGAAAGAAGAGGGCGGACGCGCCACTTTCTGGATCACAGAAAGTGGCGCGAGTGACGGGGCTCGAACCCGCGACCTCCGGCGTGACAGGCCGGCACTCTAACCAACTGAGCTACACCCGCGTTTCCCGCTGCGACGTCTCCGGCGCGGCGAGGGGCGTCGTTTAGGCGGGGGTTGCCGAAGGTGTCAAGCGGCGTGGTTGTGGATATCCACCTATCGGGCGATCGGGCTCGCCGGGAAGCCGGCTTCGGCGACGGGAACGGTCGGAGCGGGCGGCTCGTAGTGAACGCCCACCCCGGGTCCCAGCGGCAGATCCAGCGCCACCCAGATCCCGACCATGGCAAGGCCCGCGATCAGGAAGACGCCGGCGTAGGGCAGCATGGTCGACATGAGCGACCCGAGACCGAACTTCGGATCCCAGCGCTGGGCGAAGGTCAGGATCAGGGGGAAATAGCTCATCAACGGCGTGGCGATGTTGGTGACGGAATCACCCATGCGATAGGCGGCGGTTGTCATCTCCGGGCTGATGCCCAGAAGCATGAACATGGGCACCACGATGGGGGCCAGCGCCGACCACTTGGCCGAAGCCGAGCCGATGAACAGGTCGAAGAAGCAGGACACGAGCACGACCGCGACCAGCAGCAGGGGCGCGGGCAGGGCCAAGGTCTTCAGATACTCCGCCCCGCTGACGGCCAGGATCGGCCCCAGGCCCGACCAGTTGAACATGGCCACGAAGTGGGCGGCGAAGAAGGCCAGGACGATGTAAGGGGCCATCTGGGCGATGCCGTCGCGCATCATCACCACCAGGTCCCGATGGCTGGCCACCGTGCCCGCGCCGACGCCGTAGGCCGCCCCTGCCAGGAAGAACAGGATGGCGAAGAAGGCGACCAGCGACTGATAGAGCGGATTGAACCTCTGGTTCGGCTCGGCCTCGGCGTCGACGAAGGGCGATCCCGGCAGGAAGACGATCGAGGCCCACAGCGCGACCATGCCGAGCAGCGTCAGACCGGCGAAAGCCAGGCCCCGCTTTTCGGCGGCGGTCAGCGGCACCTTCTCCTCCGAGGTCGGGCCCTCCGGCATGATGGGCGAGCGGCTCTTCAGCCGTGGCTCGATCACGACGTCGGTCAGGAACCAGATGATGGGGGTAAAGACCAGGACCATACCGATCGAAAAGAACCAGTTGCCCGCGATGGTCACGGAGTAGGCGGGGTCGATCAGCTGGGCCGCCGGCTCTGTGATGCCCAGGATCAGGGCGTCCGAGGCCCCCGGGAACAGATTGCCCGCGAAGCCGCCCGACACCGCCGCGAAGCCGGCCGCCAGGCCCGCCAGCGGATGCCGCCCCGCCGCGGCGAAGATGACCGCCGCCAGCGGGATCACCACGACGTAGGAGGCGTCCGACGCATGATGGGAGACCATGCCGGTGACCGCGACGGCCGGGGTCAGGATGAAGCGGGGCGCGTTCAGCAACATGCCGCGGAACGCCGTGGTGAATAGACCCGCGCGCTCGGCCACCGCCGCGCCGTAGACGACAGTCAGTACGATCCCCAGCGGCGGGAAGGCGGCCAGGGTCTTGGGCATGTCGATGAAAAGCTTGGACAGATTCTCGGTCGAGAGCAGGCTTTGCGCCTGCAAGGCGTCGCCCGTCACCGGGTTGACCGTCGCCCATCCCAGACCGGCGCCGACCATGCTGAGCACGATCAGCGCCAGGATGAACCAGAGAAACAGGAAGACGGGGTCGGGCAGTCTGTTGCCGACGTTTTCGACAGTGTTCAGGACGCGGGAACCGAGGGACATGCGGGGTCCGTGTGATCGTGAGACGGGAGTTCAACGGCTAGCCTGCAACAGCCAGGATGAACAGCCGACAACAGTGGTTTTATTGCGAGGCGTTCGCAATAAAAATCCTTGGCTCTCATGGGTTTGAACCCGCCGAAGGTTGGGTCTAGAAAGCGCCGAATCCGCCGCAACCTCCCCTGCGGCGAGGACCCATTCGTATGAACGCATTCCTCCTGCAGTACCTGCCGATCGTGATCTTCATCGGGATCGCGACGGTGCTCGGCCTCGGCTTCATGATCGCGGCCTGGGTGCTGGCCCCGTCGAACCCCGACAGCGAGAAGCTGTCGGCCTATGAGTGCGGGTTCAACGCCTTCGACGACGCGCGGATGAAGTTCGACGTGCGGTTCTATCTGGTGTCGATCCTGTTCATCATCTTCGACCTGGAAGTGGCCTTCCTGTTCCCCTGGGCGGTGTCGATGTTCGATCTGGCGCGGCCCGAGATGATCTTCGCCTTCTGGTCGATGATGGTCTTCCTGGGCGTCCTGACCATCGGTTTCATCTACGAATGGAAGAAGGGCGCGCTGGAATGGCAGTGATCTCTCAGCCGCTGTCCGGCCCGTCATCGCCGCTGCCGACCGCCTACGGCCAGGGCGCGCGCTCGAGCGTCGAGGGCTACGATCCTAAGCTGCACGACAAGTTCTTCGAGGCGGTCAACACCGAGGTCGCCGAGCACGGCTTCCTGACCGCGTCGCTGGACGACGTCATCAACTGGGCCCGCACGGGTTCCCTGATGTGGATGACCTTCGGTCTGGCCTGCTGCGCCGTGGAGATGATCCAGGCGTCCATGCCGCGCTATGACCTGGAACGCTTCGGCATGGCCCCGCGCGCCAGCCCGCGTCAGTCCGACCTGATGATCGTGGCCGGTACCCTGACCAACAAGATGGCTCCGGCTCTGCGCAAGGTCTACGACCAGATGCCGGACCCGCGCTACGTCCTGTCGATGGGCAGCTGTGCGAACGGCGGCGGCTACTATCATTACAGCTACAGCGTCGTGCGCGGCTGCGACCGGATCGTGCCGGTCGACGCCTATGTGCCCGGCTGCCCGCCGACGGCGGAGGCGCTGGTCTATGGCCTGCTGCAGCTTCAGAAGAAGATCCGCCGGACCGGGACGATCGAGCGATGAGCGGCCATCTCGCCTCCGTCGCCGCCAACACCGCCGCCCTGACGCCGCTAGGCCAGGAGATGGTGGCCGCATTGCAGGTCGATGCGACCGTGGCATTCGGCGAGCTGACCCTGACCTGTCACCGCGACCGGATCGTCGGTGTGCTGACCGGCCTGCGTGACAAGTACGGCTTCCAGCAACTGCTCGACGTCTGCGGGGCCGACTATCCGGACCGCGCCGAGCGGTTCGAGGTGGTCTATCACCTGCTCAGCCTGACCCGAAACATCCGGGTGAGGGTCAAGGTCTCGACCGACGAGGTCGCCCCGGTGCCCAGCGTCATCGCCGTCTATCCGTCCGCCGGATGGTTCGAGCGTGAAGCGTTCGACATGTACGGCGTGCTGTTTTCCGACCACCCGGACCTGCGTCGTCTGCTGACCGATTATGGCTTCCAGGGGCATCCGCTGCGTAAGGACTTCCCCATGACCGGCTATGTCGAGGTCCGCTACGACGAGGCGCAGAAGCGGGTCGTCTATGAGCCCGTCAAGCTGACGCAGGAGTTCCGCAACTTCGACTTCCTGTCGCCGTGGGAAGGGGCCGAATATCCGACCGACGTCCTGCCGGGCGACGAGAAGGCCATTGGCTCGGCGGGCGCGCCTTCGGGAGGAAAATCCTGATGGCTGACGGACATCCCATCGCCGGCAAGACGCCCGATCGGGCCGAGCTGGACCTCGTGACCGACGATCTGGGCCGGATCGCCTTCGACGCGCCGGACAACCGCACCGCCCACGCGCGCGAGATGGACGACCGCAAGTTCACCATCAACTTCGGCCCCCAGCACCCGGCCGCGCACGGCGTGCTGCGCCTGGTGCTGGAGCTGGACGGAGAGGTGGTCGAGCGCGTCGATCCACACATCGGCCTGCTGCACCGCGGCACCGAGAAGCTGATGGAGGCCCGCACCTACCTCCAGAACGTGCCCTATCTGGACCGGCTGGATTACGTCGCGCCGATGAACCAGGAACACGCCTTCTGCCTGGCCATCGAGCGGCTCCTGGGCATCGAGGTGCCGTACCGGGCCCAGCTGATCCGGGTGCTGTACTCCGAGATCGGCCGCATCCTGTCGCACATGCTGAACGTGACGACCCAGGCCCTGGACGTCGGCGCCCTGACGCCGCCGCTGTGGGGGTTCGAGGAACGCGAGAAGCTCATGGTCTTCTATGAGCGGGCGTGCGGGGCGCGGCTGCACGCCAACTATTTCCGGCCCGGCGGCGTTCATCAGGACCTGCCCATGGCCCTGATCGACGACATCGGCCGCTGGTGCGCCGAGTTCCCGCGCGCGCTGAAGGACATCGAGAGCCTGGTCACCGAGAACCGCATCTTCAAGCAGCGCAACGTCGACATCGGCGTGGTCTCCAAGCAGCAGGCGCTGGAGTGGGGCTTTTCGGGCGTCATGCTGCGCGGCTCGGACATCGCCTGGGACCTGCGCAAGTCTCAGCCCTATGAATGCTACGCCGAGCTCGATTTCGACGTCGTGGTGGGCAAGAATGGCGACTGCTGGGACCGCTACCTCGTCCGCGTCGAGGAGATGAAGCAGTCGGTGCACATCATGGAGCAGTGCATCCACAAGCTGCGCAACTGCCCGGGCGAGCCGGTCATGGTCGAGGACAACAAGATCGTCCCGCCCAAGCGCGGCGAGATGAAGCGGTCGATGGAAGCCCTGATCCACCACTTCAAACTCTATACCGAGGGTTTCCACACCCCGGCCGGCGAGGTCTATGCCGCGGTCGAGGCCCCCAAGGGCGAGTTCGGCATCTATCTGGTGTCGGACGGCACCAACAAGCCGTACCGCGTGAAGATCTCGGCCCCCGGCTTTCGTCACCTCCAGGCCATGGACTGGATGAACCGCGGCCACATGCTGGCCGACGTGTCCGCCATCCTGGGCTCGCTCGACATCGTGTTCGGCGAGGTGGATCGCTGAGATGAGCGCCTTCGCCGTCGATCCCGTCTTCACATCGCTGCAGGCCGTCGCCTTCGTCGGCTTTCTTGCGCTGGCGGTCGCCATCCAGTTCGCCTTCTCGCCGCGTCGCCGGGCGATCCTGGGCCGGGCGAAGTTCGCCCTGACCTCTGCCGTGATCGCGACGCCGGGCATCGCCGGCGTGACGCTGGTGCGAGGGGCCTATCGCGCCGGGTATCTGGCCGAAGGGCGGGGTTTTCTGGAGGCCAATCTGCGCTCGATCGTATGGATGAGCGGCTTCATCTTCCTGGGTCAGCTGGCGGTGCGCTACCTGCCGCCGCTGTCGTGGCTGTCGCGTGATCTCGCCCAGGCCGGCAAGGCCGTGTGGCGGGCGCGCCTGAACCGCTGGACGGGGAGGGGCGCATGAACGTCGAAACCGTCGTGCAGGGGCAACTGGACGCCTACAATGCCCAGGACATCGAGGCCTTCGTCGGTCATTTCGCCGACGATATCACGGTCTCGGACCTGAACGCCGCGCCCAATCTGACGGGTCTGGACGCCTATCGCGAGCGCCACGTCGGCCTGTTCGCCCAATACCCGATGAACCGCGCGGAACTGCTGTCCCGCATCGTGATCGGCAAGACCGTGATCGACCACGAGCGCGTCTTCCGCACACCCGACGCCACGCCGTTCGAGGTCGCGGCCATCTATACCTTCGCCGGCGACAAGATTGCCCGCGTCGACTTCGTGAAAGCCTGATCGATGTCCGTCCGCCGCCTCGCCAAGGACCAGCCCGCCTCGTTCGCCTTCGCCAAGGAGACGATGAAGAAGGCCGAGTGGTGGATCGCGAAATATCCGGCCGACCGGCGTCAGTCGGCGGTGATCCCGATCCTGTGGCTGGTGCAGAAGCAGGAAGGCTGGGTCTCTGAGCCCGCCCTTCGCGCGATCGCCGACCTTCTGGGCATGGCCTACATCCGGGTTCTAGAGGTGGCGACCTTCTACACCATGTTCATGCTGGAGCCGGTGGGCTCGGCCGCCCTGATCCAGGTGTGCGGCACGACGCCCTGCATGCTGCGCGGCTCAAACGACCTGATGAAGGTCTGCAAGGACCGGATCGGACCCAAACAGACCCTGTCGGCCGACGGGCGCTTTTACTGGGAAGAGGTCGAGTGCCTGGGGGCCTGCGTCAACGCGCCCATGGCCATGATCAACGACTACTATTTCGAGGATCTGACAGCCGCCGATCTGAACCAGATCATCGACGACTTCGCCGCCGGCAAGGCCCCTGAGCGCGGGCCCCGCGTCGATCGGGTGAACTCGGCGCCCGAGGGCGGGCCGCTGACCCTGACCGATCCCAAGCTCTACGACGGTTCGGCCGCCAAGCCGATCAAGCTGCCGAACACGGAGCCTGTGTCGGCATGACCGGTTCCGACCTTCAGACCGACGCCAAGATCGCCGCTTACCGGGCGGAGATGCGCGCCGTCGGCCGCACCCAGAGGCTGGCCGGGTTCGGCCTGGTCCTGCTCGGGGCGATCCTGGTCTGGGGCGGCACCCAGGCGGGCGGTCTGGCCGAGATTGTGCAGATGGCGGGTTATGGCGCGCTGGCGGCCGGTTGGGCCCTGATGCTCGCCGCGATCTTCCTTCGCACGCGTCATCACCGTCGCCGCATGGCCGAGTTGAGCGAGGGCGGGCGATGAGCAAGCTTCGCTTGATCGGCGAACCGTCGCGAGACTGTCGGACGGCCGGTGCACACTCGCTGATCTTGAGGCGTTCGGGGGACCGTCGTGGTGTCATCGCAACCCGGCAAGCGGAAATCCGCCGGCCTGTTCCTGGCCAATCTGATGGGGGCGGGGGCCCTGCCGCTCGGCGGCGCGGTTCCGCCGCATCCCCAGCCGCCCACGCCCGCGCCCAGCGCGCCGTCTTCTCCGTCCGGTACCCCGAATGCGCCTGAGCCTCCGTCGTCTCAATCCCAGCGTCCGCCGCCGCGCGAGGAACGCGACACCGGCGATCGTCGCAGCGAAGTCTCGCGCCCGCGCGGCCGTGGCGTCGGCGGCGGTGGCCGTGGTTCGGGGGGCTCGCTGATGGCCGGTCTGCTCGCCGACAAGGATCGCATCTTCACCAACCTCTATGGCCTGCACGACTGGGGCCTTGAGGGTGCCAAGCAGCGCGGGTGCTGGAACGCGACCAAGGACATGCTGGACATGGGCCGCGACTGGCTCATCACCAACGTCAAGAACTCAGGGCTCCGCGGACGCGGTGGGGCCGGATTCTCGACCGGTCTGAAGTGGTCCTTCATGCCCAAGGAGGTGAAGGACCGGCCGCATTACCTCGTCGTCAACGCCGACGAGTCCGAGCCCGGCACCTGCAAGGACCGGGAGATCATGCGCCATGATCCCCACCTGCTGATCGAAGGCTGCCTGATCGCCAGCTTCGCGATGCAGGCCCACGCCTGCTACATCTATCTGCGCGGCGAATATGTGCTGGAACGCGAGCGCATGGAGGCGGCGGTCAAGCAGGCCTACGAGGCCAAGCTGATCGGCAAGAACAACGTCCACGGCTGGGACTTCGACGTCTACATCCACCACGGCGCGGGCGCTTACATCTGCGGCGAGGAGACGGCGCTGCTCGAGAGCCTGGAGGGCAAGAAGGGCCAGCCGCGCCTGAAGCCGCCGTTCCCGGCCGGCGCGGGCCTCTATGGCTGTCCGACCACGGTGAACAACGTCGAGTCGATCGCGGTCGTGGGCACGATCCTGCGGCGCGGGGCGGACTGGTTCGCGGGCTTCGGCCGGCCGAACAACACCGGCACCAAGCTGATGAGCATTTCCGGCCACGTGAACCGGCCGTGCAATGTCGAAGAGGCCATGTCGATCCCGCTGCGCCAGCTGCTGGAAGAGCACTGCGGCGGGGTTCGCGGCGGCTGGGGCAATCTGAAGGCCGTGATCCCGGGCGGGGTCTCGGTGCCGCTGATCACGCGGGAGATGTCGGAAGTCGCCCTGATGGACTTCGACAGCCTGCGCGACATGAAGTCGGGCCTGGGCACGGCCGCGGTCATCGTCATGGACAACGACACCGACCTGGTGAAGGCGATCGCTCGCATCAGCTATTTCTACAAGCACGAGAGCTGCGGCCAGTGCACCCCCTGCCGCGAGGGCACCGGCTGGATGTGGCGCGTGCTGGAGCGGATGGCGGTGGGCGAGGCCGATCCGTCGGAGATCGACCTGCTGCTGGACGTCGCGGGTCAGGTCGAGGGTCACACCATCTGCGCGCTCGGCGACGCCGCCGCCTGGCCAGTCCAGGGCCTGATCCGGCATTTCCGCCACGAGATCGAGGACCGCATCTCCGACTACCGCAGCCGCCGCGCGAACTTCGCCGGCCACGCGATCGCGGCGGAGTAGGGATGCGACGTCGCCCAACATCCTCCGCCTCCCTCGGACTTGATCCGAGGGCCGGACGTTCCGCCGCTCGTGCGACGGGATGGGGCGGGATCGCGCCTCGTGCGTCCGTTCGCGCCGCTGGACGTCCGATCCTCGGATCAAGTCCGAGGATGACGGTGATGGGGTTGATGGCGGCGGGTCTGGTCGCCTGTTCGCCCGCCGCGGAGAAAGAACCGACGCCCGTCGAGAAGGCGGCGGCGCAAGCCCCTGTGTCCGATGCTGTGGCCGAGGTGCCCGCCGTTCTGACCGCCGTCGATCTGGGCCGGGTCTGCCGCGCGGGGCTGGCGGCGATCCACGGCCAGACGTTGGACGCGATCGAGATCACCGGCGCGGAGGGCGAGGCCCTGAACGCCCAGTGGCGCGCGCCGGTCGACGGCGGCTGGATGAAGGCCCAGTGCCGGGCGGGTGACGGCCTGGTGGTGTGGAAGCCGCTGGATTTGCCCGATCCGACCCAGGTGCGCTGGATGAACGAGGCGGGCGACCCGGTCGTGCGCTACACGATCCGCGGCGAAGAGATCGAGATCGTCCAGGCCTTGCCGGACGGCACGACGCAGCAGGCGATGATGGCCGTGCGTCCTGAGGAAGAGGTAAGCTGATGCCCGTCGCCAAGGTCAACGGCGTCGAAGTCGAGTTCGAGCCCGGGATGACGGTGCTCCAGGTCGCCGAGCGCGCCGGGCACGAGATTCCGCGCTTCTGCTATCACGAGCGGCTGTCGATCGCCGGCAACTGCCGCATGTGCCTGGTCGAGGTGAAGCCCGGACCGCCCAAGCCGCAGGCGTCGTGCGCCCTGCCGGCCGCCGAGAACCAGGAGATCTTCACCGACACGCCGATGGTGAAGAAGGCCCGCGAAGGGGTGATGGAGTTCCTGCTCATCAACCACCCGCTGGACTGCCCGATCTGCGACCAGGGCGGCGAGTGCGACCTGCAGGACCAGGCCATGGGCTATGGCCGCGACGGCTCCCGCTATGCCGAGAACAAGCGGGCGGTCGAAGAAAAGAACATGGGCCCGACCATCAAGACCTTCATGACGCGCTGTATCCAGTGCACCCGCTGCGTGCGGTTCGTGTCGGAAGTGGCCGGCGTGCCGGACATCGGCATGATCAGCCGCGGCGAGGACGCCGAGATCACCACCTATCTGGAGAGCGCGGTCGGCTCGGAGCTGTCGGGCAACGTCAACGACCTGTGCCCCGTCGGTGCCCTGACGCACCGGCCGTGGCAGTTCCACTATCGCCCGTGGGAGCTGAAGCGGACCGAGACCATCGACGTCATGGACGGTCTGGGATCGAACATCTCGGCCCAGGCCAAAGGTGCCGAGGTGATGCGCATCCTGCCGCGCGTGCACGAGGGCATCAACGAGGAGTGGCTGTCGGACAAGAGCCGCTATGTCGTCGATGGGCTTCAGGCGCGACGTCTGGACCGGCCCTATGTGCGCGAGAACGGCAAGCTGCGCGCGGCCTCGTGGGACGAGGCGCTCAACGCCGTTGCGGCCAAGCTGAAGGCCGCCAAGCCAGAGAAGATCGGCGTCATCGCCGGCGATCTGCAGGACGCGGAATCGATGAAGGCGGCGCTGGACCTGTTCCGCGCCCTGGGCTCGGCCAACACCGACTGTCGCCAGGACGGGGAGGCTCTGGGCGTCGGCCCTCGCGAGGGCTGGCTGTTCAACACCGGGCTGCAAGGTCTAGAAAACGCGGACTCCATTTTGCTGGTCGGGGTCAATCCGCGCACCGAGGCGCCGCTGCTGAACCAGCGGATCCGCAAGAGCTGGTTGGCGGGCAAGACCCGCGTCGGCGTGATCGGCGAACAGGCCGACCTGACCTATGACTACGACCTGGTCGGGCGTGGCACCAGGACCTTGGCCAAGCTGCCCAAGGCGGCGGTGGACGCCCTGTCGACCGCCGAGCGGCCCGCGATCGTGGTCGGGGCAGGGGCCCTGGTTGGTCCCGAGGGTCCGGCCGTGCTGAACGCACTCGGCAAGCTGGCGGCCAAGGTGGGCGTCGTGAAAGATGGCTGGAACGGCTTCAATGTCCTGCACACGGCGGCCTCGCGGGTCGGCGGTCTGGACATGGGTTTCGTCCCCGCCGCCGGCGGTCTGTCGGCCCATGAGATGGTGCAGAAGGGCGCGCTGGACGTGCTGTTCCTGCTGGGCGCTGACGAAATCGAGACGGGCGCGACCAAGGCGTTCAAGGTCTATCTGGGCAGCCACGGCGACCGGGGCGCGCACACCGCCGACGTCATCCTGCCGGGCGCGGCCTGGACGGAGAAGCCGGGCCTGTACGTCAACACTGAGGGCCGGGTGCAGATGGCCGAACGCGCCGTCTTCCCCAAGGGCGAGGCCAAGGAAGACTGGGCCATCCTGCGCGCCCTGTCCGAGCGGGTCGGCCACACCCTGCCGTACGACACCCTCGATCAGTTGCGCTCGAGGCTGATGGCGGATCACCCGACCTTTGGCCGCATCGACTACCTGGCCCCCGCCGGATCGTTCGACGTCGCGAGCCTTGGCACCAAGGGCGAGCTGGGTGACGTGGCCCTGCGCTCGATCGTCGTCGACCCCTATCTGAACAATCCGATCGCGCGGGCCAGCGCGACCATGGCCGAGCTGAGCGCCCAGCGCGTCGCTCCGGCCCTGATGGCGGCGGAGTAGGCCGATGCAGGAGATGTGGAGCACCCCCGGCGGCTGGACCCTGCTGACCAGCGTGGGCATCCTGATCGTCACGGTCGGGATCCTTCTGTCGCTGGCCTTCCTGCTGCTCCTGGATCGCAAGATCTGGGCGAGCGTGCAGATGCGCAAAGGGCCCAACGTCGTCGGCCCCTTCGGCCTGCTTCAGTCTTTCGCCGACTTCTTCAAATTCGTGCTGAAGGAGATCGTCGTTCCGGCGGGGGCGGACAAGGTCGTTTTCATCCTGGCCCCGCTGATCACCTTCGTCCTGGCGTTCATCGTGTGGGCGGCCATTCCGTTCGCACCGGGCTGGGTCATTTCGGACCTGAACGTCGGCATACTCTACATCTTCGCGATCAGCTCGCTGGGCGTGTACGGCATCATCATGGGCGGCTGGGCGTCCAACTCGAAGTATCCGTTCCTGGGGTCGCTGCGGTCGGCGGCCCAGATGGTCAGCTATGAGGTCTCGATCGGCCTGATCATCATCAACGTCATCCTGCTGGCCGGGACGATGAACCTGTCGGCCATCGTGACCGCTCAGGACGGCTGGTTCTGGAACTGGTTCGGCTTCGGCGGCGGGCTGGACAGCTGGCCCCTGCTGGTGGTGATGTTCCCGATGTCGATCATGTTCTTCGTCTCGGCCCTGGCCGAGACTAACCGCCCGCCGTTCGACCTGCCCGAGGCCGAGAGCGAGCTCGTGGCCGGGTATCAGGTTGAATACAGCTCCACCCCGTACCTGTTGTTCATGATCGGCGAATACGCCAACATCGTCTTCATGTGCGCGATGATCAGCCTGCTGTTCTTCGGCGGCTGGAACCCGGGCTTCCCCATCGACTTCGCCGCCGACTGGCCGCCGTTCCTGGTGAACTTCCTGCTGTTCCTGGTGTTCGCGGCCAAGATCGTCTTCTGGTTCTTCATGATCTCGATCGTGAAAGCGTTCGTGCCCCGCTATCGTTACGACCAGCTGATGCGGCTGGGCTGGAAGATCTTCCTGCCGACCTCGCTGGTGGCCGTGGTGATCGTGGCGGCGTGGCGCGTCTTCGTGGTGGGCGGGTGATGCGCGTCCTGATCCTCAGCCTGCTGGCCGTGGCGACGAGCGGTTGCCTGCCCGCGCCTTACGAACCCCTGCCGACCTCGGTCTATCAGTGGGAACGCCGGCAGACCGAGATCACGCGCCGCGAGGCCGAGCGCGTGCGCCTGTGCCAGATGATGAACAAGGACAGCGAGCGCTATGAGCGCGACTGCCGCCGTCCGGGAGACCCCGAGTAATGCTGAGCCGCATCGCACAAGCCGCGAAGGGCGCCATGCTGATCGATCTGATCGGCGCGGTCGGCCTGTCGCTGAAATACATGGCCCGGCCCAAGGCCACGGTGAACTATCCGTTCGAGCGCGGCCCCAAGTCGCCCCGTTTCCGGGGTGAGCATGCGCTGCGTCGCTATCCGAACGGCGAGGAACGCTGCATCGCGTGCAAGCTGTGCGAGGCCATCTGCCCGGCCCAGGCCATCACGATCGAGAGCGAACCTCGCAGCGACGGCAGCCGCCGCACGACCCGCTACGACATCGACATGGTCAAATGCATCTATTGCGGCCTGTGCCAGGAGGCCTGCCCGGTGGACGCCATCGTCGAGGGCCCGAACATGGAGTTCACCGTCGAGAACCGCGAAGAGCTGCTCTACGACAAGGCACGGCTGCTGGATAACGGCGACCGCTGGGAGCGGGTGATCGCCAAGAACCTTGAGATGGACGCGCCTTATCGGTGACGCGTTCGAAACTCGTCGCTCGACGGGTGATTTGGCCGCTTCCGCTGGAAGCGGTCGCTGTCTAAGAGGTGCGGCGAATTCGCCGCGCTGAATCGGAAAGGGGCACGCGCCTCCCATGCTGCAAGGCATAGCCTTCTATCTGATGTCGGCGGTCGCCGTTCTGTCCGGCCTTTTGGTCGTGACGGCGCGCAACCCCGTGCATTCCGTCCTGTGGCTGATCCTGGCCTTCTTCTCCTCGGCGGGGCTGTTCGTGCTGCTGGGTGCCGAGTTCCTGGCGATGCTGCTGGTCGTGGTCTACGTCGGCGCCGTGGCGGTGCTGTTCCTGTTCGTCGTCATGATGCTGGACGTCGACTTCGTGCGACTGCGCGAAGGCTTCGCCGCCTATCTGCCGCTGGCCGCGATCGTGGCGGGGGTGCTGCTGGCCGAGATGGTCATGATCTCGATCGTCGTCGCCCAGAGCGGTGCGACGGCCGACGTCGCGGCGCCGGCCCTGGCGACGGCCGACACGACCAATGTCGAGGCGATCGGGCGGGTGCTCTACACGGACTATGTCTACGTCTTCCAGGCGGCCGGGATCGTCCTGCTGATCGCCATGATCGGGGCCATCGTCCTGACCCTGCGTCGACGCGAGTCGGTCCGTCGCCAGGACCCGGGCGCCCAGACCAACCGCGATCGCCGGACCTCGGTCGAGATCAAGGGCGCGACGACCGGCGTCGGCGTCACCGCCGAGGAGCTGCGCTGATGGACGTCGGGCTCCAGCACTATCTGGCGGTCGCCGCCATGCTGTTCACCATCGGGGTGTTCGGCATCTTCGTGAACCGCAAGAACATCATCATCATCCTGATGTCCGTGGAGCTGATCCTGCTCGCGGTGAACATCAACTTCGTGGCCTTCTCGACCTATCTGAACGACGTCCAGGGGCAGATCATGGCCATGTTCATCCTGACCGTAGCGGCCGCCGAGGCGGCCGTGGGCCTGGCCATCCTGGTGACCTTCTTCCGCAACCGCGGCGACATCGCGGTTGACGATGCCAGCGTGATGAAGGGCTGATCGTGTCTCTCGAACTGCTCGTCACCCTGGGCGTCTTCGCCCCTCTGCTCGGCGCGGCCGTGGCCGGCTTCTTTGGCCGCCGCATCGGCGACATCCCGTCTCAGGCGGTCACGACCGGCCTGTTGTTCTTCTCCTGCGCCGTCGCCTGGACGGTGTTCATCCAGTGGACCTGGGGCCATTTGGAGCCCTTCACGGTAACGCTCGCGCCCTTCATCAACGTCGGCGATTTCCAGTCGAACTGGGCGATCCGCATCGATGCGCTCAGCGCCGTCATGCTGGTGGTGGTGACGACCGTATCGTCGCTCGTGCACCTGTATTCCTGGGGCTACATGGCCGAGGACGACAGCCGGCCGAGGTTCTTCGCCTATCTGTCGCTGTTCACCTTCGCCATGCTGGCGTTGGTCACCGCCGCCGACTTCATGCAGCTGTTCTTCGGCTGGGAAGGGGTGGGGCTGGCGTCCTATCTGCTGATCGGATTCTGGTTCAAGAAGCCGACGGCATCCGCCGCCGCCATCAAGGCCTTCGTGGTCAACCGGGTCGGCGATTTCGGCTTCGCGCTGGGCATCATCACCGTCTTCTGGATGTTCGGCACCATCCAGTTCGCCGAGCTGTTCCCGATTATCGCGGCCCGCCAGGGCGAGGGCTGGGAGTTCCTGGGCTACACCTGGTCCGCTCTGGATCTGGCGGGCGTGCTGCTGTTCATCGGGGCGATGGGCAAGTCGGCCCAGTTCTTCCTGCACACCTGGCTGCCGGACGCCATGGAGGGCCCGACGCCGGTCTCGGCCCTGATCCACGCCGCGACCATGGTGACGGCCGGCGTCTACATGGTTTGCCTGCTCAGCCCCATCTACGAGTATGCGCCGACGGCGTCCCTGCTGATCGCCATCACCGGCGGGATCACGGCCCTGTTCGCCGCGACGGTCGGCCTGGCCCAGAACGACATCAAGCGGGTCATCGCCTATTCGACCTGTTCGCAGCTGGGCTACATGTTCTTCGCGGCGGGCGTGGGGGCCTATCAGGCGGCCATGTTCCACCTGTTCACCCACGCCTTCTTCAAGGCCCTGCTGTTCCTGGGCGCCGGCTCGGTGATCCACGGCATGCATCACGAGCAGGACATGCGGAAGATGGGCGGGCTGTGGAAGCTGCTGCCCGTCACCTATGCGGTCATGATGATCGGCACCATCGCCATCACCGGCATCGGCATCCCGGGCCACGAGTTCAAGTTCGGCTTCGCGGGCTTCTATTCCAAGGACTCGATCCTGGAGAGCGCTTTCGCCGCCGCCGACTACAGCCCCGCCGGCCTGTTCGTCTTCTTCATCGGCCTCTTCGCCGCCGGCCTGACGGCCTACTATTCGTGGCGTCTGGTGTTCATGACCTTCCACAACAAGCCGGCGTGGAAGGACCAGCACGGCCAAGACCACGCCCATGACGATCACGCGGCCTCGCACGCCCAGATCGAGACCCACTCCGAGCCTCTTCCGGACGACGGCCACGGCCAACATGACGACCACGGCCATGGCCATCACGGTCCGCTGAAGCCACACGAGAGCCCGTGGGTGATGCTGGTGCCGCTGCTGCTGTTGTCGGTCGGAGCGATCGCGTCGGGCTTCGCCTTCTACGAGTTCTTCGTCGGCCATCACGAGGTCGAGTTCTGGCGCGGGGCGATCTTCACGGGCCCTGAGAACCACGTCATCCACGACAGCCACGAGGTCCCGACCTGGGTCCTGTGGGCGCCGCTGGTCGTGTCGTCGATCGGCACCTTCGCCGCCGTCTATTTCTACGTCCTGCGCGAGGGTCTGGCCCGGCGCATGGCCGAGCGCGGCGGGCCGCTGAACAGCTTCCTGTCCAACAAGTGGTACTTCGACGAGATCTACGACTTCCTGTTCGTGAAGGGGGCCAAGGCACTCGGCGACCTGTTCTGGAAGGTCGGGGACGTCCGGATCATCGACGGGCTGGGGCCGAACGGGGCCGCCTGGGCCTCGCTGAAGTCCGCCGCGCGGCTGGGCAAGCTCCAGTCCGGCTATGTCTATCACTATGCGTTCGTGATGCTGCTCGGCGTGGCCGGCCTGCTCGCCTTCGCCATCTACGCCTGGGGTGCCTGAGTTATGGGTGCGATCCCCAATATCCTGAGCGTCGTCACCTTCCTGCCGCTGGTGGGCGCACTGCTGATCCTGATCGGCCGTTTCGCGTCGAAGAACGCGGACGGCCTGGCGCGCTGGATCGCGCTGGGGACGACGCTGGTTACCCTCGCGGTCTCTTGCGTGTTGGTGGCCCAGTTCGATCCGTCCAGCGCCGCCTATCAGTTCGTGGAACGCTACGTTTGGTTCGCGGGCGCGGAGTACCACCTGGGCGTCGACGGGGTGTCGATCCTGTTCGTGCTGCTGACCGCCTTCCTGATGCCGATCTGCATCGCGGCCAGCTGGAAGACGATCGAGACGCGCGTCGTCGACTACATGATCGCCTTCCTGGTGCTCGAGACACTGGTGATCGGCGTCTTCACGGCGCTGGACCTGTTCCTGTTCTACATCTTCTTCGAGGGCACTCTCGTTCCGATGTTCATAATCATCGGGGTGTGGGGCGGGGCGAACCGGATCTACGCGGCCTACAAGTTCTTCCTCTACACCCTGCTCGGGTCCGTCCTGATGCTGCTGGCCATGCTGTGGATGGCCAATGAGGCGGGCACGACCTCGATCCCGGAGCTGAAGGAATACGCCTTCGGGCCGTGGGCCCAGTCGATCCTGTGGCTGGCCTTCTTCGCCTCCTTCGCGGTGAAGATGCCGATGTGGCCGGTGCACACCTGGCTGCCGGACGCCCACGTGCAGGCGCCGACGGCGGGTTCGGTGATCCTGGCCGGCATCCTGCTGAAGCTCGGCGGCTACGGCTTCATCCTGTTCAATGTGCCGATGTTCCCGGACGCCTCGGTGCTGTACCGGCCGCTGGTCTTCACCCTGTCGGTGATCGCCATCGCCTACACCTCCCTGGTCGCCTTCCGTCAGACCGACATCAAGAAGCTGATCGCCTATTCGTCGGTGGCGCACATGGGCTTCGTGACCATGGGCATCTTCGCCGGCAATGAGCAGGGCATGCAGGGCGCCATCTTCCAGATGCTGAGCCACGGCCTGATTTCGGGCGCGCTCTTCCTGTGCGTCGGCGTGGTCTATGACCGGATGCACACGCGAGAGATCGCGTTCTACGGCGGCCTGACCAGCCGCATGCCCTGGTACGCGGCCATCTTCCTGATGTTCACAATGGCCAACGTCGGCTTGCCCGGAACCTCGGGCTTCATCGGCGAGATGCTGACGATGACCGGCGTCTATCAGGCTTCGACCTGGGCGGCGTTCGTCGCGGCCACCGGCGTGATCCTGTCGGCGGTCTATGCCCTGACGCTGTATCGCAACGTCATGTTCGGCGAGATCATCAACCCGGCGCTGGCGACCATCAAGGACATAGACCTGCGCGAGCTGGCGATCTTCGTTCCGCTTATCATCGGCACCATCTGGCTGGGCGTGCAGCCCGGCCTGGTGCTGGACTACACCGCCGCCTCCGTCGACGCCGTCGTCGGCGGCTGGCGCCTCGCGACCGGCGGGTGAGAGACGAATGACCCCTGACCTGCTCAAGGACCTGAACATCGCGGCCTCCGAGGGCGTGCTCGCGCTCGGCGGTCTGGCGCTGCTGATGGTCGGCGCCTTCGTCGGCGAGAAGTCGGCGCGGCTGGTGTCGATCCTGGCCGTGGCCGTGCTGATCGCCGCCGCCGCCGTCGCCGCGACCGGCCCGCTGGGCGTCGCCTTCAACGGGGCCTATGTGGCCGACCCGCTGTCGATCTATGCCAAGGTCGCCATCTATATCGCCTCGGCCGTGGCCGTCGTGCTGGGCGGCGGCTGGATGCAGCGCGAGAAGATCGCGCGGTTCGAGTATCCCGTCCTGATCGTGCTAGCCGCCGTCGGCATGGGCATGATGGTGTCGTCCGGCGACCTGATCAGCCTGTATGTCGGCGTCGAGCTTCACTCGCTGGCGCTCTATGTACTGGCCGCCTATCACCGCGACGACCTGAAGGCGTCCGAAGCCGGGCTGAAGTATTTCGTGCTGGGAGCCCTGTCGTCGGGCCTGCTGCTGTATGGGGCCAGCCTGATCTACGGCTTCACCGGCTCGATGCGGTTCGACGAGATCGCCGCCTATGCCACCGCCAACCCCGGCGTCGGCCTGGTGTTCGGCCTGGTGTTCCTGATCTGCGGCCTGGCGTTCAAGGTCTCGGCGGCGCCGTTCCACATGTGGACGCCCGACGTCTACGAGGGCGCGCCGACGCCGGTCGTGGCCTTCTTCACCACGGCGCCCAAGATGGCCGCCATGGTCCTGTTCGCCCGGGCCCTGTCGGAAGGCTTCATGGAGGCGCACGCCCAGTGGGCGCAGGTGCTGATCCTGATCTCTCTGGCCAGCTTCGTCGTCGGGGCCTGGGGCGGTCTGGCGCAGAAGGACATCCAGCGGCTGCTGGCCTATTCGTCGATCGCCAACATCGGCTACGCCATCCTGGGCATCGCGGCGGGCACCGAGGCCGGGCTGCAGGCCATGATCGTGTTCATGACGCTGTACATGATCGACACCATGGGCTTCTTCGCCATCCTGCTGTCGCTGAGCCGCAACGGGCGTCCGATCCGGACCATCGCCGATCTTGCGGGGCTGAAAAACGACCGGCCGGTGACGGCCATCGCCATCACGGTGCTGTCGCTGTCGGTGCTGGGCATGCCGCCGCTGTCCGGCTTCTGGGGCAAGTACTATGTCTTCGGCGCGGCGGCCTCGGCCGGCTACTGGATGGTGGCGGCGGCGGGTCTGGTGGCCTCAGTCGTGGCGGCCTTCTACTATCTGCGGATCATCAAGCTGGTGTGGTTCGACGCGGCGCCGGAAGGCGTGGCCCGGACCGACAGGGCGCCGGTCGAGAGCCAGTGGATCGGCTGGGCCTGCGCGGCTTTCGCTTTCCCGCTGGTGATCGTCGGCCTGACCTGGCTGGAGCCCGCGACCCGCATCGCCGCCTCGGGCTTCGGGGCGGGGTAGGGCGGTGATCCCGCCCATCGACCTGCTCGACGAGATCGATTCCACCAACGCCGAGGCTCGTCGCCGGGCCGAGGCCGGCGACCCCGCCAGCCGCTGGATCGTGGCGCGTCGCCAGACGGCCGGGCGCGGACGACGGGGCCGGGCCTGGGAGAGCGACACCGGCAATCTGTTCGCGACCCTGACAATGCTGACCCAGAAATCGCCGGCCGAGGCGGCGCAGGTGACGTTTGTCGCGGCGCTCGCCGTCGCCGATCTGCTGGAAGCTTTCGCCGCACCGGGCACGGTCAGCATCAAATGGCCCAACGACGTCCTGATCGGCGGCGACAAGGCGGCGGGCATCCTGGTCGGGTCCGGGGCCCATCCCGCGGGGGGCCTGTGGCTGGCGGTCGGGATCGGCGTCAATCTCGCCCATGCCCCCGAGGGCACCGAGCGTCCGGCGACCAGTCTGAAGGCGCATCTGCGGAGCGACGTCGCCTATCCGCCCTCGATCGAGGCGGCTGCGGGGGTTCTGGCCGAGGCCTTCGCCGCCTGGCAGACGCGCTGGGACACCCTGGGCTTCCAGCCCGTGCTGGACGCCTGGACGGCGCGGACCCAGGGGCTGAACGGTCCGTGCGTAGCGCGTCTGGGGCATGAGACGATCAGCGGCGTCGCCGACGGCGTTGCGCCGGACGGGGCCCTGCGTCTGCGGACGGCCGACGGATCGCTGCGGCTGATCTCCGCCGGCGACGTCTTCTTTGGTGAGGCGGCCTGATGCTGCTCGCGATCGAACAGGGGAACACCAATACGCTGTTCGCCGTGCATGACGGCGAGAGCTGGATCGCCCAGTGGCGCACGGCGACCGAGGCCAGTCGGACGGCCGACGAATACGCGGTCTGGCTGACGCAGCTGCTGGCCATGCGGTCGATCGCTCTGACCAGCCTGACCGGCTGCATCATCTCCAGTGTCGTCCCGCAGTCGATCTTCAACCTGCGGAATCTGGCCCGGCGCTATCTGTCGGTCGAACCTCTGGTGATCGGCGACAATGTCGAGCTCGGCATTCCGGTGCGGATCAACAAGCCCAGCGAGGCGGGCGCCGACCGGCTGGTGAACGCTATCGGGGCGCATCTGGTTTATCCCGGCGACCTGATCGTGATCGACAGCGGCACCGCCACGACCTTCGACATCATCGCCGCGGACGGGGCCTTCGAGGGCGGGGCGATCGCGCCGGGCATAAATCTCAGCCTCCAGGCCCTTCATGAGGCCGCCGCCATGCTGCCCCGCATCGCCATCCAGCGCCCCGATCGCGTGATCGGCAAGGACACGGTGTCCAACATGCAGTCGGGAGTCTTCTGGGGCTATGTCGGACTGATCGAGGGCATGGTGGCGCGCATCAAGACGGAGTGGGCCCGGCCCATGACCGTGGTCGGAACGGGCGGCGTGGCCAGCCTGTTCGAAGGGGCCACAGACAGCATCGACCGGTTCGATCCGGACCTGACCATCCGCGGCCTGCTCGAAATCTGGCGGCGGAACACCCATCTGACGGACGCATGACAAAGATCAAATCGAACGACGAACTCGTCTTCCTGCCGCTGGGCGGCTCGGGCGAGGTGGGGATGAACCTCAACTGCTACGGCTATGGCTCCGAAGAGGATCGCCAGTGGATCATCGTCGACGTCGGCGTGACCTTCGGCGACCAGTCGACGCCGGGCGTCGACATCATCGTGCCAGACCCCGCCTTTCTGGAGGGCGAGACCATCCGCGGCATTCTGCTGACCCACGCGCACGAGGATCACATCGGCGCGCTGGGCTGGCTGTGGAGCCGGATCAAGGCGCCGCTGTACGCCACGCCCTTCACCGCCTTCCTGATCCGCGAGAAGCTGCGCGACGCCGGCATCCTGAAGGACGTCAAGATCATCGAGGTGCCCATGGGTGGCCACGTCGATCTGGGCCCGTTCTCGGTCGACTTCATCACCATGACCCATTCGATCGCCGAGCCGAACGGGTTGAAGATCGCGACGCCGCTGGGCACCGTGTTCCACACCAGCGACTGGAAGCTGGATCCCAACCCCGTCATCGGCAAGCCGACCGACATCGCCGCCATCCAGAAGATGGGTGACGAGGGCCTGCTGGCCATGGTCTGTGATTCCACCAACGTCTTCGTCGAGGGCGAGGCGGGGTCGGAGACCGAGGCGCAGGCGGGGCTGATCGAACTGATCGGCAGCCTCAAGACCGGCAAGATCGCGGTCGGCTGCTTCGCCTCCAATGTCGCCCGCATGGTCAGTGTGATGAAGGCGGCGGACAAGGCGGGGCGTCGCGTTGCCCTGGCCGGCCGTTCGATGCACCGCATCACGGCAGCGGCCAAGCACGTCGGCCTGTTCAATGAGTCCAAGGCCATCCTGTCGGAGGACGAGGCCCGCCACTGGCCCGCCGACGAGATTCTGTATCTGTGCACCGGCAGCCAGGGCGAGGACCGGGCCGCCCTGTCGCGCATCGCCGACGGATCGCACCCCTTCATCAAGCTGGGGGCGGGCGATCACTGCCTATTCTCGTCGCGGGTCATCCCCGGCAATGAACTGGCCATCGCCGATCTGCAGGACCGGCTCGCCGACCGGGGCGTGCGCCTCTATACCGAGAAGGATCACCCCGGCATTCACGTCTCCGGCCACCCCTGCCGTGACGAGATGCGCCAGATGTACGCCTGGGCCCGGCCGCGCATCTCGGTGCCCACCCACGGCATGCGCCGTCACCTGATGGAGCACGCCGCGCTCGCCCGCGACCTGGGCGTGCCCGAGACGGTGACGCCCCGGAACGGCGACCTGGTGCGCCTGGCCCCCGGCAAGGCGGCCATCATCGACGAGGTGCCCAACGGCCGCCTCTATGTCGATGGCGGCATGGTGGTGACCGAGAAGGGCGAGGCCCTGCGAGAGCGTCGCCACGCCTCGACCAACGGCGTGCTGGTCGTCAGCTTCGCCATGGACAAGCGCGGCAAGATCGTCAGCGACATCGACGTGCGCGGCATCGGCCTGCCGGGCGACGAGGTCACGCCGCTGGGCAATGCGCTGGACGATCTGGCCGAGCGCGTCGAACAGGCCGTCAACAGCCTGAAGGGCGAGGCGCGCGACGACGACATGGTGGTCGAACAGGCCGTGGCGCGGGTGCTGAAGAAGGCCAGCCAGCAGATCTGGGATCGCCGTCCGATCGTCGAGACGGTCATCCTGAGGCTGTAGCGTGCCGGCGGCCTGGCTCGCCGCGACGCGAAGCCGGGCTCACCGGCTGCTGAATCGCATCCGCCATGCGCGCCATCCCTTTGCGGGCTGGCAGAAATGGGCGGTGATCGCCGGCGAGGGGCTGGCGGGTTTCGTCGTGTTGTTCGCGGTGGCCAATCTGACGCTCAGCCTGTCCACCTTTCGGGGCGAGGACCCGGCGCGCCGCATCGCACACGAGCTCGGCGTGCTCTGGTTCTCAACGCCCGACGGGCGACCGACCTCCGATGAGGCGTTCGAGGCCATCCACGGGCGCGATCTCGGCGACGATCCCACGGCGGCCGAGATCCGCGCCCACTTCCTGGCTGCGGCGGAGGGCGGCACCTTCCTGCTGGATCAGGTCATGGTCGACCGGATGGAGGCGATCAACGGCCGGGTCGACGCCGCCGTCCTGCCGCCCGGCGTCTATGTCGGGGCTCATGCGCTTGGGCCGGACAAGCCGCCGCTGGTCTGGGTGACCAAATGGCTGGCGCACTATGTGCTATTTCCGCGCCACGCCTATATCCTGGTGGTTCCCGAGACCGGCCAGGCTTGGGCCTTCTCCGCCAGTCAGGAGGGCAAGTTCCCCGGCGACACCGACAGTCCGAACCGTCTGTCCGCGCGGATCACGCCTTACACCGACGCCGCCTATGACTTCCCCAGCTCGGGAGAGGCCCTGCACGAGATGACGATCGTCAGCGACGATCCAGCCGTCGTGGCGGGTGCCCCGGCGCGATTGACCGAGGCGCGGGATCGGCTGGCGGCGCTGGACCAGCCCTACGGCCTGCTGGCCCCGAACTCCAACACCGTGGTCGGCTGCATCCTGGAGGAGGCGGGGCTGATGTCGGCCGAGGTGCGACGATCCACCCTGCTGGCCCTCAGGGCTCCAGGCATGGGCGCGGCTTGCCCGGGGGCGGACGAGGGGTCATAGCCAGCGCATGATCGGTCTTCTGAACCACATCGGCGTCGCCACGCCGTCCATCGAAGCCAGCGTGCGGATGTATGCGGACCTGCTGGGCGCGACCGACGCCGGCCAACCGTTCGACCTGCCGGCGCAGGGTGTCCGCGTCTGTTTCATCGACCTGCCCAACAGCCAGATCGAACTGATCGAGCCGCTGGGCGACGACAGCCCCATAATCGGCTTCCTGGCCAAGAACCCCAAGGGCGGCCAGCACCACGTCTGCTTCGAGGTCGAAGACATCCTGGCCGCACGGGACGCCCTCAGAGCCAAGGGCGCGACCATCTTGGGCACCGGCGAGCCGCGCATCGGCGCCCATGGCACGCCGATCCTGTTCCTGCATCCCAGGGACATGGGCGGGGTCCTCGTCGAGCTGATGGAAACCCCCAAGGATCCCCACTGATGCCCATCGGCCCCGTGACCATGTTCGCCATCTACATCGTCGTCTGGTGGGTCGTGCTGTTCGCCATCCTGCCGCTGGGCACGTCGTCGGAGACCCACGAGCCGCCGACCGACGGCCGCCAGTGGGGCGCGCCCGACACGCCGAACCTCAAGAAGAAGTTCATCACCACCACCTGGGTCGCCCTGATCGTCTGGGTCGGGGTGATGGGCCTGGTCTACATCGGCTGGATGCCGTTGCCAGACCTGGCCCCGCCGGTGCCCTAGGCGGCGACCGCGGCGCGGCGTCGTCTCCTCACAACTATCCGCGCGATTTCGACCGCGTTCCAGCCCAGCAGCAGGATCAGGAACACCAGCATGACGACACCGTGAGTCATGCCCACGAGCTGCGGCCCTTCGCGAGTCAGGATCGGCCGCAGCGCGTCGACGCGCAGGAAGACCTCGTTCACCCCACCGCCGATCAGGACGTAGTAGCTGAGAATCATCGCCGACAGGTGGACGTAGCGCCATCCGCCGTGCCGGCGGATCAGCCGCCCGGCCCCCCAACCAAGCGCGATCAGCACCAGGCACCCGATGGCCAGATAGTGCGGAAAGAAGAAGGTGCCCAGGCGATAGACCCCCAGCGCCGTGACGTTCAGCACCACCATGGAGCCCAGATAGGCCCAGCCGACCTGGCGGTGGCGCAGGGTGCCCTTTCGGGTGCCGAAGACATAGGCGCCGGCGGCGAGGGCGACGAGGCAGGCGACGCTGTGGACCCAGCCCAGGGGAAGCAGATCGAGGTCCATGACTACATCCCCAGCCGGATGGGAATGACACCGCCGGTCGCAGGGACCGCGATAGCGGCGGCGGCGAAGTCGGGAGGTCCCATCACGCCCTGGGCCCCCCGGCTGTAGCCCCAGGGCTCGTTCGGGCGGCCGAAGAAGCCGAAGCCCAGGCGCCCATCGGAGTCGATATCCTGAAAGGCGACGACCGCCCACCGTCCCGCCGGAACGTTGGAAAAGCGCGCCGTGGCCGTGCCGTTGCGCACCGGCACGGTGGTGTAGCGCGCACACTCCTGCAAGCCCTCGCTTTCCGAACAGAGCTGGACCATCGCCGGACCGCCGGGGCGAGCACCGGTCAGGCGCACCTCGACGGTACCGGTCTGGGCGTCGGCGACTGACAGCGGCGCGGCCGAGAGGCTCGCGGACACGAGAACGATTGAAAGGCGCATTCTGCTCTCCGTTGAAGTACTTTAGGATACAAAGCATATTGTCTTGCAAGGGTCAATCTCACCGCCTTCGCGTTGCCAAGGTTGAAGGCCACGGGCTAGACGGAAGGCCTGCCAACAAGGACCACCCGATGCGCCTGTCGCGCTATTTCCTGCCGACCCTTAAAGAGGCGCCTTCGGACGCCCAGATCGTCTCTCACCAGCTCATGCTGCGCGCCGGCATGATCAAGCAGGAGGCCGCCGGCATCTATGCCTGGCTGCCGCTGGGGCTGCGGGTCCTGAACCGCATCGAGCAGATCGTGCGCGAGGAGCAGGAGCGGGCCGGGGCGGTCGAGCTCCTGATGCCGACGCTGCAGCTGGCCGATCTATGGCGCGAATCTGGGCGCTACGACGCCTACGGGCCCGAGATGCTGCGCATCACCGACCGGCACGAGCGCGAACTGCTGTACGGGCCCACCAACGAGGAGATGATCACCGACATCTTCCGCGGCTTCGTGAAGAGCTACAAATCCCTGCCGCTGAACCTGTTTCACATCCAGTGGAAGTTCAGGGACGAGCGCCGGCCCCGCTTCGGCGTCATGCGCGGGCGCGAGTTCCTGATGAAGGACGCCTACAGCTTCGACATCGACGAGGCGGCGGCGCGCCGCGCCTACAACCGCATGTTCGTGGCCTATCTGAACACCTTCGCCCGCATGGGTCTGAAGGCCGTGCCGATGCGCGCCGACACCGGCCCGATCGGCGGAGACCTGAGCCACGAGTTCATCGTCCTCGCCGACACGGGCGAGAGCCAGGTGTTCTGCGACCGGACCCTGGTCGAGATGCCGGCGCCCGGCGGTGACGTCGACTGGAACGACCTTCAATCAATCGTTGATCAGCGAACGTCGCTCTATGCCGCGACCGAAGAAATGCACGACGCGGCCGCCTTCGAGACCCAAACGGCGGAGGCCGACCGGTTGACGGCCCGCGGTATCGAGGTGGGGCATATCTTCTACTTCGGCACGAAATACTCCGCTCCGATGAAGGCTCGTGTCGCCGGTCCGGACGGTGCCGACACCGACGTGCACATGGGTAGCTACGGCGTAGGCGTCTCGCGCCTGCTCGGGGCCATCATCGAGGCCAGCCACGACGAGGCGGGTATCATCTGGCCCGAGGCCGTGGCCCCGTTCGACGTCGCCTTGATCAACCTGCGTCCCGGCGATCCCGACTGCGACGCGGCGTGCGAGCAGCTCTACGAGGCGATGACCAACGCCGGCACCAGCGTGCTGTACGACGATACCGACGAGCGGCCGGGCGGCAAGTTCGCCCGCATGGATCTGATCGGGATCCCCTGGCAGACGATCGTCGGGCCGAAAGGGCTCGCCAACGGCGTCGTCGAAGTGAAACGCCGCGCGACCGGCGAACGCGACGAGAAACCGCTGGCCGACATGCTGGCCCAGATGGGCGTCGCCGCGTGACGGATACGGCTGTGCCGTCCCCGACGAAGCCCGCCGGGCCCTTCTCCGCCTGGGAGATCGGGCTGGCGCTCCGCTACTTGCGCGCCAAGCGCAAGGAAGGCGGCGTGGCGACCATCGCCATCATCAGCTTCGTCGGCATCATGCTGGCCGTCGCCGTGCTGATCAGCGTCATGAGCATCATGGCCGGCTTTCGGAACGAACTTCTGGGCCGGATGCTCAGCTTCAACGGCCACATGTACGTCCAGGGCGAGGTTCTCGGGGCTTTCGACCGTGACGAGGTCATCGCCCGCATCGCCGCCGTGCCAGGGGTCGAGAGCGTCAGCCCCCTGACCGAAAACCAGGCCCTGATCCGGGCCGGCGGCCAAACGACGGGCGCGATCGTGCGCGGCCTGCGACCGTCGGACCTCGCCTCTATGCAGTATGTGGCCTCCAGCCTGTCGGAGCAGGCGAGGACCAGCTTTGGCCAGGGTGCCTACGGCGGCGACAACGTCCTGATCGGTCAGGCCCTGGCGGACCAGCTGGGGCTGCGCGTCGGCGACCCGATCCAGATCTACTCTCCCACCGGAGCCGACAGCGCCTTCGGCAATCTGGGTGGTCTGGAGAAGACCTATGTCGTCGGCGGCACCTATTCGTCCGGCACGGCGGACTACGATCGCGCCTTCATCTTCATGCCGCTGGAGCAGGCGCAGCTGTTCTTCGGCAAGGAGGGCCTGTGGGACGTGATCGAGCTGAAGGTCGACGACCCCGACCGGGTCCAGGACTACCTGGAGCCCGTCGCCACGGCCGCCGGGCCGGGGGCCTTCGTCCAGGACTGGCGCGACCGTCTCGCCGCCTTCTGGGGCGCGCTGAAGGTCGAGCGGGTGGCCATGTCGATCATTCTCGGCCTCGTCGTCGCCATCGCCGCCATGAACATCATCTCCGGCATCGTCATGCTGGTGAAGAACAAGGGCCGCGACATCGCCATTCTGAGGACCATCGGCGCCAGTCCGTCGTCGATCCTGCGGGTCTTCTTCATGGCCGGTGCGACGATCGGCGTGGCCGGGACGCTGGCGGGCCTGACGCTCGGCCTGTTGTTCTGCCTGAACATCGGTCCGATCCAGCATTTCCTGGAGGCCATCACCGGCGTCCAGCTGTTCAACGCCGACGTCTACATGCTGGACGCCATCCCGGCCGAGGTCGATCCGGTCGACGTGTTCTGGGTCGCGCTGTGGTCGCTGGTGATGAGCTGCGTGGCCAGCCTGCCGCCGTCGTGGAACGCGTCTCGGATCGATCCGGTCGAGGCCCTGCGTTATGAGTAGTCCCGTCCTGTCGCTGCGGGGCGTGACCCGCACCTATACGACCGGGCAGGGCGGCCTGACGGTGCTGAAGGGCGTCGATCTGGACCTGTTCCCGGGTGAGCTGGTCGGGCTGATCGGGCCCTCGGGCTCTGGCAAGTCGTCGCTGCTGCATGCCGCCGGGCTGCTGGAGCGCCCGACTTCGGGTGAAATCCGGATCAACGGCGAGGACGTGGGCGCGCTGGACGAACGGGCGCGCACCCGGTTGCGGCTCAGCCGTGTCGGCTTCGTCTATCAGTTCCACCACCTGCTGCCGGAGTTCGACGCGAGGGACAACGTCGCCCTGCCCATGCGCATCGCAGGCTGGCCGCTGGCGGAGGCGCAGTCCCGCGCCGAAGCGTCCCTGGCGTCTCTGGGTCTGGCCGAACGCACCCGGCACCAGCCGGCCCAGATGTCGGGTGGCGAGCAACAGCGCGTCGCCCTGGCCCGGGCACTGGCCAACGGCCCGCGCCTGCTGCTCGCCGATGAGCCCACCGGAAACCTCGACCCCGCCACCAGCCAGTCGGTGTTCGAGACGCTTCAGGCGCTGGTCAAGGAAACCGGCGTCGCCGCCCTGATCGCCACCCACAACATGGAGCTGGCCGGTCACATGGACCGCGTCTTCGCCCTTAAGGACGGTCATCTGGAAGAGCGTCAGGCGGAAGCCCGGGAATACTGACGCAGCGACGCCGATGCCCTTCACCTGCGACGCCGGCGGGCTTATGAGCGGCGCATGACCTCCGACGACGTTCTCGACGAATTCCGCTCCGCCGGGGCCCTGCGTGAGGGGCATTTCGTGCTGTCCTCCGGGCTGCACAGCCCGGTGTTCCTGCAAAAGAACCTGGTCTTCATGGACGCGGCCCGCTGCGAGCGGCTGTGCAAGGCGCTGGCGGGCAAGATCGTCGCGGCGGTCGGAACGGTCGACGTCGCCATTTCCCCGGCCGTGGGCGGTATCATCCCGGGATACGAGACCGCGCGGCATCTCGGTGTGCCGTCCATGTACGTCGAGCGCGAGGGCGGAGCGTTCAAGCTGCGGCGTGGCTTCCACGTCGAGCCGGGGCAGAAGGTCGTGATGGTCGAGGACATCGTCACCACGGGCCTGTCCAGCCGCGAATGCATCGCCGCGATCCGCGAGGCGGGTGGCGAGGTCGTAGCGGCGGCCTGCATCGTCGATCGCTCGGGCGGGCGGGCCGATGTCGGTGTGCCTCTGGTGGCGCTGGCCACGCTGGACGTCCCGGCCTATCGCGCCGACGCGCTGCCGCCTGAGCTGGCGGCCCTGCCGGTCGAGGATCCCGGCAGCCGGAGGCTGACGAAGTGACACCGATGCGAGTCCGCCTCGGTGTGAACATCGACCATGTCGCGACTGTGCGAAACGCGCGCGGCGGCGCGTCACCCGATCCCGTGCGCGCGGCGCGCGAGGCGCTGGCGGCCGGTGCCGACGGCATCACGGCGCATCTCAGGGAAGATCGCCGCCACATCTCCGACGCCGACATCGACCACCTGTCGGCCGTGCTGCGCGAGCAGGAGCGCCCGCTGAACCTGGAGATGGCCGTGACCCAGGAGATGCTGGCCATCGCCCTGCATCACCGCCCCCACGCGGTCTGCCTGGTGCCGGAAAAGCGCGAGGAGCGCACGACCGAGGGCGGGCTCGATGTCGTCGGGGGGCACAACTGGATCACGCCGGTGGTCGCTCGGCTGAACGAGGCCGGGTCGCGGGTGTCGCTGTTCATCGGCGCGGACCCTGCCCAGATCGACGCCGCCCAGCGGACCGGAGCGGCCGTCGTCGAACTGCACACGGGGGCCTACTGCGACGCCGTCCGTGAGGGCCGAGACGACGAGGCCGCCGCCGAGCTGGCTGCCCTGACGGCCGGCGCCGCCCATGCCCATGCGCTGGGGCTGGAGGTCCACGCCGGCCACGGCATCGATTACGACACCGTCGCGGCCGTCGCCGCGATCCCGCAGGTCATGGAGCTGAACATCGGGCATTTCCTGATCGGGGAAGCCATCTTCGTTGGCCTGGGTCCGGCGATCGCACGGATGCGCTCGTTGATGGACCAGGCGCGCGGACTGGAGCCGCCCACCTCGGAGAGAGCCGCGTGATCATCGGCGTCGGTGCCGATCTGACTGACATCCGGCGCATACAGAGTTCGCTGGACCGCTTCGGCGACCGCTTCAAGCAGCGCTGCTTCACCGAGCTGGAGCGCCAGCGGTCCGACCGCAAGCCCGACGCGGCCTGGAGCTACGCCAAGCGATTCGCCGCCAAGGAGGCCTGTGCCAAGGCGCTGGGCACCGGTATGCGGCGCGATGTCTACTGGAAGGACATGGGGGTGGTGAACCTGCGCAGCGGCCAGCCGACACTGGCGCTGACCGGTCCGGCGGCGGGGCATTTGGCCCGTCTGACGCCGCCGGGACACGAGGCGCGTATTCACCTGACGCTGTCGGACGAGCACCCCTATGCACTCGCCTTCGTGGTGATCGAAGCCTTGCCGATGGCGTAATCGCGCTATACCCCGTGCGGCGACGATCAGACCGCGTTCGGCGGGCGGGGACAGACTTCCAGATGAGCGAAGAGCACAAGCACGACGTGCCGGCCGACGGCGTGGACCCGACACCCGTCGAAGGGGCCGAGCCGGTTGCGGCCGAACCGTCTCCGACCCACGACGGCGCGGGTCATGTCGACGCCGCCGAGGCCGCCTTCGCCGCGTCTGAAAGCGGCGTGTCGGTCGAGCCCGACGCGCCCATTGAGGCTGAAGCGTCCGATGCCGGGTCCCAGGACACCGAAACCGGCGGGGCCACGACCGCTGTCGACCCCGATCCCGTCACGCCCGCGCCTGCCGCCGCGCCGGTCGAGCCGGTGGTGGCCGCCGCCGCCGCTACTGGAACCGTCGCGGCCTCGCGCCCGATTTGGAGCGACCAGGGCGATGCGCCTTTCGAGGACAAGAAGGAGAAGATTCCGGGTCCCGCGCGCGTTCATGCAAAGGACGATGATGATGACGACGGCGGCCGTTCGGCTGGGTCCGAGACGCTGGAGATCGTAAAAACCATCGTCGTGGCCCTGGCCATCGCCTTCGTGCTGCGGGTGCTGCTGTTCCAGCCCTTCACCATTCCGTCGGCCTCGATGGAGCCCAATCTCTACGAGGGCGACTACATCGTCGTGTCCAAGTGGGCTTACGGCTATTCGAAATACTCCTCGGGCCTGCCGATTAACCTGCCGCTGGGCGAGGACCGGGTGTTCGGTCGCGCGCCGAACCGGGGCGACATCGTGGTGTTCAAGCTGCCGCGCGACGACAAGACCGACTACATCAAGCGCGTGATCGGCCTGCCGGGCGACAGCATCCAGATGATCGGCAACGTCCTGCATATCAATGGTCAGCCGGTGAACGACGTGATCGTGAGCCGCGGCGAGGTCGAGGACATCTTCGGGCCGCGCGCCATGACGCAGGCCCGAGAGACGCTTCCCGGCGGGCGCAGCTTCATCATCCAGGACTTCGGCCCCGGGGGCGATCTGGACGACACGCCGGTCTATCAGGTTCCGGCCGGCCACTACTTCATGATGGGCGACAACCGCGACAACTCCATCGACAGCCGCGTGCAGGAATCGGCCGGGGTGGGTCTGGTCCCGGACGAAAACCTGGTCGGCAAGGCCGAGATCATCGCCTTCTCCTGGCGGCCCGGCGCGTCACTGTGGAACCCCGTCAGCTGGTTCGCCAACGTCAGGCCGAGCCGCTTCTTCCGCGTCCTCGACTGATGGGCAACGCACGGGCCGAGGCGGTGGCCGCTCTGGTCGACCGCCTGGGTCACGCGTTCGCAGATCCCGCCCTTCTGGAGCGGGCCCTGACCCATTCCAGCGTGGGGGAGGGTGCCGACAAGGCCGCCGGAAAGCCCGCGCGCCACAACGAGCGGCTGGAGTTCGTCGGCGACCGCGTCCTGGGCCTGCTGGTCGCCGAGCGTCTGCATCACGACTTCCCCGAGGCCGACGAAGGCGAGCTGTCCTCGCGCCTGCACGCCCTCGTCGACAAGCATGCCTGCGGGCGTGTCGGCGAGCGGATGGGTGTCGGCGCGGCCATGCGCCTGTCGCCGGGCGAGACCAAGACCGGGGGGCGCAGCAAGGAGGGCGTCGTCGCCGATGCGATGGAGGCCCTGCTGGCGGCGGTTTACCTCGACGCGGGGATCGACGCGGCCCGCGCCGTGTTCGACCGGGCCTGGGCGGAGGAACTCGCCACCCCGGCCCCGCGCGCCCTGAACAATCCCAAATCGGCCCTGCAGGAGTGGTCGCAGGGGCAGGGGCGGGCGCTGCCCACCTACCGCGTCGTCGGCCAGACCGGCTCGGACCATGCCCCGACCTTCACCGTCGAGGTGTCGATCCCCGGCGTCGAACCCTTGACCGCGCAAGGGCGTTCGCGTCAGGACGCGGAGAAGGCGGCCGCGACCGCCATGCTGCAACGTGAAGGCGTGATTTGACCGAACCCCAATCCCAGCACCGCGCGGGCTTCGCCGCCATCATCGGCGCGCCGAACGCGGGAAAGTCGACGCTGGTCAACCGCCTGACCGGGTCCAAGGTCTCGATCGTCACCCAGAAGGTCCAGACGACGCGCTTTCCGGTTCGCGGCATCGCCATCGAGGGCGAGTCCCAGATCGTGCTGGTCGACACGCCCGGCATCTTCACGCCGCGCCGGCGGCTGGACCGGGCCATGGTCGCCTCGGCCTGGGGCGGGGCCCAGGACGCGGACGCCGTGGTCCATCTGGTCGACGCGGCCTCGCACATCGCCTCCGAAGGCAAGGAGGGCCAGGCCGCGGACCGTCGCTCGGCCGAGGACACCGAGACCATCATCGCCAACCTGAAGTCGACCGGGACGCAGGTCATTCTGGTACTCAACAAGATCGACGGCATGCGCCGCGACACCTTACTGGCGCTGTCTCAAAGCCTCTTTGAAACCGGCGTTTACAGCGAGGTCTTCATGATCTCGGCCCTGTCCGGCGACGGCGTGGACGACCTGAAGAAGCGTCTGGCCGAGGCCATGCCGCTGGGCCACTGGCTGTACCCCGAAGACCAGTCCGCCGACGTGCCGATCCGGGTGCTGGCCGCCGAGATCACCCGCGAGAAGGTCTATCTGCGCGTTCACGAGGAATTGCCCTATTCGGCAGCGGTCGAGACCACGGCCTTCGACGAGAAGGCCGACGGCTCGGCCCGGATCGAACAGACCATCTATGTCGAGCGTGAGAGCCAGCGGCCCATCGTTCTGGGCAAGGGCGGCCAGACCCTGAAATGGATCGGCCAGAAGTCGCGCGAGGAGCTGATGGAGCTTCTCGACCGGCCCGTCCATCTGTTCCTGACCGTCAAGGTCGATCCAAAATGGCAGGACAGCCGGGCGCTCTACGCCCAGTTCGGCCTGGAGTTCGACGTCTAGGGTGTTTCACGTTCCGCGTTTCGCCGGGAACCATCCCCGGATCGTCCTCGCCGCCCTCGCGGCCGTCGGTCTGCTGATCGTCGGCGGCGGCGTCGCTGCGGCCTTCAAGCTCCGCGCCCCCGATGCGGAGCCGGCCCCGGCCGCGACCGTCCCTCCCACGCGTCCGCCGGTCGTGGTCGTCGAGGCCCTGCCGCAGCTGGCCGAGCGTCTTCGAGGCCAGGCCGAGGCGGGTCGCTTCATGGGGGGCGTCCTCGTCTCGCGCGGCGACCAGATTCTGTTCCGGCAGGTTTATGGCGTGGCCGACGCGGATACCGGCGCGCCACTGGAGCTGACGTCGCGGTTTCGGCTGGCCAGCCTGTCCAAGCAGTTCACGTCCGCAGCCGTCCTCCGCCTTCAGGACGAGGGGAAGCTGTCGGTCGAGGATCCGGTCTGCCGCTGGATCCAGCCGTGTACCGAGGCGTGGGCCCCGCTGCGTATCCGCCACCTGATCTCGCACACTGCGGGCATTCCCGACCTGATGCAGCGGCCCGGCTGGGGCGTGCGGCGGACGACGCCCGCGACGATGAGGGAGTTGACCGAGGATTCGGCGCGTTACGGCCTCTCCTTCGTGCCGGGCGAGGAACTGCGCTACAACAACGCCGGCTTCAACCTGGCGGCCGACATCGTCGAGCGGGCCTCAGGCAAGACATTCGACGATTTCCTGCAGAGCGCCTTCTTCGCCCCACTGGGCATGGCGGACACCGGCATCGGCGACGGCCCCGGTCTGGTCGCGGGCCACGCGACCTTCCCCGAGGGGCTCACGCCGCAGCGGCTGGCGAACGTCTCCATCATTCCGGGCGCGGGGGCGCTGTATTCGACACTGGACGACATGCTGGTCTGGCAGCGCGCGCTGCACGGCGGGCGGTTGCTGAGCGCCGAGAGCTATGCCGCCATGGTCGCCGACCACGCCCCGGCCGATCAGGGCAGCGAGCGGGGCCGCGTTCGGCGGATCTGGGGCTATGGCATCATGGCCAACCGCCTGGGCCGCCGCGTCGAACCCGGTTTCGAGGACATCCAGATCTATCACACCGGAAGCTGGTCGGGTTTCCGCAATCTGGTCACCTGGCAGCCTCGCGAGCGCATCAGCGTGATCGTACTCACCAACAACTATCACCAGCAGGAGCAGGTCTTGCTGATCAGCCAGCAGGCCATGGCCGAAGCCCTGGGTCATGCCTTCCCGACCGGATTGGCGCGGAACTAGCCTTCACGACGCATCCGGTCCTGACGGGCCCGTTCCCGGTCGTTGTCGGCAGGGGCGGCGATGGCGGCCGTTTCAACGGCGCCGGCGCGGACATAGCGGCTCGAGATCGCGCCGGATGGCGAATGGCGCGTGCTCTCCAGCCGCCAGGTGCCGGGAGCGTGTCCCTCGCGGAACAGCCGCTTGCCCTGGCCCAGCACCACCGGAAACACCATCAGCGTCATCTCGTCGATCAGATCCGCCGCCAGCAGAGCCTGGAGCAACTTACCACTGCCCTGGATCAACAGGTCGCGGTCGCCCGAGGCCTTCAGCCGCCGCACGGCTTCCGCGGGGTCTCCGTCCAGTCGGTGGCTGTTGGCCCACGTCAGAGGCGTTTCCGGCCCCGCCACCACGAACTTGTCGATCGCATTGAAGGTTCGACCGATCTCGTCGTCCTGATCCGGCCAGTGGGCGGCGAAGATCTCATAGGTCTTGCGGCCCAGCAGCAGGTCGTAGTCTGCGCCGATCCACTCCCCCATCATCTCGCCCACGGTCTCGTCGGCCAGCGGTGCAAGCCAGCCACCGAACGGGAAGCCGCCGGTCCAGTCCTCGGTCGGGCCGCCCGGGGCCTGCATGACGCCGTCGAGCGTCAGGAAGGTCGACAATCTGAGCCTGCGCATCCTCAGGCCTGCCCGGGCGTCCAGCCCTCGGCGGGAATGACATTGACCATCCACGGGACGCCGAACTTGTCGGTCAGGCTGCCGTAGCCGGGCGACCAGAAGGTCTCGCCGAAGGCCATGCCGACCTTGCCGCCTTCGGACAGATCTTCGAACACGCGAAGGGCCTTTCCGGCATCGTCGAAATGCACCGTCACGTCGAACCCGTTCTTGGGCTTGTCGATGTTGGGGGCGAACTCGGGCGGCAGATCCGCGCCCATGATCGCCTGGTCGCCCACGTCCATCCAGCAGTGCATCAGCCAGTCCTTGTACTGGGGCGGGATCGGCATGTCGGGCGGGCCGTCGCCGAACGGCATGGCCGCCGTGATCTTGCCGCCCAGGACCCGGGCATAGAAGCCGAACGCTTCGCGGCAGTTTCCCTGAAAGCTCAGGCTCGTCACGATCTTCATGGTCGTCTCTCCTGGTTTTGGGTCAGTCGGGGTTGGCGGCCAGCCAGGCCTCGAGCCTGTCCAGCGTGGAGTTCCAGCCGTATTCGTGGCCCGTCAGGCTGCGCTCGGACTTCAGGCCCTCGTGGGTGAACTCCATGCGGGTGCGACCGTCGTCGGTCTCGTGCAGCAGCACCGTGACCAGGGTGTCGGCGGGTGGGCCGTCCTCGTGGCTTTCGTCCCACTTGAAGGTGAAGACCAGGCGTTCGGGTTCGACGATCTCGCGGTAATGGCCGCCCTGCCACAGGTCCTCGCCGGTCTCGACCGATCGCAGGCAGGCCCGCCATTCGCCGCCGACGCGGAGGTCGTTGAACCCCTCGACCATCGGCCATTCGACCGGGCCCAGCCAGTTCACCCGCATCTCCGGCCGCGTCCAGGCCATCCAGACGAGGGCGCGCGGCGCGGCGAAGGTGCGCGTCAGATCCAGCCGATGCGGCAGCAGCGGCGGCAGATCGGGCAGGGCGGTCTCGACCAGGGACATGTCACAGGCTCGGCAGGATGGCGTTCAGCTGGTCGGCGACCGTGCCCCAGCCGTCGTGGAAGCCCATCGCCTCGTGCTGCTTCATCGTCTCCTCCGACCAGTGTCGGGCGGTGGCGACATATCGGGTCTTGCCGTCCTCCAGAGGCGTCAGCTCGATCTCGGCGACCATGAAGGGCAGACCGGCGGGCAGCCACCCCTTCACGAAGGCGTCCGTGGTGATCCAGCGGCGGTGCGGCTCCACCAGCAGGAAGACGCCGTCGTTCGGCATGACCTCGCCGTCGGGGCCGTGCATGGTGAAGGCGAACCGGCCGCCGACCTCCGGCTCGATCACCGGGGCCGTGATCGACCACGGCTTGGGACAAAACCACTGCGCCAGGATCTCAGGCGTCATCCACGCCTTCCAGATCTTTTCCGGCGTGCCGTTCAGGACCCGCTCCAGCACCAGGGCGTGGTTGTCCGCGCCGGTGGCGACGCAGGGGTCGATGGTGTCAGTTTCGTGGGCCACGAGGGTCCCCTTTCTGGATCTTGTTGAGGTAGGCATCGAGACGGTCGAAGCTGGCATCCCAGTATCGCCGATAGTGTTCCAGCCATTCGGCCACGCCTCTCAGGCCCATTGGCTCCAGTCGGGCAGGCCGCCACTGGGCTTCCCGGCCCCGGGTGATGAGACCCGCCTTCTCCAGCACTTTCAGATGTTTGGAGACGGCGGGTAGACTCATGTCGAAGGGAGCCGCCAGGTCGTTGACGCTGGCCTCGCCTTCGCACAGCCGCGCAAGGATCGCCCGACGGGTCGGGTCGGCCAGGGCGGCGAACTTGGCGGAGAGGTCGTCGGTCTGCATGGCGCGGCTTTGCGTTGAACTGATCGGTTAAATGCGCCCAGCGTGTCGTGTTGTCAACCGCTCGGTTAAATTAACACGCGGAACGAGGGCCCGACGCTGTCGTTGATGCCGCTCACACCGGAGATCTCCCATGCGCGCCGTCATCCTGAACTGCACCCTCAAGCCCTCGCCGGGGACGTCCAACACCGAGGCACTGGCCAAGGTCGTCATCGCCGAGCTTGAAAAGGGTGGAGCCAGCGTCGAGATGATCCGGCTGGTCGATCTGAACATCAAACCCGGCGTCAGCGCCGACGAGGGCGAGGGCGACGACTGGCCTTCGGTCGACGCCAAGCTGAAGGCGGCCGACATCGTGATCTTCGCCACCCCGACGTGGCTGGGTCAGATGTCCAGTGTCTGCCTGCGCGCCCTGGAACGCCTCGACGCCTGGTTCGCGGAGACCGACGACAGCGGCCGACCGATCGCCTTCGGCAAGGTCGCCGGGGTCGTCGTGACCGGCAACGAGGACGGTGCCCACAACATCGTCGCCACCGTCTGTCAGGGCCTGATCGACATGGGCTTCACCATTCCGGGCCAGTCCTGGACATACTGGCACCTCGGGCCGGGACCGGGGCCCGACTACACCGAAACGGATCAGGGGCACGACTATTCCGACCGGGTCGGGCGCAACGCCGCGCGCAACCTGCTGGCCATCGCCAAGGCGATCACGCCCGATACCTATCCGGTTCCGGAAAGCGGGGAGTAGGGTCGGGATCCAACAACCCCTCCGTCATCCTCGGACTTGATCCGAGGATCGGAGGCGGTGGCGAAGGCGGCGTTGAGGGGCTAGACCGAACGTCGACCCCGTCACGCTCGCTGCGGACCATCGGATCCTCGGATCACGTCCGAGGATCACGGCGGGGAGGAGACATCGCCGTGCTGATTCCCTTGATCGCCGCTCTGGCCCTCCAGTCCGCCCCGGACCCCGCTCAGGCCGAGGTCGCCGCCGTCCTCGATCAACTGAACGCCGCCTCTTCCGCCGCCGACGCAGAGGCCTACTTCGCCCTCTATACGCCGGACGCCCGGTTCGTCGGCACCGATGCCACGGAGCACTGGACCATCGACGAGCTCCGCCAGTACGCGGCAGGGTCCTTCGGGAGCGGCCGGGGCTGGTCCTATCCGGCGACGGAGCGAACCATCACCATCGCGCCCATCGAATGCCGCTGCATCGCCTGGTTCGAGGAGAAGCTGGTCAACGCCAGCTATGGCGTGACCCGGGGTTCGGGTGTTCTGCGCCTGACGGACGACGGCTGGAAGATCGAGCAGTACGTCCTCAGCTTCGCCGTGCCCAACGATCGGGCCGACGCCGTCGTGGACGTCATCCAGGGCGACTGATGGAGTTTCACGAGGAAGCCTACGTCCTTTCAGCGCGGGCTCATGGCGACACGGGCGTCGTCGTGGACCTGTTGACCGAAACCCACGGCCGTCACGCCGCCTATATCGCGGGAGGCGCCTCCCGGCGGATGAAGCCGTTCCTTCAGGCGGGGGCGCGGGTCATCGCCGACTATCGCGCGCGGACCTCCGACCATCTGGGCTCGGCCCGGCTGGAGCCGGTGGGCGAGGGGCCCAGCGTCCTGTTCGACGACCCCCTGGCCCTTGCGGGTCTCGCGGCGGCGGCGGCGGTCGCTCAGGGAGCCTTGCCGGAACGAGAGGCGCATCCGGGGGCTTTCCTGGCCTTTGAGGCCATGATGGCGGCGTTCGAGATCCCTGAAGTCTGGCCTGCGATTTTCGTGAGATTCGAGGCCGGTCTGCTGGAAGATCTCGGGTTCGGACTGGACCTCGGATCGTGCGCGGTGACCGGATCCGTGGACGACCTGATCTGGGTCAGCCCCCGCACAGGCCGGGCGGTGAGTGCGGACGCCGGCCGACCTTATGCTGACAAGCTTCTGAAACTGCCGCCCTTCCTGCTGGGGGCTCAGGCGGGTTTGGCCCAAGGCGACGTGCGGTCCGGTTTCGATCTGACCGGTCATTTCCTGGAGCAGTTCGTGTTCCACCCCCAGAACAGGCCCATTCCCGCAGCCCGCGTCTGGATGATCGAGCGACTGGGCGAAGCCGGTCGGCTCTAGGTCGCGACAACGGGACCTTAAACGAATCTGGTTAGCGTGATCCCGAGCAGTCAGGATTCCGCGTATGTCGTTCGATGCGTCCCTCCAAGAGGCACACACTCTCGACCCCACCCGACGCCGGGTCGATTTGGGCACCTTCTTCGAGGTGTCGCTGGATCTGCTGATCATCCGCGACCTTGACGGCATGGTGGTGAAGGCCAGCCGGTCCTGGCTGACGACCCTGGGTCATGATCCGGCGGAGATGGTCGGCAAGTCGCTGCTCCGGCTGGTCCATCCCGACGACCTGCCGGGGACCCAAGGCAGCGTCATCGAGGTCGAGACACGCAAGCCCGGCGCGCCGATCCTGGGCTTCCGCAATCGCTACAGACACCGGAACGGCGACTACCGAATCCTGGAATGGCGCGCCCAGCGGTTCGAGGATCGGATCTATGCCGTCGCCCGCGACGTCACCGAGCGCGTCGCCGAGGAGCGCGCCCTGGTTGAGGCCAAGGCGGCGGCGGAAGCGGCCAGCCAGGCCAAGTCCGACTTCCTCGCCAACATGAGCCACGAGATTCGCACGCCCCTGAACGGCGTGATCGGCATCGTCGACGCCCTGTCTCGCACGGCCATGACGCCCGAACAGGCCGAGATGGTGGCCCTGATCCGGCAGTCCGGCGTGACGCTGGAGCGGCTGGTGTCCGACGTGCTCGACGTCTCCAAGATCGAGGCCGGCCAGGTGACGCTGGAGGACCGGCCGTTCGACCTGGACGAAGCCTTCGTCTCCGCCGCCGAGGTCGCTCGCCAGAGAGCAGAGGACAAGGGACTGACGTTCCAGCTGGAGCGTGGGCCCGACGTCACCGGCCTGTTCCGGGGGGACAGCACGCGGATCCGGCAGGTGGTGTCGAACCTGTTGTCCAACGCCATCAAGTTCACAGGCCAGGGCAGCGTCACCCTGAGGGTGGACCTGCAGCCGTTGGCCGACGGGACGGCGTGCCTCGCCTTCGACGTCGAGGACACCGGTGTGGGGTTCGACGCCGATCACGCCGGCCGTCTGTTCGAACGGTTCAACCAGGCCGACAGCAGCATCACCCGCCGGTTCGGCGGCACAGGGCTCGGCCTGTCGATCTGTCGCGCCCTGGTCGAGTTGATGGGCGGCGAGATTTCGGCCCTGTCGGAGCCCGGCGTGGGCAGTCGCTTCAGCGTCAAGTTGCCGTTGCGCCCCGCTGACGCCGATGCCCGGCCAGCCGCCATGTCCCCCGCGCGGCCGGTCGAATACGGGGCTGAGCGCCCGTTGCGTATCCTTCTGGCCGAGGATCATCCGACGAATCGCCGAGTGGTCCAGCTGATCCTCGACGGCCACGACATCGACTTGACCATGGTCGAGGACGGCGCCCAGGCCGTGGCCGCCTTCGCCGGTGAACGGTTCGATTTGATCCTCATGGACATGCAGATGCCCGTGATGGACGGCCTGACGGCCACACGGGCCATCCGCGGCCTGGAAGCCGCGCGGCAGCCCGCGCGCATTCCGATCGTCATCCTCAGCGCCAACGCCATGCCCGAGCACCACGCGCAGGCCCTGGCCGCCGGTGCCGATCTGCACCTTCCAAAGCCGATCACGGCCGAGACCCTGCTGGGCGGAATAAACGCGGCCCTCGGCGCCTGAAGCGGGTGTCGCTGATCTCGATGTGCTGGTCGGCGTTCACGCGCGGGGAACCGGGGCCGTGTGCCCACCGGTCCCTTCGTAACGCCAGCGGTCGACCCACGGTCGGTACGGTCTAGACTCCCGGACCGAACCGGACGATTCGCAGGCCCATGACCATCCACACTCCGCCGCCCGAGGGCGGTCGCATCGTCGACGAGCCCATGGGCGAGGCGCTCAGCCGCCGCTATCTGGCTTACGCCCTGTCGACCATCACCAATCGGGCCCTTCCGGACGTGCGCGACGGCTTCAAGCCGGTGCACCGCCGCATCCTGTACGCCATGCAGCAGATGCGGCTGAACCCGCAGGCCGCCGCCCGCAAATGCGCCAAGGTCGTGGGCGAGGTCATGGGCGGATACCACCCGCACGGCGACGCCTCGATCTATGACGCGCTGGTGCGCCTGGCCCAGGACTTCGCCCAGCGCTATCCGCTGGTGGACGGCCAGGGGAACTTCGGCAACATCGACGGCGATAACCCCGCCGCCATGCGCTACACCGAGTGCAAGCTGACGCCGGCGGCCATGCTGCTTATGGACGGAATCGATCAGGATTCCGTGGACTTCCGCCCCACCTATGACGATCAGGATGAAGAGCCGATCGTCCTGCCGGCGGGCTTTCCAAACCTCTTGGCCAACGGGTCTTCGGGCATCGCCGTGGGCATGGCGACCTCGATCCCGCCCCACAACGTCGGCGAACTGATCGACGCCTGTCTGGTGCTGCTGGACCGGCCCGACGCCACCACCGCCGAGCTGGTCGAGATCGTGCCTGGCCCGGACTTTCCCACCGGCGGCGTGGCGGTCGAGGGCCACGCCTCGATCCTGGACGCCTATGAGACCGGCCGGGGCGGGGTGCGCTTGCGCGCCCGCTGGGAGCGCGAGCCTATGGAGCGCGGCGGCTGGCAGGCCGTCATCACCGAGGTTCCCTACCAGATCCAGAAGGGCAAGCTGATCGAACAGCTGGCCGAGCTTCTGGAGCAGAAGAAGCTGCCTCTCGTGGCCGATGTGCAGGACGAGTCGGCCGAGGACATCCGCATCGTCATCGAGCCCAAGAGCCGCAATGTCGATCCCGAGGCGATGATGGAGACCCTGTTCCGCCTGTCGGATCTGGAGGTTCGCTTCCCCATCAACATGAACGTGCTGGACGCCACCGGAACGCCGGGCGTCCTCGGGCTCAAGGCCTGTCTGCAGGCCTTCCTTGATCACCGGCGCGAGGTGCTGAACCGCCGGTCCCAGTGGCGGATCGAGAAGGTCGAAAAGCGTCTGCACCTGTTGGAAGGCCTCAGGATCGTCTTCCTGAACCTGGATGAGGTCATCCGAATTGTCAGGGAGGAGGAACAGCCCAAGGCGGTCCTGATCGCCCGCTTCGGCCTGTCGGAGACCCAGGCTGATTTCATCCTGGACACCCGCCTGCGCCAGCTGGCGCGGATCGAGGAGGTGACGATCGAGAACGAATACAAGGCTCTGTCCGAAGAACTGGCGGCCCTGCGTTCGCTGTCGGCCTCTCCCGCCAAACAGTGGAAAGCGATCGGCAAGGAGCTGGAGGCGACCCGCAAGGCCCTGGTCTCGCCCCGCAGGACGACCATCGCCGAAGCCGTCGACTCCTCAGCCTTCGTCGCGCCCGAGGCCTACATCCCGAAAGAGGCGATCACCGTCATCCTGTCCGAGCGCGGCTGGATCCGCGCGGTGAAGGGCAAGGTCGAGGATCCGTCGGAGCTGAAGTTCAAGGAGGGTGACGCCCTCGGCTTCCTGGTCCCCGCCTACACGACCGACAAGCTGCTGGTGGCGGCTTCGGACGGTCGGGTCTTCACCGTGGGGGCCGACAAGCTGGCCTCGGGACGCGGCCACGGCGAGCCTTTGCGCCTGATGATCGAGCTGGAGGAGAGCGCCGGCATCGTCGCCGTTCTGGCGCATCAGCCGGGCGCGAAACTGCTGATCGCATCGAAGGCCGGCTACGGCTTCGTCGCGCCGGAGGACGAACTGCTGGCCAGCAAGCGGGGCGGCAAACAGGTGCTGAACGGTGATCTTCTGGCGGCCCTGCGTCTGGGCGCGGCCGACCACGTCGCGACCATCGGCGAGAACCTGAAGACCCTGATCTTCCCAGTGGCTGAACTGCCGGAAATGGGACGCGGCAAGGGCGTGAAGCTGCAGTCCTTCAAACAGGGCGGCCTGTCCGACATCGCGGTCTTCGACGGTGGCCATGGTCCCGAATGGGTCGACGGCGGCGGGCGTCGACGCAACTGGCCCGACTGGAAGGATTGGCTGGGCAAACGCGCTGGCGCGGGGCGGATGGGTCCGAGGGGGCTGAGGAAGTTCAGATAGATCGGGCGACCCGCAGGCCCAACGTCGAGGGCGTCCTCCGTCTAACCTTGTCGGCCCGTCACTGACTCGCCGCCTCGACCGCTCCCGGGTCCAGCGCATAGACCCGGGCGCAGTATTCGCACGTCACGTGGATCTTGCCGTCAGGCTCGATCATGTCCGCGCGCTCTTCCGGACCGAAGGAGGCCAGGACCGTCTCGATGCGGTCGGCCGAGCACCGGCACTGGGCCTTCAGCGGCAGGGCGTTCTCCAGCCGGACGCCGTCTTCGTGGAACAGGCGGAACAGCAGCGTCTCGGGCGTGATGGTCGGATCGACCAGCTCGTCGTCGGCCAGGGTGTGGAACAGCGCGCGGGTCCGGTCCCACACCTCCTCGGTCGAGCCGCGCGCCGCGTCGCCGGCGATCAGCTGGATCAGCGCCCCCCCGGCGCGCCAGGTGGTGCCGGCCTCGGTCGTTACGGCACCCACGGCGAGGCGGACCTTGGTCGGAATCTGCTCGGACTGTTCGAAATAATGCTCGGCGGCCAACGACAGGCTCTCGCCCTCGATCGGGGTGATGCCCTGGGTGCGCTCGAAGTCCGGGCCGCGATCCAGGGTCATGACGAACACCCCCTGACCCAGAAGGCTGCGAGCCCCCGGGCGCGCGAAACCGTTCGATGCAGCGGCAACCTCCGCCTCGTCATAGCGGCAATAGCCGCGCAGCAGACCCTCGGTGTCGTAGTCGGCCACGACATATCGAACGGGACCGTCCCCTTGGGCCTGGACGATCAGCCGGCCTTCGAACTTGAGACTGGAGCCGACCAGGGCGGCGAGGGCGCAGGCCTCGCCCAGCAGCGCCGCGACCGGCTCGGGATAGGCATGGGCCGACAGGATGGTGTCGATGGCCTCGCCCAGCCGAACGAGGCGGCCACGCACGGGCCATCCCTCGATCTGGAAGGCGGCGGCGAGGTCGTCGGACGGCGCGGCGTGCGCGGGCGCGTGATCGGTCACGGCAGATCCCTGAGATGTCGGAAAATCGGTGAAGGGCGCAAGATAGGAAACCCCGGCCGCGATGGTAAGGGCCGCCCACGAACGCTATCTGTCGGAAATCTGGGCTTCCCCGTTCCCGCTTCCTGGCCCCGACCCTAGAGACCCGCGTCATGCCCACCAAGCCGTCATTCAAGCCGCTGCGAGACCAGGCGATCGTCATCACGAGCGCGACCTCCGCCATCGGTCTGACCACCGCCCGGCGGGCCGCCACGTCCGGGGCCTGCGTTTTCCTGATCGACGACGACCCGGTCGCCCTGGCGCGTCTGGTGGAAGACCTGCAAGGGGCCGGCGCGCGGGCGGCCTGCGCGGCCGTGGACGTCGCCGACTACGACGCCCTGTACGAAGCGGCCGAAAAGTGCCGGAGGCTGTTCGGTGGCTTTCACACCTGGGTCAACGTCGTCGGCCTCGCCCTGCCTGACTATCTGGACGAAACGGCCCTGGCCGATCCGGACCGGATGTTCGACGTCATCTACGACCGACTGGTCAACGGATCGGCGATCGCCGCCGAACACCTCAAGGCGCGGCCGGGCGGCGGCACGATCATCAATGTCGGGCCCAGCCTGTCGGACCTGCCGCCCGCCCTGACCGAAGCCCATGCGGCGTCCAAGCTGACGGTGAAGACCTTCACCAACACCCTCCGGTCGCAGATGACGCAGGAACGGTCGCCGGTGTCGGTGTCGCTGATCAAGCCCGGTCCCGTCGCGGGAGGGCGGAGCCGCAACCCCGGCGAGGCCGTGCGCAACCCGCAGCCGGTCTACGCCGCCCAAGTCGTCGCCGATGCGATCCTCTGGTGCGCGACGCACTCGGTGCATGAGATCACCGTCGGCGGAGCAGGACGTCTGATCGCGATGATGTACGCCGCCGCGCCGGGCATCGCGGAACCACTCATGGCGAAGTTCGCTCCTGTGCTGATGCGGGATCGCGATTCCGCCTGGCAACCCGACGCGGACGGGCTCTATGAGCCGACCGAAGAGGGGCTCTACGAGGAGATATACTACCCCATGGTTCGTAATTTCAGCGCTCTGGCCGAGGTCAGAAAACACCCCGGGATCACCGTAGGATCCGTCGCCCTGGTGCTGGTCGCGGCCGTGGGCACTATCCTGCTGACGCAGCGCACGGGGCCGCGCCGCTATGAGGCGCTGCGCAGCCGGATCGATCCGCGCGGATGGATCGACGCCGAGGCCCTGCGCCACCGGTTCGAAGATATCTCGCGCGGCCTCAGCGAGCGCGCCGGCGAGTTCGGGGAGCGCGCCGGCGACCTGTCGGACGATGCCCGGCACGAGGCCCGCAAGCTGCTCAAGCGCGGCCAGCGCGCGATGTCGGACAAGCAGCGTCGCAAATACGCCCGCGAAGCCCGGCTCTATGCCGACCAGGCCGGTCGTTATGCCAAGGATCACGCCCGCGAGGGCGGGGCGCTCCTCGCGGTCGCGACCATCGCGGCGGCGATCGGTGCCGCGGCGCTGGAAAGCCGTCGTCCGGACAGCCAGGTGCGTCGCATCACGGGCCTCTGATCCCGGCCACAAAGCCGTTGCTGCAAATGCGAAGGTCGGCGAAAGAGGGGCATGACCGCCGCTCCGACGCTGATCTTCGACTTCGACTCGACCCTGGTCCGGATCGAGACGCTGGAGGCTTTGGCCGATATCGCACTCGAAGGACATGCGGACGCGTCGTCAGTTCGAGCACAGGTCGCCGCGCTGACCGACCGCGCCATGTCCGGGCAGATGGATTTCGGTCAGGCCCTGCGGGGCAGGCTGGATCTGCTGCCGCTCATGCGTGAGCATGTCGAAACGCTCGCCGACCGCATCCTGGACGAGGGGACGTCCTCGGTCCGGCGGAACCTGAAGTTCTTCAACGACCACGCCGAGCGGATCATCATCCTGTCCGGTGGTTTTCGCGAAATCATCGCGCCCATCGCTCAGCGACTGGGCGTCGGTCCGGACCGGGTCTTCTGCAACGACTTGATCTATGATGGCGACGGCCGGGTGACGGGTGTCGACGACGCCAATCCCCTGTCGCATGAGAACGGCAAGCCGGAGGTCATTCGCAACCTCGGTCTTGCCGGTCCCGTCGTGATGGTCGGCGACGGCTGGAACGATGCCGAGGTCAAGCTCAAGGGCGCGGCCGATCGGTTCTACGCCTTCACCGAGATCGCCCGGCGCGAGCGTGTGGTCGAGGTCGCTGACGCCGAGGCCCGCTCGATCGACGAACTGCTTCATGCCGAGGGACTAGCCGGGCGCTGGAGCTATCCACGCAGCCGCATCCGCATGCTGCTGCTGGAAAATATCCACCCGGCGGCGGTCGAGCGGCTGGAGGAGGCGGGATACTCGGTCGAGACGATGAAGGGCGCGCTGGACGAGGACGACCTCATTCAGCGCATCAAGGGCGTCCATGTCCTGGGAATCCGTTCCAAGACCAATGTGACCGAGCGGGTTCTGGACGCGGCCGACCGACTGATGGCCGTGGCGGCCTTCTGCATCGGCACCAACCAGATCGATCTCGACGCGGCCGCGACCAGGGGGGTGGCCGTCTTCAACGCGCCCTATTCCAACACCCGCAGCGTGGTCGAACTCGCGATCGGCTTGACCGTCGCCCTGATGCGCGACGTCGTCGACAAGTCAGCGGCCATGCACCAGGGCAGGTGGAACAAGTCGGCGGAAGGGTCTCGCGAGCTGCGAGGCAAGACACTCGGCATCGTCGGCTACGGCGCCATCGGCTCCCAGCTGTCGGTGCTGGCCGAGGCCCTGGGCATGCGGGTCATCTTCCACGACCTGTCCGAGCGTCTGGCGCTGGGCAATGCGCGGCGGATGCGGTCGCTGGACGCCCTGCTGGCCGAGGCCGATGTGGTCTCGCTGCACGTCGATGGGCGCAAGGAAAACACCAACCTGATCGGGGCGGCGCAGTTGCAGGCGATGAAGCCCGGCACTCTGTTCCTGAACCTGTCGCGTGGCCATGTGGTGGACATCGGTGCCCTGGCCCAGGCGATCGGCGCGGGCCGTGTCGGTGGAGCGGCGCTGGACGTGTTTCCCGAAGAGCCCCGGACCAACGCCGATCCCTTCGACAGCCCCCTGCGCGGCCTGAAGAACGTCATCCTGACGCCGCACATCGGTGGCTCGACGGAGGAGGCGCAGGAGGCGATCGCCGAGTTCGCCGCCGAACGACTGCTGGGGTATCTGAATCGGGGCGACACGACCTTCTGCGTCAACCTGCCGAACGTGCAGCTGGCCGACGTGTCAGGTGGGCACCGGATCCTGCACATCCACAGGAACCAGCCCGGCGTCATGGCCGAGCTGAACCGCGAGTTGTCGGCGGCAGGGCTGAACATCCTCGGCCAGCATCTGAAGACCGACGAGCGGACCGGATACGTCATCACCGACGTCGACCGGGACTACGACCCTCAGGCGCTTCGGGTGCTGAAGAGTGTTGCCGGAACGCTGCGTTTCCGACTGCTTCACTAGAAGCTTCCCTGACGGCATCTTGCGTCTGTCCGTGGACGGCGCAGACTGTCGCGGAACGGTCGCACAGAGCCGACCGACGGGAGGACATCATGAACCGCTTTTTTCGCGGCGCGGCCGTTGCCGCGCTGACGCTCGCCGCCTCGAGCGCCCTGGCGACCGCCGCCTCTGCCCAGTCCTATGGACGTCTGGTGGTGCTGGGTGATTCGCTCAGCGACAACGGCAATCTGTATCTGGCGTCCGGCCGCACCCAGCCGCCGTCCCCGCCCTATTTCCAGGGCCGGTTCTCGAACGGGCCGGTCTTCACCGAGCAGCTGGGCTTCGCGGCCGCCAACTTCAACGGCCCGGTCAACGGCAGCATCAACCTCGCCTATGGCGGGTCGCGGACCGACAACGTCGTCGCCTTTCCCCCGGGCATGCGCCAGCAGCTGACGACCTACGTCTCGCGCGGCGGCACGTTCGGGGCCAATGACCTGGTCAGCGTTCTGGGCGGGGCCAACAACATCTTCCAGTCGCTGGGCGCCTTCGCCGTCCTGCCGCCGACCTCCCAGGGCAACCCCACCGGCTTCGTGGATCCGGTGATCCGGGCGGCCGTGGCGGACATGAACTTCATCGTCGGCGACATCGCCTCGCGCGGGGCGGGCACCATCCTGGTGACGAACCTGCCGCGCCTGGGCACCACGCCGCAGTTCAGCCCGACGCCGCTGGCGGCCCTGGCCGACTATGCCGGATCGCAGTTCAATGGCCAGCTGCAGGCCTCGCTGGTGACGCTGGCTGCGACGCGCCCGAACACCAACATCATCCTGTTCGATCTGGCCAAGGTCTCTGATCCGATCGCGGCCAACCCGGGCCGTTTCGGCCTGACCAACGTCACACAGTCCTGCCTGGTCGGCGCGACTCTGTGCGCGGCCCCGGACACCTATCTGTTCTTCGATGGCGTCCACCCGACGGCGGCGGGTCATCGCCTGCTCGCGACCTTGTCGGCGGACTACCTCTACTACGGCGACCGGGCGTCTGAGGCGACCTTCCAGGGCGAGACCGCCTTCCGGCACCGGGAGGACGCGCTGGACGCGGCGACCGCCCGCCTGTCGGGACAAGGCGCATGGGAGGCGGGCACCTCGATCGTCACGGGCGCGCTTTATGACGCCGCGGGCTTCGACCAGCGCGGCACCGCGTCCCAGGGCAAGGCCTCCAGCTACGGGGCCCAGATCGGGATCGAGAGCGGAACCGACACCATGCGGTTCGGCTTGGCTGGTGCCTGGCGGGTCGCCGAGGTCGAGGCCGGTCCGACCGAGTTCGAGCTTCAGACGCTGTCGCTGGATCTGTACGGTGGCTGGCGCTCGGGCAACGTCTTCGTGAACGGTGCCGTCGGCGTCGCCAGCGAAGACTTCAATGACATCAGCCGGGTCAGCTCGCTCGCGGCGCTTGTCCAGACGGGGTCGACGCGCGGCTTCTCGTCGGGCGCCAAGGTTCAGGCCGGCATGTGGTTCGACGCGGGCGGCATCGCCGTCTCGCCGCGCGTCGGCATCACTTGGGCCAGCTCCGAGATCGACGGATACACCGAGCAAGGCTTCGCGGCCTCGTATCAATACAGCGACCGCGAGGTGAAGGGCATCACGGGCGAAGTCGCGCTGCGCGCCGAGACCACCATGGGTGGCTTCGGTGTCTTCGCCGAGGGTGGCTATCGTGACAGCCTGGACGACAGCTCGGAAGCGGTTCGTGTCGGCATCGCCGGCAATCCCGCGAGGATCCTGTCGCGTGAGTTCGACGATCCGTTCGGCGGATCGCTGCTGGCCTCGGCCGGGATCAGCGGCGAGATCGGGCCGTTCGATCTGGAGGTCGGATATCGCGGCCGCTTCGGTGACAGCGCCGACAGCCACATGGGTGGGATCACCCTAAAGCTGCCGCTCTCCTGAGAGACCAAGCCTGCCATGAAGCGCGCCGGAGGACCCTCCGGCGCGCTTTTGCTTGGGTTCCGAGGGTGCGACCACCTGTCGCCCGGGCCGCCCCAAAGTCGCCCCACCGAGTCTTAGAAGGGCCGTTCGCGCCGCTCGCGATCTGTTACGGATCATTGCGGCGGTCGCGTCCGACAGCTTTTCCCAAAGCGCCGACAGAGCCGACGACTTCATGCGCCGACCCGTGCCGACCCTCCGCGCCCTGCTGACCCATTCGGGCCAGACCGCCGCCCTCGCCGGAGTCGCCGTCCTGGCCATGGCGATGGCCCCCGCCATCCCCGAGCCCCACATCGATCCAGGCAACTTGCCTGAACTGCCGCCGGTCACGGCCGTGGCCGAACCCGCCGGACCCGTGATGCGCATGATCGCTTTCGGAGAGCCGGTTCCGGGGTTCTCGATCAACTCGCGCTTCGGCATGCGAAGGCTGGGCGGGGAACGCGGCGTTCGAATGCACAAGGGCGTTGACATCGCGGCTCCGAATGGAACGGCGGTCCTGTCTTCAGCCGAGGGAGAGGTTCTGAGGATCGGTCGTCAACCGGAAGGCTATGGCAACTTCATCGAGATCCGCCATCCGAACGGAATGACGACCCTCTATGCCCACCTCAGCCGCATCGATGTCGCGTCCGGTGACCGGCTTCTCGCGGGCGAGCGCATCGGCCTGGTCGGATCGACGGGATACTCGACCGGCCCGCACCTTCATTTCGAGGTCCGACGCAACGGCGCGCAGGTGAACCCCAGCCGGGTCGTAGGCGAACAGTTCGCGGTCGCGATCGATCTGCCTCCCGCGGCCTGAAGCTCCGCGTCGAACATGACGTCAAATACAGTTTGCATGTAAAGTCTGCTTTGCTACCCCTTGTGCCGAGACGCAGTGGGGATGACGCATGAACGCCTTGACGCTGGACGGCGTGAGCAAACGCTATGGCGAGTTTCAGGCCGTCCGCGACCTGAGTTTCACGGTGAAGAAGGGCGCGATCTGCGGCTTTCTGGGCCCGAACGGCGCGGGCAAGACCTCGACCATCCGCATGATTCTGGGGCTGCAGCCGGCCACCAGCGGGACCATCGAGATTCTCGGCGCGTCCGACGGCCGTCGCGTGCGCGACCGCATCGGCTTCCTCCCGGAGGAGCGGGGCCTCTACAAGAAGATGACGCCGATCGACGCCATCGCCTTCTTCGGCTCGCTCAAAGGCCTGCCCACCGGCGAGGGCAGGAAGCGCGCGAAGGAAATGCTGGAGGCCCAAGGGCTCGGCGCTTCCCGCAACAAGAAGATGAAGGAGTTGTCCAAGGGGATGGCCCAGAAGGTCCAGTTGATCGCCTCGGTCGTGCACCGACCGGAGTTCGTGATCCTGGATGAGCCGTTCAGTGGTCTGGACCCGGTCAATCAACAGGGGCTGGAGACCGTGATCCGCGACCTGGCGGCGAACGGAGCGACCGTTCTGTTTTCGACCCACGTCATGCAACACGCCGAGCGGCTGTGCGACCAGGTCGTGCTGGTGGCGCGGGGGCGCAAGGCCTTTGACGGCACGGTCAACGAGGCCCGTGGGACCTCGCGGCGATTCCTCGACCTGGAGGGCGCCATCGCGGTCGAGCAGGCCGCGAGCCTGCCCGGCGTGACCGGCGTGGAGGTTCTGTCGGATCAGGACGGCGTGCGGGTGCTGAAGGCGGCCCTGGCGCAGGGCGCGGCCGGACAGGACGCGTTGAAGGCGGCCTTCCTGACGGGCCTCGATGTCCGGCGATTCGAGCTGAAGGAGCCGACGCTGCATGACGCCTTCATCGACCTGACGGGCGACCATCCCGACCAGGACCAGAGCGTGGCCCGGCCCGCGACCCAGACTTCCAAAGACCTGGCGGAGACCGTCTGATGAACCGCATCCTGCTGATCGCCCGCCGCGAGTTCATGGCCTACGCCCGCACAGTGGGCTTCTGGCTGTCGCTGCTGGCCTTTCCTCTCTTCGCCGTTCTGGGCGGGGCGATCCCGATCCTGATGGACAGCGCCGACGAGGTCCGCGCCGTCGTTCTGATCGAAGAAGGCCCGCAGGCGGCGGGGCTGGCACAGGCGGTGAGCGGCCGTCTGGCTCAGGAGGCCGAGCGGACGGCCGAACGCGCTCGCGAGGCGGCGGAGAAGGCGGCGGAGGCGACAGGCGTGCCGCCTGCGACCGCCCAGGGTGCCATCACTCAGGCGGCGCGTCAGCGGATGCGGATCGTCGAAACGCCGGCCGATCTGGCCTCGACCGCGCCGGGCGAGGCGCGTGACGCCGTGGTACGACGCTACCTGACTGACGAGACGCCCGAGGCCCAGCGGCTGGACGCCGTCGTTTTCCTGGACCGGACGGCCGAGGGCCCCGCGGCGCGGGTGTGGGCGGCGCGGGCGACGGACGACACGGTCGAGGACTTCGTGCGTGCGGCGCTGCAGGACGCCAACCGCGACGCAGTGCTGGCCGAGGCCGGCATCGATGCGGCCATCGTCAAGGCGACGGACGACTTCCGCCCCGAGGTCAGCCTGTTCTCGCCGCGCTCGGCGGGGGGAGGGGAGGTGTCGTTCAAAGACCGGCTGCCGGGCATCATCGGCTTGGCCTTCGCCTTCATCCTGTGGTCGCTGATCATCACCGGGGCCTCGATCCTGCTGAACAGCGTGATGGAGGAGAAGTCGAACAAGATCCTGGAGGTCCTTCTGTCATCGGCCTCGGCGACCGAGATCCTGACGGGTAAGGTATTGGGCGTGGCGATGCTGACGCTCTCGGTCCTTGTGGTCTGGGGTGGGATCGGGGCCATCGGCCTGGCGACGACGGTGCCGGAGACGGCGCTGGACATCTGGAGCGTCCTGACCGCGGACGGCCTGATCTTCTACTTCATGGCCTACATCGTGGGCGGCTACCTGATGTACGCGGTGCTGTTCGCCGCGATCGGTGCCTTCTGCGAAACGCCGCGCGACGCCCAGACCCTGATGGGCCCCATCATGATGGTGCTGGTGATCCCGATCCTGCTGGTGCAGTTCGCCTTGGTGAATCCGGACGCGCCGGTCGTGCGCATCGCGTCCTGGGTGCCGTTCTTCACGCCCTTCCTGATGGCCGCTCGCGCGCCGTCAGGGCCGCCGCTGGTGGAGGTCGTCGGCACCATGGCGGGCATGTTCGCCGTGGCCCTCCTGATGGTGTGGCTGGCGGGACGAGCCTTCCGCGCCGGGGCGCTATCGGACGTCAAGCTGAGCTGGAAGAGCTTCGGCCAGGCCATCGCGGGCGGGGGTCGGTAAGCCTGTCCCCCCGCGCGGCGATCGGCGACGCGGCCGCTAGTCCGGGCGACGCTGCCCCGGGACATCCTCGTTGGTTCGCGGCAGCTGCCCGCGCCCGACGTTGCCGAGCAGTTGTTCGAGGACCGTCAGCTCACGCCCGCGCGTCGGCGTTTCGCGATCGTTCATGGCGACCTGCTGGCCATCGGTCAGGTCCAGGTTGCGGACCTCCGCGACCTTGTCGTCGGCCTCGTTGAAGGTGATGGCGGTGATGGACCGCTGCGACACCTGGGGGCGGTTGTAGGTGTACCGCTCGGTCGTCTGGCTGATGTAGTACCAGATGTTGTCCTCGAAGGTGGACGTGGCCGAGGGCGATCCCAACTGGGCGAGGACGGTGGCCTTGGTGTCCTCGCCGACCTTGATTTCGGCCGGGGCGACGTCGACGGTCTGGAAGCCGTTGGTGCCGACGGTCGGCGCGCAGGCCGCGGCCAGCGCCGCGACAGCCGAAACGAGAGCCAGACGGTTGACGATTTTGCTCATGGAACCGGGCACCTGCGACGAAACAAGGTCTTTGACCTAGACGGACCCGCGTCCTAGTTCAACGGCGCGGCGGAAAAGGGGCCGCTGATCATGCTGCAGAACCTGTTCAGAACCCGAACGCCGGATCGCATCGGCCTGTCGCTGTATTCGGCGGCGGTCGATCAGGCGCGCGAGCCGGCCTTCTATACCGCGCTGGGCGTCAAGGACGAGATCGATGCGCGGTTCGAGCTTTATACCCTTCACGTCCTGCTGCTGATCCTGCGGCTGCGCGACGACGGCGAACGCGGCGCGGAGATCGCCCAGGAGCTGTTCGACGTCTATGTCTCGGCGCTGGACAACGCGCTGCGTGAACTGGGCGTCCACGACGTCACCATGGCCAAGAAGATGCGCAAGCTTGGCGAGGCCCTGTACGGCCGTATGACCGCCTACGAAGGACCGATCCGGTCTGAAGATCGCTCGGCCCTGGCCGACGCCTTGGCGCGCAACGTTTATGAAGGCGCGGACGCTCAAACGGCCGCTGGTCTGGTCGATTACACCCTGCGCGCCCGCGTCGGGCTTGGGGCCCAGACGCTGAAGGATGTGCTGGCCAGACCGGCCTGGGCGGAGAACGCGGCATGACCCCCGACCACCGGCTCCCGTTCAGCGAGGTCGTGCGTGTGAACGAGATCGGCGCGGGCGTGACGCGCCATCTGGTGCCGGACGAAGTGGCGCGCGCGCGGATCGTGAAGGCACTGGACCTGGCTTCGCTGACTTCGTTCGAAGCGGATCTGTCGGTGTCGCCGGACCATGTCGGCTGGGCCCTGAGGGGCCGGGTCAAGGCCGTCGCCGAGCAGATCTGCGGCATCACCCTGGACCCTCTGCCGGTCCACATCGACGAGTCTTTCGTCGTCAGACTGACCGAGGCGGCCGACGTCGCGAACGACGACGGTGGCGAGGTCGAAGTGTCGCTCGACGACGACGCGCCCGACGTCATCGAGGATGGGCGAATCGATCTCGGCCAGTACGCGGTGGAGCAGTTCGCCTTGGCGCTGGACCCCTTTCCGAGAAAGCCGGGCGCAGAGTTCGTCCAGCCCGAGGAACCGGCCGAAATCTCGCCCTTCGCCGTGCTGAAACAACTTCGGCCGGCCGGCGAAGACGGAAAAAGCTGACGCAACGTCGGCCCCGATTGCATCCGTCCGGCGGGGCGGTATCCTGAACGAACAAGATCGCGTCCCCTCAGCGGCGCGCCGGAGCCTTTCGACCCCTTGCCCATCCCGACCGTGATCTCGCTTGATGCCATGGGCGGCGACCATGGCCCGCCGGTCGTCGTGGCCGGGGTGCGCGACTATATCCGCCGGCATGGCGGGCAGGGGGTCCGCTTCCTGCTGCACGGCGACGAGGCCGCGATCGTGGCCGAGATGGCCCGCCACGACCTGACCGGCGACGTCTGTGACATCCGACATACCGACAAGGTGGTGGCCGGTGACGAAAAGCCCGCCCAGGCCATGCGCCGGGGCAAGGGCTCCAGCCTGTGGAACGCCATCGAGGCAGTGAAGATGGGCGAGGCCGGGGCCGCCGTCTCGGCGGGCAACACCGGGGCCTTGATGGCCATCTCCAAGCTGATCTTGCGGATGTCGGCTCCGGGGCTGGAGCGCCCGGCGATCGTGGCTAGCTGGCCCACGCTGAAGGGCGTCACGGCCGTCCTCGACGTCGGGGCCAACATCGAAAGCGACGCCGAGCAGCTGGTCGAGTTCGCCATCATGGGCGAGGCCTTCCACGCCGCCGTGCACGGGGGCGTTCGCCCCACCATCGGCATCCTCAACGTCGGCTCCGAGGACGTGAAGGGCCACGAGGAGGTCCGCGAGGCGGCGCGGATCCTGCGCGAGAGCGGGCTGGGGCTGAACTATCACGGCTTCGTCGAGGGCGATGACATCGCCAAGGGCACGGTCGACGTGGTCGTTACGGACGGCTTCACCGGCAACATCGCTTTGAAGACCGCCGAGGGTGTGGCGCGCTTCATCTCGACCCTGTTGAAACAGGCCCTGACGTCCACCCTTCAAGCCAAGGCCGGGGCTTTCATCGCCATGCCGGCGCTGAAGGAGATGGCCCGCAAAATCGACCCCAGCGCCATCAACGGCGGCCCCCTGCTGGGTCTGAACGGCATCGTGGTCAAGAGCCACGGCGGGGCGGACGCCAAGGGCTTCGGCAATGCCATCCGCACCGCCGTCGATCTGGCGCGCAGTGACTATCTGAAGACCGTCGGGGCCAATCTGGGCCGCCTCGACACCGTCATGCACGCGGCGACCCCGACCGTGCCGAAGGAAGAGACCGTTTCGTGAGCGTCATCCGCAGCGCCGTCACCGGCGTGGGCTCGTTCCTGCCCGAACAGATTGTCACCAATGACGACCTGTCGAAGATCGTCGACACTTCCGACGAATGGATCATCGAGCGCACCGGCATCCGCCAGCGCCACCGGGCACGCGACGATCAGCCGACCAGCGATCTCGCGACCGAGGCCGCCCGGCGAGCGCTCGCCGATGCGGGCCGGGACCCGTCCGAGGTGGACATGATCATCGTGGCGACGACGACGCCGGACATGACGTTTCCGGCCACCGCCTCGATCGTTCAACGAAAGCTGGGCGCGCCGACCTGTATCGCCTTCGACGTCCAGGCGGTGTGCTCGGGCTTCGTCTATGCGCTCAGCGTGGCGGACGGTTTCGTGGCGCGGGGGATCTCCAAATGCGCCCTCGTCATCGGGGCGGAGGAGATGACCCGCCTGATGGACTGGACCGACCGTTCCACCTGCGTCCTGTTCGGGGACGGCGCGGGGGCCTTTGTGGTCGAACCGCGAGAGGGCCAGGGCACCAGCGCGGATCAGGGCGTGCTCGGCTTCGCCCTGCGGTCCGACGGCACCAAGACCGACCTGCTGTACGTCGACGGCGGTCCATCCAGCACGGGGACGGTCGGCCACCTGAGGATGGCCGGCAACCAGGTGTTCCGCCACGCGGTCGTCAACATCGCCGAGGCCATCACCGCGGCCTGCGCGGCGGCGAACATCACCGTGCCGGAGGTCGACTGGTTCGTCCCGCACCAGGCCAACCAGCGCATCATCAAGGGCGTCGGTGACCGTCTGGGCCTGGACGAGGACAAGGTGATCTCCACGGTCGCCATGCACGCCAACACCTCTGCGGCGTCGATCCCGCTCGCGATGGATACGGCGATCCGCGACGGGCGCATCAAGCGGGGCGACCTGGTTCTGCTGGAAGCCATGGGCGGCGGCCTGACCTGGGGAGCCTGCGCCCTACGTCTTTAAGGACGCTCGCGCTTTGACTTCGCGGCCTTTTCCCCGCTTTATGGAGCCGGCTGGACCTTGGGGGGACGATCCGTGGGCGAACTTCAGACACTGACCCGGGCGGACCTGTGCGAGGCGGTGCACGAGGAAGTCGGGCTGTCCCGCCACGAATGCTCCAGCCTGGTCGAGCGGACGCTGGACCTGATCGTCGAGGCCCTTGAAAAGGGCGAAACCGTGAAACTGTCGGGCTTCGGCGTGTTCCAGGTCCGCGAGAAACGGGCGCGCATGGGGCGCAATCCCAAGACCGGCGAGCCGGCCGCGATCAACCCGCGCCGCGTCATCAGCTTCCGCGCCAGCCAGATCATGAAGGCGCGGGTCCACGGCGCGAACGGCGCGTAACGTGGCCAAGTCCGCCCAGGCCTTTCGCACGATCTCGGAAGCCGCCGAGGCGGTGGGCGCGCCGCAACATGTGCTGCGGTTCTGGGAGACCAAATTTCCCTTCGTGGCCCCGGTCAAGCGGGCGGGCGGTCGTCGCTTCTACCGGCCTCAGGACGTCGTGATCCTGAAGGCCATCCGGCGTCTGCTGCATGACGAGGGTCTGACCATCAAGGGCGTGCAGCGGTTCTACAAAGAGCAGGGTCTGGCAGCCCTGGCGGCCTATGGAGAGCCCGGCACGGCCTTCACGCTTGATGCGACGGGCGGTGCGGCGCCGTCGTCCACGGCTTTCGCCCCGGTCTCGGTCGGCGGCTCCACCAGCGATCGGCTGCGCGCCGTTCTTGCCAACATCGAGGCTGCGCGGTCGCGTCTGGACGCGGTCCTGGCCGGCTGATCGCCAAAGCGTCGGATGCCTGCTTTTAGGGTTTGCGGCGCGGCGGTCCCCCCGCTATAGCACCGGCCTCTCGGAGCGTGGCGCAGCCTGGTAGCGCACTTGACTGGGGGTCAAGGGGTCGCAGGTTCGAATCCTGTCGCTCCGACCAGGGAAATCAAGGGGTTAGGCACGAGCCTAACCCCTTCGATTATCTCGAAATCTGATTTGGTCACAGGTTTGGTCACAATGCGGGGCGAGCGTTCGCGCATCTAGGTGAAACCGGCTGAAGCGCCATGAAGATAGTTGTCGAACGCTCGGTCGTGCTCTGAACGTACAAGCGCGGCCGACCGCCGGCAGTCCAACGGATGGTTCCTGCGTCCTGCCGATCAAAAGGGACAATGTCCGCCGCGCCCCTCAGTAACGGTTTGGAATGTCTGCCTGGCCTCTCACTGCCGCATCTTTCCCGTGTGCCTAGCTCGCGCGATGCACGTGCGGTAGGGTCCGTGCATCCGGGGGAACGGGCTGTTGGCACTGATCATAATCTGCGTTCTCGTCGTGGTCATTTGGCTGGCGTTGAACGCCCAGGCGCAGAAACGAAAACGCACTGCGGCAAGCCCGCCGCCGCGGGTACCGCTCTACGACGATGAGCTAGTCTTCCCAACCCGGCATATCCGGCTTGAACTGCCGCTCGTACGTTTGGACGCCAAGACCTCTCCGTCGTCGGACCCGCCGATGCCGGCACCCACGGCTCCGGACGTCGCGCCGGATCCGCGCGGTGAGTTGATGAACGCCCACGGCATCGCCCTGACCGGTGGGCGCTACGTCGTGAAGGGCTACGGCTTCTCGGAGTTGGCCCAGGCAGTCAACTACGCCCGAAGGCTGGCCGCCCACGGTGAGGCCGAGCCCAGAGGAGGGGCCTCCGTCTCCGCGGTGGCGACACCTTCACTCGCCTCTCTACCGGTTGCAACGGCTTCCGCTTCGCGCGCCTCGATCCTGGCCCCATCGCCGCATGCCACGCGCATGGCCGATCATGGGGTCACCTATCACGATGGCCGCTACGTCGCCGGGGCCTACGGGTTCTCGACCCTTGATCAGGCCGTAGCCTTCGCGAGCCGGAAGGGAGAGGGGCGGCCGGACCCGTCACCCCCAGTGGAAACCCGTACGGTCGCGCCGATGCCCGCACGGTCACAGGCCCTGGCAGCGGCTCCCGCACGGCTGTCTCCGGGCTGGATCGCGGCGGGCGATGGCCTTCAGATCGGACCCGTGCGCGTGCCGGGAGGAATGATCTACGCAGGCCATGCCGGAGCGTCCGCCGAATGGCTGAACGAACGCAGTCTGGTGGACCCGTCATTGCAGGTCAGCCTGTCGGGCACCGATCCGCTCGGATCAAGCTTGCCGTACTGGCCGTCCTACAGAGACCTGACGTCGAACGCGCGCCGGTCCTATCTCGACTGGTTGGCCGCCGGGCGGGTCGACCTCGTCGGCGTCGGCTATGTCTTCCTGTTCTTCTACGGCCTGGAACGCCGGTTGTTCATCGACAAGGCGTTCAAGGAGGCTGAGAGCATCATCGCGGAGGTCGCCCGACTCAGAGTCGCCTACGGCGATAACTATTCCTTCGATGGCTATGCGCGCCGTTTTCTCGAAGCAGCCGAGCTCGTGAGATCCGGCGTGGTTGAACGGCCGATCCTGTCTCCGAGGATGGGCAATGGAGAGTTCGAGATCCCGCTTCCGGCTAGGCGTTATCTCGGCGCGCGCCTCGCGGAACAGCTTCCGTTCGACGCAGACGACTGCCTGGTCTGGGCGCTCTGTCTGCCTGACACCTATCTTCGCACGCCCGGCTCGCGATGTTTCGAGGAACTCGCGGTGCTGTGGCGCCTCCGCTTTGACCGGCGGCATCCTGAAGGGCTCAAGGTCCGTGCGCCCAAACGCAGGCTTACTGGTCAGTATCGAAGCGCAAGCAGCGCGTTCGAGCTGACCCTTGATCTCGGCGACCTGCCCGACATTGCGGCCATCGCCGCGCCGCTAAGCGGTCTTCGCGATCTTCTGTCGGAGTGCCAGACCGATCTCGAGGCCTACAGCCGGCTTCTGGGTCGGAAGCCCGAGGCTCGAGGCACACTAGAGGCTGCGCTATGCCTTCCGGACGACCTGATCGAAACCGATTGGGGGCTGAGTGCACGGGCCCTCAAGGCGGAGTTCGACGCCATCATCGGCGACCAGACTATCGTCCCGATGGCGGTCACGCGGCTCTGCGACCTTATCGGAATGGATCAGGTCGAGGGCAAGGTGCCGGTCGGCATCCATCGCCAGTTCGGCGTCGTCCTGGATCGCCTGCAGATCGCGTTCGAACCGGATCGCCGTTACGGAGACGCCGGCCTGACGTCTGATAGCCAGGTGGTCCTTTACCGGGCGGCGGGCGGTGGTCCGATCGACTGCGAACAGCCCGCCTACCGATCGGTCCGTACAATGGCGGAGATTTCAGCGATCGCGGCTATTTCGGATGGCGAAGTGGTCTCGGCCGAGCTCGACCAGATCGAGGCCGTGATTCGCGCCGCCACGGACCTCCGGCCTGAGGAGCGTACACGCCTGTCGGCCTATGCGATGTGGTTGCTTCAGGATCGCCCGCGCCAGCTCGCGGCGATCACCAAACTGTCCAAACTGCCGGTGCCGCTAAGGACTGAGGCGGCGCGTGCCGCAGTGGCGTCAGTTTTATCCGACGGTCGGGTCCAGCCCGCCGAAATCCGTTTTCTCGAGAAACTCTATAGGGCTTTGGGCCTGCCCCAGGACGAGGTCTACGCCACCCTCCACCGGGGCCCGGCATCGCGCGACGAACCGGTCACAGTGGCCGAGGCCGCGCCCGCTGCCAAGGACGGCGTCGCCATCCCCCAGGAACCTGTCGTTCCGACCACCGTGCAAATCGATCCCGCCCGCCTGGCCCGGCTGCGCCTGGAAACGGCGGAGGTGTCCAGTCTCCTAGCTGGCATCTTCGCGGAGGAGGAGGCCCCCGTCGCTCCGCCGGCGGTCGCGGAGACGACTTCGGCGCGCTTTGAGGGGCTTGATGTCGCTCATTCTGAACTCCTGGGGGCCGTTGTCGACGCTTGCGGGCTTGACCGCGCGACGTTTGACACCCGCGCCAAGGCTTTGAAGCTTCTCCCGGACGGCGCGATCGAGACGATCAACGACTGGGCCTTCGACCGCTTCGACGAGCCCGTCCTCGAGGGTGATGACGACCTTACCTGCCCTGAGCCCCTCCGACTTCAGCTTCTCGCTCTGGATCTGGCTGCATGACCTCCGCACCGACGCTCAAGCCGCGGGATCGCGACATCATCCTCCAGGCCCTTGCAGCCGGCGTCGTTCCGAGGTCGGGCCTCCCACATATCCAAGTCGGCCGATCGGCTGAGATCAATGCTCTCGTGCGCGACGTGGACCGGATCGCCGACGGGGGTTCGGCCGTCCGGTTCGTCATCGGAGAGTACGGTGCCGGCAAGACCTTCTTCCTCAATCTCGTCCGACTGATCGCTCTCGAACGGCGATGCGTGACCATCCATGCCGACTTGGCACCGGACAGGCGGATCCACGCGACCGGCGGGCAGGCGAGGGGGCTCTATGCCGAGGCCGTTCGCAACATGGCGACCCGGACTAAGCCCGACGGCAATGCTCTCGCCTCGATCGTCGAGAAATTCGTTACCGAATGTGTGCGTGACGCCGAAGGGCGCGGAGCGGGCGTCGAGGCGGTAATCGATGAGCGTCTCGCCCCGCTGCAGGATCACAACGGCGGCTACGATTTCGCGGCGGTGCTGAAAGCCTACTGGCGCGCCAGCGAGGACGCCGACGCCGGCGGCAAGGCGGCCGCCCTGCGTTGGCTGCGAGGCGAATACACCACGAAGACCGAGGCCCGGCAGGCTCTGGGTGTCCGCAACATCATCGACGACGGCGACGTCTACGACAGCCTCAAACTGCTCGCGGCCTTCGTCCGGCTGGCCGGATACGCCGGGCTCGTCATCGTCTTCGACGAGATGGTCAACCTGTACAAGCTCCAGAGCGCCCAGGCGCGCAACCAGAACTTCGAGCAGATCTTGCGCATTGTGAACGACGTCCTGCAGGGTAACGCCTCCGGCATCGGCTTCGTCTTCGGGGGCACGCCGGAGTTCCTGATGGACAGCCGGCGCGGCCTGTACAGCTATCAGGCCCTGCAGTCGCGGCTGGTCGAGAACGCCTTTGCGACCAATGGGCTGATCGATCTGTCGGGACCGGTCATTCGGCTCCAGAGCCTGACCCCTGAAGATCTGCTGATCCTCCTGTTCAATCTGAGGACCGTTTTCGCCTTGGGCGACCCGGAAAAGTACCTCGTGCCCGACGAGGCCCTGCCGCTGTTCATGACCCACTGCAACAAGCGGATCGGGGAAGCCTACTTCCGGACGCCGCGCAACACCATCAAGGCCTTCGTCCAGTTTCTGTCGGTGTTGGAGCAGAACCCTGGACAGGGCTGGGCGGACCTGATCGGCGGCGTCGATATCGCCAACGACACCGACGGCGCCGCAGACATCGAGGTCGAGGTGGGCGGGGACGACGAGCTGGCGACGCTGCGGCTTTGACCGAGACCAGTTTTGATCGGCTGCATCCGGAGGTTCGGCGCTGGATTCGCGACGAAGGCTGGATCGAACTGCGGCCCGTGCAGGACCAGGCGATCCGGACAATCCTGGGAAGCGACAGGGACGTCGTAATCGCTGCGGCGACCGCAGCCGGCAAGACAGAAGCCGCCTTCCTGCCCCTCCTCACCCAGGCCGCCGGCCGCGAGGAGAGGGGCGTCTCGATCCTCTACGTCGCACCGCTCAAGGCCCTGATCAACGATCAGCACCGGCGGCTGGACCTTCTGTGTGAGCGCATGGGGGTAAGCCTGGTGCGCTGGCATGGCGATGCGCCCCAGGGTCCCAAGCAACAGATATTGAAGACGCCTCACGGCGTGGTGATGATCACTCCGGAATCGATCGAGGCGCTTCTTCTGCGCCGCTCGACGGATGCGCGCCGGCTTCTGGGGTCCCTGGACGCCATCGTCGTCGACGAACTGCATGCTTTCCTTCAGGGGCCGCGCGGGCTGCATCTGTTCAGCCTGCTACGTCGCCTGGAGCTGATGTCGGCGCGCCGGCCCAGGCGGATCGGCCTGTCCGCCACCCTGGGCGACATGGGCATCGCAGCCGCCTGGCTGAACGCGCAGGCCCCCATGTCGGTGGACGTTATTCAACCCGAAGGCGCCGCGCCCGAGTTAAAGCTTCAGGTCCGGGGTTACATCGAGCCCGTCGAAAGCGGCCTGTCGGGCGATGATCTGGAAGTAGACGGCGGCGACGAGGCTCTCGACCGGATCGCAGACCATGTCTTCTCCGTTCTCCGGGGCGACAACGCCCTGTTCTTCGGAGGCTCGCGCCGCAACGTCGAGGCGCTCTCGGACCGCCTCCTCCGCCGGTCCGAGAGGGCGGGCGTGCCCAATGAGTTCTTCCCCCACCACGGCAGCCTTTCCAAAGAACTACGTGAGGAGCTCGAAACCCGCCTCAAGGCGGGAACCCTGCCGACGACGGCGATCGCTACCACGACCTTGGAGCTCGGCATCGACCTCGGATCTGTGAAGTCGGTGGCTCAGCTCGGCGCGCCGCGTTCACTGGCCTCGCTGCGACAGCGGCTCGGCCGAAGCGGGCGGCGCAAGGACACACCAGCCATTCTCCGAATCTATACGCGCGAGCGGCACCTCGGTCGGGCCTCGGACCCAATCGACCGCCTGAGGCCCCAGGTCGTCCGGGCTGTCGCCGCCATTCGCCTGCTTCTCGGTCGCTTCGTCGAGACGCCTGGTGACGATCCGGCGATCGTGACGGTTGCAATCCATCAAATCCTGTCGATCATCACCGAACAGGGCGGCGCGCGGGCAGACGCCCTCTACAAGACGCTTTGCGGCGCCGGCCCTTTGGCGGCCCTGACACCCAGCGATTTCGTCGAGCTGCTGCGATGGATCTCCGGGCCGGAGGTGGGATTGATCGAACAGGCTCCGGATGGAACCCTGATGCTAGCCACAATGGGTGAGGAGCTCACCGCCGCCCGCGACTTCTATGCGGTGTTCGAGACCGACCAGGAATGGAGGCTGATCCACGGAACGCGCGCCCTCGGCTCCATCCCGATCTCCAATGTCTTGGCGGTGGGCAGTCTTCTGGCCTTTGCGGGACGCCGGTGGCGGGTCGCGGACGTCGATGATCGAGCCAAGGTGCTTACGGTTGAGCCGCATCCCGCCGGGCGCTTGCCGAAGTTCGACCGGCAGTCGGTCGAGCCGATCGACGACAGGCTCGCGACGGAAATCCGCGCCGTCTATTTGGACGAGGACCTTCCCGCCTTCCTGGACGAGACGGCCGTGCAGCTTTTGCAGGAAGGGCGGGCAGTATTCCACGCGCTCGACCTGGCCGAAAACGCACTCGTCGCCAGCGGCGCCGACACCCACATCCTCACGTGGAGGGGCACAGCGATGAACGATGTCCTCGCGGTCTGTCTGACGGCTGCCGGACTCGAATGCGAGGCCCACGACCTTGGCGTGACAGTGTCCGGCACAAGCCCGTTGGAGGTGGCTGGTCTCGTGAAGCAGATGCCGGGAGCGTTCACGGCGGCTGATCTCAGTGAGTTTGTCGCCAACTTGCAGAAGGCGAAGTACGACAGGTTCGCCCCTCCCTCGCTGTTACGCAGACTGTGGGCGCGACGACACGAGGGCGCGGTCAGTCACTTGAGCAGCTTGACCGTCTCTGTCTGTCCACCGGCAAGCTTGATCGAGGGAAAAGGCCCATTCTGATGAAGATTGATCGAGGCCGTTCGCCTCAGCCTCTGTGACTGGGCCCGAAGCGCTCCCGGCCGCCGCAATGCAACAGCAACGATAGCGTGGGGCGTACCCCGATCCCGTGTCAGTCGGAGCCGCCACCGATGCGAAAACAGCCGGACATGGTTGCAGTATGGCCGCAATAGCTCTCTGTTAGCTCGATTGGCGGGGATGTCGGCGGTGACTGGATGGACGAAGCAGTTTTCAACACGCTCGGTGACGATCGGATCACGTCCCGTCAAATCGATGAGCTCATCGGTCTCGCGCGAGGGTTGGCCGCAGACGGTGATCTGAACCACAGTGAAGTTGAGTTCCTGCAGAAGTGGCTGGCAGCGAACCTGGCCATCAGCCAACAACCCCTGATCCGCACCCTTTATCATCGCATCAATGCAGTCCTCGCTGACGGTGTCGTCGATGAGGAGGAGAAAAGCACCCTTCTCGATACGCTAAACAGCCTCTCCAACCGCGATTTCGAACTCGGCGAGGTTATGAAGCCTGCATCTTTGCCGTTGTGCGATCCGGCTCCACTGCTCAGGTTCGAAAGGCAGACCTACTGCTTCACGGGGACTTTCATCTTCGGGCAACGCAAGGACTGCGAGCGAGCAGTCGCCGAGCGCGGCGGTTCTGCCGGCTCGCTGACGCAAAAGACCAACGTCCTGGTTGTTGGCGCGTACGCCACCGACTCGTGGAAACACTCCAGCTTCGGCAACAAAATTCTGAAGGCGAGTGACTGGCGGGATCAAGGACGACCCATTGCTATCGTCTCAGAGCAGCACTGGTCATCATACCTCTAAGCAACAATCAGCCCGACCACCAATGTCCGCTCCCGGGGACCACGCCGTTGTCTGCTCCTGACTCATATCGGACATTGGAATGATCCGCTTTAGGGAGGTTGGTTCCGACTCAATGCAGCGGATCCTCAGTTCGCCTTCGGAAGGTTGCTTTTCGACAAAGACCGCAGATCAGCTTCGCCTTGCACCCGAAATACTACCGATCACCGTGCCGGCGACGCACGGTTCCTGACCAGGCTGTCGATGATAGTTGGGTCCGCCAGCGTTGACGTGTCGCCGAGGGCGTCGACCTCTCCCTCGGCTATCTTGCGTAGTATTCGGCGCATGATTTTGCCCGACCTGGTCTTCGGCAGACCGGGGGCCCAGTGGATCACGTCAGGGGCGGCGATCGGGCCGATCTCCTTCCTGACATGGGCGATCAGCTCGCGATGCAGGTCGTCGTGCGGCTCGACCCCCTTGTTCAGGGTGACATAGGCGTAGATGCCCTGACCCTTGATGTCGTGGGGGAAGCCGACGACGGCGGCTTCGGCCACGTCTTCGTGCAGGACAAGGGCGCTCTCGACCTCGGCCGTGCCCATGCGGTGCCCCGAGACATTGATGACGTCGTCGACGCGGCCGGTGATCCAGTAGTAGCCGTCCTCGTCCCTGCGGCAGCCGTCGCCGGTGAAATACTTGCCCGGATAGGCGCTGAAATAGGTGTCGAAGAAGCGCTGGTGATCGCCCCAGACGGTGCGCATCTGGCCCGGCCAGCTGTCGGTGATGACGAGGTTGCCGCTCGCCGGGCCCTCCAGCACACCGCCGTCCGCATCGACCAGTTGCAGTTCGACACCGGGCAGCGGCTTCGTCGCCGAGCCGGGCTTCAGGTCGGTGGCGCCGGGCAGGGGCGATACGAGAATGCCTCCGGTCTCGGTCTGCCACCAGGTGTCGACGATGGGACAGCGGCCGTCGCCGACCACCTCGTGATACCAGCGCCAGGCCTCGGGGTTGATCGGCTCGCCGACACTGCCCAGCAGACGCAGGGATTTGCGACTGGTCGCCTTCACCGGCCCGTCGCCCTCGCGCATCAGGGCCCGCAGCGCCGTGGGGGCCGTGTAGAAGATCTCGACCTGATGCTTGTCCACCACCTGCCAGAAGCGGCTGTAGTCGGGGTAGTTGGGCACGCCCTCGAACATCAGGGTGGTCGCGCCGTTGGCCAGCGGGCCATAGACGCAATAGCTGTGGCCGGTGACCCAGCCGACGTCGGCGGTGCACCAGAAGACCTCGCCGGGCCGGTAGTCGAACACCAGCTCATGCGTCCAGGCGGCCCAGAACAGATAGCCCCCCGTGGTGTGCAGCACGCCCTTGGGCTTTCCGGTCGAACCCGAGGTGTAGAGGATGAACAGCGGGTCCTCGGCGTTCATGGGCTCGCAGGGACAGTCGGCGCTGATGCCGTGTTTGGCCTCGCCGTAACGGACGTCGCGACCCTCGACGAACGGGATGTCGGCATTGGTGTGCGAGACGACCAGCACCTTGTCCACGGCCCCGGCGGGAAGCTTGTCCAGCGCGGCGTCGACATTGGCCTTCAGCGGGATGCGCTTGCCGCCGCGCAGGCCCTCGTCGGCGGTGATGACGAAGCGTGAGCCGCAGTCCTCGATCCGGCCGCACAGGCTTTCCGGCGAGAAGCCGCCGAACACCACCGAATGCACCGCCCCGATGCGGGCGCAGGCCAGCATGGCTACGGCCGCCGCCGGGATCATCGGCATATAGAGGGTGACGCGGTCGCCCTTGGTCACGCCCATGCCCTTGAGGACATTGGCCATGCGGCACACTTCGGCGTGCAGCTCGCGATAGGTCAGGCCGCCGGACTGGGTCGGCTCGTCGCCCTCCCAGATCACGGCCGTCTGATCGCCGCGCTCGGCCAGGTGCCGGTCCAGGCAGTTCCAGGCCACGTTCAGCACGCCGTCCTCAAACCATCGGATGCGGAAGTCGGCCTTGTTGAACGACACGTCCTTTATCCGCGTCGGCGCGGTCATCCAGTCGAGCCGCCCCGCCTGCTCGCTCCAGAAGGCTTCCGGCGTGTCGCGCGCGACGACGCAGGCCGCCGCATAGGCGGAGGCGTTCAGGTGGGCGCGGTCAGCCCATTCGGCAGGGACGGGGTAGAGTTCAGGATCAGTCAAATCGTGGCCTTTCAGCCCTAGAAGCCGTATTTCACAAACACCTGCAGGCGGGTCAGATCGCCCGAGGCGCCGGACTCCAGCTCGCGCTCACCGAACATCAACTCCGCGCCGACGTCCAGCGCGGGCAGGGGGGTCCAGATCAGGTTGCCGCGGACGCTGCTGGCCGACTTGTTGCTGGCCAGGCCGATCAGGGACCGGTCGTTGTCGACGTTCTGGAACGAGTAGGTCAGGTTCGAGCGCCACTGCGGCCCCCAGATGTGGCGGTAGCTGGCGAAGCCGGCGACCAGGCCTATCGCCTGCAGCTCGCCGGACGCGTCCAGCACGGCGTCGTTGGCGAAGTTCAGCCCCACATAGCGCCCGATGCCCTCGCCCCCGGACAGCATGACCCGCAGGTCGTCCTTCTCGCCGACCTTGATCTTCGCCGCAGCCGACACGCCCCAGCCCGTCGTCGAGGAGTCGATCGCCCCGGCCCCGGTGGTCTCATAGGCCAGCTGGCGCAGGATCCCGGCCAGGGACGCCTCGCCCCAGGGGCCCGTCACGGCATAGCGGGCGGTGACGTCCGGCAAGCTGTTGTCGTCAGCGATGATCCGCGTCGCGCCGAGGTTGGGCGTGACCGTGGTCTCCGGATTCTCGATCGAGATCGAGAACGGTCCCCGGGTGTAGCGGGCCTGGACCTGACGGGCGAAGACGGTGCCTTCACTGGGGCCGATATAGTCGGCCGTGTCGGGCAGGACCGCGAGGTTCTGGAAGTTGGTCCACTCCTGGCCGAACAGCCAGTTGTCGATGGTCACGAAGGCGCGCCGCAGCGACAGGTTCGACGGGCTGGTGGTCCGCTGGTCTCCGGCTCCGGGCAGGACCTGGAAATCCATCTCGACCCGGGCGCCGACCTTGCGGCCGCCCAGCATGCCATCGGTAGTCAGCCAGAACCGGGTCTGCCGCGCGTTGAAATCGGTGACCGTGCTCTCGTCCGCGCCGCCGACCGGGATCGAGCCGGGCAGGTAGAAGTCGCGCAGCAGGTCGCCGTTGGCGGGGTCGCCGAAATTGTAGTTCGAGGCGATGAAGTCGGCCTTGACGAAGCCGCCGAATTTGATGGTGTTGTTGCCGATCCGGAAACCGTCTGCGGGCGGGGGAGCCGGTGCGGGCGGGGCCGCCGCGACCTGTTCGATCCGGATGATGTCCCGGGCCACCGCTTCCTGCTGCGCCGCCTGCTGGCTGCGGGAGGCGACGATCTCGGATTTCAGCTCGGCCAACTGCGCCTCGAGCAGGGCGATGCGGGCTTCCAGCGCCTGCTGGTCCTGGGCCAGGGCCATATTCGGCAAGGCCAGCAGGGCGAGGGCTGCGGCCCCGCCCATCAGGTTGGTTCTGATCATGGTGTCCTCCCGGGTTCGTCTGATGCGATCCTCCGCCGACACTCTCCCGGACCTTGCCCCCGCGCGGCCATTAGCCAATGGTCTACTTTCGACCAAAGTCGAGGGGTGGCACAGTACCGCTCTACCGGAGCGACACCGACGCACGCCCGAGGAGAAGCGCTACATGGACCGCATCATCGTGGCCGATGATCATCCCCTGTTCCGCGCCGCTCTCGGATCCGCGATCGCGCGGGCGGCTCCCGGGGCTGCGGTGGAGGAGACGCCCAGCCTGGCCGGCGCGCGCGAGGCCCTGGCGCGGGGGGGCGTCGACCTGCTGCTGCTCGACCTGCGGCTGTCGGACAGCGAGGGCTTCGCCGGGCTGGCCGGGGTCCGCAGCGATTTCCCCGCAGTCCCCGTCGTGGTGGTGTCGGCCAGCGAGGACGCGGCCACGATCGCCCGGGCCATGGCGTTCGGGGCGGCGGGCTTCATTCCGAAATCGGCGACCCTGGCGGAGATGGTGGAGGCCCTGACGGCGATCCTGTCCGGCGAGACCTGGGCCCCGGCGCTGCCCGAGATGCCACAGAGCGAGCCGATCGAGCAGCGGATCGCGACCCTGACCCCGTCGCAGTTGAAGATCCTGATCGGCCTTCAGCAGGGGCGGCTGAACAAGCAGATCGCCTTCGACCTCGGGGTCACCGAGGCCACGATCAAGGCGCATCTGACCGGTGTGTTTCGCAAGCTGGGCGTACAGACCCGCACCCAGGCGGTCATTGCCGCGCGGGCCCTGTCGCTCGAAACCTGATGGGGCCGGCGTCGGCGGCGTCAGGGGTCGGCGTGTCGCGGCGTGAGAGGAAGGCCTTCAGCGCCGCGGGCTTGACCGGTTTCGCCATCAGGGCGGCCCCGCAGGCCGCGGCGCGGGCCGGGATGGTCTCGTCGGCGTCCGCTGTGATGAGGGCGAGATGGGTCAGCCCCCGGGCGCGCAGGGCGGTGACCAGAGCCAGACCGTCGGGGCCGTCGCCGAGGTGCAGGTCGATCAGGGCCGCGTCGAACGGCCCGGGCAGGGCCAGGGCCGCCTCGGCATCGGCGGCGGTCACCGGAGTGAGCCCCCAACGGCCCAGCAGGGCGACCAGCCCCTGAAGGATGGCCGGTTCGTTGTCGACGCACAGGACGCGCAGTCCGGTCATGCCGGTTCGCGGCCGGTCGGCGGGGTCTGACTCCAGCGCCGGGGGCACATTGGCCTCCGCCCTCGGGACGACCACGCTGAAGCGGGTTCCGCGACCCGGTTGCGACCACAAGGCCAGCGGATGTTGCAGGAGGTCGGCGACCCGGCGGACAATGGCCAGCCCCAGCCCCGCGCCGGGCTCGTCGCCGCCCCGACCGGCCAGCCGGGTGAACTCCGCGAAGATCAGATCCTGCTTGTCGGCCGGTATGCCCCGGCCGGTGTCGAGAATTTCGATGCGCACCTCCGGGCCGGCGCGACGGACGCCGACCAGCACCCCGCCCCGGTCTGTGTAGCGGACGGCGTTGCCGATCAGGTTTTGCAACAGGGACCGCAGAAGGTCGCGATCCGAGGCGACCCAGACCCGCGACGGCAGGATGCGCAGCCTTAGGCTCTTGGCGAGGGCGAGAGGGGTGAACTCGCGGCGCAGGTCGATGAACAGGTTTTCGATCGAGAGGGGCGCGACGGTCGGGCGCACGCCGCCGGCCTCCAGTCTCGACAGATTCAGCAGGGCCATCAGGAGCCCATGGGCGCTCTCGATCGAGCGGTCGGCATTGTCGGCCAGGGTGCGGGCCCCCGCGCTGCTTTCCGAGGCGGGTTCGTCCTTCAGGGCGGCGATGAACAGCCGCGCGGCGTGCAGGGGCTGCAACAGGTCGTGGCTGGCGGCGGCGAGGAAACGGGTCTTGGACGCCACGGCATCCTCGGCGGTCTGAAGCGCCTCGTTGAGGCGTTCGGTGCGATCGGCGACCCGGGCCTCGAGCTGCTCGTTGGCCTCTTCCAGGGCCTGTGCGGCGCGGCGCAGTTCGGTGATGTCCGTATAGGAGGTGACATAGCCGCCGCCCGACATCGGGGCCCCGGTCGACTTCAGAATCCGGCCGTTCGGCTGGGTTCGCTCGTGATCGTGGGGTTCGCGGCGACGCAGGGCGTCGAGCCGGCGCTCGACCCAATTCTCCATTTCGGCGGGCTCGACCTCGCCACGCTCGGCGTTGAGCCTGTAAACGGCGGCGACGGGCTGACCGACATGGACGAAACCCGCGGGCAGGTCGAACAGATCCACATAGCGGGCGTTCCAGGCGATCAGCCTCAGGTCCTCGTCGACCACGCTGACGCCCTGGTCGATGTTGTCGAGGGTGGCCTGCAGCAGTTCGCGGTTGAACTGGACGGCCTGTGACGCCTCGTCGAGCATCCGCACCACGTCCTCCGGCGCGCGGCCCCCGCCGGCCAGGGCCGCCGAGATGACCCGGCGGGCCGAGGACGCCCCGACGGCCCCCGCCAGCATGCGTTCGGCCGCCCGGGCAAGGCCCGCATCCGCCGGGTCGCTGTCGCGGAAGACCTGACCGGTCTCGCGGGCGAAGGCGTCGAAGGCCCGGTTCGCCCCCGCGTCGCCGATGAACCGCGCCACCAGTGTCCGCAGATCGCCGATCGAGGCCCCGGACGGCGCGGTGCTCTGCTCGCGCCAGTCCGGGCTGATCCGGTCGACGAAGGCGCGGGCCTGGACCCGGTCGATCAGCCTCGGCCGGACGGCGCGCGACACCAGGACGAAGACGAGGGTGTTGGCGGCGAGACTGAACAGGACGCCGAACGGCAGCGGATCGGCCAGGCCGAAGGGGGTGATCGGGCCGCTGCCCAGGGCCGTTCCGATCTGCGGCAGGGCGAGGAAGACCAGCCAGATCATCGAGCCGACCACCAGGCCTGCAAAGGCTCCGGTGGCATGGCCGCTGCGCCACAGCACCGCGCCGAACAGGGCCGGCGCCAGCTGGGCCAGGGCGGCGAAGGAGGTCAGGCCGATGGAGGCCAGACCGGACGAACGGTCGATGGCCTGAAAGTAGAGCCAGGCCAGGAACAGGATCACGCAGATGACGATGCGGCGGACCTGGAGGATGGCGTCGGCCATGTCGGAGGCCGCTTCCCGGGCGCGCCAGCGATCCGGGGCCAGCAGCGGCAGGATCAGGCTGTTGGAGGCCATGGCCGATACGGCCACGGTCTCCACGATGACCATGGCCGTCGCAGCGGAGAAGCCGCCGACGAAGACCACGGCAGTCAGCATCCGCGCGCCCTGCTGGAACGGCAGGCCTAGGACGAACAGGTCCGGATCCCCGACGCCCGCGAACAGCCTTCCCGCGGCCACGATCGGCAGGACGGCCAGGCTGGTCAGCAGAAGATAGGTCGGAAAGGCCCAGCGGGCGCGGCGGATGCCGGCCGGTCCGACCGCCTCCACGAAGCCGACGTGGAACTGCCGTGGCAGGCAGAATATGGCCAGGGTCGCCAGCAGGGTGATGGCGATGAAACGGGCGTCGACCACCGGCGGCGCGCCGAGGTCGCCCATTGCGGTGACGATCGCCCCCCGGTCCGGGAGGCCCAGCAACATGGCCCCGGCGAAGACAGCGACGGCTACCAGGGCCGCAAGCTTGATAACCGATTCCAGCGCCACCGCCCGGATCAGGCCCCGGTTGTGTTCGGTCAGGTCCGGCCTGCGCGCCCCGAACAGGATGGTGAAACCGGCCAGCACCACCGCCATGACGCTGACGGTCACGCCTTCTGATCCCGCCACTGCGGTTCCGGCGGTGACCAGTTGCCAGGCCATGGACAGCGAGGTCAGCTGCAGGGCGATGTAGGGCAGGGAGCCGACGATGGCGACGCAGGCGACCAGGGCGCCCAGAGACTGGCTCTTGCCGTATCGGGACGAGATGAAGTCGGCGATCGAGCCGATGTTCTCGCGCTTGGCCGCGGCCGCGATCCGCCGCCAGATCGGGAACAGGAAGACCAGTCCGATCACCGGTCCCAGATAGATCGGCAGATAGTCCCAACCGTCCCGCGCGGCCGTGCCGACCGCGCCGTAGTAGGTCCAGGAGGTGCAGTAGATGGCCAGGCTGAGGGCGTAGGCCCAGGGGCCCAGCCGGGACGCACCGGTCCGGTGACCGATCCGTTCGCTGCGCCAGGCGATGGCGAACAGCAGCGCCATATAGGCGGCGACCAGCATCAGGATCAGCGGCGCGAACATTGCGCTCATCTAGATCGAACCGGAGCCGCTGGCGCAAAAGAAAAGGGCGGGCCGACCGTTTCCGGTCGCCCCGCCCTCCGCTCTCGGCCTGAAAGCAGGATCAGGCGTTGAGGTCGACGTCCTTGCCTTCCTTGACCAGCAGGAAGCCCAGCACGACCGTCGCGAGGGCGACGATGATCGGGTACCAGAGGCCGTAGAAGATGTTCCCCGTCGCCGCGACCATGGCGAAGGCCGTGGTCGGCAGGAAGCCGCCGAACCAGCCGTTGCCGATGTGATAGGGCAGCGACATCGAGGTGTAGCGGATGTTGGTCGGGAACATCTCGACCAGGGCGGCGGCGATCGGGCCGTAGACCATGGTCACATAGAAGCCGAGGATGAACAGGATCAGCACCACCATGGGCTTGTTGACCTGATCGCTGTCGGCCTTGGCGGGATATCCGGCCGTGGCCAGTGCCGCGCCCAGATCCGTCTCCCAGGTCTTGCGTTGCGCGGCGAACTCGGCGGCCGGAAGGACGTCGCCCCGGAAGCTGGGGATGACGACGCTGTCGCCGATGCGGACCTCGGCCACCGTTCCGGCCGGGGCCGCGACGTTGGTGTAGTTGATCCCGGCCTTGGCGACATAGGATTTGGCCACGTCGCAGGACTGGTTGAAGACCGTCTTCCCCACCGGGTCGAACTGGACATTGCAGTCGGCCGGATCGGCGTAAATGGTCACCGGTTGAGAGGCCGTCGCTTGAGCCAGGGCGGGGTTGGCTGCCTGGGTCAGGAGGTTGAAAAGTGGGAAATAGGTGATCGCCGCGATCAGGCAGCCGGCGAGGATGATCGGCTTGCGTCCCACCTTGTCCGACAGCCAGCCCCAGAAGACGAAGAAGGGGGAGGCCAGCAGCAGGGCGATGGCCAGCAGGATATAGACCAGGGTGGCGTCGACCTTCATGACCCGTTCGAGGAAGAACAGGGCGTAGAACTGGCCGGTGTACCAGATCACAGCCTGGCCGGCGGTCAGCCCCACCAGGGCGATGATCACCAGCTTCAGGTTCGGCCACTTGCCGAAGGAATCCTTCAGCGGCGTGGGCGAACCCTTGCCCTCGGCCTTCATCAGTTTGAACGACGGGCTTTCGGCCAGCTTCAGCCGGATCCACAGCGAGACGCCGAGCAGCAGGATCGAGACGAGGAACGGAATCCTCCAGCCCCATTCGGTGAAGGCCTCCTCGCCGACCGCGAGGCGGACGCCCAGGATGACGAGCAGGCTGAGCACCAGGCCGGCCGTGGCCGTGATCTGGATGAAGGAGGTGTAGTAGCCGCGTTTGCCCCTGGGCGCGTGCTCGGCGACATAGGTGGCGGCGCCGCCGTATTCGCCGCCGAGGGCCAGGCCCTGGATCAGGCGCATGGCGACAAGAATGATCGGCGCCGCGATGCCGATGGCGGCATAGGAGGGCAGCAGACCGACGATGAAGGTCGACAGACCCATCAGCATCATGGTGACGAGGAAGGTGTTCTTGCGTCCCCACAGGTCCCCGAGGCGGCCGAAGAAGACGGCGCCGAACGGGCGGACCGCAAACCCGGCCGCGAAGGCCATCAGGGCGAAGATATAGCCGGTGGTCTCGTTCACGCCCGAGAAGAACTGGGCCGTGATGATCGCGGCGAGCGAGCCGTAAAGGTAGAAGTCGTACCACTCGATCACGGTGCCGACCGAGGACGCCAGGATGACGAGCCGGTCTTTCTTGTCGATCGTGTGGTCCGGTTCAACCGGCGCGCCGATGGCGCTGTCTGTCATTCGAAGCCTCCCAAGCTCGCCGTTATCGGCTGTTTTGCGGATGCGCCGCTGGTGCGACGATCACGGTGACAGTGTCAGCGGGCAGTGGTTTTGAAGAGAGCGACTTTGGTCGAAGGGCGCGAAGGCGAGCCAGGGAGCCGAGGGATCCGCCAATGGCCGCCTTCGGCCCACGGCCGCATGACCGCTCCTGGCGCGAGACAGTCGTGGGTCTCCCGTCTATCAAACCCCAGAGGCGCAGACGGACGAGCGGGTCAGGAAACGGCGCTCGCGACCGTTGTCGAGGCTGAACATGCCGCCGCGGCCAGGCACGACGTCGATGATCAGGTCGCTATTGGCCCAGGCGCCGGCCTGACTTTCCGAGATGTAAAAGGGCGCGCCGTCAATCTCGCCCAGTTGCACGTCGCGGTCACCGACGATGAAGTCGCCGACCGGGTAGCACATGGGGCTGGACCCGTCGCAGCAGCCGCCGGATTGGTGGAACAGCACCGGTCCGTGATCGGCGACGATCTCGGCCAGGAGGGCGCGGGCGGCGTCGGTGAAGGTGACTTTGTCGGCCATGAGCGTGCTCCGGAACGGTGTGGACGACCCCTCCGGGGGCAGAGGGGTCGTCAGTTTCGCCCTGCTTCAAACGGGCGCTCCGGGCCGGAGTTAGAAGAAGCCCAGCTTGTCCGGGCTGTAACTGACCAGCAGGTTCTTGGTCTGCTGATAGTGGTCCAGCATCATGCGGTGGTTCTCGCGTCCGATGCCCGACTGCTTGTAGCCGCCGAAGGCCGCGTGGGCGGGGTAGGCGTGGTAGCAGTTGGTCCAGACTCGACCGGCCTGGATGCCGCGACCAAAGCGGTAGGCGCGGTTGATATCGCGGGTCCAGACTCCGGCGCCGAGGCCGTAGAGGGTGTCGTTGGCGATCTCTAGCGCCTCCTCGTCGGTCTTGAAGGTGGTCACCGAGACGACCGGTCCGAAGATCTCCTCCTGGAAGACCCGCATCTTGTTGTGACCCTTCAGGACCGTCGGCTGGATGTAGAAACCGCCGTTGAGGTCGCCCGGCAGGTCGTTCTGGGAGCCGCCGGTCAGGACTTCGGCGCCTTCCTGACGGCCGATGTCGAGGTAGGAGAGGATCTTCTCCATCTGCTCGGACGAGGCCTGGGCGCCGATCATGGTCTCGGGGTCCAGCGGGTCGCCCTGTTTGATGGCGTTTACTCGCTCCAGGGCGCGTTCGATGAAGGCGTCGTAGATGTCCTCATGGATCAGAGCGCGCGAGGGGCAGGTACAGACCTCGCCCTGGTTCAGGGCGAACATGGCGAAGCCTTCCAGCGCCTTGTCGAAGAAGGCGTCGTCCGCATCCATCACGTCCTTGAAGAAGATGTTCGGCGACTTGCCGCCCAGCTCCAGGGTGACGGGGATCAGGTTCTGGGACGCGTACTGGCTGATCAGCCGGCCGGTGGTGGTCTCGCCGGTGAAGGCGATCTTGGCGATGCGCGGCGACGAGGCCAGGGGCTTGCCGGCCTCGAGGCCGAAGCCGTTGACGATGTTGAGCACGCCGGCGGGCAGCAGGTCGCCAATCAGCTCGGCCCAGACCAGCAGGGAAGCGGGGGTCTGTTCGGCGGGCTTGATGACCACGCAGTTGCCGGCGGCCAGGGCGGGGGCCAGCTTCCACGTCGCCATCAGGATGGGGAAGTTCCACGGGATGATCTGGCCGACGACACCCAGCGGCTCATGGAAGTGATAGGCGACGGTGTCGTTGTCGAGCTGTGAGACGCCGCCTTCCTGGGCGCGGATGGCGCCGGCGAAATAGCGGAAGTGGTCGATGGCTAGGGGCAGGTCGGCGGCCATGGTCTCGCGCAGCGGCTTGCCGTTGTCCCAGGTCTCGGCCTCGGCGAGGACCTGGAGGTTACCCTCCATGCGGTCGGCGATCTTGTTGAGGATATTGGCGCGTTCGGCGACCGAGGTCTGACCCCAGGCGTCCTTGGCGGCATGGGCGGCGTCGAGGGCGGCGTCGATGTCGGCGGCGTCGGAACGGGCGATCTCGCACAGGACGCGGCCGTTTACGGGCGAGGTGTTCTCGAAATACCTGCCGGCCTTGGGCGCGACCCAGGCACCGCCGATGAAGTTGTCATAGCGGGTCTTGAACTTCGGCGTCGCGGCGCGAATGAACTCGGGCTTGGTCATGGGGGTCTCCGTTCGTTTCCAGCGGGCGCCGTTGGCGGCGTCGTTGGCGACAGAGAGCGCCGGGCGGGAAGAATGCGGAAGGGCGCAAGGTCGTGGTGCGGCGCACACCTGTCGCAGGCTTGCGACAGGTCAGTGGCTGTCGGTCAGGCCGAGGCGGTGGAGTTTCCGATGCAGGGTGGCGCGGCTGACGCCGAGGGCCCGGGCGGCGGCGGACACGTTGCCGCTCGAGCGGGCCAGCGCCCGCCGGACCACGCCGCGTTCGGCCTCGATCAGTTCGGCCTCAGCGCCGTCGGAGGACAGGGCCAGGACGTCGACGGCGGGGAGCTGGGCGGCGATCCGCGCGTCGTCGATGCGCAAGGCCATACGGGCGGCGCGGGTGGCGCCGACGACGAGGTCGTGGCGGTCTACGGCGATCAGCGCCGCCGTGCTCCGCTCCGAGTCGCCGGCGAGGACGATGCGGGCCTCGGGGAAGGCCTGGCGAAAGGCCTGAGACTCGATCGTGCGAGCCGCGTCGGCGACGGCGGCGGCGATGAGACCGACGAAGCCCTCGGTCAGGTCGGCGCGGGCCGAGGACACGTCCAGCGCCCCGGCAAGCCGGCCCAAATGGTCGTGGATCGGCGCGGTCGAGCAGGACAGGGCGATGTTGCGGGTGTGGAAATGCTGGTCCTTGTGGATGGTCAGCGGGCGGTGCTCGGCCAGGCAGGTGCCGATGCCGTTGGTGCCCTCGACGGCCTCGGACCAGACCGCGCCCTGCCAAAGGCCCCAGCGGTGGAAGGTCTCGTCATCGGCCTGGGCTCCGCGCCGGTCTACAGGCACGCCCTGGGCGTTGGTCAGAAGCACGCAGCAACCGGTGTCGCCGACGGCGAGGAACAGGCGGTCCAACGCGCTCTGGGCCGCGCGGGTCAGCGGCTCCATGGCCTGCTGCACCTCGCGGAGCTGGATCTCGGTCAGGGTCTCGGCGCGGCCGCGCTCGGCGGGGTCAAGACCGTGCAAGGCCATGGAACGGCGCCAGGACGCCTGGAGCGCCGAGCGCGCGGCGCCGCCGTCATCGAGCGCGCGCCGGACCCTGTCAGGGTGATCTGTTTCCGTCCCGTCGCCCACGTCTAAGTCTCTCTGGAGCGTAAGACGCCATAGGACGCCCGTTGACCGGCGGGTGCAAGCTTGGCCAGCCGCAGGCGGTTAAGCCCGAAGCGTGAGACCCTCGAACAGCAACCGAAGGCCCAAAGGCGGTGATCGTCCGGGGTCAGATGAGAGCCTGCCGCGAACCGGTCTCTGGAACGTCTGGTTTCGGGTTGCTTTCAAATGTCCGCTGTTGGCGCATCTGCGCTGTTTGGAGCGTATCGTGCGGAGGGGGCGTTGATCTTGGGAGGTGGCCATGAGCCAGCCCGATCTATTTCGTTTACCCCGCAAACCCTGGAACGCTGGTCGAATGACCGGAGCGAAGGCCCCGCTCAAGCCAAAGCACATCTGGGCGATCCGTCAGCACCTGAAGTCCGTTGGATCGATACGGGATCTTGCGATGTTCAACATCGCATTGGACGCCAAGCTGCGGGGCTGTGATCTGGTGAAACTCCGCCTCGGCGATATTGCTCAAGGCGGCGTCATTCGGCAGCGGTCGACGATCATCCAGCAGAAGACCGGTCGGCCCGTGCCGTTCGAGATCACGGAGGCCGCTAGAGAAGCTCTGGCTCACTGGTTGGAGCGCCGAGGACGACGGCGTGACGACTGGCTGTTCCCCAGCCGCAGCCGAGATGGAGAGCACATAGGCACCAGGCAGTACGCTCGGCTGGTCGATACCTGGGTGAGAATGATCGACCTGAACCCCAGCGCCTATGGCACCCACAGCCTTAGACGGACCAAGGTGGCCTTGATCTATAAGAAGACCGGAAACCTACGCGCCTGCCAGCTCCTTCTCGGGCACGGAAAGCTCGAGAGCACCGTCAGGTATCTCGGCATCGAAGTGGACGATGCGCTGGAGATTTCAGAGCAGATCGACCTCTGAGCAGGCTTGGGGCGGCCCGCCGGAAAGCGGACTGCCCCTATGTCTCAGAGGGGTGGCAAGCGGACTTTCGGTCTAGCTGGCTCTGGAAGCTCTGCGCTGCCACAGCCCCCAACCGAAGGGGCCGAGAGACCAAAGCCCCCAAATGCCAACCAGCGGTCGCCCTCCCCATGTTGGCGGGGCGGCCTCTGGGCGCTTTAGGCGCTTGCTAGGTCAGCCCGGCGCCGGCCCGACACCATAGTCCAGCCCATGGCAACTGTAGCCGCGCCTATCGCTAAGCCGAGCGCCAGCAAAATGCTCAGCGGCAACCCACTAAGCGACTCAAAGGCTGCGCGCCCTGAGCCGCTGGCAGACACGGCTTCAAAGCCGACGATCTGCACGACGATCACACCCAGCGCGACGGCCCATGGATGGCCATGGCCGGGATCGCGCCGCCAAAGCCACAGCGCGATGAGCCCGGCAACCAGGTTGGCCAGTTGCACGCCCCCGCCGAAGATAGGAAAGTCCTGAGGTCCGCGGATGATGAGCCCCGGCACGGTCTGGTTGAACACCCGCCCCAGCACCGGGCTGACCAGAGGCAGGGCCGTTGACAGCATGTAGCCGGCGTGAAGCCGCACGTTCCTACGATGGCGAAGCGCCATGCCGATCGCATAAATCACCGCCGCGAACGCTAGGGCGTCGAGGAAACCCAGCTTGGTGCCCCACAGGGCATAGAACGGATCCCCCTCGCGCGTGCTGACAGCCATCGAATGCAAGACACCCATCGAGCCGGCGGCGAACAGCGGTGCGGCGACAAATGTTGTCCGGCCCATGAATCGATGGGCCGCCATTTGACGTCGATGCGGCGTCCAGCTTTGGGCCACCAGCAGGAGCATCCAAAGAGTCGCGGTTAGACCGTGGATGTGGAACCCGACCGAAGCGCTGGACAGCACACCGAAATAGCTGCGCCAGAAGGCGAAGCCAGTCGCGGCGATCAGCGCGACGATAAACAGCCAAGCGTGGCGATACGGCATGCTTTCCCCCCGGACCCAACAATCTACTACGCTGCGTCAGAGAACGGCGTCTATCGGCAAACAACGTTTTTCGATGTTTGCGGCGGGCTGGATCAGCTCACGCCCTCTACGGCATCAAGCCTAACGAGGTCGGATGTCGGTTTAGGGTCGTGTGCGGTCTTTGGCTTCGCCGCCGAAAGCGGACGTTGGCCTCCAGGCCGGAAAGCAGTCGTCGCCGTCGTCCGCCAGGGGTGGAAAGCGGACTAAAGGCGCTTCAATGCAGGGCGCTCGTTTTCTTAAGCGGTTTAATTGAGAGTCGTTGTCGACGATGACGATCCCTATGGCATACCGATGAACCGGATTAGCTTTTATGCAGCCGCTGTGCTGGCGGTCGTCCTGGCCCTGACCGTTTGCGCGCGCTCCGAGCCGAAAACTCCTAAAGCCGGGGATGTGATCAATTACGTTCGCGCACCGTTGCTCCAGCCTGGGACACCTGGCGTCACCAGCGTTGTCTCAATCTATGAGCCGGGACTAGCCCCTCAGGACAGAATCCGGCCTAAGGGCGACACTATCTCTGGCAAGCGGATACGGTTCCGAGTTGATCACTCGCTTATCAGACCCAGTAACCGGGCGGACGGTCCCCATTTCGATCTTAGCTTAATGTATGACGCTAAGACCTTGGGACCGTCGGACCACGATCGGTCCCGAACCGTTATAGCAAGCCTACGTAGTGGTGAGATCGGAGGGAACCTCACGCCAGACAACATCACCAGAAGCGAAGCTCCTTTCGAACAAATTGGCGTCGTGCCGCCGGGTGGCCTCGAGCGGCGCGTCGCATCTGTGTGCGGACTTGACACCTATGACGTCACGATACGGGGCGACCGGGAGCATCGACCGGGGACATGGGATGGCGGCGTGAAAGCTGAGCATTTCAGGGATCGCTTTGGCGGTTCCCTTATCTTCGGTGTCGAGGACAGCCATGGCCGGTACGCCGGTGTGATCAGTTGCTCCGGGTATTCACCAACCTGCACGGCTGTCACCAGCTATCGCGGTTGGCCCGTCAGGATCGTTTTCGGCAACGAGATGATTTGCGACTACCGGGAACTCGCAGCCTCGACGCAGCTGCTGTTCGACCGCTTTTATTTAGATGAGACCGAACGCTCATCGGGTCAGAAAGACCGGATGTGGTTCGCTGCCGATATTCGGGAAGCCCGCCCCCGCCCAGACAATGAGGTCCGCTAAGGGTCGACTGCGGTCGCATCTTAAAGCGCTGACAGCAGACCAAGACCTTCTAGCCTGGATTCGGTGGTGGTCGGCGTCGGCTAGGGTGGATAGCGGACCTAGCCTATTCTTCTTTCAATCAGCAGTCGATCCACTGTGTGGAAGAGTTCTGGCCATCTCTCCGAAGGCCATTCTGCAGAATAATAGGCGATCCTGACGGTCGTTCCGGCGAGAGATTTATATGCTGAGCATGACCGGCCCAGATTTTCGCCGTCCACGGTGATGAATGGGGCCTCGATGCATCTCACGCTGAACTGGTCAGGAAATTTCGTTCCTCCGCGATAGGGCTTGATTAAAATGAGAACATTAGTTGGTTCAACATTCTCAAGCGTCAGCAAGTCCGTCGTGATTTCCCCAGCAGGTGGCTCACATACGTGCCCGTTCTTATGTTTGACCGTCAGGCCTCCAGCTTCTTCCTCGGGCAGTACCCAGACCGTATCCGCTACGCGAACCTGTAGCGTCCCGTCTGTAACGCAAGCAGGCGGCTTCGGCACGAACAGCATCCCGACAAGACCGATGCTGACGACCCCGAGGCCTATGAGCAGCCAATAGGCAGCGGGGATTCGAGACAAGTTCATGCTTCACTTTAGCAGACCTTCTGTATGAGGCAGATTGGTCGATTTGCGATATCGGCTCGCGCTTGATAGCGGACATTGGTTGGCCTGACAGGAACGGGCGATGCGAACTTCCGATGCGGGCGGTCCGATCCGCTTCAATCAAGTTGTCTGGGTTATGTTGTTGTGCCCCGATACGATGAATGATGGACGACCCGACAATTATGCACGTCCCCCGTTGATACTTGAATAACGTTTGGTTGATTACATACGCGTCGCGTTCAGCGTGTGTTGAATATCACCTCTCGCGACCTGGACGTTTCGCGAACCATTCACACAGGGCTCATATGAGCACCGACGATTTTGATCCACGTCCGGCCCCACGCTGGGACGAGCGCCGCCCCCGGCGGGCCCCCTTCATAGAATGGCTTCCGTTCCAGACCCTGGACAAGCCTTGGAAGATTCAGGCGGCACTGCGGGCTGGTGCTGGCGCATACGTGGCGATCGCCGTTTCCCACGGCTTCTCGGCCTTCGCCGCCTGGATCTCCTACGTCCGACGCGACACCTTGCTGTTCGGCTATGACAAAACAGCAGTCATTACGGCGAATCTCGTGGTCGGCACTCTCGCCTTGGCTTTGTACGTCATAACGCGCCGCAGCCCGTCGCGCCCGTTGCTATACTTCGTCTTGGCATGGTCGGTCATCGAGCTGTTCCCGCCGTTGACCTATGGCCTCTATGGGCACGGGGCTGGCTCGTTCATCAGCTTTTTCGGATTAGCTGTCGCAATCACTGGTCTCCAAGGCATTCAGGCAAAAATCCGCAAGTCGGAAGGCTTACCGGCGTCCAGTTAGGATCGAGGCAATGTCCGCTTAGGGTCGGGAACTTCCAAAGGTGCCGGATCGAAAAGCGGACGTTCCTAGGCTCAGACGGCATGGCTGAATGTCGTGTTTCCGGCGCTCAGTGAATGACCGATCCTGGCGCATTTGCGACTTTGTGGGTCGCCGGGTGGCTCTTCATCAATCGCTTCATCGCTCCAGTGTCGGCTGACCGCGACCCAAGGTTCCGAGCCTCGCGACCCCGCGATCGGTGCCAAGGATCTCGACGGCCTTGCCGACTGCGGGTGTGGTCGTTCCTGGGGCCAACCTTGCATAGTGCTCCATGCCCGCGCGATCTTTCACCACCACGAAGGGTGACGTCCCGACCTCGTCGTGTCGCCCCGCTTGAACTACCCGACCGCGCACAGTCTCCGCTCCCAGTTGGCGTAATGACTTCGCACCCGCCAACCGCCTTTGGTTCAGCGTTCGGATCACATCCCGCCGGATTTGCAACGTCCGAAGCTTGGTCTCCATCTGGGCATCAAGCCGGTATCGACCGCCGGTTGGTTCGGCCAATCCCAACCGCTCAAGGTGCCGTAACCGGCCTCGCGACAGCGCCGCCCACGCGTCGGTCCCGCCGACGCCATCGTCGACCAGGCCCTGCGCGTCCGCCGCCTGCACCAGCCGCCGATCAAACCCTGTGAACCGATCGGCCTCCGTCTCCTTCCAGATACGCCGCTCGGCATCGGCCCGCGACAGATCGCCCAGCCGCTCCTGCGCCACCTCCTGCGCACGGGCCCGAAACCCGTAGCCGATGTAATCACGCGGGATCACCAGATCGCGCCCGTCGGCCCGCTTGCCGCGAACGATCAGATGAGCATGGGGCTGATCGGTGTCGAAGTGACAGGTCCCGATCCACTGCAACCCCGGCTCGCCCAGATCGGCCGAGACCCGCGCCATGACCTCGCGGGTGTATCCCCGCTGATCGGCGATCCGATCCCCATGTTCCGGCGACACGATGAACCGGAAATGATGCCGGTCCGTCCCCCAGTCCCGGGTCGCCTCGGCCGCATCGACGGCGTCGTCCGTCCGGTCGAAGAACTCCGCCGGCTTCCCCTCAGCACCCGCGCCGGCCCGCCCGAGATAACTCACATGCGCCGCCAGAGCCGCCGCCCGCCCCGCGCCCTTTCCGGCGTGCCGCGACACCAGCGCCTTGACGATCACCTTCTGCCGGACGTCCAGCCGGAAGGCGCGCCCTGAACGCTTCTGCGCCGTCCTGAGCACCCCTGCACGGTCGCCATAGGCGAACAGCCGCGACGCTGCGAGCCGCTGGAACATCGCCGTCCGGACATTGATCCGGTCGCTTTTGAGGGTGGTCGGCAGACTGGCCCGACCGGCCTTGCCATCGTTCTCGCTGCGCTCATCCAAACGCGCCTGGATGCCGCTTCTGACCGACATGGCCTCGTCTCCGCAGAAACGACGACCCCCAAATCCGCCCTAACTCACCGCAAGTCGTGGAAGCGTTTCGGGGTCGTCGTAAGATGCTGAGACCCTACAACAAAACAGACACCCTCTCATCTCCTTTTATCTTGCCCTCTTAATCGGCTCTTCTCTTTTTCGTGATGCCATCGTTTGCTCCTGATTGATCTCATACGCCTAAATACGACGATCCGCGACAGTCTTTGCTCAAGGTTGATCGGTCGTGTCGATCCTTGTCCGGCGTGCGA
>CANJLQ010000008.1 GCA_947475735.1 Caulobacteraceae bacterium
ATCCTGGCCTACAATATGAAGCGGGTGATGGCGGTGCTCGGAACGAAGCCGCTGATGGAGGCGATCAGGGCCTGAGACGATGGCGCTCTGCGCCTCGTCGCCACACCCGCCCCGCCGTAGCTCAGCACGTTTTTACACGGCCTCGACTCTATCCGGTCGGCCGGGAGGATTGAGGATGATGATCGACGGGGCCCTGAGCGGGGTGGAAGCGGCGGCTCTCTGGAGCGGCCTTCTGCTGCTCCTTCTGGTGGTCCTGTCGATGCGGGTGGCCCTGACGCGGCGGTCGCGGCGGGTGTCCCTGGGCGACGGCGGCGATCCCGATCTGGCGCTGAAGACCCGCGTCTTCGGCAATGCGGCGGAGTACATCCCGGTGGGCGTCGCGGCCATGGCCATCCTGGCGACGCTCGGAATGCCGGCGGTCGGCATCCACATGGTGGGCGCGCCGCTGCTGGTGGGGCGGGTGCTGCATGCGGCGGGGCTGCGCGGTGACCGCGCCACGACGGCGCGGGTGTTCGGCATCCTGCTGACGTGGCTGTCGCTATTCCTGGCGGCCCTGATGCTGGTGGTGCACGCCTTCATCGCTCCGCACTGAAACGCGGAGTCTAGTCCGCGTCCCAGACGAAGTCCCTGTCGATCCAGTCGCCCAGGCGGCCGTCCGGGCGGGCCAGGGCGTGGATGCGCTGCATCTCTTCGGCCGAGAGCTCGAAGTCCCAGATGTCGAAGTTCTCGGCGGCCCGCTCGGGCTTCACGGTGCGGGGGATGGCGATGACATCCTGCTGGATCAGCCAGCGCAGGGTGACCTGGCCCGGCGTCTTGCCGTGCGCCGCCGCGATCTCGCCGATGACCGGATCGTCGGCGATCTGGCCCTGAGCCAGGGGCGACCAGGCGGTGATCGACGAGCCCAGTTCCTCGGCCGTCGCCCGCAGCGTCTTCAGCGAGAGGTAGGGATGGTACTCGACCTGGTTGGTGATGATCCGGGCCTTCGACGCCGCCTGGGCCTGGCGAAACTGGGCCGACGGATAGTTGGAGACTCCGATCGAGCGCGTCAGGCCCCGCTCCTTGGCCTCATTGAGCGCGGCGATGGTGTCCGGGATCGACGGCTTCACCTTGGGCCAGTGGAGCAGCAGGAGGTCGGGCGTGAAGCCCAGGCTGCTCGCCGACTCTTCCGCCTGGGCCAGCAGGGCGTCGCGCTCGAAATGGGCGACCCAGATCTTGGTCGTCAGCCAGATCTGGTCGCGCGGCACGCCGGAATCGCGGATGCCGTCGCCGACCGCCGCCTCGTTCTTGTAGATCCAGGCCGTGTCGATGTGGCGGTAGCCGATCCTCAGCGCCTCGGCGACCATGCGCCGCGCGTCCGCCGGTTCCAGCTGCCAGGTGCCGAAGCCGAGCAAGGGAAGGGTCAGGCCGTCGACGGTGATCACAGCTTGGTCGGTCATGGAGGACTCCGGCGTCGTTCGGGGAAGAGGCCGGATATAGGCCGGACCACGAGCCCCGCCAGTCAGTCGGCCGTGAGCCAGTCAGCGATTTCGTCCCACACCGGTTCCATGCCGCGCCGGAACGCGCCCTCGTGGCCCACGCGGGCGACGCCGTAGTCGGCGGGCCGACGCACGACCAGCTCGGTCGGCGCGTTCGGATAGACCTTCAGCATGTCCGGCCCGGTGCGGGTGTTGGCGATGGGATCGTCGGTGAAGATCCACGACCGGATCGGCGCGGTCACCTCGGCGAAGTGGTTGGGCTTCAGCTCGGTCAGCAGCCGCTCGCCGAAATAGCGCGGATCATGGCACCAGCGCCGCCAGGGTAGGAAGACGCCGCGCGGCAGGTCGGCACCCCGCCACAAGCCGCCGCCCTTAATGTAGCCGTGCCGCGCCAGGCTGAAGGGACCGTAGCCCCACCAGAAGAACAGCTCGACCGGGTTGTAGCTCAGCGGATGTTTGCGCCAGTAGCCCGAGCCGACGGCGACGAAGGCATGGCGGCGGATCCTGGCGTGGTTCGGCATGAAGCCGGCGAAGTGGCCTCCCACGCTGTGGCCGACATGGGTGACGGGCAGGCCAGGGGCCTCGGCGATGAGCGCCACGAGCGCGGCGGGCATATCCAGCCGACCCCAGTCCTCATAGGTCATCCGCATCGCCGCCAGATCATCCGGCCGCGACCCGCCGATGCCGCGCATGTCGTGGGTCAGGACCGCCGCGCCCCGCCCCGCCAGATGGCGCGCGAACCGGTCGTAGAACCCCTTGGGGAAGCCGGTGCCGGACGTCACCAGAACGGCGTGGGTCGGCTGAGGCGCCGAGATCAGCCGCATCGACAGGGGATAGCCGTCGGCGGCGGGGGCCGTCAGGTCGCGGAGGATGAAATCGGGGCCCGCCATGGTAGGTCCGTCCTGTTTGGAAACGAACCTGACACGGTGACGCTGGGGAAGGTCAAGAGGGCGGGGATCAGTCCCCGATGGGCAGGCGGAACCGCAGGCCCTGGCGCTCTGAAGAGGCCCCTGCCGGCCGGCATTCGGTAACGAAGGCGACGGCCCCGCCCTCGCGACGGGGGCGGCTCTCGCAGACCTGGTCCTGGACGGTGTTAGCGGAGGCGACGCGCCGCTCGGGCTCGCGGCATTCGACCGGGAAGGAGCCGTCGGCGCTGGGCGTGGCCTGACACGGCGTCGGCGCATCGGCGGGCCGCAAGCCGGCGGGCAGACGGTCGCCGAGCGCCAGCGACAGGTCGGCACGCACCCTGGACTGGCAGGCGGCCATGGGCTCGTCGCCGCGCACCAAAGGGCTGCACTGCGACCGCTCCCAGCCGAAGGGATCGGCCAGAGCCCAAGCGGGCAGGTCCGAAGTGTCGGCGACCTCCACGGCCTCGACGGGCTCCGCCACCGGTGTCTCCCAGACCACCGGGCCGGGCGTCTGCTGAAGCGCGAGGATCAGGGCGAAGATGGTCGGCATGGCACGATCCTCCGGAACCCGACCACCGTCGCATGAAACGCCCGTTTCCGCGACCGGCAATCCGCCTCAGCGCGTCAGGGCCCGCATCGCCTTGTCCAGGCCGTCCAGCGTCAGGGGATACATGCGCTCGTCCATCACCTCCCGCAGCAGGCCGACCGAGGCGGTATAGCTCCAGTACCGCTCCGCCACAGGGTTCAGCCACACCGACTTGTCCCACTGCAGCCGGGCGCGGCGCATCCAGACGGCCCCGGCCTCCTCGTTCCAGTGCTCGACCGAACCGCCGGGCATGGTGACCTCATAGGGGCTCATGGTCGCGTCGCCGACGAAGATGGCGCGCCAGTCGCCATTGTATTTGTGCAGCAGGTCCCAGGTCGGGATGCGCTCGGCGTGGCGGCGGCGATTGTCCTTCCAGACGCCTTCGTAGAGGCAATTGTGGAAGTAGAAGAACTCCAGGTTTTTGAACTCGGTTCGGGCCGCGCTGAACAGCTCCTCGCAGAGCTTGATGTGGCCGTCCATCGACCCGCCGACGTCGAGGAACAGCAGCACCTTGATGGTGTTGCGCCGCTCCGGCCGCATCTGGATATCGAGCCAGCCCTGGCGCGCCGTGCCGTCGATGGTGCCGTCGATGTCCAGCTCCTCGGCCGCGCCTTCGCGCGCGAACCGGCGCAGGCGGCGCAGCGCGACCTTGATGTTGCGCGTGCCCAGTTCGACCGTGTCGTCCAGGTTCCGATACTCGCGTTTCTCCCAGACCTTGACCGCGCGGCCCTGTTTGCCCGGCCCACCGATGCGCACGCCCTCGGGGTTGTAGCCGCCGTGGCCGAAGGGGCTGGTCCCGCCCGTGCCGATCCACTTCGACCCGCCCTCGTGGCGCTTCTGCTGCTCCTCCATCCGCTGCTTCAGCGTTTCCATGAGCTTGTCGAAGCCGCCCAGCGCCTCGATCTCGGCCTTCTCCTCGTCGGTCAGGAACTTCTCGTTCAGCAGCCGCAGCCAGTCCTCGGGCACGTCCAGCGTCGGCTCGTCGCCCGCGCCGATGGTCTCGATGCCCTTGAACACCTGGCCGAAGACCTGATCGAACCGGTCGTAGTGTTTCTCGTCCTTGACCAGCACCGCGCGTGACAGGTGGTAGAAGTCCTCGACCCGCCCCCCGGCCACGTCCTTGTCCATGGCCTCCATCAGGTGGAGCCATTCCTTCATCGAGACCGGGACGCGCGCGTCCTTGAGGGCGGTGAAGAAGGGGAGCAGCATGGGCGTGACCGTGTGCCCGGATCAGCCGCGACGCAAGATGAACTCGTCATCCAGCCAGGCCCCGACCGGATACTGATACTCTCCGGCCTTGTGGAAACCGTACGCCGCATAGAGCTTCTGCGCCTTGAGGTTGCCGCTCCAGACGCCGATCCACAGAGGGCCGTCGGTGTTGGCCGCCATCCAGTCGAGCGACAGGGCGAGCAGCTTGGTTCCAAGGCCGAGACCCTGCGCAGTCTTGGCCACATAGAGGCGGCGCAGTTCGGCATGGCTGGGGCTGGCGTCTAGATGGGGCAGGGTGTTCGGCCCGGCGTTGGCGAAGGCCAGCAGGGCGCCGTCCCGCTCGGCGATCCACCAGGCCGCGCCCGGCTCGGCCAGCTTGGCGGCGGTGGCCTCGGGGCTGAAGCTGGCGTCGAGGAACGCCGCCAGATCATCCTCGGGATAGGGTATGCCAAATCCCGTCACGAAGGTGTCGATGAAGGTCTGCCGACCAAGCGCGCCCAGGGCCTCGGCGTCGGCGGGGGAGGGGGCTCGGATCACGACGTCGCTCATGGCGCGCGATTAGGGGCTGATCCGGCTGGCGACAAGCCGCCCGAGTCCCCCTAGTGTCCGTCGCCATGTCCGTCGCCCTGTTCACCCATCCCGACATGGCCGAGCACGCCCCCGGCGTCGGCCACCCGGAACGGCCCGAGCGTCTGGCTGCCGTGCTGGCCGCGCTCGACGACGCCGATCTGTCGCTGGACCGCTGCTTCGCCACGGAGGCGGAGATCGCGCATCTGGAGCGCGTCCATCCGGCGGACTACGTCGCGCGCATCCTCGACGCCTCACCCCGCTCGGGTCTGGCCCAGCTGGACGCCGACACCGTCCTGTCTCGCGGGAGCGTCCGCGGGGCCCGTCTCGCGGCCGGGGCCGTGATCGACGCAGTCAGGGCCGTGGCCGAAGGCGAGACCGCCCGCGCCTTCGCCGCTGTGCGTCCGCCGGGCCATCACGCCGAGCCGGATCGGGCGATGGGCTTCTGCCTGTTCTCATCCGTCGCCGTGGCGGCCCGCGTGGCCCAGACGCTGGGCATGCCCAGGGTCGCGGTCGTCGATTTCGACGTGCATCACGGCAACGGCACCCAGGCGGCGTTCGAGGCGGACCCGTCGCTGTTCTTCGCCTCCATCCACCAAATGCCCCTCTATCCCGGCACGGGCGCGCCGCATGAGACCGGCGTCGGCAACGTCGTCAATGCACCGGTCGAGCCCCATGCCGCGCGCGAATCATGGCGGGCGACCTTCGCCGGTGGGCTGATGCCCGCGCTCGACGCTTTCGAGCCGGATCTGATCCTGATCTCGGCGGGTTTCGATGCCCATCGCCGTGATCCGCTCGCTCACCAGAGCCTGGAGGCCGAGGATTTCGCTTGGGCGACACGGGCGGTTCTGGAGGTCGCGCGCCGTCGCTGCGGCGGCAAGGTTGTGTCGTCGTTGGAGGGCGGTTACGACCTTGAGGGGCTCGGTCGTTCGGCCGTCGCCCATGTACGGGCTTTGGGGGAGGACTGAGGAACACCGGCGACATCGCCAGACCCCTCGCGCCATGAACCCCGACACCCTCCACAAGGATCGCATCGATCTCGCCGTGCCCGGGCCGGTGCCTCCGCGTGCGCCGGCGACGCCGGGTCGCGTCGGGTCGATAACGCTCGCGCGGCACGGCGAGCCGGCCTTGTCGCGCAAATGCCTGCTGACCTCCGACCAATACCGGGCGTGGTGGGCCAAGTATGAGCAGGGCGGGCTGCTCGCCGGTCAGACCCCTCCGCCCGATCTGCTGGCGACGGCCCAGGGCGCCGGGGTGATCTTCGCATCGACCCGTCAGCGCGCCCAGGAAACGGCCGTCGCCGTCTCCGCCGGACGGGACGTGGTCTCCGATGTCCTGTTCATCGAGGCGCCCCTGCCGCCGCCTCATTTTCCCAGCTGGTTCAAACTTCCGCCGAAATACTGGGGGGCCGTCGCCCGCTTCTGGTGGCACGCCTTCGACCACCACGACGGACAGGAGACCCGCGCCCAGGCCGAGGCTCGTTCCGAACGCGCCGCCCGGCTGCTGATCGCGCGCGCCGAGGCGGGCGAGGACGTGCTGGTCCTGGCCCACGGCTACTTCAACCACATGGTCGGTCGCCGCCTGAAGGCCGACGGCTGGAAGCTCATCCACAACCAGGGCTTCAGATACTGGAGCCAGCGCCGCTACGAGCGGGCATGACGCTTCCCCGTTGAAGCGAAAGCGCGGCCCCTCTAGGGTCGGATCCGATGTCAGAGCCCGCGTCCACCGTTCCCGCCGATCTTTCCTTCGAGGATGCCCTCTCGCGCCTGGAGACCATCGTCTCGCGCCTGGAGTCCGGCCAGGCGCCGCTGGAGGAATCCATCACCCTCTATGAGGAGGGCGCGCGCCTGAAGGCCCACTGCGAGAACCGTCTGAAGGCCGCCCAGCTTCGGGTCGACAAGATCGTCGTCGGGGCCGACGGCGCCGCCAAGGGTCTCGAACCCGCCGAGTTCGGCTGATGGCGGCCGTCGCGGAACAGATCGCTTTCGACGCCTTCATGGCGGTCGACGTGCGCGTGGGCGAGGTCGTTCGCGCCGAGCCGTTCCCGGAAGCCAGGAAGCCTGCCTACAAGCTGACCATCGACTTCGGTCCGGACGTCGGCGTGAAACGCTCCTCGGCCCAGATCACCCGGCACTACACCACCGACCAGCTGACAGGGCGAAAGGTCGCCGCCGTCGTCAACTTCGCGCCCCGTCAGATCGGGCCCTTCATGTCCGAGGTCCTGACCCTGGGTTTCCCCGATGCGGAGGGCGAGGTCGTGCTGGTCGGGGTCGATCGCGACGTGCCCAACGGCGGGAGACTGTTCTGATGCGTCTGGCCGCCAATGCTCCGGTTCAAAGCGTGGCCGAGCGCGTGGCCGAGGTCGCCGACCTCGTCACCGTGGCGCTCGACGAACTTCTGCCCCGCGCCGAGGGTCCCGAATCCCGCCTGACCGAAGCCATGCGCTATGCGGCGCTGGGGCCCGGCAAGCGGCTGCGGCCCTATTTCGCCATGGAGGCCTCGCGGCTGTTCGACATCGAGGAGCGTCCGGTGTTGCGCGCCGCCTGCGCCCTGGAATGCGTTCACGCCTATTCGCTGGTCCACGACGATCTGCCGGCGATGGACAACGACGACATGCGCCGGGGCCGACCCACCCTGCACATCGCCTATGACGAGGCGACGGCGATCCTGGCGGGCGATGCCCTCCAGACCGCGGCCTTCGACATCCTCCTTCATCGCGACACCCACGAGGACGCCGAGGTGCGCTGCGCGCTCGCGGCCCGCCTGTCGCTGGCGTCCGGCGCACGGGGCATGGCGGGCGGACAGATGATCGACCTGCTGGGCGTGCGCGACGATCTGGGCGGCGTCGCCCGGATGCAACGGCTCAAGACCGGGGCCCTGTTCACCTATGCCTTCGAGATCCCGCTGATCATCGCCAAGGCCGAGGAGCGGCATCAGCAGGCCCTGACCAACTTCGCTCACGACATCGGCCTGGCCTATCAGATCGTCGACGACCTGCTGGATTTCGACGGCGACGAGGCCGAGCTCGGCAAGGCGGCCCAGAAGGACGCGGCCCAGGGCAAGACCAATTTCGTCACGCTTCTGGGCGTCGATCAGGCGCGTCATCGCGTCGCGCATCTGGCCGATCAGGCGCGCGGACACCTGGACGTGTTCGGTGCCGACGCCGAAAACCTCAAGGCCAGTGTGGACTTCGTGCTAAACCGCCGGTCCTGATAGGGAGGACGCCGGCTCGCGAAGTTGGCGCCGTAACGACAAGAAAAACCAAGGTTCCGAGTCTCTGATGCCCGACACGCCCCTGCTCGATAAAGTCCGCATTCCCGCCGATACGCGCGGCTTCGACGCCGCCCAGCTGCGGCAACTGGCCGACGAGCTGAGAGCCGAGACCATCGACGCGGTCTCCACGACCGGCGGGCACCTGGGCGCGGGCCTGGGCGTCGTCGAACTGACCGTCGCCCTGCACCATGTGTTCAAGACGCCCGAGGACATCCTGATCTGGGACGTCGGGCATCAGTGCTATCCGCACAAGATCCTGACCGGTCGGCGCGACCGCATCCGCACCCTGCGCCAGGGCGGCGGCCTGTCGGGCTTCACCAAGCGGGCCGAGAGCGAGTACGACCCCTTCGGCGCGGCCCACGCCTCGACCTCGATCTCGGCCGCGCTCGGTTTCGCCGCCGCGCGCGACCAGCAGGGCAAGTCCAACAAGGTCGTGGCCGTCATCGGCGACGGATCCATGTCTGCCGGCATGGCTTATGAGGCGATGAACAACGCGGCCGAGACCACCGGCCAGCTGACCGTCATCCTCAACGACAACGACATGTCGATCGCCCCGCCCGTGGGCGGTATGAGCGCCTATCTGGCCAAACAGGTCTCGGGCGGCGCCTACCAGAACCTGCGCCAGTTCGGAAAGAAGGTCGCCGAACACATGCCGCGCCCCTTCCGCGAGGCCGCGCGCAAGGCCGAGGAATATGCCCGAGGCATGGTCACGGGCGGCACCTTCTTCGAGGAACTGGGCTTCTACTACATCGGCCCGATCGACGGCCACGACCTCGATAACCTGGTCCCCATCCTGAAGAACGCCGCCGCCATCACCGACCGCCCGGTGGTGGTCCACGTCGTGACGCAGAAGGGCAAGGGCTATGCCCCTGCCGAGTCGAGCGCCGACAAGCTGCACGCCGTGGTCAAGTTCGACGTGGTCTCGGGCAAACAGTCTAAGGCCGTCTCCAACGCGCCCAGCTACACCAAGGTGTTCGGCACCGAACTGATCAAGCGGGCCGAGCGCGACCCGACCGTGGTCGCCATCACCGCCGCGATGCCGTCGGGCACGGGGCTCGATCTGTTCGGCCAGGCCTTCCCAGACCGCACCTATGACGTCGGCATCGCCGAGCAGCACGCGGTGACCTTCGCGGCCGGTCTGGCGGCGGACGGCATGAAGCCCTTCTGCGCCATCTATTCGACCTTCCTTCAGCGCGGCTATGACCAGGTCGTCCACGACGTGGCGATCCAGTCCCTGCCGGTGCGCTTCGCCATGGACCGCGCCGGTCTGGTCGGCGCCGACGGCTGCACCCACGCGGGCACCTTCGACATCGGCTACATGGGCGCTCTGCCCGGCATGATCCTGATGGCCGCCGCCGACGAGGCGGAGCTGGCCGGCATGATCGCCACCGCCTGTGAGATCGACGACCGCCCCTCGGCCTTCCGCTATCCGCGCGGCGACGGCGTGGGCGTCGAGATCCCCGAACTGGCCGCTCCGTTCGAGATCGGCCGGGGTCGGATCGTGCGCGAAGGCACGGCCGTCGCCCTGCTCAGCTTCGGCACCCGTCTTCAGGAAACGCTCAAGGCCGCCGACATCCTGGCCGCGCACGGCGTCTCGGCCACGGTCGCCGACGCCCGCTTCGCCAAGCCGCTCGACCACGACCTGATCACCCGCCTCGCGCGCGAGCACGAGGCCCTGATCACGATCGAGGAAGGGGCCATGGGCGGCTTCGGCGCCTTCGTGCTGCAGTTCCTGGCGGCTGAGGGGGCCTTGGACGCGGGCCTCAAGATCCGCACCCTGCACCTGCCCGACGTCTTCCAGGACCACGACAGCCCGGCGATCCAGTATGCCGAGGCCGGCCTGGATGCCGAGCACATCGCCGCCGCCGCCCTCAAGGCGCTTGGCGTCCAGCAGGCGAGGGGCGCAGCCCGCGCCTGACCCGGTCGATGACGCTCCACGCCGCCTACGACCCGTCCAACGTCTTCGCGAAGATCCTTCGCGGCGAGATGCCGGCGGTGAAGGTGTTCGAGGACGACGCCGTCCTGGCCTTCATGGATGTCTTCCCCCAGTCCGAGGGGCACGTCCTGCTGATCTCGAAGATCTCGACCGCCCGCAACCTGCTGGAGGCCGAGCCCGAGACCCTGACCGCGCTTGCATCGGCCACCCAGCGTTTGGCTCGCGCCGTGGTCAAGGCCCTGGGCTGCGACGGCGTGTCGGTCATGCAGTTCAACGGCGAGGCGGGCGGCCAGACCGTCTTCCACCTGCATTTTCACGTCATCCCCCGCTGGGCCGGCCGATCGCTGACGGGCCACGGTCAGGCGGGCATGGCCGACATGGACCAGCTGAAGGTCACAGCGGCGAAGATCGCGGCTGCGCTTCTTTAGAACCTCGCGACTTGTCATCCCGGCCGAAGCGCAGCGGAGAGCCGGGACGCTGCCCGCTAGAGATTTCTCGCTGCCGGAAATCGCGCCAGCGATTGTCCGGCAGACAGGCGGATCGCACCCGACTTTCTCCCGGACAGCCGCTGCGCGTCTTCCGGGAGCTTCTGGTATTGGGCGTCGTCGGTCCCGGCTCTCCGCTGCGCTTCGGCCGGGATGACAACAGCATGCAAACGGCAGCCGTCGGCGATCAGCTCACTCGCGCCATCGCCACCCCTACCGGCAGGATGTCGAGCCCTGCCGCCTTGGCCAGCCGGATCACCCCGTCCAGATCGTCAGGCGTGCAGCCGTAAGGCGTAGGCCCATCCATCACGTCGTGGCCATAGGCGATCAGCCAGCCGCGCCGCTCCGCCGTCTCGGCCATCAATGCCTCCAGGTCGTAGCCGGGCAGGCGACGGCTCTCCAGCCCGATGGCCTGCAACGCCGCCCGGTCGGCCCGCCCCGCGTTGACGCCGTCGCGCACGCCCCGCGCCAGTCCGAACCGCTCCGCCACCACGGCCTTGCCGACGACGGACACGTCCCCGAACGGCCAGGCGAAGGTCTCCATCCGGTGTCCGTCCAGTCGCTCGGCGATCCAGTAGGCGTTGCGGTCCAGATCGGCGGCATAGGCTCCGGGCGTGGCCCGCAGCGCGCTCAGATGGCTGAAGGTATGGCACCCTACCTCGTGGCCGGCGGCAAAGAGCTCTTGCAGATGTGCGGTCGTGAACTGGGGTAGGCCGAGGTTCTCACCGCTCTCCAGCCCCCCGCAGACATAGTAGGTCGCCTTGATCCCGTGCTCGGCCAGGATCGGCCCCGCCTCGGTCCAGGCGGTCTCGGGGATATCGTCGAACGACAGGCTGAACACGCCACGCTCGGGGGCGACTCGCATCGGCCGCACGTCCAGCCAGCGGCCGGCCCGGCGACGCATCTTGTCGAGAAAGGCGGACATGAAGGCACCCTAGCGGGCGAGACTTAAGGCCGCTTCAACGCCCGGCCCGCCACGACCGCGCCGGCCCCGAACCTCTCGCGCAGAGCATCGATGGTCGTCTCGGTCTTCAGCGTCCGCTTCTCGGCCGAGGCGAACAGGCCCTCCGGCGCGTCCTCCGCGTCCTGGATATCCGCCAGCCCGATGCCGATCAGACGATACGGGCGGCCCAGCTCCGGCGTCAGCAGCTCGCGTCCGACGGCGAACAGCCCCCGCGCCGTCTGCACCGGCTCGGGCAGGGTCTTTCGCCGCGTCACGATCTTGAAGTCCGTGCGGCGCAGCTTCAGCACGATCACACGGCTCGCCACGCCGTCGCGCCGGGCCTTGGACGCCACCTTCTCGCACAGCGGCCACAGCTCCGCCTCCAGGTCCTCGACCACCGTCAAGTCGGTGTTGAAGGTGGTCTCCGCGCTCATGCCGCGTCGGTCATGCTCGGGGTTCACCGACCGGGCGTCGCGGGCGTGGCTGAGGTCGTGCAGACGCAGGCCCGTCTCGCCATAGCGTTTGACCAGGTCGCGCACGTCCGCCGCCGCCAGATCGCCCACCGTGGCATAGCCGTCCGAGACCAGGGTCTTGCCGAACACCGGCCCGACGCCGGGCAGCACTCGCACCGATTTCGGGGCCAGCAAGGCCTGGGCATTCGCCGCGCCGATCACCGAGAACCCCCGCGGTTTGTCCAGCTCCGACGCGATCTTGGCCAGGAACCGGTTGGGGGCCAGGCCGATCGACACCGTCAGGCCGATCTCCGCCTCGATCTCGCGCTGCAGCCGGATCAGCTGCAGCGCCGGCGGGCCACCGTTCAGCCGCTCTGTGCCCGACAGATCGATCCACGCCTCGTCCAGCGACAGGGTCTGCACCAGGGGCGTCAGGGCGCGCACCTTCTCGAAGATGCGCCTGGATTCCACGATGTATTTCGGAAAGCTGGGCTTCACCACGACCGCGTCGGGGCACGCCTTCAGCGCCTTGAACATCGGCATGGCCGATCCGACGCCATACAGCCGCGCGATGTAGCAGGCGGTCGTCACCACGCCCCGCACCCCGCCGCCCACGATCACCGGTTTGTCGCGCAGCTCGGGCCGGTCGCGCTTCTCGACCGAGGCGTAGAAGGCGTCGCAGTCCAGGTGGGCGATCGACAGATCGGACAGTTCCGGGTCGCTGACGACGCGCGGCGACCCACAGGCCGGGCAACGCGTGACCGCGTCGGCTCCGGTCCACAGGCACTCGCGACAGATGGCGGTAATGGTCAAGCTGGTCGTCCCGACTTCACGCCAACTTAAGACTGGATCGGCTAGATCGGAACCGAAGACGGCGAAACGTCCGCCGCGCAAGGCCCCGGGTGGTGATGTCCAAGAAAGTCCTCATCGTCGAGGATAACGAGCTGAACATGAAGCTTTTTCATGATCTGCTCGATTCCCAGGGCTATCAGACCCTGCAGACCCGCGAGGGCCTGCAGGCGATGGCTCTGGCGCGCCAGCACATGCCCGACCTGATCCTGATGGACATCCAGCTGCCCGAGATCAGCGGCCTGGAAGTGACCAAATGGCTGAAGGACGACGAAGAGCTGAACCACATCCCCATCATCGCCGTGACCGCCTTCGCCATGAAGGGCGACGAGGAGCGGATCCGCAAGGGTGGCTGCGAGGCCTATATCTCCAAGCCGATCTCGGTGATGCACTTCCTGGAAACGGTGAAGAAGCACCTGAACGTCCCGGTCGCGGTGGGCTAGGGCCATGACCGCACGCATCCTGGTGGTCGACGACGTCGAGGCGAACGTCCGCCTGCTCGAGGCCAAGCTGACCATCGAATACTACGACGTCCTCACCTGCTCGGACGGAGCCACGGCTGTGCGCCTGGCCGCCGAGGAGACGCCGGACATCATCCTGCTGGACGTCATGATGCCGGGCATGGACGGGTTCGAGACCTGTCGCCGGATCAAGGCCGATCCGGCCTCCGCGCACATCCCCGTGGTCCTCGTCACCGCCTTGGACGGCCGCGAGGACCGGATCAAGGGACTGGAGGCCGGTGCCGACGACTTCGTCACCAAGCCGATCGACGACGTCGTCCTGTTCGCTCGCGTCAAGTCGCTGGCGCGGCTCAAGATGATCATGGACGAGCTGCGCGAGCGCGAGGAGAGCGGTCGCCGCCTCGGCGTGGCGTCGGATGGTGCGGGCCGGCTGCGCGGTTCCGGCGGCCGGGTGCTGATCGTGGACGACAACCCGCGCCAGGCCGCCCGGATCGCCGAGGAGCTGATCCGCGAACACCGCCCGGCGATCGAGACCGATATCTTGGCGGGGCTGGCGGCCTCCAAGACCCCCATCGACCTGATGATCGTCAACGTCGCGGCCGCCGACTTCGACGGTCTGCGCCTGGTCGCCCAGGTGCGGTCGGCCGAAGCCACGCGACACCTGCCGATCCTCGCCGTCGTCGATCCCGCCGACCGTCCCCGTCTGGTCAAGGCGCTGGAGCTGGGCGTCAACGACATCCTGACCAAGCCGGTCGATCCTGAGGAACTGGCCGCCCGCGCCCGCACCCAGGTCCGCCGCAAACGCTACACCGACTTCCTGCGCGAAAAGCTGGACTACAGCCTGGAAATGGCCGTGACCGACGCCCTGACGGGGCTGCACAATCGCCGCTACATGGCCGGCCAGCTCCAGGCCTTCGTCAGCCGCGCGGCCCTGGGGGGCGAGCCGGTGTCGGTGCTGGTCATGGACATCGACCACTTCAAGAAGGTCAACGACGGCTTCGGCCACGACGCGGGCGACGAGGTGCTGCGCGAGTTCGCCGTGCGCCTCGCCACCAACGTCCGCGCCGTCGACCTGCCCTGCCGTCTGGGCGGCGAGGAGTTCGTCGTGGTCATGCCGGGCACCGACATGGAGGACGCCCGACGCATCGCCGAGCGCATCCGCCGCGACGTCGGCACCACGCCGTTCCGCGTCCTGGGCGGGCGCGAGCAGTTGACGGTGACCGTCTCGGTCGGCGTCGCGGCCTGCACCGGCGTGGGCGACACGCCCGAGGCCCTGCTGAAGCGTGCCGACGAAGGCGTGTACGAGGCCAAGGCGTCCGGCCGCGACAAGGTCATCGCCCGCGCGGCGTGATCAGGTCGGCGCCGTTGCGTTCACCGCCACCGTCCGGATCTGCTCGGCCGGGTCCCGGTCGATAAGGTTGATCAGAACGCCATCCGGATCGCGCAGGCAGACTTCCATCTGGCTGCGATGCGGCATGGTGAAGGTGATCGGGTCGGGCGACCAGGTCGCGCCTGCCTCGCGGGCCGCGGTCAGCACCTGCATGAAGGGCTGGGCATAAAACACCAGGGCGGTCTCGCCGAGGCGCGGGGGACCGGCGGGGGTGGGCAGAGGCTCCGGCAGAGGCGTCAGCTCGAACAGACCGACCATGCCGAAGTTCGCGGCGTCGACGCCGCGCTTCAGGATCCGGCATCGCAGGGTCGACCCCGCCGGAACCTGCAGCGCGCCTTGCGAGGATTCCGGGTCCAGGTCGCCCTCGTAATAGACGGCGTCGAGACCCAGCGCGCGATAGAAGACCGTCGATCGCTCGATATCCGAGCAGAACACCGCCGACCGGATCAGGCTGGAGACCGGCATCAGGCGTCGGCCTTCGACACTTCGAGCGCGACCTCTTCGGAGGCAAGGTCGTCCTTGGTCTGGACGGCTTCGGCCTCTTGCTGGAGCGTCCGCAGCACGCGGTTCAGATATTCCTGCATCCAAAGACCCCGCTCGGCGGCCTGGTCCTTGGTCGGCTCGAAGGTCTCGATCTCGGCGCGGGCGATCAGACCCTTGGCCTCCAGCAGGCGTTCGACCGTGTCCAGCCGCTCGCGCGTGACCGCCAGTTCCTGGACCGTCGCCATCAGGATGTTCAGCACCCGCTCGACCGAGGGGTCCATGAAATGGGGCCGCTTGCCCGCCGGCTTGGCCGAGGACAGGGCCAGGGCGAGATCGACGCTCATTTCACCGCGCCCACGACGTGCCAGGCGGCCTTGCGCCCATAGTCCTCGCCCTCGTCGTCGGCGGCGTCGGGGAAGACGTCCCGATCCACCACGGCTGTGACCCCGTCGTGGATCAGCTTCGCGCGGTCGAAGCCCGCCTCGATCATGAAGCCGTCGATGTCGAGCTCGTGCATCGTGCTCCAAAAGGGCTCGTTGTTGTAGAAGGCGTCCCAGTCGCGCATGGCCTGCTCGAACAGGGGCATGTCGGCGGCGTACTGGGGCTGTTCTACGTGCAGCACGATGCCGCCGGGCGACAGCACGCGGTGCGTCTCGGCGAAGATGGCCTTCATCGAGGTCAGCGACAGTTCGTGCAGGGTCATGGTGGTCTGCACCCAGTCGAACGACCCGTCGGCCCAGCGCGACAGGTCCGACCCATCCCCCTGGACGAAGCGCACGTTCTCGATACCCATCGTCTTCGCTCGCGCCGCGCCGTAACGCAGCATGGGCGCGCCGACATCGAGCGCGATCACCTCGGCGTCCGGAAACGCTTCCGCGATCGGCAGGACGTTCTGGCCCAGGTTGGCCCCGATATCGAGGATGCGGCGGGGCCGGAAGTCCGGCAGGTTCTTCTTCACCCACCGCACGACGGCATGGCCGCCGCCGTCCGAGAACCGGCCCAGCGCTCCGCCCGTCGTGGCGAAGATGCCGCTGTCATAGTTGGCCGCGCCCGAAACGTCGCCGGGGAAGACTTCGCGGTGATAGCTGCCGGGCATGCAGTGGTGATCGACCGCCGAGACATACCGCGGGATCGGCAGGGCGGGGTCCAGTTCCAGCCGGTCGCCCGAAGCCGTCAGGGCATCGACCTTGGCGGCGAGCGTCTCGGCCTGACGGAGCGCCAGCCATCGTCCCGCCTGCTGGCGCTGTTCCATCGTCGCCCGGCGCAGCGCCGACCAGCCCTGATAGTAGGGGTCATTCAGCAGGGCCTTTCGGACCTCATGCCGATCCTTCGGCGCGCGGCCTTCGCGGACCTCGAAGCCTGGCCCGGCCCGCCGCTCCCACACCGTCTTCACCGCCGGCATGACCTTGGTCGACAGGTGCCGGTTCATGTGGGCCAGGAAGTTGAACCGCGCGATCTCGTCGTGGCTGGTCTCGGGGAAAACGCCATGGCGGCCGACCACGCGATAGTCGGGCGGACCGGCGTAGGTTTCGGCCGGGCCCCCATTCTTGAGACCCGCCTTCAGATCGGGAGAACCATCCATTGTCGACCTCCGGGGCTTGCCGCGTGCAAATGATATAGGATTATATCATTTGCCCGTCGAGGGTTCCGAACCATCAAGGATGACGCATATGGCCGCGACCCGCATCTTCGCCCTGTTCAACCTGAAGCCCGGACAGGATTCCGCCGCCTACGAGGCGTGGGCCAGGGCCAGCGACATGCCCGCCGTGCGCGCCATGAGCTCGGTCGACGACTTCCAGGTGCAGAAGGTCGAGGGGCTGCTGGGCTCCGACGCGCCCGCGCCTTACGGCTACATCGAGACCATCGACGTCAACGATATGGGCCGCTTCTTCGAGGAGGTCTCGACCCCCGCCGCCCAGAAGATCGCCGGCGAGTTCCAGTCCATGGTCGATGTGACCTTCCTGGTCACCAAGAGCCTGTGATGGGCCGCTTCGACGGCAAGGTCGCGGTCGTCACCGGCTCCGGCCGCCGCAAGGGTCTGGGCGAGGCCATCGCCCGGAAGCTGGCCGGCGAGGGGGCGCACGTCGTCATCTCGGACATCGGCGCCTCGAAGGACGCGGCGACGCCGGGTGCCATGATCGGCGCGACCAAGGAGATGGCGGCCATCGCGGCGGAGCTGCCGGGCGCCAGCACCTGCGTCTGCGACGTGCGCGATCCGGCCCAGGTGCGGGCCCTGGCGGCCCATGCGGTCCAGACCCGCGGCGGGCTGGACATCTGGGTCAACAACGCCGGCATCGGCTACATCATGAAGCCCCTGATGGAGGTGACCCCCGACGACTGGCGCGCCGTCATCGACGTCAACCTGTCGGGCTGTTTCTACGGCATCCAGGCGGCGGCCGAGGTCATGATCGCTCAGGGAAGGGGAGGCCGGATCGTCAACATCGCCTCCCAGGCCGCCAAGTCCGGCTTCCCCCATGCCCAGGCCTATACGGCGTCGAAGCACGGCCTGGTGGGCCTGACCCGCTCGGCCGCGATCGAACTGGGCCCGCACGGGATCACCCTGAACAACGTCTGCCCCAACCACGTCACCACGGGCCTGGGCGCCTGGCAGAACGAGTATTTCGCCAAGGTGGTCGGGGCAGCCTCGGTCGACGACTATCTGAAGGCCATGGCCAACCGCATCCCGATGCGCCGCCCCGGCCTGCCCGAGGACACCGCCGACGCCGTCGCCTTCCTGTGCTCGGACGAAGCCAAATACATCACCGCCGAGAGCCTTAACGTCTCCGGCGGCGAGGAGCCCCACTGAATGCCCGCACCCGCTGATTTCGTCTGGCCCGGCGGCCATCGCCTGGCCCTGTCCATCGTCGTCAACGTCGAGGAAGGGGCCGAGCAGAACATCCGCGACGGCGACAAGGGGCCGGAGCCCGTCGACGAACTCTCCGCCGTGCCCAAGCGGCCGATGCGGATGCACGGCAATGAGTCGAACTACCAGTACGGCATCAAGGCCGGCGCGCCGCGCATCCTCAAGCTGTTGGATCAGCACCGCATCGAGGCGACCTGGACGGCGGCGGCCCTGGCGCTGGAGCGGGCGCCGGAGCTGGCGGCGCAGATCGTTGCGCGGGGCGACGAAGTCTGCTGCCACGGCTGGCGCTGGGCGCACCAGTTCTGGATGGACGAGGAGAAGGAGCGCGACTTCATCCGGAAGGGCTGGGAGTCCATCGAACGCACGACCGGCCAGCGGCCGACCGGCTGGCTCAGCCGCTATCTGCATACCGAGGCGACGCGGCGGCTGCTGGTCGAGGAGGGGTTCGCCTATCACATGGACGACTATTCCGACGACTTCCCCTTCTGGGACGTGGTCGAGACGGCCGATGGCGTCAAACCCATCGTCATCCTGCCCTATGCTCTGGATTCCAACGACATGAAGTTCTGGCTGGCCCCGGCGCTGACGGCGCGGGACTGGCTGCAGTACGCCACCGACACCTTCGACCAGATGCACGCCGAGGCCATGGACGGCGAGACCAAGATGATGAGCCTGGGTCTGCATCTGAGGATCATCGGCCGGCCCGGGCGGATCGGCGCCTTCCGGGGATTCCTGGAGCACATCGCCGGCAAGCCTGGCGTCTGGATCACCAGCCGCGCCAAGATCGCCGAGGCCTTCGCCGCCGCCGTCCCGCCGCCCGCCGCATGATCGAGCTCTGGTCCGTCCCGACCGCCAACGGCCAGAAGGTCCACATTGTGCTGGAGGAGGCGGGACTGCCTTACCGCGCGACCATGATCGACCTGACGCAGGCCGAGCACCGCGCGCCGGAGTTCCTGGCGCTGAACCCCTTCGGCAAGGCCCCGGTCATGCGCGATCCGGACGGGCCGGGCGGGCGGCCCCTGGTGCTGGCGGAAACGCTCGCCATCGCCTGGTACGCGGCCGAGAAGGGCGCGAACGGCCTGATCTCGGACGACCCCGCGATCCGCGCCGAGCAGATGATGTGGGCCGCCGCCATCTCCTCCTCGGTCGCCATGCCCTTCGCCATGCAGTTCTTCGCCACCCAGCTCGCCCCGACGCCCGACCCCTGGCTAATCGAGACGATGACCGGCGGGGCGCGACGGTCGCTCGAAGTGTTCGAGGCGCGGCTGGCGGACCGAGCGTGGATCTGCGGCGAGGCGTTCAGCGTGGTGGACTGCCTGCTGTTCCCGGTGGTCGCGACGTCGGCGAGGCGGCTGGAGGGTTGGCTGGAGGCCTATCAGGCGTTGAAACGCTGGCATGATGGCGTGGCGGAAAGGCCGACGGTCCAGCAGGGAATGGCGGTCGGGCTCAGCGCATGACCCGTTCGATCCAGACGACCTGCTCCGACTCGATGATCGAGTAGATTATGCTCCAACGCTGGAACAGCGCGCGGCGAAGGTTCGGGTTCTCTTCCACGGCGGGGTATCGCTTCGGGAACAGGTCAAGTTTGCGGATGACGTCGCGGACTCCGTTCTCGAATCTCAGAGCCGTCGGCAGGCCGTGAGCAGCGAGGAAGAGGGCGATCTCCTCAATGTCCGCCTCCGCTTGACGGCTGATGATGACCTTCAACGAAGAGCTTCGAGCTTTGCCCGGATGCGGTCCATCGCTTCGTCGGCCGGAGATCCGCCCCCCATTCGACGAGACTCCTCGACGGCGGCCTTGATCTCCTCGTAGGGAATATCTCGGGCCGTCTCTTCCTCCTCGAGCAGGCGAAGAGCGGCGCGAACGACCTCGCTGGCGTTGTTGTAGCGGCCCGATTTGACTCGACGATCGATCAACTCGTCGAAGTGGGCTCCGAGGGCGAAACTGCGAGGCATGGCGATCTCCTTGCCGAAAAAGATAACTGTTATCTGGGGTGCTGCAAGAGGGCGTTGACGTCTGGCGAGGTTGCGCCCTAAATGTCCGGACATTTGGTCCGAGGCGTCATGGCCTATCGCTCGCTCCTGTTCGTGCCCGGTTCGCGGCCCGACCGCTTCGACAAGGCGGCCGGAGTGGGGGCCGACGCCGTCTGCATCGATCTGGAAGACGCCGTCCCGCCCGACGGCAAGGATGCGGCACGAGCGGCGGCGGTCGCGGCGCTGGACGGCCGGTTCGGGCTGCGGGTCAACGCGGTCGGCACGGCGGAGGGCGAGGCGGACCTCGCCGCTCTGAGCAGGGCCAGTCCCGTCTTCGTCATGATCCCAAAGGCCGCTTCCGCCACCGACGTCGCCGCCGTCCGCGCCGCGACCGACGCCCCGCTCTGGCCCATCGTCGAGAGCGCGGCGGGCCTGCATGCTGCCTGGGACATCGCCGCCGCGCCGGGCGTCGCGGGCGTCCTGTTCGGCGGGGCCGACTACGCCGCCGACCTCGGCTGCACCATGGAGTGGGAGCCGCTGTTTCACGCGCGGGGCGTGCTGGCCGCGGCCTGCGCGCGGGCGGGGGTGGAGCTGCTGGACGTGCCCCATCTCGACATCGCCGACGAGGCCGACCTGATCGCCTCGACCCGCCGGATCAAGGCCATGGGCTTCACCGGCCGGGCCTGCATCCACCCTTCCCAGATCGCCCCCGTCCACGCTGTCTTCACCCCCACCGAGGCCGAGATCGCCCGCGCGCGCCGCGTGCTCGACGCCTTCGAGGCCGGCGGCGGCGGCGCCGCCCTGCTGGACGGCAAGCTGATCGAGAAACCCCTGATCCGCGCCGCCCGGCGCACGCTCGAACACGTCGGAGACGCCTGAATGGTGCAGCAATTCAAACAGGTTGGCCCCCAACGCTACCGCGAAACCTTCGGTCGCTACTTCGAGGACTTCGTCGTCGGCGACGTCTATGAGCACCGCCCCGGCAAGACGGTGACGGAGTACGACAACCACCTGTTCACGCTCATGACGATGAACACCCACCCGATGCATTTCGACGCCGAGTTCGCCAAGGCGTCCGAGTTCAAGCGCAACATCGTCGTCAGCCCCTACACCCTCGCCTTGCTGATCGGCATGAGCGTGACCGACTGTAGCCAGAAGGCCATCGCCAACCTGGGCATGGACGAGGTCAAGTTCACCGCCCCCGTCTTCGCCGGCGACACCATCTATGGCGAGAGCGAGGTGTTGGCCAAGCGCGAGAGCCAGTCCCGCCCCGGCCAGGGCATCGTCACCATCCGCACCATCGGCCTGAACCAGGACGGGGTTCAGGTCTGCACCTTCGTGCGCAACATGCTGATCCCCGGCCGCGGCAACGCGGTCGAGGATCGCGTCGGGAACTACTGACATGAACGTTCACGCCCCCCTCATCTCCGACGCCGACGAACGCGCCATCCTGGACGCCATCGACAAGTGGATCGAGCAGAAGGTCCGCCCGGTCGCCATGGAGCTGGAGCACGGCGACATCTGGCCCGCCGACCTCGTCGACGACATGGCCGAGCTGGGCCTGTTCGGAGCCATCGTCGACCCGGAATACGGCGGGCTGGGCCTGTCGGCGACGACCTATTCGCGCATCGTCATGCGCATCGCCGAGGAGTGGATGAGCCTGACCGGCATCTTCAACTCCCACCTGATGATGGCCACCGTCGTCCAGCGCTTCGGCACGCAGAAGCAGCGCGAATACTGGCTGCCGAAGTTCGTCACCGGCGAGATGCGCGGTGGGCTGGGCCTCACCGAGCCCGACGCGGGCACCGACCTTCAGGCCATCCGTACGGTCGCGACGCGCGACGGCTCGGACTACGTCGTGACGGGGACCAAGACCTGGATCTCCAACGCCATCATGGGCCATTGCTGCGCCCTGCTGGTGAAGACTGACCCGGAGGCCCAGCCGCGCCACAAGGGCATGTCGATGCTGATCGTGTCCAAGATCGACCCGGACACCAAGGCCCCGCTGCCGGGCATCTCCAACGGCAAGAAGCTGGAGAAGCTGGGCTACAAGGGCATCGATTCCGGTGAGTTCATCTTCGACGGCTACCGCTGCGACGCCGAGCTCAGCCTCGTCGGCGGCGAGGAGGGCAAGGGCTTTGCCATGGCGACCGGCGGGCTCGAGATCGGCCGTGTCAACATCGCCGCTCGCTCGGTCGGCATCGCCAAGCGCGCCCTGAAAGAAAGCGTCGCCTACGCCCAGACCCGCAAGACCATGGGCAAGCCCATCGCCGAGCATCAGGCGATCCAGCTCAAGCTCGGCGACATGGCGGCCCGTACCCGCGCGGCCGAACTGCTGGTCGAGGACGCGGCCCGCGCCTTCGACGCCGGCGGGCGGATCGACATGGAGGCCGGCATGGCGAAATACTTCGCCTCCGAGACCGCCGTCGAGGTCGCCACCGAGGCCATGCGCATCCACGGCGGCTACGGCTATTCCAAGGAATACGTTATCGAGCGGCTGTACCGCGACGCGCCGCTGATGTGCATCGGCGAGGGCACCAACGAGATGCAGCGCATCATCATCGCCAAACAGCTGGTGGCGAGGAACAAGGTGTGATGATGAAATCCTCACCCGTAGGGGGAGGGGGACCGCGAAGCGGTGGAGGGGGCCAACCCCAGACACCGAATGCGCGGCGGACCCCCTCCGTCACTTCGCTGCGCTTCATGCCACCTCCCCCGACGGGGGAGGATTAGATGCGCCCGCTGGACGGCGTCCGAATCCTGGCGGTCGAGCAGTATGGCGCGGGCCCCTACGGCACCATGCTGATGGCCGAGCTGGGCGCCGAGGTCATCAAGATCGAGGCGCCCTCCATGGGCGGGGACGTCAGCCGCCAGACCGGCCCCTACTTCCTGGGCGATCAGGACAGCCAGTTCTTCCAGACCTTCTCCCGCTCCAAGTCCTCCGTTGCGCTGGAGATCAAGACGCCGGAGGGTCGCGCCGACTTCGAGCGCCTGGTCCAGTCGGCGGACGCCGTGGTCAACAACCTGCGCGGCGATCAGCCGGCCAAGATGCGGATCGACTATCCAGCCCTGAAGGCCATCAAGCCGTCCATCGTCTGCGCCCACCTGTCGGCCTATGGGCGAGGCAACAGCCGCCAGGCCTGGCCCGGCTATGACTACCTCATGCAGGCCGAGGCGGGGTTCATGAGCCTGACCGGAGAGCCCGACGCCCCGCCCACGCGGTTCGGCCTGTCGATGGTCGACTTCATGACCGGCACCATGTGGGCCATGGCCACGGTCAGCGCGATCCTGAAGGCGCGCGAGACCGGCGTCGGCTGCGATGTGGACGTGTCACTGTTCGACGTGGCGCTCCATCAGCTCAGCTACCCCGCCGTCTGGGCCATGAACGAAGGCCACGACGTCGGCCGCCTGCCCCGCGGTGCCCACCCCTCGATCGCCCCGTCCCAACTGGTGAAGACCAAGGACGGCTGGGGCCTGTTGATGTGCCAGACGCCCAAGTTCTGGGACCGCTTCTGTGAACTGGCGGGGGCGGCGCATCTGAAGGCCGATGCCCGTTTCGCCGACATCCCGTCGCGCCGGGCCAACCTCGCCGCGCTCAGCGAGGCCGTGGACGCCCTCACCGCGACCCGGACGACAGACGAATGGCTAGGCATCCTCGGCGGCGAAGTCCCCTTCGCCCCGGTGCGCAACGTCGCCGAGGCGCTGGCCAATCCCTTCGTCACCGAGGTCGGCATGCGCGACATCGTCGATCACCCGGATCGAGAGGGCGGCCTCCACATGCTGGCCAGCCCGGTGAAGATCGACGGCGAGCGCGCCCCCGGCGTTCGTGCGCCCAAGCTCGGCGAGCAGACCGCCAAGGTGCTCGGTCGGTGAAGCTGCAAGGCGTCAAGGTTCTCGACCTCAGCCTGTTCCTGCCGGGGCCGATGCTGACCCTGATGATGGCCGACCACGGGGCCGAGGTCGTCAAGGTCGAACCGGCCGGGGAGGGGGAGCCGACCCGCCACGTCGGCTATCGCAAGAACGGCGAGAGCGTCTGGTTCCGGAACACCCATCGCGGCAAGCGCTCCATCCAGCTGAACCTGAAAGACCCCGCCGATCACGCTGTTTTTATGAGGCTAGCCGCTGAGGCCGATGTGGTGGTGGAGGCCTTCCGGCCCGGCGTGGCGAAACGGCTGGGCGTCGACTACGACGCGGTCCGGGCGGTCAATCCGGGCGTGGTCTATTGCGCCATCTCCGCCTTCGGTCAGGACGGGCCGTATCGCGACCGACCCGCGCACGACGTGGCCGTACAGGCGCTGGCAGGGGTCGTGTCGCTGAACGAGGGACAGGACGGCCTGCCGGCCATGCCCGCCATGCCGGTGGCCGATGCCCTGGCCTCGCTGACCGCCCTGTCCGGCGTCCTGATGGCCCTGTTGCGCAAGCGCGAAACGGGTCAGGGCGACTACCTCGACGGCGCCATGTTCGACAGCGTGCTCGCCTGGACGCCCAACGTCACCGGCCGGATCTTCGCCACCGGCGAGGCCCACGTCGTCAAGGACGAACGCTCTTGGGGCGGGAATGCGATGTACGGCCTTTACCGCACCGCCGACGACCGCTGGCTGGCGCTGGGCGGAGCGGAGGTGAAGTTCGCGCGGAACCTGCTGACGCCGCTCGGGCGCGAGGATCTGGTGCAATATGCCGAGCTGCCGCCGGGACCCGGTCAGGAGCCGTTGCGAGCCTTCCTGCGCGAAACCTTCGCCGCGCGGACCCTGTCGGAGTGGGAAGCCTGGTTCGCCGACAAGGATGTCTGCTGGGCCCCGGTCCGCACGCTCAAGGACGCCTTCGACGACCCGGCGCTGGAGGCTCGCGGCATGCTGGCCCGCGACGCCGAGGGGAACGAGATCGTCGGCACGCCGATCCGGTTTCGCGAGGAGCCGGCGGTGATCGACCCGACCGTGCCGGGGCTCGACGAGCACGGGGCGGAAATCAGGGCTCGGCTCAAATCCTCCCCCATTGGGGGAGGTGGATCCGGAGCGTAGCGGAGGAGACGGAGGGGGCTTGCCGCGAATGCCGGTGTGCGCGGCCGGCCCCCTCCACCGCTTCGCGGTCCCCCTCCCCCAACGGGGGAGGATTGCGCCTAGCCCTCCCGCCGATACGTCATCGCATAGACGAAGCGCCCGCCCGGATGGACCGAGTCCGAGGCCAGGATCAGCGCCCCGTCGTCTCCGTGGTAACGCCGCAGGGTCCGCAAGGCCGCACCGCCGGGCTCGGCCTTCAGCGCCTTCGCATCGCCGGCCGAGAGCAGCTCCGCCGTGATCTCCTGATCGATCCGGCCGGCCGCCACGCCAAACCGCTCGTCCAGCAGGGCATGGACGGACCGCCCCTCGCCGAGGTCGCCCGCCACGCCCGTGAACGGCTGGGGCACATAGATGCGCGATAAGGCGAGCGGCAGGGCCTCGGCGATCCTTAGCCCATCGATCACCAGCCAGTTCCGCTCGACGTCCCCGCCGATCCGCGAGGCCTCGTCCGATGTCAGCCGGCGCTCGGCTTGCGCCAACACCGTCAGCTTCGCCGTCTGGGCGTACTGCATCAGGTCTTCGACCCCGCCCAGCGGCTGGACGTAGGCCGAGGGACTGGCCGCTGCGATCACCGTCGTGCCCGCCCCCCGCCGCCGCGCGATCAGCCCGGCCTCGGTCAGCAGGCGGATGGCGTCCCGCGCCGTGTGCCGCGACACGCCGTGGGTGTCGGCCAGCTCCAGCTCCGGCGGCAGCTGCGACCCGACCGCATAGTCCCCGCGCGCAATGGCGGCGCGCAGGGTCTCGGCCAGCTGTCGGTATCGGGGGGTCGTCATGGCCCCTCCTACATCGCCCGCCGCATCGCGGACCAGTCGTCGGCCAATGCGTCACGATGCGCCGGAGAGGCGACGGCGATCAGGGCCTCGGCCCGCGCGTCGATCGACAGGCTGCGCAGGTCGGCGACGCCATGCTCGGTCACCACCACCACCGGATCGCCGCGCCCTATGCTGGGCGGACAGAACAGGCGCGGCACGATCCGGCTGAGCGTGTCGCCCTTGGCCGAGGCGGGCAGGGCGACGACCGGCACGCCGCCCTGCGACGCCCAGGCCCCCCGGAGGAAGTCGACCAGCCCGCCTGCGCCCGAGACCTGGCGGCCGTCCATCCACTCGGCGTTGACCTGACCGAACAGGTCCACCTCGATGGCGGAGTTGACGGCGACGAAGCGCGGAATGGCCGAAAGCGTCGATATGGCGTGGGTCTGTCCGACGGGCCGGAACCGCACGCGCGGATCGTCGGCCACTCGGGCGTAGAGGGCGGACGAGCCCAGCGCCACGCCGGTGGTCACTGCATCCACCGCGTCCCGATCCAGCAGGTCGATCAGAGGCTCGGTCACCATGCCCGAGTGGACCCGCAGCCCCCGCCGCTCGCCAAGCGCCGCCAAGGTCGCCACCCCGATCTTGCCGAGCCCCGTCTGCACGGTCGCGCCGTCGGGAATGAGACCGGCGACCCGCGCGGCGATGGCGGCGCTGACCGGATCGATCGCCCCCGCGCCATAGCCGGGCAGGGGAGTGTCGACCTCCACCATGGCATCGAAGGCGTCGAGCGGTACGGTGGGACCATCGCGCGCGGCCGGCATGCCCGTATGGATCAGGCCAATGCGGAACCGCGTCCGCTCGAACACCGCCGGGCTGAAGTCGGCGGCGACGCCCAGGCTGCATAGGCCATCCGATCCCGGCCGCGCGACGGTGAACACGCCAGCGTCGAAGGCCCGCTCCGACAGCCGCCGCCAGACCTGGGTGTAGGTCAGGGGCGAAAAGGCCAGCCGCCCGGCCGCGAAACTGTCCCGCCACTCTAGCCCCAGGAAGATCGCCTCCGCCCGCGCATCGTCGTGCAGTCCCGCCCAGTCTGTGCGGTTGACGCCCGGGATCCAGACGCCCTCGAACGTCAGGCCCGCCGCCGCCTCGGGCCGCCGGGTCAGCGTCTCCGTCAGCGCCAGAGGCTCGCCCGCGCAGCCGGGGATGAAGACGCGGCCGCCGTCCGGCACGGCCGCCTTGAGGGCGTCGATCGCGGCGTCCATCGTTACGGGGATCGGCATGGTCAGAGGGCGCGCTCCGGCTTGACCGGCGAGGGCCGGGGACGCGATAACAGCATATGTCCGGACATTTGTCCTCCATCACCGAACGGCTGGCGGAGCTGCTGGCCCGGCCGGTCTCCGCCGAGGATCGGGCGCGGGCTCGACTGCATCTGCTGGACTGGGTCGGCTGCGCGGTCGCGGGCGCGCGGGAAGCCGACGTGGCGCGCGTCGCGGCGCTCGCGGCCGCGGAAGGGCAGGGCTCCTGTCGCATCGTCGGCGGCGGTCCGGTTGGCCCCCAGGCGGCGGCGCTCGCCAACGGTCCCGCCGGGGCGATCCTCGAGATGGACGACGTCGACCGCCGCGCCCTGCTGCACCCCGGCCCGGTGGTCATGCCCGCTGCCCTGGCCCTGGCCGAGCATCTCGGCGTCACCGACGGCAAGGCCCTGCTGGACGCGATCGTACGAGGCTATGAGGCCATGATCCGCATCGGCCGGGCGGCGGGGCCGTCGCACTACCGCTTCTTCCATCCGACCGGCACGCTCGGCGGCTTCGGCGCGGCGGCGGCGGGAGCCAGCCTGATGGCGCTGGACGACGAACGCACGGCCTGGGCGCTGGGCCTGGCGGGCCAGCAGGGCGCGGGTCTTTGGCGAGCGCGGCACGAGCCCGGCTCGGTCAAGGCGCTGCACGACGGCCGGGCGGCGGCGAACGGAGTGGCCTCGGCGCTCCTCGCCCGCGACGGCTTTCGCGGACCGCTGAAGGTGCTGGAGGGCGAGCAGGGCCTCTTCCCGGCGATGGCCCCCGACGCCGATCCGGAGGCCGTGCTGGTCCCCGCCGCCGACTGGCTGATCCACGAGATCAGCTTCAAGCCCCACGCCGCCTGCCGCCACGCCCACCCCGCCATCGACGCGGCCCTGGCTCTGCGCGCGCGGCTCCTTTCCCTCTCCGCTCATCCCCGCGAAAGCGGGGACCCAGGTCTTCAGACAATCCGCGTTGAGACTTATCGAGACTCCGTCCTGTTCTGCGACAAGCCTCACCCAACGACCCCAGCCGAAGGCAAGTTCTCGCTCCAGCAAAGCGTCGCCGTCGCCCTGATTTACGGCGACGCGGGCCTCGATCGGTTCGAGCCCGCCGCCCTCGCGGACCCCGAGATCGCCGCTCTCCGCGCCCGCGTCTCGGTCGCCGTCGCCGACGACCTGACCGCCGCCTATCCCGCCCGCTTCGGCGCCCGCCTGATCGCGACGGCGGGCGGCGTCGAACACCGGATCGAGGCGCTCGATGCGCTGGGCGATCCCGAGAACCCCATGTCGCCCGACGCCGTGCGCGACAAGGCCCGCGCCCTCATGGCCTGGGGCGGCATGCGCCTGGACGCGGCCGAGCGACTGATCGCCGCCGTCGAGGGGCTGGGTCTCACGACAACCGTCGCCGACTTGTCCGCCGCCTTGCCGCGGAGGGACGCATGACCCTCTCCCGCATCCTCGCCGAGCGCGCCCTCGACCTGACCTGGGCGGACATCGACGCCCCGGTGCGAGCCGCCGCGAATACCTTCCTCCACGACACCCTCTGCGTCGGCGCCGCCGGGGCCCGCGCCCCGCTCGCCGACAATGTGCTGGCCGCCGCCCGGCGCTGGGGCGAGGGGACGGCCTGTGGCGTCCTCGGTCGGCCGGGCGTGCGTCTGCCCCAGCCGTCGGCCGCCTTCGTCAACGCCTTCCAGATTCACGCCCAGGAGTTCGACTGCGTCCACGAGTCCGCAGTGGTCCACCCCATGGCGACGGTCGGAGCCGTGATCCTGTCGGAGGCGGACCGGGCCTCGGCCGACAACGACCCGATCACGGGCGAGGCCCTGCTGACCGCCCTGGTCGCCGGGGTCGAGGTCGCCGCCTCGCTCGGCCTCTCCGCGACCACGCCGCTCAAATTCTTCCGCCCCGCGACGGCGGGCATCTTCGGCTGCGTCGCCGCCCTGATCTCGCTCCGCCGCCTGTCGGCCGACCAAGGTGTCTCCGCCTTCGGCTACGCCCTGGCCTTTGCCTCGGGCACCATGCAGGCCCACGCCGAGGGCAAGCCCGCCCTGCCGATCCAGATCGCCAACGCCGCCCGCGCCGCCGTCATGGCCGCCGACCTCGCCGAGGCGGGCCTTCCCGGACCCGAGGCCTCGCTGGAAGGCCCCTTCGGCTACCTGACCCTGTTCGAGACGGCCCACGACGCGACGCCCCTGACCGATCCCGCCCCCGGCTTCCGCATCGCCGAGGTCAGCTGGAAGCCCTTCCCGACGGGCCGCGCGGCCCACGGCGGCATTGTCGTGCTCCAGACCTTGATGGCGGATCATGGCCTGACCGCCGCCGAGGTGTCCGAGGCCGTCTATCGCGCCCCGCCCCTGATCCACCGCCTCGTCGGCCGCAAGCCCAGCGCCGACATGGCCCCGGCCTGGGCGCGATTGTGCCTGCCGTGGCTCGGCGCCGTCGTCCTGACGCGCGGCACGGTGGGCCTCGCCGACTTCACGCCCGAGCGGCTGTCCGATTCGGACTTGCTCAGCCTCGCTGAGCGCATCCGGGTCGAGGCCGACGACAACCCCGACCCTGCCGCCTTCACCCCCGCGACCCTGACCGTCACCACCACCGACGGCCGCGTCCTGACCCACACCGTCACCGCCCAGCTCGGCTCGCCCGCCCAGCCCCTGACCCGCGACCAGCACCTGGCCAAGCAGGCCGCCTGTCTCGAGTTCGCGGACCTGGGCGCCAATGCCGCTGCCATCGCCGAGGCCATCGACCGGTTCGAGCGGCTGGCCGACGCCTCTTCGATCCTCTCCCTCCTCGGAGCTCACAAGTGACCGACACCCACCGCACCTACTGGGACGAGATCGACTTCGCCGCCATCGCCCGCGACCACCCCATCGGTGACGCCTTCACCAAGCTCGTGACCTCCATCAGCCGCGACGAGCTCCGCGCGCATCAGGAAAAGCTCTTCGCCCGCTGCGTCGCCCGCGCCTGGAAGACGGCGTTCTATCGCCGTCTGTGGGGCGCGGCCGGCATCGCGGAAGGCGACATCCGGGGCCTCGACGACCTCCCGAACCTGCCCAGCTTCGACAAGTCCGACATCATGAAGTCGCTGGAGATCGCGCCCCCCTTCGGCGACTTCGCCGGGTTCGACTCTTATCCGGAGGACAAGCGCCCGCCCGTCATCTTCCACACCACCTCGGGCACCACCGGAAAGCCCCAGGTCCTGCTGTTCGGGCCCAAGTCGCGTGAGGTGCAGAACCTCCTGCTCGCCCGCCTCTATCGCTGGCAGGGGCTGCGCTCCGGCGACGTGGTCCACTCCGTTTATGGCCACGGCATGATCAACGGCGGCCACTACGTCCGCGAGGCCGTGACCCACTGGACCAGCGCCGTCTTCATGTCGGCGGGCACGGGGGTCGAGACCCGCTCGGCCCAGCAGGTCGAGCTGATGAAGACCTTCGGCGCCACCGCCATCGTCGGCTTCGCCGACTACATCAAGCGCCTGGCCGAGGTGGCCCGCGAAGCCGGGCTGGTCCCGGGCGTCGACATCCCCGTGCGCATGATCTCCGGCCACATGGGCCGCGAGGACAAACAGGCCCTGTCCGACGCCTGGGGCGGGGCGGAGTGCTTCGACTGGTACGGCGTGGGCGACACCGGCTGCATCGCGGGCGAAGGCCCCGACCGCGACGGCCTCTACGTCATGGAAGACGCCCAGTATCTGGAGGTCTGCGACATCGACACGGGTAGGCCCGTGGCCGACGGTCAGCCCGGCGACATGGTCGTGACCTGTCTGTACAAGGACGACCTGTATCCGATCATCCGCTTCAACACCCACGACGTGACCGAGGTCATCACCCGGCCCTCGTCGATCGGGGCCAGCTTCCAGCGCATCGAGGGGTTCCTGGGCCGGTCTGACAACATGGTGAAGGTGCGCGGCATCAACATCTTCCCTCAGGCCATCGGCCCCATGCTGGACGAGGCCCCGGAGTTCCTGAAGGAGTTCGTCTGCAAGACCCGCCGCGACGCGGGCGGGCGGGACACCTTCGTCGTCGTCGCCGAAGCCAGCGCGCCGGGCGACCCGGCGCTGGCGGGCCGGTTCGGCGAGATCCTGAAGCGCAAGATCGGCATCGAGGTCGAGGTCGAACTGGTCGGCAAGGGCCAGACCGCCGCCCTGACCCAGGTCGAGGTGCGCCAGAAGCCCATCCGCCTGATCGACGAGCGGTTCTGATGATCGGCCCGTTCGAGCCCGAGGTCGCGGCCGGGGTCGCGGGGCTCGCGGCCGCCTATGCCGAGGGCTCGGCCCGGCCGGACGGGGTGCTGGCGACCTATCTGGCCCGGATCGAACATCTGAACCCCACGATCCACGCCTTCATCGACCTGGACGTCGAGGGGGCGCGCGACGCGGCGAAGGCCTCGGCCCACCGCTGGAGCTCCGGCATGGCCCTGTCCCCGCTGGACGGCTGCATCGTCGGGGTGAAGGCTAATATCGCCGTCGCCGGCCTGCCCTGGACGGCGGGCATCGGTGCCTACCGCGACCGCATCGCCGCCCGCGACGCCGCCTGCGTCGCCCGTCTCCGGGCGGCGGGCGCCATCATCCTCGGCACGCTGAACATGGAGGAGGGGGCTCTGGGCGCCGTCACCGACAATCCGTGGTTCGGCCGCACCCAGAACCCCTGGCGCGAAGGCTACACCCCGGGCGGCTCCTCGGGCGGCTCCGGCGCGGCCGTGGCGGCGGGTCTGTGCGCGGCGGCGCTCGGCACAGACACCATGGGCTCGGTGCGCATCCCCTCCGCCTACTGCGGCGTGTTCGGCATCAAGCCCCGCTACGGTGCGATCTGCGACGAGGGGGTCACCCCCCTGTCGCCAAGCCTCGACCACGTCGGCGTCCACGCACGGTCCGCCGAGGACTGCGCCGCCCTGCTGGCCGAGATCGCCACCCCGGACCCCGCGTCGCCGTCCGGCCCGCTCGCCGTGCTCGATGTAACAGGCCGGGCGACCCTGTCCGACGACGTCCGCGCGGCCTTCCTCGCTGTGATCGCCGCCGCCGAAGCCCAGGGCCTGCTGGAGGGCTCGGTCCCGCTCGACATCGACCTCGGCCGCCTGCGCCGCCGGGGCCTGCTGATCTCCGAGGTCGAAGGCCTGGCCGAACACGCCGCCATGCTGCAGGCCCGGCCCGACGGCTTCTCGGAAACCTTCACCGCCATGCTCCGCTGGGGCGCGGCCCAGCCCCCGGAAAAGCTCGCCGAAGCCCGCTCCGAGGTCGCGTCCGCCCGCGACCGCATCGAGGCCCTGATTGGCGACCGCGTCGGCCTGCTGTGCCCCACCACCGGCGGCCCGGCCTTCCGCTTCGGCGAGCCCGTCCCGGCGGACCAGGCCGACATCACCTGCCTGGCCAACATGGCGGGGTTGCCGGCGGTGGCGTTTCCGATGGGCCTATCAGCGGACGGGATGCCTCTGTCGGCCCAGATCATTGGCCGGGACAGCCAGGCGATCCTCGGCGTGGCGGGTAAGCTTGCCGCCTACAATCCTCCCCCGTTGGGGGAGGTGGCGCGGAGCGCAGCGTAGCGACGGAGGGGGCCTGCCGCGCACGGCATCATCCGCTGAAAGCCCCCTCCATCTCCTCCGCTTCGCTCCGGATCCACCTCCCCCAACGGGGGAGGATTTTGCGGCTACGTCCGATCCTGACGCACCGCTCGCCTACGCTGTCCCGATGACCCGACCCGCCGCCCGGAAGTGCAGAATGTCCACCATGTGCACTGTGTTTTTCTCAGTGCACATTCATCGATTTCAGACGGTTCAGACGGTTCGCACCCTGTTCCCGTCCGCCTCAGCGAAACGGAAACACCGGCTTCCGCTTGCTCAGAAACGCATCGCGCCCCTCGCGGAAATCCTCGCCCTCCACCGCTTCGACCAGCCAGCGCGCGGTCTCGTCCGTGTCCGCCGTCTCCCCGTCCGCGATCAGGGCCACGATCGCCTTGGCCCGCCGCGCGGTCCACTGGCTGGCCGCCGCGATCTGGACGGTCTTCTCCGCCACCGCCGCCTCCAGCGCCTCCGGCCCATGCAAGGCATCCACCAGCCCGATGGCCAGCGCCTCCTCCGCTCCGATCAGCCGTCCGGTGAACAGAATGTCCTTGGCCTTCGACAGCCCCACCGCCTGCACCAGCCGCCGCGTGTCCGGCAGGGAATAGACCAGCCCCAGCTTGCCGGGCGTCAGGGCCAGCCTTGCGTCCGTCGCCGCGATCCGCAGATCGCACGCCAGCGCCAGCCCCAGCCCGCCCCCGACGCAGGCCCCCTCGATCATCGCCACGGTCGGCTTTTCGAACGTCGCCAGCGCCTCCATCGCCGCGCCGACCCGGTCGAAATAGGCACGGGTGCTCTCCGGCGTCGCATAGACGGTCTCGAACTCGCCGATGTCGGCCCCGGCCGCGAAGGTCCCGCCGGCGCCCCGCACCACCAGCACCTTGGCCGCCGGGTCGCTCGCCACGCCCGTCAGCAGGCCGGGCAGGGCGGTCCACATCGCCAGCGTCAGGGCGTTCTTCTTCTCGGGCCGGTTCAGGGTCAGGGTCGCCACATCGCCCGCGACCTCGACCTTCAGCGCATCATTCATCGACCCGTCCAAAAAGCAGTTCCCGCCCAAATGATCTAAGTCTATACCATTTGCCAAGGGCGGATCGCGCCGCCCCTCTCGAGGAGATGACGATGAGCGGAATCCGCGAAGGCATGCCGTTGCTGGCCCGCCACGCCGGCGAGTGGGAAGGCGAATACATCCACGTCGATCCCGACAACAATCTCATCGACCGCCACCGCTCGCACCTCCAGTGCAAATTCCCCGACGACGGCCCCTACGCCTACTATCAGATCAACACCTACATCTGGGACGATGGCCGCAAGGAAGAGATCCACTTCCCCGCCACCTATCGCGACGGCCAGATCTGGTGGGACACCGACCGCATCGACGGCCGCGCCTGGGAGATCGACCCCCGCACCGTCTGCCTGACCTGGACGCGCAAGGACATGCCGGGCGCCTATCTCTACGAGATGATCCAGCTGTCCGAGGACGGCGATCGCCGCGCCCGCACCTGGCACTGGTTCGAGAACGACACCCTGTTCAAGCGCACCTGCATCACCGAGCGCCGGGTCGGCTGAGGCTCAGCGCGAACAGCTGCCCTGGAGGGTCCTCAGATTGATGCCGATCCGCGTCGCGTCCGGACTGGCCCAGGCGTAGCTGATCGCCGAAGCGCCCCGTTCGTCGTGGACATAAAGCGTCAGGGCGTCTGCATTCTGGCCCGTCGGCCAGCGGACGTTCCTCAGGCGAAAGCCAAAGGTGCGCGGCGTCGTCTCGTCTGTGGTCACCCAGACCTCTCCGCCCTGGTCGTGGATGGCCAGGTCGCGGGCATAGAACCAGCCTTCCTGCGGAGCCGCCCGAGGGACGGCCAGCCAGCAGGTGAAGCCGGTCGCGCGGCGATACTGGACGGGGGTCGCGGGCGCGTCCGGATAGGGGTTGCGGCCCCTTGCGTCGCGCACGGTCTCGGTCATCCACAGCTGATCGGCCGACAGGGCGATGTCGGCGCCGATGGCCAGCACAGGGCCATCGCCGCCTTGCGACCGCACCTGGCAGGCTCCGTCCTCGATCCAGCCCGCGAACTGATCGGCGTTGCGCCGCCACAAGGTCTCGCAGCCGGCGTTGATTCGCAGGGTTTCGCGCGACAGGGCCGAGTGGTCGGCATCGGCTGCCAGACGGCCGTCCCCTTGCGGGGTCAGCACGTCCATCCGGATCGCCATCTTCGCCGGATCGACGGCGAAGGCGTACAGCCGCTGACGGCCGACGGTGGTGGTGTCGTTGTCCCGATACTCGTCCAGCCTCAGGACCAGCGGACCCAGACCCGGCGCGTCGACCCGCCGGATCGTCACGTGTCGACGCATGGGCGGGGCGTCTGCCGGATAGCCCAACTCCTCGGCGAACCCGACCTGTTCGGCATTGTCCCATTCGCCCTGGAACATCTCGACCAGCCGCGGCAGGTCGCGTTCCAGCACCGCCACGGCCAGGGGCGCGAGCGCCGGGTCGCCCGCCGCCGCCGGTCCGGCCAGTGCGGCCATCAGGGCGACGACGGGCGCCACGGCTGGCATCAGAAGCGGGCGCTCAGAGTCACGCCGTAGCTGCTGAGTTCGCCCGGCGTGACGCCGAACGCGCGGGGGCGCACCCCGGCGGGTCCGTTGGGCGCGATGAAGTCGACGTAGCGCAGGACCCCCACCGGCGCGTCGTCGTCGCCGACGTTCTTGCCCCACAGCGACAGCCGCAGGTTGTCGTTCTGCACCCCCACCTGCAGGTCGACGCGGGTCGAGGCCGGGATGGTGATGTTGTTGTGCACCTGCTCGTAGAACTCGCCACGATAGGTCAGGTCGGCCGAGGCGAACAGGTTCCAGCCGTTGTCCATCGCGTCGCCGTCCCAGCGGATGCCGGCGCTGCCCAGATGACGCGACACCAGCGGCGGCTCCTTGCCCGAAATGTCGCCGGCGGCCCGGCAGCCCGGGCCGTCCAGGTTGTTGGCCGTCCCCAGCAGGCAGGTCCGGCCCAGCAGCAGCACCGCCTGGTCGCCGTCCACCCCCTCGACGATCTCGGCGTCGATGTAGGAGTAGGTGAACCGGGCCTGGATGTTGTCCGTCAGGCTGTAGCCGCCCTCCAGCTCCAGACCCTTCAGCTCGGTCTCGCCGATGTTGGCGCGGTAGCTCTGGATCGCCGTCAGGGCCACGAAGGTGTTGGTCAGGACCTGATCCTCATAGACGTTGAAGAACAGCGCGGCGTTCAGATAGTCGAACCCGAACAGCCGGGTCTTGGCCCCGATCTCGTAGTTGGTGAGGGTTTCTTCCTCATAGGTGGTGATCGGCGCGGCCGGATCGTTGAACCCGCCGGGCGAGTTGCCCTGGGCGTACTGGGCGTACAGGGTCAGGTCGGATGACGGCTCCCACGTCAGGGTCACGCGCGGCAGGGTGGCGTCGAAGCTGGTGCTGCGCGTCCCCGGCGTGCCCACGACGGCATTCGGATTGGGGCTGCGCACCCGGGCGAAGACCTCGGGCCCGAAATACTTCGACGCGACATAGGTCTGGTTGGTCGAGGTGATTTCGTCCTCCTGATGCCGCACCTCCAGCGTCAGGGTCAGGGCGTCGGTGAAGTCGAAGTCTGCGCTGGCGAACCAGGCCTCGGTCTCCACCAGATTGATCGCGCCCAGCACGTCGAAGCCGGTCTCGGTGACCTCCAAGTACTTCGCCAGCGGCGTCAGTTCGTCCTCGGCGGTGTAGTAGCCCAGGCTCCAGCGGAACCGGTTGTCGCCGGGGCTGGAGAGGCGCAGCTCATGCGTCTCGGTCGAACGGTCCGAGGCCGCCGTGTCGTAGAAGGCCGAGCGGGCGCAGAAGCGGTTGGCGATCGGAATGAACGGGCAACCCGTGTCCAGCACGAAGAAGTCGCGGGCGTCATAGCTGCCGTCGTAGCCGCTGGATTCATAGACGTCGTTCTTGCCGCCCAGATAGGACAGGACATAGCCCGAGCCGGCGATGTCCCAGTTGACGTCGGCGACCCAGCGCTCCGCCTCGCGCACGATGCCGGGCACCAGGATCTGGTCGGTGTTCAGCGCATAGCTGGTCGGAACCGGGATCTCGCCGCAATAGTAGGGGCGGGTGGTCAGGAAGCAGTTGTTCGCCGCCGCCGGCAGCAGCGAGATCGGGAAGTGCGAATCGCGGTCGTCGTTGCGGAAGTAGCGGATCGAGGCGTCGACATCTCCGGCCTCGAAGAACAGACCGCCGTAGAAGCCCCGTGTCTTCTGGCTGCCCAGCCGCTAACGCAGGCCGACGGTGTTCTGGTACTGCCCCTCGACCTCGTTGCTGGAAAACCCGAACATGCCGCCCAGGTTCGAGGTGATCGGGCCCGAAATCACGCCTGAGATGTCCAGCCGCTCGTCGCTGCCGACCGTGAAGTTCATGCGCCCGCTGACGTCATCGCCCGGGCGGCGGGTGACCACGTTGATGGCGCCGGACAGGGTGCCCCGGCCATAGACCGCCGACTGCGGCCCGCGAATCACCTCCACCCGCTGGGCCAGATCCAGGTCCAGGGTCGAGAAGTCGCCGAACCACGGCACGCCGTCCAGGAAGATGCCGACCTTGCCGTCGCCCGTCAGGATGTTGGACGCGCCCCGGATCACCGGGCGGTCGCCGTCGCGCCCGAACGCCTCCTGGATCTGCACCCCGGGCGTATAGCGCGCGACGTCGGTCAGGTCCTCGATCTGCTGGTTCTGCAGGGTTTCCTCGGTGAAGGCCGTCACAGCGATCGGCACGTCCTGCAGCGACTCTTCGCGGCGACGCGCGGTGACCACGATGTCCTCGACCGTGCTGGCCTCCGGATCGCCCGAGGCCTGCTGGGCCGAGACCGGCGCTGCGGCGGATGCGAGCGCGGCGAAGGCCACCCCGGCGAGCACCGCGGTCCGCGTCCGAACGACTTGTTTGATCTGCGACATTGGAACCAGTCCCTCCGAATGGCCAAATGATATACTTTTAGGTCATTTGACTATGAACCAGCTTCCGGCGTCGTCACCTTTGTAATGTAACGCCGTCGGCGACGGGTGGCGGGGTGTCACCGAACCGTAACCGTCAGAACACGGTGAACAGCGGTCAGATGACGCCGGCGTCCGCCAGCTTGTCGATCACGGCGCGCTGGCGCTGGGCATAGAAGGCGGGCGTCGGCACGTTCAGGCCGCCGGAGCCGTCCAGCAGGGTGTTCCGGGGCTGGATGTCGACGCCCGCATAGGCCTGAGACCACAGGTGCATGGGTTGGCGCGACAGGATGTTGGGCATGCCCGGTCGACGGCGATAGCGGCGCAGCGCCCCGATGTCGATCTCGGCATAGCCCGCCATGCTCTCGCCATAGCCCGCTTCGGCCAGGATCAGGCCGCGGAAGTCGATGACCTTGGACGAGGCGTCGGTCGAGGCCTTGGGGATGGCGATCCCCTCGATCCCGGCCGAGTTGGCGCTGACGACATAGGCCAGATTCTCGATGGCGCGGGCCTGTTTGGCGACGTTCTTGGGCGTGGCCAGCGCCGCCGCGATCTCGCTGGAGGAATGAACGAACACCTCGGCCCCGCGCACGGCGTGGGCCCGGGCGATCTCTGGATAGAGGATTTCTTCGGAAGCGATCGCCGACAGCCGCCCGATCTCTGTGTCGGCCACCGGGAACACCCCGTCGATGCCGTAGCGGGCGATGTAGTGATCCCACACGTCATAGGGGCTGGGCCCGAACAGGGTGACCAGGCGGCGATAGCGCAGCACCACGCCGCCCGCCGGGGCGATCACGAAGCTGCACTGGAAGTACAGCCCCGGGAAATGCTCGTCGGTCTCATAGGCGTTGCCGGCCAGGAAGACGTCGTGGGCCCGCGCCAGCTCGCCCAGCGCCCGATACTCCGCCCCGTCGGGGGCCAGGCACGCCCTCTCGGCCCAGACCGCCGTCGGTTCGCCCATCGGGAAACCGGTCAGGAAATACTCTGGCAGAACCACCAGCCGGACGTCCGGACCGATGAAACGTTTGGACGCAGCGATCTGGCTCCCGATCCGGCGTATGGCCTCGGCCATGCGGGGCCGACTGGTCCGCGCGTCGGCGTCGCCGTTGACCGCGAAACAGGTCGTCTGCAACGCGAGGGCGATATAGGGCGAAGGGTCTGACATTGCGCGCTCCGGTCGGATCGTCCTATGCCTAGCGCGGACTGAGTTGGTATAGGAATAGGTCATTTGGCCGACGGCGCTTCGGACATCGACGGCTTCAACGCCCAGCTGCTGAACGGGGCCCTGCCGACGCCGCTGTATCACCAGGTCTATCTGGTGCTGCGCGAGCGCATCCAGTCGGGCATCTATGCGGAGGGCGCGACCCTGCCCGGCGAGCAGGAGCTGGCCCGCGCCTTCGACGTGTCGCGGATCACGGTCAAGCGGGCGCTGAACGAGCTCGCCGCCAACAATCTGGTCAGCCGCCACCGGGGCCGGGGCACCATCGTGACCCTGGGCGGTGTCATTCCCATGGTGTCCGGCTCGTTCGAGACCCTGATCTCGTCCCTTCGCTCGATGGGCCTGACCACCGAGGTCGAACTGCTGGAGGTGGCCGAAGAGGCCGCCGACGCCCTGGTCGCCGAGCGGCTGAAGCTGGAGCCTGGCGCCGCCGTCCAGCGCGCCGTGCGCCTCAGAAAGCTCCAGGGCGAGCCCTTCTCCTACCTGACGACCTATGTGCCCGCCGCCATCGCCGGCCGCTATTCGATCGAGGAACTGCGCTCGACCCCGCTGCTGACCCTGCTGGAGCGGGCCGGGGCAGGGGCCGTTGAGGCCGAACAGTGGATCACCGCCGCCTCCGCCTCGCCGACCGTGTCGGCCTGTCTCGACGTGCCGTCCGGCTCGCCGGTGCTCAAGATCGAGCGCACCATGATCGGCGCCGACGGTGCCCCGGTCCAGATGATCGTCGGCCACTACCGCCCCGACCGCTTTCAGTACCACATGAAGTCCCAGCGCCAGTCGGGCGCGGAGGGGTGGACGTAGGGTCCCTCAATCCTCCCCCGTTGGGGGAGGGGGACCGCGAAGCGGTGGAGGGGGCCAGCCGCGCAAGACGTTGCATGCAGCGAGCCCCCTCCGTCTCCTCCGCTGCGCTTCGGATCCACCTCCCCCAACGGGGGAGGATTATCAGCTTGCCAACCGCCCCCGCCGCAAATGATATAGACTTATATCATTTGCGGACGACGCCTTGGCCGACGCGCTTCTCTTGCTGCTGCACGTCCTGATCCTGGTCTATTGGCTGGGGGGCGATCTCGGCGCGTTCGTCGCCTCCTTCCTGATCGAGAACCCGGGGAAGGATCGCGCGGCCCGGCTCGGCGCGGCTGGGCTGCTGGGCGATGTCGACATGGCCCCGCGCACCGCCCTGATCCTCGCCTTCCCGACGGGGTTCACCCTGGCGGTGACGCGCGGCTGGGTCGCGCTCGATCCGGTCTGGATCGCCGCCGCCTGGATCGCGGCCCTGTGCTGGCTGTTCGTCGCCTGGCGTATCCACCTGTCACATGTCGGGCCCGCCTCCAGCCTGCGCCGGTTCGATCTGGGCCTGAGATGGATCGCGGCCGGGGGCCTGGCAGCCGGCGGCGCGGCCGGGCTGGCGGGCCTCACCGGCTGGCCCCTGTTCCTGAACCTGAAGCTGCTGATTCTGGCGGCCTGCGTTTTGACGGGTCTGCTGGTCCGTCGTCTGACCGCCGACCTCGGCCCGGCGCTGGGCGCGCTGGCGGCAGGTCAGGCCGACGCCGACGCGCGCATCGCCCGGTCATTGGCCGTGACCCGTCCGGCGGTCCTCCTCATCTGGCTGCTGCTGCTCGCGGCGGCCCTTCTCGGTCTGTGGAAACCCCAATGAGCCCTGCCGACGACCTGACCCGCCCCTCCGCCGCCGACAGCCTGCGCGACGCGCTCGACCCCGGCGTCGTCTCGACCGATCCCACCCTGCTGGACCTCTACGGCCAGGACATCTGGAAGATCGGCCGCCGCCCGGTCGCCGTCCTCAGCCCCGCCGATACCGACGGCCTGTCGCGCGCCCTGGCCGAGGCCGCGCGTCTGAGCCTGCCCGTCGCGCCCCGGGGCGGCGGCATGAGCTACACCGGCGGCTATGCCTCCGACGCCGGGCCTGTCGCCCTGATCGACCTGTCGCGCATGGACCGGGTGCTGCACATCGACGCCGAGGCCATGACGGTGACCGTCCAGGCCGGCTGCACCTGGAAGACCCTGTATGAGACGCTGAAGCCCAAGGGCCTGCGCACCCCCTTCTGGGGCCCTCTGTCCGGTGTCTCCTCAACCATCGGCGGCGGCCTGTCGCAGCTGAACGCCGTCTTCGGTGCGGGCCGCTGGGGCACGACGTCCGAGAGCGTGGTCGGACTGACCGTCGTGCTCGCCGACGGGCGGCTGGTTTCGACCGGCGCGCGGAGAAAGGCCGACGGCCGTGCCTTCTACCGCCACTATGGTCCGGACCTCACCGGCCTGTTCTGCGGCGACTGCGGCGCGCTGGGCGTCAAGGCCGAGATCACCCTGCGCCTGCTGCGCAGCCCTGCCCACGAGGCTCACGGCTCCTTCGCTTTCGACACGGCGGCTCAGGCGCTCGCCGCCACCGCCGAGATCACCCGCGCGGGCGTCGCCGCCGACATGTTCGGCTTCGACCCGGCCCTGTCGGCCATGCGGCTGAAGCGGGCCTCGCTGCTGCAGGGTGTCAAGGCGCTCGGGGCCATCGCCACCTCGGGCGGGGATCTGTTCAAGGGCATGGCCGCCGCTGCCCGCACCGCCGTCGCGGGTCGCGGCTTCCTGGGCGCCGACGACTGGTCGATCCATCTGACCGCCGAGGGCCGCTCCGCGCGCGGGGTCGAGGACGACCTGGCCGAGGCGCGCCGCATCTGCCTGGGTCTCGGCGGGCGAGAGGTCGAGGCCTCCATCCCCCGCGTGGTCCGGTCCAGCCCCTTCACCCCGCTGAACAATGTGCTGGGCCCCGACGGCGAGCGGTGGGTGCCGGTCCACGGTATCGTCGCCCTCCAGGACGGTCCGACGGTCCATGCCGCCGTCACCGCCCTGTTCGAGCGGCTGCGGCCCCGGTTCGAGGCGGGCGGTGTCCAGACCGGCATGATGCTGACGGCCCTGTCCACCAATGGCCTGCTGATCGAACCCGTCTTCGTCTGGCCCGAGGAACGTCGCGCCCTGCACGAGGCGACGGTGGAGCCGCACATCCTGTCCAAGCTCCCCCGACACGCCGAGAACCCTGAGATCACCGCCCTGATCGCCGAGGCCCGCGTCGGCGTCATCGAGGCCTTCACCTCGGTCGGCGCCGCCCACTTCCAGATCGGCCGGACCTATCCCTGGCTCGACAGCCTCGATGAGGGCTCCCGCCGCCTGATCCGCGCGATCAAGGCCGAGTTGGACCCCCACAACCGCATGAACCCCGGCGTGCTGGGCCTGTGAGAGACTTCACCGCCCGCGACCCGAGGACCGGCCTTCACGACTGGCGCGGCCAGGCGCTCGACCGGGCCGAGGTCGCCGACGTCGCCGCCCGTCTGCGCGCCGCCCAGCCCGGGTGGGAGGGCAGGGGGGCCGCCTCGCGGCTGGAGGTGCTGCGCGCCTTCGCCCAGGCCCTCCGCCGCCACGCCGAGCCCATCGGACAGGGGCTGGAAACCGACACGGGCCGACGCCGCATCGCCCGGCTGGAGATCGACAGCGTCATCGGCTCCATCGAGGGCTGGGCCCGCGTCATCGCCGCCGACGCCCCGCCCGAATGGATCCAGGGCCGGGGCCTGCCGTCGGTCCGCCACACCGCCGCCTGGAAAGCCTATCCTCTCGTCGGCGTCGTCAGTCCGTGGAACTTCCCCCTGCTTCTCGGCATGATCGACGCGGTCCCGGCGCTGCTGGCCGGGTGCGCCGTCCTGGTCAAACCGTCCGAGGTCACGCCCCGTTTCATCGCCCCGGTCATGGTGGCCGTGGCCGAAGTGCCCGATCTCGCCGCCGTCTTTTCCATCGTCGCGGGCGACGGGGTGACCGGCCAGGCGGTGGTCGACGTCGCCGACTGCGTCTGTTTCACCGGCTCGGTCGCGACGGGGAAGAAGGTCGCCGTCCAGGCCGCGGGACGCCTGATCCCCGCCTATCTGGAGCTCGGGGGCAAGGACCCGCTGATCGTGCTGGAGGGTGCCGATCTCGACGCCGCCACCGACGCCGCCCTGCGCGGCTCGGTCCTGTCCACCGGCCAGGCCTGCCAGTCGATCGAGCGCATCTATGTCGCCCGTCCCATCCACGACGCCTTCCTGACGCGTCTCGTGGAGAAGGCGAAGGCCGCCCGCCTGAACTGGCCCGACATCACGGCGGGAGAGATCGGCCCCCTCATCTTCGATCGCCAGGCCGACATCCTGTCCGCCCAGATCGCCGATGCGAAGGCCAAGGGCGCCCGCGTCCTGACCGGCGGCGAGATCGAGACCCACGGCGGCGGCCGCTGGCTGCGCCCCACCGTCCTCGCCGACGTCACCCCCGACATGGCCGTCCTGCGCGACGAGACCTTCGGCCCCCTCCTGCCTGTCATGGCCTTCGACACGATCGACCAAGCCGTCGCCCAGGCCAATGACGGCGAGTACGGCCTGTCCGCCGCCGTCTTCGCGGCCACGCTCGACAAAGCCGAGGCCGTCGCCCGCCGGCTGGAGGCCGGAGCCATCAGCCTGAACGACGCCGCCCTGACCTCGATCTTCTACGAAGCGGCCAAGCAGGGCTTCAAGAGCTCGGGCCTCGGCCCGTCCCGCATGGGCGAGGACGGCTATCGCCGCTTCCTGCGCCGCCAGGCGCTCATCGCCAACACCGCCCGGCCCCTGCCGCTGGCCGCCTTTTCCGAAGAGGGCTCGACGTGAAGCACCGCTCCATCACCGGCACCATCCTCTACACCTCCAAGAAGCCCGAGCGCCTCGACCAGCCGCGCGGCATCGAGCATTTCCGCTTCACCCACCACACCGACGGCAAGCGGACGCTTCGCGCCCACTGCGAGATCGAGGAGCCGGACCCCAGCGTGCTGCGTGACATCGTCTATTCCCTGGATGAGCATGGTCGGCCGATGGACTGCCACGTCCGCCTGACGGTCGACGATCGCTTCATGGGCTCGGGCTGGTTCCGCTTCACGCCCGACGGGGTGGAGTGCGAAAGCTACGGCCCCGCCATCGGCCGTCTCAGCCAGTTCATGCCGCTCAGCGATCCCATCGACGGAATGGGCACCCATCCGGTCGTGGCCGACGGCTATCTGCTGGCCCTGTTCGACTGGGCCGAGGGCGAGACGAAGAAGCTGCGCGTCCTGCTGCCCAGCCCCGATCACCGGGGCGCCACCCCGCCCATGCTCTCCGAGGTCAACATCGACGCCGTCTTCCTGGGCCGCGAGACGGTAACGGTGAAGGCCGGAACCTTCGCCGCCAAGCATTTCCAGTTCATCGACGACGGCACTTCCGGCATGGCCGGCCAGCACCCGCCCTATGACGTCTGGATCACCGACGACGCCGACGGGATCATGGTCCAGGGCGGGGTCGGGGGCTACATGCAGACCTGGTACGAACTGATCGCCTTGGAGCGTTGAGCCGGGTCAGGCCCGCTCGATCACATTGATCAGCACCCCGTCCGGATCGCGCAGCATCACCTCGCGGTCGGTCCGACGCTGGGGCGTGTCGACCAACCGCTCCGGCGCGCCGAGGAAGGCGTGCCCCATCGGAGCCAGCCGCGCCGCAAGGGCGTCGAGGTCCGGCCTGTGGAACACCAGCACGCCCTCGCCGATGTTCACGCTGCCCGCGGTCTTGGAGACCCGCGTCAGGGTCTGCCCCGTCACCTGGAACAGGGCGATCATGCCATAGGGCGGCCCCTCGGCCTTCAGGATCCGGAACCGGACGCCCGCGCCCTCGGTCAGCCCCAGCAACCGCTCCAGCGGCGCGCCCTGCAGGGCCCCCTCGAACAGCAGTTCCGGCAAACCGATCCCGTCGCGATAGAAGGCCGTCGAGGCCTCCAGGTCCGAGACGAACAGGGCGCACCGCACCAACTGGCCCGTGCTGGGCGCGGTCTGGGCCAGTGCGGGCAAGGGGGCGGCCGTAAGGGCTGAGCCGATCAGAAGGGCGCGGCGGTCAGGTGTCATGGGGTCATCCTGTCACGGTCTGGGCGAGAAGAAGGTCGGCGACGGCGGCGGGGGCCGTCACCATGGCGTCGTGGCCGGTCGCCAGAGTCGTGACCGACCAGCTCGCATCGGCTCGCAGGCGCGCGAAATGCGCCCCGAATGACGCCATCGGCAGCACGGGGTCCACACAGTGGACATAGGCGCGGCGCAGGCCGTCCGATCCGCCGTTCGACAGCCGGATCGGATCGGTCCAGGTCTTCAGCGGATGCGGCGTCAGCCGGCGCTTCAGCCAGGCCTCGTCCTCGCCCCCGGCCCCGACGCCGAACAGGGTCACGTCGGCAAACACCTGCATCGCCACGCCGTCGGGTGCCAGGGCGCTCAGCCCCGCCAGCGTCCCGGCCGCCAACTCGGGCGTGATCCCCGGCGACTGGGTGATCATGGACTGTCCATCGGAGGGCACGGCGGCGTCCAGGTACAGGACCGAGGCGATGCGCTCCTTCACCGCATCGCAGACGCCGGTGACGACCATGCCGCCGTACGAGTGGCCGCACAGATGGACCCGGGTCAGTTCCTCGGCCTCGATCATGGCGACGACGTCGCGGATATGGGTCTCCAGCCCGACCTCGGGCCCCATAAGATGCGCCCGCTCGCCGCAGCCGGTCAGGGTGGGCGTCAGCACCCGCGCCCCCGACGCCTCCAGCCGCTCGGCCACGCGCCGCCAGCACCATCCACCGTGCCAGGCACCGTGCACCAGAACGAAGACGGGTTGCACGAAGACGGGGCGCGAGCTCATCGCTCGCGCCCCGCTGTGGGTGGCGTTCAGGACCGCCCCCATCGCGCCGCCGGCCAGGAGCGTCCGGCGGCGCAATCCCGTGACCTCAGAAGTTCCGGCGCAGGCGGAAGGTCACCCGACGCGGATCGTTCGGGTAGCCGAGACCCACCAGCGAAGACGTCAGATAGTATTCCTCGCCGCAGTTCGAGCAGTCGAGCGAAGCCTCCCAGCCGCCATCCAGGCTCTCGTAGCGAATGCCGATGTTGTAGACCGTGGTCGTCGGCGTCAGCGACAGCGGCACGGTGATCGCCGTGGTCCCACCGAACGGAACGCCGGTGGCGGTGCGCGAGTCGTTGTAGGTCGACGTCCAGTACTCGTCCGAATAGCTGATCGACCCGTTCAGCGACCATTCGCCGCCCAGCATCGCCGTCGGCAGGGTGTAGCGCGCGCCCAGCGTGCCCTGGCTCTCGGGGAAGCGCACTGGCTCGTCGCGCGTCGTGACGCAGTTCAGCGGTTCCGGCGTGGTGGAGCAGGGAACGCCGCCCGCGCCGTTGACGGCCGGGATGTCGACGTATTCGCGATCCGCGATCGACCCGGTGGCATAGATCTCCAGCGCGTCGATCGGACGCCAGGTGATCTCGGCTTCCAGACCGGTGGCTTCCAGGCCGCCTGCGTTGCGGGTGACGAAGTCGATGCCGCCGCCGGCGCGCGGCTGGCCGCTGAGCAACTGCAGGTCCTCGACGTCCAGCCGATAGGCCGTCAGGTTCAGCCGCAGGCTGTCGTCGAACAGGTCCGACCTCAGGCCCAGCTCATAGGACCAGGCCTCCTCGGGCCCGAAGGCGGAGTTGGTGGCCGCCGTGGTGCCGCGCGCGTTCCAGCCGCCCGACTTGAAGCCGTTGGTGGCCGAGGCGAAGACCATGACGTCGTCGCTGAACTTGTAGGCCGCCGCGACGCGAGGCGTGAACTTGGACGTGCTCTGGTCGACGGGCACGCCCGCCGCGATCAGATTGGCTGTTGTCGGCCGCACGGTCGTCGCGCCCGTCGCCCCAACGAAGCCCACCGGATAGGCGGCGCGGGTGCGATCGATGAAGGCGATCTCCTTGTCCTCTTCCGTGTATCGGCCGCCCAGCGTCACCGTCAGCCGGTCGGTCAGGGCAAAGTCGCCCTGGGCATAGACGGCGAAACTGTCGGCCGAGTTGTTCAGCAGCCGGTCGCCCAGCACCAGGGACGAGGTCGCCGTCGGCGTCGTGGCGAAGGTGTCGACCTGATAGGTCTCGTTGTCCTCCGTGAAGTAGAAGACGCCGGCCACCCAGTTGAGCAGGCCGACCTCGCCCGCCAGCTTGACCTCCTGGGTGAACTGCTCGCTGCGGACTTCGTTCGAGATGGTGAAGCCACCGAACGGCGTCGGGCTGCCGCCCAGGCCGAAGTCGATCGAGAAGTCCTGGCCGGTGTTGATGTAGCCGGTGATGAAGCTGATCGTGCCCCAATCCATCTCGTGGCTGAGGTTGGAGATGATCGTGCCCACCTGGGTCCGCGCGCAGTTGCCCTGGCGGTTGTTCAGGTAGTTGTCGATAGTCCCGTTATCGCATTCGCCGGTCCGCAAACCGGTGCGGCTGGTGTACTCGGCATCCAGCGGATTGGTGCCGATCGTGGTCTTCAGCTGGTCGACCCAGTCGGCCGACAGATTCCATTCCCAGCCATCGGCGGGCTGGACGTTGAGGGCCCCCCGGACGCCCCAGGTCTCTTCGCCGTTCAGGGTCTCGCCGGTAACGAGGCTCTCGCTGTAGCCGTCATCGTCGATGCGCAGGAAGGTCAGGCCCCCGGCGACACGGTCCGAGATCGGGCCGCTGACGGCTCCGCGGAACTGGCGACGCTGGAACGAGCCGTAGCTGGCGTCCAGTGTTCCGCGGAAGTCGCGTCCCGGCTTGCGCGTCACGATGGAAATGGCGCCGCCCGTCGTGTTGCGGCCGAACAGCGTGCCCTGCGGCCCGCGCAGGACCTCGATCCGGTCGACGTCCAGCAGGGTGATGTTGTTGGCGATCTGGCGGGCGACATAGACCTCGTCGACATAGGTCGCGACGGGCACGTCGAAGGTCGCGACCTGTTCGGTCGATCCCAGGCCCCGGATGAAGTAGCTGACCGCGCCGCCGGTGCCGGTGTTCAGGCCCCCCGTCAGGCTGGGGGTCACGCGCACCAGGTCGGTCGTGTCCTCGACGATGGCGATTTCCAGCTGGGTGTCGGTGAAGGCCGTGACGGCCAGCGGCACGTCCTGGATGTTCTGCTCGCGCCGCTGGGCGGTGACGACGATGTCTTCGATCCGCGACGCCTGGTCGTCCTGCGGAGCGGACTGTGCGGCGGCGGGCACGGAGGCCAGCAGGATCAGGCTCGAAACGCTCGTGAACAGCAACGCGGACCTACGCATGGATGGCTCTCCTGCATCTGGGATGACGGCGATCCCGACTCTGATCGGTCGGTTCTAATGATATATCCTTATACCATTTGCGACGTCCGACAAGCGTCGCTACCCTGTCGCCGTAACGTCGTGTTTTGAGGGTCACGGTCACGCCATGAGCGAGCTCAGTTTCCAGCCCACCATGGTCCGCGACGACCGCCCGGCGCGCGCGATCTACGAGGAGGTGCTGGCCAATCCCGCCCGGCGCGGCTTCGGCTTCGGTAGCCGCCCGGCGGTGGTGAACATCGACGTCCAGCAGGCCTACACCCGCCCCGACCTGTTCCCGAAGTCGGCCTATGTCACCGACCCGGACCAGATCGACTGGATCAACCGGCTCAGCGACGCGGCGCGGGCAGGGGGCTTGCCCGTCGTCTGGACTCGCGTCTGCTACAAGCCCGACGGCGGCGACGCCGGCATCTGGGGCACCCGTACCGACACGCCCGACAGCCTGCAGAACATCAAGTTCGGTTCACCGCGCCACGCCTTCGACCCGCGCGCCCGACCGGACTGCGAGACCGATTTTATCTTCGACAAGCGCATGCCGTCTGCGTTCCACGAGAGCCCGCTGCAGAGCTATCTGGTCTGGCACCGGATCGACACGGTGATCGTCACCGGCGGCTCGACCTCCGGCTGCGTGCGCGCCACCGCCGTCGACAGCCTGTCGCGCGGCTATCGCACCATCGTCCCGGTCGAATGCGTCGCCGACAAGCATGAGAGCTACCATTACGCCAACCTGACGGACCTGCTGCTGAAGTACGCCGACGTCCTGCCGGCGGCCGAGGTCCTGAAGCATCTGGAGACCGCCCGATGATCCGCGCCCTGCTGCTGGCCACGGCCCTCGCCGTCTCCGCCTGCGCCTCCACCGCCGTCGCCGAACCGGCCCCGGACCGGGTGCCCGCCGACCAGCGTGTGCCGCTGGATTTTCGCCGCACGACCCTGGTGGTCCGCGACATGGAGGCGTCGCTGGCCTTCTACCGCGCCATCGGCCTGGTGCCGATCTACGACAACATCATCCGCACGCCGCGCGACGCCCCCACGGACGCGGCGGCAGAGCGGTCGCTGCGTCTCGTCTTCCTGCGCGCCAACGACGACTACATCGGCATCATCGGCCTGATGGAGTATTCCAAGCCCGAGCGGGAGGCGCGTCCGGCCCGCGCCGAGGACGACCGCATCCTGCATCCCGGCGACGTGGTCCTGGTCTTCAACGTCCAGAACCAGGAAGAGGTCTTCGCCCGCGCCATTGCCTCGCCGGGCGTCCGGGTCGGAGAGACGCCCCACATCGTGACCTACCCCGGCTACGACGGCACCAGCGTGATCCGGGTGAACTTCTCGTCCGTCTATGACCCCGACGGCCACTACATCGAACTGAACCAGGTGCTCACCGACCTGCCCGTGGGGGAGTAGAACGGCGTCTCCTTTCCGTCGCGAAGCGATGGGGAGGTGGATGCAAGCTCTTGCGAGCAGACGGATGGGGTCTTGCCGCCGCGAAGAACCCCTCCGTCACTCCGCTTCGCTCCGTGCCACCTCCCCACGCCTTCGGCGCAGGGAGGAGACGCCGGGCACCCGCAGCACCGATTTGGGTCAAGGTCCGCGCGATGCCTCAGTCTGGTGAAATATCTGGATATCAGAAACTTATCAGCGAAGTTTGATATCTACGGCTAGGATTTGGACTCGTTGGACTCGGCACCGCCGGAGTCCAAACGATGGGCGATCTCGCTCGCCGTCGCAGACCAACCCCCGCCCTCCGCCAGCCCCGCCAGCATCCGCCGCACCGCGCTCATCCGAAACGGCTGACCGGCGACATAGCTGGTGAGCGTGAACCCCAGCACCCGCCGGTCATCCGCGCCCGCATCCCCCTTCAGGTACGCCGCCGCCTCCAGCACCTGATCGGCCCAGGCGTCCTCGGTCTGTCGCCGGTCGATCAGCAGGGTCCGGTCGTCCAGCTCGTTCATCAGCGGCACGGCCTGGACGACGCCGGCGTCGGTCGTCATCGCCACCGGCACCTCGTCCTGCTCCCAGTCCAGGCAGACGTCGAACCCCGCCTCCCGGATCAGGCGTAGCGTCCTGAACGACTGCTGCCGCGCCGGGCTCATCCAGGTGCGCGGTGACAGGCCCGCACGCTCGAACGCCTCGCGCGTCCGCCCCACCAACGCCCGCTCCTCGTGTTCGCCCAGGCCCGAGTGATGGATCGCATCCGTGGACCAGCCGTGGGCCGCGATCTCGTGCCCGTCCTCCAGCGCCGCCTCGACCAGCGGCCGATAGCGGTCGAGCGCGATCCCGTTCACTGGCACCGTCGCCTTCAGCCCGGCCTCCCTCAGCGCCCGGAGCAGCCGGTAGGCCCCTACGCGCGGGCCGTAGTCCCGGGTCGTATAGTGCCTCAGGTCCGGCCAGGGCGTCTGCATAGCCCCGGGATGCTTGAACGGCTTCCCCGAGGGATCGAGCATGTGCCACTCGACCGGCATCACGATCATCACCGCCAGCCCCCGGTCGCCCGGCCAGTGCCCCTTGGGCCGCTCCGCCACCGGCCGCCAGTCGTACAGCGACTGATCCATGCCCCGCCGCCGATGCGGATAGATCAGATGCTCCTCAGGCAGCATCGTCGAACCCGCATCCGCCTGTCGCCAGGCCGCGCCGCTGGATGTCCGCCACGGTCTGGTCCCAGCAGTGTTCGCGATAGTGGGCCGCGATCTCCGATCCCGTCGCGAACCACACCTCATCCCGGTGCCCCAGAATGTGCTCCAGCGCGTTCTCGAACGCCCGGATGCGGTTCGGCTGGCTGACCAGATAGGCATGCAGCGGAATGCACATCACCGTCCCCGACTCGCGCCCCTCGGCCAGCAACTGGTCGAAGTGCCGCTTCAGGATGTCGGCATAGCGCCACGGGTCCAGACCCATCACCGAATAGCCGATGACGTCGTTGACCTCGAGCGAATAGGGCATGGACACCAGCCGCCCCGTCCGGGTCTTCAGTGGTTGGGGCTGGTCGTCCTGGAACAGGTCGCAGGAGTACCAGAAGTCGTGCTCCGCGATGAGGTCGAGCGTCCGCGCCGTGTGCGTCAGAGCCGGCGCCAGATAGCCCCGAATCCGCTGTCCCGTCGCCGCCTCGACCGAGCGGATACTGTCTTCCAGCACCGCCCGCTCCTGGGCCTCGTCCATGCCGTAGGAATAGCGGGTGTTGTAGATGCCGTGGCTGAAGAACTCCCAGCCCCGGGCGTTCGCCGCCTCGATGATCTCGGGGTGGTGGTCGATCAGGCCGATGGACAGCGACACCGATCCTCGTAGGCCGTGCCGGTCCAGCAGGTCCTGCAGCCGCCAGTGCCCGACCCGATTGCCCCAGTCCCTCTGCGAATACCCCACCACGTCCGGCGCGGGCCTCGGCCAGCCGGGCCGGGCCGGGTTCACCGGCGGATCGAATTCGTAGAACTCAATGTTGGGCGCGATCCAGAAGGCCAGGGCCTTGCCGCCCGGCCAGACGATCTTCGGGCGATCGCGGTACGGCCAGTGGTCATAGAGGTTGGGGTCGGAGCGGTTCACTCGGCCGCTTCCTGCCGCTCCGGCTCGTATCGATCGCCCAGCGCCAGCATCTCTTCCAGTCCGATGCGGGCGTTCACTCCCGTCAGGTCGGTCATCCGGTCCTTGTAGCTGACGGTGGACCCTTCCGCCTTCAGCGCCTTCAGAAAAGTCTCCGCGGCCGGGATCAAGGCGCGCACCAGAGCCCCCGGGCTGATCACCAGTCGGAACCCGAGATCGCCCAGGGCGTCCCTCGACAGGATCGGCGTCTTCCCGCCCTCGACCATATTGGCCATGGCGGGGGTCCTGCCCAGCGCCGAGATGATCCGCTTCATCTGCTCCAGATCGCCCGGCGCCTCGACGAACACGACGTCCGCCCCGGCCTCGGCATAGGCGACGGCGCGTTCCAGCGCGGGCTCGAAGCCCTCCACCGCGATGGCGTCCGTCCGGGCGATGATCAGGGTCTCGTCGCTGCGCCGCGCGTCCAGCGCCGCATGGACCTTGCCCACCATCTCGTCCATCGGGGCGACGCCCTTGCCCGCCAGATGGCCGCAGCGCTTGGGAAAGGTCTGGTCTTCCAGCTGGATCGCCCGGGCCCCGTTCCGCTCGAACACCTTGACCGTCCGGGCCACGTTCAGCGCATTGCCGAACCCGGTGTCGGCGTCGACGATCAGGGGGATCTCGACCCGTTCGCAGATGCGGGCCACCACATCGGCGACATGGTCGAAGCTGACCAACCCCAGGTCCGGCCGGCCCAGTTGGGTGTAGGCGATCGACGCGCCCGACAGATAGACGGCCTCGAACCCGGCCTGTTCGATCAGCAGGGCCGACAGGGCGTCGAACGCCCCCGGGGCATGGACCGCCGGTCCCGGCGTGGTCAGGCGGGCTTTCAGGCTCACGCGATGGCTCCGGTGGTTGCGGGGGCGGAACGCTTCAGGTGGGCGATCAGCCCCCCGTCGCGCATCATCGCCGTCAGATGGTCGGGAAAGGGGGCGAACCTATAGGTCCGGCCCGAGGTCTCATTGATCAGCCTGCCCGCCTCGAGGTCCAGGCTCAACCGGTCGTCGGCAGCGATCTGGTCGGCCTCGGGCAGCGTCACGGCGGGCAGGCCCAGATTGATGGCGTTCCGCCAGAAGATCCGCGCGAAGGATCGGGCGATCACGGCCCGCACGCCCAGCCGTTTCAAGGACACTGCCGCCTGCTCGCGCGACGACCCCAGCCCGAAGTTCAGCCCCGCGACGACGAAATCGCCGGGCCGCACCGTGCTGGTGAACGTCGGATCGACCGCCTCCAGGCAGTGGGCGGCGAGCGCGTCGGGGTCGAGCTTCATCAGATGGCCGGGGGCCAGCAGATCGGTGTCGATCTGGTCGCCGAAAACGAAGGCGCGGCCGGTCGGGATGGGGGTCACGCCGCCGCCCTCCGCTGGCCCAGGTATCCGCGCGGATCGACGATCCGGCCCGCGATCGCGGCGGCCGCGACGCTGTAAGGCGAGCCCAGACAGACCTCCGCCCCCGCATGGCCCATGCGGCCCTTGAAGTTGCGGTTGGTGGTCGAGAGACAGACCTCGCCGTCCGCCAGCAGCCCCGCCCCCATGCCCGCGCAGGCCCCGCAGCCCGACGGCATCAGGGTGGCGCCCGCCGCCATCAGGGTCGCCAGCGTCCCGTCGCGCGCCGCCGCTTCCGTTACCCGGGACGAGGCCGGGGCGACAAGCAGCCGGACGCCCGCCGCGACGCGCTGGCCCGCCAGCACGCGGGCGGCCATGCGGAGATCCTCCAGCTTGGCCCCCACGCAGGCGCCGATATAGGCCTGGTCGATCCGGCGACCCTCGGCTTCGGCCACCGTCACGCTGTTGGCGGGGGAATGGGGCAGGGCGATCATGGGTTCCAGCGCGCCCGCGTCGAACCGGTGCACGGCCTCGTAGTCGGCGTCCGGATCGGACGTCCAGGCCCGGGCCGCCGCCTCGTCTTCGACCGCCGCCCCTGCCGCCTTCAGCCAGGCGAAGGTCGTCGCGTCCGGGGCCACGACGCCGGTCTCCGCCCCCAGCTCGGCGGCCATGTTGGTCAGGACCAGCCGCTCGGGCATCGACATGGCCTCGACCGTCGGACCGGCGAACTCCACCGCGCGGAAGGCGTTGTCCATGCCCAGTTCGCGGCACAGGAACAGCATCATGTCCTTGGCTGTGACGCCGTCCCGCAGGGCGCCCCGCCACTCGACCCGGATCGTCGCCGGCACCTGCAGCCAGGTGCGGCCTGTCGCCGCGATCGCCGCCATGTCGGTCGCGCCATAGCCCGCTGCATAGGCCCCGAAGGCGCCGGCCATCGGCGTGTGGCTGTCGCCGCCCGCGACCAGCATGCCAGGCCGCACCAGCCCGCGCTCGGCCAGCAGCATATGGCCGATGCCCTCCATGTCGTAGAACCGGCCGACGCCGTGCTCGGCCGCGAACCGCCGCGTCAGGCTCAGGATCGCCGCGCTCTCGGCATCGACCGCCGGGACATAGTGGTCCGAGGCGATCACCACCTTCGACGGGTCCCACAATCCGCGCCCCAGTTCGGCCAGCATGGGGGCCCACCGACGCGGTCCCGACGAATCGTGGGCGAAGCACAGGTCCACCTCGGCGGTCACGAGGTCGCCCGCCCGGACGTCCGCGCGTCCGGAAGCCCTCGCCGCGATCTTCTCGACGAGCGTCCGACCCTTTATGGCCTTGCCTTCAGCCATTCCATTCCCGATACGCGCGGCAGTGGACCGCGGAAAAGATATAATCTTATATCATTTGCTCTCGCGGACTTGCCAAGGCAATTCCGCCGACGAAAGACGAAGGACGATCCCATGGCCGACGGCAGCCCCCATTCGACGCAGACCTATCGCTGGGACGACCCGTTCGACCTCGACGGCCGCCTGACCGATGACGAGCGGATGATCCGTGACGCCGCCCGGTCCTATGCCCGGGACCGGCTGCTGCCGCGCGTCGTCGCCGCCTTCCGCGACGAGGTCTTCGACCGCGCCATCATGACCGAGATGGGCGAGATGGGCTTCCTCGGCGCCATGTTGCCCGAACAGTACGGGGGAGCGGGCGCCAGCCACGTCGCCTACGGCTTGATCGCGCGCGAGATCGAGGCGATCGACAGCGGCTATCGCTCGGCCATGTCGGTGCAGTCGTCGCTGGCCATGTATCCGATCTACGCCTTCGGGTCGGAGGAGCAGCGCATGCGCTTCCTGCCCCGCATGGCGGCCGGCGAGCTGATCGGCTGCTTCGGCCTGACCGAGGCCGACGGGGGCTCGGACCCCGCCTCGATGAAGACCCGCGCGGTCAAGGTCGACGGCGGCTATCGCCTGAACGGCGGCAAATACTGGATCACCAACTCCCCCATCGCCGACCTCGCCATCGTCTGGGCCAAGCTCGATGACGTGATACGGGGCTTCATCGTCGAGCGGAGCTTCGAGGGCTTCACCACCGGCAAGATCGGCGACAAGCTGAGCCTGCGTGCCTCCATCACCGGCGACATCGGCCTGAACGACGTCTTCGTGCCGGAAGGGAACCTGCTGCCGGGCGTGAAGGGCCTGCGCGGTCCGTTCAGCTGCCTGAACAAGGCCCGCTACGGCATCGCCTGGGGATCGATGGGCGCCGCCGAGTTCTGCCTGCACGCCACTCGCGACTATGTCGGGGAACGCATGCTGTTTGGCCGGCCGCTGTCGTCACGCCAGCTCGTGCAGAAGAAGCTGGCCGACATGTCGACCGACATCGCGCTCGGGTTCGAGGGGGCCTATGCGCTCGGCCGCCTGCTCGACACCGGCGCCTTCGTGCCCGAGGCCATCTCGATGATGAAGCGCAACAACTGCGGCAAGGCCCTGGCCATCGCGCGCGAGGCCCGCGACATGCACGGCGGCGCCGGCATCACCGGCGAGCTCCACGTCATGCGCCACGCCATGAACCTGGAGACCGTCAACACCTATGAGGGGGCGCACGACGTGCATGCCCTGATCCTTGGGCGGGCGATCACGGGCGAGAGCGCGTTCTAGGATCGCCTAGTCGAACTCCACCAGCACGTCGTCGGCCGCCACCGGATCGCCCGCCTTGGCCGCCACGGTCTTCACCACGCCGTCGCGCTCGGCCTTGAGGATGTTCTGCATCTTCATGGCCTCGATGATGGCGACGGTCTCGCCGGCCTTGACCTCCTGGCCGACGGCGACGGCGATGGAGACGACGAGGCCCGGCATGGGCGACTGGATCAGCTTGGAGGTGTCGGCCGCCGCCTTCTCGGGCAGGCGGGCGAAGAGCTCGGCCTGGCGCGGCGTAAAGACGCGGACGCGAGCCTTGGCGGCACCGGAGCGGACGGTCCAGCCGTCGGCGGTGCGGGCGACCTCGGCGGTGAAGGGCTGGTCGTCCAGCACCGCCCGGAACTGGGCCATGCCGGGCCGCCAGTCGATGTCGGACAGTCTGAGAACCCGGTCCTCACCGGCCAGCTCCAGCGCCAGCACCTCGTCCTCGTCATAGCCCAGCGACACGCCGTGCGCCTCGCGGTCGACCAGCACGATCCAGTCGGTCCGCTCCGAGGGATCGCCCGCCTGTTCGGCCATGATCTCGTTCATGGCGCACGCAGCCGCGATCATGACGTCCTGCCTGCGCCGATCCGGCACCGCGCCTTTGAACCCGTCCGGAAACTCGTCCTTGATGTAACTGGTCGACAGGGCCCCCGACCGGAATCGCTCCTGATCCATCACGGCCGCGAGGAACGGGACATTGTGCCCCACGCCCGCCAGGTGGGTGTCCTCCAGCGCCCGGCGCATTCCGTCCACGGCCGCAATCCGGGTCGGTGCCCAGGTGTTCAGCTTGGCGATCATCGGGTCGTAGAACATCGAGATTTCGTCGCCTTCGCGGACGCCGGAATCGTTCCTGACCGTGTAGCCGTCCTGTTCGCCTTCCTCGGGCTGCCCGTAGCGCACCAGCCGCCCGATCGAGGGCAGGAAGCCGCGATAGGGGTCCTCGGCGTAGATGCGGCTCTCGATGGCCCAGCCGTTGATGGCCAGCTGATCCTGGGTGAAGGGCAGACGCTCGCCCGCCGCCGAGCGGATCATCTGTTCGACCAGATCGACGCCGGTGATCAGCTCGGTCACCGGATGCTCGACCTGCAGCCGGGTGTTCATCTCCAGGAAGAAGAAGCTGCGGTCCTGGCCCGCCACGAACTCCACTGTCCCGGCCGAGTCGTAGTTCACCGCCCGAGCCAGGGCCACGGCCTGCGCCCCCATCGCCTCGCGCGTCGCCGCGTCCAGCAGGGGGGAGGGGGCCTCCTCGATGACCTTCTGGTTTCGACGCTGGATCGAGCACTCGCGGTCGAACAGGTGGACGATGTTGCCGTGCTTGTCGCCCAGCACCTGGATCTCGATGTGGCGCGGATCGATGATGAATTTTTCCAGGAACACCCGGTCGTCGCCGAACGCGGTCTGGGCCTCGGCCTTCACCGCGGCGAAGCCCTCGGCCATGTCGGCGTCGGAGTGGGCGACACGGATGCCCTTGCCGCCGCCGCCGGCCGAGGCCTTGATCATGACCGGATAGCCGATCTCGTTGGCGATCTGCAGGGCCTGGGCGTTCGACTCGATCAGACCCATGTGGCCCGGCACGGTCGAGACCCCGGCCTCGGCGGCGAATTTCTTGGACGTGATCTTGTCGCCCATCGCCTCGATGGCGTGGGGGTTCGGGCCGATGAAGGTGATGCCCTCGGCCTCCAGCCGCCTCGCGAAGACGGGGTTCTCGGACAGGAAGCCGAAGCCGGGATGCACCGCCTCCGCCCCCGAGCGACGCACGGCGTCCACGATCTTGTCCTGCACCAGATAGCTGTCGGCGGCGGGCGAGGGGCCGATGTGGATCGCCTCGTCGGCCATCTCGACCGCCATGGACCCGGCGTCGGCTTCGGAATGGACCACCACGGTCGCTATGCCCATGCGGCGCGCGGTCTTGATGATGCGGACGGCGATCTCGCCCCGGTTCGCGATCAGGATCTTTGAGAACATGGCCCGGTTCGTAGGCGGTGGCGGGCCGCCGGTCCATACCTGCCTGGTGCCCCGACCGGTCGGCGCGATGAACAGCGTCGCCATTCTCCGTTCAGGCGAACCGTCACACGATCGCCGTTCAGGGTTGGCAAGGTTGCCCGCAATCGGCTTTAACCCTCGCCGACCCTCTTAGACTGACTGGCCTGGAGTTCCTCGATGAACCGTTTCCTGACCGCCGTTTCGGCGACCGCCCTCCTGCTCACGGCGAGCGTCGCGTCCGCTCAGGACTTCCGCGCCCTGGCCCAGACCGACCTGACGGCCGCGCGCGACCAGCTCCGCGCCAACCACCCTGCCGCCGTCATCCCCGGTGCCGCCGGCGACACCTTCCGCAGCTGGATCGACGCCGGCCTGACGGACGCCCAGGGCCGCATCGGCCAGGTCAACTCCGGCGACGCCCACGCCTATCTGATGCGCTACTACGGCGCAGGCTTCCGCGACTCCAACATCTCGATCCGCCCGACCTTCGAAGGCCTCGGCCCTTATTTCGGCATCAGCTGGCCCGGCGTCGCCACCGGTTGGCGCAACGGCCGCTATGAGGTCACCTATGTGAAGCCGGGCGTGCGCAACGCCCCGCGCGTCGGCGACATCGTGGTCAGCTGCAACCTGACCCCGATCGAGGACTACGCCCGCGGCAAGCTCGACAAGTGGGAAGGCAACCTCGAGACCGAGGCCGGTCGCGTCACCTCCGCCCCCTATCTGCTGTGGAACCGCAACAACCCCTTCGTCTCGGGCCTGCCGTCGACATGCGAGTTCCAGCGCGGCGAGCGCGGCCGTCCGCGTGCCGTCGATCTGCGCCCCGTGCCCTTGGTCGCCGGTGACCTGGAGGCCGCCTATCGCGCCACCGTCTATCAGCCGCCCGCGACGCCACTGAACGTCGAGACGGTCAATGGCCGCCCTTGGGTCCACGTCCACTCCTTCGCCGATAGCGCCGGCTGGGACGCCTTCAACAGCCTGGTCGAAGGCCAGGCCGCCGCGCTGCGCGGACCCCAGGGCTTCGTGCTGGACCTGCGCGCCGCCGCGGGAACCTCGGCCTTCACCTCGACCGCGCGTGGCTACGGCCTGGCCAATCGCATCTGGACGCCCGAGTTCACCGTCAGCCGCCAGCCGGCCGCCGGCGAGATCACCTATCGCGCCACCCCGGGCAACCGCACCTGGTATGCAGAGACCCTGGGCCGGATGCAGGCCGATCCGCGCTTCGTGCAGGAAAACACCCCTGTCATCGAACAGACCCAGGCGATCGTCGCCGCCTTCGACGCGGCCCTCGCGGCCGGTCAGCAGACCTTTACCCTGGCCGGACGCCCGGCCGTCGCCGACACGGGCGCGCCCAACCCGGTCCAGGGTCCGGTGATCGTCCTGGTCGACGCGGGCTGCTCGGGCGGCTGCCTGGACACGCTGGACCTGCTTGTCCGCCTGCCGAACGTCCGCATCGCCGGATCGACCACCGCCACCGATTCGATCTTCATCGAGCCGACGGTCCAGCGCCTGCCGTCGAACTATTCGGACCTGTCCTACGGCCACAAAGCCTGGACCAGTCGCCAGCGCGGCAACAACCAGCCCTTCACCCCGGCCCAGGGCCTGACCTACACCGGCAACCCGGCCGATGAAGCCGCTGTCCAGGCCTGGGTCGGTACGCTGTTCGGCGGCTGAGCCGATGCGATGCAAGGATCAGGGCCGGACGGGGTGGCACCCTTGTCCGGCCCTTCCTATTTCTGACGCATGACCGACACGACGACCCCCCACCGCTCCGCCGCCGGCTTCGACCTGACCCCGCCGTCGGAGGGCCAACGCGTGGCGCTGGAAGCCGATCTCAGCGCCGAGGAGCGGCGCGTCCTCCTCTCCCACGGCACCGAGGCCCCCTTCTGCGGTGTCCTGCTGGGCGAGAAGCGGCCCGGCGTCTACGCCTGTCGCCAGTGCGGCCTGCCCCTGTTTCGCGCCGGCACCAAGTTCGAGAGCGGCACCGGCTGGCCCAGCTTCACCCAACCGGTCAGCGAGGATCACGTCACCGCGATCGTCGACCGGTCCTACGGCATGACCCGGACCGAGACTGTCTGCGCCCGGTGCGGCGGTCACCAGGGTCACGTCTTCCCGGACGGCCCGCCGCCGACAGGTCTCCGCTACTGCATCAACTCCGTGGCGCTCCAGTTCGTGCCCGAAGGCAGCCCACTGCCCGACCCGCTGGGCCGGGGCGACGGGGTGGCGTGACGAGGGAAGCGCAGCGATCCGTTCGCCTTCCAGACACATTCCGGGTTAGGATCACCCTCAGTTCGGAGTTCCGCCCATGCTGATCGCCCTCGGTCTCATCGCCGCCCTGACGACCTCCGATCCGGACGTGGTGGTCACCAAGACCGTGTCCGACGGCGGCTCGGTCCTGGTGGGGGCAGAGGCTCCGACGGCAGAGGCGACCCCTGATGCGCAGGCGACCGCGATCACGCCGCACAACCTCACGACCCAGCAGCAGATCGATCGCTGGCTGGCGACTCGGTCGACCGATCTGGAACCCTTCGCCGACGACGGGCCCGTAGACGATCGCGAAATGCATGGCTTCGTGACCGGCTCCATCGGCTCGAACGATTTCAGCGCCGTCGGCGTCGGCGTGTCCCTGCCGATAGGCGAGAACGGCCGGCTGGACGTGACCTACGAACAGGTCCGCAACGGCTACGGTCTCTACGGACAAGGTTACGGCTACGGCTACGGCTATGGCGGGTATGGCCACGGCTACGGTGGGGGCCTGTACGGCGACCGCTACGGTCTGGGCTTTGATGATCTGGACGGACCGCCGTTGAACGCCCCAAACCCCTTCTTCGGTCCGGGCTGGACCCATGCGGGTCGCGATCGATCGCGTGAGCCCCGTACTTCGATCGGCCTGTCCTATCAGTCCGGCAGCGACCGCAAGCGCGACGACGACCGCCGCTGATCGAACCGGGACGGCAGACGCGAAAAAGGCCCGGTCGTGCGACCGGGCCTTTTTGCTTCAGATGGTGCCGCCGGGGGGAATCGAACCCACGACCTCAGCCTTACCAAGGATGCGCTCTACCACTGAGCTACGGCGGCCTGTTCTGAGGAAGCGGCCGTATAGCCACTGCAGTGTCGGGGGGGAAGCCCCTTGCCCCGAAAGATTTCCCGGTGCTGACTGGGCCTCATGACCGAACCGCCAGAGACGCCGTCCACGCCCGAGTCCTCGCGACCCGCGCCGGTCCCCGCGCCCGAACAGGCCGCAAAGTCCGAGCGGGCCGCCCGACTGGCCAAGGCGCTCCGTGACAACCTGCGTCGCCGCAAGGCCCCCAGACCCGCCCGCCCGACCGACAGCTGAGCCTTCGTCGCCGGTGACGACCACCGGCCCTTTCGCGACGCACCGCGGCTGGGCTAGATAGCCGGCTCGCCGGGACGGTCGATCCTTGCGGCTTCAAGGACGACATGGACAGCATCACGGTTCACGGCAACGGCCCGCTTCACGGCGAGATCCCGGTCTCGGGGGCCAAGAATTCGGCCATCAAGCTGATGGCGGCCTCGATCCTGACCGATCAGCCGTTGCGCCTGACCAATATGCCGCGTCTGGCCGACACCAAATTCCTGGGCCGGCTGCTGCGCTCGTTCGGCGTCGAGGTCACTGAAAGCGGGGAGGGGGTCGATCAGCAGACCCTGTTCCATGCCGCTGACATCACCTCGACCTTCGCCCCCTACGACCTGGTCCGCCAGATGCGGGCCAGCTTCAACGTCCTCGGCCCGCTCCTGGCCCGCACCGGCCATGCCAAGGTCTCCCTGCCCGGTGGTTGCACCATCGGGGCCCGCCCGGTCGATCTGCACATCGACGCCCTGACCCGGCTGGGCGCGGCGATCGAGCTGGAGGAGGGGTATGTCTCCGCCACCGCCCCCACGGGCCTGCGCGGCGCGGAGATCGAGTTTCCCTTCGTCTCGGTCGGCGCGACCGAGCACACCCTGATGGCCGCCGTGCTCGCTCGGGGCACCACCGTCCTGAAGCGCGCCGCGCGCGAGCCCGAGATCGGCGACCTGGCGCGCTGCCTCGTCATGATGGGCGCCCGGATCGAGGGCATCGACACCGACACCCTGGTCATCGAGGGCGTGACTTCGCTGAACGGCGGCGAGTGGTCGGTCATCCCCGACCGGATCGAGATGGGTTCTTTCGCCTGTGCCGCCGCCATGGCGGGGGGCGAGGTCCGCCTGACCCGCGCCCGACCCGACCTGATCACCGCCCTCACTGACAAGATGACCGAGGCCGGCGTCGAGATCGAGCCCACCGCCGACGGCGTCATAGTCCGCCGCGACCCGGCCGTGCGTCTTCAGGCCACGAACGTCGCCACCGAGGTCTATCCCGGCTTCGCCACAGATCTCCAGGCCCAGTTCATGACCCTGATGACGACCGCCGAGGGCGTCAGCGTCATCCACGAGAACATCTTCGAAAACCGCTTCATGCACGCGCCTGAGCTGGCCCGGCTGGGCGCCGACATCTCGGTCCACGCCGGCGAGGCGCACGTCACGGGCGTCGAGCGGCTGAAGGGCGCGCCGGTCATGGCCACCGACCTGCGCGCCTCGGTCAGCCTGGTGATCGCCGGCCTCGTCGCCGAGGGCGAAACCACCGTTGGCCGCGTCTATCATCTGGATCGCGGTTTCGAGCGTCTGGAAGAGAAGCTGGGGGCCTGCGGGGCCGACATCCGCCGGGTGAAAGGCCCGCCCGTCGAGGGACCGGACAATGAGCACTGACCAGCTGGAGAGCCAGCCGATCACGGCGGAGGAGGGCGAGGCGATCCGCGCCGCCTCCGGCTCCAGCGCGCCCCTGCGCCTGCTCGCCGAGGACGGCGAGGATCTGGCCATCATTTCCGCCGCGCTTCAGGACGCCATCCTGCGCCCGGCCGACATCGTCTGGGAAAAGGGCGCGCGCCGCCTGACCATCGAGCTCAGTCGCTTCTGTTGGGAATGCGGCGGCACCCGGGTGCGCGCGGCCATGCAGTTCGGCGACGTCCTGGCGGTCAAGAGTCGGGGCCTGCCGCGCCTGCCCGACACGCCGCTGGAACTGCTCGCGATCCACTTCATCGAGGGCGAGCCCCCGGGCGGCAAGGTCATCCTGATGTTCGCCGGCGGCGGCGACCTCCGGGTCGACGTCGAATGCCTGGACGCCGTCGTCGCCGACCTGTCGGAACGCTGGCAGGCCCGCATGGCCCCCACTCATCTGGACAGCCCCCCATCCAGCAAGGATGCCGAATGACCGACCAGAGGCTGGCCAGCGTCGAGTTGGACGAGGCGACCCTCCCGTCCGCCACCGCCGAGATCGAGCACGAGCGCCGCGTGGCCATCTTCGACCTGGTCGAGAAGAACGCCTTCGCCCCCGACGCCGCCGACGCCGGTCCCTATGGCCTTAAGCTGTCGCTTCAGGACAACCGGCTGGTGTTCGACATCACCGGCATCGATTTCGCCCGCACCTACGCCCTGTCCCTGACGCCGCTCAAGAGCGTGCTGAAGGACTATCTGATGATCTGCGACAGCTATTACGAGGCGCTGCGAGGGTCCTCGCCCAGCCAGATCGAGGCCGTCGACATGGGCCGCCGGGGCCTGCACAACGAAGGGGCCGAGCTGCTCAAGGCTCGCCTCGACGGCAAGGTCGCGATCGACCACGAGACCGCCCGGCGGCTGTTCACCCTGGTCTGCGCCCTCTATCGGCGGGGCTGAACTCGACGCGCCTCGCATTTTCGTGCATGAGGCCGCCTTCTTACGGCTCGCGCTTTCGCCCGGCGCGGGCCTTGATTCGTATTCACGGGGCGCAGGAGGCCGCATGGCCAAGGAAGAACTGCTCGAGTTTCCCGGCACGGTGTCGGAACTGCTGCCGAACGCCACCTTTCGCGTGACGCTCGAGAACGATCACGAGATCATCGCCCACACCGCCGGCAAGATGCGCAAGAACCGCATCCGCGTCCTGGCCGGCGACAAGGTCCTGGTCGAGATGACGCCCTACGACCTGACCAAGGGCCGCATCACCTATCGCTTCAAGTAAGGGCAGGGGTGAGCCCCCGTCCCGACCTGGTGCTGGCCTCGGCCAGCCCGCGCCGCACCGAGCTGCTGGCGCTGATCGGCATCACCCCCGATCGAATCGACCCCGCCGACATCGACGAGACGCCTCTGAAGGCCGAGGAACCGCCGCGACTGGCCGTGCGGCTCGCTCGCGGCAAGGCTCAAGCCGTCCTGACGCGGCATCCAGGCGCGCTGGTCCTGTCGGCCGATACCGTCGTCGCCGTCGGTCGCCGCCTGCTGGAAAAGCCCGCCGACGCCCCCGAGGCCGAGCGGTTCCTGCGTCTGCTGTCCGGTCGCAACCACCGCGTTTTCACCGCCGTGGCCCTGGCGACGGCGGCGCGCACCACCCATCGCTGCGTCGAAACCCGCGTGACCTTCAAACGCCTGTCCGATGCCGAGATCTCCGCCTACGTCGGCGGTGGCGACTGGCGCGGCAAAGCGGGCGGATACGGCATCCAGGGCCCCGCCGCCGCCTTCGTCACCCGCATCGTCGGCAGCCACCCGGCGGTCATGGGCCTCCCCCTGCCCGAGACGGTCAATCTGCTGGCGGGCGCCGGCTGGCGCCGATGAGCGCCGTCGAGGCCTTTCTCGATGACACGCCGGGCGAGACGCGCGGCATGGTCGCCCGGGACGGCCGCTTCGAGCATCTTATCGTTCACCGCGACGACGACCCGCCCCAGAATCGCCTCGGCGCCCGCTCTGTCGGGCGGGTGATCGAGGTCCAGGCCGGATTCAACGCCGCCTTCGTCGATCTCGGAGCGCCCGGTCCCGCCGCGTTCCTTCCGATGGGGCAGGGGGCTCGGCCCCGCGAGGGCGACCGGATCGAGGTCGTGACCACCGCCGAGCCGCGCGAGAAGAAGGGCCCGACCGTCCGCCTGATTGGCCCCGCGGAGGGCTCCCCCCACCTGATCGCGCCCGGCCCAGACGTGTCCACCCTGCTGGCTCGCATCGCGCCGAACACCCCCGTCCAGACAGGCCTCGCCGCCATCCAGGCCTCGTGGGACGCCGAAGAGGAGGCCTTCGCGGCCGGCCATCTCTTTCTCGAGGCGGCGTTGGACCTGGCGGTGGAGCGCACCCGTGCCCTGGTCGCCGTCGACATCGACTACACGCACATGCCGGGCCGGGACGCGAAAAGAGGTCGCCACCGCGCCAATCTGGAGGGCCTGGGCCACGCGGCGCGCCTGATCCGGCTGAAGAGCTGGGGCGGTCTGGTGGCCATCGACCTCGTCGGCTCGCGCCTGGACGCCGAGGCCATCGCCCAGGCAGCCCGCGCCGCCTTCTCCGACGAGCCGGAGATTGTGTTCGGTCCACTGAACCGTTTCGGCGTGCTGCAGTTGTCCGTGCCGTGGCGTCGGACACCGATCGAGGATCTGCTGCAGGGCCCCGACGGTGACAGGGTCGCCATGACGGCCGCCCTCGCGATGATCCGTCGTCTGCGCATGCGCCTGCTGCAAGACACTGCCACCCCGCGCTACGCCGTCCGCTGTGCTCCGGCCGAGGCGACCCTGGCGGCGCCGCTCGTCGCGCGTCTGGGTCCGCGCGCGGCCGTGGTGGCCGATCCCGCCGTCCGCCCCGGCCACGCTGATATCGAGGAGGGTTGAGATCATGGCCTGCCCCATCTGCAGGAAGAACCCGCCCGCCGAAGCCTACAAGCCCTTCTGCTCGCGCCGGTGCGCCGACCTCGACCTTCAGCGCTGGCTCACCGGGGCCTATGTCCTGCCCGAAGTCGACGAGCCGATCCCGGACGCCGATCCGGAAGACCTGTCCTGATCCCGGCTGGACACCCCGTTTCGGCTCGCCTATAGACCCCGCTCTCGCGCCCCTGGACCCGATCCGGGCGCTGCGCCTGGGTAGCTCAGTTGGTAGAGCAGCGGATTGAAAATCCGCGTGTCGGTGGTTCGAATCCGCCCCCAGGCACCACCTTTCCCCTAGGTCAGACTTCTCGGTGACTTTCGCCGAACGGGGTTGGTTAATCTAACCGCCAAATGCAGCAGTGGTGCGACATTGCGTACCCCCGCCGAGATGGTTCGCCCACGGGGCGAAAAGCACCTCTGCGCCCTTGACGCTCTGGTATCGGTTCGCCAAAGGAACTTGACCGCTTTCTTTGCGTGAGCGGCCGGACGCGCGTGCAACCCCGGTTTCACGGTGTTCGACCAACCCGCCGATGGGGTCCCTCCGGGGCAACCGGATGCGACAGAAGGCGTTCCGGCGTTCGGCCACTCCCGGCCAGACGACGGGACAACAACCGATTTCACAGGGGGGCGCTTCGCACTGACGCGTTGCGTCTCTTGGGTTCCACGAGTCAGACCAAAAAAGCAGGAACTGGCGACACATGCACAAGACCAACATTCTTCTCGCTCTGGCCGGCGCTGCCGTTCTGATGGCGAGCTCGCCGGCTCTGGCTCAGGCCCCGGCCGCCCCGGCCCTGGACGCCGCTGCTGCCGCTCCGGCTGCTGCGACTCCGGCCCCCGCCGCCGAAACCGCCGCGCCCGCCGAGGCCGATCCGCAATCGGTCGGCGAAGCCGTCAGCGGTGGTCACTCCGGCAACATCACCCCGATTTCCATGTTCATGGACTCCGGCCTGGTCGTTAAGGTCGTCATGATCGGCCTGCTGCTGGCCTCCATCTTCTCGTGGACGCTGCTGATCATCAAACTGATCGAGTTCGGTGGTCTGAACTCCAAGACCGACCGTTTCCTGGAATCCTTCCGCCAGGCCCGCACGATCGCGGACATGCGCAAGGTCGCGACCTCTGACGAGTTCGACGGCAACCCGCTGGCCGACATGGCCGCCGCCGCCACCGAAGAAGTCGAACTGGCCCGCCAGGCCGGCCTGTCGGTCACCGGCGAGCACCGCGACACCACCATCCTGCGCGCCCAGACCGCTGTTGCCGCCGTTCAGTCCGGCCTCGCCGGCCGTCTGTCGGGCGGCCAGCAGTTCCTGGCCTCGACCGGTTCGACCGGCCCGTTCGTGGGTCTGTTCGGTACCGTCTACGGGATCATGAACTCCTTCATCGGTATCGCCCAGTCGAACACCACCAACCTCGCGGTCGTGGCCCCCGGTATCGCCGAGGCCCTGCTGGCCACGGGTATCGGCCTGTTCGCCGCCATCCCCGCCGTGGTGTTCTACAACTACTTCAACACCCGCATCGCCGCCTATGGCACGCGCTCTGACGGCTTCAACGCCGAGCTGCTGAACGGCATCTCGCGTCAACTCGACAAGGGGGCGTAAGACGCATGGCCGCCAAACTCTCCGGCGGCGGCGGCGGCAAGTATCACGTCGAGCAGAACAGCGACATCAACGTCACGCCATTCGTTGATATCATGCTGGTTCTCCTCATCATCTTCATGGTGGCCGCTCCTCTGGCCACCGTGTCGGTGGAGGTGAAACTGCCCCGGGCCGTCGCGCCCCCACAGCAGAACCCGCCCAAGCCGGTGTTCATCTCGATCCAGAACGACGGCGACGTTTTCCTGGGTGACTTCCGGTCTAGTCCGGAAGCCCTGGGCGACGATCTCCGCACTCAGATCCGGACACGGAACCCCGAGGAAGAGCGGATCTACATCCGCGCGGACCAGCAGACCCGCTACGGTGACTTCATGCAGGTCATGAACGCCCTGCAGGACAATGGCTTCTACTCGGTCGCCCTGGTCGGCGAAGATACGTCGGTGCAGTAGCCATGACAGACACACCCGTTGAGTATCATCGCAGCCGTTATGACGCCCCTCGCAAGAAGGGCTTCATGGGGGTCTCGCCCGGGATCTGGCTGATCTCCCTGGCCGTGGTCACGGTCTTGTTCGGGATCCTGATCTTCTACCTTCAGCAGACTCGCTTCGAGCTGAAGATTATGGACTACTCGGACGAGGCCGTGGACGTCGAGATCGTCGAACCGATCCCGCCGCCCCCGCCGCCTCCGCCGCCACCGCCTCCGCCGGACACGCCCCCGCCGCCCAAGCTGCAGGTGCGCCCGCCGGTCATCAACACCCAGGCCCCTCCGCCGCCGATCACGCTTCCGATCGAGCCGACGAAGAAGGAGGACCGGGTCGAATACACGGGTCCGCCCGTGAGCGTCCCCGGTCCCCCGCCGCCGCCGGCCCCGCCGGCTCCGGTTCGGCCTCCGGTGATCACCAACCCGAGCTGGGCGCGGCAGCCTTCGCCGGAATACCCCGAGCGGGCCTTGGAACGGGAAATCTCGGGCAGCGCCGACCTGAGCTGCACGGTCAATCCAAACGGATCGGTCAGCGGATGCTCGGTTGTCTCGGAAACGCCTGCGGGTGCCGGCTTCGGTCGCGCCGCCCTCTCGGCGGCCCGCAGCGCCCGGCTTTCGCCGCGCTCGGTCGACGGCGTGGCCACCGGTGGTACGGTCCGCTTCACGGTCCGGTTCAATCTGCCGGATTGATCTTCGGATCGAACGACAAGTCAGACGCCCCGGAGGGAAACCTCCGGGGCGTTTCTCTTTGGATCGCCACGCGTCGAATGCGCTTGATCGGCCGGGTGCCAGCCGCTAGATACCCGCCTCTCGAAAGCCCCTCGGGGTGACGATGTGCAGCCTTAGCTCAGCTGGTTAGAGCGCCGGTTTGTGGAGCCGGAGGTCCTCAGTTCAATCCTGAGAGGCTGTACCACTCTCCCCTCGATCGTCAGGCCACCTCGGCCTGTTCCGCCTCGCCCATCGGCGGCATGGCCGCGTCCGGCCGCCGCCGGCAGAGCTGCGAGATCGGCACGCTCAGCCCCTCAAGGGCCTCGACGGCGGCCTGCCGCCCGGCCTCGACGACCGGGGCATACATCTTCCAGTCGCGGATGTCGGAGCCCTCGGGCATCGGCAGGATCAGCAGGTCCGTCTCTGCCCGGCTCTCTTCCATCTCGGCATCGGTCGTCAGCGTGGCCGCCCGCATCAGGATCGAGACGATCGGCGGCCCCTTCTTCCACGCGCCCGATACGATCCAGCGATACCAGGAGGGCGGGTTCTCCAGAGCATCAGGATCGACTCCGCGGGCCTGGGACATGTCCACGCCGACGATCGGCCCGGCGTTGAACTGGCGCATCACGTCGGTCGGGAAGTTCTTGATGACCGCCCCATCCACCAGGACCTGACCGTTCATCACCACGGGCGGCATGACGCCGGGAATCGAGATCGAGGCCCGCATGGCCCGGCGCAACAGGCCCCGGCGGTGCACCTCGATTCGCCCCGTGGTCAGGTTCGAGGACACCGCGAAGAAGGGCAGGGGCATGTCGGCGATGTCGACGTCGCCATAAGCCTCCTCCAGCAGGCGCGCGACCTTTCGGGCCCGGGTCATGGCGATGATCGGAAAGGCCAGGTCCGACAGCGGGTCCGAGGCCACGAAGGCCCGACGGATCCGCGTGTCCAGTTCCTCGTCGGTCCAGCCCAGAGCCGGGCCGGCCGCGATGACCGCCCCCATCGAGCTGCCACCCAGGAAGTCGAAACAGACCCCGGCGTCGTGCAACGCCTTGACCGCTCCGATGTGGGCATAGGCCCGGGCTCCGCCGCCGGACAGGACCAGCCCGACCGCCGTCCCCGTCACGATCCGCGCGATCCGGGCCGCGTCGCCGGCGTCGCCCTCGATCGCGTGGAACCAGCGGCCGGGATCGACCGCGTCCAGCCACACGCTGGTGTTGGCCGGGCGTCGCATGCGCGGGTCGCGCAGCAGGATCAGGTCGGTGAATTGCTGCAGCCCGTGGGCATTCATCGCCGGAATGACCTTGGGCGGCGCGGTCAGGGCGTCGCCGACCACGAACAGCCGATCGACCTGCCGGGCGCACAGATTGGCCCAGGACGGCTCGTCGAGCTCGGCGACGTAGAGGACGAAGTCGTGGGTGTCCTCCATGCGCGAGAACCACTCCGACACCGACGACAGGGCCGAATGGTCGATCACCTGGCAGCTGAAGCCCATGGCCTCGATGGCGGAGGCGATCCGCTCGACGAAGGCCCGGATCGGCCGGGTGCGCACGGAGACGAAGCCGAACACCGTGGGCTCGGTGACTCCCGGCGCGCGCTCGCGGGCGCGTTGAAGCATCAGGCGCGACAGCTCGATCATGACGTCGGGGCGGGTGCGGACGGCCTCGAAGAAGTCCTCGCGCGGCAGGGCCAGGATCTCGGAATCACGCAGGGCGACGACGCTGGCCGAATGGGGTGTCCCGGCGATCAGGGCCATCTCGCCCACGGGCTCGCCCGGCTTGACGACGCCCAGGAACTGAGGCGGCTGATCGGGCTCCTGACGGAACACGCCGAGCCGGCCGGAGCGGACCAGATACAGGCTGTCGGCCTCTTCGCCGGCCTGGAACAGGACCTCGCCGCCGGTCAGGGCGAACCAGCTGGCTCTGGTGTTCTTGTCCTCGAACACCCGCGCGAGCGTCGCTTCCAGGGTGTCGGGGCGATGCGGGGCCATGATCGGATATCGCCGGGCTGCGGCGCGCGGTTACGCGCCGGTCGAGGATGCGAGTTAGCGACGCTTCGGCAAGCGGAGCAAGACTTTCACGGCAGTCGTCGGAACGCCGCCCCGTCGGCGGCGAACAGATGCGCCTTTCCGGCCGGAATCCGCAGCGCCAGACGGTCACCCGCCTTGACCCGCACCTCGCCCGGCAGCTGGACGGTCAAGGTGTCGGCCTCGCTCGCGAGGGCGGCGTAGGCATAGGTCGCGGCGCCGAGGCTCTCGACGAAGGTCGCGGTGGCCGTGACCGCGTCGCCAGGCCCGTCCAGCGTCAGATGCTCGGGGCGGACACCCAGGTGGACCGGCTGGCCGGCCCTGGCGGTCGCGGCGTCGATCGCGACCCGCACGGTCGCACCGTCCGCCAGCCGGACCGTCGCGCCGCCGGCCGACGCCTCGACGACCTCGGCCGGGATCAGGTTCATCTTCGGACTGCCGATGAACTCGGCCACGAAGCGGGTGCGGGGGTGTTCGTAGAGCTCCAGCGGCGCGCCGACCTGCTCCACCACGCCGCCGTTCAGCACGACGATCCGGTCGGCCAGGGTCATGGCCTCGACCTGGTCGTGGGTGACATAGATCATGGTGGTCTTCAGCCGCTGATGCAGGGCGGCGAATTCGTAGCGCATCCGCACGCGCAGGGCGGCGTCCAGGTTCGACAGGGGCTCGTCGAACAGAAAGACCTGGGGCTCGCGCACGATGGCCCGGCCGATGGCGACCCGCTGGCGCTGGCCGCCCGACAAGGCCTTGGGCTTGCGATCCAGATAGTCGGTGATGTTCAGGATGTCGGCGGCGGCCATGACGCGCCGCTCGACCTCGGCCTTGTCGGTCTTGGCCAGGGTCAGGCCGAAGGCCATGTTCTGGCGCACCGTCATGTGCGGATAGAGGGCATAGGACTGGAAGACCATGGCGATGCCCCGGTCGGACGGCGACAGGGCGTTGACCGTGCGACCGGCGATCGAAACCTCGCCGGCGTCCGGATCTTCCAGCCCGGCGATGACGCGCAGCAGGGTGGACTTGCCGCAGCCGGACGGGCCGACGAAGACGACGAACTCGCCGTCGGCGACGTCGAGGTCGACGCCCTTCAGCACCGGCGTCGCGCCGAAGCTCTTGGTGATGCCGCGAAGGGCGACCTCGGCCATTCCTGGTTCCGTCCCGTGTTTTGCGGCGACCGTAAACGGTTACAGTGCCGAGGCAAATCCTCCCCCTCTGGAGGAGGTGGATGCGAAGCGAAGCGGAGCAGACGGAGGGGGCTCACGATAGATTCGGCGTGCGCAGCGGGCCCCCTCCACCGCTTCGCGGTCCCCCTCCCCCAATGGGGGAGGATTTCAGCCCCGCGCGTTCTTGCCTTTGTAGGGCTTGGCACCCGGCTTGGGCTTGCCGGTCCAGGGGCGGTCGCCTGCGGAGGCACCGGGTTTGGCGACCCAGGGCTTCTTGGCCGACTTAGGCTTGTCGACCCAGGGCTTCTTGCCTTCGGGGGCCGGGGCGTCCTTGGTCCGCTTGACCCATTTGGGCTTGGCCTCGACGGCCGGAGCGGGCGTGGCGGCGGCTTCGGCCGGGCGCGGGGTCCAGGGCTTCCTCGCAGGCGCGCCTTCGGTGCGGGGTGGGCGGGCCGGACGGTCGCCGTCATGCCGCGCCGGCTTGTCGAAGCGGCGAGCCGGGCGCTCGGTGGGCCCCGGGGCCACGGCGTCGGAGACCGTCACTCCGTCCTCGGTCGAGGCGGCGACGGCGGCGCGGAACCTGGCCTCGGCCGCCTTGGTGATCTCGAACTTGGTCTCGCGCTCGAAGATCTTGATGGAACCGACGTCGGGCTTGGTGACGTGGCCCAGGCGGCAGATGGTGGGCAGAAGCCACTTGGGATCGGCGTTCTTGTCGCGGCCGACGTTGATGCGGAACCAGACCATGTCGCCACCCCGGGCGAAGTCGGTCAGGGGGCCTTCCTTCTGGCCGCGATCGTTCACGCCGGTGGCCTGGGCGCGCTTCATGCGGTCGTCGTCGTAGACGTCTTCAGGGGCCGGCAGCTTCTGGCGATAGAGACGGATCAGGGCGGCGGCGATCTGTTCGGGGCTGGAGCGTTCCAGCAGCAGCTTGCCCATGGCCAGGGCGTCCTCGTCCTCGACCGGAGCGGTCAGGACGGGGTCGGCCAGCATCCGCTCGCGGTCCTTTTCGAGGATCATCTCGGCCGACGGCGGGCCCATCCACTCGGCCTTGATGGCGGCCGACTGCAGCATCAGCTCGACCTTCCTGCGGCGCGTGTAGCTGACCATCAGGACCGAGACGCCCTTCTTGCCCGCCCGGCCGGTGCGGCCCGAGCGGTGCAGCAGGCCGGCCTTGTTGACCGGGATCTCGGCGTGGATGACCAGGCCGAGGTCGGGCAGATCCAGACCGCGCGCGGCGACGTCGGTGGCCACGCAGACGCGGGCGTGGCCGTCCCGCAGCGCCTGCAGCGCTTCGGACCGCTGGCTCTGGGTCAGTTCGCCCGACAGGCCGACGACCGAGAAGCCGCGTTCGCGCAGCGAGCTGGTCAGGTGCTTCACCCGCTCGCGCGTGTTGGCGAACACCAGGGCACCGGGGGCCTCGAAGTATCGCAGGACATTGACGACGCCGAGTTCGACCTCGTTCGGCGCGACGCGCACGCAGCGGTATTCGATGTCGCCGTGAGGGGCGTTCTTCTGTGTGGTGTCGATCCGCAGGGCATCGCGCTGATAGGTGCGGGCCAGGTCGACGATGTCGCGCGCCAGGGTGGCCGAGAACAGCAGGGTGCGGCGCTGGGCCGGGGCCGCGTCCAGCAGGAAGGTCAGGTCTTCGGAGAAGCCCATGTCGAGCATTTCGTCGGCTTCATCCAGCACGACGGCCTTGAGCTGCGACAGGTCCAGCGCGCCGCGCTCCAGATGGTCCTTCAGACGGCCGGGCGTGCCGACGACGATGGCGGCGCCGCGCTCCAGCACGCGGCGCTCGGCGCGCGGGTCCATGCCGCCGACGCAGGTGGCGATGCGGGCTCCGGCCTTGCCGTACAGCCACTCCAGCTCCTTGGAGACCTGAAGCGCCAGTTCGCGGGTGGGGGCGATGACCAGGGCGGCGGGAGCGCCGTTGTCCGGGACGCGGTCGGCGTCGCCCAGCAGGGTCGTCGCGAGCGCCAGGCCGAAGGCGACGGTCTTGCCCGACCCGGTCTGGGCCGAAACCAGCAGGTCGCGGCCTTCCTCGGCCTCCAGCACGGCGGACTGAACGGGCGTCGGCTCGTCATAGCCGCGTTCGGAAAGAGCGCGGTCGAGCGCGGGATGGCTGGCGGGAAAGGGCATGGAGGTCTCGTAGGGCGCCGGGGGCACAAACGCGAGCGGGCGCGGGTATTCAGGGGGCGGGGCCTATAGGCCGCGATCAAGGCCGAATGGTGTTGTTCTGCGAGTCGCAGCTCAGGACGGCGTATCGGCCGCGACGGCTTTCATCGACACGGTCGGGTCGGCGAGCTTTTCCGGATCGATCGGGGTTCGGCGCTGGATCAGCTGTTTGCCGGCCATGAACTCGGGTGGGGCGTTGACGGCCTCGACGCAGACGATGCGGTCGCCGCTGAGGTGGAAGACGGCGAAGGCGCCGGTTTCGGGGTCGCCCCGCACCAGGGTCCGGTCGGCCTCGATCGGCAGGCCGGCGATCTGCAGCTTGATCTCGTACTGGTCGGACCAGAACCACGGGACTTCCGACGCGGCCTGGGGTCGGCCGACGATGGCGTGGGCGGCCTGGCGGGCCTGTTCCAGGGCGTTGGGCACGCTCTCCAGCCGCAAGGTACAGCCGTGGACGGGGACGGGGCGGACGGTGACGTCGCCGATGGCGTAGATCGCGGGATCCGAGGTGCGCGCGGTCTCGTCGACCACGATGCCGCCCGAGCCCGCGAGGTCGCAGTCCAGGCCGGCGGCGCGCGCGAGGTCGTCGTTGGCCAGGGCTCCGACCCCGACCAGGACGACGTCGGCCGCGATCAGCTCGCCGTCCGACATCCGGACGCCGGCGTCCTCGAAGGCGGTCACCTCCGCGCCGAGGCGGACATCGACGCCCGCCGCGCGGTGCCGCCGGGTGAAGAAGGCCGACAAGGGTTCGGAGGCGACGCGGGCGAGGACGCGATCCATCCGCTCCAGCACGACCACCTCGGCCCCCAGCGACCGGGCCGAGGCGGCGGCCTCCAGCCCGACATAGCCGCCCCCGACGACGACGAGCCGGCGGCCGGGGCGGAGCTGATCCTTCAGGCGTTCGGCGTCGGAGAGGGTCCGCAGTTCGATCAGGTCGGGGCGGTCCGCGCCGGGGATGGGCAGGCGGCGGGCCTTTGAGCCGGTGGCGAGGATGAGGGCGTCGTAGGCCTCCGTGCTTCCATCGGACAGGGTGACCGTCCGCTCCGACGGTGCGATCGCCGTGACACGCACGTCCGTGCGCAGGTCGACGGCGTGTTCCGGGTAGTAGTCGGCCGGGCGAAGGAGCAGGGATTCGAGGTCGGTCTCGCCCTTCAGCCAGGCCTTGGACAGGGGCGGGCGCTGGTAGGGGGGGACGGGCTCCTCGCCGAGCAGCAGGATGTCGCCTTCGAAGCCCGAGGCGCGTAGCAGGGCGGCGGCCGATCCGCCCGCGTGTCCCGCTCCGACGATCACGACGCGCATCGTCGGCCCCCTATTCCGCGTCCGGCTGAAGCTCGGGTCGGGTGTCGGCGAAGGCGGGCAGGGCCAGGCAGGCCGCCTCGATCGCGTTCAGCCGGGGCCAGCGCAGATCGACGCCGAAGCGACGGGCGTTGGCCATCTGGGGGACCAGCAGGACATCGGCCAGCGTCGGCCGGTCACCGAAGGCGAAGGGGCCGGCCGTGTCGGCGACCAGCGCCTCCAGCGCGTCGAAGCCGCCGGCGATGACGTCGTGAGCCCAGGTCTGGGTCTGATCCGGCGTGTGACCGAGCGCCTGAAGACGCTTGAGAACGCTCAGATTCTGGACCGGATGGATGTCGCAGGCGACGGCCTGGGCGAAGGCGCGGACCTTGGCGCGCCGGATCAGGTCGGTGGGAAGCAGGGGCGGGTCCGGATGGCGCTCGTCCAGGTACTCGCAGATGGCCAGCGACTGGGTCAGGGCCGTTCCATCATCGAGGATCAGGCTGGGCAGGAGGCCCTGGGGGTTGATCGCGAGATACTCGGCGGAGCGTTGCTCGCCGTGTCTGAGATGCTGGAACCGCTGTTCTGTCTTGAGACCCTTCAGGGCCAGGACGATGCGGACCCGCCAGGCGGCCGAGGAGCGGAAATAGCCGTGCAGGATCATGGGAATCAGGCCGCCGGTGCGCCAATGACGACGGTCAGGTCACCGAGGCCCTCGATCGTGGCGACCACGGTGTCGCCCTGGACCACGGGGCCGACGCCGGCCGGGGTGCCGGTGAAGATCAGGTCCCCGGGCTCCAGCCGGTAGAAGGTCGAGATGTGGGCGATGACCTCGGGCACCGACCAGATCATGTCGGACAGGTCGCCGGCCTGGCGGGGCTGGCCGTTGACGGACAGGGCGATGGCGCCCGCGCCGGGATCGAAGCCGGCGGCGGGATGAATGGGGCCGAGCGGCTTGGACTGTTCGACGTTCTTGGCGACGTCCCACGGGCGACCGCCGTCCTTGGCGACCTGCTGGAGGTCTCGCCGGGTCATGTCCAGACCGATCGCATAGCCCCAGACGAGGTCCAGGGCCTGGTCCACCCGCAGGTCGCGGCCCGAGCGACCGATGGCGACGACCAGTTCGACTTCGTGGTGATAGTCCGCCGTCGACTGCGGATAGGCAATGACCCCGCCCGGCACGACCGTCTCGGCCCAGGCGGTGAAGAAGAAGGGCGGCTCGCGGTCGGGGTTCTGTCCCATTTCCCGGGCGTGGGCGGCATAGTTGCGGCCGATGCAGAACAGCCGTCGCACCGGGAACCGCGCGCCCGTGGTCGTGGGCGCGAGGACGGGCGGGGTCTGCGGGAAGGTCAGGGTCACGCTGTGTCGGTCCGGGAAAAGGTCAAGGCAGGCCGGGTCGGAATAGCGGAACCCGACGAGAGTGTCTTCAGCCAAGCCCGAGGGGGCGGGGCGTCATTTCGCCTGGGCCGGTCAGCCGACCCGTCGCTCGTCGCACAGGGTGCGCTTGTACAGGCGGCCGTCGCGAAACCATTGCCAGGTGCGGGCGCGGTGGTCGCCGCCGTCGCCGAGGACGATCATCTCGAAGAAGCGCGCGCCCGGCTCGTCGTAGCGCGCGAGGTTCAGCAGAACGATGCCGTCTCCGGCCTCCCACGCGGTGCCGTGGAACGTCTCGGTGTCCCAGTGCAGCCGGTCGCCGACCAGGGTGCCGGGCAGATCGACCTGATAAATGCGGCCGTCCGGCCAGGTGAAGGTGTTGGACTGGATGTAGGCGTGGGGGCCCTCGTCCGGGAAGGTGCAGACGACCCGCGTCGCGTGCTGGTCGATCGGCCGGCCGTCGGCATCGAGATGACGGTAGGTTCCCTCCCACACGCCTTCGTGCAGCAGGATGGAGGGCATGACGGCCGACAGGGCCGCGCGGTTGCCGATGGGGGTCGCGGACGAGGTCATGGTCGGCTTTCACGTCAGCGTCAGCGCGCGGCCGACATCGCGATCACCTTGGCCGATTTCGCCGCCGTGCGGGAGCCTATCGCGCTTCGACCGGGCAGGCGGCGACCTGTGTCGATGCCAGCCGCATCCACGCGATCCAGACGCCGACGGGTCGATCCGTCGCCTGCACCAGGTCGCGCGACGGCCCGCAGAAGCTTGCGTCCATCAGGCTGGCGATCGCGAGGGTGTTTACGGCCCCGGCCCGGTCCCATAGCCCTTCGTAGCCGGGCTGGCCGACGCGGGCGCGGTCGGCGTCGAACTTGATGCGGGAGTTGACGAACTCCTCGTGGGTCCGCCGGCCGTCGGCATAGGGCAGCAGCCAGGTCACGGCGTCGCGCGGGCCGGCGCCGGAGGGATTGCGCCATCCGAACCAGTCCTCGCCATGGACGTCGGCGGCCAGGGCGGCGGTCATCAGGGGATCGAGGTTGTAGGTGACGTAGTGGATCGCGTCGCGCTCGTGGAAATCGTGGACCGAACCGTCCGCGAGGATGTTGCCGCTGACGTGCCGGCGATAGGCCGCACGGGCCCGGTCGATCAGCACGGGGTCGCCGACGCGGTAGGCGGCGAGCGTCGCCAGCTTGATGCGGTGGCTCTGCCAGTTGGTTTCGGCGTTGATCGGGGTGCCGTCCATGGCGTCCAGGTAGCCGACCGACAGCGCCCGCCAGAAGGTGTCGAGGCGGGCCTTGCTCTCCGGCCTCAGGGCGTCGTCGATCAGGTCGGTGGCCATGATCAGTGTGTCGACGCCGGTCTCATCGATCGGGTTGAAGGACCAGCGGTACGTCGTCGCCCAGTCCGTCAGATAGGTCTCGGCACGGTCAGCGTAGCGGGCGTCGCCCGTCAGCCGGTAGGCGAGGGCGAGCGAGAGAGTGATGGGGAAGTCCTCGCGCGCGCGGCTGGTGATCTCGCGGATGCCTCGGCCGGGCAGGGTGCCTTCCGAGTGCATGACCGGGATGGCTCCGGGCGGACGGGTCAAACCGATCGTGGCACGCTCCATCACGGCGGCGGCTGATGGACTGTCCGAAAAGGCACGCCACGCCTGCCCTGAAGCGGGGTCGAACAGGGCGAAGGCCGCGTCGGCGGGCACCGAGCGACTGGACGACGCGGCGTCGGCCTGGGCCGAGGCCTGGCCCGGTCCTGTGGTGGCCAGCGCCGCCGACAGGGCCGCCAGCAGCAGGGCCGCACCGAGCCTGTGGGTCCGTCGCCGGGGCGGGCTGGAGGTCGCCGAGCGCCCTACCACCGGCGTTCCGCCAGCTGGGCCGAGGCCAGGAGCAGGACACCCAGGCCTTCGTCATCGGATTGCAGGGCGGCGAGGCCGTCGGGCGAGCGCAGGGCGTCCCAGCCCCGCAGCGCGGCGGTCTCGCCTTCGTTGAAACTGAGCATGCCGGTGTTCAATCCCCAGGTCAGGCCATGGACGTAAAGGGCGGAGGCTGAGCGGTCGATCGGCGCAGCGGGGTCGCCCAGGGTCTCGCGCCACCAGCCGTCTGGCCCCTGCACCCTGACGATCGGACGGGCCATCTCGCGGTACCAGGCGACGTATTCGAGCCGGGCCGGATCTTCGGTCGGCAGGGCGTCGATCATCCGGGTCAGGGCGACGAAGGCCCGGGCGTTCAGATGGGCGTCGAACCGGCCCTCGACGGGTGTGGCGGTGTCGGCGCGGAACAGCAGGGCCTGCCTGTCGAACAGGGTGTCGGCCATGCGGCGGAAGGGCGGATCGAGGGCGACGGCCGTCGCGCGGGCGGCGTCGCTGTCGCTGGGACCGGTCCAGAGGGCAGGGCCTCCCAGCAGCGTGTCGGCCCGGCATCCGTCGGCCGCGCAGATCGCGTCCCCGTCGGGCCGGGCGGGGGCGGGGGTGGCGCCTTGGGCGATGGCGGTGGCGTAGCGTTCATCGCCGCTCGCCCGGCCCAAGGCGTCGAAGCCCAGCGCCAGGAAGGGGCTGCCCGGCCCGTCGCCGGCCGACAGGCGGCGGTCGGCGAGCGGCTGGACGACGGCGAGGACCTGATCCTTCCACGGAAGGTCGGCCGACGCCTGGGCGACCGGGGACCCGACCGCGCCGGTCGCTCCGCCCGCCGCGAGGGCCGCGGCGATCGCGAGCGCGATCAAGCGGCGAGAGGCCCTAGCGTCCATAGGGGGCCTCGTTGTTCTGGCGGCTGATCTCCTGAGGCTCGCCATCGAGGATCAGGCGAACGCGACTGCCGGCGGGCACGGTGGCGGGCAGGGACAGGGTGACCGGCTGCACCTTCGGACGCAGATCGTCGGGCGCGGGCAGGGCAGGGAAGGCCGCCTCGGCCAGCACCACGCCGCGCGCGCTTTCCAGAACCACGCGGCCAGGCGGGGAGGCGACCGCACCGAGGCTGTGGACCGTGACGGTGAGGCTCTGGCCGTCGGTCGTCAGGTCGGCGGCGCCGATGCCGACGTCCGGTCGGGTGGACAGGGCGGGGCCGGCCTCTGCGAGGGCGAACTCCAGAACATTGGCCCCCGGCGCGAGGACGACCGGAAGGGCTTCGCCTGGACCGAAGGACACGGTCCGGGGTTCGCCACCGTCGGGGCGGTCGTCGCCGTCGGCGTCGCGGCCCTGGCGGACGCTCCACTGGCCCGGCCGGATCTCGCCGCCGGAGATCGCCGCGCGGACGGGGCGGTTCGACAGGTTCCAGACCACGACGCGGAAGCCGTCCGACGCCGGTTCGCGCACCAGGATGGCGGTGCGCAGGGCGTCCTCGGGATCGTCGAAGCGCCAGGCGATCCGGTGGCCGGGGACGATCCGGTTCCTGGCATGGGCGACGCCGCCCAGGCGGGCGCGCTGAAGCTGGACGCTGGGCACGTCGACCCGGTCGGTCCACCAGTGGTCCACGGTCTGCATGCTCATTCGCACGGAGCTGGCGTGGAGTTCGCGGGCATAGAGCCGCTCCAGCGGTTCGCGATCTCCGGTCTCGGCGGCGGCGAAGGTCAGGGCGTCGGCCGAGGCGTCCGCGGCGGCGGCCTGGCCGATGTACCTCTGATGCAGGTCGGGCCGGCCGAGATCGCGGCCGATATCGCTGTTGACGTTGGCGTATTCGTTGGCGCCCGCCGGATCTCCCATCGGGGCCAGATAGCGGCTGTCTTCGGTCCAGCGCCAGGCGGACCACAGCAGCATGGCCGTTGGACCCAGGCCCGAGCCCCGTTGGGCGTCCGTGGTCCAGTTGATGTCAGCGGGCCAGGCGACGGTGCCATCCGCGCCGGGCCGCCCGTGGGCGACATAGCCGTCTGCCAGCTCCAGCAGCAGGGACCTCAGCCGGGGCGAGCCGTTGTAGTCGACGAGCAGCATGCCGGGATGCAGCACGAGGTGCGACTGGCCCTTGGACCAATCCCAGGGCGTCTCGCGGGCGAAGATGGAGCCGCCGAAGTTGTTGGAGATGATGTGACGGTGGCCTGCCGCATTGATCGCCGTGATGTCGGCATAGCGGCGCGCGGTCGCCATCAAACGCTCCACGGCGAGGGGATCGCCCCGGTTCAGCAGGTGGGCCTGGGCGACGGCGTTGATGCCTTCCTCATAGATGTGCAGTTCGTCGGTCTGGATGCGGTTCAGGCCGTCGTCCCACATGTCGTTGCGATAGCTGGCCTCGACCAGGGCGTTCAGCGAGGCGGTCAGCTTGTCCGGATCGACGCCCATAAGCGCGGGCCCGACCCACTGGTTGGTCATGTCGGTGTCGTCGGAGATGCCGCCGCCGAACTCGCCGTCGACCTGACGGTTGTCGATCCACCAGTTCACGAAATGGCGCACCTGCTTCAGCGCCTCGACCTGACGGAAGGCCCAGAGGGGCACGCCTGTGGGCGGGGTGGGCTGGACGAACTCGGGCAGGGGCTGGGAGGCGTTCCACTCGCTCCAGTAGGCGCGTCCCTCGACGTTGTCGGGATCGACGCGCAGCAGGTCGGTCAGATCGCGGTAGAAGCGGTCGAACAGAGCGAGGTCGCGGGTGATCTGGCGCTCCTCGACCAGGAAGCCGTAGCTGTCCTGAACCTGGATCAGTCGGTCGGCGACATGCTCGGGGCGGGCCGCGTCGCGGGTCTTGAAGATCAGGCGCACGCCCATGCCGTCCAGGCTCTGGGCCCCGAAGTCGGGGGCGGCGGAGGTGACGGTGAGATACAGGCTGTGGTCGTCGTCCAGGACGCGGTCGCGGGTGTCGAGGAAGACCGTCCTGGCCTCGCCGGGCCGGACCGAGACGTTGACGTCCAGCATGTCGCGGAGCGGCCAGGTCGGGTCCTTGACCCGCAGGTTCAGCGAGATCAGGCCGTTGGCGTCCGGCGTCGCCGACAGGGCGGGGATGTCGAGGACAATGCCGTCCAGCCCGCCGGCCTGCTGATAGCTGAGAGTCGGGACGTTGCGGATCAGCGGTCCGCCCGGACGTCCGCGCCGGAAGTCGATCGGCACCATGACGTGGGCGATCGGGCGCTGGGCGGTCAGGGGGGTGACGCGCGGGGCGCTCGGCGCGCTGGTGGGCAGGGCAACCAAGGTGTCGCGCTCTTCCGGCGGATAGCGGCCGGTGATGAAGGCCGTCACGTCGTCGGTCGCCACATAGCTCGGCTCGACGCCGGCGCGGACCACGTAGCGGTAGTCGCCCAGGCTATCGGGCAGGTCGCCGGGGGTGACGTTGTAGACGCCGATCTCCTGGATGGGGGTCTCGGCCTCGGTGTTGGTGAAGCGCACGGCACCGCCCTGATGCGCGGGCAGACGCGTCGAGGTGCGCTCTGCGCCGGGTACGCGCTGGAACAGGGGCTGGGGTGTTGTCGCGTCGATGACGCGGCTGGCGTCGATGCGGGCGTCGACGGCGGCGACCTGGCCGTGTGCCGCGCCCTGGATCTCGATCTGGTTCCACGGTTCGTCCGGCAGGAACCAGGTCGCCGAGCGGCCGCCCATCGAATAGACGTTCCAGTCCGGCAGGATGAAATAGTCCGTGCGCCCTGGCAGGCGCGAGCGGTTGTAGACGCCCGGCCAGGTGGTCTCGCGGATGCCGTCGTTGCCCTTCCAGTGGCGCTGGGCGATGTCGCGCTGGTCGGTGAACTCGACGCGGCGGATGCGGGTCAGGGCGTCGGCCAGATAGGGAGCGGACCCCTGGTCGAAGCCGAAGCGGCGGTTCCAGGCCTCCTGCCAGGCCGGCGCGGGCGCGGTCCGTTCGACGACGGAGCCTTGTCGCATCGCGCGCACCTCGGTGTCGGACAGCGCGCGGTCGTAGATTCGCAGGTCGTCGAAGTCCGAGCCGCGCGTGAAGCTGTAGCGGCTGTGGACCTGGATCGGGGAGACGATGCGCGCGGCGGTGCCGAACTGGTCCAGGGCGGCATCGAGGGGGGCGGGCGTCATCTGGGCCGCGACCCGCTGGCCGTCGACGTAAAGCACCACGCCCTGGGTCTCGTCCCAGGTGAAGGCCAGATGGCTCCAGTGGTCGGGGTTCGGCACGCTGGGCAGGGTGTAGCTGACCCGTACGCGCGCGAGATTGGCGTCGGTGACGAAGGCGTCGAAGCCGGAGCCGTTCCAGTCGATCCGCAGGAACGTCATGTCCCAGCTGGAGTGGTTGGCGAAGCCGACGCGGAACAGGACGAAGGGCGTGGGGCCCGTCGCGTAACGGGCGCGCCAGTCGAAGGCCAGGGTGCCGCGCTGGGCATAGATGTTGCCGGGCGCGGACCAGGCCAGCTGCTGGTCGTCGGTGCCTTCCAGATAGCCGCCGCGAGCCCCGCCCTGGGGCCTTAGCGCCACCCGGTCGGCGAAGGTCGGCTGGGCCTGACCGGCGGCCACATCGGCCGTCAGGCTCCGATCCGCCGTCATATGAAACAGGAGGCCGGGACCGGTCGGAGCGGCCTGTCGCGCCTGGGCGAGGCCGGGCAGGGTGAGCGCGGTCAGGACCGGGATCCAGCAGAGGCGTGAGATCGGTGTCGACATATCGGCCCTCGCTGGCGGCACGGTCCGGCGGCGCGCGCGCCGTTTCGAACCTGTCCTGGTGTTCCTCGCCGGCTCTGATGGCTGGCTCACTCCGACTATGACACCGGTTTCCTGAAATGGAAGTGAGTCGAAGGGATCGGCCCGGGGCGGGGGCTGGCCAGGCGCTGCGGACGCAGCGGTGGAGCCGCCCTGGTCAGGCCTGGCATGACCAGAAACCCGTCCGATCCCGGCGAGAAAACCAGTTGCGCCTCAAATCTCAATGGTATTACATTGGTCTCATACCGCTTGGAAGGCGGAGGGGCTTCATCATGGGAGGGGTTGGCTATGCGTAAACTCGCGTCACGTCTGCGGTCCACAGCCGCGCTTGGAACGGTGGCCGCCGCCCTGCTGGCCGGCCCTGTGATGGCTCAGACACCGCAGGAGCGAACGCCCTCGCCGGACGAGGAGGCGCAGTCGAATCTGGACGACATCGTCGTCACCGGCACGCGCATCCCCCAAGCGGGGTTGTCCTCGACCAGCCCCATCAGCGCGCTTCAGGGCGAGCAGATCCAGCTGGAGAGGGCCGTCACGGTCGAGGACTTCTCGGTCAAGGTTCCGCAACTGGCGGGTGGGGTGAACTCCACCTCGGTCGGCAGCGACGCCTTCGGGGCCCAGACCCTGGACCTGCGCAGCCTGGGCCAGAACCGCACCCTGGTCCTGATCAACGGCACCCGCGCCGTGCCCTTCTCGTTCCGCAACGCCGTCGATGTGAACGCCATTCCCGCTGCCCTCCTGCGGCGCGTCGATGTGCTGACCGGCGGGGCCGCGGCGGTGTACGGCGCCGACGCCGTGGCCGGGGTGGTCAACTTCATCATCAACGACGACTTCGAGGGTCTGCAGGTCAACGGCAACTACCGCTGGGTCGAGGACGGCGCCTCGCAGTACAGCCTGAATGCGATCGGTGGCCTGTCGCTGGGCGACCGCGGCAGCCTGGTCGGCTATCTGGAGTACACCGAGCGTGATCCGCTGCTGGCCGGCGATCGCGACTACACCGCGCGCGGCGCGGCGACCTTGCCCATCGGCGGCAACTTCACCGATGTCGCCAGCGGTCGGACCTTCTCGTTCGACTCGGCCGGCAACTTTACCCTGACGCCCCAGACGACCGACTACACGTCCCGGTTTCTTCTGGTGCAACCGCTGGAGCGGACGAACGCGAGTGCCTTCTTCAAGTACGACCTGACCGACGACATCGAGGCCTATGGCCGGTTCATGTATTCCAGCGTCCAGACCCGGGGCGGCACCCGCTCTGGTCAAAACCCGCCGACAACGGGGGCGGCGGGGATCAACGTCCAGATCAGCCAGACCAACCCCTTCCTGACGCCAGAGGCCCGTGCCCGGCTGACCTTCGTCAACGGCGTCGCCAACGTGAACGTGGCCCGGTCGCTGGGCGAGTTGGGCACGACCTTCGCCGAGAACGATCGCGAGACCTGGCAGGGACAGGTCGGCCTGCGCGGGCAGTTCACGCCGGCCATCGGCTGGAACGCTTACTACCAGTTCGGCGAGTCGACCGAGTCGATCCTCGTCCAGGGCGACGGGACCCGTTCGGCATTCGCCGCCCTCGCCAACACCACCGACATCTTCGGACCGGGCGGTGACTTCACGAGCCTGGTGCGCGAGTTCGATTTCGGCGATCGGCGTCGCCGCCAGCAGGTGGCTTCGGCCTATGTGTCCGGCGACACGAGCGACTTCTTCAACGGCTGGGCCGGACCGTTCGGCTTCACGGCCGGCTACGAGTATCGCAAGGAGACGGGTCGGTTCTCGTATGGCACCGACCTCAACACCTCGTTCAACCAGGGGGCCGAGTCCGCACCGCCCATCCCACCGTTCGTCGAGGTCAACGAGCTCTTCGCCGAGCTCCTTGTGCCGCTGCTGAGCGACCTGCCGATGGTGCAGAGTCTGACGCTGGAGGGTGCCTACCGGCGGTCCTGGTACACGCGGTCGGTGGGTGTTGACCGCGACTACGACACCGACAAGCTGGGTCTGAACTGGGTCATCGACGACAACCTGCGCCTGCGCGGCACGGTCCAGACGGTCATCCGCGATCCCAACATCGGAGAGTTCGCCAACCCGGTCTTCTCGATCCCGTTCGCCAACCTGGTGACGGTGGCGCGCCTGTTCCCGCGCTACGCCGGCGACCCGTGCGCCCTGGGGACAGGCGACCCCGGCCAGTGCACGCGGCAGGGCTATCGAGGGTCCTACGACTCTCGCAATCCGCTGAACCTGACCGGTGGCTACTTCTTCGGGGGCAACGCCGACATCCGGGCCGAGCAGGGCGAGACCCAGACCTTCGGCGCGGTCTTCACGCCGCAGTTCATCCCCGGCCTGAGCCTCGCGGTCGACTTCTACGACATCCAGATCGCCGATGCCGTCGGCCAGATTCAGCCGGTCGACGCCATCACCAGCTGCTACATCACCGATCCGCGGGCCGATAACCCGCTGTGCGCGGCGGTGACGCGTGACCCCACGACCGGGCGCATCCTCAACGCCTTCGTCGACGACCGAAACCTGGCCCTGATCCAGCAGGAAGGTGTCGACATCGACTTCAACTACGGCTTCGATCCGCCCGCCGGTATGCCGGGCGAGCAGATCACGCTGGGCTATCAGGCTAGCATCGTGACTGAATACACGATCCAGCGGAACGCGGCGATCGCCGCGGTGAACTGCCAGGGGTCCTATGGTGCCAGGTGCTCCTCCGATCTGGTCACTCTGGTCAGCCCCGACTACAGGCATCGGGCGACCGTGACATGGGACGTCGATCCTCTGACGGTCCAACTCGGCTGGAAGCGGATCGGCGAAGTCCGCGACAGCGCCATCGGCAGCACCCAGACGATCGAGGCCTATGACTATTTCGACCTCAACGTCGCCTATGAGCCGACCTGGCACGAGGGTCTGAGGGTCAACGTCGGGATCGACAACCTGTTCGACAAGGAGCCGCCGCTGCCGCTGAACGCCGGCGCCTTCAACACCTACCCCGACACCTATGACGTGCTGGGACGCACCTTCGGCATCAGCGTCACGCTCCGCCGCTAGTGGTGTAGGCTGGGTGATCGCGCCGCCCCTCGCGGTCACCCAGGACTGCTCTCTTTTCCGGTTCGGACGCCTTTCATGCCCCTGAGTTTCACCGCGTTCGACTGGACGGTTCTGGGCGGCTACGTCGCCGTCCTGGCCCTCGCGGGCTATCTGTCCTCGCGTCGGCGCATCGTCCGGGCGGATCAGTATTTCCTGGCGTCCCATACCGCGCCGACCTGGCTGGTGGCGGTGTCGGTGCTGTCGACCGTTCAGTCAGCGGCGACCTTTCTGGGCGTGCCCGACAACAGCTATCGCGGTGACTACACCTATCTCGGGGCGGTGGTCGGGCCGCTGCTGGCGGCGCTGTTCGTCAGCCGGGTTCTGATCCCGCGCTTCTATGCGGCCAGGGTCGGCACGGTCTACGAACTGCTGGAGAACCGTTTCGGCCGCACCGCCCGCCGGGCCGCCGGGGCAATGTATCTGGTGGGACGGATCCTGGCGAGCGGGGCGCGGCTGTATCTCGCCGCCATCGCGGTCTCGATGATCATGTTCCTGGACATCGCGCCCGAGCACATCGTGATCGCGTCCCTGGTGCTGCTGGTCTTCGGCCTGGTCTTCACCTTCATGGGCGGGCTGAACTCGATCATCTGGAGCGACCTGGTGCAGGTGGTGCTCTACCTCGGCGCCGCCGTGACGGTCCTGGTCTTCCTGTGGGCGCGCATCCCGGCCTCGCCCGATCAGGTGTTCGCCGCCCTGACGGCGACGCCTGAGGGGATCGACAAGCTGCGGCTGTTCGACTTTTCGTTCGACCTGACAAAGTCCTTCAGCGTCCCGGCGATCCTGACGGGACTGGTGCTGCTGAACATCGGCAACTCCGGCCTGGACCAGGACACGACCCAGCGCCTGCTGGCCTGCGACGATGCCAAGAACGGCGGGCGGGCTCTGATCTGGTCGGTGCTGGCCTCGATCCCGGTGATCTTGATCTTCCTCATGATCGGATCGCTGCTGTACGTCTTCTACCAGCGGCCCGACCTGATGATGACGGCGACCGATGCCGTCGCGCCGACCTTCCAGGGCGAGAAGATCACGGTCTTCATGCACTTCATCCTCAGCGAGCTGCCGCCGGGCGTGCGGGGGCTGGTGACCGTGGGGGTGATCGCGGCGGCGGCGGTCAACTCCGGTCTGATCTCGATGTCTTCGGTCGCCGTGAACGACTTCTATCGTCCCTGGGCCGAGCGTCGGGGACGGGGCGACGAGTTGCATTTTGTGCGAGCGGGGCGGGCCATGACCGTGGTGCTGGGGGTGTGCCTCTTTCTGACGTCGATCCTGTGCTTCTACTGGCAGAGGGCCACCAGCGCGCCTCTGCTGGACTTCGTGCTGGGGGTCATGGCCTTCGCCTATGCCGGTCTGCTGGGGGTCTATTTCACGGCCGTGTTCACGCGGCGCGGGTCGTCCCGCTCGGTCGTCGCCGCCCTGATCGCGGGCTTCCTGGCCGTGACGGCCTTCCAGCCGGTCGTGGTTCAGGCCCTGGGGCTGCCAGACTGGATGGGCACGATCGCCTTCCCGTGGCAGCTGACCTTCGGGGCCCTGATCGCGACGGCGGTCTGCCTGATCGGTCGGCAGGAGAGCGTCAAGACGACCGAGGCCGCGGCATGAGCGGCACCGAAACCATCGACCCGCGCTTCGTCGACATCGACAGCTGGCCGCTGGATGTCGCGGTCGAGGCGATGCTGGAAGGCCAGCTCAGCGCGCTGGCGTCGCTCAAGGATCAGGTGTCGGCCATCGCCCGGGCCAGCGAGGCCGCCGTCGTGCGCCTGCGCGCCGGCGGGCGGCTGGTCTATGTCGGAGCCGGAACGTCCGGGCGCATCGCGGTTCAGGACGGCGTCGAACTGACCCCTACCTTCGGCTGGCCGGGCGATCGGCTGGTCTTCGCCGTCGCGGGCGGGATGGACGCCTTGGTGGTCAGCGCCGAGGGCGCCGAGGATGACCGGGCCGACGCCGTGCGCCAGCTGAGCGCGCAGTCGGTGACGTCCAGCGACGTGGTGATCGGCGTCGCCGCCAGCGGGCGGACTCCCTTCACCCTCAGCGCCGTGGAGTGGGCGCGCCAGACTGGGGCCTTGACCATCGGTCTGGCCAACAACGCCGGATCGCCGCTGCTGGCGGCCGCCGAGTTTCCGATCTTGGCCGCGACGGGCAGCGAGCTGATCGCCGGCTCAACGCGGATGAAGGCGGGCACCGCGCAGAAGGCCGCGTTGAACATGCTGTCCACGGCGGTCATGCTCGGCCTCGGACGCGTCTATCGAGGCCTGATGGTCGATATGGTGATCTCCAACGAGAAGCTGCTGCATCGTGCCGAGGGCATGGTCGGCCTTCTGGCCGGGACCGAACCGGCCGTGGCGGTCGAGGCGCTGGCGGCGTCGCGCAACGACATCAAGACGGCGGTGCTGGTGGCCAGGGGCGCGGACGTAGCCACCGCGCGGACGCTGCTAGCGCGCCACGACGGGATGCTGCGCGGCGCGCTGGCCGAAGCCGAGGCGCAGCCGTCATGACCCAGGCGGGCGCGGATATCGTGCGGGGAGGACATGCCCCGATCTATCTACGCCTGGCCCAGACTCTGCGGCAGAAGATCGTCACCGGAGAGCTGGACGCCGGTGACGCACTGCCGTCGGAGCGCGATCTCTGCCGTATTCTTGACGCCTCGCGGGTGACGGTGCGGCGGGCGATCCAAACCCTTATCGACGAGGGGCTTATCGTGCGGCGCCAGGGATCGGGCACCTATGTCGCGCCGCGCATCGAGGCCCCTGGCTCCTACCTCAGCAGCTTCAGCGAGGACGCCTCGGCTCGGGGCGAGCGGAGCGGCGCGATCTGGCTGATGAAGACCTATGCCCCGGCCTCGCCCGAGGAGGCGCGGGTTCTGGAACTGGAGCCGAACGCCGGCGTGCTGAGGCTCGGCCGGGTCCGCCTGGCCGGGGGCGAGCCGCTGGCGATCGAGAACGCCATCGTGCCGGCCGTCTTCCTGCCGGACCTGGAGGGGCTGGGGGACAGTCTGTACGCCGCGCTGGAGGCACGCGGGCTGCGGCCGGTCTCCGGGACGCAGAAGATCCGGGCGTCGCTGGCCACTCCGACCGAGGCCGGCCTGCTGTCGATCGCCGAGAAGAGCGAGCTTCTGCGCATCGAGCGCGTGACCCGTCTGGCCGACGGCCGGCCGGTGGAGTTCACCCGCTCCGCCTATCGCGGCGACCGCTACGACTTCGTCAGCGAGCTGAGAGGCGCCTACGCCCTTGTCTGAACGGGCCACCGCCGGAGCCGGTCGCGACCTGGGTCTCGATGCGTTTCGGGGTCTGACGGTGCTGCTCATGGCGATCGTCAACCTTCAGGGAGACGGGGCCGTCGCCTTCCCTTGGCTCGTTCATGCCGAATGGGACGGGCTGACCTTCGCCGATCTGGTCTTTCCCTGGTTCCTGCTGGCCGTCGGACTGTCGGTGCCCCTGGCCTTGCGCGCCGGGCGGCCGCCGGCCCTGAGCGATGTCGTCCGGCGGGTGGCGGTACTGTTAGTCATCGGCGTGGTGCTGGGGTGGCTCATTCGCCCGACGCTGGATCCAGAGCAGGTGAGGTGGGTCGGAGTGCTGCAACGCATCGCGGTGGTCTATCTGGTCTGTGTTCTGGTGGCCGGTCGCTTTTCGGGGCCGCTGGTTCCGGCCTTGCTGGCGGCGCTGTGCCTGGTCGTCCACAGCCTGGCCCTTCTGCTCGTCGCCGCGCCGGCCGAGCCCGGGCCCAGCCTGGCCATGGGGCAGGGGTTCAGCGCGTGGGTCGATCAGAAAGTCGTGCCGGGGCGGCTGCATCGCGGCACCTGGGATCCGGAAGGGGCGTGGTCGACGCTGTCCGCCATCGGCACGGGCCTGATCGGGGTCGCGTTCGCGCGGCTCCACGCCGAGAGGGGCGGCAAGGCCGTCGCCGGGGTGGCTGTGGTCCTCGCGGGGGCGGGCCTGGCGCTGATGCCGGTGCTTCCGCTGAACAAGGCCCTATGGACGGCGAGCTATGCCCTGGTCGCGACCGGCAGCGGGGTGGCGCTCTGGCTGGGACTGAGACGGATCGTGGCCACGGGGCGCGCAGAGCGTTCGCTGGCCCTGTTGGTCATCGCCGGACAGACGGCCCTGACCGTCTTCGTCGCGCACATGCTGCTGATCGCGATCCTGGTTCGCAAGGTCTCGGGCGAGACCCTGTGGTCGATCCTGTTCGGCGGCCTGCAGCGGCTGACGCTGCCCGACGCGGTCACGTCGCTGGTGTTCGCCATCATCGCGACTGGAATCGCCCTCGCCCCCGTGCCGTGGCTGAAGCGGCGGGGCTGGCTGATCCGCGCCTGAGACGTCGCCGGCCGTTCGACCGCTTGCGCCCCGCACCGCAACTGGTATTGAATAGGTATCATCATTCAAGGGCATGGCATGGATCCCTCGGCGACGAGGATGTTCGCGGAAGCGGCCGAGGCGGCCGACGTCGTCTCTCGGCAGAGCGATGACCGCGGGCTCTATGAGGCCCTCGCCGAGAAACTTCGCGCCCTCGACGCGCCCCTGGCCTTCACCTGCGCGCGCGGCAGTTCGGACCACGCGGCGACCTATGCCAAGCATCTGCTCGAGACCCAGCTCGGCCTTCCGGTTGTGTCCCAGTCGCCGTCGATCGTCTCGATCTACGGCGGACGTCTGGAGCGCGCGAAGGGCGCGCTGTTCCTGGCGATCTCGCAGTCGGGTCGCAGCCCCGACCTGTTGATGTCGGCCCGGGCCGCGCGCGACGCGGGGGCCCTGGTGGTGGCTCTGGTCAATGACGCGCAGTCGCCGCTGGCGGAGCTGGCCGAGATCGTCCTGCCGCTCCGCGCCGGGCCGGAGATCAGCGTGGCGGCGACCAAGAGCTACCTCGCCACTTTGGCGGCGGTGTCGCGTCTGACGACCGTTTGGGCCGACGATCGCGCGCTGTCGCAAGCCGTCGAGACCCTGCCGGCGGCCCTGTCCGAGGCGTGGAGCCTGGACTGGAGCGCCGTCGGCCACTTCTTCGTCGCGGCGAAGGGGGCCTTCGTTCTGGGACGCGGGCCGACCCTGGGGATCGCTCAGGAAGCGGCCCTGAAGTTCAAGGAAACCTGCGCCATCCATGCCGAGGCGTTCAGCATCGCCGAGGTCGCCCACGGCCCGATGGAGCTGATCGACGAGGGCTTCCCCGTGCTGGTGCTGGCGCCGGGCGACGCCGGGGACGCCGGTCTGGACGCTCTGATCGGGCGGTTCGTGGAACGGGGCGCCCGCGTCATGGTCGCGGGGCGGTCGATCCCCGGCTGTCTGGAGGCCCCGACGGTTCCCGGCCTGCATCCGGCGGTCGCGCCGATCGCGATGGCGCAATCCTTCTACCGCATGGTCAATGCCGTGGCGGTGGCGAGGGGGCGTGACCCGGATCAGCCGGCCATGTTGTCCAAGGTGACCCGAACCCTATGACCCTCACGGCTTTCACAGGCGCGCGGATTCTGACCCCGGAAGGCTGGCGGGACGATCATGCCGTCGTGGTCGATGGCGGCACGATCCAGGCCGTGGTCGCGGCGTCGCGGGTTCCGCCAGGCGCGGCGCGTCGTCACCTGAACGGCGGATTCCTGGTGCCGGGCTTCGTCGATGTTCAGGTCAATGGCGGGGGCGGGGTGCTGCTGAACGACCGGCCCGATGTCGAGGGCGTCCGGACCATCGCCGACGCCCACCGGACCTTCGGCACGACGGCGCTTTTGCCGACGCTCATCAGCGATGATCTGGAGACGGTCGCGAGGGCCATCGCCGCGGTCGAGGCCGCCATCGAACAGGGCGTCCCCGGGGTGGTCGGCATCCATATCGAGGGACCGTTCCTGAACAGTGGAAAACCGGGCATCCACGACGCCGGAAAGTTCAGACGTCTGGATGCCGAGGCCGTCGCCTTGCTGGCGTCGCTCAGGGGAGGGGTCACCCTGGTGACGCTGGCTCCCGAACTGGCGGAGCCCGAGGTCGTGCGGGCCCTGACCGGGCGCGGCGTCATCGTCTCGGCGGGCCATACCTTGGCGACCTATGAGCAGATGCGGACGGCGGCCGAGGCGGGACTGACGGGGGTCACCCATCTGTTCAACGCCATGACCCCGTTCGACAGCCGGGCCCCGGGCGTGGTCGGGGCCGCGCTGGATCTGGGTCTGACCAGCGGCCTGATCGTCGACGGGCATCACGTGCATCCCGCCGCTTTGCGGGTGGCGCTGGCGGCGGCGGGACCCGGGCAGCTGATGCTGGTCACCGATGCCATGCCGACGGTCGGGTCCGCGGACAAGCGGTTCATGCTGGGCGGTCGGCAGATCGTAGCGGAGGACGGCGCCTGTCGGGCCGAGGACGGCACCCTGGCCGGCTCCGACCTCGACATGGGCCAGGCCGTGCGCAACGCCGTCCGATTGATGGGCATCGACCTGGCGACCGCCTCGGTCATGGCCAGCACCACACCGGCGCGGTTTCTGGGACTGGGCGACCGGATGGGATCGATTGCGCCCGGGCTGCGGGCCGACCTCGTGCATCTGGACAGCGCGCTCGGCGTCGCCGGGGTCTGGACGGCCGGCGTCTGAAGCACATCGAGCGGACGGTCAGCCGGGCAGCGGGCGTCCGGCGAGGAGCAGGGCGCCGTCCAGCGCGTCGCCGAGCGGGCTGACGAGGCGATCGACGATCCGCGCCCGCAACCAGGGCGTCATCGGCTCCGCCAGCCCGCCCATCAGGACGCACCGCGTCGCACCCCGCGCATAGATCGTCTCGATGAAGCGCTCGATGTGCAGCGCGCCTTCGCGGACGATGGACAGGGCGATCTCGTCGCCGGTCTCGGCATGGGCCAGGACCAGCGGCGCGAAGCTGGCGTAGTCGGCGGGCGTCGCTTCGTCCATCCAGGCGATGACGCCGGGAATGGCGTGGTTGAACTGCTGGGTCACGGCCTGGCTGAGCGGGGTGGGGCGGGTGCGTCCGTCCAGCGCGCGCAACGCATGCCGGATGGCGCTGAGGCCGAGGGCGGCGCCGCTGCCCTCATCCGAGATCGGGAAGCCATAGCCGCCGATGGAGGTGCTGTCCTCGCCGCGCTTGATAAGCCCAACGCTGCCGGTGCCCAGGATCAGGATGGCTCCGTCGCCGCCGGCGTGAGCGCCGAGGTTGGCGATCATGGAGTCGCTGCTCAGCGCGACGCTTCGGAACGGGAAGGCGAGCGCCTGAATCTTCGGCTTCATGCCCTGTCGGTTGATGCCGGCGATCCCCATGCCGACCCGGATGTCCGCAAGGTCATCCTGGCCGACCCCGGCCGCATCCGTCGCCTGGCGACAGACGTCCAGCAATGTCTCGTGAAGGGCGTCCAGGCCGATCCGGGTATTGGCGGGACCGGCGACTCCGGTGCCGAGGACCGTCCCCTTTTCGTCGGTCAGTCGGGCCTTGCAGCTTGTGCCGCCCGCATCGACCCCGAGATAGAGCGTCATTATCGTCCTCCGTCGAAGGCCCCCATCGGCGGGTGCGGCTTTCGACTGGTATTAATGTGGTATTGCGCCCGCCCATATGCCCCGTCTTCAGCCTGATCCGCAACACCCTGTCGATACGATCCGGTCGCGCTTTCGTCGGCCGCAGACGGACCATCTCCCAAAAGCGCAAGAACCCAACGGCGAACGCCAATATTCGAAAAGAACGCCTCGGGGCTGCGATGTCTGATTGTCCGGGGTGATCGCGGTGGTTGCCCAACGACATCGGCACGCCGTGCGCGGCCGAAGGGGAAGGCAAAGACTATGCAAGGTTCAAACAGGTCCGGGCGGGCCATAAGAGCGGCAGGCGCGATCCTCGCGGCGGTCGGTGCCGGCCTCTTCGCCTCGGTCGCATCGGCTCAGGTCATCAATCGCGGCGAGGAAGCGCCGCCGTTTCACGAAGCCCGTCCGGCACCGGACTCCATCCGACCCGACCATCTGATCGTCGTCGCCCAGCCGTCGCCGTCCGAAATCAATCCGTCATTCCTCGGCCCTGTCCACCTGCTCCGCTCGGCGCGGGTCGATCTTCAGGCGGGCACGGTGACCATGCCCCTGTTCCGCGGCAACCTGACCTCCGGAGAGACGGTCTGGTCGATCCTGACCGACGTCTCCGACGAGAACCTGGCCCATCTGCACGGCGTCAACTACTCGGCCAAGATGGCCTACGGCATCACCGGAAACGGGGCCCGCCGTGGTTCCTTCCGCAATGACGGCAGCTTCCTGTTCCAGTCGGGCGCCGTCGATTTCTCGCCGGACCACGCCGTGACACCCGGGGCGGCCCCGAACTTCTTCCCGCCCCGCGCGGCCCAGCCCGGCGCGGTGGGCGACGCCTACTACTCGCCGCTGGTGCAGCTCGACAACGCCAAGAGCGCGGTCTTCAACATGCCGATGGTCGCCTTCAACGTGAGCGAGGCCCAGCTGAACGCCATGTGCGACGGCAACGTCGACTACAACCTTGTCCACGACAAGGTCGTCAGCATCTGCCCGCGCACCAACACCGTCGTGGTCAAGCTGACGCTGGGATACACCTTCGGCCGGCCGATCTTCTACCTGTCGACCGAGGCCAACGATCCCCTGATCGCGACGCTGGAAGGGGCCATCTTCGCCCCGGCTCTCAGCGACCTGCCCTTCGCTCTGGAAGACGCCTCGCCCGGTGAATCGGCCGAGCGCATCTATGCCTTCGCCAACGGACCGACGGGTCTGGAGCACCCCTTCCGCCAGGGCGTGAACAGCGCGCTCTCGGACGGACGCGGGCCGCTGAACGTCCTGGGTGGCGTGCCGACCATCAACCTGGACTACAGCCCGATCTGGCGGTTGTTCCCGGTCGTGTGGACCGAGGAAGCGATCCGCAACGGCTATCGCACGCGTCTGACCGACGCCATCCACATCGAGGACACGGCCGCCAAGGGCTGGATCACCTCGCTGGACGGCGGTGAAGTCCGGGCCGTCGGGTTCCTGATCAACTGCCCGGTGGTCTACCGCGTCAACTAAAGGCACCGCCGGCCCGGGCTCCCCTCTGGCCGGCGGCGTCTCGCCCGCGCTTCCGCGCCCCCCGTCCCGAAGCGCGGGCACCCTTTTTCGATCCCCCTGAAACCCGTCTCGCTCCGACGCTGGCCGTCGGCTCGAAGGAGTGCACCCGATGAACAAGGTCCTCTTGCTCGCGGCCGCCGGACTCGGCTGTCTCGCGCCCGCGATCGCCTCCGCCCAATCCCAGACCTGGACGCCGCTGGACAACTCGGCCTTCGCGTCCGAGTTCACCCAGCGATGGATCCCCGTCCCTGACGGATCCAGCGGCGCGCCCCGCCAGGGGTGGCTGGGGGCCCCGGACGGCTTCTTCACCCGCGAGGTCCACCTGGCCTACGACTTCACCGACGCTGACGGCGGCGACGTCGATCGCGTGATCGCCCGCTTCAACTACCCGCTCTCGCGCCGCCTCTGGATCGGCATTGAGGCACCGATCTATCAGCAGATCGACGGCTCGGGCTCAGGCTTCGGCGACGTCGGCGTGACGGCCCAGGTCATGCTGGCCGAGACGTGGGATCTCTCGATCAACGCCGGCCTGGGGTTCGAACTGCCCACGGGCGACGACGCGATCGGCGCGGGCGAGGTGTTCGGCGTGACGCCACAGATCAACGTCTGGACCGACCTGGGGGCCGGCGTCTCCTTCCGGGGTCGGGCCTCCTATTCCAGCCGCGACGAGAGCGGGGCCGACGGCTTCGGCCTCAGCCTGGCCCTGGGTCAGACCGTGACCCCGGCCAGCGCGGAACCTCTGGGCCAGTTCACCTATTCGCTGGCGCTGAACTGGTTCGAGCCGGATGACGCCGGCGACAGCCAGGTGTCCCTGACGCCCGCGCTGCGCTCGCGGATCCAGGGCAACCTGTTTCTGCTGACCGGGGTGGAGTTCCCGATCAACGACGACGCCGGCTACGACCAGCGATGGATCGTGCAACTGGTCCACGGCTTCTAGCGCGCTGGAGCCTTCGGATGCGCTGGCGATCGCTCTCCCTCGCGCTTGTCGCGGCCGCCGCCGGCGAACCGGTGGCGGCCGCACAGGCCGATGAGGGGCCGGTGCGCTGGGGTGGCCTGGTCATCGTCGACGCCTGGTCCCTGCTGGAAGGGGGCGAGGATGTCGGTACCTCCGTTCTGGTCAAGGCCAAGGGGACGTTGGACGTCGATGCGGAGCGCGCCTGGGGCTGGACGGGGGTCTCGGTCCATCTGTCGGGCCTCTACACCGGCGACGAGGCCTTCTCCGGCGATCGTGTCGGCGACGGACAGACGGTCTCCAATATCGAAACCGGGGTCGAGGTCCTGCGACCCTACGAGGTCTGGATCGAGCGCCGGTGGGAGCCCGGCGCGGTGTCGGTGCGGGCCGGTCTGTATGACTTCAACACCGAATTCGACGCCCTGGAGCATTCGGCCCTGTTCCTGAACAGCTCGCACGGGATCGGCGCGGACATCGCGCAGAGCGGCGAGAACGGGCCCCTGATCTTCCCCACACCCGGACTGGCCGTGCGCGTTCAGGGCGATCCGGCCGCGGGATGGACCGTGCGGGGTGTCATGGCCGAAGGCTCACCCGGCGATGCATCGCGTCCCGAACGCCATCGCCTGACGCTGTCGCGAGAGGAGGGCGTTTTCGCCGCGATCGAGGTCGAGCGGAGGCTGGGGACCGCGCGGGGAGCGGCGGCGTCTATCTGCGCGCGGAAGGCGAGGTCTGGGCGGCTTCGGATGGATCGCGCGCGGTGTCGGCCTTTGGACGGTTCGGTGTCGCGGACGATCGGACGAACGCCGTCGACACCTTCGTCAGCGCCGGCATGGTCGTCCGGGGGCTGGTCCGTCATCGGCCGGACGACAGCGCGGGGCTGGCCTTCGCCTATACGGGCGTGGGCGAAGCGACCCGTCGCCGACGCGCGATCATGGGGGACGCAACCCCTCGCAGCGAGCTGAACATCGAGGCGACCTGGCGGTTCGCCCTCTCCGACGGGCTGGCGCTCCAGCCCAGCGTCCAGTTCATCGACACCCCCCAGGACAGCCGCGCCGATCAGGCCTGGACCGCGGGCCTGCGGCTGGAGATCAGCCGGTGAACGGCGGGCAGTCCGGCAATCCGGGACAACAGGACCGCAAGAATCGAAAGGCGTTCCGCGACTGGACCCTCTGTACTGGGCGGACATCCGTGGAGGGCGGTCGCTTCATCGCCGGGACGGTTCAATGGCGCGGCGTGCATGCTGGGAAATGAAACGCAAATCCGGAACCTGATGATCGAAGCCCAGTCGGGCGACATGATCGCGGCCCGCCGGCTTCTGGATATCCTGAGCGGTCCGCTGGAACGCTTCTTCCACAACCGGCTGTTCGGCACCGGCAGCGACGCCGAGGACCTGGCCCAGGAGACGCTGCTGGCCATCTATACGCACCGCGCCAAGTATGATCCTTCCCGCAGCCTGAACAGCTGGTGCTACGCCGTCGCGCGGCACAAGCTGATCGACCATCTGCGACGGTCGAGCCGGACGCCGAACGAGCGCCTGGACGAAGAGGCGGACCCGCTCGCCCACCACCGCGTGGAGGATGCCGTGATGCGATGGGACCTCAATCGTGTCCTGTCGCGTCTGCCCACCCGGCAACGCTCGGTTCTGCACGACGTTCGCGTGCTGGGTTTCACCATCGCCGAGGCCGCCGAGCGGCACGGCACGACGGAGACCGCGGCCAAGGTCATGATCCACCGATCGATGAAGACCCTGCGCAGCCAGATGGAACCGATCATCGCGGCGATCTGATCGCCGGCCACGGTGGCTCGGGTCCGGTCGCGGGGGTTAGACCAGCGCCTCGAGCGCCACCAGGAAGCCGAGGGTGCAGACGAGGTAGGCGACGAGCCACAGGGCTTGCCGGTCGACCTTGCCCGGCACGGTGCTCCACCCGTCGACCGAGGTCGGCGCGCCCGAAGCCTCGAACCGCGCGCGCTGGCCGGGAATGGAGTAGGGCGACCACTCGGCCTGCTTTCCGCTCAGGACGCGGCTCGCGATCCAGCCGACGCTCATGGTCGCGCCGCCGCCGATCAGACAGTACCAGGGCCAGGCGATGTCCGTCTGCGTGGCCACCGCCCAGATCACCACGAAGCCGACGAAGACCCCGACCAGAAGGCCCCGCTCGGTGGTATGTTTGGAGAAGAAGCCGAGGCCGTACATGCCGAGCTTGGCCCCGACGAAGTAGCTGCCGATCTTGGATAGCACCTCCAGGATGGAGCCGGTCGAGTTGGCGTAGAGGATGGCCGGGACGATGATGACCGCGCCCCAGACCAGGGTCATGACGCGGGTCACCCCGAGGTAATGCGCGTCCGAGGCGCCCTTCCGGAAGTACCGCTCGTAGAAGTCGACGACGCTGGCGGTGGCCATGCTGTTGAAGGCCGAACTGAGGGTCGACATCGAGGCGGCCAGTACGGCGGCGGCGAGGATGCCCAGCAGGCCCGGGATTCGGGAATCCAGCGCGAACTGCAGGATGATCTCGTTCGTGTTCTCGAACGGCCGCCCCTGATAGTAGCCCCAGGCCAGGACGCCGATGAAGAAGAACAGGAAATAGATCGGGAAGGCGGCATAACCCATCAACAGATAGGACTTCTTGGCGTCACCGATGGATTTGGCGCCCAGGGTCCGCTGCACCATCATCTGGTTGGCGCCATAGACGGTCACGTGGAATAGGGTCATGCCGATCAGGCCCGACCAGATGGTCGTCGGCACGGTGGCGTCCAGCGTCGGGTCGATGGCGCTCAGCCGACCCGCCGCCTTCAGATTGGCCAACACCTCTCCGATCGGCTCGGGCATCAGGACGAACAGGGCGATCATGATGACGATGGCCCCGCCGAACAGGACCACGGCCTGGAAGACGTCGGTCCAGATCACCGCCAGCATGCCGCCCATGGTCGTGTAGATCAGGGCCAGGATGGTGATGGCGACGATCGCCCAAGGGATCGGAATGCCCGTTATGAACTGCAGAACGAGGGCGGTGGCATACAGGATGGCTCCGGTCGAAAGGCCCTGCGTCACCAGGAAGATGGTCGACATGACGGCGCGCGAGGTCGGGCCGAAGCGGCGCTCCTGGTACTCATAGATCGAGGCGACGCCGGAGTTGTAAAAGAACGGAAGGAAGAACGCCGTCACCCCCAGGATGACGATCGGATAGTTCAGATGGATGGCCAGCGCCGCCAGCCCGTCGGAATAGGCCCAGGCCGGCGCGCCCAGGAACGACAGGGCGCTGATGTAGGTGGCGATCACCGAGACGCCGATGGCCCACCACGGCGTCTTGCCGGAGCCGACGTTGAACTCCTTCGCGGTCTTGACGCCTCGCCCGAGCACCCAGCCCATCACCAGATTGGCGGCGATGAAGACGAGCACGATGGCCCAGTCCAGCGCTGAGAACGTCATGCCGCGTCTCCCGCGTTCAGCTGTCCGAAGATGTCGAGGCCGCATTGCAGCATGACGTGGGGCACGTCGATGAAGACCCAGTTTTCCTTCAGGGCATCGCCGTCGCGCCGCCACCAATCCATGACCCGCATGGTGATCTGGCGGCCCGTGCCCGGAACGCCCAGCCAGGGCCCGGCGTGGGTGGCGGTGATGCTGGGCCAGCCGGTCGAGGCGACATAGGCCCCGTCGGCGAAGCGCGCCTTGTGATTGCCGCCGACCCGGTCGGGGAAGGCCGTCAGGAAGGGCTTCTGGTGATACCGCTGAAAGCCCGTCACGCCCCGGTTGGAGCCGATGCCGCCGGGGCCGTACCACAGCATGTTTGGGCTCCAGTATTGCTCCATTCCCATCCGCTTGAAGTCGCCCTCGGCGAACTTGTGCAGGCCGAAGATCATGGCCTCGACCAGCGCCAGGGAGGCGTGGGTCTCGGATTGCGGCGCCGGGTCGAAGCGGACGCCGTCCTGGGTGATCGGGGCGGGGAAGATGTCAGGGACGCCGGCGGGCGGCGCCGGCAGGGGGTTGATCCCGGCCTGGCGCATCAGGTCGATCAGGTCGTGGATGGCGTAGACCTCGGCGATCCGGTCGCCCTCGATCCGGTAGAACTCGCCGAAGCGCAGATTGACGAGGCCGTCCGTCGCCGGAATGCCCAGCCAGGGGCCGGTCATGGTGCCCTCGAACACGCCGAGCGCGCAGACCCAGTCGGCGTCCTTGAACCGTCCCGCCATGAGGGCATAGGTCCGGCGCTGCAGGTCCGGGATGGCGGCGCGGAGCGGCCCGACCAGACCGGCGATCAGGCCCTCAGGCCCGGCCAGATCGTTCATCGGATGGACGGCGTGAAACACGGCGTCTGGCGTCATGGCCGCGCGCCACAGGGCGGCGGCCTCGGTGGGGTCGGCGGCGTCCAGGCGCTGGAACAGGGTCCAGATCAGGCGCTTGCGGTCTTGATCGTTCATTGGGCGGTCCAGCCTCCGTCGACCAGCAGGCTCGAGCCCGTGACCAGCGAGGCGGCGGGCGACAAGAGGAAGACGCAGGCCGCCGCCACCTCCGCCGCCGTGCCGACGCGACCCAGCGGGATGCGATCCAGCACGAACTTGCCGAAGGCCTCGTCGGCCAGCATGGGGGCGGTCATGGGCGTCTCGATGAAGGTGGGGGCAAGGCTGACGACGCGGACGCCCCGGGGCGCCAGTTCGACGGCGGCGGCCTTGGTCAGCCCCTCCAGCGCGTGCTTGGTCAGGCAGTAGACGGTGCGGCCGGGCGAGCCGACGTGCCCCATCTGGGAGGTCATGTTGACGATGACGCCGGACCCTTGCGCCACCATCACCTTGGCCGCCGCCTGGGCGGTCAGGAAGGCGGCGCGGACGTTGAGCGCCAGCATGTCGTCCAGCGTCTCGACATCGACCTGGGTGAAGGGCTGGGGGCGGTTGAAGCCGGCGTTGTTCACCAGGCCGTCGAGGCGCGGCAGGGCGGCGACGCGGGCGTGGAACGCCGGGTCGGCGGCGTCCATTGTCCAGGGCTCGATCTTGCCGGGGCGGCTGTCGGCGAGGTCCAGCAGATCGGCCGAGGACCGCGCCACAGCGATGACCTCCCCGCCCGCGTCGACCACGGCTTCCGCGCAGGCGCGGCCCAGCCCTCGCCCGGCGCCAGTGATCAGGATGCGCAGGCCTGTCAGATCGCTCATGTGGCGTTGGCCCGTGCGCGGGCGACGATGGCGCGATAGGCGCCGGCCGCCGGCTTGGGCGTGCGCGCGAAGGTCCTGCGATCCACCGAATACAGGCCGAAGCGCGGGCCGTAGCCGGAGCGCCATTCGAAGTTGTCGAGCAGGCTCCAATGGATGTAGCCGAGCAGCGGCCCCTCGGTCAGGCAGATCTGGATCTGCTCCAGCGTCTCGTTGATGTGCCGGACCCGGAGCGCATCGTCGTCCGTCTCGATGCCGTTCTCGGTGATCATGATCGGCGCGCGGCAGTGGCTGCGCACCTCGCGCACCACCGCCGTCAGGGCGTCGGGCGAGGCGTCGCGGCCCGAATGATTGACGATCACGCCCGGCGGCGTCGGCAGGTAGCCTTCCGGGCCCACGATCAGCCGCATGTAGGGCTGGACCCCGATGAAGTCGTCGCCGGACGCCGCCGCATAGAAGGGCGCGCGCGCGTTGTCGAAGATGCGGCGATAGCGCGCCTCTCCGCCGGGGCCGGGCTTGAGGTCCTGCAGCGCCAGCGTCAGGCCGGTCTTCACATGGGGCGCGGCGGTCTTGATCGCCTCGGTCGCCAGGGCGTGGGCGCGCAGGCACCCGTCGCGCACGGCGAACGAGTTCCCCATGAAATAGGCCCCCCAGCGGTCCGAGCCGACGGCCTTCGTCGCCTGGCGTATGACCTCGTCCTCGCCGGGGAACGGTCGGTCGTCACGCATGACATAGGAGGTCACCTGAGCATTCGGCTCGTTCATGGTGCACACCCAGGTCAGGTGCTCGCCCAGCGCCGCGGCCACGATCCCGCAGTAGCGCGCGAACTTCGCCGGAGCCTCCTCCGCCTCCCAGCCGCCGAGCGCGGCGAACCAGCGGGGGCTGGAGAAGTGATGCAGGGTCACGATCGGCTCGATACCGGCCTCGCGGCAGGCGACGCACATCTGGCGATAGTGATCGATGGCGGCGTGGGAGATCATGCCGTCCTCGGGCTCGACCCGGGCCCATTCGATCGAGAAGCGATAGGCCGTCAGGCCCAAGGCCTGGATGATGGCCACGTCCTCGCGCCAGCGGTTCCAGCTGTCGCAGGTGTCGCCCGAGCGTTCGGCGAAGTTGGTCGCCGGGATGGTCTCCAGCACCCAGTAGTCGCTGTTGACGTTGTTGCCCTCGATCTGATGCGCCGCCGTCGCCGTGCCCCACAGGAAGTCGCGCGGCCACGGCGTCTGGGCCTGAGCACCGCTCGCGCCAAGCGCGCCGACGGCGAGGCTGGAGGCGATGGCCGATCGCCGGGACAACTGCATGACACCCTCCGACGTCGCCTCGAACACCCCCTTGCATTCGAATGCAACAAACCTAGACTGACCTCAATTCGATGCGCCGCGCAAGCGCCCTTGAGGAGGAACAGATGGTCCGCTGGCTGAAGGAAGGCCGCTCGGTCGAGGCGGTGAAGGCCGACGGGGCGCGGGTGCGCGAGACCGTCGAGCGGATGCTGGGCGACATCGAGGCCGAGGGCATGGAGGCCGTGCGCCGCTACTCCCGCGATCTCGACAAATGGGACCGCGAGGATTTTCGGCTGAGCGAGGACGAGATCCGCGCCGCCTACGCTGCCCTGCCGGAGAGGACGATCGAGGACATCCGGTTCGCCCAGACCCAGGTTCGCAACTTCGCCCAGATCCAGAAGGACGCGCTGAGGGACGTCGAGGTCGAGACCCTGCCGGGCGTCATCCTGGGCCACAAGAACACGCCGGTGAACGCGGTCGGCGCCTATGTGCCCGGCGGCAAGTATCCGCTGGTGGCGTCGGCCCACATGGGCGTGGTCACGGCCAAGGTGGCGGGGGTCAAGCGCATCCTGTCGGCCGCCCCGCCCTATGACGGCCAGGCCAATCCGGCCATCGTCGTGGCCCAGCACATGGCCGGCGCCGACGCCATCCTGGCGCTGGGCGGGGTCCAGGCCATCGGCCTGATGGCGCTGGGGGCCGTGGGCGCGCCGGGCGGCGACATCGAGCCGGTCGACATGCTGGTCGGACCCGGCAATGCCTATGTCGCCGAGGCCAAGCGCCAGCTGTTCGGCCGGGTCGGCATCGACCTGCTGGCCGGCCCGACCGAGACCCTGGTCATCGCCGACGACAGCGTGGACGGCGACCTGTGCGCCGCCGACCTGCTGGGTCAGGCCGAGCATGGGCCGAACAGCCCCGCCATCCTGCTGACCACGTCGGAGAAGTTGGCCCACGACACGGTCGAGGCCATCGAGCGTCAGCTGAAATGGCTGCCGACCGCCCCGATCGCCTCGGTCGCCTGGCGCGACTACGGCCAGATCATCCTGGCCGACAGCGAGGCCGAGATGGTCGAGATCGCCGACAGGATCGCGTCCGAGCACGTCCAGGTCATGACCCGCGACCCGGACTATTTCCTCGCCAATATGACCAACTACGGCGCCCTGTTCCTCGGCCACCTGACCAACGTCAGCTATGGCGACAAGGTGATCGGCACCAATCACACCCTGCCGACGATGCGCTCAGCGCGCTACACGGGCGGCCTGTGGGTGGGCAAGTTCATGAAGACCTGCACCTATCAGAAGGTGCTGACCGAGGAGGCCAGCGTTATGGTCGGCGAATACTGCTCGCGCCTGTGTGCGCTGGAAGGATTTGCGGGACACAAGGAACAGGCCGATATCCGGGTGCGCCGTTACGGCCAGAAGGAAGCCGCCTAAGCCCATGGCCCCCAGAGACCCTGATCGCCGCGCCGGACGCGCCACCAGCTATGATGTGGCTCGGCTGGCGGGCGTGTCCCAGTCGGCGGTCAGCCGCGCCTTCTCGCCGGGAGGCAGCGTGTCCGAGGAGACGCGGGAGCGGATCCTGGAGGCCGCCCGCAGCCTGGGCTATCGCCCCAACGCCATCGCGCGCGGTCTGATCACGCGCCGGTCCAATCTGGTCGGCCTGATCCTGCCGGCCATGGCCAGCCTGTACTATCCCGAGATCATGGTGGAGATCACCGCTGAGGTCGCCAGGCGCGGCGCGCGGGTGCTGCTGATCACGGTCGAGAGCGCGGCCGAGGTCGGGGCGGCGCTGGAACAGCTGTGGAGCTTCCAGGTCGACGGGGTGATCGCCGCGACCGCCATGACGGCCGAGCAGTTGCAGGACTTCGAGCTGCACCGCACGCCGGTGATCTTCTACAACCGCGCGCCGCCGCACCATGCGGGCAACTCCGTCGCCGTGGATCACGCGGACGGGGAGGGGCGGCTGGTCGACCGGCTGTGGCAGGCGGGGCATCGGCGCTTCGCCATGATCACGGGCCCGGACGAGTCCGAGGTGGCCCAGCAGCGGGCGGCGGGCGCGCGCGCGACGCTGGAGCGGTTGGGCGGCTGCATCACGGCCGTGACGCCCGGCGACTATCGCTACGAGAGCGGGATCGAGGCCTTCGGGCGACTGTGGACCGGGGGCGAGCGGTTCGACGTCGTGCTGTGCGCCAATGACGCCATGGCCCTGGGGGCGATGGACGCGGCCCGGTTGAAGCACGGGCTGAAGGTGCCCGAGGACGTTTCGGTCGCGGGCTTCGACGGGTTCAATGCCGGCCGCTGGCTGGCCTATCAGCTGACCACGGTGCGCCAGCCGATCGGGGCGCTGGCCGCCGCCGCCGTCGAGATGCTGTTCGCGCGCATCGAGGAGCCGGATCTGGCCCCCGAACGGCGCCTGTTCAGCGGCGAGATCGTGCCGGGACGCTCGGCCCGGCTGGCCCCGAGTGGGGGATGATCGCGGTCGTCCTGGCGCCGGGCCTGTTGTGCGACGACCGGCTATGGTCGGCGGTGACGCCTCTGCTGGCGTGGCCGGTCATGACGGTCGATTTCGCCGAGGACGACACGATCGGGGCCATGGCCGATCGCATTCTGGCCGAGGGGCCGCAGCGGTTCGTGCTGGCGGGCTTTTCCATGGGCGGCATGGCGGCGATGGTCGCGGCGACGCGCGCGCCGGAGCGGATCGCGGGCCTGATCCTGATCGACACCCATGCCGAGCCGGAGACGCCGGATCGCTCGGAACGCCGCGCGCGCCAGATCGCCACGGCCGACGCCGGAGGCTTCGCCAGACTGGTCCGCGAAGAGCTCAAGCCCGTCTATTTCGCCGAGCCTGAGGCGCATCCCGAAGAACGTCGCCTCGTCTCCGACATGGCGCTGGAGGCCGGGTCGCTCCAGTTTCGCCGCCACGTCCAGGCCCTGTTGCTGCGGCCCGATCCGACGCCCCTGTTGCCCGCACTGACCATGCCCGTGACCGTGGTGACCGGCGACGCCGACGGCCTGGCCCCGCCCGAGGCCGCCCGGCGCCTGGCCGGCTCCGTCCCCGACGGCCGCCTCGTCCTGATCCCCGGCTGCGGCCACATGGCCCCGCTGGAGGCCCCCGCCGCCGTGGCCGCCGAAATCAATGCCCTCGCCCGCCAGCTGGAGCCCGCATGAAGACCTCGACCGACCGCATCCTGACGACCCACGTCGGCAGTCTGCCGCGCCCGGCCGCCGTCGCCGACGGCCTGTTCGCGCGCGAGGGCGAGGACCCGGCCTTCGACGCCGCCGCGTTCGAGGCGGTGGTCGCCGAGGCCGTGGCGGCGGCCGTGGCGCGTCAGGTCGAGACGGGGCTGGACGTCGTCTCCGACGGAGAGATGAGCAAGATCTCCTACGCCACCTATGTGAAGGACCGGCTCAGCGGCTTCGGCGGCGACAGCCCGCGCCGCGCGCCCCAGGACCTGGAGCAGTTCCCGAACTTCCTGGCACGCCAGGCGTCCGGCGGCGGCACCCCCACCTATCGCCGGCCGATGTGCGTGGGCGAAATCGCGGTCAGGGACGACGGCCCGCTGAACGCCGACATCGCCAATATGGCCTCAGCCGTCGGGCGGGCTGGGCCGGTCGAGGCTTTCCTGAACGCGGCGTCCCCCGGCGTGATCGCGCTGTTCCAGCCGAACGGCCACTATCCGACGCAGGACGCCTATCTGGAGGCGCTGTCGGAGGCGATGCGCTCCGAATACGAGGCCATCGTCGGGGCGGGCTTCATCCTTCAGATCGACAGCCCGGACCTCGGCGTCGGCCGCCACATGATGTTCAAGGACCTGCCCGAGGCCGACTACGTCAAGGCGTGCGAAGGCCATCTGGAGGCGCTGAACGCGGCGCTCGCCGATGTGCCGCGCGACCGCGTCCGCATGCACGTCTGCTGGGGCAACTACGAGGGGCCGCACCATTGCGACGCGCCGTTCGAGACGGTGTTCAACCTGGCACGCCGGGCCAGGGTCGGAGCGATCCTGTTCGAGGCGGCCAATCCGCGCCACGCCCACGAATGGACCTGGTTCCAGGACAACGACCTGCCCGACGACCTGATCATCATTCCCGGCGTGATCGATTCCACCACCAACTTCATCGAGCACCCCGAGCTGGTCGCCCAGCGCATCGAACGCTACGCCCACCTGGTCGGGCGCGAGCGGGTGCTGGCGGGCGCCGACTGCGGGTTCGGCACCTTCGCCGGGTTCGGGCCGGTCGATCCCGACATCGCCTGGGCCAAGCTGCGCGCCCTGGTCGAGGGGGCCGCCATCGCCTCGGACCGCCTGTGGAGGACGCGATGAGCGTCGAGGCCGACTTCAAGGCGCGGCTGGTCGCGGGCCAACCGCTGCTCGGCACCTTCGTCAAGACGCCGCATCCGTCGGTGGTCGAGGTGCTGGCTCAGACGGGGCTCGATTGCCTGTGCCTGGACGCCGAGCACGCGCCGTTCGACCGGGGCGATCTGGATCGGGGTCTACTGGCGGCGCGGGCGGGCGGAATGCCGGCCCTTGTGCGCGTGGCGTCGGCGTCGCCGCACGAGATTCTGAACGCGCTCGATCTGGGCGCGGCGGGGGTCGTGGTGCCGCACATCCGGTCGCCCGAGGAGGCCGAGGCGGCGGTGCGCGCCTGTCACTATGGCGCGGGTGGCCGCGGCTATGCCGGCGGCACGCGGGCGTCGGCCTATGTCAGTCCGCCGATCGGCGAGCGGCTGGAGGCCACGCGGGCCGAGACCAGCGTCATTCTGCAGATCGAAGACGTCGAGGCGCTGGACCATCTGGACGCGATCGTGGCGACGCCGGGCATCGACGCGATCTTCATTGGCCGGATCGACCTGACCGTGGCGCTCGGCGAGACCGACCCAAAGGCCTCGCGCGTGATGGCGGCGGTGTCGGACATCATCGCCGCCTGTCGCGGCGTCGGACGGACCGTCGGCATGTTCACCCCCGATCTGGGCGAGCTCGACATGTGGCGCGGGCAGGGGGCCAGCCTGTTCCTGCTGGGGGCCGACCACGGCTTCATTCGGGCGGGCGCGATGAAACTGCGGGCCGACGCGAGCTTCTGAACCGGGCAAAAAAAGGGGCGGCCGAAGCCGCCCCAGAAGACTCACCGGGGTGATGAGAGGGTCAGTAGGCGGCGCTGAGACGCACGCCGTACATGCGCGGCGCGTCGTAGCTCTGGTTCAGGCCGCGCGATCCGAAGGTGGCGCGGTTCAGGGTGACCTCGTCGCCGATGTTGTTGGCGAAGACATCGACGCGATACCGCTCAGACGCATCGACCCAGCTGACGCGCAGATCGACCTTGGCGAACGCCTCCTGCAGGTCCAGCACCGTGTTGGTGTCGGTCAGGTAGTAGTCGTCCGAATACAGCACCGTCGCCTGGGGCGTGATCACCGAACCGTCGCCAAGCACGAAGTCGTAGCCCACCTGGCCGGTCAGCTTGATCGACGGGCTGTAGGGCACGTCGTTGCCGGAGTAATTCAGGAACCCGGTGTAGTTCGAAGGCGCCGGAACGTTACGGTAGTCGTCGTACTGGGCCTCCATCAGGGTGGCCGAGAAGGCGAGGTTCAGGTTGTCGATCGGCACGGCCTGGACTTCGATCTCCAGACCGTGGCTGTGGGCTTCGGCGGCGTTCAGGATGACCGAGGTGGTGGTGGTGCCTGTGGGCGTGACGATCAGGAACTGGTTCTGGACCTGCAGGTCCTGGAACTCGTTGCGATAGGCCGACAGGTTGATCTGCAGCCGGTCGTCCCAGAAGCGGTTCTTTGACCCGATCTCATAGGCGGTGACCGTCTCGGGCCCGAAGGCGCCGGGCAGGGCCGGATTGGTGAAGAAGCCCGAGTTGAAGCCGCCCGAGCGGAAGCCGGTCGAAACGGTGGCGTACAGCATGCGGGCGTCGTCGAGGTGGTACTCGGCGTTCACGCGCCAGGTCGTCTCGCTGAAGGTGAAGTCGAACTCCTGGCCCGTCGGGGTGACCGACGTCAGGCGCTGCGTGCCGTTGGTCGTGGCGTTGGCGCGGCGGATGACCTTCTCGTCTTCCGTATAGCGGACGCCACCGGTGATGCGCAGGCGATCGGGAATCAGCCAGTAGGAGGCCTGACCGAAGACGGCGTTCGACGTGGTCTCCGGCAGGCCGGCGGCGAAGGCGCAGCCGGCCGTGTCGCGAGCGAGGGTCGGGCAGCTGGAGAAGAACGACGCCGTGACGTCCTCGTTGAAGTAGAAATAGCCCACGATCCAGTCCAGAGGGCCGTCGCCGTTCGAGGCCAGCTGCAGCTCCTGGCTGAAGCTCTCCAGCACGTCCTCCTGACCGTCGACCGCGCCGAGGCGCAGCGAGAAGTCGTTGTCGGCGTTCCGGAACACCTCGAAGTCAGTGTAGCCGGTGATCGAGCGGAAGATGACCGGCCCGAAGTCGTAGGAGATATTGGCGCTCCAGGCGTCCTGGGTCAGGTCCTGAACCAGCTTGGTGTCGCCGCCGTAGAACAGGGGGTCGGGGTTTATCGGAATGCCCTCGACCAGCGGCCGGCCGGTGCGCGGCAGGTCGTAGCGCAGCAGATAGGGCTGGCCGTTGATGTCGAAATTACCCGTGGTCGGGTTCACGAAGATGCCGCCGACGCGGTAGCCGAAGGCGGCCCCGCCGGTGCCCTGCTCGCTCCAGTGGCTGTAGCGCAGCACGGCCTCCAGCTGCGGCGTCGGGGCGAAGCGCAGGCCGACGCGGGCGTAGCTGGTGTCGCGGTCGAAGATGTCCAGGTCGTCCGTCACGCCCTCGACATAGCCGTCCATCGTCTCGCGCAACGCGGCGATCCGCAGTTGCAGCATGTCGTTCACCGGGATGTTGACGAAGCCGTCGACGGCGATGCGGTTGAAGCTGCCCAGCGTCAGATTGGCGCCGGCGTCGAACTCGGTCGCCGGATCGTTGGTGGAGATGGCGATGTTGCCGCCGAAGGTGTTGCGTCCGTACAGGGTGCCCTGCGGCCCGCGCTGGATTTCGACGCGCGCCACATCGACGAACGGCTCGTTGGCCTGGGACGCGCGGCTGCGATAGACGTTGTCGGTGAAGTAGCCGATCGACGGATCGCCCGAGACGCCCACGTTTTCGGTCCGGACGCCGCGGATGGCGGGCCGGGCGTCCGAGCCCGACTTTCCGAAGGTGAAGCCGGGGGTCAGGACCTCGACCCGCGACAGGTCGCGGATGTCGTTGTTCTGAAGGGTTTCCGAGGTCAGGGCCGTCACCGCCAGGGGAACGTCCTGGAGGTTTTCCGCCCGCCGCTGGGCCGTGACGACGATATCGTCGACCGTCGAGGTCTCGGGATCGGGTGCCGTCTGGGCCCAGACCGGCGATGCCGCCAGCGTCAGAACCGCGATCGACACGCCCGCAAAGCTGTACTTCTTCGTCATTGTCGTTGCCCCTCAGCTGTCCGTGTTCGGAACCGAAATGAAAGACTGCATTCGAATGCGGAGCTTGTCCATCCCATCTGCATTCGAATGCAGATCATCGTTGCGTGAGCGCATCGCCCGGTCGATCGCCTAGAAGGACGGGGTCCAGCCCTGCGCCGTGATCTGGTCCCGTCCGGCCTCGTCCGATCGGCGATGAACCGTCTGGCCGTCGATGAGCAGAAGGGCGTTGAAGCCGACAGGCGTAGCGGGGCGGTCGGTGGATTCGGCTTCCAGTCGGACCAGGGCGAAGGCCAGGTCGCCGACGCTCGTGGCCCTCAGGACGACGGGCCGGATACGGGCCAGCCCCTGGATCGACCAGGTCGCGGCAAGGTCGACGATCCGGGCGGCGTGGTCGGAGCGCAGCTCGGCGTGGTCCAGCGGCTCGAACCGGATGCCGCCACCGGCCTGAGTCAGGTCCGGATCGGACGGCACGTCGATCGCGCCAGCCGGCGTCAACGCGGCCTGGTCAGAGAGGACCCACAGCCGCTGGACGTGGCCATCGATCAGGTCGGCGAGGATGGCGACGTCGTCGCTCACCCACAGGCCCGAGCGTGGGGTCTCGAGGTCGAATACGGCGGAACCTGGCGGAAACGACGCCAGTGCGGCTGCGACGGCCTCTCGCCCGTAGACCGCGCCGCCCAGGCCTTCCAGCCGACAGGTCTGAAGCACGGGCGGTCCATCGCCCGCCAGAAGGGCGCCCAGCACCGTCATGCGCCGAGCCCCCCCGCCAGTTGCCGCAGCACCGCCAGTTCGTCGAAGACCGTGATGTCTTCGATCACCCGGTCGTCCCGGAGACGGTAGTGGCCGACGCCCATCACCAGCAGGTCCCGCCCCGTCGGCGCTCCATAGACGCCCGCCCGGGCATGCCGCCCGGCCAGGGACCAGCGGATCGCCACCGCGACATCGTCATGCGGCAGGGGCCGCGCGGCCCAGTGATCGATCACCAGACGAGGATGTTCCAGCACCGAGACCAGCTGGTTGACCGCCCCGATCCAGCCGCCTCGACCGAACCAGCGCCGGCCGGACGGCCAGCGTCCCTCGACCGCCACCGACAGGATTTTGGCTGCGTCGCCCAGCATCGCCTCGTTGACCGCCGTCGTCAGCATTCGGCAGACCGGATGGGCCGGATGATCGACCTCGGGGGCAGGGCTGAGCGGACGGTCGGCGCGCACCCGCGCCAGGGCGTCGGCGCGCCAGGCGTGGGCGTCGCCGTCCAATCGCCGATCCCCCTCCGCCTGGGCCCGGGCGATCGTCCAGGGATCGAGACCCAGCTGGCGCACGAGCTGGGCGTTGTCGCGCACCAGCCATTCCTCGACGATGCGGTTCTCGCGCACCAGGCAGTCCGCGATCGTCATGACCTCCGCCCGTCGTCCGGTGGCCGGCCCGAAGGCGTCGTCGCCCAGGTGGGTCATCAGACTGACGATGCGATGGGAGGTGTGGAACAGCCCGGGCTGGTCCTCGCTCCAGATGACGTCCTCGCCGATCAGGCTGCGGTCGGGAAAGGCCGCCAGGGTCGCCAGGGTGTTGGCGACCACCGCTTCGACCCCCGTGACGGGCCCGGCCAGGGTGTGGATCGGGCAGTCCTCGGAATAGTGGGACCGGCACAGACCGACGTTCTTCTCTTCCCAGATGCGATGAGTGCAGCGGATAATGTAGTCGACGATGTCGGCGTAGTCCGGGTCGAACCCGGCCAGCGCCTGTCGCCGGGGCCGATGGGCGAGGAGGTCCTCGATCGCACGACCGGCGGGGGAGGGGACCTGTGGGTCCGCCCTGAGGGCCATGGCGCGCTCCATCATGCCGCGACGTCGTCCAGGAATTCCGCGGGCAGCGGCGCATCCCCTCCGCGCGTCACGAACAGGTCCGCCCCGCTGGTCGAGCCGAGGCTTCGCACGGCCCCGATCGGGATGGTCACCGTGTCGCCGGCGGTCAACCGGGTCTGTTCGCCGTCCACCGTCAGGGTCAGCTCGCCCGTGTGAACGAATAGGACTTCGGGCTCGCGTCGTCTTGCGGGAGGGCTCGCGGCGCCGGGCGAAAGGCGAACCCGGCGGCAGACGAAGCCGTGGGGCCAGCCGAGCGGTGCCTTCGCCGCGCCCTCGGCGGGGTTCTCCACGCCGATGACGACGGTCTCGACCACGCCCTCGGCCAGGGTCGCCACGGCCGGGGTGGACGCGCCGTTGCGAACGACAACGGCTTCCAGCGCCGGGGTGTCGATGTGGCGGACGATCCGGTCCAGGACCGCCTTGGGCGCGGGCTCCACGACCGGATCGTCACCGAGCGGAACCGGGCCCTGAAGGGTGTCGATCAGCCGCCCGCTTTCCAGCAGCACGAGCCCATGTCCCTTGGCGCGCTCCAGCACATCGGGCGCCCAGACCACGCGACCGGGATCATCCCCACCCAGCACCGCGTAGAGAAATCCCGTCTCGTCGCCGACGTTCTCGAACCCCCGGAACACATGGATCGGGATCGAGATCGTGTCGCCCGGTTCCAGAACGACCTCTCCGTCGCCCGCCGTTTCCCCGGTCCGGAAGGCCCACCGGCCCGAGTGGACAAAGAAGACCTCGGCCGTCTCGTGAAAGTGCTGGGAGTTGACGCAGCGCGGCGGCTGGCGGGCTCCGCCGATGTTGAAGCCATGCGGCTCGCGGATGTGGACGTGCTGATCGGGGTTCTCGGCGACGCCGGGCCCGATGATGGTGAAGTTTTCCTTGGCGTCGGAGCCGGGCGTGCGGGCATCGATGAAGGCCGTGGTGCAGGGCACGAGGTCGGCATATCGCACGATGCGGTCAGCGAGTCGCAAGGAAGAGGCAGTCTGAGACATAACGGCATTGAACGACTTTTGCATTCGAATGCAAGGCCTCGGAGACCCTGGCGATGCGAAGGGCGGCCCGGACACAGGCCCAGTCAGCGCAGAGCCCGCGTCCGGCGGCCGCGGTCACCCCGCCAGGGCGGCCCGGCCAATCTGGCCCCGGGCGAGGAACAGCATCAGGGCCGCCACGGTGGCGCCGAAGCCCAGGAGGATCGATACGGTCGGCAGCGACCATCCGGCCTGGAACAGGAAGCCCGCGATCATGGGCGCCAGCGCGGCGCCGCCGCGCCCGATGCCGATGATGAACCCCGTCGCGGTGGCGCGCAGCTGGGTCGGGAAGGACTGGGCCACGATGGCGTACAGGCCCACGATCGGCGCGTTGGTGAAAAAGCCCGCCACGGCGGCCGCGATGGAGATCTGGTTCAGCGTCTCCCAGCCCTGTCCGAAGCCGATGACGGCCACGGTCGAGAGCAGCATGGCCCCGATCGTCAGCGCCGTGACCCGGGCCTTGAGCGTCATGAGGCCCAGCGTCAGCGCGCCCAAAGCTCCGCCGATGCTGGCCCAGACCAGAACGCCCGCCGCGGTGGGGGGTGGAAAGCCCATGTCCACCACGATCTTCGGGATCCATTTGATGATGTAGTAGAAGGTGATGATGTGAGTGAAGTAGGACGCGGCCAGCAGCACGGCGAGCATCGCGAACTGCGGCGAGAACAGCAGCGGTAGCCCGGCCTTGGGCTTGATCGCGGGCGCGTCGGGCAGGGCGTCGATCGCGGCGTGGCCCATGCGTTTCAGCGTCCTGTTGATCCGCTCCAGGGCGCCGGGTCCCCGCTTGTGCATCTCGAAGGCGATGGATTCCGGGGCGAGCCAGAGGACCAGCGGAATGAAGGCCGCGGTCGCCACCCCGCCGAGGATGAACACGGCCGGCCAGTCGTAGAATTTGAGCAGCTGGCCCGAGACGAGGCCGCCGATGACCGAGCCGAACGGCAGGCCCGCGGACATCAGGACGACGCACAGCGCGCGGCGCTTGGCGTTGGCGGCCTCGGCGACCGCCGCGTTGATCGAGGCCAGCATGCCGCCGATCCCCAGGCCCGTGATGACGCGATAGACGCACAGGGTGGTGATGTCGTTGGCGGTGGCGGCGGCGAACATGCCGCCCGACATGACCAGCAAACAGCCAAGGATGGTCTTTCGCCGCCCGATCGCATCGGCGAGGTTGCCCAGCAGCAGCGACCCGAAGGCCATGCCGACCAGTTCCATGGACAGGACGATTCCGAGGGCCGCCCGATCGATGCCCCAGGCCGCGGTGATCCCCGGCGAGGCGTAGCTGATCGACAGGACGTCAAAACCGTCCAGTGCGTTCAGCCCAATCATCAGCAGGACGACGGTCCACTGGAAGCGCGACATGCGCGCCTGGTCGACCAGGGCGCGGGGGTCCGTCACCATCGAGCATACTCCCTTGGCGGCCACTGACGGGCCGTTTTATCCCTGCTTAGCAGAACCACCGTGCGCGTCACGCCGCCTGCCGGCGCCATCAGTCGCTGAACACGACCGTCTTGGTGCCGTTCAGCAGCACCCGGTCCTGCAGGTGGAAGGCGACGGCCTTGGCCAGCACGCGCCGTTCGATGTCGCGCCCCTTGCGGACGAGGTCGTCGGGCCGGTCGGCGTGGGTGATGATCTCGACGTCCTGGGCGATGATCGGGCCTTCATCCAGGTCGGCGGTCGCGTAGTGGGCGGTGGCGCCGATCATTTTCACGCCGCGCTTGTGAGCCTGGTGATAGGGCTTGGCGCCCTTGAAGCCCGGCAGGAAGCTGTGGTGGATGTTGATGCAGCGTCCCGACAGCCAGCCCGATAGATCGTCCGACAGCACCTGCATGTAGCGGGCGAGCACGACCAGTTCCGCCCCCGTCTCCTCGACGATCCGCTTGATGGCGGCTTCCTGCTGGGGCTTGGTCTCGGGCGTGATCGGCAGATGGTGAAAGGGGATGTCGCCGATCAGGGAGATCTTCAGCACCTCGCGCGGGTGGTTGGAAACGATGCCCACCACCTGCATCGGCAACTCGCCCGTGCGCTCGCGATAGAGGAGGTCGCCCAGGCAGTGGTCGAACTTGGACACCAGCAGAAGCACGCGCCGCTTCTCGGCGGTGTTGCGCAGCGTCCAGGTCATGGTGTGGACATGGGCGATCGGCGTGAAGGCCTGTCGCAGACCCTCCAGGCCCGTGGCGTCCGGGCCCAGTTCAAAGAGCACCCGCATGAAGAACCGCCCTGAGTCGCGGTCGTCGAACTGGCCGGCCTCCAGAATGTTGGCGCCGTGCTCGAACAGGAAGCCGGCCACCTTGGCGACCAGGCCCGGCTGGTCGTCGCACGAAAGGGTCAGGACGCAGATGTCGGCCATGCGGTGCGGGGTCTCCGAGAGGGGTCAGGCGCTGTGGGCGGCGCGGAAATCGCTGACCCACTGCGCGGTCTTGGCGATGCCGCCGAAGGGATAGAAGTGCAGGCTGAGGGGGCCGTGACGGTCGAGGTCCAACTGGCCGGCCAGATCCTGGACCAGACGATCGGGGCCGGCCGAGCCGATCAGGTTGGTGATCGACAGGCCATAGCGGCTCATGACCTTGGCAGAGGTTCCGACGCCGCAGCGGGCGGCGAAGCGCATCAGGGTCTTGATCCCCGCGGGCCCCGGCACGCCGATTCGGATAAGGGCATCGACGCCGTTGTCGCGGACCTTTCCGACCCAGTCGGCGATGGCGTCGGGGTCGAAGCCGAACTGGGTCAGGATGGTCATGGAGATTCCCAGCTCGGCCAGCGCGTCGCGCTTGTCGAACATGGCGCCCCACAGAGCCGGCTCGCCGATGTCGGGGTGGCCTTCCGGATACCCCGAGACCCCGACGCTCTCCAGGCCCAGGTCGGCCAGCATTCCGGACCGGATGAGGGACAGGGCGTCGAAATAGGGACCCAGCGGCTCGGGCGGATCGCCGGCGACGACGAACAGGCGCCGGATCGCAGCCTGGGCGACCAGCTGTTCGAGAAAGGTGCGGAGCTCGGTGTCGGAGGCGATCCGACGGGCCGACAGGTGAGGGGCCGGGTCGAACCCGAGAGCACGCACGCGCACGGCGGCGTGCAGGCGCTGCTCGAAGGTTTCGCCGGGCAGGAAGGCGATGGCGATGCGCGTGCCCTGCGGAATGACGCCGGCCGCCTCTTCCAGGGCCGGGACGTCCTTGGCGGTCATTTCAAGCGAGAACGCTCCAAGGAGCGCCGCGAGGCGCGGGGCGTTGGTGGTTGCGTCTGGTCGCGTCACGTCCAGCATGAAGCCTCCCGTCGGCCGCCCTGCGACGACCCCTGCGACAGCCTCTAGCGGGCGTCTGTTTATTCGTATAGATGAAGAGTTCAGGTATGTGAAGCGAAAGAGCGGCAGGAGGGGAGATGTCTGGATCGTCGGCCGCGCCGCTTCTTCTTCTGCCCGGATTACTCTGCGACGCCCGGATCTGGCCGTCCGAGACCCTCTCCCTGACTCGTCCGGTCATCGCCCCCCTGGGCTACGCGGACGCCGACAGCCTGGTCGCCATGGCCGAACGGGCGCTGGATGCCGCCCCCGAGCGGGTTTCGCTCGTGGGGCATTCCATGGGCGCTCGGGTCGCTCTGGAGATCGTGCGCCGCTATCCGCAACGCGTGGAGCGTCTGGCGCTCGTCTCGACGGGCGTGCACCTGCCGCGCCCCGGCGAGGCGAATGCGCGTCACGCCCTGCTGGACCTCGGCCAGGCCGAGGGCGCGGAGGCTCTGGTGGATCGCTGGCTGCCTCCGATGGTGGCGCAGCGTCGACGTCTGGACGAGCCTCTGATGCAGCGCTTGCGGAGCATGTGCGTCCAGGCGGGCGTGGACACCTTCGCCCATCAGATCAAGGCTCTGCTCCATCGGCCCGAGGTGGAGAGACTTCTGCCGACCATCGCATGCCCGACCCTTGTGCTGGTCGGGTCGGAGGATCAGTGGAGCCCGCCGGACCAGCACCGCGCCCTCGCCGCCGCTATCCCCGGTGCCCGACTGAAGATCATCGAGGGATCGGGCCACATGCTGCCGGCCGAGGCGCCCGACGCCTTTCTCGCCGCCCTTTCCGGCTGGCTGGCGGCCGAGCCCGCTTCGCTTCCCGTTACCCGCGTCGCCTGAACAAGAAACTCAAGGAGGAGACCCCCATGACAAAGAGCCTGCAGGACGTCCTGAACGGCGTCGACAATATCCCGCATTTCCTGCGCAATCAGCAGGCTGGGCCCAACGCCTATCCGGGCGTACCGGGCGAATACAGCAACTGGCGCGACGAGCAGATCGCCTGGCAGCAGACCTGCGTCCTGTTCAACCAGAGCTACCACATGGTCGATTTGCGGGTCGAAGGACCCGACGCCTTTGCCATGCTGAACAGTCTGGGCATCAACAGCTTCAAGGGCTTCGTGCCCGACCGCGCCAAGCAGTTCGTGCCGGTCAGCCATGACGGCCACGTCATCGGCGACGTCATCCTGTTCTATCTGGCCGAGAACACCTTCAACCTCGTGGGCCGCGCCCCGACCATCGAATGGGTCGAGTTCCACGCCGCGACCGGCGGCTGGGATGTGCAGGTCACCCGCGACGAGCGGACCGCTGTCCGTCCGGACCCGCAGAACCGCCGGGGCTATCGCTACCAGATCCAGGGTCCGAACGCGATGAAGCTGATGGAGAAGGCGCTGGGCCAGACCCCGCCGGACCTGAAGTTCTTCCACATGACGACCCTGACCATCGGCGGCCGCCAGGTCCGGGCCCTGCGCCACGGCATGGCGGGCCAGCCGGGCTTCGAGCTGTTCGGCCCTTGGGAGGAGCATGACGAGGTTCACGCCGCCCTGGTCTCGGCCGGTGCCGACTTCGGCCTGAAGCTGGTCGGCGGGCGGACTTATTCGTCCAACACCCTGGAATCGGGCTGGATCCCGTCACCCCTGCCGGCCGTATACACCGGCGAGGCCATGCGTCCCTATCGCGAGTGGCTGCCGGCCAACAGCTATGAGGGCAAGGCGTCGCTGGGCGGCAGCTTCTACTCGGACAATATCGAGGATTATTACCTGACGCCGTGGGACCTGGGCTATGGACCCTTCGTCAAATTCGACCACGACTTCATCGGCAAGGAAGCCCTGGAGAAGAAGCAGGCCGGGCCGCACAAGAAGAAGGTCACTCTGGCGCTCGACAGCGAGGACCTGGTGCGGATCATGAGCTCCTACTTCCAGAAGGGCGACCGGGCGAAGTTCTTCGAGTTCCCCTCGGCGGTCTACACCATGCACCAGTTCGACCGGGTACTGGGCGCGGGCGGCAAGGACGTGGGCCTGTCGACCTGGGTCGGCTACAGCGCCAACGAAGGCCGTGGCCTGACCCTGGCCATGCTGGACGAGGAACACGCCAAGCCCGGCACCCAGGTCACCCTGCTGTGGGGCGAGGAGAACGGCGGCTCGTCCAAGCCGACGGTCGAGCGTCACGTCCAGGTCGAGATTCGCGCCACCGTCAGCCCGGCTCCCTATTCGGAGGTCGCGCGCGACGCCTACGCCGACAGCTGGCGCAACCGCCGGGTCGCCTGATCGGGTGGCCGGCCGGCGGCTCAGGCCGCCGGCTTGCGCTCGTCCTCGGCCTCGGGGTGCTCCAGAAGATTGACCGCCTGCTTCAGCGCCTCACCGACCTGGGCCTCGGCGATCGGCGTGACGCGCGGCAGGGGGATGGCGACGCTGATCGCCCCCGCCGCCTTGCCGCCTGACATGACCACGCGGGCCATGCCCTGGATCCCCGGTGTGTGTTCCTCGCGCGTGCGGGCAAAGCCGTTGCGCCGGACGCCTTCGATTTCCAGCCGCAGGTCGTCCTCGTCGGTGAGGGTGTGGTGGGTGAAGGCCTCGCGGGTGGAGCGGGCGAAATAGGCCGCCAGCTGCTCCTCGGAATAGCTGGCCAGGATCGCCTTGCCGGCGGCGAAGGCGTGCATCGGGGCGCTCCGGCCCACTTCCAGGGAATAGCGCAGCGCCTGGGTCCCGATCTCGCTGACCGCCGCCTCGACCTCGTCGCCGCGCGGGATGAAGAAGCCGACGGTCTCGTTCAGTCGCAGGCGCAGCGCCCGGATGATCGGCCCGGCGCGGGCGATGACGTCATCGCTGGCCCGCTCGGGCTGCAGCCTCTCCAGCCCGGCCCCCGGCCCGTACCGGCGACCCAGCTTCTCGACATAGCCGCGCTCGGCCAGGGTCGTCAGCAGATAGGACAGGCTGCTCACCGGGATCATCAGGGCTGTGGCGATCTCGTGCGCCGCCAGCGGCCGACCCTGGGCGACCAGCAGCTCGAGGATGTCGAGCGTCCGCATGGCGGACTTGACGGTGGATGTGGGGCCGGTGTCGCTCATGGCATTACCGGTCCCATGCTGCGTCATTGCGGGACTGGCAAGGGGGCGCTGCGGTCATGGCTCAGTTCGAGGGCTGAAAGCTCAGCGCGCCTCTGCGTTCCGAGAACAGCCAGGTCCCATCCAGACGCACGAACCGGTCGCTATACGTGCCGATCAGCGGCGGGGTGTCCGCGCCGGTGAACAGCAGCATCGCGCTGGTCGCCGAGGCTGTGTCCGGCGTCTCCACCGTCACCACGATGTTAGCGCAGACGTGCTGGGTCGTGCGGGGGGCCCGCGCGTTGAACGCCGCCAGCAGGGCCTCATGCCCGACGATGGCCTGGTCCGGGGCGGTCGGGCGCGTCATCAGGCCATCGGGCGCATAGAGCGCGACGACTTCGTCCCAGCGGGCGTGGTCGTTCAGCGTCGCATAGAGGTTGATCAGCCGGGCGCAGGCCCATTCGATCTGAAACCGTTCGGCGTCGGTCACGTGGCCTCCCAAAGGAAGAGGCCCGGGGCGGTTGGAAGGCCCCGGGCCGGCCGGTTTCAGAAGCGGTAGCCGAGCGTGAACCCGTAGGTCCGCGGCGGCAGGTAGGTGACGCCGATCAGGCGACCGGTCGAGACCGCGAAGGTCGAGGCCCGGACGTCTTCGTCGCCGATATTCTTGGCCCACAGTTGGGCCGTGATCTGACCGTCGCCGCTCTCATAGACCAGCGAGGCGTCGACCATGGTGTAGGCCTCCGAGCTTTCGATATCCCGCTCGAACTCCGAGAAGAAGATCTGGCTCTTGTAGGAGACGTCGCCCATCAGGGTCAGCATCCCGTCCATCGGCATGGCGAACGGCAGATCGGCCTCGCCGTGCAGGCTCCAGGCCAGTTCGGGCGTGTTGCGCACGCGATTGCCCGCCAGTTGCCGGTCGCCGCCGCCCGGCGCGCCGAAGGCGGTCGGATCGGGGTTGGTCACGGCGTTGTAGGCCGGGCCGCCCGCGACGTTGCGGGGATCCAGCGGATCGACGGTGACATAGTCGTCGAACGCCGCGTCGGTCCAGGACAGGCCGCCGGAGAAGCGGATCGTGTCCGTCGGCCGGGCGAAGAAGTCGGCCTCGAACCCGGTCGCGGAGGTGCGGGCCGCGTTCTGGAAGATGGTGGTGAAGCCCGCCGGGCCGCCTGTGATGGTCTTGTTCAGCTGTAGGCCGTCCAGCTCATAGGAATATGCGGCCATGTTCAGCGTCAGGCGGTTGTCCAGCAGCGTCGCCTTCACTCCGACCTCATGGTTCGAGATCTCTTCCGGATCGACGATGGTGCGCGAGGCGTAGGCGTTCTCGCCCGAGCCGGCTTTGAAGCCTTCCGAGTAGGTGTAGTAGAGCAGCAGGTCGGGATTGACCTCCCACTGCACACCGACCTCGGGGGTGAAGTCCTCGAAGGTGCGCTCCGTCAGCGTGACCCCGCGTGCGGTGTAGAGCGTCGGCAGGGCTTGCAGAGGCGCGGCGGCGTTGTAGCGGATGATGTAGCCGGCGTTGTCCGTCGTCACCGTCTCTTGGCTGTAGCGGCCGCCCAGCTTGATGCTGAAGCCCGAAAGCTGCTCGGACAGCATGCCCAGATCGAAGGTCGCCTGGCCGAACAGGGCGGTGGCTTCGGTCTGCAGGTCCGAACTGACGCAGACGCGCTTGGGCGTCTGGATCGCCGACCCACCGGTCGTATTGCCCGGGCCGTAGCCGCAGAACTCATAGGCGGTCGCCAGCGGGACGTTGTCGCGCGCCAGGATGGCCGGGGTGCCGGGCAGTCCCGTGGCACGGCCGAAGCCGACGTTGTCGATCGGGTTCTGCTGCTCCTCGAAGTAGTAGCCGCCGAGGACCAGGTTCACGAAGTCGGTGTCGTAGTTCAGCTGCAGCTCGGTCGAGAACTGCTCGCTGTCGATACGACGCTCCTGAACCGTCGAGTTGACGCCGTTCAGGGTGAACGCGCTCTGCACCGCCGACAGGTCGAGGTCCTGGAACAGGGAGGTCTCGAAGCTACGGAAGTTGGTGATGTTCGTGAACGACAGGTTCTCGTTGATGTTCGCCCGGAAGGTCGAGGTGAAGGCGAACGACTCGGTCTCCGTGCCCGGCTGGACTTCGCTGGCGAGGTCGCGCGGGTCCGTTGCGTAGCCGCCGACGCCCAGCGACGGAAGGCGGGCGATGCCGGGGAAGGCGGCCCGGAGATAGTGGATGGCGCCCGAGCTGTCGTCTTGACGGAAATACTCGCCCGACAGCAGCAGGCTGACGTCGGGGGTGAAGTCGAAGTTCAGCTGACCGCGGACCATGCGCCGGTTCAGGTCATCGACGTCGCCACCCGTGAAGGGGTTTTCGCCAAAGCCGTCGCGGCCTTCCGTCTTGCCGGCGATGCGGAACTGGATGCCGTCCGTGATCGGGCCGCCGACGGCGACTTCGGTGATCAGGGCGTTGTAGTTGCCGACGGTAAGGCGGCCGTAGCCTTCCAGCACGTCCGAGGGCTTGGCGGTGATCACATTGACCGAGCCGCCGACGGCGTTACGGCCGTACAGGGTGCCTTGCGGTCCGCGCAGGACCTCGACGCGCTCGACGTCGAACAGCGAGGTCAGCTGGGCCTCGGCGCGGGCGACATAGGCGCCGTCGACGTGCAGGGCGACGCCGGTCGAGGATCCGGTGGTGGAGGTGTTGGCCCCGACGCCGCGGATGAAGATCTTGGCCTGGTTGAAGTCGTTGCCGAAGTTCACCGACGGCACGATGGTCTGCAGGTCCGCCAGATTGTTCACCTGGGCGTTGTTCAGACGCTCCTCACCGAGCGCGGTCACCGCGATCGAGACGTCCTGCAAGGACTGTTCGCGGCGCGACGCGGTGACGATGATGTCGTCGAGGCTGGACGCTTCCTGGGTGGGGGCGGGCGCCCCGGTCTGGGCGTAGGCGCTGGTCGAAGCCAGCAGCGCGGCGAGCGCGCCGAATACGATTCTCATGGTTTCCTCCCGGTGGTCGTTTTCTTGTTGGTGGTCGCCCAGCCTCTTCGGGCTGCTACTCGAACCTGCCGGACCCCCGTGCCCGGACGCAGTCGTCGATCTTTCTCTTCTTATATGTGAAAAGTTCAGAGACGTGAAATATACCAGCGTGAGACGGCTGGCAAGCTACAGCCGCGCCGCAGCCCGGTCCGCGCCCTCGCGCAGCGCGCGCAGTTTCATCCATGTCACAGCCGGGTCGATCTTTCCGTACCCGGCGAAGGTGCCGAACCCGCAGTCCGTGCTGGCGATGACCCTGTCTGGCCCGACGATCGCAGCGAATCGCTCGATGCGCTGGGCGATCAGTTCCGGGTGCTCCAGATAGTTGGAACAGGTGTCGATCAGGCCGGGGGCCAGGATCTTGTCGTCGGGCAGATCGGCGTCGCGCCAGACGATCCACTCATGCTCGTGCCGGGGATTGGCGGCCTCGAACAGGATGGTCGCGGGCCGGGCCTTGAGGATGATCGACATGATCCGCTCCAGCGGGATGTCGTGGTCGTGGGGCCCTTCGTAGTTGCCCCAGCAGATATGCATCCGCATCCGCTCGGGCGCGATGTTCGCCGTGGCGGCGTTCAGGGCCTCGACGTTGGCCGCGATGGCCTTGAGGAACTGCGCTTCGTCCATGTCCTGGTACCCGGTGTGGCGCGACATCGCCAGGTCGGGGCAGTCCAGCTGGAGGTCGAACCCGGCCGCCACGATCGCCTCGTACTCGGGCCGCATGGCGTCAGCGAGATCGGCCAGATAGGCCTCGTGCGTCGGATAGAAGGCGTTGGACTGGAAGGCGGTGATTAGGCCGGGCGAGGCCGCGTTCATGAAGGCACGGGTCCCGCCGCCGTGCTTGTCCAGCGCCGACCGAAACCGCCGGATGTCGTCGTGCAGCGGCTTCAGGTTCACCAGCTTCACTTCGCCGATGCACGAGGCCCGCGTGAACTCCTGGGCCCCCATGATGCCCGCCAGTTTCTCGCGGAACTCCGGCAGGGGCGCGAGGTCCAGCGCGGGCTTCCTGGGACTGTTTCCGCCAAAGCCAGAAAGCCGCTCGATGATGTAGGTCGAATAGCCGACCTTGCCGAGTTCGCCGTCGCTGATGATCGAGACGCCGGCCTCGATTTGCTTCTTGACCGCCTCGTCCACGGCGGTCTGGACAGCCGTGTCGAAGGCCTCGGCGTCGTAGGGCTCGCCGTGGTCGCGGGCCAGCAACAGGGGCGTCAGCTCGGGCCCGCGCGGCAGGCTGCCGACGTGGGTCGTGGCAATACTCACAGCCATTCTTCGCTCCAGTAAAGACGCATGGGGTTGTCGATCAGCAGCTTACGCTGAAGCTCGGCCGTCGGGGCGATGCGGGGGATCATATCGACCAGGGCCCCATCGTCGGGGATGCGGCTTTCCATGTTCGGGTGCGGCCAGTCGGTACCCCACAGGCAACGGTCCGGATAGGCCTCGACCAGAGGCCGCACGGCCTCGGCGAAGTCGTCCCACGGCGGGGCCTCGGACAGGCGGTCGGGGCAGGTGGCCTTGAAGTGGATGTCCGGGCGGCTGTCGAGGAGAGCGCGGAAGGCGCGCATGTCCGGGCCGTCGGGGCCCTGCCTCACGTCGGGCCGGCCCATGTGATCGACCACGATCGGGACGGGTAGGGCGTCGAGGAAGGGCCGAAGTTCCTCGAGGATGTCCGCCTCGAAATAGACCACGACATGCCAGTCGGCGGGCAGGCGGCCCGCCACCTCCAGGAACCGGTCCTTGGGCGCGTCATCGACCAGCCGTTTCAGGAAGTTGAAGCGCACGCCCCGGATGCCGCCGTCGTGCAGGGCCTGAAGATCATGTTCCGAGATGGCCGGATCGACCACGGCCACGCCGCGCGCCTTGCCGCCGGACACTCCGATGGCGTTCAGGGTCGCGGCGTTGTCGGTACCGTGGCAGCTGGCCTGGACGATGACGTTGCGGCTGAACCCCAGCCGGTCGCGCAGGGCGAACAGGGCCTCGGGGCCTGCGTCCTGCGGGATGTATTTGGCCTTGGGGCTGAAAGGGAAGCGGTCGGCGGGGCCGAAGACGTGGCAGTGGGCGTCCACCGCCCCTTCGGGTGGGCGATAGGCCGGCGTCGAGGGTTCCAGAGTCCAGCTCCGGATCCGGCCCTGTGCGTCGGTGCTCATGCGAAAACCACTCCGTCCATCAGCTTCCTCGCCGTGCGCAACAGGGCGGCTGAGACGACCGCGCCCGCGTCGTCGGTTTCGAGAACGCAGGTCATCTCGCCCGTCGGATGCTCGACCGAGAGCGTCTTGCGCCGTCCCTCCGGCGTCTCGGCCACCTCGGCGGCCGGCGAACCCTTCAGCAGGCAGGCGGTCGCGACGCTGACGGCCCCCAGAACGCCGATGCTGGCGTGGGCGCGTTTGGGGATGAAGCTGCGAACCGTCACCGCCCCGCCGTTCCGGGGCGCAGCAACCAGCATCATCTTTGGCACTGACAGATCGGCCACATCGCCCAGGCTCATCATCGGTCCGGCTTTCAGGCGGATGGCCTCGATCTTCGCCTTGACGGTTTCGGCGGCATCGAGCGTTTCGCGATCCTCGTAGCCGGTCGCGCCAACCGCGTCGGCGCGCATGACGACGCAGGGCATCCCGTTATCGATCAGGGTGCAGGCCACGCCGTCGATCACATCGACGACGTTCCCGGTCGGCAGCAGGGCCCCGCACGACGACCCGGCGGTGTCGCGAAACTCCAGCGGCACCGGCGCGGCCGTGCCCGGCACGCCGTCGATCCGCGCCTCGCCCGCATAGGTGACGACCCCGCCGGGCGTCGCCACCGTGGCCACGGCCGCCTGTCCGGTGTTGACCATGAAGATGGAGACCGGGGTCTCGCCGTCCTTTGCCTCGACCAGCTCGCGCTCGATGGCGAACGGCCCCACCCCCGCCAGCATGTTCCCGCAGTTCTGCGCGTCGGTGACGATGGCCTGATCGACGAAGACCTGCAGGAACAGATAGTCCACATCGACGCCCTCCCGGGCCGACCGCGACACCACGGCGACCTTGGAGGTCAAGGGATCGGCCCCGCCCATGCCGTCGATCTGGCGGGGATCGGGCGAACCCATGACGCGCAAGAGAAAGGCGTCGCGGGCGGTCGTGTCGGCGGGCAGATCCTCAGCCAGGAAGAAGGCCCCCTTGGAGGTGCCGCCTCGCATCCACATGCAGCGGACGCCCTCATTCATAGCGCAGGCCCAGGGCCTCCAGCTTTCCGCGCATGTCGTAGATGTCGAGGCCCAGTTCGCCCGCCGCCAACCGGTCGCGCTTGGACGTCTCGTTGGCCTCGCGCGCCAGGCCCTTCTCCAGCACCGAGGCGGCGTCGCCGCGACGTACGACGCAGACCCCGTCGTCGTCGGCCACGATCACGTCGCCGGCCTCGATCGCCGCCCCAGCGCAGACGATCGGAACGTTCACGTCGCCCAGGGTCGCCTTGATCGTGCCTTGCGCGAAGACCGCCCGCGACCAGACCGGAAAGCCCATCTCCGTCAGGTCGCGCACGTCGCGCACGCCCGCGTCGATCACCAGCCCCCGACACCCCCGCGCCTGCGCCGAGGTGGCCAGCAGGTCGCCGAAATAGCCGTCCTCGCACGGAGAGGTCGGAGCCAACACCAGGATGTCGCCGGGCTGCAGCTGCTCGATGGCGACATGCAGCATCCAGTTGTCGCCGGGAGGGGAGGAGATGGTCACCGCCGATCCCGCGATCCGCGCGCCGGGATAAATCGGCCGCAACCGCGAGCCGAGCAGGCCGATCCGCCCCTGCGCCTCGTGCACCGTGGCGACGCCCAGCCGCGCGAGGCCGTCGATGACGGCGGCGTCCGCGCGCGCGATATTGGTAACCACTCGACCGGCCATGCGTGTCTCCCCGCGCGGTGCGGTGATCGCGGTCAGACCCACGAGGGGCAAATCGCATTTGCTCGGATGCGATAAGATTTTGCGATAGATGGCTATGGCCTTGTCTCCATTCGACCTGAACCTGCGCCACCTGCGCGCCCTCTCCGTTGTGCTGACCCGGGGCAGTCTGAGCCGCGCCGCCGAGACGGTGGGCCTGTCCCAGCCGGCCCTGACGCAAGGCCTCGCCAAGCTGGAGCGGACACTGGGCGTGGCGCTTCTGGTGCGCCGCCCCGACGGGGTGACGGCGACGGAGGCCGGGCAGGCGCTGGCCGAGCGCGCGGACCGCGCCTTTGCCCATCTGGCCGAGGCGGCGCGGCAGGCCGGCCGCAGCGGCTTCGCCCGACCCGAGCAACTGATCACCGCGACCCAGCTGCGCGCCTTTCTCGCCCTGAGCGATGCCGGCAGTTTCGTCGCCGCGGCCCGCGCCACAGGCCAGTCCCAGCCCGGACTGCATGCGGCGGTCCGGGACCTGGAACAGATCTGCGCCGTCCCGGTCGTGGAACGGCAAGGTCGCGGCGTCGTGCTGACCCGGGCCGGACGGCGGCTGGCACGGGGCGCGCGGCTGGCCCGGTCGGAGATCGCGGCGGGCCTGGCCGAAGTTCGGCCCGACGGGGGTGACACCAACCGGATCACGGTGGGGGCCATGCCGCTGTCGCGGGCTGTCCTGCTCCCGCGCGCCGTGGCGGCCATGGTCGAGGCGGAGCCGGGCTTCGTCGTCGATATCGTTGACGGGGCCTGGCGCGAGCTGGTCGATCCCCTGCGGGATGGGGTACTGGACATCATGGTCGGCGCTCTGCGCGGCGCGATGCACGCCGATCTGGTCGAGCGGCCCTTGCTGGAAGATCGGCTGATGGTGGTCGGCCGCCGGGGTCACCCCCTCTCATCGGAAACATCGCCCGACATGCAGGCCCTGGCGTCCTACCCCTGGGTGATCGGTCGGCCGGGGTCGCCGTTGCGGCTTCTGTGGCAGGCCATGTTCGCGGACGGCCCTCCTCCCGCGGCCCCGGTCGAGTGCGGCTCGGTCACAGCCATCCGGGGGATCCTTCGCCAGAGCGACCTCCTGACCCTGCTGTCGCGCGATCAGGTGGCGCTGGAGATCGAGGCCGGTGTCCTGGCTCCCATCGGCCTGCCGCTGAGCCCGACGACGCGGACCATCGGCATCACCACCCGCGCCGACTGGCGGCCGACGCCGTCCCAGGCGCGCTTTCTCTCCCTGATCGACCAAGCGGCGTCCGCGTCGTTTCAGGAAAATGAATAGGCCGCGAGGCTTAGTGATTTGCCGTCCGCCCCGCGCGCCGCGATAGCTCCGAGCCCATGACCACGCCCGTGTCCTTCATCGGTTTCGGCGAAGCCGCGTCCGCCTTCGCCGAAGGCTGGCCGGGGGTCGGCCGGACGGTTCGCGCCTATGACCGCAAGACCGACGCGGCTGAAACCCGCCCGTCCAAACAGGCGGACTATGCGCGACTGGGCATCGAAGGCCGGCCGACGATGGCGCGCGCCGTGGTCGGCGCGGAGACGGTCCTTTGCCTGGTCACCGCCGATCAGGCGACGGCCGCCGCGCGGGAAGCGGCCATGAGCCTCGCGCCCGGTGCCCTGTGGTTCGACATGAACAGCGTCGCCCCCGAGACCAAGCGCGTCGCCGCGCGTGTGATCGAGGCCGTCGGTGGACGCTACGTCGACGTCGCCGTCCTGTCGCCGGTCCATCCGAAGGGGAGGGCGGCGCCCCTGCTGGTCAGTGGCCCTCATGCCAGAGAGGGCGTCGAGCGGTTGCAGGCGCTCGGCTTCTCCAACGTGACCGCGATCGAGGGCCCGGTCGGGGCCGCCGCCGCCGTCAAGATGATTCGCTCCGTGATGATCAAGGGCATCGAGGCCCTGTCGGCCGAGTGCGCCATCGCCGCGCACCGCGCGGGCGTGATCGAGGCCGTCATCGCCTCCCTGGACGCCAGCGAGCCGGGGGCCGACTGGGAGGCGAGGCTGGACTACAATCTGGATCGGATGATGGTCCACGGCCTGCGCCGCGCCGCCGAGATGGAGGAGTCTGAAGCGACGCTGGACTCGCTGGGAGTCGGCTCGGCCATGACCAAGGCGACGGTCGACATACAGCGCACCATCGGTTCGTTGGGCGTCAGCCCGCCGCCGCGGGGCCTGCGCGCCAAGCTCGACGCCCTGACCCGACGCCCCGACGAGGCCGCCGCATGAGCCTGATCATCGACTGCCATGGCCACTACACCACCGCCCCGCCCCAGCACGACGCATGGCGCGACGCCCAGAAGGCCGCCTTCAAGGCCGGCGAGGCCCCGCCGCCCTATCCCGAAATCACCGACGACGAGATCCGCGAGACGATTGAGGCCAACCAGCTGCGCCTTCTGAAGGAACGCGGCGCGGACCTGACGATCTTCAGCCCGCGCGCCTCGACCATGGCCCATCACGTCGGCGACGAGGCGGTGTCATTGGAATGGGCCAGGGTGTCCAACGACCTGGTTGCGCGGGTCTGCGGCCTGTATCCGGAGACCTTCGCTGGGGTCTGTATGCTGCCGCAGAGCCCCAAGGCCGACCTCGCCGGCTCCATCGCCGAACTGCGTCGCTGCGTGACCGAGCTCGGCTTCATCGGTTGCAACCTGAACCCAGATCCCGGTGGCGGCCATTTCACCGCCCCGCCCCTGACCGACCGGTTCTGGTATCCCTTCTATGAGGCGATGGTGGAGCTGGACGTGCCGGCCATGATCCACGTCTCGGGTTCGTGTAACCCCGGCCTGCATGCGACGGGGGCCTTCTATATCGCCGCCGACACCATCGCTTTCATGCAGCTGATCCAGGGGGACCTGTTCAAAGACTTCCCGACGCTGAGGCTCATCATCCCGCACGGCGGAGGGGCGGTTCCCTATCACTGGGGGCGCTATCGCGGTCTGGCCGACATGCTGAAGCAGCCGCCGTTGGAACAGCATCTGATGGACAATGTCTTCTTCGACACCTGCGTCTATCACCAGCCGGGCGTCGACCTGCTGACCCAGGTCATCGAGACGCCCAACATCCTGTTCGGGTCCGAGATGGTCGGGGCCGTGCGCGGCATCGATCCCACGACCGGGCACTATTTCGACGACACCAAACGCTACATCGACAACGCCCCGATCACGGACGCCCAGCGCCACGCCATCTTCGAGGGCAATGCCCGCCGCGTCTTCCCCCGCCTCGACGCCAAGCTGAAGGAGAGAGGGCTATGACCATGCCCCGCGACATCCACGCCTATCTGGCCGAGATGGAGGATATCCCCGGCACCCGCGTCTTCACCGCCCAGCGCGCGCGTCAGGGCTATCACCTGAACCAGTTCGCCATGAGCCTGATGAAGGCCGACAACCGCGAGGCCTTCAAGGCCGACGAGCGGGCCTATCTGGACCGCTGGCCGATGACCGAGGACCAGAAGCAGGCGGTGCTGGACCGCGACTTCAACCGCTGCCTGGAGCTGGGCGGCAACATCTATTTCCTGGCCAAGCTGTTCTCGACCGACGGCAAGAGCTTCGCTCAGGCCGTCTCGACCATGACCGACATGAGCTTCGAGGACTACACCGCCATGATGATCGCCGGCGGCCGCTCGCCCGTCGGCGTCCGCTCGATCAAGGAGAAGTATTGATGGCCCGCATCACCGCAGGCGTGGCCTGCAGCCACATCCCGGCGCTGGGCGTCGCGGTCGATTTCGACAAGACCGAGGAGGCCTACTGGAAGCCCGCCTTCGCCGGCTTCGACTGGACCCGCGAATGGGAAAAGGCGGAGAAGCCCGACGTCGTCATCCTGGTCTTCAACGACCATGCGACGGCGTTTGACATGAAGTTCATCCCGACCTTCGCCATCGGTTGCGCTGAGAGCTTCACCCCCGCCGACGAGGGCTGGGGGCCGCGCCAGGTGCCGGTGGTGGAGGGTCATCCGGACCTGGCCTGGCACATCGCCCAGAGCGCCATCCTGGACGAGTTCGACATGACCATCATCAATGAGATGGAGGTCGACCACGGCCTGACCGTCCCGCTGTCGATGATGTTCGGCAAGGTCGACAAATGGCCGTGCAAGGTCATTCCGCTGGCCGTCAACGTCGTCACCTATCCACCCCCCTCGGGCAACCGCTGCTGGGCGCTGGGCGAAGCCATCCGTCGGGCGGTCGAGAGCTATCCGGAGGACCTGAACGTCCAGGTCTGGGGCACGGGCGGCATGAGCCACCAGCTCCAGGGCCCGCGCGCGGGCCTGATCAACAAGGACTGGGACAACCGCTTCCTGGACCAGCTGTCGGGTTCGACCGATGCGCTCCGCCACATCCCGCACATCGAGTATCTGCGCGAGACGGGGTCCGAGGGCATCGAGATGGTCATGTGGCTGATCATGCGCGGGGCCATGGGCAAGACGACCGAGCAGTTGCATCGCCACTATCACGTGCCGGCGTCGAACACCGCCGTCGGCCACATCGTGCTGCGTCCTGTGGCGGACGACGTTGCCGCCAACGACAGCCAGGGCGTCGCGGCATGAAGATCGCACTCGCGGGCGCCGGGGCCTTCGGCGAGAAGCATCTGGACGCGCTCGCCCGCATCGACGGGGTCGAGGTCGTCAGTCTTGTCGGTCGAACGCTGGAGGCCACACAGAAGGTCGCCGAGAAATACGGCATCGGTCACGCCACGACCGAGCTGGACGACGCCCTGGCGGTTCCCGGCCTCGACGCGGTGATCCTGGCGACCCCGACCCAGCTCCACGCCTCCCAGGCCCTGGCCTGCCTGAATGCGGGCAAGCATGTGCAGGTCGAGATCCCCTTGGCCGACAGCCTTGCCGACGCCGAAGCCGTCGCCGCCCGCGCCGCCGAGACCGGCCTGGTGGCCATGGTCGGACATACCCGCCGCTTCAATCCCAGCCATCAGTACATCCACAACCGCATCCAGGCCGGCGAACTGGCGATCCAGCAGATGGACGTTCAGACCTATTTCTTCCGGCGGACGAACATCAACGCCAAGGGCGAGCCTCGCTCCTGGACCGATCATCTGCTGTGGCATCACGCGGCGCACACGGTCGATCTGTTCGCCTGGCAGGCCGGGCCGATCGTCGAGGCGCACGCCATGCAGGGGCCGATCCACCCCGATCTGGGCATCGCCATGGACATGTCGATCCAGCTGAAGGCCGAGAGCGGCGCCATTTGCACCCTGTCGCTCAGCTTCAACAACGACGGGCCGCTGGGGACTTTCTTCCGCTACATCTGCGACAACGGCACCTGGATCGCCCGCTACGATGACCTGGTCACCGGCCGCGAAGAGCCGGTCGACCTGACCGGCGTGGCGGTATCGTCGAACGGCATCGAGCTGCAGGACCGCGAGTTCGTCTCGGCGATCCGCGAAGGCCGTGAGCCCCGCGCCAGTGTCGCGCAAGTGCTGCCCTGCTACCGTGTTCTGGGTCAGCTGGAGCGGCAGCTGGCGGGCTGAGCGATGGGGCGGCGCCGGCAGTCAAATGCGATTTCGTCTCCGTCCAGGCGGGGCGGGTGGCGAGGGTCGCTTCCTTTGCGGCGCGATCCTAGCTCCGGGCGTCGCTGAACGTCGCGCTTTCGCGGACGACAAGGCTGACAGGCAAGGTCGCTGAAGGGGTTTCCTCGCCTTCGAGACGCCGGAAAAGAAACTCTACGAGCGTGGCCGCGCCTCGCTTCAGATCCTGTTTCACCGTCGTCAGCCTCGGGTGGGCGTGATCGGCGATCTCGAGATCGTCGAACCCAATGACCGAGACGGTCTCTGGGACGGCCACGTCCCGGGACTGCAGGCCCCGCAGGGCGCCAAGGGCGATCAGATCGGAGGCTGCGAAGATGGCGTCGAACTCCACCCCGAGCGCCAACAGATGCTGGACGGTGGCGAACGCGGTATCGCCTGTGAAATGGGCCGGCTGGATCAGGGTCTCATCGAGAGCGATGCCGGCGTCCTGGTGCGCCGCCCGATAACCTTCGAGGCGCATCTGGATTTCGGGCAGTTCGGCCGCCCCGAGGAAGACAATGCGTCTACGGCCGGCCCGGATCAGCGCGGTGACGGCATCTCTGGCGCCGGCCCGATTGTCCGAGCCTACGGAACAATAGCTTTGCTGCGGCAAGTGGGCGCCCCAGACCACGAGAGGCAGGAACGCCAGCGCCGCCTTGTTCAGCTCCTCGTGCTGGTTGCTCTGGCCGACGATAATGTATCCATCGGCTTTCTGCGACTGAACGTGGTGCAGCAGCCAGCCCGGTTTCGGTGACGGGAGACGGGACAGGAGAACATCATATCCGCGAGCTGAGACCTCGTCCGCGATATGGCCGAACAGGTGCAGGAAGAACGGATCCGAGATCAATTGGCCCGTCTCGTGACCGAGCGGAATGGCGACGCAGATAGTCCGCGTCCGACTGGATCGAAGCCGCTGGCCCGCCTGGTTGATGACATAGCCATGCTCGGCCGCGATGGCCTGGATCTGGCGCCGGGTGGGCGCAGGGATCAGCGGACTCTCGGCCAGCGCACGGGAGACGGTCGACGTCGACACCCCGGCCAGACGCGCGATGTCCGACATCTTCAGCGGGGCTCCGGGAGCGATGCTGCTGGAGGGGGATCGCGCCATGGAACTTTCATAGCGCAGGATGGCGGCTTGGCAACGTGGCGCGCGCTTTCGAGATTCCCCTTGCAAGGCCAAAGAGGGGCGCTAACCTCCGCAATCGGTTGCATGGTGTCGTGGTGCTCGGGAGCCGTTCTTTGACTGTCGATCCCGAGGCCGATGTCGCGGCCACTGCCCCGATCAACCCGGAACGGTTGCTGTCGCTTGTTCATCCGGAGCTTCGCGAGAGCGCGGCGGCGATGATCGCCGCGCCGAAAGTCTCGTTCGATGCCGCAAGCCTGGCGGCTGCCCGCCAAGGCTGGCCCGTTCCCCCGGAGCATCCAGCCACCGTCGCGCCGGTCCTGCGTCGGGCCATCCCCGGTGCGGAGGGTCACGCCTTGGGCGTCGAGATCATCGGACAGGTCACGCCCGGCGCGGCCCGTCCGGCCATCGTGCACATGCACGGAGGCGGAATGGTTTCGGGCCGCGCGGCGCACGGCACCCCCTACTGCCAGGAGCTGGCCGCCCACTTCGACGCCATAGTGGTCAATGTCGATTACCGTCGGGCGCCGGAGACGCCTTACCCAGGCCCGGCGGACGACACGCTCGCGGCGTGGCGATGGCTGGTCGGACAGGCCGATGCGCTTGGCGTCGATACCTCGCGCATCGCCCTGAGCGGCGTCAGCGCCGGTGGCGGGCACGCGGCCATTCTCGCGCTGAGGCTCGCGGAGATCAGGGGACAGCAGCCCTGTGCCCTTGTGCTCATCTACCCCATGCTCGACGACCGGACGGGCAGCACGGCCCATCCAGCCTGGCCGATCGGAACCTTTGGCTGGACGGGCCAGGCCAACGCCTTTGGCTGGTCGGCCTTCCTCGGCACGCCGGCCGGGTCGGCCCAGGTTCCGACCGGGGCGGTTCCGGCGCGGGCCGAGAGGCTCGAGGGTCTGCCTCCCACATTCATCGGCGTGGGCTCGCTGGATCTTTTCGTCGAGGAGAACATCGCCTTCGCGCGGGGCCTCGTGCGCGCGGGTGCGCCCGTCGCGCTCGACGTTGTTCCCGGGGCCTATCACGCGTTCGACTTCGTCGTGCCGGACTCGCGGGTTTCCCAGCGGTTCCGGGCGGGCTGGCAGGACTGGCTGGCTCGCGTTTTCGCGGCACCGAAGCAGGAGAGGGCGGCATGAAAGGGGGTTCGCGGACCCTGATCCGACGCCGCCTGGCCCTGCTGGCGGGCTTGGCGGTCGCTCTGGGCCTCTGCGGGTTTCAGCAGCGGGCACCGCTGGAACGAAGACCCGCGCTCGATCCGCTTCCGTCCAGCTGGCTGACAGCGGAGACACTGCCTGTCTGGCCGGAGGGTCCTCCTGATGGAGGGTTCGCGCCCCAGCCCGTCCCGGCGGATTTCCCGGAGGTCTTCTTCCGGAACGTCGAGACGCCGACCCTTCATGTGTTTCGGCCGGAGCGCCCGAATGGTCGCGCGGTGCTGCTGGTCCCGGGCGGCGCCTACACCTTCATCGTGGGAACGCATGAGGGGGCGGAGACGGCGTCCGCGCTCGCCGAGCGGGGCTATGTGGTCTTCGTCCTGATCCATCGCCTCCCGGCAGAGGGGTGGTCCCCACGGCAGGACGTGCCGCTTCAGGACGCGCAACGGGCCATGCGGACCATCCGCTCGAACGCGGAACGGTATGGCATAGACCCCGACCGGGTCGCGGCGCTCGGATACTCGGCGGGCGGGCATCTTGTCGCCACGCTGGCCACGGATTTCGATCAGGCCGTGTCCGCGCCCCGCGACGCGGTGGATCGGCTGAGCGCCCGTCCCGCCGCGGTCGGGTTGATCTATCCTGTCATTGAGGTCAGCCCGCCGCTGGAGAATGCGCAGAGCACCCTGTCGCTGCTCGGGCCCGCGCCCGATCCGGCGCTCGTCCTCCGGCGGTCGCCGGCTCGACATGTGACCGCGAGCACCTCGCCGACCTTCCTCGTGCACGCCCTCGACGATACGGCGGTTACGCCCGAGAACAGCCTGGGTTTCTTCGCCGCCCTCCGGGAGGCGGATGTGCCCGTGGAGCTTCATCTCTACGAGGAGGGGGGGCACGGCTTTGGCCTGGGTCCGTCCAATGCCTCTGCCGGATCCTGGCTGAACGCCTTCGACGCATGGCTCGCGCGCACGCTCGATGCGGCCCCGATCGCCGGCGCGCACCCCGGTCCCGGCCTAAACCCATGAGGATCATCCACCCGCGCGCTTGCCACGGCGAAAAACTGCGATAGGGTCATTACGCAATCGTTTGCACACCGGTCTCGGCCGGTGGCGATTCGAAACGCAGAGCGTCGATCGAACGACGCCGCCTGGGGAGGATGACATGGACGGCGCTGTGAAGCCGAGGCTACCGCTGTTGCGGATCGTCGAGATGAACCTCGGGTTCCTCGGCCTGCAGTTCAGTTTCGGCCTGCAGCAGGCGAACATGTCGCCGATCTATTCCTATCTGGGAGCGGACGCGGCCAACATTCCCTTGCTTCAGCTGGCCGGTCCGATGACGGGCCTTCTTATCCAGCCGATCGTCGGCGCGTTGAGCGACCGCACGGCCTCGCGGTGGGGGCGGCGAACACCATATTTCATCGTCGGTGCGATCCTCTGCTCGATCGGGCTGTTCTTCATGCCCCTTAGCCCGACGATCCTGGCGGCGGTCAGCCTGCTGTGGATCCTGGATGCGGGCAACAACATCACGATGGAGCCCTATCGCGCCTATGTGAGCGATCGGCTGCCGCAGGATCAGCTTCGCTTTGGGTTTCTGTCGCAAAGCGCCTTCACGGGCCTCGGGCAGATGCTGGCCTATCTGTCGCCGTCGCTGATGATCAACGTCCTAGGGTTCGACATCAATGCGGTCGATTCCCATAACATCCCGCTGGTCACGCGGGCGGCGTTCGCGATCGGTGCGGTTCTGTCGCTGACGACCATCCTGTGGTCGATCTTCCGGGTGCCGGAGCTGCCGCTCCCGGAGGCCGAGCGTCAACGGATCCTGGGCTTGAAGCGAACCGTTGGCGCAACGCTGAAGGAAATCTGGGACGCGATCGTCACCATGCCGATGGTCATGCGCAAGCTCGCCCTGATGAGCCTGTTCCAGTGGTACGCCATGTTCGCCTACTGGAACTACGTCGTGCTCTCCATCAGCCGGTCCGTCTATGGCGAGGAGGAGGCCGTCTCGGAGGGATTTCGCAGGGCCGTCGTCGACAACGGCGAGATCGGGGGCTTCTACAACGGTGTGGCCTTCGTCGCGGCCCTGGCGATGGTGCCGTTCGCACGACGTCTCGGCCCGGCCACGACCCACTGTCTCTGCCTGCTGGCGGCGGGCGCCGGCATGCTGGCCATGCCCTTCATTTCGGAGAAGGCCTGGCTGTTCCTGCCAGCGGTCGGCGTCGGCCTGGGATGGGCCAGCATCATGGGCAACCCCTATATCATCCTGGCCAACAGCATCCCCCCGGAGCGGACAGGGGTCTACATGGGCATCTTCAACATGATGATCGTCACGCCCATGCTGCTGAATGCCTTCACCATGCCGCTGTACTACGACAGCCTGTTGGCCAGTGATCCCCGGCGGGTCCTGATGCTGGCGGGGGTGCTGATGGCGATCGCGGCGGTCTGCGTGCTGTGGGTTCGCCCGCGGACGGGCCGTCCGGTGGTCGGCGAGGCGTTGGTCGCTTAAGTCCGCGCGACGTTCGTGGCCGCGAACCTGAGGGCATCCTCGACCCGATCGCGCCATGCCGCCTCGTTGTGCCCGACGCCGGGATAGATTCTGCGCACGAAGTCGTCTCCGGCCCGGTATCCGAGCGTGATCAACGCATGCGCCAGGGCACCATGCGGGCGAGCGTAGAAGCGGTCGATGTCGTCGCCGCTGGCGTCCACCCAGAAGCGATGGGTCCCGGACGCTGGAGGTAGCCGCTCCTTGGCCCAACGCTCCACCGTCACGCTGACGGCCGCCAGGAAGCCTTCGGCGACGGGCTGGTCGACCGACAGGGGCAGGAAGCTGAGATGCAGCGAAAGCAACGCCGCGCCCGCGAACGTCTTCGGATGGTCCGCCAGCATCTCCAGAGACACGACAGCCCCCATCGATGAGCCGATCAACCAGGTCCTGTCAGGGGGCGGATGGTCAGGAAAGCGGACCCGAACGCTCGGCATGACCTCGTCCAGCAGTGTCCGGGCGTAGGCTTTCGAGCGGCCGGGGCCGCCGAAGGCCGTCTCGATGGCCTGTTGCGCCTCGCCCGGCATCATCGACAACAGGCTCTCGGGCGCGAAGTCGCGAAGTCGCGCGTCGGTCGAGGACACCGCGACGATCATCACCCCGCCAAGGATACCGTCATCAACAAGCCGCGCAGCCGCCTGATCGATCTCCCACGCGACCCCGAAGCCGACCCTGGCCGCGTCGAACATGTTCTGTCCGTCCTGGGCGTAGAACACCTGTTCGGGACGGCCTCCGTAGCGCCAGACCTGCACTTCAAGGTCGGCGGGCACACCTGATGCCGGTCGAACGGTCGGCTCCGAAACGAACAGCCGCCCCCGGCCGCAGACGGGAGCCGTCTCGACGAAGGAAAGCGCCTTGGGCGATCCTGCTCGCACCTCCGTCTGGGCCAGATCGCTCGGGATCAGCGGCCCAGATGCCGGTCGAAGAACCGCAACATCACGTCATAGGCCTGATGCGATTCCGGGACGTCGGCGTTGTAGAAGAAGCCGTGGAACAGGCCCTCCCACACATGCAGGTCCGCATCGACGCCGAGCCGGACCAGCTGGGTGTGCGTATAGACCGACGAGCTCAGTTCGAACCCGCGCGTCCCGGTGATGATGAGGGTCGGCGGGAAGGCGGCCAGAACCTCGTCCGAGGCCGCCGGCGAGACCAGCGGGTCTCTGAGATCGGCATCGGCGAAGTAGGGAAGGCCGGCTCGGCGGGGGTTCCCCGGTCGCGGCCACGGCGGCGGTGGCCGGGAATCGCCGATGGGGCCGTTCACGAAGTCGGAGTCACCGCCAAAGCCCGTGCTGGACATGGTGGCTCCGGCGCAGAAGATGCCAATCGCGCCGGGACGAGGCAGGCCGTGGCGCTGAAACCAGGCGACCGACTGGCCGGTCAGCATGCCCCCGGCCGAACAGCCGTAGATGCCGATATTCTCGGCGGGATAGGTCTCCAGCAGAGCGCGATAGACGGCGGCGACGTCTTCGCTGGCCGCCGGAAACTGATGCTCTGGCCCCTGTCGATAATCGACCGACACGATCCGGATCCGGCCGAGCGCGGTGAGCGGAATCGACTCCAGCTCCGCGCACCCGGGGAAGCAACCCATGAAACCGCCGCCGTGCAGATTGATCAGGACCCGGTTGCGGTTTTCCGGCTCGATCCCGGCGGATGGCGTATAGTCGTAGACCGGCACGCCGCCGATCTCGTGATCGCGTCGCTCATGGGCGAACAGGGCCTTCTGGCGCGCGAGATACGGCATCATGAAGATCGGCACGCCGTCCTCTTGGGCGAGGAGTTCCGGCTGCTGCATCTGGATCAGGTGCTCGGCCATATAGGCCTTGGCTTCCGGACTCAGGAAATCGGAGACGGGAACCCGCATCGCCGGAACATCGACGGTGCCATCGGGCGCGACGCGGACGACCGGCTCCTGCGCCTGTGCGACCGTCGGGGCCAGGAACGCGGCCATCGCCGCCAAGATCAAGGCCAGTCCAGGCAGCACACGGCGGCCAAAGGGGATGCGCGCGGCGTCCAGCAGCATTCGGGTCCTCCATCGGCATCTGTGTGTCTGAGCACGCGCCGTTACAAGAAGCGTAGCCCGGAGAAGGCCGGTGCGCAATCGGTTGCATAAAATGCGGTCGGGGACTTGCAATCGATTGCAATCCGCGCATCATCACGGTGATCGGTGACAAACGCCGGCGCCCAGGGAGGAGAGTACAGTATGGCGTTGAATCGCCGCGAGCTGGCCGCTGGATTGGCCTTTGGCCTCATCGCGGGGCAGGCCACCGCTGTCGCAGCCGTGACGCCCACGCCTCGGTCGGTCGCCGAACCCCTCGATATTCTGGATCGGGTCGATCCGGAGCTTCGTGAAGGGGCCGTGCGCATTCTAGAGCGCCCTCTACCCGAGTTCACGACCGCCAGCCTCGCCCAGCTCCGCGCTTTCCCGCCGCTGGAGACACCCCCTTCCGGGGCGGCCGCGACGACGGTCGATCGTCGCGCGCCCGGCCGTCCAGGTCAGCCGGAAGTGGGTTTTCAGTGGATCGTGCCGACAGCCGCGGCGACCGGTCCGCGTCCCGCCCTGATCCATATCCACGGCGGCGGATACATCCTTGGCCGCGTCACGGACACGACGGCCATGTGCGAGCAGATGGCGGCCGAGTTCGGCTGTCTGATCGCGAACGTGGACTACCGGCTCGCGCCCGAAACGCCGTTCCCCGGGCCGATGGAGGATTGCTACGCGGTGCTGGAGTGGGTTCATGCCAACGCCGACGAACTGGGCGTGGACCGGACCCGCATCGCGGTGATGGGCGAAAGCGCGGGCGGTGGGCTGGCCGCGATGACCGCGATCGCGGCCCGCGATCGCGGCGAGATCCCGCTTTGTTATCAGGTCCTGATCTACCCGATGCTGGATGACCGGACGGGATCGGCCGTGCGCGTGCCGGACTTCATCGGCACCATCGGGTGGAACGAGGCGGGCAATCGCTTCGGATGGAGCAGTCTGCTGGGACAACCCGCAGGTCAGGCCTCGGCCCCCTATGGCGGAGTGCCCGCCCGGATCGAAACGCTCGCCGGGCTGCCGCCGACGTTCATCGGCGTCGGCGGTCTGGACCTCTTCGTCGATGAGAACCTGGAGTACGGACAGCGTCTGGTGGCGGCCGGTATTCCGACCCGGCTGCATCTGACGCCGGGCGCCTATCACGGCTTTGATTTCATCGCGCCCGAATCCCGGGCCTCCCGGTCGTTCACGGCCGCGTGGAAGGAAGAACTCGGCAGGGCCTTTTCGCCGCCGCAGCCGGCCGCATGACGGGCCGTCGCAGACGGGCGTCGCAGTCTCAGTAGCGTAAACGGGCCACTCGACGGCCTGCGTCAATCAGAAAAGCAAACGATTGCATCATGCAATCCGAAGGGGAGGAAGGCCTATGAATTCGACAGGGACACACCAGAGCGCCGGCTCCATGCGGCGGCTCAAGCAGGGCGTGAGCGGACTGGCGCTCGTCGCGCTGGCGACGCTGGCCGTCTCGCCGGCGTTCGCTCAGAGCGCCGGTCAGGAGGCGGATGAGGTCGACGACATCGTCGTCACGGCACTGAAATCAGGCGAGCAGCAGCTGGATCGCGTGCCTCTCGCTATTCAGGCCTTCTCGGGGGACACGCTGGAGGAGCGCAACGTCCGGGAAGCCTCGGACCTCATTCAACTGATCCCCGGTGCCTCGCAGGCCCAGGAGATCGGGGCGGGGTACCGCGTGTTCTCGTTCCGCGGTTCGGGCGCCGGCGGACCCATCGGCGACGGCATGATCGGCTATTACCTGGACGACACGCCGTTCGGGGTTCCGAACTTCCAGGCGGCCCCGCCGGTTCAATATTTCGACCTTGAGCGCGTGGAGGTTCTGCGTGGACCGCAGGGCACGCTCTATGGCTCCGGCTCGATGGGCGGCACGATCATCTATCGCACCAAGAATCCAACTCTTGATCGCGTCACGGCGCAGGGCGAAGCCGAACTGTCGACCACGCGAAATGCCAGCGACCCCAACTACAGGTTTGCCGGGGCGGTCTCCTTCCCGATCATCGAGGACGTTCTCGGGATCCGCATCAGCGGCGGCTACGACTACCGCCAGGGCTATAACGACATCTATTCCGGCGCACCGACCGGGACGCCGCGGGTGTCCGACGCCAACACCGTGGTCGGCGAGGATCTTCAGGCGGTCGTCCTGTGGCGAGCCAGCGATCGGACGACCGTCCGGCTGCGCGCCTGGAAGTTCAGCACGGACCAGGACTACCTGAACGTGATGAACTCCATCGACCCGCCGTTCGCGTCGTTTCAGGGCAATGTCGTGGGCTTCGATCGTCGGAGAGCGGAATACTATTCCAGCACCATCACCCATGATTTCGAGAACTTCACCCTGACGAACGCGACCTCGTATCAGAAGTCGCTTCCGGGCGGATTCCAGGTCGGGCTCAACCTCGGCGCGCCGCTGGGCATCGGGGTCCTCGCCAACGGCGGCGACGCCGACAACTTCGTCAACGAGTTCCGTCTCGCGACGTCCGGAGACGGTCCGTTGCACGCGGTCGGTGGGGTCTTCTACCAAAAGGCCGAGGGCCTCTACACCTTCAACATCAACTTCCCGGCACTGAACCTGAGCGGGCAGACCATCACCCGAACGGAGAACGCCTCGATCTTTTCGGAAGTCAGTTACGACCTGATGGGCGGCAAGCTCGTACCCCTGATCGGGTTGCGCTACTTCCGTGATACCCGTTCGAGCGACTCCATCTCCAATGGCGTGCCCGCATCCAGCGAGTCGGAGCCCGACGCGGTCACCTGGCGCGCCAACCTGGCCTACTATCCGAACGACGATTGGCTGGTCTTCTTCAACGCCGGCACCGGCTTCCGGAGCGGTATCCTGCAGTCCCGCGCCCAGGCCGACGCGGTCATCGCCGATGGTGTTCCGTCGGGTCTGGCTCTGACGCCGGACGAGCTGCTGAACATCGAAGTGGGGACCAAGGGGACCCTGTTCGACGGCACCCTGCGGCTGGCGACCAGCCTCTACGAGATCCGCTACGAGAACCTGCAGAGCGCGTTCAACACCTCCATCGGTCTCGCGGCCTTCGCCAATCTGGGCGACACGCGCACCCGGGGGATCGACATCGAAGCCTCGTGGGACACGCCGGTCGAAGGCCTGACCCTGGGCGCGATCGCGAACTTCAACGACTCTGAGTTCACGGACGTCGAGCCCGATTTCGCGCGCGCGAACCCGCGTCTCGCTGAGGGGCAGGAGTTGATCAACACCCCACCCTACAACTGGCGCCTCGATGCCGACTACGAGCGCAACTTCGGGGAGTGGGACCTGTTCGCCAATGCCTCGGTCAGTGCCCAGGGCGAGATGCGGATCGGCGACGCGACCGTCGACACGATCGACGCCTACAAGCTCTTCCGGGCCAGCGTCGGCGTGCGGTGGGATCAGTACGAGCTGCGGCTCTATGGTGAAAACCTGTCCGACGAGCGCGGACCGACGGCGGCGAACGGCCCGACCCTTCTGGCGGGTCCCCGTCCGCTGACCGTGGGCCTGACCCTGCGGATCGACATGCAGTGATAAGCCGGGCGGTCCGTCGGGAGACGGGCCGCCCACCCCGTGGTGCCGTCGTGACGACCGACCCATTCGAACACACAGGAGACCGGTGGTGGCCGGCAACCAGAAAAACAGGGTCGGGCCCGCTGGAGTGGATCGTCGCGACATCCTGCGAGGGTGCGCCCTCGCAGGGGCCCCCATCATCATGGCCCCCGGCGCCGAGGCCCAACAGCGCGTGCCGCCGGACGCTCAAGAGCCGAGACGCCAGGTCCAGAGCGGCCTAGGGATCGCGGAGGCCGAGACGGAAGCCGGCCGTGTCGCGGGTTATCTGAGCGGGGACATCACGATCTTCAAAGGCGTTCCCTATGCGGACGCGACGGGCGGCTCGGCCCGTTTCCTGCCTCCTCGACCTCATCCAGGGTGGAGCGGCGTGCGCAGCAGCCTCCACTACGGCCCGGTCTGTCCGCAGGACAAGGGACGCGGCCGCTGGAACGACGAAGAGGCCTTCATCTTCCAGTGGAACGACAGCGTCGAGGACGAGGACTGTCTGCGCCTGAATGTCTGGACGCCCGGCCTGGATCAGGCTCGGCGACCCGTCATGGTCTGGCTGCATGGCGGAGCCTTCGCAGCGGGATCCGGTCACGATCTGCCCGCCTTCGATGGGGAAAACCTGGCGCGCCGGGGCGACGTCGTGGTCGTCACCCTGAATCACCGGCTGAACCTGCTGGGCTTTCTCGACCTGTCGCACCTGGGCGAGCCCTATGCCGCCTCCGGCAACGTCGGAATGCTCGACATCGTCGCGGCCTTGCGGTGGATCCGGGACAATATCGGACGGTTCGGCGGCGACCCTGAGCGCGTGATGATCTTCGGCCAGTCCGGGGGCGGGGCCAAGGTCAGCACGCTGATGGCGATGCCGGCCGCGCGCGGCCTGTTCCACCGCGCCGCGATCATGAGCGGCTCGTTCGTGCTGGCCAATTCTCCCGAACGGTCACGACGCCTAACGGACCTGCTTCTGCGAGAGCTCGAAATCGGCGACGACGCGGTCGCGAGCCTTCAGGCCCGGCCCTATGGCGATCTCTTGAAAGCGGCAGACCGTGTTCTGGGCCGGGAGAACCCGCCTTTCCCGGGCTTCCTCGATGTGCGGATGATCCCGCAGAGGCTGGAATTCGCCCCGGTGATAGATGGCTCGATCCTGCCGACAGCCCCATTCGGTCCGGCGACCCCGGCGGCATCGCGCGACGTGCCCGTCCTGATCGGATCGACGCGAAACGAGTTCGTCAGCGGCATCAACCAGCCTGCGGTCCAAACCATGACCGAGGCCGAACTCATGGCCCGGGCCGAAGCCTTCCAGCCGGGCGAGGGCGAGACGCTGGTCAGTGCCTTTCGCGCCACGACGCCCGCCGCGACCCCGTTCGATGTCTGGGCCCGCATCGCGACGGCGCCTATCCGCAAGAGCGTGATCGCGCAGGCGGCCGCGCGGGCGGCGTCTGGCGGCGCGCCGGCGTTCGTCTATCGCTTCGACTGGTCCACGCCTGTTCTGGATGGTCGGCCCGCGGCATTCCACTGCATCGATATCCCGTTCGTGTTCGCCAATGCCGATCGTTGCGCCTCGATGACGGGGGGCGGCCCGGACGCCCGGCGTTTGTCGGGTCAACTGGCCGACGCCTTCATCGGTTTCGCGCGCGCCGGCGATCCGAACCATCCCGCCCTGCCGACGTGGCGCGCGTTTGACCCTCAGGACGAGGCGACCCTGATCGTGGATGACCCCGTGACGGTCGTGTCCGCACCCGACCGAGCGGAGCTGTCCGTTGTCCGCTAGATCAATGTCTCGCCAGAGGTCGCCGATCCTGAGCACGCGTCGAACCGGAACGGTCAGCGATGCTTGACGAGATCAGCGTCGCACCATCCGACGCAGGAATGGAACACAGTGCGGCGTGGACCACGCTGCGCTCTCGGCTGGAAGCCCTGTATGGCGCCGACGCCGCGCGCCTGCTGCGCAAGATATCTGTCCGATGCGCCGAGGTCCGCGGGTCGCGGGATGCCGAACTGTCTGCGTTGGACGATCTTCGCAGGGGCGACCCCCAGTGGATCGCGCAGAGCGGACAGGCCGTCTATTCCTTCTACGTCGACCGGTTCGCCGGGTCGCTGGACGAGACGATCGACCATCTGGACGACCTTCGGGCCATGGGGGTGCGCTGGCTTCACCCCCTGCCCATCCTCAGGCCCCGCGAGGGCGACAGTGATGGCGGCTTCGCGGTTCAGGACTATCGGGCGATCGATCCTGCGATCGGTGATATGGCGGCTCTGCGGCGTCTCACCCGCGCGTGTCGCGAGCGCGACATGGGGCTGATCGTCGACATCGTCTGCAATCACACGGCGCGCGAGCACGTCTGGGCCGAGCAGGCCCGGCGAGGCGACCCGCGTTACCGGGCCTATTATCACTTCATCGAGACCGAGGCCCAGGTTCTGGACTGGGAGCGGACGCTGATCGACGTGTTCCCCCAGACGGCCCCAGGCAGTTTCACCTACGACGAGGCGCTCGGGACCTGGGTCTGGACGACGTTCTATCCGTTCCAATGGGATCTGAACTACGCCAACCCGGATGTCTTCTATGAGATGCTGGACGTGCTGTTCTTCCTGACCGAGGCGGGAGTCCAGGGCTTCCGTCTGGACAGCGCGCCCTTCCTCTGGAAGCGCCTGGGCACCAGCTGTCGCAACCAGCCCGAGGCCTACGCCATCGTGGAGGCCTTTCGCGCGGCGCTGGATCTGGCGGCTCCGGGCGTCATCCTGCTGGCCGAGGCCATCGAGGGTGTGGACGACGTGCTGCCGTTCTTTGGTCAGGACGTCCGGGGGTGCGATCTGGCGTACAACAACGGGGTCATGACGGCGCTGTGGGCGTCGCTCGCGGACGGAGATACCGCGATCGCACGCCGGTTGCTGGCCGAGACCGCCCGCAGGCCGGAGGGTCGCGCCTGGCTCAACTACGTCCGATGCCACGACGATCTGATTTGGAGCGCTTTGTCGGACTTCGCCACGCCGGACGATATGCGCAGATGGTCGAGGTTCTTCGATGGACAGGGGTACTCGTCCGGCCAGAGGTTTCAAAGTCCGCCCGGAGGGATCGACTCGACCAACGGGATGACCGCCGCATTGGTCGGCGTCGGGCATGCGGACGTGGATCAGGACGCCGCCCTGGGGCGCCTCAGGCTCCTGTATGGCGTCGTCTTCGCTCTGGATGGCTGGCCGCTCGTGTACATGGGCGACGAGATCGCTCTGGGTAACGACGAACAATATCGGCATGATCCGGTCCGACGCGACGAGGGACGCTGGCTGCACAGGCCCAAGATGGACTGGGACCGGCATCGCGCGGCCAGGACGGAAGGAGAGGGGAGCGTGGCCTATCAGGCGATCGTTCGCTGCGCCACGGCGGCGCGCCGGCTCAACGCCTGGGGCGTGTCAGGTCGCGCCCTGCCGGTGGAGACGGAGCACCCCGGCGTGCTGGCGTTCCGCCGGGTTGAAGGCTGGCCCTTCCTGTGCGTCGCGAACTTCACGGATCAGGCGAGAGTTCTTCGGACACCCGATGGCTTTGAAGCCCCCGGCGTCGACCTGCTCACCGGTGAGACGGTCGCCGGGTCGAGCATCAGGCTGGAGCCGTATCAGGTGATCTGGCGGACACTCCAACCATGAGCCTTCATGCCGCGATCGAACTGGGCGGGACCAAGGTCGTCGTCGGTTTCGGCCGTGACGGCGCACTGGCGGAACCGGTCGTTCGCATCCCGACGACCGATCCCGAGACCACATTCCGGGCGGTGTTGGAGGTTCTGGAAGCGCGACAGCGTGACATGGGACTGGATGCGATCGGCGTTTGCAGTTTCGGTCCTGTGGGTGTCGATCCGGCGAGGTCGGATTACGGCTTCATCCTGGAGACCCCCAAGCCCGGCTGGAGCCGCTTTGACCTGTTGGACCCCTTGCGGAGGCTGGGGCGGCCCCTCGGCCTGGCGACCGATGTCGGGGGCGCGGCGCTGGGCGAAGGCCGGTGGGGCGCGGCCCAGGGCTTGGCCGACCATGCCTATGTCACCGTCGGGACAGGCGTCGGCGTGGGCATCATCTCGGGGGGCAAGCTGGTCGCCGGTGCCTTGCACCCGGAGGCTGGACACCTGCCGGTGTCGCGAGATCCAGGCCTGGATCCCTACGCCGGTCACTGTCCGTTTCATGGCGATTGTCTGGAAGGGCTGGTGTGCGGCCCCGCGCTGCGGGATCGGATCGGCCAAGCGGCGGACCGGCTGGCCGACGATCATCCGGTCTGGGCCCTGGTCGCCGACTATCTCGCCCAGCTGGCCGCGAGCCTCAGCTACACCGTCTCTCCGGAGCGCATCGTTCTGGGTGGGGGCGTGGGGGGGCGGCAGGCTCTCCACCGAGCCATCCGGACGCAGCTCTCGAAACGCCTGAACGGCTATCTGCCGCACCTGCGCACTCCCGAGGCGATCGAGGCCTATCTGGTCCTGCCGGGCCTGGGCGACCTCTCGGCCATCATGGGCGGGCTGGTTCTCGCCGAGCAGGCCATGATCCACACTGACCTGCCGCCACAGAGGCTGACGCGATGACAACCACGACACCGGAAGCTGCCGAAGGCGCGATCACGCGCGACGACCGACTGGTCATCCTGGCGTCGTCCGTCGGCACTGTGATCGAGTGGTACGACTTCTATCTGTACGGCTCGCTCGCGGCGATCATCACCGTCCAGTTCTTCTCTGGGGTCAACGAAACCACCGGCTACATCTTCGCGCTGATGGCCTTTGCCGCCGGGTTCGCGGTTCGTCCCTTCGGCGCGGTGGTGTTCGGAAGGCTGGGCGATCTGTGGGGGCGCAAGAACACCTTCCTGGTCACCATGCTGCTGATGGGGCTGTCGACCTTCGTCGTCGGCCTGTTGCCCAGCTATGCCGCCATCGGCGTCGCGGCGCCGATCATCCTTGTCGTGATGCGGCTGATTCAGGGCCTGGCGCTGGGCGGCGAGTACGGCGGCGCCGCCACCTATGTCGCCGAGCACGCCCCTCCCGGCAAGCGGGGCTTTTACACCAGCTTCATCCAGATCACGGCGACGGCGGGGCTGATGATCAGTCTGATGGTCATCCTGGCGACGCGGACGATCGTGGGCGAAGAGGCGTTCCTGGACTGGGGCTGGCGGGTTCCATTCCTGCTGTCCATCCTGATGCTGGGCGTGTCGCTGCTGATCCGCCTCAAACTGGCCGAGAGCCCCTCGTTCCAGCGCATGAAGGCCGAGGGACGGGGATCGAAAACGCCGCTCAAAGACAGCTTCGGACGGTGGCCCAACTTGAAACTGGTCCTGATCGCGCTGTTTGGACTGGCCGCCGGACAAGCTGTCGTCTGGTACACCGGTCAGTTCTACGCCCTGTTCTTCCTGGAGCGGGTGATGAAGGTGGACGCGGCCCTGGCCAACACCCTGATCGCCCTTGCCCTGTTGCTGGCGACGCCGTTCTTCGTCTTCTGGGGCTGGCTGTCGGACAAGGTCGGGCGCAAGCCCATCATCCTCGGCGGGTGCCTGCTGGCGGCGGCGACCTACTTTCCGCTGTTCCGGGGGCTGACCGTGGCGGCCAATCCCCAGCTGGCCGCCGCGACGGCCGCGGCTCCGGTCGTGGTCCGTGCCGATCCGGCCGATTGTTCGCTTCAGTTCGACCCGATCGGCCGGACGGTGTTCAACAGCTCCTGTGACCTGGCCAAATCCTATCTGGCCAAGGCGGGCGTCACCTACAGCAATGAGGCGGCGCCGTCGGGCGCGGTCGCCACGATCGCGATCGGCGAAACCACGGTCTCGAGCTTCGCGGGAGACGCGCTGCCTCAGCAGGAGTTCGCCGCTCGACGCACGGCCTGGGAAGCCGAGGTCGGTGCCGCGCTCGCGACCGCTGGCTATCCTGCCGAGGCCGACAGCGCGCGCGTCAACAAGCCCCTGACGGTCGCCATCCTGTTCGTGCTCGTCTTCTATGTGACCATGGTCTACGGGCCGATCGCGGCGGCCCTCGTGGAGATGTTCCCGACCAACATCCGCTACACATCCATGTCGCTGCCCTACCATGTCGGCAATGGCTGGTTCGGCGGTTTCTTGCCGACCACCGCCTTCGCCATGGTCGCGGCGACCGGCAACATCTACTACGGCCTCTGGTATCCCGTGGTGGTGGCTTTGCTGACCGTTGTCATCGGCTTTGTCTTCGTCCGCGAGGGGCGCAAGGTCGATCTCGACGCCTGATCTTGGATGGACGCTCAAGACCCATGACTGACCGCGACCTCTATCCCGTTTCGCCGGAGTGGGCGGCGCGCGCGCACATGAACCGCGAGGCTTACGAGGCGGCCCGGATCGCGGCCCGCGAGACGCCCGGCACCTTCTGGGCCGAGCAGGCGAAACGACTGGACTGGATCACCGCGCCCACGGTCATCAAGGACGTCTCCTTCGACCGCGACGACTTCCGCATCCGATGGTTCGCCGACGGGGTGCTGAACGTCTGTTTCAACTGCGTGGACCGCCACCTGCCCGCGCGCGCCGATCAGACGGCCATCCTGTGGGAGGGCGACGACCCGGCCCAGTCCGGCGGCCTGACCTACGCCGAGCTGCACCGCGAGGTGTGCCGCATGGCCAATGTGCTGAAGTCGCTGGGCGTCAGGAAGGGCGACCGGGTCACGATCTATCTGCCGATGATCCCGGCTGCGGCGGTCGCCATGCTGGCCTGCGCGCGGATCGGGGCGATCCATTCGGTGGTGTTCGGCGGGTTCAGCCCCGACAGCTTGGCCGGGCGGATCGAGGATTGCGGTTCGACCCTGGTCATCACCGCCGACGAAGGCCTGAGGGGCGGCAAGCGGGTGCCGTTGAAGGCCAATGTCGATGCGGCCTTGGAAAAGGTCGCTGTTCAGACGGTGCTGGTCATCAGCCACACCAACGCGGACGTGCCCATGACCGGCGGGCGCGACTTCCGCTACGGCGAGCTCAAACACGGCGTGTCCGACGACTGCCCGTGCGAGCCGATGAACGCCGAGGATCCGCTGTTCATCCTCTATACCTCAGGCTCGACGGGAAAGCCGAAGGGGGTTCTGCATACCACCGGCGGCTATCTGTTCTGGGCGTCTTGGACGCATGAACTGGTGTTCGATTATCGGCCCGGCGAGGTCTTCTGGTGCACGGCCGACGTCGGCTGGGTGACCGGCCACAGCTACGTCGTCTACGGCCCTCTGGCGAATGCGGGCACGACCCTGATGTTCGAGGGGGTGCCCAACCACCCGACCGTCAGCCGGTTCTGGGAGGTGATCGACAAGCACAAGGTCGAGATCTTCTACACCGCCCCCACGGCTCTGCGGGCGCTGATGCGCGAGGGCGAGGCGCCGGTCAAGGCGTCCAGCCGGGCTTCGCTGCGCCTGCTGGGAACGGTCGGCGAACCCATCAATCCCGAGGCCTGGCGCTGGTATCACGAGGTGGTGGGCGAGGGGCGCCTGCCGATCGTGGACACCTGGTGGCAGACCGAAACCGGGGGTGTGCTGGTCAGCCCGTTGCCCGGGGCGACGGACCTGAAGCCCGGATCGGCCACACGGCCGCTGCCGGGCGTCGAACTGCAGCTGGTCGATGCCGAAGGGGTGGTGCTGGACGGCGAGACGAGCGGCAACCTGGTCATCACCGACAGCTGGCCGGGCCAGATGCGGACGGTCTGGGGCGATCCTCAGCGGTTCTTCGACACCTATTTCAGCGCCTATCCCGGCAAATACTTCACGGGCGACGGCTGCCGACGGGACGCGGACGGCGACTATTGGATCACCGGGCGGGTGGACGACGTGATCAACGTCTCGGGCCACCGGATGGGCACGGCTGAAGTGGAGAGCGCGCTCGTTCTGCACCCGGACGTGGCGGAAGCGGCCGTTGTCGGTTTCCCCCACGACATCAAGGGACAGGGCATCTATGCCTATGTAACGCTCAACGTGGGGATTGAGGCGACCGACGCCTTGCGCGCGGCCCTCGTCACCCACGTCCGCAAGGAGATCGGCCCGATCGCCGCTCCCGATGTGATCCACTGGGCCCCGGGCCTGCCCAAGACGCGATCGGGCAAGATCATGCGGCGAATTCTACGAAAGATCGCCGAGGGCGAGATCACCGCTCTGGGCGACACCTCGACCCTGGCCGATCCCGCGGTCGTCGATGCGCTGATCAGCGGCAGGGTCTGACGGACGTGGCTCGGGCGTGACCCGTTCGGCGCGCGCCGCGCCACGTGTCGGCTGAGGAAAGTGGCGGAGAGGGTGGGATTCGAACCCACGGTACCCGTAAAGGCACGCCGCATTTCGAGTGCGGTACATTCGACCACTCTGCCACCTCTCCGCGGGGCCGTGTGCGCTCGGTCGAAAGCGAGCGGCCTCTCTAATGGGCCGGCTCTGGCACCGCAAGCCGGAATCTCGGCCGGCCTTCAGCGCAGGGCGGGCAGGGCCAGGCCCGGGGCCTGACCGTCGGCGTTGACGGTCCCGGTATAGCGAAACAGCTCCGCCGGGCGCCCTCCCGTCCCGGTCGACAGCCGCCCGGTCGGGGCCACGAGGCCCGTGCGCTCGACCCCCCGGCGGAAGTTCTGCTTGTGCAGCGACAGGCCCACCACGGCTTCGGCGGCGGTCTGCAAGGCCGAGAGGGTGAAGGTGTCGGGTGTCAGCTCGAAAAGGACGGGTCGATAACGCAGCTTGCTACGCAGCCGACCCAGGCCCGTCGCCAGGATTCGACGGTGGTCCGAGGCCATCGCGCGGTCGCCAAGCGTCAGGGGGCAGGCATCGTCACGGTCCCGCGCCGCCTCGGCCACCAGTCCCGCCTCGTACAGCAGTTCGAACCGTTCCAGCACCCGCGCCTCGTCCCAGCGCGGGCCTGATCCGGCGGGGAACAAAGCCTCGGCGCGCGTTCGCCGGCGGACATCGTCGCCAGCCCAGACCTTCAGACCCGCGACGATCGCGGCCGTCGCCGGCGCGCCGAGACCGCGGCGATCCTCCCATGGAAACAGCTCCAGCACGGGGGTCCAGCGGGCCCCCGGCGGGGTCATGTCCACCGCGTCGGCGGTCAGGGCCAGATAACCGACGGAGACCTCGCGGCTCCGGTCCGGGCCCGGCGTCGCGCGAGGGGCGTCGCGGCCTGCGTCCCCGAAGGTGTAGAGCTGCTCGACGAAACCGAGGCCGAAGCCCGTTTGGGCCGTCACGAAGGCCCGGAGCGCCAGTTCGAAGGTCCGGTCGCGCGCGGGGTCGAATGGGCCCGACGGCAGGGCCAACTCACCTTCCGGGCTCTCGGTGGTCAGCACACTGAGGCGGCCGGACCGGAGCGCCATGACCACGGCCGACAGGCCGATCCGGACACCGTGTTCTCCGCCCCAGCTCACCGTCTCACTCCGTGTGCCAGGCGTCGGGGCCGGGCAGGACGCCGATGGCCTCAGACAGGAGGCGGTAGCGTTCGACGTAGCGGGCCTGGGCCTGGGCGGGAGGCAGGGGCTCGATCACGAGATCATAGCCGGGCGGCGGTGCGCCGAAGAAGCCCAGGGCCTCGGCTTCGCTGAACCCCGCCAGCTGGGTCGCCTCGAAGAAGGCACAGGCCTTGTCGGCGCTCTTGATCAGCTTCTTGACCGGCAACGGCGTCTTGGGCGGCAGGCCGAAGCGCACGTGGATGGCGTCTTCCAGCCGCGCCTCGAAGGCCTTGTAACTGACGCCGAGAGCCGCCTTGAACGGCGAGATCATGTCGCCAATGACGTATTCCGACGCATCGTGCAGCAGGGCGACCAGCCGCCATTTCGGCTCCAGCCCCGGCTTGATATGGGCGGCGATCTCCTCGACGACGCAGGAGTGCTGGGCGACGGAAAAGGCGTGCTCGCCCAGGGTCTGGCCGTTCCATCGAGCGACGCGGGCCAGGCCGTGGGCGATGTCCTCGATCTCGATGTCGAACGGCGACGGGTCCAGCAGGTCCAGCCGACGACCCGACAGCATCCTCTGCCAGGCGCGCGGGGCGGCCTTGGCGCTGGAACGGGGCAGGCGGCGAGCGGGCGTGGCGTCCAAGGCGAGGATCCTGTCGGGCGGCAGGTCAGGTGACCCATCCGGTGGCCGGGATCAAGCGCCGGATCGAACGTCTGCGGCCTATTCCCCGACGTTCAGCGTCACCAGATCCTTGGCGGAATCGAACACGCCGTCGCTGTCGCGGTCCTTGGCCCGGACCGTGGCGATCACGATCGGTCCGCCCTCGGGCCCACGGGCCTCGAAGCCGACCAGCCGCCAGCCTTCTTCCGCCGGCCGATTGTCGGTCAGGATATAGGTGGTCCGAACCGTGTCGCCGGGGGCGCTCGTACGAATTTCCGCGGCATCGTCGCGGGCCTGAACGCTGACGCTCTCGTCGTCGGAGCTGACATCGACGGTCTGGCTGGCGTCATCGGCCTGGATCGAGAAGTTGCCGAACCGCACATTGGCCTTGTCGCCCTCGGCCTCCACCGTCAGGCCGGGCAGACGCACGCTGGCGCGCTCGCCCGCGGCGACGGCCGCGCCCTCCGCCCGGATGCGGTCGCCCTCGGCGCGGATCGCGTCGCCCTCGGCACGCGCGGCGTCCGCCTCGGCGCGGGCGGCGTCGGCCTCCGCCCGAGCCTGGGACGCCTCCTGCGATGCGGCGAGGGCGGCGGCGGTGTGGGGCATGGACCGAGCCAAGTCCTGCTCGAACCGGTCCAGCACCGTATCGGCGGACTGATCGTCCAGCTTGACCAGATGCAGCGAGACCTCGGCCCCGCGGGGACCGGAATAGACGCAGACGTCGCCCCCCGAATGCGCCGATCCCTTGCGGGTGAGCACGCCGAGCGTCTCGGGGCACTGCAGGGTTTCGATGACCTTCAGGACGCCCTTGGCCTCTGTCTCGCTGGTGGTCGACGAGATGCGCACGGAGTTGTCGCCGTCACAGCCGGCAGCCAGGGCTGCGGCAAGAAGCAGGGGGGCGACGGCGATCAGGCGCATTCGGGCGATCCTTTCGCCTTAGGTTTCGAACAAAAACAGCGGCTGTTCCAGTGAAATCGCGGTAACGGCCCGGACGATATCTGTTCGTCAAGTGTTCGGAACGCGGCGTTTCTGTCGTCGCCTCAGCCGCCGGGGCGCGCGCCTTCGCGTCGATTGAGGAAGGCCAGCCGCTCGAACAGATGAACGTCCTGCTCGTTCTTCAGCAGCGCCCCGTGCAGGGGGGGGATCAGCTTGTTGGGCGATGTCTCGCGCAGGGTCTCGGGCTGGACGTCGTCGACCATCAACAGCTTCAGCCAGTCCAGCAGCTCCGATGTCGACGGCTTCTTCTTCAGGCCCGGCGTGTCGCGGATCTCGTAGAAGGTCTTCAGCGCAGCGGCGACCAGGCGCGGCTTGATGCCCGGGAAGTGGACCTCGACGATCGCCTTCATCGTCTCGTCGTCGGGGAAGCGGATGTAGTGGAAGAAGCACCGGCGCAGGAAGGCGTCGGGCAATTCCTTCTCGTTGTTCGAGGTGATGACCACGACGGGCCGGACGTCGGCCTTGATGGTCTCTCCGGTCTCCTGAACGAAAAACTCCATGCGGTCGAGTTCCTGCAGCAGGTCGTTGGGGAACTCGATGTCGGCCTTGTCGATCTCGTCGATCAGCAGGACCGGCCGAACCGGGCTGGTGAAGGCCTCCCACAGCTTGCCGGGCTTCAGATAGTTGCGGACGTCATGCACCCGCTCTTCGCCCAGCTGGCTGTCGCGCAGTCGGCTGACGGCGTCGTATTCATAGAGGCCGTTGTGGGCTTTGGTCGTCGACTTGATGTGCCAGGTGATCAGCGGCGCATTTAGCGCAGTGGCCATTTCGTAGGCCAGAACGGTCTTGCCGGTGCCGGGCTCGCCCTTGATCAACAGGGGCCGCTCCAGCGCCACGGCGGCGTTGACCGCGATCTTCAGGTCCTGAGTGGCGATATAGTTCGAGGTGCCCTCGAACCGGTCGGTCGGCCGCGTCATCGACTGCTCCACTGATGTCCAGCAAGGCCTAGCCGATGACGCGGGCGGTTCACAACGATCCGTTTATCGCCGGTGTCAGGTGATGCGTTTGGCCGAGACGGGGTCGCTTGCGGGAAAGGTCTCCTCGACGCCTTCGTCGACCAGGGCCTCCTGACGGTCCTCCGCGTCGGTCTGCTCGGACAGATGGTCGTGCTTGCCTTCACCCAGGGGCGCGGTCTTGCGGGCATGGGCACCGTCGACGTCGTGGTCGTCCTTGCCGGCCGACCGGTCGGCGGTCTCATCGAACGTATTGGGGTCGGTCATTTTTCGTCTCCTTCGGGCCCATAGCCCAGATCTTCGATGTCGTCGTCGGACAGGCGCTTGGCTTCCCAGTGGGCCGCGCTGGACTGCGCGCCGCGCACCTCTTCCATCAGGCCGGAATAGACCAGCTCGACGTCGCCCTCGCTGGCCGCGTCGGCTCCCAGGTCCTGATCCGACACGCGCTCGGCGTCCGATCCGAACAGGCCGTCCGCTTCGGGCTCGACCCCATTCAGAGACAGATCGTCATCGAGGTCCTGATCGTCTTCGTCGAACGTCTCCTCGTCCGCATCACCCTCAGCTGAGGTCACGTCCAGAACGTCAGGCATTTCCTCGAAAGTTTTGTATTCATTCGTGACGCCGCCACTTTCACTGGCATCGGAGTTGTCTTCGTCGAACGTCTCGGACTGATCCTGTTCGTCGGCGGTGTTGTCGAGATCGGGCATGGTCGCCTCCCTGTGTGGAAGGTCAACGCAGCCGCAGGCGACGACGTTCCGTCAGGCCGCCACCTCGGCCTCCAGCGCCGTACGAACCGCCTCGATCGCCCGGGGCCAGCCGTCGAAGCCGCCGGTCGCGAAGGTCCGAACGCGCGGGTAGAAGGGATACCGATCGGTCCCCAGAAGATGCCAGTCGTCCGGCGCGTGGATCAGCCAGGTCCGCGCCCCCACCGCGGCCGCGATGTTGGTGCCCGCGATGCCCGGTCCGATGACCAGATCGAGCGCGCAGGACAGAGCCGCCAGATCATCCAGATCGTCCTTAAGGTTCATGGGCGGGGTCCAGATGCGCACCCCCGCCGTCTCTGCCGCTGCCAGGTCCTCGGACACGTCCCCGCACTGCAGGTTGACCATCACGCAGCCGGGTGCGGTCAGCACGGGCTTCCACCGCTCAAAGCTGGAGAAGTAACGGGCGCGCACCCCGGTCAGGACCAGGCTCTTCCAGTGCAGCCCGACCTTGAACCCCGACCCCAGGGCCTCCAGCTCGCCTTTCCAGCGCGCGACCTTTGCTGGGTCGGGCGTCAGGTAGCCGTCGCGATCCGGAAAGGCCTCCAGTGCCGGGCGGTACACGGCGCACAGGCTGGCCATCGGCGTCCAGGCGTCGGCCTTGCCGTCGCGCGCGCCGACCTCCTCCATGAACGGGCAGTAGCGGTGCAGCCGTCCCTCGATCCGCACCGCGCGGTGCCCGCCGACGATCGCCGTCGGAAAGCTGCGCTGATACAGGTCGACCAGGCGCGGTTCGACGGCGATGAGGACCTGTCCGTCCGGTCCCACCGCCTCGATCACATCGGGCAGACAGGTGCCGAACACCATTTCGTCGGCGATGCCCTGTTCCCCCACGACCAGAAGACGTTTTCCGCGGATGCCTTCGGCTTTCGGGTCCCAGCGTGGTGCGTCGACCACGACGCGCATCGCCTCAGGCATCTCCGGATCCAGCCGCACCTCATAGGCCTCGAAGCCGTCCTTGAGCCGCCCCATGCCCATCAGCAGCATGGCGCGCGCCATCCGCATCATGGCGTTCTCGTAGGGCGTCTCGGCCCCCGGCAATGCGGCCTCCAGGTCGGCCAAGGCGCGTTCCGGCTGACCCAGGGGCTGCAATACATTGGCGCGATTGTACCGGGCCTTTGCGAAGCCTTCGTCCAGCCTCAGCGCCTCGTCGAAGAAGGGCAGGCTCTCGCCCATCCGCCCCTGATCCGACAGCACCGTGCCCAGGGTGTTCCACAATGTCGGGCTTTCCGGCTCGATGGCGATCAGGTCGCGCAGGCGCTCGATCGCCTCGTCATAGCGCTTCTGATCCCGCAGGACGCAGGCCAGGTTGTTGGTGCCCTCGATGTGGCCGGGCTGCACGGCGAGGAACTTCAGCATCAGCTTCTCGGCGATCTCCAGATGGCCCAGCCGCTGGGCCAGCCGCGCCAGATCATGGGCGACCGCCGGGTCTTCGGGCATGATGCGCAGGGCGGCGTCATAGGCGTTCAGCGCCTCGGCCAGGGCTCCGGCCTTCTCGCGGCTGATCGCCAACACATGCCAGGCGATGCCGTTGCGCTCGTCGGCCTGCAGGATGGCCAACGCCCGTCGCGACGCGGCCTCGTAATCGCCGACCCGGATCGAGGCGACGGCGGCTTTCAGCTGTTCGACCGTCTTCCTCTGGGCCTTGGCGCTGGTCCCCTTGGTGTCGGCCAGGGCATGGGACAGACGGCGGATGGCGGCGGGCGAAGCTGAGTCTCCCGCCGACCCTTGCGCCAACGGCATGTGTCCGAGGGCCACTTCGGAGGGCGTTGGGTCGATGGCAGGCGAGGCGAGGGGCATGGGCGCGACTCAGATCAGAACGGGAGGTGGCGAACGCCAACTTGGCCTCAGGGCCAGAACACATGGTTAACCACGGCCGTTTAACCTCCGGCAGTCACCGTCCGGCTAGTCAGGAACCGCGCGGGCCGCAGGAGGGCGTTGCCGATGCCGTTGAAGCTGTCGTTGAAGCCGGGCGAGAAGTTCGTCCTGAACGGCGCCGTCGTGCAGAACGGCGACCGGCGTGGCGTGTTGATCCTGCAGAACAAGGCCTCTGTGCTGCGCGAGAAGGACATCATGCAGCTGGAGGAGGTCACCACCCCCGCCAAGCGCATCTATTTTCCGGTCATGATGATGTACCTGGACGAGAGCGCCGTGCCCAAGGTGTACGACGAGTTCGTCACCCGGCTGTCGGAGTTCATGAACGCGACGCGAAATCCCGCCATCATGGCCGACTGCGTGGCGACGTCCAAGCACGTCATGGCCCGCGAATACTACAAGGCTCTGATGAGCGCGCGTAAGATCGTGGATTACGAGGAAAGCCTGACCTGATGCTTTCGGCCTACGCACAGGCATCGACGCGGACCGAGACCCCGCGCGAGATGGAATACCGACTGTTCGGCCAGGTCACCCGGGCGCTCATGCACGCCGCGACGGCCGATCCGTCAGACGTCAAGACCCGGATCGACGCCTTGGACTGGAACCGCCGGCTCTGGTCGGTTCTGGCCACCGACTGCGCCGACCCCTCCAACCAGCTGAACAACCCGATTCGGGCCCAGATCATCTCGCTCAGCCTGTTCGTCGGGCGGCACTCTTCGGCTGTGATGCGCGGCGAGGAAGACTTCGAACCCTTGATCGATATCAACAGGGCGGTCATGCAAGGTCTGGCCCCCCAGGGCGGACAGCAGGCGGCCTGACCCAGGTCTTGGCTGCGCTAGGCTGACGGCTACGGTCGGCAAGGACTGACACTGCCGGCGAGAAATTGCCGGGCGTCGCGCAGCGTCCCGAAATCTCTCAATCCTTTCAATCGGATCGTCTCGGCCCGGTCCTTGCGTCGTCGCGCGCAGGACCAGAACCGGTTCAACGGCCAGAAGGCCGTATCCCCCGACCAGAATGGAAGGACTGTCTCATGGCCAACTCGGTCAACACCAACGTCGGCGCGCTCATCGCGCTGCAGAACCTGAACGCCACCAACGTCGAGCTGGCGGCGACCCAGACCCGGATCAACACCGGCAAAAAGGTCGCCAATGCCAAGGACAACGGGGCCATCTGGGCCATCGCCCAGGGCCAACGGGCCGATATCGGCGCCCTGGGGGCGGTCAAATCATCGCTCGACCGCGGCATATCGGCGGTCGACGTCAGCCTGGCGGCCGGCGAGAGCGTCTCTGACCTCTTGCTGCAACTGAAGGAGAAGGCGCTGGCGGCCACGGATCGGTCGCTGCAAACGGCGGCGAGGGCCGCCCTGAACGAAGACTTCAAGGCCATCCGCGACCAGATCACGACCGTGACCAACAACGCCGAATTCAACGGGGTCAACCTGCTGGAGACCGGCGCGACCGGTTTCGCGGCCCTGGCCAACGCGGCGGGCACGGCATCCCTCACGGTTCAGGCCGAAGTCCTGGCCCTGGGGTCCGCGAACGTCACCGTCACGGCGACCACGACCATCGGCACCGCGACCCTGGCGACCACCGCCCTGGGTCTGGTGAACGCCTCCATCGACCTGGTCTCGGGCGCGCTCGCGCGGCTGGGCACCAAGGCGAAGGCTCTGGAGACGCATCGCACCTTCGTCGGGAAACTGACGGACGCGCTGGAATCCGGAGTGGGCAATCTGGTGGACGCCGATCTGGCGAAGGAAAGCGCCAAGCTCCAGTCGCTGCAGACCAAGCAGCAGCTGGGCGTTCAGGCGCTGGGCATCGCCAACCAGTCGCCGCAGATCCTTCTGTCGCTATTCCGGCAGTAAGCGTAGGGACGCCCGGGGTTCGCCCCGGGCGTTCTTGTTTGTTGCGCTATCGCTCGGCTCGCGGAGCCTCGCAGGTTGTGGCGCTATCGCTCGCGACGCGGTCGCTCGCTGCTTGAGCGCGGGGAGCGCGCGCGATCACGAAGTCGGCATGGGGGCTTTGCGAAGCGGCCGAAGCACTCCTACCTTCAACCTCCCTGTTCAACAGTCGAAAGGAGGTGATCCTGTGATCTCATTGTCCCATACCCGTGCGGTGACCGGTTGCTGGTCCTCTGGCGAGGTCCGGGCCTGATCCTTTCAGGCTGAGTATCGGTCGGCCGTCATGCGGTCAGACAATGAGGGCCGTCGGAGCGATCCGGCGGCCCTTTTTGTCAGGCTTCTTGGGGCGCTACCGCTCGGGACGCGGTCGCTCGCTGCTTGAGCGCGCAAGGCAAGCGAGACCTAGCCGCCGAACAGCCCCGCCACCCACTGAAGGGCGGACTGCCACATGCCTGTGCTCGCCAGGAACAACCGCGAGATCACCTCCCACGCCAGCCACACGAACACACAAAATCCCGCCACCCCGACCCAGGCGACCCCGATCGCGACGCCGTCGCGCTGCATCAGGCCGAACCCGAACAGGGCGATGAACAAGGACGGGAACAGGTTCCCGCCGAACAGGGGCAGCATGACGATGACGCTCAACAGGCAGCAGGTGACGCCGATCAGGACCTCGGCGACCTCGCTGGACATGAAGCCCAGCCGCGGCCGCGACAGGCGCTCGATGGTCCCCAGCGGCTTGCGCACCCGCTGGACCACGCCGCGAAAGTTCTCGCGCGGCAGGCTGGAAGCCAGGGCCCATTTCGGCATCCACAACTGATCGCGCCGGGTCGCCAGTTGGAGGCAGATCAACAGCATCGGCGCGCCCAGCACCGTGGTCGTGCCGGGTATCGGCGAGGCGATGGCGTTGACTAGGCCGAAAAACACCATCAGCGCGCCGAATCCCCGTTCGCCGAAGGCGTTCACCAACTCGCCGAGATACAGCTTCTCGTCGTCCTTGGCCCCGATCGCCTCCAGCACCTCGGAGAACCGCCGTGTGTCGCTCTGATAGTCGTAATCGGGCATCAGGGCGGGGTCTCTCGGGTTCGATCCTGATCTAGGCCCGGGCTCGACCCGCTGCCACTTAAGTTTCTGACAGAACTAGAATACGCGGGCGAACCAGTCGCCGCCCATCTGAAAGCCCGCGACGACCAGTCGCCAGGCGAACACCAGAACCGCCACCGTAACGCCGGTCACCACCCAGCCCAGCAGCACCGCCACGCCGTCTCTCTGCATGATGCCCAGGGAGAAGAAGCCCATGGCGATGGCGGGCAGCAGATTTCCCCCGAACACCGGCAGCACCAGAATGGCCGACAGGATCAGACAGGCCAGGCCGATCAGCCCCTGTCCCAGCCGGCCGGTCAGGAAGTACAGCCGCGGCCGGGTCAGCCCCTCGGAGAACCGGATCAGCCTCATCAGTCGCCCGCTGAGCGTCCGGAACGTCGCGCGGCTGACCGAGGCGCGCCCCAGCCAGTGCGGCAGCCACAGCGTCTCGCGACCCCAGGCCAGTTCCGCCGACAGGAACAGCAGCGGCGCGCCGGTCAAAGTCGTCCCGCCCGGCGGCCACGGCAGCATGTTGACGATGGCGAACAGCAGCATGACCGCCCCGAACGCCCGCTCGCCGAAGGCTTCGATGATCTCGCCCAGGCACATCCGCTCGCCGCCGTGCGAGCCCAGCCGCTCCAGGGCGTCGGAGAAGCGGAGCGGCCGGCCGGTCGAGGTGGTCGTCAGAGCCATCGGGCCAGCCTAGCGCAGGACGGTGAAGCTTTCGCTCCCGTCACGCCCGGCGCTCAGTCGCCGGAGACATTCTCGGGCTTGCCCTTGCGTTTGGTGTGCGCGAACGCCTCGAGCTGCGTCTCGGTCATGGACTCGGCCATCTGTTTGGACGCGCCCTTCAGCTTCGACTCGGGCGTGTCGCCGCGCTTGGCCGACAAGGCGGCGCCGGCGGCCTTTTGCTGGGCGGCGGATTTGGCGGGCATGGGGTGGCTCCTTCCGAGGACGGAAACCGCTTCCGCAAGAGGCAGGTTCCCGTCAGGCGAGGCGTCGTCTGAGCCACTCGGTGGCGATGTGGCGGCGTTCGAGGAAGGTCAGGTCACCGCCATCCCGCATCGACGCGATCGCCAAGGCCGGTAGGTCGGCTTCAAACTCTCGGTACATGCCCCAGATCGCTGCTGCCCCAGGTATCTGGGTTCGAGGTCCCGTGTGGTGTGACAGCCAGAGGCGAGTCTCGCCGCTCGCGCGCTGAGGATCGCAGCCGTGGGCACGAATGTCTTGCCCAGCGATATCGGATAGCGCGCGCTGATATCGAAAAGGCTCGCGATCGAAAATCGTGCACGCCTTCTGACCGATCCAGCCATGCCCGAAGCGATCCGCCCCGAGAAAAACGCCCAGTTCGAAGGGCATGTTGAAGCGCGGCAGGCCGCCGTCCAGTTCCATGTAGGAGATGTCGTGAATGCCGAGATGGCAGTCCCGGATCAAGCCGACGATCTTGTCGAAGCGTACCTGACCGGCGTTATCCAACTCGAGCGCACAGCGAGGAGTGAATCCGCAAGCCAGAACAGAGAAGACGATAGCGTTGAAAAGGTCTCTGCGGTCGTCCGAGAACGGAGCGTTGACGAAGACCGACTTCCGGTAGCCGTTAGGCGCCCGAGCCACGCGCGCCCTTCGCAAATCGACCCGAGTCGAGCGCTTCCGTCAGCTTCTTGTCGTCTATCCTACGGGGCGTGGCGAACTTGACGATCTTGAATCCCTTGTCCGTGGTCGTCTGTCCAATCGGAGCGGTGAAGCGGCCATTCACGGCGTCCCGTTTCACCCAACCTGTGTAGTGACCCGATGTCTTGCTCATAGCGTTGGATATAGCACGCGCCGCAGTCCTTGATAAGCGTCACGCCCCCAGCAGTTCCCGCCCGATCAGGAACCGCCGGATCTCGTTCGTTCCCGCGCCGATGTCGTACAGCTTGGCATCGCGGACCAGACGTTCGACGGGCCACTCCTTGGTATAACCCGCGCCCCCAAGCGCCTGCACCGCCTCCAGTGACACCTTCACCGCGTTCTCCGAGGCGAGCAGGATCGCTCCGGCCGCGTCATAACGCGTGGTCAGCCCGGCATCGCAGGCCTTGGCGACGGCGTAGACATAGGTTCGCGCGCTGTTCAGGGCCACGTACATGTCGGCGATCTTGCCCTGCATCAGCTGGAAGCTGCCGATCGGCTTGCCGAACTGCTTCCTGTCGCGGACATAGGGCAGAACGACGTCCAGCGCCGCCTGCATGATCCCCAGCGGCCCGGCCGCCAGCACCGCTCGCTCATAGTCCAGTCCGCTCATCAATACGGCCGCGCCGCCGCCGACCGGGCCCATGACGTTCTCTTCCGGGACCTCGCAGTCCTCGAACACCAGTTCGGCGGTGTCGGAGCCACGCATGCCCATCTTGTCCAGCTTCTTGGAGACGCTGAATCCCTTCATGCCGCGCTCGATCAGGAAGGCGGTGACGCCGCGCGAACCCGCCGCCGGGTCGGACTTGGCATAGACGACCAGGGTGTCGGCCGAGGGGGCGTTGGTGATCCAGAACTTGGTGCCGTTCAGGACATAGCGGTCTCCGACCTTGCGCGCTTCGGTCCGCATGGAGATGACGTCCGAGCCCGAGCCGGCCTCGGACATGGCCAGAGACCCGACATGTTCGCCCGAGATCAGCTTGGGCAGATAGCGCCGCTTCTGGTCATCGGTGCCCCAACGCCGGATCTGGTTGACGCAGAGATTCGAATGGGCCCCGTAGCTCAGGCCGATCGAGGCCGAGGCGCGCGACACCTCTTCCATTGCCACGACATGCTCGAGGTAGCCGAGACCCAGGCCGCCCCAGTCCTCCTCGACCGTGATGCCGTGCAGACCCAGCTCGCCCATCTCGGGCCACAGGTCGCGGCGGAAGGTGTTGGTCTCGTCGATCTCGGCGGCGATCGGGGCCAGCCGGTCGGCGGCCCAGCGGGCGGTGGTGTCGCGAATGGCGTCAGCGGTCTCGCCGAGGCCGAATTCCATGGATTGGGGGGCGTTGGGAATGCTCATGCCCGCGCCCTAGCATGATCCGCAGGCGCGAGGGGAGGGGACTAGCGGTCGCCCCCCGGCAAGCCGAAGCGGCGATACAGGTTCAGCGACGACACACCGACGCACGCCACGCCGATCACGGCCAGCACCCAGCCGATGATGCTGGTCTCGTCGCCGCCGCCCTGTTCGGACGCAAGGCGGAACGCGGCCATCGAGGCACCGAAGGCCGTCAGGCCCACCGCCCCCATGATGATGAACGCCCCGGTCTCACTCCAGTCGAAGCCTTCCGGCGCGGTCGCCTCGAAGTCCGGACGACCCAGCGGCTGGCCGCCCTGGGTCAGGCTCAGGTCGTCGCCGAACAGACCGGCCTCGGGCTGTGCGACCGTCTCGGCCTCGTGGCGTTCGTCGGCGGTCCAGGCCGGACGCGCGATCACGGCCGGCGGTGTGTCCTCGGGCGCCGTCAGGACCAGGGCTTCCGAGGCCTGCGGCGTCTCGAAAGCGACCGGTGCCGTCGCAGGCTCTTCATTCTGCTGGGTCGCGGGCTGCAGGAACGGCAGGGGGCCGATGATCGGCGTGCCATAGGGCGCATACCGCTGAATATTGACCGCGGGCAGGTCGGGCACCGGGGGCGTTTCCGCTGGAGCCGGCGCAGGAGATGTGGTGTCCCCGGCCGCTCCGGGCGCAGCGACCAACTCGGCCTCCACGGTCGCCGTATCGTCCGTTATGTCTTCCGGCGCGGGCGTGGGCCCCTCGGCGTCGTCCGAGGCCTCGAGGTCGTTCGCGGCCAGCCTCTCGACGGGCGCGACTTCCATCAGGACGGCCGGTTGAACGGCGATCTCATCGCCGTGCGTCTGGACCGTCTCCGGCTCGGCGTCGGCGGCGACGATAGGCGGGGCGTCCTCGGTCTGTGCCGTTGTGAAGCTCGGCACGATGGGCTCCGGCTCCGGCGCGGGTTCCGGCTCGCCGAGCAGTGCGGCCAGTGCCGCGCTCCTGCTGTCCGTCGGTTCCGGCGCGGTCGGGTCGTCGACCGCGATCTCGGCGCTCTCGGCCTCGACCCCCGGGGCTGCCGAAAGATCGGACTCCGGCGCGAGCGTCGATTCCTGAGCGGACGCCGTCGCGGCGGCGGGCACCTCTTGCGGGACCGGCGCGGTCAGAAGCTCGGCCAGGGAGATGGCGCGCGACGGATCAGCGCCGAACAGGGCGCGCTCCGCCGCCCGGCGACGCAGGCCGGCGCTGGGAACGTCGGTGGCGGGCCAGGCCATCATCGCCTTGGCGGCTTCGGCGGTCGCGCCGCTGGACAGCCGCGTCAGCACATCCGATGTCTCGAACCGGTCGCGCCCGACCGAAAAGCCGAAGCTGACCAGGGCGTCGAACTGGTGTTGGTTCAGCACCGCCGGGGCCGCCGTGTTGACGGTCTTCTCGATGGGCAGAAGGTCGTAGCGCAGCAGCAGCTCGGCATCGGCTTCCGACACGGACGCGCCCTCGCGCGCGGACAGCGTATGGCCATAGCCGATGATCCAGCCGCCCTCGGCGCGCTGGACCGCGCGGGGGCGGAAGCCCTCGAAGCTTTTGATCAGGACGATCCCCTCGCGGGAGATTTTCCTCGTTGGCGTTGACACGTCGGACACCGGTATTGACCCAAATCGAGACAGGACGGCTTCGCCCTGCCGGCGGCCCCGCAAGGAGCGCGCCGTCAGACGCGGGTCCTACAACAGAATGACGCCGGCGAGGCCGAGGAACGACAAAAAGCCGATCGTGTCCGTGATCCAGCTGACGAAGACCGGGGATGACACCGCCGGGTCGCGGTCCAGCCGCTCCAGCAACAGCGGCACCAGCGTCCCGGCGAGAGCGGCCGCCAGCAGATTGATCACGACCGCCAGACCGATCGTCAGCGACAGCAGCGGCTCCTGGAACCAGACCCATGCGATCCCGGCCAGAAGGACGCCCACCGCCGTCCCGTTAAAAAGCCCGACCATGATCTCCCGGCCCAGGATGCGAGGCGTATTGGCCGATGTCAGCTCGCGCGACGCCAGCGAGCGCACCGCCACCGTCAAGGCCTGCGTTCCAGCGTTGCCCCCGATCGAAGCCACGATCGGCATCAGGATCGCCAGATAGACCAGGGCCTCCAGCTCGTCGGCGAACTGGCCGATCACCAGCGAGGCGAACACGGCCGTGCCCAGATTGACGATCAGCCAGGGGATGCGCGACCGCACGACGCCGAACACGCCCGCGCCCCGGCTCTCGTCCGACACACCGGCCAGGCGCAGGATGTCCTCGCGGTTCTCCTCCTGGATGATGTTGACGATATCATCGACGGTGATCTGCCCCACCAGCCGACCGCCTGCGTCCACCACCGGGGCCGAGATCAGGTGGTATTTCTCGAAGATGTAGGCGACCTCTTCCTGGTCGGTGTCGGCGGCGATGGCGTTCACCGGCTCCATCAGATCGGACAGTTTGACGGTCCGCGCCGCCCGCAGCAGGCCGCTGATCGGAATGCCCCCGACCGGCCGGTTGATGGGGTCGACGATGTAGATGTCGAAGAACAGCTCGGGCAGGTCCTCACCCTGGGCCCGCACATGGTCAATCGTGTCTCCGACGGTCCAGAACAGCGGCGCGGCCATGACCTCGCGCTGCATCAGCCGGCCGGCGGTGTCCTCGGCATAGCCCAGGGAGTTCTCGATGGCGGCGCGGTCGACCGCCGGCATGGCCGAGAGGACCTTCTCGCGCTGATCGTCCTCCAGATCCTCGACCACGGCGGCGGCGTCGTCGGAATCCAGCTCCTGCAGCGCCTCGGCAAGGGTGCCGGGCGCGACGCGCTCCAGCACCTCCTCGCGGATGCCGTCGTCCAGCTCGGGCAGGGTCTCGGCCAGCAACTCGGGCGGCAGCCACAGAACGACGACGCCCCGGTGCTCCGCCGTCAGAAAGCCCATCAGGTCGGCGACGTCGGCGGGGTGCAGGTCTTCCAGCAGCGCCCGCAGCCGCATGCCGTCGCCGTCATCGGCGGCGTCGACGACCTTTTCGACGAAGCCGGCGGTCAGGACATAGTCCTCATCCAGCGCCTCGTGATCTTCGATGTCGGTGGGATCGAGAGTGGCGGTCTGTTCGCTCACGCGGGGGCCTCCCTCTCTCGACGATATCGCTAGTCCTGCAAGGCCTGGTAGAGGCCCCGCCTGCGAAGTCCCGCGTAGCCCGCCAGGGCAAAGCAGGCTGGTGCGGTCGAGAAGACTCGAACTTCCACGGGTTGCCCCACAGCGACCTCAACGCTGCGCGTCTACCAATTCCGCCACGACCGCTCGCATCGGAGGGGGGCTGATAGCGGAGGCGGAACCGGAAGGGAAGGGGGGCGCGAGACCAGACGACAGGCTTGCCACTCCGAGGTGCCCGGGCTATGTCCCCGCCTCCCCGATGACATGGATGCGTAGCTCAGCGGGAGAGCACCTCGTTCACACCGAGGGGGTCACAGGTTCAATCCCTGTCGCATCCACCATCTTCCCAGCCTGATCGACCGCCCCGAACACCCGGCGAAAGCTGGTCTTCAAGGCCGCGTCCGCCTCGTCCATCGGGGCCAGCACGCCGAGGTCCACCAGGCTGGTCACGCCGTGCTCGGCGATGCCGCACGGCACGATGCCGCCGAAATGGTCCAGCTCAGGCTCCACGTTCAGACTGATGCCGTGAAAGCTGACCCACTTTCGCACCTTGACCCCGATAGCGGCGATCTTGTCCTCGCGGCTCCAGCCGGGACCCTTTCGTTCGACCCAGACGCCGACGCGGCCTTCGCGCACATCGGCCTCGACGCCGAACTCGGTCAGCGCCCCGATGATCCAGGCCTCCAGCCCGCGCACGAAGCCGCGCACGTCCTTCCCGCGCTGGTTCAGGTCCAGCATGACATAGGCCACGCGCTGTCCCGGCCCGTGATAGGTGAACTGCCCGCCCCGGCCTGTGCGGTGGACCGGAAACCGGTCGGGGGCCAACAGGTCGTCGTCCCGGGCCGACACCCCGGCGGTGTAGAGCGGCGGATGTTCTAGCAACCACACGCGCTCGGGGGCCTCGCCGGCCGCGATCGCGGCGACCCGCGCCTCCATCTCGGCCACCGCGTCCTCATAGGGAACCAGTCCCGGGGCCACGACCCATTCGACCGGGCGGCCATCGGAACGAATCAGCGGGGAAACGGCGGCGCTTAACGGCTCGGCAAGCATGACGCCCCAATGTGACCCCGAGGGCCGCCAATGCAAGATCAGCCGCCAGTACCCTCCAGCGTATCCGGAGTCTCCATGAGCCAGGTCGAGGCCGTCGACGTCGAACTGTCCGTCGTCCTGGGCCGATCGGTGCTGCCCATGTCCCAGCTGCTCAAGATGGGCCGGGGCGCGGTCATCCCGCTGGACGCGACCGAGCACGACGAGGTCTGGATCCTGGCCAACAACCACCCGGTCGCGCGCGGCCAGATCGAGATCCGCGAGGACCGCATCGCCATCACCGTGACGCGCGCCGCCGACGTCTACGACTTCATGGCCGGCGCCGCCTAGATTCCGGCTGCCTTCATGCCCTCGGGCGTCTCCGCGTCCGGGTCGCCGGGCAGCCAGGCGACGTGACCGTCATAGATTTCGCCGTTCAGGATGCCTTCTTCGCGGGCAACCAAGACGGGCACTAGCATCTGGCCGGTGACGTTGGTCATGGTGCGGATCATGTCGACGATCCGGTCCACCGCGATGATGTAGCCGATCCCCTCCAGCGGCAGGCCCGCGGTCGACAGCGTCAGGGTCAGCATGACGATCGAGGTCCCCGGCACCCCTGCCGTCCCCAGCGATCCCAGCACCGCCGTCAGGCCGATCAGGACATACTGGGTCAGGCTCAGCTCAATGCCGAAATACTGGGCGATGAAGATCGAGGCGATGGAGGGATAGATGGCCCCGCACCCGTCCATCTTGACGTTGGCCCCTAGCGGCACCGCGAAGGCCGCATAGGCCTGGGGCACGCCCAGCCGCTCGACCGTCTGGCGCAGGGTGATCGGCAGGGTCCCCAGCGACGACTGGGTGGCGAAGGCCGTCTGCTGCGCCGCGAACGCCCCCTTGAAGAAGGACAGCACCTTCAACCCGTGCGCCTTCAGCAGCACCGGATAGACGACGAAGACGTGGAACAGGCAGGCCGCATAGATGGCCACCACGAACTTGCCGAGCGGCAACAGCGCCTCCCAGCCATAACCGCCGACGACCGAGCCGATCAGGCCGAACACGCCGAACGGCGTCAGCTGGATCACCCAGCGGGTGATGCGGAAGATGATCGCCGCGCCCTCGTCCACGAACCGTCGCGCCGTCTGCGCCCGGTCGCCCAGCGCCACCAGGGCCGCGCCGACCAGGGCCGAGAAGAAGATGATCTGCAGCACCCTGCCTTCGCTCAGGGCCGCGAACGGATTGGTCGGCACGATGCCGATCAGCACTTCCAGCGGCGTCGGGATTTCGCGCTCCCGCACCTCGCCCATCGGCAGGTTGGCCAACCCCGCTCCGGGATCGATCAGATGCCCGAAGGCCAGGCCCACCAGCACCGCGAGCAGCGACGTCATGGCGAACCAGACGACGGTGCGGATCGCCAGCCGCACCGCTCCCGTCCCTTCGCCCAGCTTTGCGATCGAACTGGCGATCGTGAACAGCACCAGCGGCGCCACCACCATGCGGATCAGGTTCAGATAGACGTCGCCGATCGGCTGCAGCCAGACCGTCGCCTGCTCCTGCAGGATCAGCCCCGCGACGATGCCGAGCCCGAACCCGGCGGCGGTGCGCTGCCACAAGGGGATGGCGAAGAATTTCTGGAGCATCGTGAACCGGTGAGGGGAGGGGAGCCGGAACATCGTCGGCCGACCGCCCGTCGGCAACGGCTATGGAGGCCCTTCAGACGCAGTTCTTCTGTCGGAGGGTTTAGCGGTTCTAAAGGGCGTCGGTTCCCGCCCGACCGAACTCCGTCATCCTCGGACTTGATCCGAGGATCGGATTGTCCACCGCGCGAAAGCGGGAACGGTCGCGCGACCTCGCCTCCTCCTGGCGCACGAGCTGGGTCCCCGTCCGATCCTCGGATCAAGTCCGAGGATGACGGAGACGGAGGTACGGCCCGAGACCTGCCCTTGGACGTCGCCTCAGCCCGCCATCGCCTTGGCGACATAGTGCTCGACCACCAGCATATCGACCGCTTCCTCGATGTCCTCGAAGGCATCGACCAGCACGTCGGGCTCCAGTTCCTCCATCGGCACGGGGGTGTAGCCGTAGGTCACGCCGATCACCGGACAGCCGGCGTCCCGTGCGGAACCCACGTCGGGCGCCGCATCCCCGACCATGATGGCGCGGGTGGGGTCTCCGCCGACGCTCTTGACCGCCTCGATCAGATGGGCCCCGGAGGGCTTTCTATCGCTCACCCGATCGGGGCCGACGATGGCGGCGAAATGGCGGGTCAGGTCGATCTTGCCCAGCAGCAGCTCCGACAGGTCCGACCGCTTGTTAGTCACCACCACCAGGATCGCGCCGCGCGCCGCCAGGGTCTCCAGCGTCTCGACCACGCCGTCATAGGGCACCGAGTGATCGGCGATGTGGGCGGTGTAGTCAGCCATAAAGGCCTCGAACAGCGCCGGGTCGCGGGCATCCTCCGTCGAGGCTCCGGCCCGCTCGAAGCCATGCAGCAGCAGGGCCCGCGCCCCTCCGCCGATCCACTGGCTCGCCTCCTCGACGGCCGCCGGGGGCAGGCCCTTCAGCGCCAGCATCCGGTTCAGCGTCCCGACCAGGTCCTCGTGCGTCTCGACGAGGGTGCCGTCCAGGTCAAAGGCGATCGTCCAGCCGATCAGGTCCTGTTCGATCATCGCCGTCTCCCGTCCGGCCCCCCGATGGGCTAGACCGCTGGCGTGACTAGCCGCCGGACCGATTCATGACCAGACGCGCCGCCATCATCCTCGCCGCCGGCCAGGGCACGCGCATGAAGTCGCCGCTGCCCAAGGTCCTGCACCCCGTCGGCCACCGCGCCATGCTGGACCACGCCATCGACGCGGCCGAGGGGCTGGGCTGCGAGCGCATCGTCGTGGTCGTCGGAAACCACTCGCCCGAGGTCCGCGCCCATGTCGAGAAGCGGCTGGGTGCCGCCGCCATCGCCGTCCAGGACCCGCCGCTGGGCACGGGCCACGCCGTCCGCGCGGCCGAGGTCCTGCTGGCCGACTTCGATGGAGAGGTGGTCGTCACCTACGGCGATGTGCCCCTGCTGCGCGCCGCCGACATCGCGCCGGTGTTCGGCGGGGGCGGTGTCACCGTGATCGGCTTCGAGGCCCGCGACCCCGGCGCCTACGGCCGCCTGGTCATGGACGGCGACACCCTGGCCGCGATCACCGAGGCCAAGGAGGCCTCGCCCGAGGTCCTGGCCCTGACCACCTGCAACTCCGGCGTCATGGCCGCGCCCGCGCGGCTGCTGTTCGAGCTCCTGGCCCGCGTCACCAACGACAACGCCAAGGGCGAATACTATCTGACCGACGTCGTGGCGCTGGCGCGCGGGCAGGGGGCCCCGACCCGCGCGGTCATGGCGTCGGAGGACGCCGTCATGGGTGTCAACGCCCAGGCCGAGCTCGCCCAGGCCGAGGCCCTGTTCCAGCAGGTCCAGCGCGAGACCTTCCTCGCCGCCGGCGTCACCATGAGCGCCCCCGACACCGTCCACTTCGCCTGGGACACCCAGGTCGGGGCCGGCACGGTGATCGAACCCTTCGTCGTCTTTGGCCCGGGCGCGAAGATCGCCGAAAACGCCCGCATCCGGAGCTTTTCCCACATCGAGGGCGCGACGGTCGCCTCGGGCACCGAGGTCGGCCCCTACGCCCGGCTGCGCCCCGGCGCGGACCTGGCCGAAGACGTCAAGGTCGGCAACTTCGTGGAGGTCAAGGCCGTCCGCATGGAGCGGGGCGCCAAGGCCAACCACCTGTCCTATCTGGGCGACGGCTCGGTCGGCGCGGGCGCGAACATCGGCGCGGGCACGATCTTCTGCAACTACGACGGCTTCAATAAGGCCCGCACCGAGGTGGGCGAGGGGGCCTTCATCGGCTCGAACAGTTCGCTGGTGGCCCCGGTGTCGATCGGGGCGGGCGCGATCGTCGGCTCCGGCTCGGTCATCACCAAGGACGTGCCTGCGGATGCGCTGGCGTTCGGCCGCGCACGCCAGATCGTGAAGGAGGGCGGAGGGGCTGCCTTCCGCGAAAAAGCAAGGGTCAAGAAGGAGTCCAAGCAATGATCCCTCTCCCAGAGGGAGAGGGCTTGAGCGCACGGCGCGAAGCGTCGTCCTTGCGCGAAAGGGTGAGGGGTTTCCCTCTCACCGACTCCCACCGTACGCCCTCACCCTTTCGGCTTGCGGCTCGCTTCGCTCTCCGAGCCTCAAGCCCTCTCCCCACGGGAGAGGGAAGATGAGCGACCTCCAGAAACGCCTCGCCGGAGAGGCCGCCGCCCTCCGCGTCGAGCCGGGCATGGTCGTCGGCCTCGGCACCGGCTCCACCGCTGCCTGGTTCGTCAAGGCACTGGCCGAACGCGGCCTGACCGGCCTGCGGTGCGTCCCGACGTCCGAAAAGACCGCCGACCTCGCCCGCGAGCTCGGCCTGCCCCTGACCACGCTCGAGGACGTCTCCCGCATCGACCTGACCGTCGACGGCGCCGACGAGGTCGGGCCCGGTCTGGCCCTCATCAAGGGCGGCGGCGCGGCCCTGCTGCGCGAGAAACTGGTGTGGGAGGCGTCGAACCGCTGCCTCGTCATCGCCGACGCGGCCAAGGTCGTGCCGGTGCTGGGCGCCTTTCCCCTGCCGATCGAGGTCGTCGCCTTCGGTCACAAGGCGACCGCCAACCGCATCATGGACGTGCTGATCGACCACGACATCGCCATGCCCGCTCGTCTGCGTCAGGCTGATCGCGGCGTCGTCCGCACTGACGGCGGCAACGTCATCTACGACGCGAAATGCCAGGCCATCCACGACCCCGTTCGCCTCGCCGACGACCTGAAGCTGATCACCGGCGTGGTCGAGCACGGCCTGTTTCTCGATCTCGCCGACGAGGCGATCATCGGTGGCGATGATGGCGTCACCGTATTGCCCCCCTGAGCCTTGCCGGACTGTCTTCGACTGCCTACCTCCGCCCGTCCCCAGGCCTTGTTTGGGAACAGAATTTCAGCCGTTTCAGACTATTCAGACTCTGTTTGCGACGTCTGAAATGCGGAGCCCGCCATGACGACCTACGACTACGACCTCTTCGTCATCGGCGCCGGTTCCGGCGGGGTCCGCGCCGCGCGGCTGACGGCGCTCGGCGGCAAGCGGGTCGCGATCGCCGAGGAGCACCGCGTCGGCGGCACCTGCGTGATCCGCGGCTGCGTGCCCAAGAAGTTCATGGTCATGGCCTCGGACTTCGCCCACAGCTTCGAGATCGCCGAGGGCTACGGCTGGACCATCGACGCCAGCTTCGACTGGCCCAAATTCATCGAGACGAAGGACGTCGAGATCGCCCGCCTCTCGGGCATCTACGTCGCCAACCTGGGCAAGGCGGGCGTCGAGCTGATCCATGGCCGCGCCGTCCTGACGGATGCCCACACGGTGGTCATCGCCGGCAAGGGCGAGGACGGCGGCGATCTGACGGTCACGGCCGAACGCATCCTTATCGCCACGGGCGGCCGCCCCTGGATACCCGAGGACATGCCCGGCATCGAGCACGCCATTACGTCCGAAGAGGCCTTCCATCTGCCGGAACTGCCCAAGCGCATCCTCATCGCGGGCGGCGGCTACATCGCGGTCGAGTTCGCGGGCATCTTCGCGGGTCTGGGGGTCGAGACGACGCTGATCTATCGCGGGCCCAACATCCTGCGCGGTTTCGACGACGACGTGCGCGCCCATCTGACCGGCGAGATCGAGAAGCGCGGTATCAAGGTCATCCTGGGTTGCCAGCACAAGGAAATCCGCAAGACTGACAGTGGTTTGCTCAGTGTGCTTGAGAACGGCATGGAGCTGGAAACCGACGTCGTCATGTTCGCCACCGGCCGGGTGCCTCACGTCAAGGCGCTGGGTCTGGAGACAGCGGGCGTCGAACTGACCGATGAGGGTGCGATCAAGGTCGACGCCCTGTCCCGCACGACGGCGGACAACATCTGGGCCATCGGCGACGTCACCGATCGCATGAACCTGACGCCGGTGGCGATCCGCGAGGCGGTCGCCTTCCATGAGACGGTCTACCGCGACAATCCCCAGGCCTTCGACTACGAGGCCGTCGCGACGGCGGTGTTCAGCCAGCCGCCGGTCGGCGTTGTCGGCTTGAGCGAGAACGAGGCGCGCCGGGCCTTCGAGGGCGCGGTCGACGTCTACGTCACCCGCTTCCGGCCGATGAAGTACGCCTTTTCGGGCTCGGAAGAGCGGATGTTGATGAAGCTGGTCGTCGAAGCCAAGACCGACCGCGTCGTCGGCGTCCACATCGTTGGCCCCGAGGCGCCGGAGATGATCCAGCTGGCCGCCATCGCCGTGAAGGCCGGCCTGACAAAGGCCCAGTGGGACGCCACCTGCGCCGTCCACCCCACCATGGCCGAGGAGCTGGTGACGCTGAGGGTCAAGCAGACACCGGAAACGAACGCGGGATGACCGCGACCGCACATTCATTGTCTCGCAAGCGCGAGACGACTATCTTCGCGCCATGACCAACCGCTGGACGCCCGAGAGCTGGAGAAACAAGACCGCCCTGCACATTCCGGCGGACTATCCGGACGCGCGTGCGCTTCAGGCCGTCGAGGACGAGCTGAAGGCCCTGCCGCCTCTGGTGTTCGCGGGCGAGGCGCGACGGCTCAAGGACCGACTGGCGGCCGTCGAGGCGGGCGACGCCTTCCTGCTTCAGGGCGGCGACTGCGCCGAGAGCTTCAAGGAGTTCTCGACCGACAACATCCGCGACACCTTCCGGCTGATGTTGCAGATGGCGGTGGTCCTCACCTTCGCGGGTCGCAAGCCCGTCGTGAAGGTGGGCCGCATCGCCGGACAGTTCGCCAAGCCCCGCTCGGCCCCGATCGAGACGATCGACGGCGTCACCCTGCCCAGCTATCGCGGCGACAACATCAACGGCTCGGCCTTCACGCCTGAGGAGCGGACGCCGGACCCCCAGCGCCTGCTCAGGGCCTATAACCAGTCGGCCTCGACGCTGAACCTGCTGCGCGCCTTCGCCGGTGGCGGCTACGCGGACCTCTACAACATCCACCGCTGGACCCAGGGGTTCGCCGATCAGGGCATCGGCACCCAGTACCGCGAGCTGGCCGACAAGATCGCCGAGGCCCTGGCCTTCATGGAGGCGGTCGGCGTCACGCCCGAGACGCACCCCGACTTGAGCCGCGTCGAAGTCTTCACCTCGCACGAGGCCCTGCTGTTGAACGTCGAGAGCGCCCTGACCCGGCTGGACGGCGCGACCGGCGAATGGTTCGACACCTCGGCCCACATGCTGTGGATCGGCGAGCGCACGCGTCAGCTGGACGGGGCCCACGTCGAGTTCATGCGCGGCATCAAGAACCCGATCGGGGTCAAGTGCGGCCCGACCATGGAGCCGGATGACCTGCTGCCCCTGATCGACGCCCTGAATCCGGACAATACGCCGGGCCGTCTGACGATCATCGGTCGCTTCGGCCACGACAAGGTCCACGCCCGCCTGCCGCGCCTGATGAAGGCGGTGAAGGATCACGGCAAGCGGGTCATCTGGTCGATCGACCCGATGCACGGCAACACCCTGATGGCCCAGAGCGGCTACAAGACCCGACCGTTCGACCGCATCATCGGCGAGGTTAAGGGCTTCATCGACGTAGCCGAGGCCGAAGGCGTCCACCCCGGCGGCGTCCATCTTGAAATGACAGGCCAGAACGTCACCGAATGCATCGGCGGGGCCCAGGCCGTGACCGAGGATGACCTCTCCAGCCGCTATCACACCCACTGCGACCCGCGCTTGAACGCGGACCAAGCGCTGGAGCTGGCCTTCCTGATCGCCGAGCGGCTCAAGACTGGCCGGCTGGCCCGGTCCGCCGCCGCCTGAGCCATCAGGCGACGGGTCCGGCAGGCCTGAACAGGGCAGCGACGCGCGACACCGCGTCGGCCGCTTCGGTGGTGTCCACGGTTTCATCGGTCGAGCCGTAGCCGAACATGTCGCCGGCCAGCCTCTGCAGCCCGATGCCGTCCGGCCGCGTCGTGACGCCCACGCCACTGAAGTACAGGCTGTAGCGAACCTCTGGCTGTGCGGGCAGCCACGTCATTTGGCCGCGCACCGGGATGATGCTTTCGTCGCCGAACAGGGCGCGGGCCCCGTAGCCCGTGCAGTTGACGATCACTGGCTGGCTCAGCGCCGCGAGCTCCGATGGCGCGTGAAACGTGCGGGTCTCGATGTGTCCACCCTCGATGAGGAAGTCCGACATCAGACGCCGACCCAGTTCGGAGACATTGAACTGCATGTTCAGCGAGCGGCGGACGTTCGGCTTGTCGAAGGGGTGATCCTGCGAGTCCACGGCGAAGGAGCGCGGCGTCAGATCGCCCAGGCGGGACCCGTAGTTGACGAAGGCCACCTCGCCCTGCCGGCGCGCGCGCGGCGTCGAAGGCCCTGATGAGGCCGGTCTGTCCGCCAGGATATAGTGGTCCAGGAAGGCGACGGGATCGGCGGGCTGGCCCAGATAGTCCTGGTGCGTCGCCCAGGACGCGCGGGCCAGTCGTTCCCAGAACGCCGGGAAGGCTTGATCGACCCGGTCCGCGTCGGCGATCCGCGAGTCCGGCGTCCACAGGCCCGTCGCCCGGGCCGAGCGCGTGTGCGGGAGACGCTCGCTCGCATAGATGGTCACCTCCGCCCCGGCCCGGCGCAGAAGCGTCGCCGTGGTCAGGCCGATGGCGCCGCAGCCGATGACCGCGACCGGGCCGGCGCCGCCGGCCAGAGCAAGCTCACGAGCGATCTCCGCAGACCCCCAGGACAGCGACCAGCCGCTGCCGCCGTGGCCGTAGTTGTGGACCAGCCGCTTGTCGCCGAACGCCTCGGCCTCGATGCGCGGGCCCATCGCCCGGAAGGGCCGCAGGCAGACCGTCACGCGGGTGATCCGCTCGAGCCGTGAATCGATCGGCACGAGCGGAGGCGTGAAGAAGCGAGGTCGCGTCGTCTGGAGGGGCGGCGTCGTCGCGCATCCGCCCAGGGCCAGACCGCCCAGGGCGAGCAGCATCGACCGTCGGGAGCCGGTGAGTGTCTCGATCATGCCGGCACCTCATTGCGAATGAGCGCTGGCAGCCTAGACGGGCTCCCTAGCCACAAACAAGCGAGACCGTGGCTTGCCCCAGCCGCTTTCGCGTCGCATGGGAAGCCTCCACGTGGAAGACGGCGAAATGGAACAGATCGGACGACCCGAGGACGACGACCGGGCCGGGCGCACGGCCTTCCAGGGCGCGCCCGGAGCTTTCAGCCATGAGGCCTGCGTCGAGCTGCGCCCCTGGGACGAGCACGTCCCGTTCGAAACCTTCGCCGAAGCCATCGATGCCGTGAAATCAGGGGCCTGCGACTGCGCCCTGATCCCGGTCGAGAACTCGACCATCGGCGTGGTGGAGCCCGCTGCCACCCTGGTCGCCCAGTCCGGACTGCCGGTGGTGGCCGAGGTTTGGCGCAAGATCCAGATTGCCCTGATGGCCGTGCCAGGCACGGACATCGCGCATCTGCGCACGGTCCACAGCCATCCGGTGGCGCTTCGTCAGTGCGCGGGCACCCTGGCCAGGCTGAACCTCGCCGTGGTCGAATCCTTCGACACCGCCGGTGCCGCCCGGGAAGTGGCGGAGCGCGGAGACCGCACCTGCGCGGCTCTCGCCCCCGTTGCGGCGGCCGAAGTCTACGGGCTGTCGATTCTGCGCAACGACCTCCAGGATTCCGACGCCAACCGCACGCGTTTTGTCCTTCTGACGCGCGCAGCGGGTTGACCGCGCACGATCCTTGCGTGTCTTAAAGCGGTACGAGCCTCTTCTGGCTCGCTGATCGGACCGACCCATGTCCCCGCGCGCTTACCTTCTTGCCCTTTCGCCCCGTTCGCGCGCGGCCGGCTCGCTCTATTTCGGCTATCGCTTCTACGGCTTTCGATACGCCGGCTGAGGCCAGGCGCGCTTCCCGCACCTGACAGCCTCGCCGGCGACCGCTCTGGAACAGAGCGGCGGCGCGCCCCTGCACCCCTCATCGAAATGATCGCTTTGAAAGCCCTGATCCCATGTCCAAACCGAACCTCCAGCCCGTCTGGCCCGAGATGAACCCCGCCGACCTGTCGCCCGAGCAGATGGCTCTGGCCGCCCTGCGTCACGAGATCGACCAGATCGACGACGAGATGCTGGTTCTTTTCCAGAAGCGCCTCGCCATTGCCGCCAAGGTCGGCCTGGCCAAGGACGCTCCACACGGCCCCCACACGAAGCTGAGGCCGGATCGCGAGCAGACGGTGCTCAGCCGCGTCCTGTCCCGCGCCGAGCCGGACAAGGTCACGGCGGTCGAGGGCCTGTGGCGCGAGATCGTCGGCTGGGGTCTGGCCCAGCAGGGGCAGCTTCAGGTCCAGGTCTGGGCGCCCACCGATCCGACCCGGGCCTTCGACGGGGCCCGTCACCGCTTCGGCACCGCCGCCGCCATTCGCATGGTTCGCGATCCCCAGGCCGCGCTGGCGTTCGCCGCTGAGGGACGGGGCGTGGCCGTCCTGGCGGTCAACACCGACGATCCGTGGTGGGTCGGCCTGCGCCGCGACTGGTCCAGCCTCAGCGTCTTCGACGGGTTCGGTCAGGCGGGTGGGCAGCCGACGTCGCTGGCGATCGGCAAGATCGATCCGGCGGCCTTGCCGACCGGCCGTAGCGTCATCGTCACGGCGGGCGGCGACGCGGGCGACGGCGGCGGCGCGCGTCGTTGGGGGCTGAACACCCACCACGGCTGGACCCTGGCGCTGACCGACGCCCGGCTGACCCCCGGCGACGCCGAGGGCTGCGTCGGCGCGATCGGCTAGATCAGGCGGCGGGTGCCGGGGGCGCAGCCGCTACCAACGGTGTCGCGCCGGGCGGCAGGGCCGCCGGGGCCTGCTCGCCCACCTCGCCCGGCAGGGAGGCGATGTAGCGATAGACCGCTCGCTTGTCGGCGTCTGACATCGCCCGCACGCTGGGCCAGGGCATGGGCGGCAGGCTGGACCCGGTCGCCAGCAGTTCGACCCACTGGTCCTCGCTCATCCGGCCGACGGTCATGCGCAGGTTCTTGCCGTAGGACGTGCCCCACGGCCCGGTGTGGCCTTCGGTCGAGCCCTTCAGCCATTCCGCCTCCGGTGGCTGGGCGCCGTTGGTCTGGGCGTATTGCGGGGTGTGGCAGTCGTTGCACCCCCCGATCAGGACCAGGTATCGGCCCGCCCCGATGTCGCTTGCGGCCACCACTCGCGGGTCGTCTGCGGCATCAACGGTTCCCGTCGCCTCCGCCGCCGGCTGGCAACCCGCCAGCAAGGCGGCGGCCCCGAGGCCCAGGAGCACCTCCATGCGCGTCATTTCAAATCCCTCCGTTATCCCAGGAGGGAGGGAAGTCCCGGCAGGAGCGTTCGTCAAGCTCGCCCGGAATCGGCTAAGGACCTCTCGCGCGATGGGATCATGACGGGGCCGCATGAACACGACCGAGGTCTTTCTGATCGCCATGCTGATCATCTTCAGCGCGCCGTATCTGGTGTGGCGGCTCTTCAAGACCGACCACTACGCCCCTCTGGTGGTCGTCCAGATCGTCGCCGGCATCCTGCTGGGGCCGGGCGTCCTGGGCGCGGCCTTTCCCGACTACTACGCCTTCGTCTTCAATCCGCAGGTGATCTCGGCGCTGAACGGCGTCGCCTGGTGGGCGGTGATGATCTTCGTCTGGGTGGCGGGGATCGAGCTGGACCTGAAACAGGCTTGGGCCAGCCGGGGGGAGACGGGGGTGACCGCCGGCCTGGCGCTGGTCACGCCGCTGCTGTTCGGATGCGCGGCGGCGGCGGTGCTGCTGCAGTTTCCCGGCTGGGTGGGCGAGCGCGGGGCGACATGGCAGGTCCTGGCGGGCATGGGCATGGCCTGCGCGGTCACCGCCCTGCCGATCCTGGTGCTGTTTCTGGACAAGCTGGGCGTTCTCAGGAAGCCGCTGGGCCAGCGCGTGCTGCGCTATGCCAGTCTGGACGACATCGCCATCTGGGGTGTGCTGGCGCTGATCATCCTGGACTGGGACAGGCTTGGCCGCCAGGCGGGCTTCCTCGTCGGCTTCCCGATCGCGGCCTGGGGCATCCGCGCCCTGATGCGCCGCGTCCCAGAGCGGGATCGCTGGTACCTCGGCCTGATCTGGCTGGCGGCCATGGGTTTCGTCTGCGACTGGGCGGGCCTGCATTTCATGGTGGGAGCGTTCCTCGCGGGCGTGGTCCTGGACAAGGACTGGTTCGACGAGGCGCAGATGGACGCGTTCCGCGATCACATCCTGCTGGCCATCATGCCTGTGTTCTTCCTGTCCACGGGCCTGCGGACCCAGTGGGACGTCGGGGGCGTGGCGGTCTTCGGGGCGGCGGCGCTGCTTCTGGTGGCCTCGGTGGCCGGCAAGCTGGCCGGGGTTCACCTGGCGGGCGGAATCCTGAAATGGCCGAAAGGCGAGGCGACGGTGATCGGCTGGCTGCTGCAGACCAAGGCCCTGATCATGATCATCTTCGCCAATATCCTGCTGGACAGAGGGATAGTCACCAACGAGGCCTTCACCGCCCTGCTGCTGATGGCCGTCGGTTCGACCATGCTGACCATCCCGATGGTCAAGCCCCGACTGGCCAGGATGGCCTCCGGCTAATCCCTCAGACCGCCATGTTGTCGATCAGGCGGGTCTTGCCCAGCCAGGCGGCGGCCAGGATGCGCGCCGGCGCGTCTACGACGCCGTCGGTGAAGGGCGCGAGGTCGTCGGCCCGGCGCACGGCGACGTAGTCGACCCGCTCGAAACCGGCCTTCAGCAGGTCGGCGTAGGCGTCGCGCTCAACCGCCGCCAGCGGACGCTTGCTCGCAGCCTTCGCCGCCGCCTCGGCCAGCACGCCGTTCAGCCGACGGGCCACCGCCAGCTCTGGCTCGGACAGGTAGGCGTTGCGCGACGACAGGGCCAGGCCGTGGCCGTCCCGCTCCGTTGGCGCGCAGAGGATCTCGGTCGGGATGTCCAGGTCGCGGGCCATGCGCCGGACGACCAGCAGTTGCTGATAGTCCTTCTCCCCAAACACGGCGACGTCGGCCTGGACCTGATTCAGCAGCTTGGCGACCACCACGGCGACCCCACCGAAGAAGTGGGGCCGAAAGTCGGTCTCCAGCCCCTGCGACGGGCCCGAAACAGCAACGGACGTCGAGAAGCCGGCCGGGTACATCTCCTCCACCGTCGGGGCGAACAGCAGGTGGCACCCGGCCCCCGCCAGTAGGGCCGCATCTTCGGCCTCGCGCCGGGGATAGGTGCCCAGGTCCTCGTGCGCGGCGAACTGGGTCGGATTGACGAAGACGCTGGCGACCACGCGGTCGGCCCTCTGGCCGGCCTCGCGTACCAGGGTCAGGTGGCCCTCATGCAGCGCGCCCATGGTCGGCACGAAGGACACGCTCAGCCCCTGGCGACGCCAGTCGCGGACCGCGCCGCGCAACGTTTCGACCGTTCGCGCGATAGGCAGGGTAGGGGGCGTGCTCATGCTTACCGGATTAACCCTTCGACTTAAGCGTGATCATGCACCGCGCTTCAAAGGGTGCCGCGCTATGGGTCGGCTTATGACGCCCAGCAGAATGCTCCGTCCAGTCCTGATCGGCCTCCTGGGGCTCTCGACGTCGTCGTGCGGCTTCGTCGAAAGCGATCCCAACCGTTTCGAGACTTTGGCCCAGGCCGTCGCGGACATCCCGCTGGACGGCGGCTCCGCGCCGGTCCGTTCGGCGGACGAGGCCGGGCTGCGTCCCGCCTTCGTCTCGGCGGAACAGGTCGCCGACCCGGGAGCTCTGCGGGTGGAGGTGCTGGACCCCCATGCTCTGTGGGACGCGCGCGACGCGGGCCTGCGTGGGGCCGTCGAACGCGCAGCCCCCGCCGTGATCGAAGCGGCGGCCCCTGTGGTCACGCAGGCCGTCGTGCGGGAAGTCACCCATGCGGCGGATACCTTGCGTCCCGAGGCCGTGCGCGAAACCTTGCAGCTCGGTGCCTTCTCCAGCCCGGCCGCCGCTCGCGCCGCCTGGGGCCGGATCGCAGGAGCCGAAGACACCGTCGCCTCCCTGACGCCGGCGTTCGAGGCGGTCACGGTCGATGGACGCACCCTGACCCGCCTGAAAGTGGTCGCCTCGGCCGAGGCCGCCCGCGCCGTCTGCCGTGCCGCGGACGCGGCGCAGCTGGGCTGTCTTCGTCGCGGCTGAGCCTACCGTCCACAGGTGTCGCTTAACCTTTCGTTGACCTCTGGCTCAGCGCCCGCGAGTCTGCGGGCGAGGCGGTCCGACAGTGAGTCGGCCGCGTGAGCGAGGCAGCGCGCATGGGTCAGGCCCAGGTCATCGTCGTCGGCAACGAAAAGGGCGGGGCGGGCAAGTCCACCCTGGCCATACACATCGTCTGCGGCCTGCTGCACGCCGGGCGGCGGGTCGCGTTTCTGGATCTCGACCTGCGCCAGCGGTCGATGAGCCACTTCTTCGCCCATCGAGCGGCCTGGACCGCCGCCAACGGCGTCACCCTGCCCATGCCGGTCGAGCCCGATCTGGGCGACGGCAAGGCCTTGGCCCGCGCCGACGAGGCGGAGCAGCTGGCGCGTTTCGAAGCCGCCTTCGCCGAGGCGCAGGGCTCGGGCGCGGACGTGATCCTGATCGATACCCCGGGCGGCGACACGCCCCTGTCGCGCGCCGCCCACGCGCGCGCCGACCAGATCGTGACGCCGATGAACGACAGCTTCGTCGACTTCGACATGCTGGGCAGTGTCGATCCGGTCACGCTGGATCTGCTCAAACCCTCGACCTATTCCGAGAGCGTTTGGGAGGCCCGGAAGCATCGCGCCATCAAGGAAGGCCGCCACGCGGCCATCGACTGGGTCGTGGTGATCAACCGTATGGCCGTGGCCGAGGCGAGGAACCGGCGTCGTCTGGAGGAGCGGATGCTCAAGCTGTCCAAGCGGGTCGGCTTCCGCGTGGGGCCGGGCCTGCGCGACCGGGTGATCTATCGCGAGCTGTTCCCGTTCGGCCTGACGGTGGCGGATCTGTCGAACGAGGTGCGGCCGGTGGCGGTGTCTCTGGCCCATGTCGCGGCGCGGCAAGAGATGCGCAACCTGATGCAGTCGCTGGGTCTGGAGGATGTCAGCCTGCCCGTCCTCGACGCAGCCGCCTGATCGGATGAACGCATGGGCCTGATCTGGCTCGTGCTGGCGGGCATCGCGGTCTGGGCGCTGGTGCGTCTGGGTCGACAGACCGAGGGTCCGCGAAGGGGCCAGTGGCGGGTGGCGGCGACGCTCATCTCGGCCGTCATGCTGGCCGGGGGCGCGCTGGCTCTGTCGAAGGGCGCATGGATCACGGGGGCGGGGCTGTGCGGAGCGGCGCTGTGGCTGACGCTGGCGTCGCGGATCCGGACGGTCGCGCCTCGTGGCGAGGAGCTGTCGGACGCCGAGGCCCGCAGTCTGCTGGGCGTTCCGCTCGACGCGACGGGGCAGGACATCACCGCGGCCTGGCGAAGGCTGATGGCCCGCGCCCACCCTGACCAGGGCGGCACGGAGGGACTGGCCGCCAAGCTGAACGCGGCGAAGGATCGGTTGCTGCGGAAGTAGGGGGGCTTTGCCAACTCGCCCGCGCCGCCTAAACCCACCGAATGCCGAAGCTGACCTCCGCCGTCGATCCGAACAGCCCTGCGTTCAAGGCGCTCCACGCCCACAACACCGCCCTGGTGGCCGAGTTGCGCGACAAGGTGGCCAGGGCCGGTCGGGGCGGGTCGGACGCATCGCGCGACCGTCACGTCGCGCGCGGCAAGCTGCTCCCTCGCGACCGGGTCGAGCGCCTGTTGGACCCCGGCTCGCCGTTCCTGGAGATCGGGCAGCTGGCCGCGAACGGCATGTATGGCGAGCCAGGAAATCCAGAGGGCGCGCCCGGTGCCGGCATGATCTGCGGCATCGGCCGGGTCTCGGGGCGCGAGGTCATGATCGTCGCCAACGACCCGACGGTGAAGGGCGGCGCCTACTTCCCCATGACGGTCAAGAAGCACCTGCGCGCCCAGGAGATCGCCGAGCAGAACAACCTGCCCTGCGTCTATCTGGTCGATTCTGGCGGAGCGAACCTGCCGCACCAGGCCGAGGTCTTTCCGGATCGCGACCACTTCGGCCGCATCTTCTTCAACCAGGCGCGGATGAGCGCCCGGAATATCCCCCAGATCGCCTGCGTCATGGGCAGCTGCACCGCCGGCGGCGCCTATGTCCCGGCCATGTCGGACGAGACGGTGATCGTCCGCAATCAGGGCACCATCTTCCTGGCCGGGCCGCCGCTGGTGAAGGCCGCGACCGGCGAGGTCATCTCGGCCGAGGACCTGGGCGGCGCCGAGACCCACGGCAGGAAATCCGGCGTGGTCGACTACGTCGCCGAGAACGACGAGCACGCGCTGGAGATCGTCCGCGACATCGTCGGCCATCTGAACACGGTCAAGCGGGTCGAGCTTGACGTGCGCGAGCCAATGACGCCCGCCTTTACCGCCGAAGAGCTCTACGGTCTGATCCCCGACGACGTTCGAGCGCCCTACGACGTGCGTGAGGTCATCGCCCGCGTGGTCGATGGCTCCGAGTTCGAGGAGTTCAAGCCGCTCTACGGCTCCAGCCTGGTGTGCGGCTTCGCTCGCATCTGGGGCTATCCGGTCGCCATTCTGGCCAACAACGGGGTGCTGTTCAGTGAGAGCGCGCTGAAGGGGGCCCATTTCATCGAACTGGCCTGCAAGCGGAAGATCCCGTTGATCTTTCTGCAGAACATCTCGGGCTTCATGGTCGGCGGCAAGTATGAGGCAGGCGGCATCGCCAAGGACGGCGCCAAGCTGGTCACCGCCGTCGCCAGCGCCAACGTTCCCAAGTTCACCGTCCTGATCGGCGGCAGCTTCGGCGCCGGCAACTACGGCATGTGCGGGCGGGCCTATTCGCCGCGCTTCCTGTTCACTTGGCCCAACAGCCGGATCAGCGTCATGGGCGGGGAGCAGGCGGCCGCCGTGCTGGCCACCGTCCACCGTGACGCCGACAAATGGACGCCGGAACAGGCGGAGGCCTTCAAGGCTCCCGTTCGCCAGAAGTATGAGGACGAGGGCAACCCCTACTACGCCACCGCCCGACTGTGGGACGACGGCGTCATCGACCCGGCGCAGACGCGGGACGTGCTGGGCCTGGCGATCTCGGCTTCGTTGAACGCACCCATAGCCGACACGACCTTTGGCGTGTTCCGGATGTGATTGGAGACTTCCCGATGACCGACCCCAAACCATCCGACCTCAACGCACTCGATATCACGCCCGGCGAGGCGACCGAGATCAATGCCATCGCCCAGCCCCTGGTCCCCGATCCGGCACCGGACGCCAACGACGACCTGGTGCAGATCGATTCTACCGCCGACGGGGTGGTCTTCATCACCCTGAACCGGCCGGCCAAGAAGAACGCCTTCGACGCGGCCACGATCGCGGCTTTGCACGAGGCGTTCGAGACGCTGCACGGGGCCGATCACGTGCGGGTCGTCTTCCTGCGCGGAGCGGGCGGGACGTTCAGCGCGGGCGCGGACCTGGGCTGGATGCGCGACGCCGTCGACTGGTCCGAGAGCGACAACCGCGACGACGCCATGGGCCTGGCGAAGATGCTGAAGGCCCTGCACGACATTCCGGCCCTGACGGTCGCTCTGGTCGAGGGATCGGCCATGGGCGGTGGGGCGGGTATCGTCTGCGCCTGCGACATGGCCGTGGCGGTGGAGGGGACGCGGTTCGCCTTCTCGGAGGTGAAGCTGGGCCTGATCCCCGGCACGATCGCCCCCTATGTGATCGAGGCGGTCGGCGCGCGCCGGGCGCGGCAGCTGTTCCTGACCGCCAACATCTTCGACGCCGACTATGCGGCCCACGCGGGGATCATCGACATGGTCCTGCCAGAGGGGTCGATGGACGAGTTCGTGTCGATGCTGACCGACAGCCTGACTCGCAACGCGCCCGGCGCCATGGGCGAGGCCAAGCGGCTGGTCCACGACGTGGTCGGCCAGAAGATCGATCGCGGCCTGATGGAGGAGACCGCCAAGCGGATCGCCCGCGCCCGCGTCTCGGTCGAGGGTCAGGAGGGCGTGCGGGCCTTTCTCGACAAGCGCGACCCCAGCTGGGCCCAATAGATGTTCAAGTCCGTCCTGGTCGCCAATCGCGGCGAGATCGCCTGTCGCGTCTTCCGCACCGCCAAGCGGATGGGGATCCGTACCATCGCCGTCTATTCCGAGGCCGACGCCCGGGCTCTGCATGTCCGCGAGGCCGATGAGGCGGTGCTGATCGGGCCGGCCCCGGCGCGCGAGAGCTATCTGGATCAGGCGAAGGTCCTGGCGGCGGCCAAGGCGACGGGGGCGGAGGCGATCCATCCCGGATACGGCTTCCTCTCCGAGAACGCGGAGTTCGCGGAAGCCGTGATGGCGGCGGGGATCGTCTGGATCGGCGCGCCGCCGGCCGCCATCCGGGCCATGGGGCTGAAGGACGCGGCCAAACAGCTGATGATCGAGGCGGGGGTGCCCGTGACGCCCGGCTATCTGGGCGAGGACCAGTCGCCCGAGCGGCTGAAGGCCGAGGCGGACGCGATCGGCTATCCCGTGCTGATCAAGGCCGTGGCGGGCGGGGGCGGCAAGGGGATGCGCCGGGTCGATGCGGTCGACGCCTTCCTCGAGGCTCTTGCGTCGTGCAAGCGCGAGGCGGCGTCCAGCTTTGGCGACGACCGGGTGCTGATCGAGAAATACATCCTGTCGCCCCGCCACATCGAGGTTCAAGTGTTCGGCGACAGCCACGGCGAGGTCGTCCACCTGTTCGAGCGCGACTGCTCGCTGCAACGCCGCCACCAGAAGGTGATCGAGGAGGCCCCCGCGCCGGGCATGGACGCGGCGACGCGGGAGGCGGTGACGGCGGCGGCGGTGCGGGCGGCGAGGGCCGTGAACTACGTGGGGGCGGGCACCATCGAGTTCATCGCCGACGGGACCGAGGGGCTGCGGGCCGACCGCATCTGGTTCATGGAAATGAACACCCGGCTGCAGGTCGAGCATCCGGTGACGGAGGCGATCACCGGCATCGACCTGGTCGAATGGCAGTTCCGAGCGGCGGCGGGCGAGCCCGTGCCGATGCGGCAGGACCAGCTGTCGATCAACGGCTGGGCCATGGAGGCGCGGCTGTATGCCGAGGACCCGGCGAACGGGTTCCTGCCTTCGATCGGGCGGCTGGATCACTTCGTCCTGCCGGACGGGGTCCGGGTCGATACGGGCGTGGAGAGGGGCGGCGAGGTCAGCCAGTTCTACGACCCGATGATCGCCAAGCTGATCGTCCATGCGGAGACGCGCGAGGCGGCGGCCGAGGGGCTGGCGGGGGCGTGCGGGTCGGTCGAGGTGTGGCCGGTGCGGACCAACGCCGGGTTCCTGGTGCGGTGCCTGGAGCATCCGCGGTTCGTGGCGGGGGATGTGGATACGGGGTTCATCGGGGCGGAGGAGGACACCCTCACGACGCGATCAGTTTTGTCGGCGGAGATACTAAGTAACGCTGGCCTCCGTCTGCTCCCTCGGAGCAGCCGTTGGGGCCATGGTGATTGGAGATCGCCTTGGGAGGGTGATCGTGCCCTTGGGTTCAGGCTGAACCGCGATCGGCGGCCTACAGTGACTGTCTGGGTCGACGGTGTCGTCGCAGAAGTGGTGCCCGATCACGTCTCTTCTCAGGATGGTCAGGTTTGGGCGCGCGATGACGACCACGTCTTGGCCTTCGGCCGTGGCGAGGTTTTTTCGATCCAGAGCAGACCGCCTTCGACCGCTTCTGGCTCTCTTGGTGCCTCGGACGGCTCCCTGCGCGCGCCTATGCCCGGCAAGATCGTGGCGACGCCGGCGAAGGCTGGGGACACCGTCACCAAGGGGCAGCCGGTGGTGGTGCTGGAGGCGATGAAGATGGAGCACGCCCTCGTCGCGCCGTTCGACGGGGTTGTGGGAGAGGTCGGCGTCTCGGTCGGGGACCAGGTGGCGGCGGATGCGGTGCTGGCGGTGGTGGAGGCCAAGGGCTGAGCGGATTGGACTCTGGCGATACCGAGTCCAATGAGTGCAACTTCAGAAGTTCAATGCGTTAGTCTTGCGTCCTGTTGTTCTGGATGAGTCCAAGGCGCGATAGTACCCATTTTTCTCCCTCCCCTTCATGGGGAGGGATGACCGCGAAGCGGTCCGGGTGGGGCCGTGTCGTTCATGCGCACGGACGATTCTTCCCCACCCTGGTTCGCCTGCGGCTCACCGTCCCTCCCCATGAAGGGGAGGGAGAGGTAGATACCGACTCATGCCTCTTCACATGATCAAGCTGTGCGTCGGCGTCGCCAAGGTCGAGACGCTGGAACGGCGGGCGGCGAAGGGGGACTGGCTGACGGTCAACACCCGGATGACGCCCAAGCGCGCGACCGAGATCGAGGACGGGGGTTCGATCTACTGGGTCATGAAGGGCTCGGTCACATGCCGGATGCCGATCGTGGACATCTCCACGCGCGGCGAGGGCAAGGCGTCGATGTGCCTGATCAAGCTGTCCCCCGAGGTGGTGCGCACGGCCCCGCAGGCGCGGCGACCGTTCCAGGGTTGGCGCTATCTGGAGCCCAAGGACGCGCCGCCGGACCTGTCGTCGCTCGACAGCGGGGACATGCCGGAGGACCTGGCCAAGCAGTTGAGGGAGATGGGGGCGTGGTAGGCCATGAGGGCCTAGTGAGTAGGGCTTAGGGCTTAGGGTTCGGGAGGTGGGACGGACGGCGGGGAAGCCGCTATAGGCACCGGCCCGGTCGGTCCAAGACCTAAGCCCTAAGCCCTAAGCCCGAAGCCCTCCGATGATGTCCCCCGCCACCCGTACCGCGACCCGCGAACTGCTGACCCTGGCCTGGCCGGTGGTGCTGGCGCGGATCGGCATCATGACGATGGGGCTGACCGATGCCATCGTGGTGGGGCGGTATTCGGCGACGGAGCTGGCCTATCATTCGCTGGCCTGGGCGCCGACGGCGGTGGTGGTGACGACAGCGGTGGGCCTGCTGCTGGGCGTGCAGGTCATGACCGCGCGGCTGCTGGGCGAGGGGCGGCGCGAGGAGGCCGGGGCGGTGCTGCGGCGGGGCCTGGCCTATGCGGCCCAGATCGGCGTCGCCTCCATGCTGGCCCTGATCGTGTTCGGGCCCTGGGCGCTGGCGCAGCTGAACCTGGCCGACGGCCTGGGCGAGGGGGCGCGGCCCGCCCTGATCGTGTTCTCCCTGTCCATGCCGGCCTATCTGATCTCGGTGGCGGCGCAGTTCTTTCTGGAGGCGCTGGGCAAGCCCAAGCCCGGCATGATCGCCATGTGGGTGGCCAACGGGGTCAACCTGGCGCTGAACCTGCTGCTGGTGCCCGACCTCTTGGGGATCGGCCTGTTCGGAGCCGAGGCCTCGGCCTGGGCGACGTTCGCTGCGCGGGCCTCGCTGGCGGTGTTCCTGGTGATCTACATTTTGCGACTGCCCGAGGCGCGGGCGCTGGGCGTGTTCGCCAAGCCGAAGCGGGACCCGGTCGCGGCGCGCGAGCAGATCAAGATCGGGGCGGGATCGGGCGCGTCCTATTTCATCGAGGTCGGCGCGTTCGCCCTGATGACAATCATCGCCGGTCAGCTGGGGGCGGCGGAGACGGCGGCGTGGGCGATCGTGCTGAACATCTCGGCCATCGTCTTCATGATCCCCATGGGGCTGTCGTCGGCCACGGCGGTGGTCGTGGGACGGGCCTATGGCGCGGGCGATCCGCGCGGCGTGCTGAGGAACGGGCTGGTCGGCGTCGCCGTGGTGACCGGGCTGACGCTGGTCGTCGCCCTGGTGGTGTGGCCGACCGCGCCGCTGCTGGTCGGGGCCTACAATCGCGATCCGGCCCTGGTGGGCATCGCGGTGCCGGCGCTGGTGCTGGCGACGCTGTTCTTCGTCGCGGACGGGATCCAGGTGGTCGCGGCCCAGGCCAACCGCGCGGCGGGCGACGTGTGGTGGCCGACGATCATGCACTTCGCGGCCTATGGCGGGATCATGATGCCGCTGGGATGGTGGCTGGCGCACCGCATCGGGGTGGACGGCCTGGTCTGGGCGGTGATCGTCGCCAGCCTGGTGTCATCAACCCTGCTGACGGGGCGGTTCGTGCGGATCGCGCGTCGGCTTCAGGCCCCGGGGCTGCCGTCCGCCGAGGCCTGATCCCGGGCCTTGTCCGGGCAGGGGGTCTTGCGGCCCTGGGTGGCCTCGGTGGTGGCGAACATCACCGAGGACACGGCAAACATGACCGCCGCCATGCTGGCCGAGTCGCTGGACCCCGACCAGATGGTGAAGAACAGCACGCCGAAACCGGCGAAAGCGCCGCCCAGAGTCCAGCCCAATCCACGCGACATCGTCTTGCTCCGTGTCTGCCCGGTCCCTTGAGCCGGGGATCGAAATGTAAAGCACCCTATACATCACCCGGGGCCAGATGTAAAGCGTCCTAGACAGACGTCGCGGCAGGTGACGCCGCCGTATCCGCCCCCTATATCGTCGCGCTCCCCTCCCGCCTCGACGGACACCCATGCCCCGCATCCTGATCACCTCGGCGCTGCCCTACATCAACGGCATCAAGCACCTTGGGAATCTGGCCGGGTCGATGCTGCCGGCCGACGTCTATGCGCGGTTCAAGCGGGGGCAGGGGAACGAGGTCCTCTATATCTGCGCCACCGACGAGCACGGCACGCCGGCCGAGCTGGCCGCCGCCGCCGCCGGGCAGGACGTGCGGACCTATTGCGACGAGCAGCATGAGATCCAGAAGCGGGCGGGCGAGGCGTTCGGCCTGAGCTACGACTGGTTCGGTCGGTCCTCGAACGCGCCGAACCGCCGCCTGACGCAGCATTTCGCGAACGTCCTCGAGGCGAACGGCTTCATCGAGGAGCGGGTGGATCGGATGATCTATTCCGTCGACGATGCCCGGTTCCTGCCCGACCGCTATGTCGAGGGGACCTGTCCGCACTGTGGCCATGTCGGCGCGCGGGGCGATCAGTGCGACAACTGCGGGCGGCTGCTGGACCCCACCGATCTGATCGCGCCCTATTCGGCGGTGTCGGGATCGACCAATCTGGAGGTCCGCGACACCCGGCATCTGTATCTGCTGCAGACCAAGCTGGAAGGTCGCATCCGGGCCTGGATCGACAGCCGCGAGGGCTGGCAGACGCTGGCCAAGTCCATCGCCCTGAAGCATCTGGACGAGGGGCTGATCGACCGGGGCATCACCCGCGACCTGTCCTGGGGCGTGCCGGTGGTGGGGCCGGACGGCGGGCCGCGTCCGGGCATGGAGGGCAAGGTCTTCTACGTCTGGTTCGACGCCCCCATCGAATACATCGGCGCAACCGAGGAATGGGCCGAGACGACGGGCCGGACCTGGCGGGACTGGTGGCGGCTGGACGAGGGGGCCGACGACGTCCGCTACGTCCAGTTCATGGGCAAGGACAATGTCGCCTTCCACTCGGTGGTGTTTCCCGCGACCCTGCTGGGCTCGGGCGAGCCGTGGAAGACGGTCGATACGCTGAAGGCGTTCAACTGGCTGAACTGGTACGGCGGCAAGTTCTCGACATCGCAGAAGCGCGGCGTCTTCATGGACCAGGCGCTGGAGCTGCTGCCGGCCGACTATTGGCGCTGGCACCTGACGGCCTATGGGCCCGAGGGGTCGGACGCGGCCTTCACCTGGGAGCAGTTCCAGTCGACGACAAACAAGGACCTGGCCGATGTGCTGGGCAATTTCGTCAACCGCATCGTCAAGTTCGCGGAGTCCAAGTTCGACGGCGTGGTGCCGGACGGCGGGGAACCGGGGCCGCTGGAGGCGAAACTGGAGGCCGATGTTCGCGCCGGCATCGCCGAGGCGACCGAGGCCTTCGAGGCGATGGAGTTCAGGAAGGCCTGTCAGGCCCTGCGCGCCGTCTGGGTGCTGGGCAACGAGTATCTGCAGGAGGCGGCACCCTGGACGGCGTTCAAGTCGGACGTGGAGCGGTCCGGGGTCGCGGTGCGCACGGGACTGAACCTGGTCGCCCTGTTCGCCCGGATCGCCGCGCCGGTGATGCCCTTCACTGCGCCCACGATCGCCGCCACGGTGGGAGAGACCGACCTGTCATGGCCGGGCGTGGACGAGGCTCTGCTTGACCGGCTGCCGCGCGGTCAGGCGGTGGCGTCCGCCGAGGTGCTGTTCAGGAAGATCGAGGACACCCAGGTCGCCGAGTGGAGCGAGCGGTTCGGCGGGGCGGCCTGACCGGCGACGCCCCAGCCCCGGTCAGGGAGCGGGGGGCGCTGCTTTTTCCGCAGCGCCGCCGGCGGTCGCGGCTGGCGGCGTCAGCCCGCCGTCGGCGTCGAGGGTGACGGTGTCCTGTCCCTCCAGCCCCCGGGTGTGCTTGGCGACTTCCTTGGGCGTGATGTCGAGGAAGGCGGGGGCGGCGGCGTTGTGCTGTTCCAGGTTCCCGGTGCGCACCACGACCGAGCGGTAGCCGTCCCAGATCATGTGGGCGGCGACGTACAGGACGATCACCAGGCCGACGTAGCTGATCCAGCGGTACTTGTTCAGCAGGCGGGCGATGAAGGTCGCGGCCAGGCCCATCAGGGCGATGGACAGGACAAGGCCGAAGACCATGATCCAGGGATGGTCGTGGGCCGCGCCGGCGACGGCCAGCACATTGTCCAGCGACATGGTGACGTCGGCGATCATGATCTGCAGCAGGGCGGCGCCGAAAGTCTTGCGCTTCAGGCCCAGTTCCTCAGGTGTCGGGCCCTTGCCGTGCTCGATGGCCAGCGCCAGCTCCAGCTCGCGCTCGGCCTCGGCCTGGTCGTGGGTCTTCTGCTCCTGAATCTCGCGCCACATCTTCCAGCAGACCCACAGCAGCAGGACGCCGCCCGCCAGCAGCAAGCCCACGATGGCCAGAAGCTGGACCGTGATCAGGGCGAAACCGATCCGCATGACGACGGCGGCGATCAGGCCGATCAGGATGGCCTTGCGGCGCTGCTCGACCGGCAGGGCGGCGGCGGCGAGACCTACGGCCACGGCGTTGTCGCCGGCCAGGACGAGGTCGATGGCGAGGACCTGGCCGAGCGCGGTCAGCTGGCTGGCGAATTCGGGAGAGCTGAGGAATTCCATGAGCGGGCTGTTAGGGCAGGGGGAGGCGGTTAATCAAGCGGTCGCTGCTTCCGGAATGCCTCATACAGTGCCACGGCGGCGGCGTTGGAGACGTTCAGGCTCTCGAACCCGCCCGGCATGGGGATCCTGGCCAGGACGTCGCAGTGCTCGGCGACCAGGCGGCGGATGCCGTCGCCCTCGGACCCCAGGACCAGGACCGTCGGGCGGTGATCCAGCGCGGTTTCCAGCGTCTCGTCCGAGGCACCGTCCAGGCCAACGGCGCGCCAGCCGAGATCGGCGAGCCGCTCCAGCGCGCGCGACAGGTTGGTGACCCGGGCGCAGGGCAGGCGTTCGGTCGCGCCGGCGGCCGCCTTGGCCAGGGCCCCCGCGAGGACGGGCGAGTGCCGGTCCTGCACGACGATGCCGCGCGCCCCGAAGGCCAGGGCCGACCGGAAGATGGCCCCCACGTTCTGGGGGTCGGTCAGCTGGTCCAGCATGACGATGACGCCCTGGGCGGGCTCGGCGAGGTCTTCCAGGGCCACGCCGTCCAGCGGCTGGACCTTGAAGGCGAGGCCCTGGTGGACCGCGCCGGCGGGCAGCATCCGGTCCAGGGCCTGGGGCTCGATGACCTCGACGACGCGTCCGGGGGCCAGGCCCTCGCGCTCGATCTCGGCGGCGCGGTCGGGCGTGGCCAGAAGACGGCCCATGCCCTTCCTCGCCGGATTGGCCAGGGCGGCCAGAACCGGGTGGCGGCCCCACAGGAAGCCGTCCGCATCGACCTTGCCCCGGTTCGAACGCGGGGCCGCGGTGGGGTCGGCCTCGGTCGCGCGCGGGGACCATCCGCCCTTGGAGGGACCGCCTCCGGGTCCGCCCGGACGGCCCTTGGACGGCGCTCCGCCGGTCGGTTTTCTGCCCGATTTGCGGTCGTTGCGTTCTGGAATTCTCGACACTATAAGACGCCCTCCGATTTGGAGCCCTAGGGCTTTCGGGTCTGGCGCTCCCTGTATCGCAGGCGTGTCCCGACCCCGAAGTCTTTTGTTCCGGAAGAGGTCGAAAGATCGGTTCCGGATCCGGTTCGGCGGTTCGAAACGCGCGCGGGGGAATGTCCCGAGCGGCAAAGGGGGGGGACTGTAAATCCCCTGCGTAAGCTTCGCAGGTTCGAGTCCTGCTTCCCCCACCACGCGGTTTCGAGGCGGCGGACAGGCGTGACGAGGAGGATCGACCGCGGAAGTTCTTGTTTTAGAACAACGGACTGCCGGGGTTTCCGTGCGGGTATAGTATAATGGTAATACAGCAGCCTTCCAAGCTGAATATGTCGGTTCGATTCCGTCTACCCGCTCCAGGTTTTTGACAGCACACGCGCCCCTCAACCCGGGCCATCAGGAGTTTGGCCATGGCCAAGGAAAAGTTCGAACGTAACAAGCCGCACTGCAACATCGGCACGATCGGTCACGTTGACCACGGCAAGACGACGCTGACGGCGGCGATCACGATGACGCTGGCCAAGGCCGGTGGTGCCAAGGCGATGGCCTATGCCGACATCGACGCCGCGCCGGAAGAAAAGGCCCGCGGCATCACAATCAATACCGCGCACGTCGAGTATGAGACGGCCAACCGTCACTATGCCCACGTCGACTGCCCCGGCCACGCCGACTATG
>CANJLQ010000009.1 GCA_947475735.1 Caulobacteraceae bacterium
GGAAGCGCTCGGCCTTCGGCGACACCAACCAGCACGGCATGGAGGGCGTGAAGTTCTGGACCAAGGTCAAGACGGTGACGGCCCGCTGGCCCGACTCGGAGCTGGAGCATGCGGACAGCTCCTTCGTGATCCCGACGATGCGCTAGATCGTCCCCAGCGCCACGAAGGCCCGGGCGGCCGCGAAATCGCCGGCCTCGAACCGGGCGGTGGCGATGCTGCCGTCGCGGAACAGGAACTGGATCAGAAAAGGCTCGCGCGGATCGAGCGCGGCGAGGCTGTCGGCGCCCGCATCGGGAAAGCGCCAGGCTTCGCCCTGACGACGGCCTTCGGACAGCAGGGTCTGGTCGGCAGCGTCGGTGCCGGCCGACCAGACGGTGCGGCGCTGGCTCTCGGGCGGCAGGACGGCGATGCCGGCCGGCGTCAGCCAGGGGCGCGGCGACAGACCCGGGTCGCGCATCACGATGCGCGCGGCATAGGGTCGAGGCTGGCCGACGAAGGACACCACCGCCGACAGGGTCTGGGCCCCGAGCGGATCGGCCGATACGCCGAACGTCACCGGCGAGGCGCCGGTCGCCGACGCCTGCATCAGCCGCCACCCGGCGTCCTCGCGGCGCAGGCGGTCAGCGCTCCAGGCGGCGCGGGTGCCGGGAAAGGTCATGCGGGGTGTTCGCGCCCAGCCGTCGAAGGCATCGGCGACCCGGTCGCGGACCACCGTCAGTTCCGGGTTGGTGCAGGACACGGCCGCCGCGCGGGCCCGGGCCCGTCCGGCTGTCTCGCGCAGGGTCGTCTCGGCCGCTCCGCCCCTCAGCGCCGCGCCGTGGGCCTGAAGCGTCGCGGCGGACAGGGCTCCGGCGACCGGCCCGGCGAACAGCCGGCATTTCTGGTGCGCCGCCAGGACGAAGGCGCGGTCATAGTAGGTGCCGGTGCCTTCTGCCGCCGCCGCCAGGGGCGACAGGGTTACGGTGGCCGCGAGGGTCAGCGTGCTGGCGAAACGGGGAAATGGGCCTATCCTCATGCCCCGACCCTAGCGCCACGACGTTCCGGTCCCGTTTCCGATCAGGGTTACCGATTTGCTTCTGAACTCCGACCTGTGGGTTTCGGCCCTGATCCGCCGCGCCGAGATCGGCGGGGCCAACGCCACCGTCGTGCGCCGGGGCGACGGCCGCGCGGGCACGGTGATCGTCAAGGCCTATGACACCTCGACGCGGCAGGCGCGGCTGTTCGCCGAGGCCTTCGGACAGGACGGCGACCGGCTGTGGATCCAGCCCGTCACCGGCACGGAGAGCGAGCTGGACGCCTATATCGAGCGCCAGCGCGGATACGATCCGGACATCTGGGTGGTCGAGGTCGAGGACCGACAGGGACGGCATTTCATCACGGAGAAGGTCGAGGGCGAGTAGCCCTGTCTCGTCGTCCCGGCTCTCCGCTCCGCTGCGGCCGGGATGACAAGGCGAGTCGGCCTCGCGATTGCGGGTGCGGAACGGCCAAGCCTATCCTGGACGATCTCAGCCCGGCGCAAGTCAGATCACCGATGTTCTACCCCTATGGCTTCGAAACCCGGATCGCGCATCACGACCTGGGGACCTATCGCTACACCGTCGTCTGGCTGGACGACGACCTCGCCGCCGAACTGCCGTTTGACGGCCAGCCGCGCCTGCGCATCACCGGCGAGGTGGCCGAGGTTCCTATCGAGGGTGCGTGGCAGCCGAGCCGGGGTCGCTGGTACCTGATGCTGGGCAAACCGCTGCTGAAGGCGGCCGGCAAGGGTGTTGGCGACGAGGTGGAGGTACGCTTTCGCCTGGCCCCGCCCGACGACCTCATCCTGCCCGAGGCGTTGGAGCGGGCGCTGGACGCTGCCCCTCAGGCGCGGGCCGCGTTCGAGCTTCAGACGATCGGCAAGCAGAGGGCGCTGGCTCACCGCGTGGGCTCGGCGAAAGGGCCCGACACCATCGCCAAACGGGTCACGGAAATCCTCGACGCGCTCGCCGGACGCGACGTGCCGACCCTGTCCCGGCTGAGGCTCATGGTCCCCGATCCGGTCGCAAATCCTTAAGGACGTTCGGGAACGGAACCGAAAACCAACCGGGCCTAGGGTGCAGGCGTCGACAAGAACCGTCGGCGGTCCGGCGAGTGCCCCTTGATGCTGTTTCTCATGAACGACGTCGTGTTCGATCTGGACGAGGCCTGCCCGGTCACGGCCGCCGACGCGCGCCGGTTCGAGAAGCTGGGTTTCGACTATCTGATGGAGCTGGGCTGCGAGCTGTTCGCCGAGGACCCGATGCTGCATCGTAACGATCCGGTCCGCGCGCGGCGTCTGGCCTGGCTGATCCACGACCGCAGCCCTGACGTGAACGCCGCCCTGTTCGCCGCGCCCGAGACCGATTGCGATCCGGCCCTGGTCGAGCCCCAGTTCTGCGCCTTGCCGACGGCGGTGCTCCGCCAGCTGATGACGCGCGCCAAGAAGGGCCTGCTGGACGCCGTCAGCGCCGACCGCGCCGTCTGGGGCCGCATGGCGGCCTAGGCTGACCGCGCTCCGGTTGGAGCCGCCTAGAAGATCACCCGGAACAGCAGGTGCACCGCCACACCGACCGCGGCGATGAAGCCGAAGCCGGTGAAGATGCAGATCGAGGGGTGGATCTCGCCCTTCGGCGCAGCCCGGCCGGAGTACCGGGCGCTCGAAACGCGGTCCGCCGGATGCAGCGAAGCCATGGTCGTTTCCTTTTTCCCTGCGGCGTCCGGCGCGTGTCCGGAACGTCTCACCCGATGAGTGTGCCTCCAAAGACCCCGCTTGGCGAGGGGTTTTCGCACCCGTTATCGACGAATCGTCGATAACGGGTGCCGCGCCCCCGGCGCGTGACTTTCCGGGCCCCTCGCGCTAGGTCCGCGCGCCCACCGGAATGACCATGTCGAAACTGACCCTCGCCGAGGAGGCTCTGCGCCGCAGGACCTTCGCCATCATCGCCCACCCCGACGCGGGCAAGACCACCCTGACCGAGCACATCCTGCTGTCCGGCGGCGCCATCCGCGCGGCCGGGGCCGTGCGGGCGCGGGGCGAGAACCGGCGCACGCGATCGGACTGGATGAAGATCGAGAAGGAGCGCGGGATTTCCGTCAGCGCCTCGGTCATGACGTTCGAGCACGACGGCAAGATGTTCAACCTCCTCGACACTCCGGGCCACGAGGACTTTTCCGAGGACACCTATCGCACCCTGACGGCGGCCGACTGCGCCATCATGGTGCTGGACGCCGCCAAGGGCATCGAGCCGCAGACGCTGAAGCTGTTCGAGGTGTGCCGCCTGCGCGACATCCCGATCATCACCTTCATCAACAAGCTGGACCGCGAGGCCCAGGACCCGATGAGCCTGCTGGACGACATCGCCAGCCGCCTGCAGCTGGACCCCGCCCCCATCTGGTGGCCGGCCGAGAGCGGCAACCGTCTGCGCGGCATGGTCGAGGTCGGGACCGGCCGGTTCCAGCCCTATGTGCGAAAGCCCGCCGGCGCGGCCGAGGACCCCGAGCACGGCGATCCCCTGCCGCTGGATCAGGCCGCCGCCTATTTCGAGGCGGGCGAGCAGCAGGCCCTGACCGACGCTCTGGAACTGGTCGAGGGCGGCTATCCGACGTTCGATCGGCAGTCCTTCCTGGAGGGGCATATGACCCCGGTGTTGTGGGGTTCGGCGCTGCGCCACTTCGGCATCGACCAACTGCTGGCCGCGATCGGCGACTGGGCCCCCGCGCCCAAGGTCATGCCGGCGAGGAAGGAAGCCCCGCCCGAGACGCGGAACGCCCCCGAACCCGTCGCCCTGACGGTCGAGCCTGGCAACGCCGAGGTCACCGGTTTCGTCTTCAAGGTTCAGGCGAACATGGACCCCAACCACAGGGACCGGATCGCCATGTTCCGGATGGCCAGCGGCAGTTTCAAGCGCGGCATGAAGCTGAAGGTCCAGAACACGGGCAAGTCGCTGTCGGTCAACGCCCCGATCATGTTCTTCGCCTCGGACCGCGAGCTGGCCGAGGACGCCTATGCCGGCGACGTGATCGGCATCCCAAACCACGGCGTGCTGCGGGTCGGCGACAGCCTGTCGGAGAGCGGGATGATCCGCTTCGCCGGCCTGCCGAACTTCGCGCCGGAAATCCTGCAACGCGTGCGGGTCAAGGATCCGCTCAAGGCCAAGCATCTGAAGAAGGCGCTGGACGGCCTGGCCGAAGAGGGCGTGACCCAGCTGTTCCGGCCCGAGATCGGCGCGGACTTCATCGTCGGCGCCGTGGGCCAGCTGCAGTTCGAGGTCATGGCCGACCGGCTGGGCGAGGAATATGGCCTGGAGGTGATCTTCGAGCCGTCGCCCTATGCCGAGGCGCGCTGGATCGACGGCGACAAGGCCGACGTCGAGGATTTCATGAGCAAGTATCGCGGCCAGATGGCGCGGGACCTGGATCAGGCCCCGGTCTTCCTGGCCAAGTCGAGCTGGGAGACCGGCTACGTAATGGAGCGGTTCCCGAAGGTGGCCTTCACCAAGACGCGCGAGCGGGGCTGAACCGCTCTCCGCTCGCCATCGTTCTGTCGCCAAGCCGTGGTGGAACCAGCGGATGAACGGCACTTCGATACGACCCACCCTCGCCCTGACGGCATCGGCCGTCGCCCTGCTCCTCGCCGCCGGTGCGGTCGCGCAGGAGACGCCGGCGCAAACGCGGGCGCGGACCATGACCCAGTCGCTGAACGGCGGCCCGGCCGAGACGACGTTGCAACGGTCCTCCTCGGCCCGTCCGGCCCCGCCCGCAGCCGCGCCGCAGGTCCGGCGACCGGCTGAGACGCGGTCCCTGGATCGCACGCTGGAAGACCTGCTCGGCTCGGTCGAGGACGAGGGCGAGGCCGAAGAGGCGGACACCGCGAATGCGCCTTCGGGCGTTACCCTGGCCGAGGGCGAGACCGAGCCCGCGCCGATCCCCGTGGCGCTGGGCTACTACGTCCGGGGCGACAAGGACTGCGATCAGGTCTGGCCGGGCGAGGGCGACCTGGCCTTCATGACGCCGACCAGTTTCACCATCGACTTCGGCGGCTGCGCGCCGGGCCAGTTCCTGCAGACCGGCCCGAACAGCTGGCGCGAGGAACAGACGTGCGAGACCGAACTGGGCGGCGACGCCGGGGCCTATGTCGTGGACTATGAGATGGTCGAGACCGGCGTGCTGAGCCGTTCCGCGCGGCTGGAGCTGGACGGCAGCGTCGAACAGGACCTGTGGCGCTTCTGCGAGCTGCCCGAGGTGCCCGAGAACGCCCGGTTCCGCTCCTAGGGCGCCGCCACGGCGTCGACGACCGGTCGGTCCCGGATCTCGAACATCGGCAGGAAGATCTGCAGCAGGGGGCCGTTGGTCAGGGCGTAGAGCACCGTGCCGACGCCGATCACGCCGCCCAGCACCCAGCCGAGCGCCAGCACCGCCACCTCGATCCCCATGCGGACCCAGCGAACCTGCCAGCCCGTCAGACGCACCACGCCGGTGGTCAGGCCGTCGCGCGGTCCCGGCCCCAGACCCGCCCCGATATAGGCCCCGGTCGCCGCGCCGTTCAGCACGATCGCCCCGATCAGGAAGGCGATCCTGAGCGCCAGCCCGTCGATCGGCGGCAGCAGCCACAGGATCACATCCGCCGAGGTCCCGATCAGCAGGACATTGCAGATCGTGCCGATCCCCGGCTTTTGCCTCAGCGGGATCCAGACCAGCAGCACCAGCGCCCCGACCGCATTGACGATCAGTCCGAGGCTGAGCCCCGTCAGCTGGGACAGACCCTGATGAAAGACGCTCCACGGATTGAGCCCGAGGTTCGCCTCCACCATCAGGGCGAGCGAGGCCCCGTACAGCACGAGGCCGATCTGGAGCTGGAGGAAGCGACGGACGAACATGGAGACAGCCTAGGGCGAGCGGCCTTGCAATCCATAGCCACTTTGCCGACGATGGCCTCATGGCCGGGTCGATCGTCAATCTGAACAGTCTGGCGCGGCATCTGGGCGACTGGCGCGCCGCTGGAAGCGAGGACGTGGCCTATCGCAGTCTGGCCGATGCGCTGAAGGGGCTGGTGCTGGACGGACGGCTGCCGCTGGACGCCAGACTGCCCGGCGAGCGACGTCTGGCCGAGGGGCTGGGCGTCAGCCGGATCACCGTCAGCGCGGCGCTCGACCGACTGCGGGCTGACGGCTTTCTGGTCAGCCGGGTCGGGTCCGGAACGTTCACGGCCCTGCCGTTCAGCCGGGCGGAGCGGCTGGAGGGTCTGTTCCACGTCGCGCCGGGGCCCGAGGTCGCCAATATGGCGACGGCCGTCCTGCCCGCCGGGGCCCATGTGCATGCGGCCTATGCGCGGGCGCTGGAGTCGCTTCCGCCGCACCTGCCCGGCCACGGCTACGACCCCATCGGCCTGCTGCCGCTGCGGCGGGCGGTGGCGGAGACCTATGGCCGCGACGGCCTGCCGACCCGGCCCGACCAGATCGTGGTGACGGCGGGGGCCCAGAACGGCCTGGCGATCCTTCTGCGCGCCTTCGCCCGCCCCGGAGAGGCGGTGGTGATCGATCACCCGACCTATCCCCACGCCATCGAGGCCATCGTCAGGGCCGGCCTGCGGCCCGTCCCCGTCGCCTTGACGCCCGCCGGCTGGGACATCGACGGGCTGATCGCCACGATCGAGCGGACGCGGCCCCGGCTCGTCTATCTGCTGGGCGCGCATCAGAATCCGACGGGCCACGTCCTGTCCGCCGAAGACGAGGCGGCCGTGGCCCGGGCCGTGGCCGGTGTCGGGGGGCTGCTGGTGCTGGACGATACCCAGCGCGAGCTGTGGTTCGACCAGGCTCCGCCCGCGCCCGCCGCGCCCGGGCCCCACGTCGTGCGGCTGGGGTCGATGAGCAAGACCTGGTGGGGCGGGCTGCGGATCGGCTGGATCCGCGCGGATGTCGATGTCGCCGACGCGGTGGTGCGGGCCCGGGCCTCGATGGACCTCGGCGCGGCGGTGATCGAGCAGCTGGCGGCCGCCCATCTGCTGGCCGGGGACCAGACGCCGGTGGTCGAACGCCGGCGCGCCCTGGCGGCGAGGGAGGCCGCCCTCGCCGCGCGGCTCGCACTCCGACTGCCGGACTGGGAGACGACCCGGCCGAGGGGTGGCCTGTCGCTGTGGGTCGCTCTTCCACGTCCCGCCGTGGCCGAACTGGTGACCCAGGCCCAGGCGCGCGGGGTGATCCTCGCGCCCGGCACCCGGTTCGGCGTCGACGGCGCCTTCCAGCGGTTCGTGCGCCTGCCCTACTGCCTGCCGGAGCCCGAGCTGGAGGCGGCGGTCGACCGGCTGGCCGAGGCCTGGGCCGATGTCGGCCACCGTCCCGCCCGGCGCGCGAAGACGCCGGATCCGGCGGTGTTCTGAGCTCTACGCCTCCGCCGTTTCCAGGGTGGGATAGTCGGTATAGCCCTTGGCCCCGCCGCCGTAGAAGGTCGTCTTGTCCGGCGCATTGAGGGGGGCGTTGCGCTTCCAGCGCTCGACCAGGTCAGGGTTTGCCAGCACCGGCACGCCGACGCTGACCAGGTCGGCGCGGCACTCGGCGATGGCCTTCTCGGCCGTCTCGCGGGTCAGGCCGCCATTGAGCATCAGCGGACCGCTGAAGGCCTCGCGCATGTCGGCGGCCAGAAGCGGCGCGCCGTCCCAGGGGGCCATGACGGTGCCCGGCTCGCCCTCGATCAGGTGCAGATAGGCCAGGCCGAACGGCTTCAGCGCCGCCGCCGCCGGCACGAAGATCGCCGCCGGATCGCTGTCCTTCGTCCCGTTCGAACCATTGGACGGCGACAGGCGGATGCCCACCCGGTCGGCGCCCCAGACCGCCACGACGGCCGACACGACCTCCAGCATGAACCGCAGCCGGTTCTCGACCGAGCCGCCGTAGCGGTCGTCGCGCTGGTTGGAGCCGTCCTTCAGGAATTGGTCGATCAGATAGCCGTTGGCGCCGTGGACCTCGACCCCGTCGAAACCGGCCTTCTTGGCCATTTCGGCTGCGTGGGCGTAGTCGGCGATGACGCCCTGGATTTCCTCGATGGTCAGGGCGCGCGGCGTCTCGAAGGGGACCATGGTGAAGTCCTCCTTCATCGCCTGGCCCTCGGCGGCGATGGCGGACGGCGCGACGGCGGGGCGGCCGTCGGGCTGATAGGCGGCGATCGACACCCGGCCGACGTGCCACAGCTGGGCGACGATCAGGCCGCCCTTGGCGTGGACCGCGTCGGTCACGGCCTTCCACCCCTGAACCTGGGCCTCGGTGAACATGCCCGGCGTGTTGGGATAGCCCTGGCCCGAGCGGCTGATCTGGGTGGCCTCGGAGATGATCAGGCCGACCGAGGCGCGCTGGCCATAGTATTCGGGCGCCAGCGGGTTCGGCACCTCGCCCGCGACCGCGCGGCTGCGGGTCAGGGGGGCCATGACGATCCGGTTCTTGAGCTTCAGCGCGCCGAGGTCGATCGGATCGAAGAGGGAGGAGGTCATAGGAAACACCTGCTGTTGCGGACGCGCAGAGGTGGGGACGCCGTCGCCTCGATGCAATCCCCTCAGTCCAGCGGGCGCGCCTCTTCGGGCAGCATGATCGGCACGCCGTCGCGGATGGGGAAGGCCAGCTTGGCCCCCTTGGAGACCAGCTCGCCGGCGGCGCGGTCGTAGTCGAGACGGCCCCGCGTGACCGGACAGACCAGCACTTCCAGCAGGCGCGGATCGACCGTGGCCGGGGTGTTGAAGGTCTCGCTCATGGCACGCTCTCAGGATTGGACATCGTGGCGCGGGAGGATACACGAGGCCGCCCGCCGCGCCCAACCCCCGAGTGCCCATGACCGAGTTCGAAGCCTTCGCCCTGGAGCTGGCCGCCGAGGCGGCGCGGATCACCCTGCCGCTGTTCCGCAACGAGGGTGCCGCCGAGAACAAGGCAGGTGAGGGTGCCTTCGATCCCGTGACCGAGGCGGACCGGGGCGCGGAGGCCGCCATCAGGGCGCTGATCGCCGCCCGCTACCCCGACCACGGCGTGATCGGCGAAGAGTATGGCGAAGACCGGCCGGAGGCCGACCACGTCTGGGTGCTGGACCCCGTGGACGGCACGAGGGCCTTCATCGCCGGTCTGCCGGTGTGGACGACGCTGATCGCGCTGAGACAGCAGGGGCGACCGACCGTGGGGGTGATCGCCCAGCCCTATCTGGACGAAGTGTTCCTGGGCGGGCCGTCGGGGGCGCGTCTGGTGTCGCGGGGCGACAGCCGGGCGATCCGCGTGCGGTCCTGCGAGCGTCTGACCGACGCCATCATCGCCACGACGGACCCGGACATCTTCACGCCGCCGGAGCTCGGGGCCTGGACCCAGGTGCGGGCGGCGGCGCGGCTGGCCCGCTTCGGATGCGACGCCTATGCCTATGCCATGGTGGCGCTGGGGCGGATCGACATGGTCGCCGAGACCGGGCTGAAGCTCTGGGACTGGTCCGCGCTGGTGCCGGTGGTCGAGGCGGCGGGCGGCCAGGTCACCGACTGGACCGGGAGAGCGCCCTCCGGCGACGGCCGCATCATCGCCGTCGGCGACGCCCGGGTGCGCGAGGATGCGCTGGTGGCGTTCCGGCGCGCTTGATCCTCCCCCGTTGGGGGAGGGGGACCCCGAAGGGGTGGAGGGGGTCGGCCGCGCATGGCGTCATTGGCGGGGAGCCCCCTCCGTCGCTACTCTACGCTTCGCGCCACCTCCCCCAACGGGGGAGGATTTTAGGCCACTTCTTCGTCGGGGGCCTGGGGCGCCAGATCGTTCACCGGCGAGACGTAGTCGGCCATGGCGTCGAACTCGTGCAGGAAGACGCCGCGCAGGTCATCGGTCTCCATGATGACCTCGTGCTTGGCCCCGGCGACCTCGACATAGCGACCCCGGCCCAGCCGCTTGGCGGCCCAGCGGTTGGTCTGTTTCCAGACCCGGTCGTCCTCGCCCGACTGGACGATGGTGCAGGGGATCAGCACCGATTTCAGCGCCTTGGGCTTGAGCGACCGCTCCCCGGCGTCCAGCGCGAAGGCCAGCCAGCCCCAGGTCGGGCCGCCCACCGCCAGGTGCGGACAGGCGAACAGCTGCTGGCGCCACAGCTCGTAGCGGGTTTCGTCGGACGTCAGGGCGTCCTTCTCGAAGGTGTGGTCGAACGGGTCGTCGGCGTCGTCCAGCACGAAGTCGCCGGCCTTGCCGTGGCGCACGTTCCAGCGGACCGCCAGCTTGACCGACCACATCGATCGCTTGCCGGTCTTGACCCGCAGCATGGGACTGGACAACAGGGCCCCGGCGAAACGGGTCTCTCCGTTCTGCAGCGACAGCAGGTTCAGCACGCCGCCCATCGAATGGCCGACCATGATCCAGGGCTTGGGGGCCCGGGCCTCGAACGCGTCCATCAGCCGGGCGTAGTCGTCCAGGAACTCCTCGACGGCCCGAGCGTGACCCTTCAGCCGGTCGGGCAGCAGCCGCGCCGAAAGGCCCTGGCCACGCCAGTCGTGGGCCAGCACGCACCAGCCGCGCGCCAGAAGATTGCCGATCAGCTCGAAATATTTCTCGATCGGCTCGGTGCGGCCAGGGGACAGGACCACCGTCCCGCGCGGCTTGGCGGCGACCAGGGTCGACGGCGTCCAGAAGGCGGCGCGCAGACGCAGGCCCCCGGCGCCCCGAAACCACTCGCCCTGCCCGCCGGGCGGGGCGGCGGCACCGGGCACGCCCATCAGGGGCGCATTGGCGGCGAAGGCGGCGGCGCGGTTCACTCGGGCTTCCTGAACTTCAAGGTCATGCGGTCGCTCTCGCCGATCTCTCGGAAAGGGGCGGTGTCGAAGGTGGGATCGGGTGGCGAGCCCAGGGGCGCGGTCAGCAGGCGCGGCGGCAAGGTCTCGACCCCGAACGGGTGGTCCTTGTCGTCGTCGGGGTTGGCATTGATCTCCGACGCCGCCTCGAAGATGAAGCCCGCCTCGGCGGCCAGCTGCTTGACGAAGGCCTCCTGGACGTAGCCGTCGGCGGCGGCGGGGTCCTGGTCCTGATCGGGGCCCAGCCGGTGCTGTTCGATGCCCAGGATGCCGCGGGGCTTCAGCGCGGCGAAGGCGTCGGCGAAGGCCTTCTCGGCCGTTCCGGCCGCCATCCAGGCGTGGATGCAGCGCATGAACAGGGCCATGTCCGCCGTGCCGGCGGGCGCGACCGGTCCGGTGTTGGCCCCGAACTGGCTGAACTTGACCTGGCCGTAGAGCCGCCGGTCCGAGCCGAACCTCTGCTCGAAATTGGCGTTCAGGGCGGCCTGGGCGGGGTCGGCACCGGGCCCGCTGGAAAAGCCGACGGCGTAGTATTCGCCTTCGCCCTCGGCCAGGTAGGGGGCGAGGATCTCGGTGAACCAGCCGCTGCCGGGCCAAAAATCCACGACCGTCATGGTGGGTTGCAGACCGAAGAACCGCAGGGTCTCGAGCGGATGCCGCCAGCTGTCGCGCGCCCGGTCGGCCGCGCGCCACGGTCCGGCGATGGCCCATTCCAGAGACCCTTCGGGCGGACCGGCGGGGGCTTCGGGACCGGTGGGTTCAGGCTCGCGGTCGCCGCAGCCGGCCAGACCGCCGACGGCGATCACGCCGCAGGCGACCAGCAGGGCCCGCCGCGACGGGGCGGCTCGTGTCGACGATTTCTCGTCCCTCATCCGTCTTCCTTGCCCCGTCGACGGCCCGGCGTCGCCGCCGCCCCGGAAGGGGCTGGGATAGAGGGCTTCGTCAGCGTCGTCAAAGGCCGTCGGGTCAGGCCGGCTTGCGGAAACGCAGCGTCATGCGGTCGCTCTCGCCGATGGCGTCGTACTCGGCGCGCTCGGCCTCGGTCAGGGGGGTAGCGCGGTCGTTGGCATTGCCCTCGCGCGGCGCCGAGGTGCGGACCGGCGGGAGCGTCCAGACGCCATAGGGGTGATCGCGGTCGTCGCGAGCGTTGGCGTTCAACTCGCTTTTGGCATCCAGCACGAAGCCGGCGCGCTCGGCCGCCGCGATCACATAGGCCTCGGAGACGTAGCCGAAGCTGGCCGTGACGTCGGGGTTGGTGCCGGGCAGGGCGCGGTGCTGCTCGATGGCCAGGACGCCGCCGGGCTTCAGCGCCTTGAAGAAGGCGGCCATGAAGGGGTCGGTGCGGCCGGCGCGGTGCCAGTTGTGGAAGGCGCGCGCCACCAGGACCATGTCGGCGGTGCCGTCCTCGACGCCCATGCCTTCGGCCGGGTTGTTGACCGCGACGTAGCGCCCGCTGGTCTGGGCCAGATACGGCTGCAGGATCGCCGACCACCAGCCACCCCGGCCGGGCTGAAGCTCGACGACGGTCGAGCCGGGAGTCAGGCCCCAGAAGGTCAGGGCCTCATAGGGCCGGCGCGCGGCATCGCGGGCCTTGTCGGCCGCAGGGCGCGCATCCGAGGCGATCGCGGCCTGCAGTGCGGCGTCATCCTGAAGAACCGGCGGGGCCAGCGCGATCGCTGCTGCGGCGGCGCCCTGCGACACGGGCAGGGCGACGGTGCCCGTTGCGGCCACCACGGCGGCGGCGGCGAGGGCGAGCGGGGAAAGACGCATGACGGGCTCCTGGACGATGTTCTGGTTGGCGCGACCTTACCCACCGCGTCGTCACGGGCAAGTGACGATCCTGCAATGGCGGCCCCTTCGCCGGGGGTCTTGACGCCGCACCCGGCCCTCCCAAATTAGCCTCCGAGAGCGCCGGTCACCGGGCTCTCGCGGACGGTTCGGGGCCCAGAAGGGACCGGGCGGCCCGATCCCCACCGCCGTCCCGGGCAAAAAACGCGGGGCGGTTCCATCTTGCTGACTGATCAGGAGATCGACATGCGTACCATCGACTTCACCCCCCTCTATCGTTCGGCCGTCGGCTTCGACCGCCTGGCCACCCTGCTGGAAAGCGCCGCGCGCACCAGCCAGGAGAACGGCTGGCCGCCCTACAACATCGAGACGACGGGCGAGAACGCCTATCGGATCGAGATCGCGGTCGCCGGCTTCAAGCCCGACGAGCTGAACATCGAGGTCAAGGAGAACCTGCTGACCGTGACCGGCCGCAAGACCGCCAACGATGAGGCCGGCGCCGAGCGGACCTATCTGCATCGTGGCCTGGCCGAGCGCGACTTCGAGCGCCGCTTCCAGCTGGCCGACTATGTGGTGGTGACCGAGGCCGGTCTCGACAACGGCCTGCTGTCCATCAGCCTGAAGCGCGAACTGCCCGAGGCCCTCAAGCCCCGGCGCATCGAGATCGCGACCGGCGGCTCTGCGGCGCTGATCGAAGGCAAGGCCAAAGCCGCCTGAGCGGCCTGACACCCGTCTTCGCTGACGACACGGGAGGGGCGGTCCGCGAGGGCCGCCCCTTTCTGCGTCAGGCCGCCATGTCCTGTGACATCCCCGCAGCCCGGTCCAGACGAGCGTCCGTGAGGTCGGCCTCCGCCAGATTGGCACCGGTCAGATCCGCTCCGGACAGGTCCACGCCCGTCATGACCGCCTTGGACAGGTCGGCGCGGCGAAGCTCCGCATAGCGCAAACGAGCCCCGGTCAGGGTGGTCGGCACCGATCGCGTGGGGCCGAGAGGCAGGGCGCTCAGGTCGGCGCCGGTCAGGTCGGCCTTGGTCATCAGCGCATGGGCGAAGCGCGACCCGCGCAGGTCGGCCCCCGACAGACGCGCGCCACGCAGGTCGGCGTTCTCGAAATGGGCCCCCTGCATGGCAATGCCCCGCAGATCGAGGCCCGCCAGGCAGGCGCCCTTGGCGCTCATCGCGGAAAGTTTGAGCCCCTTCAGCCGATCGCCGAGAGGCCTCAGGTCCTCGCCGTCGAAGATGGCCGCGCCGCCCAGGGCCCCGCCGCTCTCCACCCAGGCGTTGGCGTCCAGCGCCATCTGATACAGGTCTTCCGCGCGGGCGATGGCGGCCGCATCCGGGTCGCGGATGCAGCCCGTGGTGTCGGTGCGGTCCAGGCGGGCCGTGTTCATGGCGACGCCGCTGAGGATCGCCCCGCACAGCCGCGCCCCGGCCAGATTGGTTCCGGCGACCGAGGCCCCTTCCATCTGGGCCCCCGACAGGTCGGCGTCCTTCAGATTGGCCCCTGACAGATTGGCGCCGCGCATCGAGCAGTCCGTGAAATCGGCCTTGGTCGCGCTCATGCCGTCGAACCGCGACCCGTCCAGGGTCGCGCCCGAGAACCGCGCCCCGTCGGCCAGGCCGCTGCGGGTCTCATGGCGAGCGGCGGCCAGGCCCTTGGTCTCGTGCGGGACGGCGATCACCCCTTCGCGAAAGTCGGCCTGGGTCAGGTCGGCCTCGGACAGGTCGGCCCCCTGCAGGCAGGTGCCTCGGATATCGGCCCGCATCAGCCGCGCGCGCGACAAGTCAGCCCCGCGCAGGTCGCAGCCGAACAGAACGGCGCGCTCCAGATGCGCGCCGGCCATATTGCAGTTCTGAAGCGCGGAGCCCGAGAAGTCCGCGTCGTCCAGCATCCGGTGCGCCATGCTGACGCCGGACAGGTCGATGAACTTCAGCGAGAGTTTGCGGCCCCCCGGTTTGCCGGTGACGAACCGCTCATGCGCGGTGGCGAACAGATCGAAATCGCCCTGGCTCAGGCGACGGCGGTTGACGCTCATGCGGAAACCTCTTCCAGGGCAAAACCCCGGACGCCCGTCAGGGTCGCCTCGGAGAAGTCTGCGTGGCGGGCCTGGACACCATGCAGGATGGCGCGGGTCAGGTCGGCGCGGACCATCACCACCCGGCGGATGTCGGCGCCCGACAGGTCGGCGGCCCGCAGGGTGGCCCCCGTCAGGTCGGCCGGCAGCAGACGGTCCACCCCCAGCATCAGGGGCCCCAGCTGGGCCTCGCGCAGATCGGCCCCGTTCAGCCGCGCCCCGGTCAGGCGTGCGCCACGAAGATCGGCGCGGCGCAGGTTGGTCGAGCGCAGATCGGCCCCTTCCAGATGGGCCCCCTGCAGCTGCACGCCCTCCATGTTCAGGCCGTAGAAGACGGCCCGCTTGGCCGACAGGGCCGTCAGGTTCAGCCCGGTGATGGAGCCGAGCGCGCGCAGATCGACGTCGTCGAACACCGAGGGGCGACCCTCAGTGCCGCCCGTCTCGCACCAGATCGCGTGCTCGTGCAGCATGTCGGCGGCGGGCAGCTGGGCCACCGGGGCGCCCGAGGACTTCCCGTCGGTCAGGGCGCCTTCCATCTTCGCGCCGTCGGTCCGCCACATCGAGGCGGTCACCCCGACGAGCACGGCGTCGCGCAGATCGGCGCCGGTCAGGTCCGCCCCGGACATATCGGCCCCCGCGAGGTCGGCGCCCCGGAAGTTCGCCGATTTCAGATTGGCCCGGACCAGCTTGCAGTCCTTCATGATGGCGTCCGAAAAGTCCGCCGACTGGGCCGCGATGCCCGACAGGCGCGACCGCTGGAGATTGGCCCCCACCAGACTGGCCCCTTGCGCCTCGGTTTGAGCGCGATTCTGGGCCTCGACGATGCGGAAGCCGACGGACCGATCGGCGGCGGCGATGGCCCCTTCGCGAAGATCGGCCTCGAACAGGTCGGCCCCGGACAGGTCAGCTCCGCGCAGACAGGCCCCGCGCAGATCGGCCCGGCGCAGCGAGGCGTCCACCAGGACGGCGTCCTGCATGTCCGCTCCGAAGAAGGCCGCGTTGTCCAGCCGCGCGCCGGTCAGGTCCGTCCCGATCAGACAGGCGGCCGAGAAGTCCGCGTCGGCCAGATTGCGGCCCTTCAGGTTCAGTCCCGACAGATCCATCCAGGCGAAGACCGCGCGCGCCCCGCCGGGCCGCGCCTGCCACAGCCGGTCGTGCCGGGCGCAGATCGCGTCGAGCTCCTGTTGACTGATGCGGCGCCGGACGACGCCTTCCTGGACCGCTGACATGGTCCCATCATGGGACAGCGTCGCTTAAGGAAGGTTTTCGGAAACCCTGATTCCCAGCGGCGTTCAGGTCGTCAGGAGACCCTGTTCCGCCAGGGCGTCGGCCAGTTCGCCCGGTCCGGTCCAGAGACGGGTGTAGCCGGCTTCGCCCAGGCGTTTCAGCTCGGTGACCAGATCGGCGCGGGGGCTGGCGGCGAAACGGGCGTCGAAGCCGGTGCCTTCCTCGCTGATGCGGACCATCGGCCGGCCGGTTTCCAGCCGGTGCAGGAAACCCTCGGACAGGACGTGGGCCTCATCTTCCAGCAGGCCGGTTTCGACCTCCAGGCCGGCCTGGCGCAAGCGTTCGGTGCCGCGGCCCGAGGCGAACGGGGACGGATCCAGCGCGGCCACGACCACCCGGGCGATCCCGGCCTCGACCAGGAACTGGGCGCAGGACGACCGGCCCGACGACCTGGCCCCGCAAGGCTCCAGGGTGACGTAGGCCGTGGCTCCGCGCGCGGCATCGCCGGCGGCCGGAACCGCCTGTTCCTCGGCATGGGGGCGACCCCCGGCGGCGGTGGCGGCCTCGGACAGCACCTGTCCGTCCTTGACGATGACGCAACCCACGGCGGGGTTGGGCCAGGTTTCGCCCATCCGGCCCAGCGCCAGTTCGACGGCGCGCCCCATGAAGCGGGCGTCGTCGGCGCTCATGCGACGACCGGCAGGGTCTGGGCGCGGTCGGCGTCCAGATAGCGGGCGGCGGTGGGCCTCAGGTCGCCGTCCAGATCGAGCTCCAGCGGGTTGCCGGTCGGGATCTCGACCCCGACGATGCGGTCGTCCGGCACGCCGAACAGGTGTTTGACGATCGCGCGCAGAGAGTTGCCGTGGGCGGCGATCAGCACGTCGTCTCCGGCCTTCAGGCGCGGGGCGATGGCCTCGTTCCAGTAGGGCAGGACGCGCTCCAGGGTCGTCTTCAGGCTCTCGGTATTGGGAATGGCCTTGCCGGCGTAGCGGGGGTCGCCCGCGAAATCCCATTCCGATCCGCCCTCCAGCGGAGGGGGCGGAATGTCGTAGCTGCGGCGCCAGACCTTGACCTGGTCCTCGCCGTGCTTGCGGGCCGTCTCGGCCTTGTCGAGCCCGGTCAGCCCGCCATAGTGCCGCTCGTTCAGCCGCCAGTCCTCGATGACGGGAACGTCCTTCAGCCCGGCCGTCTGCAAGGCCAGGGCCCCCGTCCGCTGGGCCCGTGTCAGGACCGAGGTGAACATCACCGCCGGATGAAAGCCCGCCTCGGCGATCAGTTCGCCGGCGCGGCGTGCCTGGGCCTCGCCCTCGGCCGTCAGGTCCACATCGACCCAGCCGGTGAAGCGGTTTTCCAGGTTCCACTGGCTCTGGCCGTGGCGCAACAGGATCAGGCGAGGCATGTCGTCTCCAAGGGATGTCTCCGTGGGGTCGGCCCTCCGGGGTAGGCGCGGCCCCGGCGAGGGTCAAGCATGCAGCCCGGTGCCGGCTGGCGCGTTGTTGTTCGCCCCCGGGGGGGCGGCTATACCGCCGTTCCTCCGGCTTCGACGCCATTCAAGAGACATCTCATGCTGAAGCCCCGCCAGGACCTGGTCCCGAACACCTTCGAATTCGAGACCACGGCGCTGGTCAAGCCGACGGGCTTTCGCGAGTACGACGCGCGCTGGATCCTGGACAAGGAGATCAATCTGCTGGGCATCCAGGCCCTGGGTCTGGCGGTCGCGACCTTCGTCCGCGAACAGGGCGTCCAGCCCCGGATCGTGGTGGGCCAGGACTTCCGGTCCTATTCCTCCACGGTCAAGCACGCCCTGATCATCGGCCTGATGGAAGGCGGGATGGAGGTGCTGGACGTGGGTCTGGCCCTGTCGCCGATGGCCTATTTCGGCCAGTTCGCGCTGGAGGCGCCGTGCGTCGCCATGGTGACCGCCAGCCACAACGAAAACGGCTGGACCGGCGTCAAGATGGGCACCAACCCGCCCGTCACCTTCGGCCCCGAGGAGATCGGGCGGCTGAAGGAGATCGTGCTGTCGGGCACCGGCGTGGCCCGTCCCGGCGGGCGGATCGAGCGGGTCGAGAACTTCCGCGAACGCTACCTTCAAGAACTGGTCGGGGACATCAAGCTGAAGCGACCGCTCAAGGTCGTCTGCGCCTGCGGCAACGGCACGGCCGGGGCCTTCGCCCCCGAGGCCCTGCGGCGCATGGGCGCCGAGGTGATCGAGATGGACACCGATCTCGACTATACCTTCCCCAAGTACAATCCGAACCCCGAAGACCACGCCATGCTGATGCAGATGGCCCAGCGGGTGCGCGAGACGGGGGCCGATCTGGCCCTGGGCTTCGACGGCGACGGCGACCGCTGCGGCGTGGTGGACGAGACGGGCGAGGAGATCTTCGCCGACAAGATCGGCCTGCTGCTGGCCCGCGACTTGTCGGCGCTGCATCCCAACGCCACCTTCGTCGTCGATGTGAAGTCGACCGGTCTTTACAAGACCGATGAGGTCCTGGCCGCCAATGGCGCGACCACCGTCTACTGGAAGACGGGGCACAGCTACATCAAGAGGAAGACCGCCGAACTGGGCGCGCTGGCGGGCTTCGAGAAGTCCGGCCACTTCTTCCTCGCCGACCCGATCGGCCGGGGTTACGACGACGGCATCGTGGCGGCGGCGGCGGTGCTGCAGATGCTGGATCGCAATCCCGGCAAGACGCTGTCGGAGCTGAAGCGCGCCCTGCCGGATGCCTGGACCAGCCTGACCATGTCGCCCCACTGCGACGACGAGTTGAAGTACGACGTCCTGGCAAAGGTCGTCGCCGAGTACGAGGCGCTGGCGGCCGAAGGCGGGTCGATCGTCGGCAGGAAGATCGTCGAGGTCATCACCGTCAACGGCGCGCGGGTGCACCTGGAAGACGGGTCGTGGGTCCTGGTCCGCGCCTCGTCGAACAAGCCCGAGCTGGTCGTGGTGGTCGAATCCATGCGCTCCGAAGATGACATGCGCGCCCTGTTCCGCGAGGAGGTGAAGCCCCGCCTGGCCCGCCACCCCGAAGTCGGCACTTACAACCAGGAAATCTAGGGCCAGGAATCTAGGCGGCCGGCCCCGAGGGCAGTCGCAGTTCGAAGGTCGTGCCGCCCGGGCCGGTCTCGACCAGGCGCAGGTCCCCGCCGTGGTTGGCGGCCAATTCGCGCGAGATGGTTAGGCCCAGCCCCGTGCCCTCCGACCCGCTGCCGCTGACGAAGGGCTCGAACAGCCGCTCCGACAGGCGGGGCGGGATGCCTGGGCCGTCGTCGGCCAGACGGATCACGGTCCAGCCCGGTTCCTGCGTCGCCGAGACCTTGATGAGGCCCAGGGAGCCCCGGCGTCCGGGCTTGCGGGTCGGGTCCGCCTCGATGGCCTGGCGGGCATTCCTCATGAGATTGACCAGCACGCGGTGCAGCTGATCGCCGTCGGCGTGGACGGCGAAGCGGGCCGGGATGTCCTTGACCAGTCGCACGCCCTGGGGATCAAGCCCCGCGTCCTCGGCCGCCGCGACCACGGCCGGGCCGAAGGCGATGCGGTCGATGACGGGGGCGGGTTCTTCGGACTTGCCGTAGTCCAGCACGTTCCGGGCGAGAGCCGCGGCCCGGCCGAGCGCCCGCTCCAGCCGGGGCAGGGCCTTGGCGACCTGGGGGTCGGGCGAGGCGGCCAGCCTCTCGGAGGCCATCTGGGCGGAGGTCAGCATGTTGCGCAGGTCGTGATTGATCTTGGCCACCGCCTGGCCCAGCGCCACCAGCCGGGACCGCGCCCGCAGCGACTGGCGCACCTCCTCCTGCATGCGGGCCAATTCGCGCTCGACCCGGCCGATCTCGTCGCCGCGATCCGACGGCTCGGCCCCCGGCTGCAGAGGGTCGGCGGCGAAGCTCTCGATCGAGCGGGTGACGCGGCGCAACGGGCGCAGGACCAGGAAGGCCAGACCGGCATACAACAGTCCGCCGGCCGCCGCCGAGATGATCAGCGAGACCAGCAAGCTGTTCAGCAGGAAGGCCCGCAGCTCCAGCTTCAGCGGCTCGGCGGGCGCGACGACATCAATGAAGTCGCCGGCGCGATAGCGCGGCGCGGCGCGCACGCGGATGGAACGGTCGGGGCTGCCCATCAGGGTCTCGATCGGCTCCCACAGACGGGCCCCGGTGTTTCGGCGACGCAGATCGATGAAGTCCGGCGCCCGGGGCAGGTCGGGCGCGCGCAGCAACTGGCGCATCACCCCCTGATCCGAGATGGCCACCGCCGAGACCCCGCCGATGCGCAGCAGTTGCTCCGCCGTCTCGTCGTCGACGGCGTTGTAGGGCAGGGCCTCGACCCCGACGGAGGCCAGCTCCGCCGCCTGGAGCCGGTCCTGCAGCCAGGTCTCGTGGAAATTGGCGGCATTGGGCAGCAGGATCAGGGCCCCCACCGCCAGGGTGAACAGGACCGTAAGGATCAACAGCCGCGACTGCAGCCCGTCCGGCGGGTTGAGCGTCAACCGGCCGCGCCAGTCCGGCGAGGTCAGCAGGCGGCTCAACAGGTTGGAGGGGGGATCGGGTGGCGTCGTCACGGGGTGGCGGCCCCCGGGAGACGACGCTGCACGGCCTTCAGACCGATCGGCAGGACAACGGCCAGCACGAACACCCCCAGCATCGGGGCCCAGAACTGTGCGAACAGGGCCTGGAAGTCCGGGTCGGGATCGTTGGCCAGCAGCCCGTTCAGCCGCGCCCCGATCCAGCAGTAGATAATGTGGGCGGGCAGCAGACCGATGACCGTGGCGACCGCATAGGGGGTCAGGCGCACCGACATGATCCCGGCGGCGACGTTGATCATGTGAAAGGGCACGACGACGGCGAGGCGCGAGGCCAGCACATACCAGAAGGTGTCCTTGTCGATGGCCTCGCAGACCCGCTTGAGCATGCCCCGGTCGCGCTCGGCCTTGGCGCGCAGGTCCCGGCCGAGCGCCGAGCGGGCGACGGCATAGACGATCAGGGCCCCGACCGTGGCCGCGATCGAGGTCGCCACCCCCCCGACCCAGGGCCCGAACAGATAGCCGGCGGTGATGGTGACGAAGAAGACACCCGGCACGACGCTGGCCGTCAGCACGGCGAACACGGCCATCAGCAGCAGCAGGGCGACAACATAGTTCTCGGCCGCGAAGGCCCGGAGCGTCCCGCCGTGGTCGCGCAATGTGTCCAGCGACAGGTAGCGGTTCCATCCCATGGCGAAGATCAGCACGATGACCGCGCCGAGCAGAACGAGGGGGACGAACCGGGACAGACGCTTCATAGTCATCTCAACGCCCGAAACCCCGGGTCTGGCAGGCCTGTCGGCGTTGACAGCCGCGACCATGGCCCTTATACGCCCGCCCTTCCCGCGACGGACGCCTTCTTGGTCCGGACGCGCCTTTGTACTCAACGTCAGGAGCCGACCGTGAAGCGGACCTATCAGCCGTCGCGACTCGTGCGCAAGCGCCGTCACGGCTTCCGTTCGCGGATGGCCACCAAGAACGGCGCCAAGATCGTCGCGCGGCGTCGCGCCAAGGGCCGCAAGCGCCTGACGGCGTAATCGGCGTCCTTCTCCTGTGAAGGGGAAGGCAGGATGACCGAAGCCCCCACACTCCGACGCTTGACCAAGCGGCCCCAGTTCCTGGCGGCCGCGAAGGGCGTTGCGTTGTCACGAGGCGCGGTCTTCATCCAGCGACTGGACCGCCACGACGACGATCCCGCCATCGGCGTCGGCTTCACCGCCACGCGCAAGATCGGCGGGGCGGTGGTGCGCAACCGCGCCAAGCGCCGGCTGCGCGAGGCCGCGCGGGCGCTTCTGCCGCTGCACGGCCTGCCCGGCAGCGACTATGTCCTGATCGCGCGCCAGGGCACGGTGGACCGGCCCTGGGACCGTCTGCTTGACGATGTGGCGTCTGCGCTTACAAGGCTGGCCACGCCGGGCGGCGCGGACCCCTCGCGCTCGCGCGCCCCGGCGCCCATCTCCGATCCCTCGCCCGCCCCCAAGCCCGTCCAGGACCTCTGACCCGCATGAAGAACGAGAACACGCGCAACACGGTGATCTTCATCGTGTGCACGGCGGCGATCCTGCTCCTGTATCAGATCTTCGTCCTCGGGCCGCAGGCCGAGCAGCAGCGGGCCGCCGCCCTGGCCACCCGCGCCGAACAGACCGTCGACGCCGACGGCGACCTGGCCGTGCCGAACACGGCGCCGGCCCCGTCCGCCGCCATCTTCACCGAGGACCGGACCCAGGCTCTGGGCGGCGTGGCCCGCGTGCCGATCCGCACCGGCCGCCTGCAGGGCTCGCTGTCGCTGCAGGGCGGTCGGATCGACGACCTGTTCCTGACCGACTATCGCGAGACGCTGGACGATCCCGCCCCGGTCGAGCTGTTCCGCCCGCAGGGCATGGAGCACGCCTTCCTGGCCCAGTTCGGCTGGACCGGGCCCAACGTCGTCGGCGGCGTTCCGGGCCCGAACACCATCTGGCGGCTGACCGGGGGCTCGACCCTGACGGCCTCCACGCCCGTCACCCTGACCTGGGACAACGGCCAGGGCCTGCGCTTCACCCGCGTGGTGTCGGTGGACGAGAACTACATGTTCACCCTGACCGACACGGTCGCCAACCTGGGCACCGCGCCGATCGTCATCGCCCCCTATGGCCGGATCGAGCGTCAGGGCGTGCCAGAGACCCTGGGCAAGAACCAGATCCTGCACGAGGGCGGAATCGGCACCTTCTCGGACGGCGACGGCTACGTCACCGAGCAGCTGAAGTACGGCAACTGGGCCAAGACCCCGGTCCAGGAACACAGCTCGGTCGGCGGCTGGCTGGGCATCACCGACAAATACTGGCTGGCGGCCCTGATCCCGGATCAGGACGAGAGCGTCGAGGCCGAGTTCCGCATCACCGACGCCGCCCGTTACGACATCCACGAGGCCCGCATCCTGGGCGAGGCGCGCACCATCAATCCCGGCCGTCAGATCACCGAGACCCAGCGCCTGTTCGCCGGCGCAAAGCGCAACGAGATCCTGTCGGACTATGAGAAGGAGCTCGGCCTGCCGCGCTTCATCTATGCGATCGACTGGGGTTTCCTGTTCTTCCTGACGCGGCCGATCTTCCTGCTCGTGCACTGGTTCGCCGGACTGGTCGGCAACTTCGGCGTGGCCATCCTGCTGCTGACGCTGACCATCAAGCTGATCATGTTCCCGCTGGCCAACAAGAGCTACGAGAGCCTGTCCAAGATGCGCAAGCTCCAGCCGCAGATGGAGAAGATCAAGGCGCAGTTCAAAGACGACCCGCAAAAGCAGCAGCAGGAGACGATGGCGCTGTATCAGCGCGAGAAGATCAATCCGCTGGCGGGCTGTCTGCCCATCCTGGTCCAGATTCCGGTCTTCTATGCCCTGTATAAGGTGCTGTTCGTCACCATCGAGATGCGGCACGCACCGTTCTTCGGCTGGATCCGCGACCTGTCGGCGCCCGATCCGACCAACATCTGGACCCTGTTCGGCCTGATCCCCTGGGATCCGGGTTCGGTGCCGCTGCTGGGATCTCTGCTGGTCAACTCGGGCGGCGGCTTCACCCTGGGGCTCAGCGTCCTGGCCATCTTCTACGGCTTCACCATGTGGCTGCAGCAAGCCATGAACCCGCCCATGCCCGATCCGGTCCAGCGCCAGATCTTCGCCTGGATGCCGGTGGTGTTCACCTTCATCATGGCCGTCTTCCCGGCGGGTCTGCTGGTCTACTGGGCCTGGAACAACGTGCTCTCGATCGCCCAGCAGTATTTCATCATGCACCGCTTCGGGGCCGAGAACCCGATCGACGACTTCATCGCCAGGCTGAAGAACAAACCGGCATGACCGAGTACTCTGACGAAGAGGTCGAGGCCGCGCGGGTGCTGTTCGCGCGGCCCGCGACCTTCGTCATGGGCTGCGCCAAGATCGAGCAGCTGCCCGAGCCCGACCTGCCCGAGATCGCCTTCGCGGGCCGCTCCAACGTCGGCAAGTCCAGCCTGATCAACGGGCTGGTGGGCATGTCCAAGCTGGCGCGGGCCTCCAACGAGCCGGGCCGGACGCGGGAGGTCAACTTCTTCGACCTGGACGGCAAGCTGCGGCTGGTCGACCTGCCCGGCTACGGCTGGGCCAAGGCGTCCAAGACCACGGTGCGCCAGTTCCAGAACCTGGGGCGAGACTATCTGCGCGGCCGGGTCACGCTGAAGCGGGTCTATCTGCTGATCGACAGCCGCCATGGGCTGAAGAGCGTCGACACCGAGGCGCTGGACGCGCTGGATCTGGCCGCCGTCAGCTATCAGATCGTCCTGACCAAGGCCGACAAGATCAAGCCGCACGAACGCGATGAGGTGGCGGCTGCGACCCTGAAGGCCGTGTCCAAACGCCCGGCCGCCTTCCCGGCGGTCGCGGTGACCTCTGCCGAAAAGGGCCTGGGCCTGCCCGAGCTGCGCGCCGAGATCATGCGCACGACGGGTGTGGAGCTTTAAGGCTCTGGCGCTCTGATTGTCATCCCGGCCGACGCGAAGCGGAGAGCCGGGACGCCGATGTCCCCCCACGCCCCTCCCGGTCGACCGTAGGGAGAACCGGGAGCATGCACCGGCAGGCTCCATGCACGAGCCTTGGCCCGGCTCGCGGGCCGGGCCGACGCGCGTTTCAGCGTTGCGTCCCGGCTCTCCGCTTCGCTCCGGCCGGGATGACAAGCGCCAAGGACCGGGCACGGATGGCCTTCAAGCGAACACGCCGGCCAGCTGCAGGCCCTGGAATCCCGCCAGCAGGATCAGCAGCCCGCCGACGCCATAGGTCAGGGCCTGGCGCGGCAGGGCCTTGGTGATCCATCCCGCGAAGGGCGCGGCCAGCAGGCCACCAACCACCAGTCCGCCGATCGCGGCGGCGTGGTTCTCCAGCGCCCCGGCCTCTTCCCAGTGGCCCGTCACCAGAGACCAGACGAAGGTCGCCGAGATCGCCAGAGTCAGGAAGAACTCGGCGGTGTTGACCGTGCCGATGGCGCGGCGCGGCTCGGCCCCTGCGCCGACCATGGTCGAGGACACCGTCGGGCCCCAGCCGCCGCCGCCGATGGCGTCCAGAAAGCCGCCGATAATGCCCAGGGGTGCCACGGCCCACTGACGGATACGACGCGGCTTCACCTCGTGGCCGGCCTTCCACAGAATGTAGGCTCCCATGATGGCGAGGTAGGCGATGATGAAGGGCTTCACGACGTCGCCCTCGATTCCGGCCAGGACATAGGCCCCCAGCACGCCGCCGATCACCCCGGCGATCGCCAGCGGGAAGAACAGCCGCCACTCAACGTTCTTGTGCCAGACGTGGGAGCTGGCCGAGGCGGCGGTGGTGAAGACCTCGGCCCCGTGGACGCTGGCCGAGGCCATGGCCGGCGGCACGCCGAGCGCCAGCAGCACCGACGACGAGATGACGCCATAGGCCATCCCCAGGGCCCCATCGACCGCCTGGGCCAGGGCACCGACCAGCAGAAACAGCAGAAAGGTGTCCATCCGGCCCCCGGCAACGGCACCCGTCGGGCCGCCTACGGCAGAGCTAATGCACGAGCGGTCATCGGGTAACCGGCGATGACGGCGTTGTTATCCGACGCCGCTGCTGCCCCGCCTCGCATCGACAGTCCCGGCGGCGCGCGATATGGGTCCGGCCCTTCGCTTCAACCGGTCCGTCTGCCCCTTGCGCCTGCCCCAGTCCAAGCTCGATCAGGTCCTCGACCGCTTCCATCAGGTGGAGGCGCGGATGGGGGCGGCCACGGACGGCCAGGAGATCGTCCGGCTGTCCAAGGAACACGCCGAGATGAAGCCGGTCGCCGACGCCGTCATGGCTCTGGCCAAGGCGCGGACCGAGATCGAGGACCTGCAGGCCATGGTCGCGGACCCCGAGATGGCGGCGATGGTGGCCGACGAGCTGGACACGCTGAACGCCCGTCTGCCGGACATGGAGCGCGAGGTCGCCCTGCTGCTCGCCCCGCGCGACGCCGACGAGAACGCCTCGGCGGTGCTGGAGGTGCGGGCGGGCACCGGAGGCGACGAGGCGGCCCTGTTCGCGGGCGACCTGTTCCGCATGTACAGCCGCTACGCCTCCACCCGCGGCTGGAAGGTCGAACTGGACAGCGCCACCGAAGGCGACGCCGGGGGCTACAAGGAGATCATCGCCACCGTCACCGGTGACGGGGTCTTCGGGCGGCTGAAGTTCGAAAGCGGCGTCCACCGGGTCCAGCGCGTACCGGCGACCGAGGCCGGGGGCCGCATCCACACCTCGGCGGCGACCGTGGCGGTCCTGCCCGAGGTCGAGGACGTGGAGATCGAGATCCACGACAAGGACATCCGCATCGACACCTATCGCGCCTCCGGCTCAGGCGGTCAGCACGTCAACAAGACGGATTCGGCGGTGCGGATCACTCACTTCCCGTCGGGCATCGTGGTGACCTCGTCCGAGAAGTCCCAGCACGTGAACCGCGACAAGGCGATGAAGAACCTGCGGGTGCGCCTCTACGACATGCAGCGCCAGATGAAGGACAATGCGCGGTCCGATGCGCGCAAGTCCCAGGTGGGCTCCGGCGACCGGTCCGAACGCATCCGCACCTACAATTTCCCGCAAGGCCGGGTCAGCGACCACCGCATCAACCTGACCCTCCACAGCCTGCCGCAGATTCTGGAGGGCGATCTTGACCCCCTGCTGGACGCCCTGATCGCCGAGGACCAGGCGGCGCGGCTGTCGGACCTGGAGGCGGAGTTCGCCTAGACGCCAACCTTCTTCAGTACCGGCCTCAGGTTCACCGCCCCCGCCCGGAAGTCTTTCCACGGGTCGGCCTTCTTGAGCAGCGAGGGATAGGTCCGCAGGGTGAAGGCCCTCGGGTCCAGGCCCGCCTTCACCTGCCCCCAGCTCAGCGGGTAGGCGATGCCCGCGCCGGGCCGCGCGCGCGGCGACCAGGGGGCGACGGCCGTGGCCATGCGACCGTTGCGCAGATAATCAAGGAAAATCTTCCCGCCCCGGGCCTTCTTGGCCAGGGTCGTGGTGAAGCGGTCGGGGGCGTCCAGCCGCACCTGTTCGGACACGGCCTTGGCGAAGGCCTTCGCCTGCTCCCACTCGATCCGGCTGCGCGCATCCGTCCTGATCGGCACCACGACGTGCAGCCCCTTGCCGCCGGTGGTCTTGCAGAAGGGGTTCAGACCCAGCGCCTCCAGCCGCGTCTTCATCGCCTTGGCCGCCGCGATCACGTCGGCGAAATCCAGACCCTCGTCGGGATCGAGGTCGAAGGTGATCTGGTCGGGCGTCTCGGGATCGCCGGGCATGCAGCCCCACGGATGCAGCTCCAGCCCGCCCGACTGGCCGATGGCGACCAAGCCCCCGACGTCGGTCACGGCGACGTAGGGTTTGCGCTCGTTCACATCGATCAGCTTCAGCCGGGGATTCGATCCCGGCATGGCGTGGCGCTGAAAGAAGGTCTCGCCGGCGATCCCCTCGGGCGCGCGGATGATCGAGGTGGGTCGATCGGAGACATGGGGCAGGATGCGCTCGGCCGCCGCCTCGTAGAACTGCACCAACTCCAGCTTGGTGATCGCCGGATGGCCGTCGGTGGCGGGCCACAGCACCTTGTCGGAATTGGAGATGATGACGCCCGAAACCACGGCGCGGGCCTTGCCCGTCAGGGCGATCTTCAGCGGAGGCGGGGCCTTGACCGTGCCCTTGGCGGGTTTGGCCGGGGCGGTCGGTTCCTGGGGCGGCGCATCGACCTCGGCGGCGGCCTTGTCCTCGCGCAGACCCTTGAAGGCGGCCTGGCGCAGCGAGCCGGTGTCGGTGTAGCCGCCGTGCTCGATCTCGGCGACCAGGATGGGCCGGACCCAGTGGATGTCCTTGCCCCCCTTGGGCGCGCCCTTGCCGACGAAGGGGCTGGTGTCCGCCGCCGCCGCCTTCAGGGCGGGCGTCAGGGTCTTCAGCAACGGTTGACTGTAACCCGTCCCGACCCGGCCGAGATGGCGCAGGCCCGCGCCGGATTTCGCGTCGACATCCTGGACCCCGACGATCAGGGAGCGGAAGCGCGACCCGTCGGAGGTCCAGCCGCCGATCACCACCTCGTCCCGGCCCCGGCATTTGGACTTGACCCAGGTCATCGAGCGGCCGGCCGCATAGGGCGCATCCAGCCGTTTGGAGATGACGCCCTCCAGGTCCATCCGGCAGGCGCTCTCCAGCACCGCCTGACCGGTCGAGGCGAAATGCTCGACGTAGCGGATGCGCCCGCGCGCGGTCTTCGGGATGCGGTCGATATAGGCCTGGAGCCGGGCCTTCCTGTGCGACAGGGACAGGGCGCGCAGGTCCTCTCCGCCCTCGAACAGCAGGTCGAAGGCGAAATAGATCAGGCCGCCGGTGTCCTCGTCCGAGATCGCGGCCTGCAGCGCCGAGAAGTCCGGCATGTGGTCGTCGGCCAGGGCGCACAGCTCGCCGTCGATCACCGCATCGGGCCATCGGGCGGCGTCGACCGCCTGTTCGGGAAACTTCGCCGTCCAGTCCAGTCCCGACCGGGTCCGCAGGGTCGCCTGCCCGCCCCCGACGCCGATCTGCAGCCGATACCCGTCGAACTTGATCTCATGGGCCCAGCCGGCCCCGGCGGGAGGATGCTCGACAACCTTGCACAGTTGGATCGGCACGAAGCTCGGCGGCTTCCTGGCCGCGCTGGCAAGGGCCTTGGAGGGTTTCGGCTTGGGTGGGGCCTTCCGGCCGGTCTTCCTGGACGTGGTCCACTGTCGCGTGCCGTCCGCGATCTGGGCCAGCGACCGGCCAGTGGTGACCGAGGCGTCGATCTCGGCGAGCGCGTCGGCTTCGCCGGGGACGGCGTGCTCGTCCTTCTCCTTGATCAGCAGCCAGTTGTTGCGCTTGGAGGGCTTTCCGCGATCGGACTTCAGCCGGATCAGCGCCCATTTGCCGACCAGACGCTCGCCGTGCAGGACCATCTTGATCTGGCCCTTGGCGAAGGCGGCCTCCAGGTCCGGCTCCTGGGGTTCCCAAGTGCCCGTGTCCCACAGCTGGACCGTGCCCGCGCCATAGTTGCCGGCCGGAATGGTGCCCTCGAAGGCGCCATAGTCCAGCGGATGGTCTTCGACCTCGACGGCGAGCCGCTTGACCGCCACGTCGCGCGACGGGGCCTTGGTCACCGCCCAGGACTTCAGGACCCCGTCGATCTCGATGCGGAAGTCGTAGTGCAGCCGCGTCGCCGCATGCCGCTGGATCAGATAGCGGAGCGGGGCGGCCTTCTTGGACGCCGTCTTCCTGCCCTTCGGCTCGGGCGTGGCGTCGAAGCGGCGCTTCGCCTGATAGGTCTCGAGCTCGCCGCGCGCCGCCATGTCGTCCTCCCGGCCCCAAGCGGAGCCGGAGTCGGGAACGACCTACTCTTCGGGCGGTTGCCAATCGGGGTGGTCGACGTCCTCGCCCCGGGCTTTCGCTTCCTTCTTGGCCAGCTTGGCGGCGGCCTTGCGGGCGGCCTTTTCGGCGTCGGCCTTGTCGCGTTCCATGCGCTCGAAACTGTAGTTGGGTTTTCTGGCCATGAAATCTCCTCAGGACGTTGACGCAGACTCGCTGCTTGAGCGCGGTGCGCCGTAGTTCCCACCCAATGTGGGGTGGTCCGGCCGTTCAGTCCACCGCGATGATTTCCACCGACTGTCCGGCGACCATCGCCTCGTCGCCCACGGTCTTGCCGATCAGGGCGCGGGTCAGGGGCGAGACGTGGCTGACGGAGCCGCTGGCCGGGTCCGCCTCGTCCTCGCCGACGATGCGCCAGGCCTGGGTCCGGCCGTCGTCGCGTTCGATGGTGACCGAGCCGCCGAAACGAACGCGGCCGTCGGCGGGGCTCTCGACCATCTGGGCCGAGGCGCGGCGCGCGGACCAGTAGCGCAGGTCGCGAGTGGCCCGGGCCATGGCGGTGCGGTCGGCCTCGATCGAACCCTGGGCCTGAGCCGCCGCATAGGCCGCGCGCGCCTCGGCCAGGGCCGCGTCGATGGCCGCCAGCCCGGCCGGCGTGACCAGATTGGGGTGGGGCGAGATCGGGCGGTCCGGCAGATCGGCCGCCGTGGCCTCCAGATCCTCCTCACGGGTGAAGGCGACGCTCATGGGGTAACAGCGTATGCGGCACACGGACGTTCCGCCGCAAGCCATGCCCGGCTAAGGGACGCCCATGAGCACATCCCATCCCGTCCATGTCATCGGCGCCGGCCCCGCAGGCCTGATGGCCGCAGAGACCGTGGCCAGGGGCGGCGCGCGCGTCGTCGTCCACGACCGGATGCCTTCGGTGGGGCGCAAGTTGCTGATGGCCGGGCGAGGCGGGCTGAACCTGACCCATTCCGAGGCCCCCAATACCTTCGTCGCCCGCTACGACGCGCGTCGGGCCGAGCTCGCGCCGTGGCTAGAGGCCTTCTCGCAGGCGGACCTGATCGCCTGGGCCGAAGGACTGGGCCAGGCGACCTTCGTCGGCTCGTCGGGCCGGGTGTTTCCCAAGGCGATGAAGGCCTCGCCCCTGCTGCGGGCCTGGCTGGGGCGGCTGGCCGATCTCGGCGTCCAGGTTCGGACACGGTCGCGCTGGACCGGCTGGCGGGACGACGGACTGGTGTTCGAGACGCCCGACGGCGAGCAGGCCGAGCGCGCGTCGGCGACGGTGCTGGCGCTGGGCGGGGCCAGCTGGCCGCGTCTGGGGTCCGACGGGGCCTGGGTGCCATGGGTCGAGGCGGCCGGAGCGCCCGTCGCGCCTCTGGCGCCCGCCAACGCCGGGTTCGACGTGGCCTGGTCTCCGGTGCTGGTCGAGCGGTTCGCCGGCGCGGTGCTGAAGCCCGCCGCCTTGACGTTCGACGCCCGGACCGTGCGGGGCGAGCTGGTCGTGACCCGCTACGGCGTCGAGGGCGGGGCGGTCTATGCCCTGTCGGCGGCGCTGCGCGACGCGATCGCCCGCGACGGCTCGGCGACCCTGACCGTCGACCTGCGTCCCGACTTGACCGAGGCCGCCCTGGCGGAGCGGCTGGCGCGGCCGAGAGGCAAGGACAGCGTGACCAACCACCTGCGGAAGGCCGGCGGCCTGTCGCCCGTGGCCGTGGCCCTGCTGCGCGAGATCGGCGAGGTGCCGCCGGGGGTCGAGAAGCTGGCCAAACGGATCAAGGCGGTGCGGCTGAAGCTGACCGGGATGCAGGGGCTGGAACGGGCGATTTCCTCGGCCGGTGGGGTGCGGTTCGAGGGCATGAATCCATCATTGATGCTGGCGACCCGACCCGGCGTCTTCGTCGCCGGCGAGATGATCGACTGGGAGGCCCCGACCGGCGGCTATCTGCTGCAGGCCAGTCTGGCGTCCGGCGTCGTGGCCGGACGCGGCGCGCTGGAGTGGCAGGCGTCGCAATCGGCCGCTAGGAACGGCGCATGACCGACCTGCCCGACATCTCCGGCGTCTGCCCGCCGCGCCTGTCCGCGGTGAAGGACGCCTTCGCCGCCAACTTCACGGATGCGCCCGACGGCCTGAACGAACAGGCGGCCCGGTTCTCGGTGGCGATCGAGGGCGAGGTCGTCGTCGATCTGTGGGCGGGAGACGCCGACCCCCGCGAAAAGACGCCCTTCACCGAGCGGACCCTGGTGCCGGTGTTCTCGACCGGCAAGGCGGTGATGGCGATCCTGATGGCCTGCGCCGTCGAGCGCGGCAAACTGGCCTATGAGGAGAAGGTCGCCGACCTGTGGCCCGCCTTCGCCGCCCACGGCAAGGGCGAGGTGACGGTGGCGCAGCTGCTGTCCCACCAGTCCGGCCTTCCGGGGTTTACCGAGACGGTGGATCCCTCGATCTGGTTCGACCGCCAGGCTGTGCTGGACCGGCTGGCGGCCCAGGCACCGATGTGGCCGCCGGGCTCGGGCTCCGGCTACCATCCGATCACCGTCGGCTATCTGGCCAATGAGGTGTTCCGCCTCGCCGACGGCCGGACCCTGGGCCGGGCCCTGGCCGAGGACTTCGCCCGGCCTTTCGGCCTGGACCTGTGGATCGGCCTGCCGGAGGCCGAGCACGGCCGGGTCGCGGCGCTGCGCAAGCCGTCGAAAGCGACCGACCTCGGCCCCATAGACGCGATCAAGACCGCGGCTTTCCTCGACAGGGGCTCTGCCCCCGGCGGGCGCGGTTCGGCCGAATGGCGCTCTATCGAGATCCCGTCGGCCAATCTGCATGGCACGGCGCGGGACCTGGCGCGGATCCTGGGCCTCGTCGCCAACGACGGGATGCTGGACGGCGAGCGGCTGCTGTCGCCGACCGTGCTGGCCGAGGCCACGCGAGAGCGGGTGGCGGGTCAGGACAAGGTCCTGCCCTTCGTCATGAGCTGGGCGGCCGGGTTCACCCGCAATGTCGGGCTGGACATCTTCGGGCCCAACCCGGAGGCGGTCGGCCACTGCGGCTGGGGCGGGTCGTGCGCCTTCGCCGATCCGGCGCGTAAGCTCTCGGCCGCCTATGCCATGACGCGCCAGTCGCCCTATCTGATCGGCGACCCCCGCGCGCAACGGTTGATCCAGGCGCTCTACAAGGCGCTCTGAGCCGTCTCAGACCGGCGGCGCGGCCCCGGCCACGGCGCGCCGCGCCGCCCGCCCCCGCAGGATGGCCGCCGTCGCGAACACGCCCGCCCCCAGCCAGATGAAGGCGAAGGACACGCCCCTCAGCAGGGTGAATTCCTCTCCGGTCGCAAGGCCGACGCAGAACTGCAGCGTGGGGGCCAGGAACTGGATGAAGCCCATGGTCGACAAGGGCATCCGCCGGGCGGCGAAGGCGAACAGGGCCAGCGGCACGACCGTCGCCGGGCCGTTCAGCAGGGCCCAGGCGAAGCCTTCCGGCGTCGAGAAGCCGTGGCCCTGGCCGACCATCTGCAGCCAGGCGACATAGGCGATCCCGAACGGCACCAGGATCAGGCATTCGATGAACAGCCCGGCCTGGGCCTCGACCGGGACCCGCTTCTTGATGACGCCGTAGGCCCCGAAGCTGAAGGCCAGCATCAGGCTGATCCAGGGCGGCCGGCCGAGCGCCAGCGCCTGGAACAGGACCCCCACCGCCGCCAGCCCGATCGCCACCCAGCCCCATCGGTCGATCCGCTCGCGGAACAGCCACAGCCCGACGATCATGTTGAGCAGCGGATTGATGTAGTAGCCGAGGCTGGCCTCAAGCGTCGCCTGATGCGTGGTGGCCCAGACGTAGACGCCCCAGTTGAAGGCGATCAGCACCGTGGCCAGGGTCAGCCAGGCCAGGGTCCTGGGCTGGCCCAGCGCCGTCCGGACCTGGCCCCACTGGCTGGCCAGCAGCACCAGACCGCCGGCGAACAGCACCGACCACAGGGCGCGGTGCGACAGGATCTCGGCCGAGTCGAAGCCGATCGCCGCCTGCCCCATGAACAGCAGGGGCATGAACCCCCAGATCACGTAGCAGCCGAGGGCGGAGAGGAAGGGCGCGCGGGCGTTCATGTCCCTCTCCCTCTGGGAGAGGGAAAGCCCGTCATACCGCGATCGACCGGTATCCGCTCCGGGGCTTGATCGTGCCTGTCTCGTCCAGCAGCTGGGCGATCTGGACCGCGTTCAACGCCGCGCCCTTCCTCAAATTGTCCGACACCACCCAGAAGCACAGGCCGTTCTCGACCGTGTGATCTTTGCGGATGCGGCTGACATAGACGGCGTGCTCGCCGGCCGCGTCGACCGGGGTGATGTAGCCGTCGTGCTCCTGCTTATCGATCACCTGAATGCCGGGCGCCTCGCGCAGGATGGCGCGGGCTTCGTCGGGGCTGATGGGACGATCGAACTCGACCGTCACGGCCTCGGAGTGGCCGACGAAGACCGGCACGCGCACGCAGGTGACCGTCAGCTTGATCGCCGGGTCCAGCATCTTGTGGGTCTCGTCCCACATCTTGGCCTCTTCGTCGGTGTAGCCGTCGTCGCGGAACGATCCGATGAAGGGGATGACGTTGAAGGCGATCTGCTTGGGGAACTTCTTCGGCGAGGCATCGCCGAGGCCGTAGATGGCCTTGGTCTGGTTCCACAGCTCGTCCATGCCTTCCTTCCCGGCGCCCGAGACGGACTGATAGGTCGAGACGACCGCGCGCTTGATCTTGGCCGCGTCGTGCAGGGGCTTGAGAGCCACCACCAGCTGGGCCGTCGAGCAGTTGGGGTTGGCGATGATGTTCTTCTTGCGCGCGTCCTTGACGGCGTCGGGATTCACCTCGGGCACGATCAGGGGAACGTCCGGGTCTTTTCTGAACGCCGAGGAGTTGTCGATAACGATCGGACCCATCTTGCCGATCTTCTCGGACCATTCGCGGCTCACGTCGCCGCCGGCCGACATCAGGACGATGTCCACCTTGGACCAGTCGAAGCTGTCGATGACCTCGCACTTGATGGTCTTGTCCTTCCAGGCGACCTCGACGCCCTTGGACTTGCGCGACGCCACGGCGTGCATCTCGGCCACCGGGAACTCCAGCTCCTCCAGGATGGTCAGCATTTCGCGTCCGACGTTGCCGGTCGCGCCCACGATGGCGATGTTGTAGGCCATATTTGTCAGTCCTTCGGACGCGCTAACGCTCGCGACGCGGTCGCTCGCTGCTTGAGCGCGATAGGGGGAGGCTTGGCCGCGAGGCCGAGCCGGTTCCGCAAATAGGCCTTCGCGTGTGCGAAGCAACCGCTTTTCACCGGCGGCGTGCCTCGCTAAGCCCGGACACCATGGGTTCCCGCACGCGCGCCGGCTACGACAAACGCATCAAGGACGGCCGTCTGACGCCCGACCCGGCGCAGGGGCAGGCGGTCGACGCCCTGTCGCGGCTCGAGAAGGACCTGAACCGACGCGGCCTGTTCGGAGGGCGGCCCGAGGTGCGGGGCGTCTATCTCTGGGGCCCGCCGGGGCGGGGAAAGTCCATCCTGATGGACCTGTTCTTCGCCTGCGCGCCCGAAAAGCGAAAGACCCGCGCCCATTTCCACGCCTTCATGGGCCGCGTCCACGACCTGATCCGCCAGTGGCGCGAAGGCGACAGGCGGACCCGCCAGAGCGTGTTCGGCACCCACAAGGGCGACGACCCGATCGAACCCGTCGCGGCCCTGATCGCGTCCGAGGCGCGGCTGTTGTGCTTCGACGAACTGCAGGTCACCGACATCGCCGACGCCATGATCCTGGGCCGGCTGTTCGAGGCCCTGTTCGAGCGGAAGGTGGTGGTCTGCATCACCTCCAACCGCGCGCCGCACCAGCTCTACAAGGACGGCATCAACCGGCCCCTGTTCGTCCCCTTCATCGACCGCATCGTCGAGCGGTGCGAGGTGATCGAGCTGAAGGGCGGGCGCGACTGGCGGCTGGACCGGATGCGGGCGTCGCGCGTCTGGTACAACGGCGACGGCGAGGCCCGGCGCACGGGGTTCGAGATGCTGTGGTCCGATCTGAAGGGCGAGATGCCCGAATTCCCGGCGACGCTGCACATCCTGGGGCGCGACGTGACGATCCAGCGAACGGCCGGCGGGCTGGCGCGCGCCACCTTCGCCGAACTGTGCGACCGGCCGCTGGGGTCGCGGGACTATCTGGCCATCGCCGCGCGGTTCCACACCCTGTTCCTGGAGGACATCCCGCTGCTGACGCCGGACAGGCGGCAGGCGGCGAACCGGTTCGTGACCCTGATCGACACCCTCTATGAGGCGCGCCGCCGGCTCGTGGGCTTCGCCGCCGGGGCTCCCGAGGCGCTGTATCCCGCCGGCGACGGGGCGTTCGAGTTCCAGCGCACCGTCTCGCGCCTGAACGAGATGCAGGGCGCCGCCTGGCTGGAAGCGGCCGCGACCGACATCGTGGATTCCCCCGTCCTCGCGTCGCCGCAATCGGCGCTAGATTGACGCGTCTCTCCGCCGGGAACTCCGCCATGAAACTGACCGCCCTGATCGCCGCCTCCCTCGTCGCGCTGGCCCTGACGCCGTCCGCGAGCTTCGCCCAGGAGACCGCGGCCGCCGCCCCGGCGGGTCGCTGGTCTGGTCTTCCCGTCGCAGAGATCACCGGGCGTCTGACGGCGGCCGGGCTGACGGTGTCTGAGCCCCAGGTCTCGGGCGACCGGGTCTATGTGCGGATCGACGACGGCCCGCTGCGCTGGGTGCTGACGCTGTTCTCCTGCACCGACGGCGCCTGCCCCGATGTCCAGTTCACCGCCGCCTTCACCGGCCCCCAGGCGACCGAGCCCGTCATCGGCCGCTGGAACGGCGAGCGCCGCTTCGTGAAGGCCTTCTACGCCGCCCCCGAAGACGGCACGACCGCGCCGGGACAGGCGGTGGCTCAATATGACGTTCTGCTGAACCAGGGCGGCGGCGCGGCCCAGCTGGACGACCACATCCAGGTCTGGCGCAGCCTGGCGATCGACCTCGGGCGGACGGTGAGCCCGCAGGCGGAGTAGCCCCGGCAAGCACAGCCTGCCGAGGCCCTCACTTTAGGCCGGGGTGAGCACCGCCCAGCGGCTCCGGATGTAGTTGGCGGCTTCGTCAGACAGATTGCGCCAAGCAGCGTTGTTGTTGGATGCGTCGACAACGTAGATCTTGTCGTTAGCGTCCATGACAGACCAGATCTGAGAGCAGGCCTCAGCGGCAGTCAGTCGGCTATCCACATACCAAAAGGACTTGTGGATCTTTGCCCAGCCACCGAGCGATTTGATGCGCTCGATCACTTTGTCATAGTTCTGGCCGGGCGATTGCAGATCGTAAGAGATATGAAGGTTATTGGCCAACGTGGCCTCCGTGATTTCGCCGAAGCGAGTTGGAGGCTGGGGTTGACCTCGGACTCCCGGCGAATCATAGTCGGGATGTTACGTCTTGCACCGCCCCCAGCCGGGTCGCGGACTAGGCAATAGGGGCCGTCGGGCGTGCAACCGCCCGGCGGTCTTTTTGCTTAGCTGATCGAAGTCAGGCTGGCGGAAGGAAAACGACTCGTCAAGCAGGAAAACCACATGTTGCGAATGCAATCATGCGGTGACCCAACATCTTGATTTCGAGCGATACGCCCCCGGGGCGGAGGGTGCCATTGATTCGTGCGGTCTGACAACGCTCCGCCGGTTACGTCAGGCTCGGCTCGATATCCTTGCAGGCCTGGATCAGTCCCTTCACCGACTCGACCGACTTCTCGAACATCGCCTTCTCGTCGTCGTTGGTCGTGAATTCGATCACCTTCTCGACCCCGCCGGCGCCCAGCAGGGCCGGCACGCCGACATAGAGGTCCGACAGGCCGTATTCGCCCGAGAGCCAGACGGCGCAGGGCAGGACGCGCTTTTCGTCCTTGAGGTATGAGCGGGCCATGGCGACGGCGCTTTCGGCCGGGGCGTAGAAGGCCGAGCCGGTCTTCAGCAGGGCCACGATCTCGCCGCCGCCCTTCCTCGTCCGATCGACGATGGCGTCCAGGTCCGCCTGGCTGAGCAGGCCCGCCGCGACGGCGTCGGGCAGGGGCAGGCCGCCGACGGTCGAGTGGCGCACCATCGGCACCATGTCGTCGCCGTGACCGCCCAGCGTCCAGGCATGGATGTCCTGCACCGACACGCCGGTCTTCTCGGCCAGGAAATAGGCGAAGCGCGCTGAGTCCAGCACGCCGGCCATGCCGACGACCTTCTCCTTCGGCAGGCCCGAGAACTTCTGCAGGGCCCACACCATCGCATCCAGCGGGTTGGTGATGCAGATGACGAAGGCGTTGGGCGCATGCGCCTTGATGCCCTCGCCCACGGCCTTCATGACCTTCAGATTGATGCCGATCAGGTCGTCGCGGCTCATGCCGGGCTTCCTCGGCACGCCCGCCGTGACGATGCAGACGTCGGCGCCGGCGATGTCGGCATAGTCGTTGGCGCCCTTCAGCGACACGTCGGCGCCGAAGACCGCGCTGGCCTCGGCGATGTCCAGCGCCTTGCCCTGGGGCGTGCCCTCGGCGATGTCGAACAGGATGACGTCGCCCAGGGCTTCGCGCGCCACGACGTGGGCCAGGGTGCCGCCGATCATTCCGGCGCCGATGAGGGCGATCTTGGCTCTGGCCATGGGAAGTCTCCTGATGGCCTGCCGCGCGATCGCGCGATCTGAGGCCTGTTGCTGCGATGCGATGTCAGAAATCGTCGGGCGGCGGTCTAGACCCGGCGGGGCGAGGTCGCAAGCCGGGGATGCGGGGGTTTACCGGGGGCCGGGCTCCTGCGAGCTTCGACCGACCGTCCCAAGGAGTTACCGCCATGCGCGCCGTTCTCGCCGCCCTGATGCTGTCGACCGCCGCCGTCCCGGCCCTGGCCCAGACGCCGCCGGCCACCATTGGCCAGCAATATGTCCCCGCGCCCTGGTGGATGCGCGATCCGGTGATCGCCTCCATCGGCTATGTGCGGGTGGAGCTCCAGGCCAACCGGGCCCAGTTCTCGGCCAGCTTCCAGACCGTGGACCGCAGCGTCGCCGAGGCGTCGAGGAAGGCCGCCGACCAGATCCGCGCGCTCAGCCAGACGCTCGCCGCCTATGGCGCAGAAAACGTCCGGGTCGAGACCACCCTGTCGACCCAGCCCCTGTACGATCAGTATCGCGACGAGAACGGGATCTTGCGCGACAACACCCGCGCCGACCGCATCGAACGCTATCAGGCCCAGGCGACGATCCAGGTCCAGGTGCGCGACGTGTCCGTTCTGGAACGGGTCTATGCCACCGTCGTCGCCTCCCAGCCCGCCTCGATCGGACAGGTCTATTTCCAGCTTGAGCCGGACAACGTCGCCAAGACCAATCTGGCCAACGAGGCCGTCCGCGACGCGGCGCGGCGCGCCCGGGCGGCGGCGGAGAACGCGGGGGCCGCTCTGGGCTCGGTGCGGGTGATCGATCCCACGGGACGGGCCTGCCAGACCGACGTCCTGGCCGGCTGGCCGTCCTATGGCGGCGGTGGGGGGCAGGCGACGACCGTCGATTCCGAGGTGGTCGTGACGGGCAGCCGCATGATGCGGGCCCCATCCGCACCGCCGCCGCCCCCGCCGCCCGCCCCCGGACAGGCCCCCTCCGAGGCCCAGATCGAGGCGGCCCGGCTGGCGCTGCAGCCGCCGCTCCAGGTCCTGACCGACCAGGCCTGCGTGGTCTATGGGCTGAACTGACGGTGAGCGCGTTCCATCCCGACCCGGCGTTCCAGGCCGGGTCGGTCTTCGCCGTCGACTGGCCCCTGTGCCACGTCCGCCTGCAGGACGACGCCCGCTTCCCGTGGCTGATCCTGATCCCGCGCGTCTCGGGCGCGACGGAGATCGAACAGCTGTCGGCGGCCGATCGCGCGGTTCTGATGGACGAGATCGTGCGGGCCGGAGCGGTCGTGCGCGCGTTGGGCGAGGCGGCGGGACGGCCGATCGACAAGCTGAACGTCGCCGCCCTCGGCAACGTCACCGCCCAGTTGCATGTCCATGTGGTGGGCCGACGGCGGGACGACCCGCTGTGGCCGGACCCGGTCTGGGGGCGGGGGGGAGGAGAACCCCATCAGCCGGAGGAGCTTCCGGGCGTCATCAGACGGATCGAAACCCTCTCCCATCGGGAGGAGGGCGACGTTAGCGAACCAGCGCCACGTTCCTAGAGCGACTGTCTTCGACCAGCGTCCCGACCCAGCCCTCGGGGGTCTGTGTCAGGTCCAGCCGCGCGTCCGTCAGCGTCAGGCTCAACCGTCCCGCCTCGTGCGTCGCCGCCTCAATCGGACCCAGCCCGCCGGTCGCGTCGACCTTGCGATAGGCCCCTTCCAGCGGCCGTTCCGATCCTCGGTCCATCAGGGCCAGCTGCATGACCAGCCGACCATCCGTGTCGCGGAGCGTCCACAGGCCGTCCAGCGGGCCCATCCGGGCGTCCATCGCCGCCTCGGCATTGTCGACGCCCCGGTCATAGGCGTTGTCGGCCGTCGAGGGCGCGTGTTCGTAGCTGCGGCTGTAGGCCTCCACCACCACCGGGGCGACGATCGGGCGGCGCGCCGGATCGGCGCTGCCGTCGCCTTCGGCGGTCACCCGCCCAAAGTTGGACGGCGGTTCGAAAGGGCGGACCGGTGGCGGGGCATAGACCTCGGCGGTGTAGGGAACGGCGCGGTCCTGGGCGACCGGCGAAAGAGCGAGCGAAATCAGCAGGAAGAGGCTCATGTTGCAAGAGTGTCGTCGTCGCGCCGACATGACTACCGAAAACGCAAAATACGCGAAAACGTGATCGGTTCCCCACGCGAGACGCGGAACCGTGCCTATGCGGCGGTTTGCGCTGGCCGGTTTCGTTGACACTCCCCCGCGACCCTCCCTAAAGCCTGTCTCGCATCGGGCTCCCCGCTCGAGCTCCTCAGGTATTTGAGACCCATTCGCATGTCGAACGCCTCCCCCGGCGCGCCGCTCGATTCCTCGAACGACCCCACCGGCGACCAGACCGGCCGTTTCGTGATCCAGCCGAACGGTCGCCCGCGCCCCTTGTCGCCCCATCTCCAGGTCTGGCGCTGGCACGTCACCATGCTGGCCTCGATCCTGACGCGGATCACCGGCTCGGCGCTGTACGGCGCGACGGCCCTGATCGTGCTGTGGCTGGGGGCCCTGGCCTTCGGACGCGACGCCTATGACGGCTTCGTCGCCCTCGCGGGATCGCCGATCGGTCTGATCGTCTGGTTCGGCCTGACCGTCTGCCTGCTCTACCATTTCGCCGCCGGGGTCCGGCACCTGATCTGGGATTCCGGCGCGGGCCTGTCGCCCAAGGCCGCCGACCTGGCGTCGCATCTGTCGATCTGGTTCGGGGTGATCGCCTCGGTGGTCTTCTGGGCCGTTCTGTTCGCCAGCGGAAAGGTGACGCTGTGAGTCAGGTTCGCAAGGCCTTCAAAAAGGGCGTCAAGGTCTCCGAGCGCCACGGCGCCGGCGAATGGACGGCCGAGCGGCTGTCGTCGCTGATCCTCGTGCCCCTGACGCTTTGGGCGCTGGTCGCCGCGTTCCAGATCACGGGCGGCGGCTATGACGGGGCTCTGGTCTGGTTCTCGAACCGGGTGAACGCGGGCGTGCTGGCCATCACCCTGCTTGCGACCCTGTGGCACATGAACATGGGCCTGAAAGTCATCGTCGAGGACTATATCCATACCGACGGGGCCAAGGGCTTCCTGCTCGGCCTCAACACCCTGTTCTGCCTGGCGCTGGCCGCCGGCAGCGTCTTCTTCATCGTGCGACTGGCGCTGGGTTCAGCGCCGCTGCCGGCCGGATTCGGATTCTAATGGCTTCCTCCTACCCGTTCGTCGATCACGCCTATGACGTCGTCGTGGTGGGCGCCGGCGGTTCCGGCCTGCGCGCCGCGCTCGGCGCCGCCCAGCAGGGGCTGAAGGTCGCCTGCGTCACCAAGGTCTTCCCGACTCGGTCCCATACCGTGGCGGCCCAGGGCGGCATCTCCGCCGCCCTCGGCAACATGGGCGAGGACAGCTGGAAGTGGCACATGTACGACACCGTCAAGGGGTCGGACTGGCTGGGCGACCAGGACGCCATCGAATATCTGGTCCGCGAGGCTCCCAAGGCCGTCTATGAGCTCGAGCACTGGGGCGTGCCGTTCAGCCGGACCGAGGACGGCAAAATCTATCAGCGCGCCTTCGGCGGCATGACCAAGAACTACGGAGAGGGCCCGGTTCAGCGCACCTGCGCCGCCGCCGACCGCACCGGCCACGCCATCCTGCACACCCTCTACGGCCAGTCCGTGCGCCGCGAGGTCGAGTTCTTCATCGAATACTTCGCGCTGGATCTGATCATGCAGGATGGCGCGTGCACGGGCGTCACGGCCTGGAAGCTGGACGACGGGACGCTCCACCGCTTCCGCGCCAAGCTGGTGATCCTGGCGACCGGCGGATACGGCCGCGCCTATTTCAGCGCCACCTCGGCCCACACTTGCACCGGTGACGGCAATGCCATGGTCCTGCGCGCCGGCCTGCCGCTGCAGGACATGGAGTTCGTCCAGTTCCACCCGACCGGCATCTACGGCGCCGGCTGCCTGATCACCGAGGGCGCGCGCGGCGAGGGCGGCTATCTGACCAACTCCGAGGGCGAGCGGTTCATGGAACGCTACGCCCCCTCGGCCAAGGACCTGGCGTCGCGTGACGTCGTCAGCCGCTCCATGACGATGGAGATCCGCGAGGGTCGCGGCGTGGGTCCGAACAAGGACCACATCAACCTGCACCTGGATCACCTGGATCCCGCCGTGCTCCACGAGCGGCTGCCGGGCATTTCCGAGAGCGCCAAGATCTTCGCCGGCGTCGACGTGACCAAGGAGCCGATCCCGGTCATTCCGACCGTCCACTACAACATGGGCGGCATCCCCACGAACTATCACGGCGAGGTGCTGACCCTTCGCGACGGCAACCCCGACAGCGTGGTCCCGGGCCTGATGGCCGTGGGCGAGGCGGCCTGCGTTTCGGTGCACGGCGCCAACCGCCTGGGCTCCAACTCCCTGACCGACCTCGTGGTGTTCGGCCGCGCGGCGGGCCTGCGCGCCGGAGAGGTGGTGGACAAGGCCTCGGCGGTGCCGGACGCGCCCGCTTCGACGACCGACGCCCACCTGGCCCGGCTGGACCGCTTCCGCAACGCTTCGGGATCGACCCCGACCGCCGACCTGCGCCGCGAGATGCAGCGCGCCATGCAGTCCGACGCGGCGGTCTTCCGCACCGGCGTCTCGCTGGACGAGGGCGTGGCCAAGCTGCGCGCCATCCACGCGCGCGGGGCCGACATCAAGACCACCGACCGCGGCATGATCTGGAACACCGACCTGGTCGAGACGCTGGAATACGACAACCTGATCGATCAGGCCCTGGTCACGATCGAGAGCGCGGCCAACCGCAAGGAAAGCCGGGGCGCCCATGCCCGCGAGGACTTCCCCGATCGCCACGACGAAGAGTGGATGAAGCACACCCTTGCCTGGAAGCGTCCGGGTCAGGACGTCCAGATCGACTACCGCCCGGTGCACGAATACACGATGTCTTCGGACATCGAATACATCAAACCCAAGGCGCGGGTTTACTGAGGAACCGATGGTCCAGCTCACCCTCCCCCGTGGCTCCAAGCCGACCAAGGGCAAGGTCCACAAGGCCCCGAAGGGCGCCAAGAACGTCAAGACCTACCGGGTCTATCGCTACGACCCGGAGGTCTCGGCCGACCCGCGCTGGGACGAATACCAGGTCTCGGCCGACGACCACGGCCCGATGCTGCTGGACGCCCTGATCCACATCAAGTCGACCATCGACCCGACGCTGACGTTCCGGCGCTCATGCCGCGAGGGCATCTGCGGCTCCTGCTCGATGAACATCGACGGGAGGAACACCCTGGCCTGCACCAAGGGCTGGGAAGAGTGCCAGTCCTCCACCATCGCCATCGCGCCGTTGCCCCACCAGCCGGTGGTCAAGGACCTGGTGACGGACCTGACGCTGTTCTACGCCCAATACGATAGCATCAAGCCCTACCTCCAGTCCGACGACGCGGACCCGGAGAAGGAGCGGCTGCAGAGCCCGGCGGATCGCGAGAAGCTGGACGGCCTGTACGAGTGCATCCTGTGCGCCTGCTGCTCGACGTCCTGCCCCAGCTACTGGTGGAACCAGACGGAGTATCTGGGGCCGGCGGCCCTGCTGCAGTCCTACCGCTGGATCGCCGACAGCCGCGACGACAAGACCCAGGACCGGCTCGACGACCTCGAGGACCCGTTCAAGCTCTACCGCTGCCACACCATCATGAACTGCGCCCAGGTGTGTCCGAAGGGGCTGAACCCCGCCAAGGCCATCGCCGAGACCAAGAAGCTGATGGTCGCGCCGGGCCGCCGCAAGCAGGCCGCCTGACGTGGCGAAGGTGACCTATATCGAACACGACGGCCGCGAGCACACCGTCGAGGTCAAGCCGGGCCTGTCGGTCATGGAGGGCGCGGTCCGCAACAGCGTGCCGGGCATCGACGCCGACTGCGGCGGGGCCTGCGCCTGCGCCACCTGCCACGTCTATGTCGACGACGCCTGGCGCGAGAAGACCGGCAAGGCCTCGGCCATGGAGGAGTCCATGCTGGACTTCGCCGAGAGCGTGGAGCCCAACTCGCGCCTGTCCTGCCAGATCCGGGTGTCGGACGCCCTGGACGGCCTGATCGTGCGCCTGCCGCAAAGCCAGCACTGACGAAACTGGACGCCGGGCGCGGTTCGCGTCAAACCGGCACGGCGGAGGGGCGATCGAGGCCCGCGTCCCGCCAAACCGAGTGCCCGTGTTCAAGTCCCAACCCGCCGATCGTCGTGCCAATCCCCGCAGCGCCGTGAACGCGCGCGGCGTCGTGATCGCGCCCGGTCTCGAAGTCGCCTGCGTCATCGCCGACACCTCTGACGGCGGCCTCAAGCTGCGGCTGGATCGCGCCTTGGCCCTGCCGAAACGGGTCACGGTGATCGACGTCACGGCCGGCCTGGCCATCGACGGCGACATCGCCTGGTCGCAGGGCGCGGAAGCGGGCGTGAAACGCCTGGGTCAGGCCGCTTTGCGGGGCCTGGTGCCGTCCCGGCTGCTCGCCGCCCGCGAGGCCTGGATGCGCGCCGGCGGCCGGTGAAGGCGGAGGCCTAGCGCCTGACGAACAGCCCGCGCGTCAGGCACGAGAAGACCAGCCGTCCGCCCTCGTCCAGCAGGTCGTGCTGGGCGATGACGATGCCCTTCTCGTCGCCCACGGGGTCCTTGCCCATCACCGTCATCCGCCCGCGCAGCAGTTCGCCCGCCGGCGGATTGCGCATGAACCGCAGCCCGTCGACCGCCAGCACCTTGGACTGGGCCCAGCCCGCCGACTTGTCCGACGCCAGCCGGCTCCACAGCGCATAGGTCAGGGCGTCGGGCGCCCCATAGGCGGTGTCCCAGCCCGGCGCGAAATGCTCCACGAACAGGGCGACCGCCGCCTCGTCGACGGCGCAGGCCCCCAGCTGCAGGACCTGGCCGACCTCGAGATCCTCGAAATGGACGTGGAGCGGATCGCTCATCGGAACTCCTCGGGCGGACGGTCGCCCACCGGCTTTACGGCTCCTCGGACACCCGCACCAGCAGCTTGCCGTCGTGGTCGCCGGTGAACAGCCGGTTCAGCGAGGTCACCGCGCCCTCCAGGCCATTGTCGACATGGACCTTCCACTGCACCTTGCCCTCGGCCAGCCACGGCCCGACCTCGGCCACGAACTCCCTGGCGCGCGGACTGTAGTCCATGACCAGGAAGCCGCGCACCGTCATCCGGTGGGTGATGAGGCGGCTCAGGTCCGGCGACGGCGGGCGCTTGGTGGCGTTATAGGCCGAGACCATGCCGCACACGGCCATGCGCGCGCCGATGTTCAGCCGGTTCCACACCGCGATCATGATGTCGCCGCCGACGTTCTCGAAGTTCAGGTCGATGCCGTTGGGGGCCAGCCGGTCCAGCGCCGCCCCAACGTCCTCGTTCTTGTAATCGATGGCCCCGTCGAACCCGAGTTCGCCCGTCAGCCAGGCGCATTTCTCCGACCCGCCGGCGATGCCGATGACCCGCGCGCCCTTCTGCTTGGCGATCTGTCCGGCGATCGAGCCCACGGCCCCGGCGGCGGCCGAGACCACCATCGTCTGGCCGGGCTGGGGGGCCAGCACGTCCGTCACGCCCGCCCAGGCGGTCAGGCCGGTCATCCCCAGGACCGACATGTTCGCCGTCAGCGGCAGGCCGGGGAACCGGTGCACCTTGCTGACGCCCGTGTCCGGCACGACGCCGTAATCGGCCCAGCCGCCCATGGCCGTCGTCACCACATCGCCCACGGCGAACCGCTCGGACTTCGACTGTTCGACCACGCCCAGCGTCAGTCCGCGCATGACGTCGCCCAGTCCGACCGGCGGCAGGTATCCGACCGCATCGTTCATCCAGGTCCGGTTCGTGGGGTCCAGCGACAGATAGACGGTGCGGACCAGCACCTGACCCTCGGCCAGATCGGGCACCGGCGTCGTCACCAGCTCCAGATCGCCGTCCTGGACCAGGCCCTGGGGGCGCTGGCGCAGCACCCATTGTCGGTTGGTCAGGGCCATCGGTCGTCTCCGGTTGGTTTCTTATCGAGACGCGCATCATGCCGGGGGCGACGGCGGGGGGAAAGCGGAAAACGGGCTGTGCGTATCATCGTGCGAGGGTTCATCACGAAGGACACCAAGGGGTCACCAAGGACACGAAGAGACCGAATGGGTGGCGAGGTCGCCGATCACTCACCTCCGGCACCGAGCCGAAGAATGGACGCTTCGCGTCGGAGGCAAGAACCGCGGCGCAGCCGCTTTGCTTAGGCACTGGCAGGTCCGGACAGATCGACGCCGTCGCCGTCCACTCGGTCTCTTCGTGTCCTTGGTGACCCCTTGGTGTCCTTTGTGATGAACCCCGCGCCGCCCGCAGCGCACGCCACTGCCCGGAGGGGCGTCAGAAGTCGATCGCCAGGCCCTTCTTCTCCCAGTCGCCGTAGCGCGTGGGTTCCGGTCCGCGCGGCCCGCCGTCCTCGGGCGGCAGAACGAGGGCCTCGGCGGCCGCGCGGCGCGCCTCGGCCTCGGCCAGAGCGCGTTTCGCCGCTTCCGTAAGGATGCGCGGGGTGTTCGCTTGGGCAGGTCCGGAAGTAGGCTCATCGGTCATTTGGGCGGCCACATAATCGTCGGAAGGTGTTCGAACAGATAGTGTGTGCCAGGCACCATCTGAAGCCGACCGACATCGTCCGGGCATATCCCGCCTTAATCCCTCGCCGATTTCCCAACGCTAGCCCCATCATCCGACCTCACTCTGCTGGAGGGTCTTGGGTTAGGCACCTGGCGTGATGATGTCCCGAGTGATTTGGCCGAACCATTCTGCCGCCGGCTCGAACGCTGGAAGGGCGCTGATGATGAAGCCAGCAATGCCCAGAATAAGGCCCACAAACCCCATTCGAGACGCAATTCGTTGGGTCGGATCACTCGCACCGAGCGACCATTTAACGGCCTCCCACCAGTAAGCACGACGTATGGTGAAGTCGTACTCGTGGCCGCGCTCAATACCGAGAGCTCTACGAGATGCTTCGTCAAACGATATCACGTCGGCCTTTGGCGAGCCCCGTGCGGCGAGAGGAAGCGACCTGTCGGCCACGGTGATCACTATGATCTTGCCCGGGGCGACACCTTTGCGGTGTCGATGGTTGAGGCGGACACGGTCACCGAATACGTCGCTTGCATCGACTTCTGACACTTTGAGCCGTGGCATTAGGCGCTCCTCTCGACGTGTGTCGCATGCGTACTGTGGCGCTGCACATCTATGGTCGCAATCCCGCCCTTGCATCGCGCGCCGTCCGGCCCTTTAAGCGCGCGCGGAACCTCCCCACGCCGTTCTCCGAAAGCCCGCCCATGGCCAAAGCCTCCGACAAGCCCGTCAAGAAGGTCGTCCTCGCCTATTCCGGTGGGCTGGACACCTCAATCATCCTGAAGTGGCTCCAGACCGAGTACGGCGCGGAGGTCGTGACCTTCACCGCCGACCTGGGCCAAGGCGAGGAACTGGCACCCGCCCGCGAGAAGGCCCTGAAGATGGGCATCAAGCCGGAAAACATCTTCATCGACGACCTGCGCGAGGAGTTCGTGCGCGACTTCGTCTTCCCGATGTTCCGCGCCAACGCCCTGTACGAGGGCCAGTATCTTCTGGGCACCTCCATCGCCCGGCCCCTGATCGCCAAGCGCCAGATCGAGATCGCGCGCATGGTCGGCGCCGACGCCGTCTGTCACGGCGCCACCGGCAAGGGCAACGACCAGGTCCGCTTCGAGCTCGGCTACTACGCCCTGGAGCCCGACATCCGTGTCATCGCCCCCTGGCGCGAGTGGGAGTACCGCTCCCGCGAGGCCCTCTTGGACTTCGCCGAGAAGAACCAGATCCCCATCGCCAAGGACAAGCGCGGCGAGGCCCCCTTCAGCGTCGACGCCAACCTGTTGCACTCCTCCTCCGAGGGCAAGGTGCTGGAAGACCCCGCTGTCGAGGCCCCCGAGTTCGTCCACCAGCGCACCATCAGCCCGGAAGACGCGCCCGACACCCCGCACGTCTTCACCATGACCTTCGAGAAGGGGGACGCGGTCGCCATCGACGGCGTCGCCATGTCGCCGGCCACCCTGCTGACCAAGCTCAACGAACTGGGCCATGACAACGGGGTGGGCCGGCTCGACCTGGTCGAGAACCGCTACGTCGGCATGAAGTCGCGCGGGGTCTATGAGACGCCGGGCGGCACCATCCTGCTGGCCGCCCACCGGGGCATCGAGTCCATCACCCTGGATCGCGGCGCCATGCATCTGAAGGACGAGCTGGCGGTCAAATACGCCCAGATGATCTACAACGGCTTCTGGTTCGCGCCCGAGCGCGAGATGCTCCAGGCCGCGATCGACCACAGCCAGCAGAAGGTCTCGGGCACCGTCCGCATCAAGCTCTACAAGGGCAATGTCTCCGTCATCGGCCGCGAGAGCACGAACAGCCTGTACGATCAGGACCTGGTGACCTTCGAGGAGGGCGTCCAGGCCTATGACCACAACGACGCTGCCGGCTTCATCAAGCTGAACGCTCTGCGCCTGCGGGTCCTGGCCAAGCGCGACCGCCGGGGCTGATCGGCGCTTGAGGGCACGGCCCTGGCCGTGCCACGGTCGGGGCCTGTTCCGTGGAGTCCGTCATGCGTTCGATCCTCTTCGCCGCCGCCCTGATGGCGGCCACCCCGGCTCTGGCGCAGGAGGCCGCGCCGCCCCCGCCGCCCGCGTCGGATACCGCCGCCGCCGAAGCCGCCTTCGAGGCCCGCGCCGAAGCCTTCGAGGGCCGTATCCGCCAGATGGGCGAAGAGATGGGTGTCGCCATCGCGGACGCGGGGCCTGACCTCGCCAAACGAGACGCCGATCTGGACGCCATCGAGGCTCGCTATCAGCCGGAGATCGACGCCTTCATCTCGGATCTTGAAGCCTTCGTCGGGCCTCAGTTCGCCGCCCTCCCGGCCGATCAACAGGCTGGCGCGCGCACAGGCTTCGAGGCCGGCATGGCCCAGATCCGGGGTCTTCCGGCCATGATGCGCGCCCAGGCCGAACAGGCGGCGGACGCTCCGCCCGCTCCGACCACGCCGCCTCCAGCCGATTAGGGCGGGGGGCCTTACCGCGATTTCACTTGAGCGGAACGGCGTTCGGGCGGACCTTGCCGGTCGAACAAACCGGAGCCGTCCCCATGATCCGCGTCCTCAGCCTCGCCGCCGCCCTCGCCGTCCTGCCCCTGTCGTCCGCGCTCGCGAGCGATCCCGAGACCGCGTCCGAGCGCGCCATCGAGGCCGCCGCCGAGGCCTTCGAGGCCCGCATGGAGGCCTTCGGCGAACGCGCCGAGGCCATCTCGGCCGACGAGAGCCTGTCCGACGACGAGCGCGAGACCCGCATCAAGACCCTGTGGGCCGAATACGCGCCCGAGGTCGGCCGCTTCACCGCCGAGATCAGCCGTCACGCCGGCACCATCGCCCAGGAAGCCCTGGCCGACATCGACGTGGAAGCCCTCGTCGCCGACGCCCTGAACGATCCCGAGGTCCAGGCCGCCGTCCAGGGCGGACTGGGCATGGCCACCAACGGCGCCTGGGCCTCCCAGGACCCCGAGCACATGCAGACCTACGGCCTCGTCGCCCAATACGCCCTCGATCAGGCCGCCGAGGCCGTCACCGAGGCCGAGGCCGAGGTGGAGGAAGCGCCTCAATAAATCCTCCCCCGTTGGGGGAGGTGGATGCGTAGCGAAGCGCAGCAGACGGAGGGGGCCGACCCCAGACTCCGTATGCGCGGCAGGCCCCCTCCACCGCTTCGCGGTCCCCCTCCCCCAACGGGGGAGGATTCACATCAGCGCGGCGCCATCCGGATCGCGCCGTCCAGGCGGATGCATTCGCCGTTGATGTAGACGTTGCGCGCCAGCTCCAGCACCAGCGACGCATAGTCCTGCGGCGTCCCCAGGCGGCTGGGGAAGGGGATCTGCGCGGCCAACGCATCCTGGATCTTCTGGTCCATGCCCGCCATCATCGGCGTCCACATGATGCCCGGCAGGATGGTGTTCACCCGGATGCCCTCTTGGGCCAGGTCCCGCGCGATCGGCAGGGTCATGGCATAGACCCCGCCCTTGGACGCCGAATAGGCCGCCTGTCCGACCTGTCCGTCCTGGGCCGCCACCGAGGCCGTGTTGACGATCAGCCCGCGCTCGCCGTCGTCCAGCTTGTCCAGGGTCACCATCCCGGCCGCCGACTGGCTCAGCACCCGGAAGGTGCCGAACAGATTGACCCGCACGGTGCGCTCGAATTGGGCCATGTCGTGGGCCTTGATCTCGCCGGTGTCCTTTTTGCGGCTGACCGTCTTCATGCCGGTGGCGATACCGGCGCAGTTCACCAGCAGACGCTCCTGTCCGTGGACCGCCCGTGCCTTGTCGAAGCCCGCCGCCACCGAGGCGTCGTCGGTCACGTCCACGGCGCAGAAGACCCCGCCGATCTCGGCCGCCACGGCCTCGCCCTTCTCGGCGTTCATGTCGAACAGGGCGACCTTGATCCCCTGCGCCGCCAGGGCCCGCGCCGTGCCTTCGCCGAGCCCCGAGGCTCCGCCCGTCACCACCGCCGAAAGTCCGCTGTCGAGTTTCATGGCGTTCGTCCCTATGTTTGTCTTTGAACCTGTCGAAGTCGCGGGGATTTAGCCGCCATGACCGCAAACGCAAAGCCGACGACGCCCGAAGAGGCGATCGACCCCGCCCGCGCCCTGCTGCCCGCCGTCCAGCGGGTCAACGAAACCCGGGTGCGCGTCGGCTTCTGGCCCAAGATGGGTCGCGTCGCCGCCCGCATCCCCTTCGCCGACCAGCTGGTCAGCGTCTACTATGCCGCCCGCGACCCCCAGACGCCGATGGCCGCCAAGGGCATCATGATGGGCGCGCTGGCCTATTTCGTCCTGCCTGTCGACGCCATCCCGGACGTGTTGCTGGGCATCGGCTTCACCGACGACGCGGCGGTCATCACCGCCCTGCTGGCCACCCTGGGCGCCAACGTCAAACGCCGCCACCGCGAGGCCGCCGAGCGCGCGCTCGACCGGCTGCGCTGATCGCGAAGTCCTTCCCCTGCTTACGGGGGAGGGGCTCCTAATACCTTATCCCGCCCGCCTGCGGTCCCACCGCCGTGTGCGATCTCAGCCAGCCGACGATCGACAGCCGGTCCCGGGTCGTGAAAGAGGCCACCTCGGTCACCGCGTGCCGCGTTGGCACCACGAACAGGTTCAGCGCGTTGAACGCCGGCGTCCAGCCGTGCTCGATGTGACCGTCCGGCCCGTAGAAGACCAGATTGCCCCCCAGATCGGCCCGCCAGTCGCGCGTGAAGTTCAGCACATACCCATAGAGCCGGTTCTTGCCCGGCATGACATCGTTGTGGGCCGTCAGCACGTGGCCCGGCCGGTAGCGCGACGCCTGGGCGTCCGCCAGATCGATGCGGTCGTCGCCCGTCACCGCCCGCGCGAAGCCGATGAACTCTGGCCCATTGAGGAAATCCAGCACCGCGTCGGCCGCGTCGCCCGGACCGTCGCGCTCGGCGGTCAGGCGGCGCGTGTCGAACATGTACTGGGTCACCGGCGAGGCCCCGTCGACCCGGGCCCCGTCCAGCCACGGCTGGTTGGCGGGATCCTCGGCCAGCCGCCCGTTCAGCGGCAGCTCCAGATACTGGCCCCCCGCCGCCACCGTGGTCTTCCAGCGCGTCTCGGCCTCCAGCACCGCCGCCACCGCCTCGGCGCTGTCGGGATCGAGCACGCCGGGAATGTGCAGCCTCTGACGCCCCGCCCGGAACGCCTCGGCCAGCGCGCCCGCGTCCAGCCCTGTCGCCAGCCGGATCACGCCTCGACCGTGACCACGACCTTGCCCATGACCGTCCGGTCCGAAAGGGCCTGGATCGCCTCATGCGCCCGCTCCAGCGGGAAGGTGCGGCTCACGCGCGGCTTGATCTTCTTCTCGGACCACAGCCGCATCAGGTCGGCCATGTTGGCCTTGTGCCCCTCGGGATCGCGCGCCACCGCCGCGCCCCAGAACACCCCCACCACCGACACCGACTTCAGCAGGGTGAGATTGAGCGGAAACGACGGAATCCCCGCCGGGAAGCCGATCACCAGATACCGCCCGTTCCAGTCCATGGCCCTCAGCGCCGGCTCGGCGTAGTCGCCGCCCACCCCGTCGAACACGACGTCCGGCCCATCGCGCCCGGACGCCAGCTTCAGCTCGCCTGACAGTTCCTTCTGCGCCGCCTTGTCCATGGCCCCGGACGGATAGATCAGCCCGTTGTCGGCCCCCAGTTCCAGGGCGAACTGCACCTTGTCGTTGGTCGAGGCGGCGGCCACCACATGCGCCCCCATGGCCGTGCCCAGCTCGACGGCGGCGGCTCCCACGCCCCCGGCTGCGCCCAGCACCAGCAGGGTCTCGCCCGCCTTCAGACCCGCCCGGTCCTTCAGCGCGTAGTAGGAGGTGCCATAGGTCAGAACCAGCGCCGCAGCCTCCTCGAACGACATCCCGTCCGGCATCTTGATGAGGCTGTCGGCCCGCACCGCCAGCCGCTCGACCAGACCGCCCCAGCCCGGCACGGCGATGACCCGGTCGCCCTTGAACAGGCCCTTCACGCCCTCGCCGACCGCCTCGATCACGCCCGCGACCTCGCCGCCGGGCGCGAAGGGGCGTTCGGGGCGGAACTGGTATTTGTCCTCGATGATCAGGGTGTCGGGGAAGTTGATGCCCACCGCCTTGATCTCGATCACCACCTCGCCGGCCTTGGGCGTCGGATCGAGGATGTCCTCCACGACCAGGGACGAGGGGCCGCCAACGGTTTTCGACAGGACTGCGCGCATGAAGATATCCCCGGTGCCGCCCCCCATCTTCCGTGCACCCCGGCGAAGGCCGGGGTCCAGATCCAGATTCGCTGGATCGGGCGGCGCTTTCACGCGATATCCCAGCCGCCTTCATCTGTCATCTGGACCCCGGACGGAGTTCATCCTCGGACTGGCCTCTGGCCAGACCCGGGGGCTGGGGTGCACGGTGAAAGAAAAGCCTGAGCCCGGAGAGACCTCCATGCCCGCCCCCGCCCTCATCCTGCACGGCGGCGCCGGCGCGCGTCGCTCCCGTGACTATTCCGCCGAGACCGTCCACATGCGTGAGGTGGTTCAGGCCATGGCCGCCCGCCTGAACGACGGCCTGCCCGCGCTCGACGCCGTGGTCGAGGCGGTGGTGATGCTGGAGGAAAGCGGCCTCTACGTCGCCGGGCGCGGCTCATCGCCCAACCTCGCCGGCGAGTATGAACTGGACGCCAGCCTGATGGACGGCCCGAGCCGCCGCGCCGGCGCCGTCGCCGCCCTGCAAGGCTACCGCAGCCCCATCCGCGCCGCCCGCGCCGTCATGGACCACACCCCTCACGTCCTGCTCGCCGGCTCCGGCGCCGCCCGCTTCGCCGCCGAACAGGGGCTGGAGCCCATCGCCGACCCCGACGCCTGGTTCACCCGCGCCGGTCAGGGCGAGGACAACCATCCCCCCGGCCACGCCCCGGCCCTCGCCCACGGCACCGTGGGCTGCTGCGCCCTGGACGATCAGGGCCGTCTCGCCGCCGCCACCTCAACCGGCGGCGTCTTCGGCAAGCTGCCGGGTCGCGTCGGCGACACCCCTCTGCCCGCCGCCGGCGTCTGGGCCGACGGCGACGTCGCCGTCTCCTCGACCGGCCAGGGCGAATACTTCATCCGCACCGCCGCCGCCGCCCGCGTCGGCTGGGCGGTCGAGACCGGCACTCCCGTCGATCAGGCCGCGCGGGCCGCCATCGCCGCCATCGGGGCCCTGGGCGGCGACGGCGGCCTGATCGCACTCGACCGCCATGGCCGCTCTGCCTCCCCCTTTAACAGCCAGGGGATGAAGCGCGCCTGGCTATCCACCGACGGCGCGGTCGGCGTCGAGGTCTTCGGGCGCTAAGCAGCGAGGCTCAGCAAGCCGGGCTCTAGCGCGCGGTCGAGCCTCAATCCTCATCCATCTTCAGCGCGGCGATGAACGCCTCCTGCGGGATCTCCACCTTGCCGAACTGGCGCATGCGCTTCTTGCCGGCCTTCTGCTTCTCCAGCAGCTTCTTCTTGCGGGTCGCGTCGCCGCCGTAGCATTTGGACGTCACGTCCTTGCGCAGCGCGCGCACGGTCTCGCGGGCGATGATCTTGCCGCCGATGGCGGCCTGGATCGGGATGACGAACATGTGGGGCGGGATCAGCTCCTTCATCTTTTCGACCATGCCCCGGCCGCGCGTCTCGGCCCGAGCGCGGTGGACCAACATGGACAGGGCGTCGACCGGCTCGGCGTTGACCAGAATGGACATCTTCACTAGGTCGCCGACCTTGTAGTCCGTCAGCTCGTAGTCGAACGAGGCGTAGCCTTTGCTGATCGACTTCAGCCGGTCGTAGAAGTCGAACACGACCTCGTTCAGCGGCAGCTCATAGACCACCAGCGCGCGGGCGCCGACGTAGGACAGCTCGATCTGGCTGCCGCGCCGGTCCTGACACAGCTTGATGACGCCGCCCAGATATTCGTCCGGCGTCAGGATGGTGGCCTTGATCCAGGGCTCCGAGATGGTCTCGATCTGCATCACGTCGGGCAGGTCGGCCGGGTTGTGCAGGTCTATGACCGTGCCATCGCGTTTACCGATCTTATAAACAACGGACGGCGCCGTCGCGATCAGGTCCAGGTTGAACTCGCGGCTCAGGCGCTCCTGGATGATCTCCAGATGCAGAAGGCCCAGGAAGCCGCAGCGGAAGCCGAAGCCGAGCGCGGCCGAGCTCTCCATCTCATAGGTGAAGGAGGCGTCGTTCAGGCGCAGCTTGCCGATGGCGGCGCGCAGGTCCTCGAAATCGGCGGCGTCGACCGGGAACAGGCCGCAGAAGACCACCGACTGGACCTCCTTGAAGCCCTTCAGCGGTTCGGCGGTCGGGCGTTTCTCGTCGGTGATGGTGTCGCCGACGGCGGCGTTGGCGACCTCCTTGATCTGGGCGGTGATGAAGCCGACCTCGCCGGGACCGAGCTGGTCGACCGGGGTGTTCTTGGGCAGGAAGACGCCGACGCGATCGACCAGATGGGTCGAGCCGGCCTGCATCATCTTGACCCTCTGCCCGGCCTTCAGGGTGCCGTCGAACACCCGCACCAGCAGAACGACGCCGAGATACGGATCGTACCAGGCGTCCACCAGCATGGCCTTCAAGGGCGCGTCCGGGTCGCCCTTGGGCGCCGGCAGGCGCGTGACGATGGCCTCCAGCACGTCGTCGATGCCGATGCCGGACTTGGCCGAACACAGGACGGCGTCACTGGCGTCGAGCCCGATCACGTCCTCAATCTGCTGGCGCACCCGATCGGGCTCGGCGGCGGGCAGGTCGATCTTGTTCAGGACCGGCACGATCTCGTGGTTGTTGTCGATGGCCTGATAGACGTTCGCCAGCGTCTGGGCCTCGACCCCCTGCGACGCATCTACGACCAGCAGCGACCCCTCGCATGCGGCCAATGAGCGCGAGACCTCATAGGCGAAGTCCACATGCCCCGGCGTGTCCATCAGGTTCAGCACATAGTCGTGCCCGTCTTTCGCCTTGTAGTGCAGGCGCACCGTCTGCGCCTTGATCGTGATCCCCCGCTCCTTCTCGATCTCCATGTTATCAAGGACCTGGGCGCTCATCTCGCGCGCCGTCAGGCCGCCGGTGACCTGGATCAACCGGTCGGACAGGGTCGATTTGCCGTGGTCGATGTGTGCGACCACCGAAAAATTCCGGATGCGTTCGATAGGGGGCGTCGTCATTGTGCGGCGCGGTTAGCATGGCGGTGACATTCGTGCCAACGCGGGGTGACGTCACGCCACGACGGCCCAAGCTTGGCCGCATTACTTCCGCGTAATGGCGCTCTCGGGCGTTTCGGCGGGCCGCAGAACGCGCTAAGAGGCCGCGCCGGTCATCCGGTGATGACATCGCGGCGCTCTCCCGCCCCGCTTCAAACACAGGACCGCCCCGTGGCCTCCACGCCTTCGACCCGTTCCTCGCTTCGCGTGCCGACCGCGCGCGCCGCGACCCTCGCCGTCGCGTTCGGCCTTGCGCTGCTGGTGACCGCCTGCGGGGGGTCCGAAGGCAAGGAAAGCGGCGCAGAGGCTCCGAACGCCGTTGGTCAGGCCGTGACGGCGATGACCGTGGCGACGACCAATCTGCCACGGATCATCAGCGCCTCGGGCACCGTTACCGCCTGGGAAGAGGTCCCGGTCGGCGCTGAGACCGGGGGCCTGGTGGCCACGGCGGTCTATGTCGACGAGGGCCAGTATGTCCGTCAGGGCCAGGCCCTGATCCAGCTCAACGACGCCCTGCTCAGGGCCCAGCTGCGTCAGCAGCAGGCGGCGGTCCAGACGGCGGAGGCCAATCTGTCGCGCGACGAGGCGGCCCTGGCCCGGGCCCAAGAGCTGAAAGAGCGTGGGTTCCTGTCCCAGGCCTCGCTGGACACGGCCCTGGCCGAACAACGCGCCTCGGCCGCCAACCTCGCCTCCGCCCGCGCGTCGCTGTCGGAGACCCAGACGCGGGTCAATCAGGCGACGATCCGCGCGCCGGTCTCGGGCCTCATCTCCAGTCGCAGCGTCACGCGGGGCCAGATCGTCCAGGCGGGGTCGGAGCTGTTCCGCATGGTCCGCGACGGCCGGCTGGAGCTCGACGCCCAGGTGCCAGAGGCCGAACTGGCCCTGGTGCGCCCCGGGATGCCCGCCACCATCATCTCCGACCAGGCCGGCCAGGCATCGGGCACGGTCCGGATCGTGACGCCCCAGGTGGATCCGCAGACGCGTCTGGGCGTCGCTCGCGTCGCCCTGGCGGGCGGAACGGCCCTGAAGCCCGGCATGTTCGCCCGCGCGGAGATCGACGCCGGGAGCCAGCCCTCCCTGACCGTGCCGGCGGCCGCCGTGGTGTTCCGCGAGAATCGCGCGGGCGTCTACGTCCTCGCCAACGACTCGACCGTCAGTTTCGCCCCGATCACCGAAGCCGGCAGGGCCGAGGGCCGCGTCGCCGTCTCCGCAGGATTGCAGGCCGGCCAGCGCGTCGTGGTCGAAGGGGCCGGCTTCCTGGGCGAGGGCGATCAGGTCCGCGTCGTGGCGTCGACTGCGCGCCCCGCATCCACGACACCCGCCTCAACGACACCCGCCGCCGGGGCGAACTGAGCCATGAACTTCAACAACATCTCGTCCTGGTCGATCCGGAATCCGATCCCGGTCGTCCTGTTGTTCATCGTGCTGACGGTCGCAGGGATCATCAGCTACGGCCGCCTGCCCATCAACAACTTCCCCAATGTCGATCTGCCGGTGGTCGCCGTGACCGTGGTCCAGTCGGGCGCGGCCCCGACCGAGCTGGAGACCCAGGTCACCCGGCTGGTCGAGGATGCCGTCGCGGGCCTGGGCGAAGTCGACGACATCAACTCCGTCGTCAGCGATTCGGTCTCGACCACCTCGATCACCTTCAATCTGGGGGTGGATCTGGAAAAGGCGACCAATGACGTGCGCAACGCCGTCGCGGGCATACGTCAGAACCTGCCCGCGGACGTCCAGGAGCCGATCGTCCAGCGCATCGAGTTCACCGCCATTCCGATCGTCACCTATGTGGTTCGCGCGCCCGGCATGGACCCGGAGGAGCTGAGCTGGTTCGTCGACAACACCATCGCCAAGCGCATGCTGTCGGTGGCCGGCGTCAGCCAGGTCAGCCGCGACGGCGGCGTCAATCGCGAAATTCGGGTCAAGCTGGATCCCGAGAAGTTGGCCGCCCAGGGCGTCAGCGCCGCCGCCGTTTCGAACCAGCTGCGCGCCGCCAACATCAATCTGCCGGGTGGACGCGGCGAGATCGGCGGCAACGAACAGGCGATCAGAACCCTGGGCTCCGCGCCCTCGGTCGAGGCTCTCGCGGAAACCCTGATCCCCGTGGGGGGGCGCGCCGTGCGTCTCGGCGATCTCGGCGAGGTCGCCGACGAATGGTCCGAACCGCGCGGCCGGGCGCGTTTCAACGGCGAGGAGGTGGTGGCCTTTTCGATCAGCCGGTCGCTGGGCTCCTCGGAACTCGACGTCTACGAGCGCACGAAGGAACAGATCGAAGCCCTCGACGAGGAGCTGCCCAACGTCGCGATCGAGGAGGTCACCAACACCACCCAGGACGTGATCAATAACTTCCACGCCTCGGTCGAGGCGCTGCTGTTGGGCGCGGGCCTGGCGGTTCTGGTGGTGCTGGTGTTCCTGCGAGACTGGCGGGCCACGTTCATCGCGGCGGTCGCCATGCCGCTGTCGCTGATCCCGACCTTCCTGGTCATGGACCTGATGGGTCAGTCGCTGAACGTCGTGACGCTGCTGGCCCTGTCGCTGACGATCGGCATCCTGGTCGACGACGCCATCGTCGAGATCGAGAACATCGTCCGCCACATCCGGGACGGTAAGGCCCCCTATCCCGCCGCCATCGAGGCGGCCGACGAGATCGGCCTTGCGGTCATCGCCACGACCGCGACCCTGATCGCGGTCTTCGCCCCGACCGGCTTCATGCCCGGCGTGGTGGGTCAGTTCTTCAAGAGCTTCGCCATCGCGACCTGTGTCAGCGTCTTCTTCTCGCTGGTCGTGGCGCGGACCCTGACCCCCCTGATGGGCGCCTATATGCTCAAGGCCGACCAGGGCAAGGAGCACGGCGATCCCAGGTGGATGACCGCCTATCTGAAAATCCTGCGCTGGGGCCTCGGGCATTCGGGCTCCGACCGGCTGAAGGCCGACCGTGAGCGCAAGACCGGCGGCTTCTTCCGGCGCCATTTCGTCTGGCGCGCCTTCGATCACCGCATGTGGGTGATGGGGCTGGGCCTGCTGTTCTTCATCTTCTCGCTCTTCCTCGCCTCGCGCCTGCCGTTCGAGTTCATTCCGGTCGAGGACCTGTCTCGGTCCAATGTCACGGTCCAGCTGCCGCCCGGCGCGACCCTGGCCGAGACCGATGCCGCCGTGCAGCGGGTGACCGATGCGCTCGTCGCGCGCGAAGAGGTGCGTTCGGTCTATGCCTCCATCGGCTCGGCGACCACGAGTTTCGGCCCGGGTGGCGGCGGGAGCGCGGGCGAGGTGCGCCGGGCGTCGATCACCGTGAACCTGGTCAAGAAGAGCGAGCGAAGCATTCGCCAGCAGGCGTTCGAACAGGAAATGGGGCCGATCCTGCGTCAGATCCCGGGCGCGCGCGTCCAGTTCGGTCAGGACGGCGGCGGCGGGGGGCAGGTCTCTATCTCGCTCGTCGGCGACGACGGCGATGTCCTCGAGGACGCGGCGGCCGCGGTCGAGCGCGAGATGCGGGATGTCCCGGGCTTGGCCAACGTCATCTCCACCGCTGCGCTCGTGCGTCCGGAAATCCTGATCACGCCCAAGGGTGACGTGGGCGCGTTGCAGGGCGTGTCGGCCTCGGACATCTCTTCGGTGGCGCGCGTGGCCACGTTGGGAGATGCGGATCAGCTTCTGCCCAAGTTCAACCTCGGGGACCGTCAGGTTCCGATCCGCGTCATGCTGACCGAACAGTCCCGCACCGATCTGGGCCTGATCGAGAATCTGCAGGTGCCGACGGCCTCGGGCGCCACCGTGCCCCTCGCGTCGGTGGCGGACATCAGCTTCGGCGCGGGTCCCAACCAGCTGAACCGTCTGGACCGTCGTCGTGTCGCCAGCCTGACGGCCGAGCTGAACGGCATCACCCTGGGCCAGGCGTCCGAGCGGGTGAACCAGCTGCCGGCGATGCAGAACCTGCCCGCCGGCGTCAGCCAGGCGGTCTCGGGCGAACTGGAGAACCTTCAGGAGACGGCGTCGGGCTTCATCTTCGCCATCGTGACCGGCATCCTCCTGATGTACGTCGTGCTGGTCCTGTTGTTCAAAAGCTTCTTCCACCCGATCACCATTCTGGCGGCGCTTCCGGTGTCGTTCGGTGGGGCCTTCTTCCTCTTGCTGGTGACGGGCAAGGCGCTGTCGATGCCGGCTCTGATCGGCATCATCATGCTGACCGGGATCGCGGCCAAGAACTCCATCCTGCTGGTCGATTACGCCATCATCGCCATGCAGCGCGGGATGAACCGCTACGACGCCATCATCGACGCGGCGCATAAGCGGGCACAGCCGATCATCATGACGACCCTGGCCATGGGCCTGGGCATGCTGCCCATCGCCATGGCCTTCGGCGAGGGCACCGAGTTCCGCTCGCCCATGGCCATCGCGGTCATCGGCGGCCTGATAACCTCGACCGCCCTGTCGCTGATCTTCATTCCGGCGGCCTTCAGCCTGATCGACGGGGTCAAGCGTCGGCTGGAGCGGGTTCTGGAACGCCGGTTCGGCGGTCAGCACGCGGCGGCCGAACCCGCCGAGTAGGCCATCAGGTCAGAAAAGTCGGTTTCGGCCCTCGTTCGGTCATGACCCATAAGGAAACAGGGCCTATATGATCCGCGCCGGCCTCACGCGGATGTGACCGCTTACCAACCCGAGGCCGATGTCGGGACGACGAACACGATGGCGGACGATGCCGGTCGGCTGAATCAGGTCTTTGCCGAGACCAGCTTTCTCTACGGCTCCAATGCCGCCTTCATCGAGGAGCTGCACGACCGCTGGGCGGCGGATCCGTCCAGCGTGTCCGCCGAGTGGCGCGGCTTCTTCGATCAGCTCCGCGATTCCGCCCAGACGGTGAAGGCCGCCTCGGCCGCCGCGCCGTGGGGGCGCGCGTCTGTCACGGAGCCCAGCGAGGCCTCGGCGGTGTTCGACGGCCGCTGGCCGGCGGCGAAGCCGGACCCGAAGGCCAAGTCCGCGCCGGCGGCCGCCGCTGCTCCCGCCGTTGGAATCTCCGCCGAGGAGGTCCGCGCCGCCGCCCACGATTCCATCCGCGTGCTGATGCTGATCCGTAGCTACCGCGTGCGCGGGCACCTGGCGGCGACGCTCGACCCGCTGGGCATCGAACAGCCCGGCACCAATCCGGAACTGACGCCCGAGTTCTACGGCTTCACCGAGGCCGACATGGACCGGCCGATCTACCTGGACGGCGTGCTGGGTCTTCAGACCGGCACGATCCGTGAGGTCATGGCGATCCTGAAGCGGACCTACTGCGGCAATGTCGGCATCCAGTTCATGCACATCGCCGAGCCGGAGGAGAAATCCTGGCTGCAGCAGCGGTTCGAGGGGCCTGACGCCTTCGAGAAGAACGGCTTCACCAAGGAAGGCAAGATCGCCATCCTGAACAAGCTGATCGAAGCCGAGGGCTTCGAGCGTTTTCTGCACAAGCGCTTCCCCGGCACCAAGCGGTTCGGCCTTGACGGGGCCGAGGCCATGGTCCCGGCCATGGAGCAGATCATCAAGCGCGGCGGGGCCCTGGGTGTCGACGAGATGGTGTTCGGCATGGCCCACCGCGGCCGTCTGAACATGCTGGCCGCCGTCATGGGCAAGCCCTATCGGGCCATCTTCCACGAGTTCCAGGGCGGCTCCACCGTGCCGTCGGACATCGAGGGGTCAGGCGACGTCAAGTATCACATGGGGGCCTCCTCGAACCGCGAGTTCGACGGCAACCATGTCCACCTGTCCCTGACCGCCAATCCGTCGCACCTGGAGATCGTCAACCCGGTTGTGCTGGGCAAGGCGCGCGCCAAGCAGGCCTTCGACATCCGCGAGGCGAATGCGGGCCTGCCGGAAAGCCAGTGGGTGCTGGACCGGGGCAAGGTCATGCCCGTGCTGATCCACGGCGATGCGGCCTTCGCCGGCCAGGGCGTGGTCGCCGAGTGCTTCGCCCTGATGGGGCTGAAGGGCTACCGCACCGGCGGCACCATGCATTTCGTGGTGAACAACCAGATCGGTTTCACCACCTCGCCCAGGAACAGCCGCTCTACGCCCTATCCGTCGGACGTGGCCCTGATGGTCCAGGCCCCGATCTTCCACGTGAACGGCGACGATCCTGAAGCGGTGGTCTTCGCCGCCAAGGTCGCGACCGAGTTCCGCCAGAAGTTCCGGAAGGACGTGGTGGTGGACATGTTCTGCTATCGCCGCTTCGGCCACAACGAAGGCGACGACCCGACCTTCACCCAGCCGCTGATGTATTCGAAGATCCGGTCGCTGCCCTCGACGCGGGAGATCTATGCGAAGCGCCTCGTTCAAGAAGGCGTGCTGACCCAGGCCGACGTCGACGCCGAGGTCGCGCGCTTCGAGCAGTATCTGGACGAGCAGTTCGAGGCCGGGAAGACTTTCAAGGCGGACAAGGCCGACTGGCTGGACGGTCAGTGGAAGGAGATCGGCCTGCCCGACGGCGACGAGCGCCGGGGTGACACAGCCGTCCCCGAAGCCAAGCTGCGCGATCTGGGCCACCGCCTGACGACCGTCCCGAACAGCGTCGACATCCACAAGACGCTGAAGCGCGTCATCGAGGGCCGCCGTGAGATGATCGACAGCGGGGCGAACATCGACTGGGCCACGGCCGAGAGCCTGGCGTTCGGCTCGCTCCTGACCGAGGGATTCCCGGTGCGTCTGTCGGGCCAGGATTCGGTGCGCGGCACCTTCTCCCAGCGCCACTCCGGCATCGTCGACCAGACGACCGAGGAGCGCTACGTCCCGCTGAACAATCTCGGCGGCGAGCAGCAGCATTTCGAGGTGATCGATTCGGCTTTGTCCGAAGAGGCGGTGCTGGGCTTCGAATACGGCTACGCCCTGTCGGATCCCAACACCCTGGTGATGTGGGAGGCCCAGTTCGGCGACTTCGTGAACGGGGCCCAGGTCGTGATCGACCAGTTCATCAGTTCGGGCGAACGCAAGTGGCTGCGCATGTGCGGCCTCGTGATGCTGCTGCCCCACGGCTACGAAGGGCAGGGGCCCGAGCACTCCTCGGCGCGGCTGGAGCGGTTCCTGCAGCAGTGCGCCGAGGACAATATGCAGGTCGCCAACTGCACGACGCCGGCGAACTATTTCCACATCCTGCGTCGGCAGATGCACCGGCCGTTCCGGAAGCCCCTGATCCTGATGACGCCCAAGTCGCTGCTGCGGCACAAGAAGGCGGTCTCGACCCTGGCGGACATGGCCGAGGGTTCGTCCTTCCACCGCGTCCTGCACGACGACGCCCAGACGCGTCCCGAGGTCAGCGGCATCGCGATCAAGGCGGACAAGGACATCCGCCGGGTCATCCTGTGCTCGGGCAAGGTCTACTATGACCTGCTGGATGCGCGCGAGAAGAAGGCCGTCGATGACGTCTACATCCTGCGGCTGGAGCAGTTCTATCCGTGGCCGATGAAGTCGCTGCTGACCGAACTGGCCCGCTTTCCCCACGCCGAGCTGGTCTGGTGCCAGGAAGAACCCAAGAACATGGGCGGCTGGACCTTCGTCGATCCCTGGCTGGAGCTGACGCTCGAGAAGCTGGACGTGAAGTCCAAGCGCGCCCGCTACGTCGGGCGTCCCGCCTCGGCCTCGACCGCCGCCGGCCAGATGAGCCGCCATCTGAAGGAACTCGAGGCCTTCACCTCCGAGGCCCTTGCCTGACGTCCCGGATGGCCGCGTCGCGGCCTCCGGGATGACAATCGGTGTCTCCCGCCTGACGCCATCATCGCCTATATAACGCCCGTCCTCCCGACTGCCTGACGAACCGGAACCGATCCATGGCCGACATCCTGACCCCCACCCTCGGAGAATCCGTCTCCGAGGCGACCATCGCCAAATGGTCCAAGAAGGTCGGCGACCCGGTCAGGAAGGACGAGATCCTCGTCGAGCTGGAGACGGACAAGGTCTCGCTGGAGGTCGTGTCGCCCTCGGACGGCAGCCTGGCCGAGATCAAGTTCGCCGAGGGCGACACCGTCACCCCGGGCGCGATCCTGGGCTCGGTGACCGAAGGTGCCGCTGCCGCCAAGCCCGCCGAGGCCGCGCCAGCTCCGAAGGCCGAAGCGTCTCCCGCATCCGGATCGGCCAACGCCGGCTCCGCCGCCTTCAAGGCCCCCTCCGGCGACGCCACCCTGTCCCCCGCCGTGCAGCGGGTTGTGACCGAGAACAACCTCGACCCCGCCGCCATCGCCCCGACCGGACCCAAGGGAAACATCACCAAGGGCGACGCCCTGGCCGCCATCGGCGCGGCTCCGGCGGCCCCGACTCCCGTCGCTGCGCCCAGCCCGGCTCCGGCCGCGGCGCCGCGCGCCGATCAGCCGCGCGAGGAGCGGGTGAAGATGACCCGGCTGCGCCAGACCATCGCGCGCCGTCTGAAGGAGAGCCAGAACACCGCCGCCCAGCTGACCACCTTCAACGAGGTGGACATGACGGCCGTCATGGCCCTGCGGAACCAGTACAAGGACGCCTTCGAAAAGGCCCACGGCGTCAAACTGGGCTTCATGAGCTTTTTCACCAAGGCGGTGGTCGCGGCCCTGAAGGAGATCCCGGCGGTCAATGCGGAGATCGACGGCTCGGACATCATCTACAAGAACCACTACGACATCGGCGTGGCCGTCGGCACTGAGAAGGGCCTGGTCGTGCCGGTCCTGCGCGACGCCGACACCCTGACGCTGGCGGGGATCGAGAAGGGCATCGCGGCCCTGGGCAAGGCCGCCCGCGACGGCGACCTGACGCTGGACCAGCTGCAGGGCGGCACCTTCACCATCACCAACGGCGGCACCTATGGCTCGCTGATGTCGACGCCGATCCTGAACGCGCCGCAGTCGGGCATCCTGGGCATGCACAACATCGTTCAGCGGCCGATGGCCGTGGACGGCCAGGTGGTGATCCGGCCGATGATGTATCTGGCGCTCAGCTACGATCACCGGATCGTCGATGGGAAAGAGGCCGTGACCTTCCTCGTGAGGGTCAAGCAGCTGCTGGAAGACCCGGCGCGGGCGTTGCTGGATCTCTGATCCTTGGCGGGGCGATCCGATATCCTCGAGGTCGCCCGCTTCGCCACCCTCCCCGAGGCGGAGCTGGCGGCTGGATTCCTGAGGCGCTCAGGGATCGACGCCCGGCTTCCGGATCGCGACACCGCCACCATGAACCCTGACCTGCTGTTCGCTCTCGGCGGCGTGCGGGTCGTCGCGCCGGACGATCAGGTGGCGGCGGCGCGCGATCTGATCGCGCGCATGCGGGCGGGCGAGTTCGTCGATGACGCCGCCGACGACGGCGAATGGGCCCTGACCCCTGGCGACGAGGACGATGCGCCGGGAGAGACCCAGCGGACCGGCGTGATGGGGCTGGCCAAACGCGCGGGGACGGTCGTGATCGTGACCTTCTTCGTTCTGCTCCCACTGGTCAGTTGTCTGTACCGGGCGGTCAGCTAACCGGCTCTTGGGTCTCGAGGACAGCCGCGTTGCCGGCCCCCAAAGAAGGCGGCGCGGTATCGTATCGCACCGGCGTCGCCGACATACGGATGGGGTTGGCCACCGTCCGGACCGGGTTCGCCAGATCGTCCCGCGTCTGATTCACCTCAAGTCCGCGCGCCACCGCCTGGGGCTCGGCGAAGACCTGCTCGATCGTGTTGATCGGCCCGCAGGGCACCCCCGCGGCCTCTAGCGCCTCCATCAACCCCGCCATCGTCCAGCCGGCGGTGATCGCAGAGATCGCAGCGACCAGTTCGGCGCGATGCTCGATCCGGCCCGCATTGGTCGCATAGCGCGCATCCGACGCCAACGCCCCGGCCTTCAGAACGCCGCACAGGGCGCGGAACTGGCCGTCGTTTCCGACCGCGATGACCACCATGCCGTCCGAGCAGGGGAAGGGCTGGTAGGGGACCAGGTTGGGGTGGGCGTTGCCCATGCGGGTCGGCGAGACACCGGAGACGAAGAAGTTGGTCGCCTGATTGGCCAGCATGGCGGCCTGGACGTCGAACAGGGCGATGTCGATGTGCTGGCCCTGGCCGGTCGCCCGGGCGTGAAGCAGGGCGGCCAGAATGGCGTTGGACGCATAGAGGCCGGTCGCCAGATCGACCACGGCGACGCCGACCTTCATGGGCTCGGCACCGGGCGCGCCGTCTGGCTGACCTGTCACGCTCATCAGCCCGCCCATGGCCTGGATCATGTAGTCGTAGCCGGCCTGCTCGGCGCGCGGTCCCGTCTGGCCGAAGCCGGTGATGGAGCAATAGACGAGGCGCGGGTTCACCGTCGCGAGGCTGGCGTAGTCGAGGCCGTACTTCTTCAGGCCGCCGACCTTGAAGTTCTCAACCAGGACGTCGGATGTCTCCGCCAGCCGCCGGATCGTCTCGGCCCCTTCCGGCGAGGCGATGTCCAGCTCGACCGACTTCTTGCCCCGGTTGGCGCACAGGAAATAGGCCGCGTCGCCGCGGGAGCCGTCGGTCCGGGTGGTGAAGGGCGGGCCCCAGGCGCGGGTGTCGTCCCCGGCGCCGGGCCGCTCGATCTTGATCACCTCGGCACCGAGGTCGGCCAGCATCTGGGTCGCCCAGGGGCCGGCCAGGACGCGCGACAGATCCAGCACGCGCACGCCGGCCAGAGCCTGGGTTGGAGCCTGGGTCATCTCAGCGGTTCCCCTACAGGCCCGGGTCGAACGCGCCGGCGTCCCTCATGCGGTTCTCGCGCGCGATCTCGGCGCGGTAGCCCAGGTCGTCGGCCATGCGCTTGATCTCGTTCGAAACCGTGGTCTTGTGCACGCCCGGCATGACGGCGTGGGCGAAGGCGCAGCCCGACAGCCGGGCCAGCTTCAGACCAAATCGCGAGGCGGCCATGGCATGGTGCAGATAGGTCTCGCCCACCTCGCGCGGATGGTCGGCGAACAGGCGGTTCAGGGTCCGGATCATGAGGCCAGACTAGACCGGCGTTAGCGTTCGCTCCAGCCGTCTCGCCGACCGGCGGATGCGGGCTTGCGGCGAACCGTCCGAACAGAGACCATGCCGGGTCGGGTGGGCATCGCGCCCCCGGCCAAGCGACACCTGAGGAACGGCATGGCGGGCGCGCACGGCGGCGGCGGCGAATACAAGGACCTCGTCGTCTTCCTGGCGGCCGCGGGCGTCCTGGTGCCCCTGTTCAGCCGCTGGAAGATCAGCCCGGTGCTGGGGTTTCTGGCCGCCGGTGTGCTGCTGGGCCCGGACGGTCTGGGACGGTTCGCGGACGTCGTGCCCTGGCTGGGTCTGCTGACGATCTCGGATGCCGAACAGCTGGCCCAGCTGTCGGAACTGGGCGTCGCCTTCCTGTTGTTCATGATCGGGCTGGAGCTGTCGTGGGACCGGCTCAGGGCCATGCGCCGGCTGGTGTTCGGTCTGGGGATGAGCCAGATCGCCCTGTGCGCGGCGGTTCTGGCGGGGGGCTTCATGCTGGTGGGCCAACCGCTGGCCAGCGCGGCGGTGTTCGGACTGGGCCTGTCCCTGTCCTCGACAGCGGTGGTGATGCCGGTGATGGCCGAGCGCAACCGCATGCGCGGGGCGGTGGGTCGCGCCACGTTCGCGACGCTGCTGGCCCAGGATCTCGCCGTCGCGCCGATCCTGGTCACCGTCACCGTTCTTGCGACCCTGGCCACGACGGGCGGCGACCTCAACCCCGCCGCCATAGGTCGCGCCCTATTGACCCTTGCGCCCGCCGCCGCCGCGATCGCCCTGCTGGTCGTGGTCGGGCGGCTGGGCCTGCGACCGCTGTTTCGTTCGGTCGCGAAGAGCCGATCAACGTCGGGCGGCGGGCGTCAGGAGCTGTTCGTCGCGCTGTGTCTGCTGATCGTGGTCGGCGCGGGCGTGGCTGCAGAGGCGGCGGGCCTGTCCATGAGCCTGGGCGCCTTGATCGCCGGTCTGCTGCTGGCCGAGACCGAGTACCGCCGCGAGATCGAGATCAATATCGAGCCGTTCAAGGGCCTGTTGCTGGGGGTCTTCTTCGTCGGGGTCGGCATCGGTCTGGACCTCGACGCGGTGGCCGCAGACCCGGTGGGCGTCTTCGGCCTCGCCCTCGCCCTGACGGCGGTGAAGGCGGGGTTGATCTTTGGTCTGGCGCGACTGTGGGGCCTGTCCTGGCGCGCCGCGATCGAGACGGCCCTGGTGCTGGGTCCGGCGGGCGAGTTCGCCTTCGTCATCCTGAACACCGGCCTGGTCGAGGTGATGGCCGATCCGGGCTTCACCCAGAGCGTCCTCGTCTCGGCCACCATCAGCATGTTCACCGTTCCGCTGATGGCCATGCTGGGTCAGAAGCTGGCGGGCAAGGTCGCCGCACCGGCCGCCCTCGTCCCGATCGATGCGGAGCCCAGGACCGGCGATGTCCTGATCGTCGGCTTCGGTCGGGTCGGACGGCTCGTCGCCGAGATGCTGGCCGAGCATGGCCAGAGCTTCATCGCCGTGGACAGCGACGTCTCCACCGTGGCCGCCGCCCGGCGCGACGGCTTCGACGTCTCCTACGGCGACGCGGCCCGGCCGGAGATGCTGAAGCTCTGCGGCATTCAGGAGACCCGCGCGGTCGTCGTGACCATGGACGCGCCGGGCAAGGTGGACGAGGTCGTGATCGCCGCCAGGGCGCTTCGGCACGACCTTCCCGTCATCGCCCGGGCCCGCGACGACCGGCACGCGGCGCGACTTTACGCCCTGGGCGTGACCGATGCCGTGCCCGAGACGACCGAGGCCAGTCTGCAACTGGCGGAGAACACCCTGGTCGATCTGGGCATCCCGATGGGGCTGGTGCTGGCCTCCATCCACGAGCGCCGGGATCGCTTCCGCGCGGTGTTCCAGGCCGCGACACCGGCCGACCGCCGCGACAAGCCGACACGGGCCCTGCGCGCCCGACTGCAGCCTTAACTCAGTCCACGACCCAATTTGGTCACGCTTTGCTGATGAAAGCGGCAGCTCCTTCCGGGGCCTGGCCTTGTGAAGGCCGTCGATGTGCGCTCCGATCTCGGGCACCGTCGGTCTTTCGGTCCTCCCCGGCCCCTTCACCTCGCCGCGTGTGCCACGTCCACGCAGCGTCAGTTGCAGAGTTTTCGTGTTCATGCGTGAGTCCGCGTCGACCGCCCCCTCCCCCTCCAGCGAAAACCAGGCCCAGCCCCGCCTGAACCGGCGCCAGGCCGCCAAGGTGCGGACCCGCCAGAAGGTCCTCGACGCGGCCCGTGGCCTGTTCGCCGAGCGCGGCTATGAGCCGGCGACCATCCGCGACATCGCCAAGGGCGCGGGCATGTCGACCGGAGCGGTCTTCGCCAACTTCCAGGACAAGGCGGAGCTGTTCGAGGCCGTCCTGACCGAGGACATGGCCGGTCTGGCGGAAACGATGAAGAGCGGCACCGGCGACGGGCACACGCGCGATCGTCTGGTGAACGCCCTGTCCGCCGGCTACCACGGCTCGATCGACCAACTGCCCCTGTTCCAGGCGATCGTCGCCCGGTCGTGGTTCCAGCCGGTCGCGGCCGAGACCCGCCAGCGCGCCGCGACGCGCAGCCTGACCGACGTCATCGCCGAGATCCTGCGCCAGGGCGTGGCGGCCGGCGAACTTAACCAGGACGCCGATGTCCCCCTGCTGACCGAGCTGACGTGGGACGCCTATCTGTCGAACTATCGCCGCGCGGCCTATGACGGCTGGAGCGTCGAACAGCTGGCCGACCACGTCGGCCGCCAGGTGGACACCCTGCTGGCCGGCGTCGCGGCGAAGTAGCCGCCGCTAGCTCTTCCAGCGCAGGACGGTCTCCTTCACGGGATTGACGAAGTCGCGGCCCTCGCCGCGGCTCTTCGTCCATTCGCGCTTGAGCTGCTGGTACCATTTGGCCTGGGTGTCGGCGTCGTCGATCCAGATCAGGGCGGGATCGTAGCGCAGGCCCTCGTTCTGCAGGTTCACCATGCCCCCGTCCTGTTTCAGGAAGGCGACCACGCCCATCCGCAGGAACGGCTTGGCGATCCCGAACACCCAATGATCGGACCAGAAGATCTGGGTGATCCGCGTCTTCGTCTCCGTGACCGGTGTCAGGCAGGTCAGGGCCAGAACCTGTTTCTCGCCGACCTGAATATGCTCCCAGCGATAGCCGGGCAGGCGGAAGGTGATCTCCGTCGCCGGCGCCCCGCCCAGGATCTTGTAGGCTCTTGAGTTCGACGAGGGCGCGTGGCGGACCATGGCGAAGCCCAAGTCGCGCGGCTCGAACCGCTTGGACTTCTCGTGCATCGAATGCTCGGACCGCCACCACCACTGCTGGTGGACATAGGGCCCATGGGCAGGGTCCATCAGCCCGACGACGGCGTGGTCGATGTGGCTGTCGAAGTCCATCGTCTCGACCAGCCGGGCCTCGCCGCCGACGACGCCGGGAAAGGTCGGCGGTGGATGGTCCGGCTCGGCGTCGGACCGGGGGTCGGCGCGCAGGAAGACGAACACCATGCCCTGGCTCTCGGCCACCGGATAGGACCGGACGCGAATACGATCCGCCTCGAACGCCTGGTCGTCGACCAGGGAGGGGATGGCCGCGCAGACGCCGTCGGTGCGGAAGCGCCAGCCGTGGTAGGGGCATTCGACCGTCTCGGTGCCGTCCCCCTTGTCGACGATCCGGCCCGCCGACAGGGGCGCGGCCCGGTGGGGGCAGATGTCGCGCATGGCGAACAGGCGACCCGCCCGGGTCCGCCCGATCAGGACCGGCTCGCCCAGCAGTTCGTGGCGGCGCATGTCGCCCGGTTTCATGTCGCGGGCCAGGGCGGCGAAATACCAGGTGTCGAGCACGAACCCCCGACCGAAGCCCTGCGGCGGGGCCTTGGCGTCGGGGCGAGAAACGAGGGCGCTGTCTGCGGGCATGCCAGACAGTCTAGGGCCTGACGCGACGGGGGGAAACCATCGCCGCGGACCCTCTGGGACAGACGAGCGACCCGCGCTAGTCTGTCCGGCATGGCCCTGCTGGACTGGATGACGGACGCGACCGGTCCCGTGGTGGAGGGCGACGGCGTTCTGTTGCGTCCGCCCCGGGCGGGCGACTTCGCCGCCTGGGCCGATCTTCGCGAGCGGTCGCGCGACTACCTTCAGCCGTGGGAGCCGGCGTGGCCCGACGACGATCTGACCCGCGTCGCCTTTCGGCGCAGACTGGGCCTCTATGCGCGCGAGATGGACCAGGGCCATGCCTGGCCCTTCTTCGTGCTGGACCCGAAAGCGAAAACCCTGTTCGGGGCCATCACCCTGTCCAACGTCCGCCGCGGCGTCTCCGAGACCGGCACCCTGGGCTACTGGATCGGCCAGCCCTATGCCGGTCGAGGGCTGGCAACGGCTGCCGTGCGGGCCGTGGCGGGCTTCGCGTTCCATTCGGCGCGGCTGCACCGGCTGGAAGCGGCCTGCCTGCCGGCCAACCTCGGATCGCGCCGGGTGCTGGAGAAAGCCGGGTTCCGCAAGGAGGGCGAGGCCCGGGCTTATCTCAAAATTAACGGCGTGTGGGCAGATCATCTTCTGTTCGGCCTGGTCTCTGACGAGTTCAAGGCGTCCTGAAGGAATGCCCGCGACGTGACCCCGCGATCCCGCAGCCTGACCTGGGACGCGACCACCGCGATCGAGGCGCTGGCCGCCGCCGAAAGCGCCCTGTGGATATGGACCCCGGCCGAGGACAGCCTGCGTCTCACGGGGGCGACCCGGGCGCTGGGCCTGGGCCCGCTGGCCCCCGACTGCTCCGGGGCCGCCTTCATCGCCCTGGCCCTTCCGCAGGACCGCGCGCTGGCGGAGCGCATCCTCAAACCGGCCGAAGAAGGGACCGAGGTGGCGGTGCGCCTGCGCATGCGCGGCTCCGAGACCTGTCTGTGGCGCGGCGTCTGGCTGGAGGACGGCCTGCGCGCCGCCGGCATGGTGGCGTTGGACACCAAGATCGCGGGTTCGGACAAGGACGCCCTGACCGGCCTGCTGGACCGCAAGACCTTCCTGACGCGCGTCGCCGAGACTCTGACAGAGGCAGGCGAGTACGAGATGATCGTCGCCGACGTCGATCGGCTGCGGCGGCTGAACGAGGCCCTGGGACACGAGCGGACGGACCGGGTCATCTCCGCGCTCGGCTCGCGCATGGCCGCGGCCTTTCCCGACGCCGCCTCTTCGGCCCGGATCGGCGAGGACGAGTTCGCCATCATCGTGCCGCGCGGCCTGGGAAATGCCGCCGACCGGCTGCGCGACGCCCTGGAACAGCCGCTGCGGGTCGCCGGCTTCGACATCTATCCGACCGTCTCGATCGGCTCGGTCGCCTGCGATGGGGGCCCCGACGCCGCCGACGCCGCCGAACTGCTGCGCCGGGTCGAACTGGCGGTGGGGTCGGCCAAGAAGCTGGGCCGGGGCGGGACGGCCGCCTATGGCCGGGCCCTGGAGAGCGACAGCCTCAGCCGCCTGGCGCTGGAGGCGGACCTGCGCAATGCCTTCGTGCGCGGCGAGATCGAGCCCTTCTTCCAGCCGATCGTGAACCTCAACACCGGGGCGGTCGCGGGCTTCGAGGCCCTGGCCCGCTGGCGTCACCCCAAGCGCGGCCTGGTGCCGCCGGACGAGTTCCTGGGCCTGACCGACGAAATGGGCCTGATGAACGACCTGGGCCTGATGATGATGACCCAGTCCGCCCGCCAGCTGGCCGAGTGGATCAAGCGCCATCCCACGGCGGGCAGCCTGTTTTGCAGCGTCAATCTGTCGGTCGGCGAGATTGAACGCCCCAACCTGGTCGAAGACGTCGCCCGGGTCATCGCCGAGACCGGCCTGCCCAAGGGGGCCCTGAAGCTGGAGGTCACCGAGGGCGACATCATGCGCGACACCGCATCGGCCGCCGTGATCCTGCAGAAGCTGAAGGACGCGGGCGCTTCGCTGGCGCTGGACGATTTCGGGACGGGATTCTCGTCGCTATCCTATCTGGCGCGCCTGCCGTTCGACACGTTGAAGATCGACCGCTATTTCGTCCTGACCATGGACAAGGACGAGGGCTCGGCCAAGATCGTCAAGTCGGTGGTCAACCTGGGTCGCGACCTGTCGCTGGAGGTCGTCGCCGAGGGCGTCGAGAACGCCGGCTTGGCCAAGCTGCTGCTCCAGGCCCAGTGCCATTACGGCCAGGGCTTCGGCTACGCCCCCGCCCTGCCGGCCCAGGAGGCCGAGGTCTATCTGAACGAGAGCCTGTCGGACGGCGCCGCGCCCCTGAAGGCGCGCTCCGGGTGAGGCCCGCGGGATCCAGGGCGGATCCCGTGTCGCTGTGGACGGGGGCTGACGCTTTTCGCGCCGGTCGTAATGGCCCCGATCCTCATCGCCTCGGCGGTGCTTGAGAAGCGCGGACAGAACCGCCCCGCCATGGATGCCGTCCAGTCGCTGACCGGAGATCGCGCCGAGCTCATCTGGAGCACCCGGGCCAAGTCTCCGGACGGACGCACCCGCAGATATCTGCGCCGGGCCTGCGTCGAGGCGGGGGCCAGACCTACCTCGTGCGCCTCCACCTCAAATATCCCGACCCCGATCCGTTCGGTCAGCGCTGGATCGTAGACGCGGTCGGCCCGGCGCGTTGCTAGGCCCGGCCGCTCTGGCTCGACAGGCGCGCCGCGTCCACGCCCATCCCGGCCAGCGCCCGGGTCCATTTGGTGCCGAAGTCGTTGTCGAACAGCACGTCCATGTCCGCCTCGGCGGTCAGCCAGACATTGTCGGCGATCTCTTCTTCAAGTTGCCCATCGCCCCAGCCGGCATAACCGAGCGCCAGCACCGCGCGGCGCGGCCCCATCACGGGATCGGTCATGGCGGCCAGGGCCTCGCGGGTGCTGGTCATGGCCAGACCTTCGCCGACGGTGACGGAGGTGTCCTCGACCATCCAGTCGGCGGTATGCAGGACGAAGCCGCGCTCGCGCTCGACAGGACCTCCGATCAGGACCGGGCGACCGTCGCCTTCACCGAAGCCCGGCGTCTGCAGCTTCTTGAGCACGCCGCTCAGATCGACGCCCGGGGCCGGGCGGTCGACGCGCAGGCCCATGGCGTGGTCCGGACCGTGGGCGCAGATCAGGATGACCGCCTGCTCGAACCGGGGGTCGCCGATGCCCGGCATGGCGACCAGCAGGCGGCCGGTCAGGGAGTCAAATCCGGCGGGAGAGCGAAAGCCGATCATGACAGGATGATCGGTGCGATGGGGCCTCGGCGCAAGGCGTCGCGGCAGCGCAGCGCGGGCTTGGCCTCGGCTCCGGCCCGGACTATCTGGGGCCCAGACGCCGCGAGCGTCCCACCCGAATTCCCGGAGCCTGCCATGACCCTCCAGATCGGCGACCGTCTGCCGTCCGCGACCTTGATGACCCCCACCTCGGACGGGCCCCGGCCGATCACCACCGACGAGGTGTTCGCTGGCAAGACCGTGGCCCTGTTCGCCGTCCCGGGGGCGTTCACTCCGACCTGCTCGGCGCGCCACCTGCCGGGCTACATCGACAACAAGGACGCGCTGGTGGCCAAGGGCGTCGACACCATCGCCTGCCTATCGGTCAACGACCCCTTCGTCATGGGAGCCTGGGCGGAAAGCCAGGACGTGAAGGCCGACGATGTTCTGATGCTGGCCGACGGCAACGGCGAGTTCACCCGCGCGGTCGACCTGACGATGGACGCAAGCCGCGGCGGCATGGGGCAACGCTCCAAACGCTATTCGATGCTGGTCAAGGACGGGGTCGTCACCCAGCTGAACATCGAGGAACCGGGCGTGTTCGAGGTATCGTCGGCCGAACATCTGCTGGCGCAGATCTAGGACCCTATCCCTCGCGCCCCGGCCCTCAGGCGGCGGCCGTGACGGGCTCGCCGGCTGTGGCGTCATCGCTCTCGGCGAGGACGTGGTTGAGCGCGCCCAGCAGCGTCGCGGGCGTCAGCGGCTTCGACACGAAATAGGTCATGCCTGCGGCCATGCAGGCGGAGATGTCCTCGGGCGCGGTGTCGGCGGTGACCGCGATCACGGGCACGCCGGCATTGGGCCCGCCGCTTGCGCGGAGGCGCCGCGTGGTCTCGCGTCCGTCCAGCTCCGGCATCCGCACGTCCATGAAGATGACGTCGAAGACGCCCACCTCGCACTGGGCCAGGGCCATCAGGCCGTCCGCCGCCGTGGCGATGTCGCAGCCCAGCGGGGCCAGGATCAGCTCGACCGCGCGGCGGTTGATGTCGTGATCGTCCACGACGAGGACCCGCAGAGGCCGGTCGTCGTCTTGGCTGGCCTCTTCGCTCGTCTCGGGGACAGGGTCCAGTTCGCCGACGGCAAGGGCCTCGATGGGGAGTGACGTCTCCGGCTCGGGCTCGGGCTCGAACGCTGCCGGCAGGGTCGTCGCGTTTGGTTCGACTTCGAGCTCGACGGCATCGGGGACCCGGGCCGAAGGCCTGCGCGGCGCGAGGCTGCGGACGATGTCACCGCGCGTGTCGTCTCCGAAAGGCCGGGGAGCGGCGGCTCCGGCTTCGCCCTGGGCCAGGACGAGAGAGATCGTGAAGGCCGCCCCCTCGCCGGGACGGCTGCGGGCCGTCAACCGGCCACCCATGAGCTCGATCAGATTGCGGCTGATCGTCAGCCCCAGCCCCGTTCCACCGTGCCGCGCGCTGACGCCCTCGGCGGTCTGGTCGAAGGGGCTGAACAGCCGTTCCAGCTGGTCGGCCGTCATCCCCGGGCCGGTGTCCACGATCTCGATCAGGATGGCGTGCTCGGATGGTTCTTCCGGCCACGCCGCCAGCCTCAGGGTCACCGACCCCGCCTGGGTGAACTTCATGGCGTTGGACAGCAGGTTGTTCAGCACCTGCCGCAGACGCATCGGGTCGCCCTTCACCGAGGCGGGCAGGGACGCCGCCCCCTCGACCCGCAAAGCCAGTCCGTTGGCGCGCGCCTCGCCCTGCCAGAACATCAGGGTCTGGGCGACCAGGCTGCGCAGGTTGAAGTCCACGCTTTCGACCGTCATGTGCCCGGATTCCAGCTTGGCGTGATCCAGAAGGTCGTCGAGGAGGGCCTTCATCAGGATGCTGGCGTCCGTGATCAGGGCCGCCTGGGCCCGCGCCGCGCCGTCGCGGGCGCCGCGCTCCAGTTCCGCGGCACCGGTCATGATGGCGCTGATCGGCGTGCGCAGGTCATGGCCGATCGAGGCGAGAAAGACCTGGCGGCTGGCCATGATGCGCTCGGCCTCGGCCCGTTTGCGATCGGCCTCCAGCCGGGCGGCGGTCTCGGCCTCGGCGGATTTGTTCATCCGGTCCCAGGTCGACAGGCAGTAGACGCCGAACACGCAGAAGGCGACCGTCGCAGCCATCAGGAAGGCGTGCGAGGCACCGAAATAGCTCATCCAGAACGGCACGGCGGCCATGTAAAGGAAGTGCGGTGTGATCGTCACCGCCAGAACGCGTTTGGAGCCGGGCGAGTTGATGACTCCATAGATGGCCCCTGACGCCGCGAGCACGGCCGCGCAGACCCCGCCCATCGGCCCGCCCAGCATCCAGAGCGGGATCGACAAACTGCCGAACGAGGCGGCGTTCAGGAACAGCATGGCGTGGCCGGCCATGTTCCGGACCGGGCCCATGTGGTCGGTGCGGCCGCTCGTCACGGGGGCGAAGATCCACAGGTCCAGGCCCTGGACCATGAAATAGGCGACGCACCACAGGGTCGAAACCTGCCAGCCGAACACGGGCGTGAAGATCAGCGCCGTGGCCGCACCCATGCCCAATCGCTGGGTCAGCGCCCGCCGACGGGCCCGGATCGCCGGGGCCCAGTCCGGCGTCGTGTCCGCATAGGATTGCGACATGCCCGTCCTCGAAATGAGGCGTCGGCCGCCTCGCATCCAGGGAACATGACCGGTTCGGCCTAACGCTCCGTCAACGTCCGGTTGGCGCTCGCCTCGTGAACCGAAGAAAAGCCGTCGGCGCGCAATCGCGTGGCCAGGTCACGCTTGATGCGGCCCACCAGGCCCGGGCCTTCGTAGATCAGGGCCGAATAGATCTGGACGGCCGATGCGCCGGCGCGGATCCGACGATAGGCCTCCGCCCCACTGTCGATGCCGCCCACCGCGATCAGGGGCAGGCGGCCGGCGGCGGCCTCGGCGGCGTGGATCAGGACCTTGTGGGCCTTCTCGCGCAGCGGCGCGCCGGACAGGCCACCGGCTTGCCTGCGGTCGCGGGACGACAGGCTGGGCGGACGGTCCAGGGTGGTGTTGGACACGATCAGGGCGTCGATGCGGTGCGCCAGGGCGGCCTCGACGATCATGCCGATCTCGGCCGGCGTCAGGTCCGGCGCGATCTTCAGGAACACCGGCGTCGGCGTGGTCCGGGCCTCGGCGACGCGACCCAGAAGGTCGTCCAGCGCCTCGCGTCCCTGCAGCGCGCGAAGGCCCGGTGTGTTCGGCGAGGAAATGTTGACCGTGAAATAGTCGGACAGCCCCGACAGTGCCCGCAGCCCCGTGACATAGTCGGCCGCGCGGTCCTCGGTGTCCTTGTTGGCTCCCAGATTGGCCCCCACGACGACGCCGGCCGGGCGACGCGCCAAGTGCGCGGCGAAGGCGTCCATTCCGACGTTGTTGAACCCCATCCGGTTGATGATCGCCCGGTCCTCGGACAGCCGGAACAGGCGAGGTTTGGGATTGCCGGACTGAGCGCGCGGCGTCACGGAGCCGGCCTCGACGAAGCCGAACCCAAGCCGAGAGAGCCCCGCCAGGGCCTCGGCGTTCTTGTCCAGACCCGCCGCCAGTCCGACGGGGTTGGGCAGGGTCAAGCCCGCCAAGGTCGTCGCCAGGATCGGATCGTCGGGGGCGGAGGCGGGCAGGGGGGCGTGTTTCAGCGCCCCGATCGCCAGACCGTGCGCCGTCTCCGGATCCAGCGACCTCAACAGGGCGGTCAGCATTCGAACGGGACCGCCTCGACCACGGCGGTGGTCGGCATCGCGCCGTAGATGTGCGGAAACAGGGCTCCGCCGCGCGACGGCTCCCACACCACGGCGTCGCCCAGCGCTTCCAGATCGACGGTCAGACAGACCAGGCCGGTGCGTCCCGCGAAATGCTTGCGCGCCGTTTCGTCTCTCTGAGCCGCCGTCGACAGGTGAATGTAGCCGTCCGCCAGATCGACCTCCGAGCCCAGGAAGGCCCCCTCTGCCAGGGCCTTTCGCCACTCCGCCGCGTCCAGCAGCTTGTAGGCGTAACGGTCCAGCGCCTCGGTCATCAGTCGTCGGCCCCGCCGCCGAAGGCCTTGGGCGTCAGAAAGCCGTCGTAGACGCAACGTCCGGCCACATCGACCTCGAACACCGCCGCCGCGCCGGTCGGAAAGCCTCCGGCCATCCGGTCCAGAATGGCGGGCGAGGCCGCGCTTTCGGTCAGATACTCCAGCGCCAGGGTGTGGACGCCGGGATTGTGGGCCATGACCAGCAGGCAGCCGGCCTGGTCCTCGGCGTCCTCGACCAGGCGGCGGATGGTGTCGGGCGAGGCGTCATACAGTCGGGGTTCGATCCGCACCTCGACGTCGCCCAGCACCTCCTGCACCGCGTCCCAGCTCTGACGCGTGCGAACGGCCGAACTGACCAGGGCCAGGTCCGGGCGCAGACTCTTGTCCTTCAAAACCGTGCCCATCAGGGCGGCGTCGGCCAGGCCGCGCGGGGTCAGGGCCCGGTCGCGGTCGAGGCCGGAGGCGGCGGCGCGCTCAGTCTTGGCGTGGCGCATCAGGATCAGGCGGTGCATGGCCCGCCGTTACAGGGGTTCGCCGCCGGCTTCCACCCCGCCGACCTGTCGGGGAGAGCGCGTCGCCGGCTGAGGCTGCAGGCCACCGGCCTCGACCCGAACCCTTGCGCCATGGCCCGAGGGCCGGATGCGCGCATAGGCCTGGCGCGTCGCCTCCAGCAGGATGACGCCGGCGAAGCCCGGCGCGATCCGCCGTCCGACCTGCTCGAAACCGTCGGCCATACCCATCAGCGGGGCCCAGGGCGGGACATACAGGGTCTGGGACCAGGCCGTCGGTTCCAGCCCCGCCGCCCGCACCAGCCGCTCCAGCTGGCCCCGGGTGAAAGGGCGCCCATGACCGAAGGGTGTGCCCTCCGCCCTGGCCCACATACCGCCGCGCGCCGCCGCCGCCAGGATGATCCGCCCGGCCGGAGCCAGGGCTCGCACGGCTTCGGTCAGCAGCAGGGTCGGGTCGTCGGCCTCCTCGAGCGCATGGACCAGCAGGACCCGGTCGAACGATCCAGCGGCGAAGGGCAGGCGCTTCTCGTCCACCAGCAGGGTGCGGTTGCGCCCCGCCGAGGGCCACAGCTCGACCCCCTGACCGGCCGGCATGGCGGCGATGACCCGGCGCGCGCCGACGAAAGCATCCAGCCACGGTGTCGCATAGCCGAGGCCCAGCACGTCGGACCCCTCGGCCTCGCCCCAGGCGTCCTCCAGCCGCTTCGCCAGCAGCCGTCGAACGAGGACGCCCCGGGGTTCGCCATAGAAGGCGCGCAGATCTTCGATGGCGCGACGCATGGCGCGGACTATATGACGGCGACGCCCCCTTCACCAAGGACGACGCCATGCCCCTGACCGTTCACCTGTTCCCGGCGCGCGAGGACAACTACGCCTTCCTGGCCCGCGACGAGGCCACCGGCACGGTCGCGGCGATCGATACCCCCGACGCCCAGGTGATCCTGGACGCCGTCCAGCGCCTCGGCTGGACCAAGCTGGACCGCGTCATCAACACCCACTGGCACCCCGACCACACGGAGGGCAACGAACGGCTCAAGGCCGAGACCGGATGCGACATCTGGGGCCCTGAAGAGGTGCGAAAGGTCGCGCCGATCGACCATGTGATCGAGGAAGGCGACGTGGTCCGGATCGGCGACACGACCCTGCACGTCACCGCCACGCCCGGCCACACCCTGGGTCACGTCGTGTTTCGCTCGATCGAGGACAACATCGCCTTCACCGGCGACACCCTGTTCACCCTGGGCTGCGGACGTCTGTTCGAGGGCACGCCCGAACAGATGTGGGACAGCCTGCAACGCATCGCGGCGTGGCCCGACGAGACGGTCTTGTACGGCGCGCACGAATACACCGCGTCGAACGCCCGCTTCATGATCAGCGTCGACGACCGGCCCGAGACCCGCGCCCATGCCGAGGGGATCTTCACCAAGCGCGCCCTGGGCGAGCCGACCGTGCCGACGACCCTGGGGGTCGAGCGCCGCTTCAACCCCTATCTGACCGCCCGCGACAGCGCGGAGTTCACCGCGAGACGGGCCGCCAAGGACAGCTTCAAGGGGTGAGGGGGGCGTCGACGACCGACTTGCTGGAGTAACCTGGGACACCCATATCACCCTCAGCAGCCGGCTTGCCGATCGCGGGAGCGGGCTGTCGAAAGTCGCTTGTTCAAGGACTGACCCATGACCGGCCGCCCCGTGCTGTTCGACAGCCCGTTTCTCCTGGGCTTTGACCAGACCCGTGCCCTCATCGACCGCGCCGCCAAGGCCGCGGCCGAGAGTTATCCGCCTTACAACGTCGAGCAGATCGGCGAGCATGCCGTGCGCATCTCCCTGGCCGTGGCCGGTTTCGCGCCGACCGACCTGGCCATAACGCTGGAGGGGCGACAGCTGACGATCGCCGGCAAGCGCGAGGGCGCGCCCGAGCAGGCCTTCCTGCATCGCGGCATCGCGGCGCGGGGCTTCGTCCGCAGTTTCGTGCTCGCGGACGGGCTGGAGGTCGAGGGCGCGGCGCTGGAGCATGGCCTGCTGCACGTCGATCTGAAGCGGCCGGAACAGGCGGCGACCGTCCGCCAGATTCCGATCCGCGTCGGCTGATTTTCACGCTCAACAGCGACGCTTGGACGCGCCGGCGAACCGGCCGCGCGTTGGGGCGTTCGTGTTTCTGAAGGAGGCGGTCTTGATGACGCCCATGATGACCAAGGAAGATCTGAAGGGGTTGGGCGCGCCCGACCTCGTCTATGTGCGCGAGATCAGCGCCGCCGATGTCTTGGCGGATACGCCGCTGGCCGACGCCCAGGGCTTGATGATCGATCCGGAGCAGACGCTCTATGCCGTCCACAGCGCCGACGGCGAGCGATTGGCGGTGATGCTGGACCGCGAGACGGCCTTTGCCGCCGCCGTGGCGCACGAACTCGCGCCCGTGTCCGTGCACTAGGTCGCGATCAAGCCTCGATCAGGCGGCGGTGGCTGTCTCGCTGCGCACGAACAGGGCGTGGATCGCATCCACGGTCCGAGCCTGGCGCAGTTGCTCGCGCAGTTCCGGAGATCTCAACGCGCGCGATACCGCCGCCAGGGCCCGCAGATGTTCGGCTCCGTCCCTCGGGGGCGCGAACAGGGCGAACAGCAGGTCGACCGGCCGGTCGTCGACGGCGTCATAGGCGACGGGTGTATCCAGCCGCACGAAGACCGCCCGAACCCGATCGATCCCGTCGAGCCGTGCGTGCGGCACGGCGACTCCCGATCCCAGACCAGTAGAGCCCAGGGTCTCGCGTTCCATCAGGGCCTCGAAGATTCGCGCCTCGTCCAGACCGATCGCCTGGGCGGCCGCAGAAGCCACGGCGTGGAGAGCCTGGCGCTTGGAAGAGGCTCCGCCCTTGAGGACGACACCGTCGCGGACCAGCAGGTCACCGATATCCATGATCGACTCTAACCACACTCATACGAGGTTCAGCAGCCCTTGAGGGGGAGGCGACGGGCGCGGGCCGTCTAGCCCGATCCGCGCCGCTTTGGAAGGCTTATGCGCCAGAACCGTTTACAGAACCGTGTCCGTTCAGCGACACGGTGCGTTCAGGGTCTATCCACCCCACATTGCCGTCGGGTCGGCGATAGACCACCGACAGCCCGCCGTGCGCCGCATTCCGGAACATCAGAACGGGGTAGCCCGTCATGTCCAGCTCCAGCACCGCGCGTCCGACCGTGATGGTCCGGATTTCGGACTGGGTCTCGGCGATGACCATGCCGACGGGGGGTGGGCCGTCCTCGCCTGCGTCCCCGAACACGTCGTCCTCGACGCTGTCAGGATCGCGAAGCACGATCGAGCGGGCGACCTCGCGGGCGGCGTTCTCGGTCTTTTCGGGCGACAAACCCTTGGGTCCGATATGGTGGTCCTTGAGCCGGCGCTTGTAGCGGCGCACCCGCTTCTCGAGCTTCTCCAGGCTGTCGGAGAAGGCCGCATGGGCGTCTCCGCCGTGGCCTGTGGTCACCAGGGCCTGGCCCGAGGCGAGTCGGACCCAGCAGTCCACCTTGAACCCATGACCGTCCTTGGAGACGACCACCTCGGCGTCCTGGCCGCCGCGTTCGAAATACTTTCCGACTCCGTCTTCGAGTTCCTGGGAGATGCGCGAGCCTAACGCTTCGCCGACATCCACGTGCTTGCCGCTGACTTGGACTTGCATGGAAGGTAGAACGCGACCGACCGGCAAAAGTGTCAATCGGGAACGCCGATTTCACAGTCACGCTTTTGCGATCAACCCTGTAGTCCCCGCTCAAGCAGCGAGCCGCCGCGCGTCGAGCGATAGCGCCTCCTAGGAGGCCTTCAACATGCGTCGGCGCTCGACAGACGACGGAATCCGTAAAGCTTCCCGATACTTGGCCACGGTCCGCCGGGCGATGTCGATGCCCGCCTCCTTGAGAATCTCGACGATCCGGTCGTCGGACAAGACGTCCCCGTCGCGCGCCTCGTGATCGATCATCGACTTGATCCGATGGCGGACGGCCTCGGCCGAGTGGCTGGCCCCGCCGTCGGTGGCCTGGATGGCGGCGGTGAAGAAGAATTTCAGCTCGAACACGCCGCGCGGCGTCGAGACGTATTTGTTCGAGGTCACCCGGCTGACGGTCGATTCGTGCATGCCGATGGCGTCGGCCACGGTCTTCAGGTTCAGCGGTCGAAGAAACTCCACGCCGAACGCGAGGAACGCGTCCTGCTGGCGCACGATCTCGGAGCCGACCTTCAGGATGGTCTTGGCGCGCTGGTCCAGCGACTTCACCAGCCAGTTGGCCTGGGCCGCGCAGTCGGCGACGAAGGTCTTTTCGGCGTCCGTCCGCGCTCCGGCCGAAACCGAGGCGTGATAGCGTTTGTCGACCAGAAGGCGGGGCAGGGTGTCGGAGTTCAGCTCGACCTTCCAGCCCCCGGCGGGGTCCGGCCGGACGTGGACGTCGGGGATGACCGTCTGGGCCACCTCACCGGCGAAGCCCGCGCCTGGCCGGGGCGTCAGGGCCTTCAGCTCGGAAATCATCTCCGACAGGTCTTCGGCGTCGACGCCACAGGCCTTTCGCAACGCCGTGAGGTCGCGTCGGGCCAGCAGGTCCAGATTGTCCAGCAAGGCCGCCATGGCCGGATCGAACCGATTGCGCTCGATCAGCTGCAGTTTCAGGCATTCCGGCACCGACCGCGCCATGACGCCCGTGGGCTCGAAGCCCTGGCAGACCGCCAGCACCGCCTCGACCCGCTCCAGACCGCAGCCCAGCCGATCGGCGATCTCCGCCAGTTCTCCCCTCAGATATCCGCCCTCGTCCACGCCGTCGATCAGGGCCAGGGCGATGGCCTGGTCCGCCGTTGACAGTCCGGCCGAAGACATCTGGGCCTGGAGGTGTTCCCACAGGGTCGGGTCATGGCGTTCCGGCCGTTCGCCGCCGTCGCCGTCATTGAACGAGCCGCCCTTGCCCGCCGCCGACCAGTCCGAGAGCCCTGGCTGTTCCGCCGCCTCGTCGGACAGCCGGTCCGAGGTGCGCTCGCCCGGCGTGGCGTCGCCGAACACGTCGTCCTCGCGCGCATCGACGGTCGAGGACCGGTCCGGCGCCTCGGCCTCGGAGAAACTCAGCTCGGTCGCGTCGGCCGGGGCCTCGCGCGGCGTATCAGGCAGGCTTTCCGGCTCCTCGCGCTGGAGCAGGGGGTTCTTTTCCAGCTCGGCCTCGACGTATTCGTCCAGCTCCTGGTTCGACAGCTGCAGCAGCTTTATCGCCTGTTGCAGCTGGGGCGTGATGACCAGGCCCTGCCCCTGCCGGATCTCGAGCCTCTGACCGATCACGCTTGACGCCCCCGCTGGTCCGACCCCGATGGCCCGGAACTTGCTGTGACGATGGCGCGAAGCGGTTAACGGCGCTCTAAGCCGACGCGCGTCAGTAGATGCGGAAGGTGAAAACCCGGCCCGCCGGCACCTGGACCCGCCCCCTCGCGTCCCCCACTCCGATCGTGCCCCCGGCGATGTCCCAGCACCCCGCCGAGACGGCGAAGTCGTAGGACCCACCATTGGGAATGGCCGTACCGCTCGGCAGACGGTTGAGGCCATAGGTCGAGGCGCTGCAGGCCGAGATCAGCACGGCGTCCAGCCTGCCCCCCGTGGTGTTGACGATCCGGATCGCCCCTTGGGGCTCGCCCGGCCGGATCAGTGGCCCGCCGGTGACGAGGTCGGCGCAGCCCGTCAGGGCGATGACCGCCCCCACGGCGATCGCGACGGTTCTCACCTTTCTCATTGTCCCTCTCCCTGGGTCGTCGCCGGGGCGCCGCCCTCCGTCGTCGGCGTTGGTTCGGCCGTCGAAGCGGCTGCCGCGCCGGCGGTTGCCGTGTCCGCGATGGTGGCTGGTGGTCCGGAAAGTGCGGTCTCGATGACCGGCGGAGCCGCGGGCGCGGCGCACTGACGTCCCTGGTAGATGCCTCTCAGCAGGCTGTGGCGCTGCTCGGCGATCCGGATGCGTTCGGCCTCGGCGCGTGCGCGGGCCTCTCCGTTCCGGCGCGCGGCCTGGCCGGCCATGTTTGCGAACAGGCCCAGACCGGGAACAGCCCCGAGGACCCCGGAATAGGCCGCTGCGGTCACGCCGACCGATACGGCGCCGTCGACGAGCGCTCCCTGCGTCTGCGCGTTCTGGGCGTTCGCGGCCGAGATGCCCGCGATCTCTTCCATCCGGGTGATCTCGGCGGTCAGTTGTTCGCAGGAAAGGTTGCCGTCGGTGACGTAGGAGACCTGCAGCTGAGGTTCGGCCTGTCGTCGCTGGGCTTGGGCTGCGTTCGGCAAGGACGCGGCCATCAGGATGACGGCGGCGGTGGTCAGGCCGGTCGCCCGGCGGATGGAATGGTTCATGGCGCTCTTCCCTCCCGCGTCGACGTTTGGCCGACGCGATACGGACGATAGGTTCGCGCCATGGATGTCAGGCGTCGTCATCCATATGGATGAAGGGCTGGCCGCCTCAGTGGCCGCCCAGGCTGACACCCGCCAGAAGGGCCGCGACCTCGGCCTGGCGCGTGCAGCCGGTCTTTTCCAGCACCCGTCGCAACTGGGATCGCACGGTGGTGATGGCGACGGCCCCCTCGGCCGCGATCTCCTCCGGAGTTCGACCCAGCGCCAGGCCGGTCGCCACCCGCGCCTCGGATGCCGTCAGGTCGAACAGGGATCGCATCAGGTCCGCCGAGGGCGAGCGGTCCGTCCCGATCGGTGTCAGAACGATCAGGGCGTAGGCCCGGCCGAAGATGTCATGCGCCGTCCGCCGCACCGGCATGACGTGCAGCACCCCCAACGGCACCCCCAGGTCGTCTTTCAGAGGGAAACTGCAGGGGGCCTGGCCCTCCGGCGTGCCAAGCGACGAGAGAGCCTGGACGAGCTGTTCCGCCGCCGCCCGGTCGGTCAGGGTCAGCCGATCCCGCGCCCCAATTCCCATGTCGCCGGAGATGGCCTGGAGCCGCTCGTTGGCCTCGACGACCCGTCCGGCCTCGTCCAGCAGCAAGGCAGGCAGACGCAGCGCCGTCAGCGCCTCGGTGGCGCCCTCGGCGCGCTGCAGCCCCAGTCGCGCGCTGATCAGGGCGCTGCGGGCCAGATGCGGGCGGAGCGCGTTCAGCCGCTCGACATGATCCGGCTCCACCGGTCCTCGTTCGAAGGCGCGCTCCACACTGAAGACGATGTTGTCGCCGCTGGGGATGCGCAGTCCGGTCCCCGCTGACCAGCCCAGCCCGCGGGGGCGAAAGAAGTCGCGATAGATGGGGTCCGTGCCCATCTGCTCCTCGCTCCAGAAGTCCTGTTCCGTGAAGAAACCGGGCTCCTCGGCGTTCATGATACAGACGCGGCGGCTGCATCGCGTGAACCAGCCCTCGCTGACATAGTCGGAGAAGACCTCTCGCACCGTGTCCGAGGCGGTCCAGTGCAGGGCCTTGCGCGCCGAGAACAGCAGGCCGCCGCGCGACTCGGTCGTGGCGGCGATGTCGTCCAGCACGCCGGGCCAAAGCTCCGGCACGACGGACGCCTCATAGATGCGGTCGATGAAATCGCTTTCCACGAGGTCATCTGACGATGTTACGCGGGCCGGGTAAAGTCCGACGTCCCAGTGTCCGGACACGATCTGGACCTGTCCGGACGCGGATGTCGTTGCGCGTCGTTCGTCGGCGGGCAGGCTGGGTCCATGACCCGAGACCCCGCCCCCTCCCGTCCATCGATCGCCAAGACGTCACGACCGGCCTGGCTGCGCGAGAGTCTCGATCTCGCCCGAACCCTCGCGGTCGGACTGGCGATCGCGACCGGCTTGCATGCCGTGGTCGCCCAGCCGTTTACGATTCCATCCGCTTCCATGGAGCCCGGCCTGGTGGTCGGCGACTATCTGGTGGTGTCCAAGTTCGCCTACGGCTGGAGCGCGGCGTCCCTTCCGGTCGTGGGCGCGATCCCGCCGGGCCGTCTGTTCGGGCGAGACCCGGAAAGGGGCGACGTGGTGGTGTTTCGTCTTCCCCGGGATCCGCGCCAGGTCTGGATCAAGCGCGTCATCGGACTGCCCGGCGACCGCGTCGCGGTGCGCGACGGCGCCGTGTTCGTGAACGGCCGCCTACTGCCCACTACGGTTCGTGCCCCTGCTCTCGACCCCGAGACCCCGGGCCGTATCGTGGTCCCTGTTCGCGAGCGCCAGCCCGGAGGCGCGGCCTATACGACCCATGACGCAGGACCCGGCTCGCCGGGCGACGAGATGGGCACGGTCGTCGTACCGGCCGGCAGCTATTTCGTCATGGGCGACAACCGTGACAACTCGCTGGACAGCCGGTGGCCCCACGATGTCGGCGTCGGGTTCCTGCCTGAGGAGAACCTGATGGGAAGGGCCGAAGTCGTGGTGGCGTCCTGGCGACCGGGGGCGGGCCTGCTGCGTCCACGGACCTGGCTCAATCTGCGGTCCGGCCGGTTCTGGAAGCCGATCGCCTAGCGCCGCGCGAACTCGGCCGGGGTCAGGACGCCGTCGCCGTTACGGTCCAGTCTCTCGAAAGAGGCGTCGCCGACGCTCTGGGCGACCGATGGCGCGGCCGCCGCGCCGATGGCGAGCCCGGCGATGGCTGCGGCGAGAGCCTGGAGCGCTCCGATGCGGGTCCGCCTGCGCGGGCCGGTGGTTCCGGCTTCTATATAAGCACGCACGGCGTCGCTGGCGGTACGGCCCTCTGCCCGGCATCGGGCCATGAAGGCCGTCTTGGCCGCGTGGCCCAGCCGGATTTCCAGGGTCTCGCTCTTCTTTTCGGGTCGGGTCGGGCGCATCGGCGGTTCCTCAGGACGTTCGCCCCCCAAGGAAGGCCGTGAACCGGCGGGCATGGCCAGTGAAATCTTCGACAGGCTCAGCCGTACAGGTCACCCAGATAGACCCGGCGCACCTCGGGGTCGTGGATGACCTCGTCGGCCGTGCCCTCGAACAGGACTTCGCCGTTGGAAATGATCGAGGCGCGATCGATGATGTCCAGGGTCTCGCGGACGTTGTGGTCGGTGATCAGCACGCCGATGCCCTCGCCCGCCAGATAGCGGATGACCTGGCGGATGTCGGCGATGGCCAGGGGGTCGATGCCGGCGAAGGGTTCGTCCAGCAGCATGAAGCTGGGCCGACCGGCCAGGGAGCGGGCGATCTCGACGCGGCGCCGCTCGCCGCCCGAGAGACCCGTGGCCGGGGCGTGGCGAAGGTGGCCGATGTTCAGGTCGTCCAGCAGGCGCGTGGTCTCGGTCTCGATCGCCTTGCCGGAGTGGTTCAGCTCGACCACCGCCATGACGTTCTGCTCGACCGTCATGCCGCGAAAGATCGAGGCCTCCTGCGCCAGATAGCCCAGACCCATGCGGGCGCGCTGGTACATGGGCTGGGCGGTGATGTCCTCGCCGTCCAGCCAGATCGAGCCGCTGTCGGCCGGGATCAGGCCGGTGATCATGTAGAAGCAGGTGGTCTTGCCCGCGCCGTTGGGCCCCAGCAGTCCCGCGACCTCGCCCCGCTGCACGGTCAGGGATACGTCGCGCACCACCTGACGCGCGCCGAAGGCCCTGGCGATGTTCTGAACCCTCAGGCCCTTGTCGGGCGCGGGACCGGGCGGCGGGGCCGGATCGGCCTCGCGCTCCTTCAGGTTCAGGGCGGAGAGTTCCTTGCGCGCCATCCGGTGGGTCTGGCCCGAAGGCTCAGTTCGCGCCTTCCGGATAGAAGACGCCGCGCACGCGCCCGCCGCCCTGGCCGCCACCGCCCTCGATCCGGGCCTGACCCGTATCGACGTTGTAGCTCAGGCTGGCTCCGGTCAGGACGTTCTGGCCCTGGGTCAGGATGACGTCACCCGTCACGACGACAGTCGCGTTGGACACGGTGTAGACGGCCCGGTCGCCGCGGATCGTCTCGGTCGGGGTGACATAGTAGACATCGCCCTCGGCCTCGATGCGGGTCAGGCCGCCCGAGCTGTCACGCGCGCCCTGGATGGTGTTCGCCCGCAGGCGGGACTGGCCCTGGGTGATCTCGGCCCGGCCCCGCAGGGAGACGGCGGTGTTGGTCAACTCACCGGTGTCGGCGCCGTAGCCGATGGGCTGGTTGGAGGTGTTGGGCCGCGTCTGGGCGATCGCCATGCCGCCCGCCGCCATGGCGAGGGCGGCCGTCGCCGTCAGCAGGATCCTGGTCGTCTTCATGGTCATTCACCGGAGGCGGCGGCGATCGTGCCCCGCACCTTGTTATCGCCCGAGCCACTGAACACGACCCGCTGGCCCTGTTCATATATCGCATAGGACGTCGCGGAAATGGTTCCAAGGGGGCCGCGCCCCTCCACGCCCTTGTCACCGGTCACGACACCGGTGGCGGTATCGACCACAGCCTCTGGCGTCGTCAGGACGAAGCCCGAGCCGCCGTCCGAAATCCGCACGTTCGGCCCGATCGTCACCGACCGCTCGGCCTCGTTGTACATGCCCGCGTCGGCCGTCATCTCGGTGACCTTGGCCCCCCCGAGATTCAGCCTCAGCACCGGGCCGTTCAGTCGGAACCGACCCGTCGCCGGATCACGCACCGCCCCTTCGGCCCCGATGACGAAACTGCGGCCCTCGGCGTCCTGGCCGTGGAACATGGGGTTGTCCAGGCGGATGTCGCGGGCCTGGCTGGCCTCGCGCTCCACGCCGGACATGACGGTGCGGAACACCGTCCAGGTCAGGGCCCCGCCCGCCAGCACCACGATCAGGATCGGCAGCAGGCGACGATACAGCCGCACCCGTTGCGACCGCGCCCGCCAGCGTTCGGCCTCGATCGCCAGCCGCGCCTCATCGGCCGCCTTGCGGTCCAGACCGGCGCGATCAGGAAACGGGCCGGGGTCGGTCATTTGGTCCAGGTGTGGGCGAACACGTCGTCCTCGAAGCCCATCAGGTCCAGGCGCGCGCGGGTCGGCAGGAAGTCGAAACAGGCCTTGGCCAGAGCCGTCCGGCCTTCGCGTGCCAGCATCTCGTCCAGCCGGGCCTTGATGACATGCAGATGCAGGACATCGGACGCCGCGTACTCAAGCTGGGCCGGCGACAGCTCGGCGGCACCCCAGTCCGACGACTGCTGGGCCTTTGACAGGTCGACGCCGGCCAGTTCGCGCGCCACGTCCTTCAGTCCATGCCGGTCGGTATAGGTCCGCGCCAGCTTGGACGCGATCTTGGTGCAATAGACCGGGCGCGTCTCGACCCCCAGGTGCAGTTCGACCATGGCGATGTCGAACCGGCCGAAGTGAAAAATCTTCAGCACGCCCGGATCGGCCATCAGCCGCTTCAGGTTCGGACAGTCGTAGACGGGCCGGTTCAGCCGCACGACGTGGGCGTCGCCGTCGCCGGCCGACAGCTGGACGACGCACAGGGGATCGCGGCCGAGGCGCAGTCCCATGGTCTCGGAATCGACGGCGACCTCGGGGCCCAGGTCCAGGCCGTCGGGCAGGTCGCCTTCATGAAAGTGAACGGTCATGCCGCTTCCTAGCGCAGCCGCAGGGCGGAGGCGATAGGCGGCCTCCGCAGGCACCGAGGCAGACGAAAGGGGCCCGGACAGCGTCCGGGCCCCTCCAAGCCGTTCGTGGGCGGAAGCCTAGTGGCCGCCGTCGACCGGGGTGCAGACGGCGCCGTCGGTGCAGTCCGAGAAATGAACCTGCGGCGGTTCGACCAGGATTTCCGACGGCCGCACATGGACGTCGGGACGCTGGACATAGATCTGGGCCGGGGCGATGCGGATCGGCGGCGCGTCGACATAGACCGGCGGACCGGCGATGTGGATGGTCGGACCTTCGACATTCACTGGGCGCCCGATCACCCGGTATCCGGGCGAGGCGACGTGAATGGCCGGGCCGGCCGGAATGTTGATCGGCGGGCCCCAGCCGCCGGGAGGCGTGTAGCCACCGCCACCGCCGGTCCACGGGCCGTAGAAGTCCACCACGCGGGTACAGGCGCACGGGGCACCGTCGTAGTGGGGCGTCTCATGGCACCCGTGCCCATCCGACGCGGCCGCGCCGGAGATGAGCATGGAGGCCACGATCGAAGTGATCGGATCCATTGTCAGCTCCCCTTAAGTCCTTGCGAGACCTCACTTTTCCCCTCTCAGGCGAACCCTGAGGGAGGCTGGCGAGCCGCGTAATCAGCGTTATATTAACCATTCCGGACTGTCTACCGCCCGGCTCGGCTTGCCCTTTAGTGTGGCCCGGACTACACGGCGGCCGTCATCGGGGAGTAGTCGCCTGCGTCTTCCAGCAGGGCCCGCGTCAACACACTTCCTCTCGCCCGGAGAGGATGGCGCGGACGGAAGGTCCCACGGTCGGCCGCAAGGTCTCCGTGAACGTCCCTCAAGCAGCGAGGCCCCGCGGGTCGAGCGATAGGGACACCAGGATCCTCCTGACAAGACCGTTGGCTTCGCAGGGTTGATTCCACGCGGGGTCCGGCTGCGAACGCCACAGGTCCGCCCGCCGAGGCCCCGCGAGAGACTGCGTTTTGGACGCCCTGCTGATTTCGATCGGCCTCGTCTCCCTGGCGGAGATCGGGGACAAGACCATGTTGCTGGCCATCGCCCTGGCGGCGACCTGGCGACGCCCCACGCCGATCGTGCTGGGCATCCTGGCGGCGACCCTGGTCAATCACGCCTTCGCCGCGCTCGCCGGGACCCTGGCGGCCCAGTATCTGGAGGGGCCCTGGATGCGCTGGATCGTCGGGATCGCCTTCCTGGGCTTCGCCGTCTGGGCCTTGATCCCCGACACGCTGGAGGTCGAGGACGCCGAGGTCGTGGAAAAGACCGCCTGGGGCATCTTCTGGACCACCACGGCGGCCTTCTTTCTGGTCGAGATGGGCGACAAGACCCAGATCGCGACGGCCGGCCTGGCCATTCGCTTCGAGAACCTGGCGCTGGTCGTGGCGGGCTCGACGATCGGCATGATGCTGGTCAACGGTCCGGCCGTCTTGCTGGGCGAGGCCACCGCCGCCCGCCTGCCGCTGAAGTACATCCGCATGGCCGCCGCCGCGGCCTTCGCCGGGACGGGCCTCTGGGTGCTGCTGGCGGGCTAGACCCGACCTAGAAGAAGCGTTCGCCGATGCGGATCGTGTCGCCCGGCGCGACCTGGGTCGCGGTCGTCAGGGGAAAGGTCTGCTCTCCATTGACGTCCGCTCGCTTGATGTAGACCCGCCGCGTGTCCGCCCGATAGGTGAACCCCCCGGCCGTCGCCACCGCGTTCAGCACCGTCAGATTGGCGGTGTAGGGGTATTCGCCGGGCGTGTTGACCTCACCCAGGATGTAGAAGGGCCGGTAGTTCAAAACCTCGGCGTTGACGCGCGGCTCGTTGATGTAGCCCTGACGCAGGGCGACGGCGATCTGCTCCTGAAGTTCCGCGATGGTCAGGCCTTGGGCCTGGACCTCGCCGATCAGCGGCAGCGAAATCTTCCCCGAACTCCCGACCAGGAACTCCCCGGTCAGGGCCTCCTCGCCGAACACATTGACGCGAATTTTGTCGGCCGGCCCCAGCCGGTATTCGGGCACGATCCGCACGGCCTCGCTGCCTTGAACGGCCGCGACAGGGACGAGGCCCGGATCCGCCGCGCAACTGGCCAGAACCAGGCCCATCAGCAGCCCGAGCAATCGGGTCAAATGTCCGCGCATAACCGTATCCCCACAACTCCGCCGGGCTTTTAGCCGTGTTGAGCGCCGTGATCCAGTCCGCATCCGAGCTTGGCCGAACCTGGAAATCCCAGCCCCGCCGCGCCGTGCACGCGCGGGTGCCCGGATTGCCTGCGTCCGGCCGGTCGTGACGAGAGGTTCGGGACGCCGCAGTCGCCGAAACCGAGCCGGCGACCCGGTCGGGCCGGGATGGTTATTCCGCCAGGAAGGTGTCCAGCGTGCGGTTGAAGGCCTCGGGCTGGTCGATGAAGACGAAGTGGGCGGCCTCGTCGATGCGCGTCAGCTCCACGCCCGGCAGGGTCGCGAACGAGGCGCGGTACATGCCGTCGGTGATTTCGGGCGTCATCCCGGGGAAGTCGAAGGCGACATAGACCACTTCGGTCGGCACGGTGATGTTGGCCAGCTCGGGCCGCAAGTCGGTGACGATCAGCTCGCGATAGGCGTTGGACGAGACGGTCCGGTCGCTGGCGGCCGTGTCAGCCAGGATCATCGGCTCGGCGGCTTCGTCTCGGACCATGGTGGCGACGGTCGCGGCGGCCTGGGCGCGATAGGCTTCCTCCGGGCTGTTCAGCATCTGGGCGTGGATCATGTCGGCCATCGGCGTGACCGCCTCGACGGTGGGGTTCGTCCCCGGCTGGGCGAACATGGCCCCCATGAAGGGTACCATGTCCACGACCATCAGCCGCCCGACGGCCTCGGGATGCCGCGCCGCCAGCATCAGGCCGATGGTGCCCCCCATGGAGTGGCCGACCACGGCGGGCCGGTCCAGATCGTTCTCGGCGATGTAGCGGGCGATCTCTTCGGCCACGGGGGCGGCGACGGGGCCTTCTGCATTGCCCTTCACAGGCGCGCCGGCGAAGCCCTGGATGTGGATGCGGTGCACTCGCCATCCGGCCCCCAGGTGATCGACCGTGCCCTGCCACACTTCGGGCGAGGAACTCAGGCCGGGGATCAGGATGATGTCGCGCACGCCCGGCCCGGCCTCGCCGTCCACCCGGACGTGCAGGCGGTCGGAGGTGAAGTCGGCGTGATGGTGGGCGTGCTCGGCGGCCTCATGAGCATCCTGGGCGCGGACCTCTCCGACGCCGGCGAGGTTGGCCATCAGGCCGAGGGCGGCGATGACGCCGGTCAGGATGTGGGTGTTCATCTCGGGGTCCTTTTCAATGCCGGGATCGGCCTTCATCCCCTGGTCGCCGCCGAGGGGCCGATTGGATGCGGTCAGCCGCCGATCATCTGCATGCCCAGCCATTCGGCGATCAGGGCGGGCTTGTCTCCCCCCTCGATCTCGATGGTCAGCTCGTGCTTCAGCAGCCAGCGCCCGCCGCCCTTGTCGTCGGCGGACAGCAGTTTGAACCGGCCCCGCACCTTTGACCCGGCGGATACTGGGGCGAGGAAGCGCAGCTTGTCGAAGCCGTAGTTGACGCCCATCACCACGCCCTCCAGCGGCTTGACCGCGTCATAGGACATGGCCGAGGCGAGGCTGAGGGTCAGGAAGCCGTGGGCGATGGTGCCGCCGAACGGCGTCGCCCTGGCCGCTTCCGGATCGACGTGGATGAACTGACGATCCTCGGTGGTCTCGGCGAAGGCGTCGATCCGGGCCTGATCGACCGTGAACCAGCGGCTGACGCCGATCTCGGTGCCGATCAGCGACGACAGATCGGATGGCTTGGTCATGCGGCGGCTCCAGTGAAACGGTCTTCGATGATGGCGGCGAACAGGCCAGGGTCGATGTTGCCGCCCGACAGGACGACGGCGGTCGTGCGCCCTCGGGTCTCGATCTTGCCGGCCAGCACGGCCGCCAGGGCCGCCGCCCCGCCCGGCTCGACCACCAGTTTCAGCGTGCGGAAGGCATAGCGGACGGCCTCGGCCGCCTCGACGTCGCTGATTGTCAGCGCGCCCTTGAGAACCCGCTGGTTGATCGGAAAGGTCAGCTCTCCCGGGATCGGCGTCTGCAGGGCGTCGCAGATCGAGGGCGGTCCCTTGGGGTGCCCCACCCGCTCGCCCGCCTTCAGGGACCGGGCGGTGTCGTCATAGTTCTCGGGCTCCACGGCCCAGCTCCCGGTCGATGGGCTCCGCGCCTCCAGCACCAGATTGATCCCCGCCATCAACCCCCCGCCGGAGCAGCAGCAGACCAGCTGATCGACCGGCCCATCGGCCTGATCCAGAATCTCCAGCGCCGTCGTCCCCTGGCCCTCAATGATGAAGGGATCATCGAAAGGCGGCACCAGGACCGCATTCTTCTCGGCGGCCAGCTGGGCCCCGATCTCCTCGCGGCTCTCTTTCCAGCGGTCGTACAGGCGCACCTCGCCGCCGAAGGCCTTCACGCCCGCGACCTTGATGGCGGGGCTGTCGGCCGGCATGACGATGGTCGCGGCCGTGCCCACCATCCGCGCCGCCGCCGCCACGCCCTGGGCATGGTTGCCGGACGAGAACGCCACCACGCCCCGCGCCCGCGCCTCATCCGTCAGGCGGCTGATCCGGTTGTAGGCCCCCCGGAACTTGAAGGCCCCAGCGACCTGCATCGTTTCGGCCTTCAGCAGGATGCGCCCGCCCATGCGTTCGTTCAGCGCCGGGCTTTCGATCAGTGGGGTACGGACGGCCGCGCCCTGGATCTGGCGGGCGGCGTCGACGACGCCTTGATAGGAAGCGATACGGTCGGCCATGAGCGGCGGATTAGCGCATCGTTCGATCCTGCGTAAGGTGGCCCCATGACGAGTCCGACGACGACCTGCATCCTCGCCATCGACCAGGGCACGACCTCGACACGCGCCATCGCCTTCGAGCTGCGCGAGGACGGGGGACTGCATCCTGTCGCCATAAGCCAGATCGAGCTGGCTCAGCATTTCCCCGCCTCGGGATGGGTCGAGCACGACGCCGCCGAGATCTGGGCCGCGACTCTACAGACCTGCCGCGAGGTAATCCGCAAGGCCGGAGGCGTCGGACGCTTCTCCGCCATCGGCATCACCAACCAGCGCGAGACGGCCGTGATCTGGGATGCAGCGACCGGCGAGCCGCTGCATCGCGCCATCGTCTGGCAGGATCGCAGAACGGCTGGCGTGACCGACCGGTTGAACGCCGAAGGGCATGAGGGGGCGGTGCGGGCCGCGACCGGCCTGATCCTCGACCCCTATTTCTCGGCCACCAAGTTCGCCTGGCTGCTGGACACCGTGCCGGGTGCGCGCGATCGGGCCGCGCGGCGCGAGGTCCTTCTGGGCACCATCGAGACCTGGCTGATCTGGAAGCTGACAGGCGGGGCCAGCCACGTCACCGACGCCACCAACGCCAGTCGCACCTCGCTGATGGACCTGAACGACCGGGTGTGGCGCGACGACCTGTGCGACCTGTTCGGCGTGCCGCCTCAGGCCCTGGCCGAGATCCGGGACTGCGCCGGGGTGTTGGGAGCGTCCAACCCGGTGCTGTTCGGTATCGCCCTGCCCATCACCGGCGCGGCGGGCGACCAGCAGGCGGCCCTGGTTGGCCACGGCGCGCTGAACGCCGGCGACGCCAAGATCACCTATGGCACCGGCGCGTTTCTGGTCGCCAATGTGGGCCCCTCGCCCGTCGTCTCGGCCAGCCGTCTCCTGGGCACGCTCGGCTATGCCGTGGGTGAGGACGCCGCCTATGCGCTGGAGGGCTCCATCTTCTCGGCTGGTTCAGCGATCCAGTGGCTGAGGGACTGCGTGGGCATGATCGCCGACAGCCGGGCGTCAGAGGCCGTGGCACAGACCCTGACCGACAATGGCGGCGTCTATCTGGTGCCCGGCTTTACAGGACTGGGCGCGCCCTGGTGGGAGCCGGACGTCAGAGGCGCGGTCCTGGGCCTGACGCGGGATTCGACCCCGGCCCATTTCGTCCGGGCGGGGCTGGAGGCGCTGGCCTATCAGACCCGCGACCTGCTCGACGCCCTCGCCGCCGACGGCGCTCCGCGGTTGAAGGTGCTGAAAGTCGACGGCGGGGTTACGGCCAACGCCTTCGCCATGCAGTTCGTCGCCGACATCTGCGAGGTGACGGTCCAGCGCCCGGCTTTCCAGGAGATGACGGCCCTGGGGGCCGCGCGGCTGGCGGCGTTCGGAGCCGGGCTGATCGACGATCTGATGCCGCGCGGCGACGAGGCCCCCGCCACCTGGACGCCCCGGATGGCCGCGACGCAGCGCGAGCGGCTGCTCGGGGGCTGGCGCCGCGCCGTCCGCGCCGCCATTGTCGCCGCGCATGACTGAAGCCGCCCTCGACGATCCGCAATCGACCTTCTCCGGCACGCGCGAGGTCGATCCCCGATACCGGCTCAACGAGGCCGCGCTCGATGCCTGGATGGCCGCCAACGTCGCGGCCTACGCCGGCCCCCTGACGGTGCGCCAGTTCAAGGGAGGACAGTCGAACCCGACCTATGAGCTGACGACGCCCAGCGCCGCCTATGTGCTGCGCCGCAAGCCGCCCGGCGTCCTGCTGCCGTCCGCCCACGCCGTGGACCGCGAATTCACCGTGATCTCGGCCCTGCATGCTCAGGGTTTCCCGGTCGCCCGGCCGCATGCGCTCTGCACCGACGAAGGCGTCATCGGCTCGATCTTCTACGTCATGGACAAGGTCGAGGGGCGGGTGCTGTGGGACCTGAAACTGCCCGGCATGACCCCGGACCAGCGCCGCGCCATCTATGACGCCCAGGTCGACACCCTGGCTCGGCTACACAGCTTCGCGCCCGAGTCGATCGGCCTGTCGGACTACGGCAAGCCCGGCAACTATTTCGCCCGCCAGGTGGGCCGCTGGACCAAGCAGTATCAGGCGTCAGAGACCCATCCGATCCCCGACATGGATCGGCTGATCGCCTTCCTCCCGCAGGGCCTGCCGCCCGAGGGGCCGACCCGGATCGTCCACGGCGACTTCCGGCTGGACAACATGATCCTGGCTCCGGATGCGGCTGAGGTCCGGGCCGTGCTGGACTGGGAGCTGTCGACGCTCGGCGATCCCCTGGCGGACTTCTCCTATCTGCTGATCGCCTGGGCGATCCCGGCCACGTTGCGGAACGGGCTGGCGGGTGCGGACTTGAAAGAACTCGGCATCCCATCGGTCGAGGAGACCGTGGCCCGCTATTCGGAGAAGACCGGCTCGCCCCCGCCTGCGAACCTCGACTGGCTGTTCGCCTACAACCTGTTCCGCCTCGCGGCCATCTGTCAGGGCATTGCCGGTCGGGTCAGGGACGGAACGGCCGCCTCGGCGCATGCCCGGACCATGGCCGCCCAGGTGGAGCCGCTGGCGGCGGGTGCCTGGAGCTTCGCCAGGAAGGCGGGGGCGTGACCGACGCTCGAGCCACGGTCTGAGCGTTCGCCACTAGACCTTCAGATTTCAAACGCTTGTCATCCCGGCCGACGCGCAGCGGAGGGCCGGGACCGCAGCGCGGCCCTGCCTCCTTCCGGTCGACCGTAGGGCGAACCGGGAGCATGGCGGCTTCGACCCCGGTTGCCTTGGCGTCGGCCCGGCTCATCGGCCGGGCCCAGGCGATTAATCGGGTTTGCGTCCCGGCTCTTCGCTGCGCTTCGGCCGGGATGACAAGAAGGGTCTGGGTCGGGGTGAGCGCAGGGGTCGGGATCAGAGAAAACTATACGGATCCACGTCCACGCTCAGCCGCACCGACCCCGGCACCTTCACGCGACCCAGCCAGGCCCGCAGGAACCCTTGCAGGTCCACGTCCCGGTCCGCGCGCACCAGCAGTCGCTTCCGCCGCCGTCCGCGCACCAGCGCCAGGGGCGCGTCGGCGGGACCATAGACCTCCAGCCGTTCGGCGTTCGGGATGGCCGCAGCCAGCGCCGTGGCGACCCGGTCCACTGCCCCGGCGTCCTCGCCCGACAGAATGATCGCCGCCAGACGGCCATGGGGCGGCAGGGCGGCGGCCTCGCGCTCGCCCATCTCGGCCTCGACGAAGGCGTCCCGGTCACCGGCGGCCAGAGCCATCAGCACCGGGTGGTCGGGCGTCCAGGTCTGCAGCAGGGCGCGCCCCGGCCGATCCGCCCGCCCGGCCCGCCCCGTCGCCTGGGTCAGCAGCTGCCAGGTCCGTTCGGCCGCGCGCAGGTCGCCGCCGCGCAGGCCCAGGTCCGCATCGACCACCCCGACCAGCGTCAGGCGCGGAAAGTTGTGGCCTTTCGCCGCCGCCTGGGTGGCGACCAGAATATCGATCTCGCCCTCGGTCATCCGCTGGATCATGGCCCGCGCCGCCCGCGCGTCGGGCACGGTGTCGGAGCTGAACACCGCCGTTCGGGCCTCGGGAAACAGCGCCCGCGCCTCCTCCTCGACCCGCTCGACCCCCGGCCCGACCGAGACCAGGGTGTCCTCGGCCCCGCAGGCCGGGCAATGCCTGGGACGCGGCATGGAAAAACCGGTCAGGTGGCAGACCAGCCGCCCGGTATAGCGATGCTCGACCAACCAGCTGTCGGTGTCCGGCGCCGTCAGCCGATGCCCGCAGGCGCGGCACAGGACGACGGGCGCATAGCCGCGTCGGTTCAGAAACAAGAGCACCTGCTCGCCCGCCTGAAGCGTCTCGACCATGGCCTCGCGCAGTAGCGGCGACAGCCACTGGTCGCGCTCGGGCGGGGTCTGCCTCAGGTCCAGCAACCGGATGTCGGGCAAGGTCGCGGCCCCGTGCCGCCGCCCCAGCTTCAGCCAGCCATAGCGGCCTTGGCGCGCGTTCCACAGCGTCTCCAGCGACGGCGTGGCAGAGGCCAGGACCACCGTCGCCCCCTCGATCCGGGCCCGGGCGACCGCCAGGTCGCGGCCGTGATAGACGAGGCCGTCCTCCTGTTTGAACGAGCCGTCGTGCTCCTCGTCGACGATCAGCAGGCGCAGCTTCGGGAACGGCAGGAACAGGGCCGAGCGGGCACCGACCACGATGTTGCATCGGCCTGCCACCACCGCTTCCCACACCTGTCGCCGTCGCGGCGGGGCGACGCCGGAGTGCCATTCGGCCGGGGCCGCGCCGAACCGGGCGGTGATCCGCGCGATCAGGTCCTGGGTCAGGGCGATCTCGGGCAGCAGGATCAGCACCTGCGCCGCCGGATCGGTCCTGAGCGTCCGCGCCACGGCCTCCAGATAGGCCTCGGTCTTGCCCGAGCCGGTGACGCCGTCCAGCAGGAACGCCGCGTAGCCGCCCTGTATCGTCGCGGCCGACAGGGCCTCGGCGGCGGCCGCCTGGTCTGGGTTCAGCTCGGCCGGGCGGTGATCGGGATCGGGCGCGTCGAAGGCGGCGACGGCGGCGATCTCGATGATTTCCAGCACCCCCTCGTCCAGAAGCCCCTTGACCACGCCTGACGAAACGCCCGCCGCCCGCGCCAGATCGGCGGTCGGCATCGCCCGTTCGCCGAGCGCCTCCAGCAGCGCCGTCCGCGCTGCCGTCGGCCGCGCCGGCTGTCGGTCGCCGACGCGGCGCACCCGTCGCTCCGGGCGGGGCGCGGGGTTGCGCAGTCCCTTCAGCGCCATGGCCGCCATCTCGCCCGGCGGGCTCAGGGTCCAGCGCGCCGCCCATTCGACGAAGGCCAGGGTGCCCTCCGGCAGGGGCGGATCGGTCAACCGTTGCTCCACCGCCTTGAGTCGTCGGTTGGAGCCCGTGGTCTCGCGCACCTCCGCGACCACGCCGCGCATAAGCCGGGGCCCCAGCGGCACGGCCACCTGGTCGCCGCGGGCCAGCCCCAGACCCTCGGGCACCTCGTAGTCGAAGGCCTCGTGGACCGGCAGGGGAATGAGGACCGAGGCGATTTTCACCAATCCTCCCCCCTCGGGGGAGGTGGATCCGAGCAAAGCGAGGAGACGGAGGGGGCAAGTTCGGGCGCCGGCATGCGCGGCTGGCCCCTTCCACCGCTTCGCGGTCCCCCTCTCCCAACGGGGGAGGATTTTGAGGGTCGCGTGATCCCACTGCTCCCGCTACAAGCCCGCGCCATGAAACTGTTCCTCGACACCGCCGACGTCGCCGTCATCCGCGAGATGCTGCCCACCGGAATGGTGGACGGCGTCACCACCAATCCCACGCTGATCGCCAAGTCCGGTCGAGTCATCGCCGAGGTCATCGCCGAGATTTGCGCCCTGGTCGAGGGCCCGATTTCGGCCGAGGCCGTGGCGACCGACTTCGAGACCATGGTCAAGGAGGGCGACAAGCTGGCCGCCATCGCCCCGAACGTGGTCGTGAAGCTGCCCCTGACCTGGGACGGGCTGCGCGCCGCCCGCGCGTTTTCCGACAAGGGCATCAAGACCAACGTCACCCTGTGCTTCTCGGTGGCCCAGGCGATGCTGGCGGCCAAGGCGGGCGCGACCTTCGTCTCGCCCTTCGTCGGGCGGCTGGACGACCACGGGGCCGACGGCGGCGAGCTGATCGAGGCCATCCGTGTCCTCTACGACGTCCACGGCTTCGAGACCCAGATCCTGGCCGCGTCGCTGCGCCATCCCGCCCATGTCGAGGCCGCGGCCCTGGCCGGGGCGGACGCCGCGACCCTCCCGGCCGACACCTTCAAGGCCCTGGTCAAGCACCCGTTAACCGACAAGGGGCTTGATGCCTTCCTGGCGGACTGGGGCAAGACCGGCCAGTCGATCCTCTAGCGGATCGACGAACAGAAGCGCTCCGATTCTCTCATCCGCCCCGGCGTTCCGGGAGGAGCGCCGCGTGACCTCGAAGGACCAGACCGCCGACCTGTTCGCTGATCGGGAGCCTCATTGGCCCGACGTGCGGGCCTGGCTGCAGGCCAACCCCCAGACCCTGCTGGACGACCGTTCCCTACTGGAGGAGATCGGGCTGACGGTGCGGGAGCGCAACGTCGTCGAGTTCGGCCGCGCCGCCCTGACCAAGCTGGAAGCGGCCGCCGAGCGCGAGGCCGACGCCCGAAAGCGCATCGAGGACATCGCCCGCGCCAACTTCGCCGCCCAGACCCAGACCCATGTCGCGGCCCTTGATCTGATGGAGGCGAGGAACCATTCCGACCTCGCCCGCCGCCTCGACGCCGTGTCGGTGGCCCGGTTCGGCCTTTGCGCGGCGGCGGTGGCGATCGAGAAGCCCGGCGGCGTGCCCTTCGGCTGGCGCGCCCTGGAAGCCGGAGGCGTCGACGCCTGGCTGGGCGGACACGGCATGACCTGGCTGGGGCCCATGTTCGAGGGGCTGGACCTGTTCGGTCCGGCGACAGACGAAGTGCGTTCTGTCGCCCTGATCCGGATGTCGCTGCACCTGGGCGGCGAGCGGGGCGAGCAGGCGCGGCCGGGGCTGGCCGCCTTCGGTTCGCCGGAGCCCGAGGGATTCACGGCTGGCATGGGGTGCGAGCTTGTGGCCTTCGTCGCGGGAGTGACGGCGCGGGTCGCCGAACGCTGGCCGGTCCTGGGTTGAGATGACGGCGTCCGAGGCGCTCGCGGCCTGGCTGGAGCATCTGGCGCACGAGCGGCGGCTGTCGCCCCGCACGCTGGAGGCTTATGGCCACATCGGTCGGACCTGGCTGGCCTTTCTGGAGCGGCACCGGGGCGAGCCACAGCGGCTGTCGGACCTGGGCACCGTCACCGCCGCCGAGGTGCGTGCGCATCTGGCCGAACGACGAAGTGGAGACACGCCCCTGGTCGCCCGGTCGCTGAGCCAGACCCTGTCGGCTATCCGCACTTTTCACGGCTTTCTGGATCGCCGTTGCGGCGTACCGACCCCGCAGCTGGCCCTGGTGCGCGGCCCGCGGGTCAAGCCGTCCCTGCCCCGGCCGGTCAGCGCAGATCAGGCGCGGGGCATGATCGCCGAACCCGCGCTCGATCCCGACGCCGAGCCGTGGGAGGCCCTGCGCGACGCTGCGGTTCTCAGCCTGCTCTACGGCTGCGGCCTGCGGATTTCCGAGGCGCTGAGCCTGACCCGCGCCGACGCTCCCCTGCCCGAGACGATCCGCATCACCGGCAAGGGCGGCAAGACGCGCCAAGTGCCGGTCCTTCCTGCGGTCCGCCGGGCGGTCGACGAGGCGCTGGCTGCCCAACCGTTTCCGCTCGAACCCAGCGACGCCCTGTTCCGGGCCCGCCGGGGCGGCCCCCTGTCGGCACGGCACGTCCAGGCGACGGTCCAGCGATTGAGAGGACGGCTGGGCCTGCCCGCCTCGGCCACGCCGCACGCCCTGCGCCACAGTTTCGCGACCCATCTGCTGGGCGCGGGGGCCGACCTGCGCTCGATCCAGGAACTGCTGGGCCACGCCAGCCTGTCGACGACCCAGAAATACACCGCCGTCGACGCCGCCCACCTGCTGGGGGCCTATGCGGCGGCGCATCCGCGGGCTTGAGCGCCTAAGGGCGGGGGCGCTGATCCAGGTTGAGCGAGCGGCCCATCTCGCGACCGAAGGCGTTCGATCCGGGCACCCGCTCCATGACGACGATCGGCGCGGGGCAACCCCGGACGCGGCGTTCGAGCAGGAGATACATCCCCACCGGCTCGTCGCCCTCGCGCCAGGCCAGTCCGCCACCGGGGCGGATGGGTTCCGCGGCACGGCTCAACAGGCCGTCGCACCCCGACGGTGGTGACCAGAGGTTTCGACCGATCGCATTCGGCTCGCCGCGCGGGCGCTCGGGCACCGGCGCGGACTGAAGCGCCGCGCTGAGCAAAAGAAGGGAGAGCATCGCATTCTCCTGTCCTGATGGCGCAGCCTACCACCTCCCAGCAGGTCCCGGGGATGACGAAACCGTAATCGGACCACGGCTAGGCGCGGTGCCGCGATGGGCATAGCCTATGGCAAAGCTCCGGGGAGGGAGCCGCCGTGGACCAACGAGGCGCAGGCCCAGCCACGATCCACCGCCGCTCGGTGGTTGCAGGCCTGGCGGCAGCCGGCCTGTTCGCGCCGGCCGTGGTCGCCCAGACCGAGCCGGGGGCCGAAGGCCTGTCGGTCAACAGCCTGACCCGCATGGCCGCCAACGTGCGGGTGAACGGCCGCCGGGCGGTGTTCGTGTTGGACACAGGGGCGGAACGGACCGCGATCTCGGCGGATCTCGCCCAGTCCCTGGAGCTGCCGGCTGGGCCGGAGATGATCGTCCACGGCGTCACGGCGGCCCGCGCCGTGCCGTCGGTCATCCTTCCCCGGCTCCTCTTCGGCGGTCGCAGCTTCAGCGGGATCGTCGCGCCCGTCTTCGACCGATCCAGCCTGGCCGCGGACGGGTTGGTCGGGCTGGATGTCCTCTCGCGGTTTCGCCTCGAGATGGACCTGGTCCGTCGCCGGGTGCTGATCCATTCCTCGGGCGACGGCGTGTCGACGATCGTGCCCTCCACGCGGCTGGTCATCAGCGATCGGGTGCGATCGGGCCGGTTCGGGCAGTTGATCCTGCTGAACGTGCTGGTCCAAGGCCGGGTCGTGGAGGCCTTCGTGGATTCAGGCGCACAGTACTCGATCGGCAACCCGGCGTTGCTGGCCGCCGTCAATCGATCGACGGAGGCGGGGTTGATCGACGTCTTTGGCGTCACCGGCCAGACCCTGCGGGCGCGGTTGGGCCGGGTCGACGACCTCCGGATCGACGGAAAGGACCTGGGGGCGACCCCCCTGCTGTTCGCCGATCTTCACGCCTTTGAAGCTCTGGGCCTGAACGACCGGCCGGCCATCCTGCTGGGCGCCGACATCCTGTACCGTTTCCAGCGGGTTACGCTGGATTATGGACGGGGCCGGGTGGCGTTCGGTCGGGTGCGGCCCGCCTTCGCGCCGCCGCCGGCGCGTGGTCAGGCCTGAACCTAGGCCTGCATCGTCCACCCTTCGACGCCCATGGCCGCCTGTTTAACGGCTTCGGAACGGGTCGGGTGGGCGTGAGAGGTCCGCGCCAGGTCTTCCGACGCGCCGCCGAACGCCATGGCGACGCAGGCCTCGCCGATCATCTCGCCGGCCTGTGGGCCCATGATGTGGACGCCCAGAATGCGATCGGTCGCGGCGTCGGCCAGGACCTTGGCATAGCCGTCTGTCTCGTGGTTGATCTTGGCGCGGCTGTTGGCGGTGAAGGGGAATTTGCCGGACTTGTAGGCCACGCCGTCAGCCTTGAGCTGGTCCTCGGTCTTGCCGACCCAGGCGACCTCGGGGAAGGTATAGACCACGCTGGGCACCAGATTGTAGTCGACGTGACCGGCCTTGCCCGCGATCAGCTCGATGGCGGCGACGGCGTCTTCCTCAGCCTTGTGGGCCAGCATCGGGCCGGTGGTGACGTCGCCGATCACCCACACGCCATCCGCCACCTTGAAGTGGTCGCCGACGATGACGCCGCGCTTGTCGGTCTGAACGCCCACGGTCTCCAGACCCAGGCCCGCCGTGTAGGGACGACGGCCGATCGCGACCAGGACGACGTCACCGGTCAGGGTCTCGGCCGCGCCGCCCGCAGCGGGTTCGACGGTCAGTTCGACGCCGGCCTCGGTGACCTTCGATCCGGTGACCTTTGAGCCCAGCTTGAAGGTCATGCCCTGCTTGGTCAGGGCGCGCTGGAAGGCGGTGGCCAGGTCGGAATCCATGCCCGGGGTGATGCGCGGCAGATACTCCACCACGGTGACCTCGGCCCCCAGACGCCGCCAGACCGAGCCGAGCTCCAGCCCGATGATGCCCGCGCCGACGACGATCAGCGTCTTGGGCACGGCCGGCAGATCGAGCGCGCCGGTCGAATCGACGACCTTTCCGGGCACGAAATCGACGCCGGGCAGGGGCGTGGGCTCCGAGCCCGTGGCGATGACGATGTCCTTGGCCTTCAGCGTCGTCTTCGATCCGTCGGCGGCCTCGACCTCGACCGTGCCGGGCCCGGCGATGCGGCCGCGCCCTTTGATCCAGTCGGCCTTGTTCTTCTTGAACAGGAACTCGATGCCCTTGGTCAGGGCCGTCACGCTGTCCTGCTTCTGCTTCATCATGACGGGCAGGTTCAGCCTGGGCGTGACCTCGATGCCGATGCCGGCGAAGTCCCTGGACGCCGCCTCGAACATCTCCGACGCATGCAGCAGGGCCTTGGACGGCATGCAGCCGACGTTCAGGCATGTGCCGCCCAGGGTCTCGCGCATCTCGACGCAGGCGACCTTGAGGCCCAGCTGCCCCGCGCGGATCGCGGCATTGTAGCCGCCCGGTCCGCCGCCGATGATCACGACGTCATAGGAGGCGGGGGTGGGGGCGGCTTCGGCCATGGCATCCTCGGGGGTGGGCGCGTTCGGGGGGACGGGCGCTGTCCTAGCGCCTGACCCGCCGGGGTCAACCGCTACGGCGCATATGGGGCCCGGTGGCTCCGCGTGCGAGGGGGACCGGACCGCGTCCAGACCTGTCTCAGCCTGCGAACTGCCCGGGTTGGCGCCGTCGTCCCCTCCGTTGCGAGACCACCACCACCAGCACCCCGATCAGCAACAGGACGCCGAGGATCAGCCAGGTCGGATCGACCGGCAGGCCGGTCGGCGCCACGGCCTCGGCCGACCGCTGGGCCAGTTCTCCGCCCCCGCCATAGGTATCGGCCTGGATCGAGGCTTCGGCCGGCCCCCCACCCGAGCGGTCGATCGCCAGTCGCAGCACAGCGTCGGCCAAAAACCCCAGGAAATAGGCGACGGCCGCGCGCGGGTTTCCTGCGCCCAGCATCACCGCCGCGATCAGGTACAGAAGCACCGCCCCGATCCAGAGCGCGGCGCCGGACAGGCCGCCTCCGGCTTCGATCAGGCCCCGCGCCCGCTCCCAGGCCACGTCGAGTGGCGCGCCTTCGAAAAAGGGCGTCAGGACCGGCCAGGCCAGCCACCCGCTATAGGCGATGACCGCCAGGACCAGGAGGGTGCGGACGATCTTCATCGCGGCCTCGCAGAGGGTTCGGGGTTCAGGCGTAGACCGGCGGTTCGGTCCAGTGTCGGGTCAGGGCGTGGCCCTTTTTACCACGCCAGGCCCCCGTCATCAGCACCAGCAGGCCGAGCGCCAGCATAGCGCCGAGCGCCAGCGGGCCCGAATCCACGGCGAGGTTCAGCGGAGCGAGCGCCGAGGCGAGCCGCGCCGGCGTGTCGACCAGGGTCGCCTCAGGGGCGGACTGCAGCAGCAGGCGCTGGATCACCTCCGCGCCGAACGCGAGGAAATAGGCCCCGGGGGCCGCCCCGATCCCCCCGGCCGTGAAGACGGCGGCGACGAGGTACAGCAGGGCCGAGCCCAGCCAGAGCGAAGGCAGGGCCCAGCCCAGGCGCGCCGCCTCGTTCGATACGGCGGCGAGGACATCGGCTGTCGATCCGCCCGTGGTCAGCGGTTCGATCAACGGCCAGACCAGCCAGCCCCCATAGGCCCCGACCAGCACAGCCAGAACAATTCGGCACACCCACACCATCGGCACCCCTCCCGAATAGGGTTAACTCCTAACAGAACGCCGATCGTCCGGCGAGGGGTGGGAGGCCGGTCAGGCGGGCGGATCGGCGCGAGGAAGGCTCAGTGTGGCCTCGGCGCCGTCGTCCGGCGCGGGGGTCAGGGTCAGACGCCCGCCCGACAGCCGGGCGAAGGCGTGGGCCTGGGCCAGGCCCAGACCCGCCGCGCCGGGGCGGGTGGTGAAGAAGGGTTCCAGGGCACGGGCCGCCGTGGCCTCGTCCAGACCGGGTCCGGTGTCGCGCACCGTCAACCGCACCTCGCCGGTCTCCAGCGGTTCCAGGCGCACCGCCACCGCGCCCGCGCCGTCCACCGCCTCGACGGCGTTGCGAACCAGAGCGGTCACCGTGCCTTCGAAACCGACCGGATCGACGCGGACAGGGGCCTCCGTCTGGGGCGCCTCGATCAACAGGTCGACGCCCGGGCCGGCCAGGGCGCGCAGACGGCTTTCCATCGCGCGCAGCAGGACCCCGGCGTCAAGGATCCGGGCCTCGGCCTCCTCGCCCTGGGAGAAGGCGGCCAGACGCCGGGTCAGGGCCTCGCCGCGCTGACCGGCGGCGAGGGCGGCCTGGCCCAGACGCCGCACGCGCGCGGGGTCGTCCGCCGTCTTCAGCATCATGTCCAGCGCGCTGGTCATCACGGCCAGCAGGGCGTTGAAGTCCTGGGCCACGCCGCCGGTCAGGCGACCGACGCTCTCCAGCCTCTGGGCGCCCTCGCCCCGGTCGAGCGCCCGCCGTGTTTCGGCCTGCGCCGCCTCGGCGGCCGCGAGCGCGGCGTCCCGTTCGGCGATCAGGGCGGCCTCGCGCTCGGCGACGGCGCGCTCGGCGTCTCTCTCGGCTTGAAGGTCCGAGGGGGTCGGGCCTTCCGGCTGGGGTTCGGGCTGGGGTTGGGGCTCCGGAATGACCTCCGGCTCGGGCGTCGCGTCGCCGGCGAGGATCAGCGCATCGACCGTTCCGTCCGCGGCGGTGAGCGGCAGGATGCGCCACACCAGCCCCCGGGGTCCGCCGAGAGCCGAGACGATGGCCTCGGTCCCCTCGGATGCGCCGGCGGCGGCGCGCAAGGTCTGGCGGCCCTCGATCCGCTCGTCCTCGGCCAGGAAATGGTCGGCGAAATCTGCGCCGATGACCTCGGGCCCTCGGTCGAACAGGCTCAGCGCGGTGCGGTTCGCCTCCTTGATCACACCATTGGCGGCGACGACGATCAGGGCGCTGGAGGCGGCCTCGAACACGCGCCGGGTGGTCTCGTTCGGATCGGGCGGAGGGGCGGCCGGCTCGAAGGCCGAGACCTCGGGCGTGGTCAGGCCTTCGGTTTCGACGATGGCGGCGATCGAGCCGATGACCTGGCCCATGGCGTCCTCGACCGGCATGGCGGTGACCGAAACCAGCATCTTTCGCCGGGTGGCCGGATTGGCCAGGATATGCTGGAACCCCTTGACCGTCTGGCCGCGCAGGGCCCGGGCGCTGGGCAACAGGTCCGGCGGCACGGGCCGACCGTCCGGATAGGTAATGCCCCAGGTCGCCGAGTGGAAACGCAGGCCGATCAGTTCGTTGTCCTTGCGCCCCAGCAACTGATGCGCGGCCCGGTTGGCGAAGATGAATTTCCCGCCCCGATCGGTCTGGACCAGGGCCACGGGGATGGCGTTCAGCGTCTCGTACAGACGGGTCTCGGCTTCCTGGCGGGCGCGCGACACCGCGTTGAGTTCATCCGAGGTCGAAACGTGGCGGGACCGGTTGGTCCAGGCAAAGACCAGCGACAGAACGGCGATCACGCTGGTGACGGCGGCCGTCAGCCCCAGCACGAGGATCCAGTCGACATCGCCTTGCATGAACATAAGCGGCACTCTTCCCGATATGGCACCGCGGGGGCGGCGTTCGCCCGGCCTCCAGCAAGGGGGGTGCCGGTGCCGCGGGCCCCGTGGCCCTAGGGCCCGCCGCCCGCCGGGTCCAGTCGCAATCGCGCGAGGCGGTAGCGGATCGATCCGCGCCAAGAAAAAAGGGCCGGACGTCGCCGCCCGACCCTTCCCGTTTCGAGACGCGGTGTGCCCTAGAAGGCGACGCGCATGACCAGCTGAAACACCGGTCCGGCGCTTTCGCTCTCCAGCTCGTACTCGTCGTAGTTGCGGGCGATCTGGTCCGCCTGATCAGCGAACTTGTCGAACACCTCGTCCTTGGAGCTGTCCAGCAGGTTGATGCCGGTCAGACGCACCACGGCGTTCGAGAAGATGCGCTTCTCCAGGAACACCTCCAGATCGGCACCATAGCTGGTGGTGACCTCCTCGGCGAAGACGCGGCCGAAGGCGTCGCCCTGCTTGCGATAGGTCGCGCCGAAGGCGGCCTGCCAGGTCGGGATGTCGTGGGTGAAGCCGACGTTCACGACATAGTCCGACTGGTCATTGAACCGCCGCTCGCCCAGCGCGTCCTCGACCTGGCTGTCCAGCCACGAGGCGTTCAGGAACACCCCGGTGTTGTCCAGGCCGAACACCGACAGCGGGGTCGAGAGGTCGAACTCGACGCCGTAGACCTGGCCGTCGCCGACGTTGTCGATCGACTCGATGAAGGTCCCCGCTCCACCCGAACCCTGAAGCCCGGTATTTACGTCCTCGATCAGGTCTGTGACGTCGCGGTAGAAGACGTTCAATCCGACAACGCCCTGGCGACCCAGACGACGCTCGAAGCCGATATCGACGCCCCAGGCCGTTTCGGGCTCCAGCAGCGGATTGCCGCGGAAGTCGTTGTCTCCGCGTTCCTCTTCCAGCGTGACCGGGGCCAGGTCGTTGAAGCGCGGACGGCGGATGGTGCGGCCGGCCGAGGCGATCAGGCGGTCGGTATCCGACAGGGTGTAGCGCAGGCTCAGCGAAGGCAGCAGTTCGGCGTAGTCGTTGTCGATGCCGGCGATGGTGGTGTCGGTGGTCTCATAGCGAAGACCCGCCTCCCACTTCAGCGCACCCTGCTCGCCCGACACCATGACGTAGGGGTCGATGCGGGTTTCCTCGATGACGTAGGTGTTGGTGGTGAACACGAACGGCGGCTGGGCCGGGCGCGGGGCCGGGGCATTCGGCACGTTGAAGCGGACGCGGTTGGCGACGTCGGTGACCGACTCTCGGTCCTTCTGCACGGCCTGGACGCCGAACTCGATCTCGGTGGTGCCGCTCAGGGGGCGGGTGTGCTCCAGCGCGCCCGACCATTCCTCGTCCTGCAGGTCGCGGATCTCGAAATCGGCGGTGAAGCGGTCCTCGTCCGGGAAGGCGATGGCGTCGCGCAGATATTCGGCTTCGTTCTCGAACTCGGACTGCTGATCGTCGAAGGACGCGTAACCCAGCTTGAACCGGGTCTCGCCGCCCAGCATCTCGATCTCGTAGCGGCCCCGCAGCGACAGGTTGTCGGTCTCGATGTCGACGTCGTTGTCGTTGATGGTCAGCAGGTCGGCGGGCTGCTGGCGACCGGCGCGGTACTCGATGGAGTCCTCGTCCTGCAGCCGTTCGGTGCGAACGAACACGCCCGACAGGTCCAGGGTGCCGCCGCCGAGCTCGACCGAATAGTCAGCGTTGAAGGAGTAGTCGGTGCCGCTGCGGACGTCGGTCTGGACCTCGACATTGTCCAGGGTGCCGCCCGGACGGTCGAAGCGCTGGCTGAACTTGTCCTTGGGATTGCGACGGTCCTGAACGCTGGCGCCGACCAGCAGACGACCACCCAGGGCCTGGCCGCCATAGACCGCGCCGAAGGTGCCGCCGACCTCATCGTCGGGGAACAGGATGCCCCCGCCCCGGATGTAACCGCCGTCCAGGGTGTAGGCGTCGCGCAGGACGATGTTGATCGACCCGGCCACCGCGTCGCCCGAGCGGTTGGCCGAGGACGAACGCACGACCTCGACCCGCTCGATCAGCTCTGCGGGGATGCGGTCGACGAAGAAGGAGCGGTCGTCGCCGCCACCGGGCACGCGCTCGCCGTTGATCAGGATCTGGGTGTAGCCCGGATCGAGGCCGCGCAGGCGCACGCCGTCGGATTCCAGCACGTCCGACAGGAAGGTGACGCTGGGCACCCGGCGCAGGGCGTCGCCGACGGTCAGCGGCTCGAACCGCTGGAAGTACTCCAGGTCGTAGGACAGCGTCGGGACGACGTCGTCGGTGCGGTTACGGAAGACCGGGCGCCCGGTGACGATAACCTCTTCGAGGGCCGTCGCAGGCGCATCTTGCGGCGTAGACTGGGCCATGGCCGGCTGGACGAGCAGCAGGGGCGCGACGGCGGCCCCGACGAGAAGAGCGAGTTTCATTCTTGGCATCCCCGATGGTTCGGTCGACCCCCCGGCCGCCGACACTGGAAGTGCCTGCTAAGCTTTGCCGGCGACGCCGCCACGACGGCGGGATGACCGGGTGATTTCGTTTCCGCAGCAGCTTCATGACGGTTCCTCCGAACACGGCAGAACGCCGGTCTCCACGGCCCGTGGCGTGTCTTGACGCCCCCGGTTCCTCGTGGTCTGCGCCGCCGAGACGCGCGACATCTCGGGGGATACACATGCGCCTTCATCGCCTCAGCCTCATCGCCGTAACGGCTCTTCTCGCTGCCGCCTGCGCGACCACCGAGGTCGACTTCCAGGGCGAGGGCGAAGGCGTCGTCGGTCCGGGCGCGCGGGTCCAGGCTCGGCTGGAAACGCCCTCAGTCGGCACCGGCGGGGGCGAGGACGCGGCCGACGATCCGGCCATCTGGATGTTCGACGCGCCCGTCCGGGTCGGCGCGACCTCCACGCCGGGCTTCGTGGTCGGCACCGACAAGAAGGCGGGGCTCTACGTCTATGGTCTGGACGGGGCGGTGCTGCAGTTCCTGCCCGAGGGGCTGCTGAACAACGTCGACGCCGTGGATGGCCTGACCATCGACGGGCGGCCGCAACTGGTACTCGGTGCCAGCGACCGGACGCCCGGCAAGACCGGGGTGTCGCTCTACCGGTTCGACCCGACCGGCGGAGCCGACAACGGCCTGCGATCCTGGGGCGCGATCGCCACCGACGTGGTCGAGCCCTACGGCTTCTGCTTCGCGCGACGCGGGGCGGAGGTCCACGCCATCCTGGTCGGTCACGAGGGCGAAGTCCGCCAGTTCGTACTGACCGTCGGCGCGGGCGGCGAGCCCGCCGCGCGCGAGGTCCGCCGCTTCGACATCGGCACCATCTCCGAGGGCTGCGCGGCCGACGAGGCGACGAACGCCCTGTATCTGGGCGAGGAAAACGTCGGCGTCTGGCGCTATGGCCTGGACCCCGCCTCCGGTGACGCGCGGACCCTGGTCCAGGGGATCGCGCCCGACATTCTGGTCGCCGACGCCGAGGGGCTGACGGTCCTCGCCGACGGGGCCGCCCGCTATCTGATCGGCTCCAGCCAGGGCGACTCCGCTTTTCCCGTCTGGCGCATCGACGGCGCGGCACCGGCCTATGTCGGCCGGTTCGTGGTGGAAGCGGGCACCGTGGACGCCGTCACCGGCACGGACGGTCTGGCGGCGCTCGGCGGTCCTGTCGGGCCGTTCCCTGAGGGGCTCGTGGTGGTTCAGGACGACGTCAACGACATCGGTACCCAGAACTTCAAATACATCGACTGGCGCGACATCCGGGCAGCGCTCGGTCTCTGACGAGCGGCTGCCAGAAACAGAAAAGGCCCGGTCTCGCGACCGGGCCTTTTTTGGTTCGACTGGAGCGGGCGAAGAGATTCGAACTCTCGACCCCAACCTTGGCAAGGTTGTGCTCTACCACTGAGCTACGCCCGCATCTCAATCGAGAGCGGGGCCTATAGCGGAGGGCGCGTCAGGCTCGCAAGCCGAAAATCGCATCCTCCGTCATTTGCCGCCGCTGGTCCCTATTGGAGGGCCGCCCGGTCGAGGTTCAGGGCCGACAGGGGGACGACCTCCACCTGCGGATACTGCGCCCGCAGCGCGTCGATGAACTGGGCCGCGTCGCCCACGATCACCAGGCTGGCCCGGTCGACCGGCAGGTGCTCGGCGAAGGCCGCCTGCACGGCCGGGCCGTCGATGGCCTCGACCTTGCCGACATAGGCCGCCAGCTCGCTCATCGGCAGATCATACAGCGCCAGGTTGGCGACCAGGGCCCCCAGGCCGTCGACCGTCTCCAGCTGGCTGCCGAAGGCCCCGGTCAGAATGGCCTGGCGGGTGGTCAGCTCGCTGGCGGTCGGCTGGGTGGTCGACAGACGCTCGATCTCGGCCAGGATCAGCCCCGCGACCTCGGCGGCGGCGTCGTTGCGGGTCTGGGCGCTGGCGGTGAACAGGCCCTCGTCGGCGCGGACGCCCAGCGACGAGCGTGTGCCGTAGCTGAGGCCGCGCTTGATGCGGATCTCCTGGTTCAGGCGCGAGGTGAAGCTGCCGCCCAGAAGCGTGTTGCCCAGCGTCAGGGGGAAGTAATCCGCGTCGGTGCGCGACACGCCGCGCAGGGCCGCCACGACGGCGGCCTGGCCCGCGCCCGGCTGGTCAATGACGACGATGCGCGGGGGCAGGGGCTGACCGGCGGGCTCGACCGCCGTGCCGACGGCCGACGGGCTGGTCCAGTCGCCGAAGGCCGCCTCGGCCAGACGCCGGGCCTCGGCCTCGTCGATGGCTCCGGAGAACACCAGGGTCGCGTCGATGGGGCGATAGCGCTGCTGGTGGAAGGTCGCCACGTCCTCGCGCGTCAAGGCCGGCAGGGTCGTCAGGGTGCCCGAGCCGGGCGCGCCATAGGCGGCCTCTCCATAGATCACGCGGGCGGCCGCCTGGGTGGCGACCGGGCCGGGGGTCGACAGGCTGATGCGCAGGGCGTCCAGGGTCTGGGTCCGCTGGCGCTCCAGTTCTTCCGCCGCGAAGGCGGGATTGCGGACCAGGTCGGCCATGAGGGCGACGGCCTGCGGGAAGACGTCGGCCGGGGCGTTGGCATAGATGTTGGTGAAGTCCGGGCCCGAGCCCGCGCCGATCTGGGCGCCCAGCTGCTCGATCTCGGTGGCGATCTGCGGGGCCGAGCGCGTGGCCGTGCCTTGCGTCAGCAGGGCGGCGGTCATGGAGGCCAGGCCCGCCTTGCCGGGGGCTTCGTGCGCCGAACCGGCGTCGAAGTTCAGCCGTGCGGAGACCAGCGGCAGGCCGTCCTTTTCGACGACCAGGACGCGCAGGCCGTTGTCCAGCCGGAAATCGGCCACGGGAGGCGTGGTGGGCGACACCGGCTCGGTGGGCGCGGGCAGGGCCGCGCGCTGGTCTTCGGGCAGCAGGGTGAAGATCTGGCCGACGGGGGCCAGGTCGGCCACGGTCACGGGGGCGGTGACGTCGGTGTCCTGGGGCGTCGCCGGATTGGCCTCGTCGGCGTTCAGATAGCGCATGGTGATGGCGCGGTCGTCGGTCAGATAGCGCCGGGCCACGCGCTGGATGTCCGCGGCGGTGACCGCCTGGATGTCGGCGATCTGGCGATCGGCGACCGAGGCGTCATTGGTGTTGATCAGGACGAAACCCAGGGTCTGGGTGCGGTCCTCGATCGTCTCGCGTCCGCGCAGGGCGTCGGCCACCAGCTCGTTCTTGGCCTCGGTCAGCTCGGCCTCGGTGACGGGTTCGTCGCGGAAGCGGGCGATTTCGGCGCGGATGGCGCCGATGCCGGTCTCGGGGGTCTGGCCACCCGCCATGATGGCATAGGCGGTGAAGGCACCGGCCTGCTGGGCGAAGTCGGGGTTGGACGAGGCCTGGGCGGCGATCTGCTGCTCATAAACCAGCGAGCGATACAGCCGCGAGCTCTCGCCCGTCGACAGGATGCCGTCCAGCACGGTCAGGGCGACCCGGTCCGGATGCGCATAGGGAACCGTCGGCCAGGCCAGCACCACGGCCGGCAGCGGCACATTGGGGGCATAAAAGGTCGCCTCGCGCGGCCCCGTCGGTTCCGGCTCGACCACATTGTTCTCGGGCAGGGGGCGGTCGGGGTTGGCGATCGGGGCCAGATACTGGTCGATCCAGCCGTCCAGCTGTGCCTGGTCGAAATTGCCCGCGATCATCACGACGGCGTTGTCGGGCCGGTAGTAGGTTGCGTGGAAGCGGCGCACGTCCTCGATGGTCGCGGCGTCCAGGTCCTCGATCGAGCCGATCGTCGTGCGGCGATACGGGCTCTCCTGATAGATGGTCGCCGGCAGGAAGACGCTGAACAGACGACCGTAGGGCTGGGCCAGGACGCCCTGGCGGTACTCCTCCTTGACGACGTCGCGCTCGCTTTCGAACACGTCCTCGTTGACGACCAGCGACGACAGACGGCTGGCTTCGGCGAAGATCAGCCGCTCCAGATGGTTGGCCGGGATGGTCTGGAAATAGCCGGTCACGTCATCGGAGGTGAAGGCGTTGTTGTTGCCGCCCACGTCCTCGGTCAGACGGTCGAAGGTCTCGTCGGGAAAGTCCTTGGTCGCCTTGAACATCAGGTGTTCGAACAGGTGGGCGAAGCCGGAGCGTCCCTCCGGATCGTCTTTCGAGCCGACGCGGTACCAGACCTGGACCGTGACGTTGGAGGTGGTGGTGTCCCGCGCTGTGTAGACGTCCATGCCGTTGGGCAGGGTGCGCTTGACGAAGCCCAGGGGCGGGACCGCGATGGCGGCGGGCGCGGTCTGGGCCAGGGCGGGGACCGACGCCCCGAAGGCGGTGAGCAGGGCCAGTGCGGCGACGGCGGACTTCAGGCGCGACTTCATGGCGGGGGGTGGCTCCGGCGGACGGGAGCGGTGACCGTATCGGGCTGGATCATCGCGCGCACGTTACAGGCCGGTAATGTATGGGCTCATCGAACCCCGGTAAGGTCCGACCAGCGCCAGCTGCCAGCCCCAAGCGCCAGCCGGGGCGCTCCGGGACCGTCGGCCAGCGTCAGCAGGACCAGACCCTGTTCGGCCTGACGGCGGCACTCGGTCGGGGCGAAGGCGATCTCCACCGCGATGGCCTGGCGCAAGCCTGCTAGGCCGCGACCCGCCTCTCCGGGGTTCAGCACCCAGTCGCCGTCCCAGACCAGCAGGGCGCGGCGATCAGGGGGCAGCTGCGCCTGGGCGCGGCGCGCCGACGCCACCACGCCGGGATTGCCGCGCAGAGCGTCCTGAACGCGCCGGATCATGTCGCAGCGGCCCCCTCCGTTTCCGCCGCCACCGGCACCCGAGCCGGAGCCCGCGCCGGATCCCTGTCCCGCGCCCCCTCCGGTCCCCGACCCCGCCGTCGCCGCTCCGGCCAGCTGAGACGCGGTCAGACCCGCCGGTGGGGCGGGCGGGGCCGGCGCGGGCGGTGCCGGCGCGGCGGCCACGGTCTCGACCTCGGGCGGCGGGGGCAGACGCGACGGACGAACCCGGGCCGTGGGACGGGGCGGGACAGGTCGGACGGCCGGCGTCGGGGCGGCCGCGTCTGGGGCCTCGGCCGCTGCGGAAGACGGCTCTGTCGGCGCGGTCTCCGAGGGCGGGGCCGGCTCCGGCACGGGCTGTGGCAGCGGCTCCGGCGGCGGGTTCAGCGTCACGACGACCGCTCCGGGAGCCTCCGGCAGTGAAAAAATCTCGGGCACCGACCGAACCGAAAGGAAGGCGGCCAGCACCGCCAGATGGGCGACCACGCTGACCGCGACGCCGGCGCTCCAGACCCCGCTCCGCCGCCGAAGCAGGCGGGCCGGCGCGCCGGATGCGGTCGGATTTCGGCTTTGCGTTTCGTCGCTTGGCGGCAAGGCGGTGGTCCGGCGGCGACGCACAGGGGCGCCGGGTGACCCTCGTGAGACCATCCGCGCGCGTCAGCTTTGGGGCGTAGGCAGGGCGACGAGGCGGCCCGGGGCTTAAGGTCAAGCTGCCGGATTCAGGCCCCGAACAGGCCATGCGATGGCCCTTTGGCCCCGTCCAATGACAGATGCGTAATGTTTCGGGCCGCGCACCCGGCTGCTCAGGATGCTCCCCTTGATCCTCTCCCAGATGAAATCGCCTGCCCGCCCCGTGCTGATGACCGGTGCCGTGCTCGCCCTCGGCCTGCTGGCCAGCGGCTGCGCCACCCGCAACTTCGTGCGCGATCAGGTCGCCGTGGTCGACACCCGCGTGACCGGCGTCGAAGGCACCGCCGGCCAGGCTCTGGACCGCGCCAACGCCGCCTATGTCCTGGCCGAAGGCAAGTTCATGTACGAGGTCGTGTTGTCCGACGACTCGGTCAAATTCCCCACCGACCGCGACGCCCTCTCGCCCGAGGCCGAGGCGCGCCTGGCCGAACTGGCGAACCGGCTGAAGGCCGAGAACGTCAACGTCTATCTGGAAATCCAGGGCCACACCGACTCTTCGGGCCCCGAGGCCTACAACGACCAACTGGGCCAGGCCCGGGCCGAGGCCGTGCGCCGCTCGCTGAGCCGTCAGGGCATTGCGCTCAACCGCATGGCGACCATCTCCTATGGCGAAGAAGCCCCGGTGGCCGACAACTCCACCCCCGAAGGTCGCGCCCAGAACCGGCGCGTGGCGATCGTCGTCCTCAGCTAGGACAGCTCAGCCGGGTCGCCCGCGACATTAACCCGTCGTAACTTTGAGGCGACCCGGCGGCAGGCCTAGGGTCGGGCAAATCTCTTGTCCGTCCCGAGGCCGTCATGCTGCGTTCGCTCCTGCTGGGTTCGTCCCTCGCCGTCCTGATCTCCGCTGCGCCCCTGGCGGCGACGGCCCAGAGCGCGCCCAACATCGCCCCGCCGCCGCTGGAGTTCACCCATCGCGAGCTGGCGAATGGCCTTGACGTCTACGCCATGCCGGATGCGACCTCGGGCACGGTGACTGTCCAGCTCTGGTACGATGTCGGCGGCAAGGACGATCCGCAGGGCCGCTCCGGTTTCGCCCACCTGTTCGAGCACATCCTCAGCCGCAAGACGGTGAACATCCCCTACGGCGGCATCTCGACCATGGTCGAGAACGCGGGCGGCGCGCGCAACGCCTCCACCGGCCAGGACTTCACCAACTACTACGAGACCGTCCCGCCGCAGTATCTGGAGACGATGCTGTGGACCCATGCCGAGCGCATGGCCCGGCCGGTGGTGGACCAGGCAGTGTTCGACGCTGAGCGGTCCATCGTTCAGGAGGAACTGCGCCAGCGCGTCTATGCCCCGCCCTACGGACGGCTGGGCGTCTTCGTCATCGGTGACAACGCCTATGACCAGCACATCTATCGCCGAGGCGTGATCGGTTCGCTCGAGGAGCTGGACTCGGCGCGCATCGACGACGCCCGCGCCTTCCACGAGGCCTACTACCGCCCGGCCACGGCGACGATGATCGTCTCAGGCAATTTCGATCCGGCCGAGCTGGACCGGCTGGTCGACCGGTATTTCGGCGCGATCACCAATCCCGACCGGCCCGTGCCGGTGCTGGAACGGCCTGCATCTACGCCGCGGACCGAGCCGCGTCAGGTCGTGGCCTATGCCCCCAATGTGCCCTTGCCGGCCATCGCCGCCATCTTCCCCGGCCCCGATGCTCGCTCCGAGGACGGCGCGGCGCTGGAGATCCTGGGGGCGGTGATGTCGCGCGGTCAGAGCTCGCGGCTGTTCCAGTCCCTGGTCTACGGCTCCCAGGTCGCGGCCGCCGCCAACCTGGGCCCCGATATCGAGGAGGAGGGCGGCACGATCAACGCCACCGTCACGGTCGCCGCCGGCCGCACGGTCGAGGAGGCCGAGGCCGCCCTGAACGCCGAAATCGCCCGCATCAGGGACGAGCCCATCACCGCCGCCGAACTGATCGAGGCCCAGACAGAGCTTCTGGCCGCCGACCTGCGCCAGCGCGAGACGTCGTCGGGCCGCGCCTTCATGCTGGGCAACGCCGTCGTCGCCGAGCACGACCCGCGCGCCCCCGATCTGCGCGTGCAACAGATCCGCGCTGTCACCGCCGCCGACGTCCAGCGCGTGGCCCGCCGGTATCTGGACGAGACCGCCCGCGTCTCGATCCGCTACCTCGACGAAAGCCAGCGGCCCGAGGGCGTGGCCGAGGACAGCTGGAAGAACCCGGCCCCGGTGCCGACCTTTCTGACCGTGCCGCCCGCCATCCTGCCCGCCAATGAACTGCGGCCTGAGGGCGAGCGGGAGCCGGCTCCTGCACCGGGCGAACCGCGCGACAAGGCAGCCCCCGTCATTGCCGAACGCACCCTGTCGAACGGTCTGCGCGTGATCGTCGCCCGCTCGACCGACCTGCCGATCATGAACGCCCAGCTGGTCGTGGCCGGCGGGGCGGCCTCCGACCCGGCCGATCGGCCGGGGCTGGCGGACTTCACCGCCGGCTTGGCGACGCAGGGGGCCGGCGCGCGTTCAGCTCCGGAGATCGCGCGGGCGCTGGAAGCAGCCGGGGCCGTCGTCGGCGGCGGCGCGGGCGCGGATTCCACGACGCTCGGCGTCTCGGCCCCGATCGCCTCGGCCGAGGCGGTCGGCGACATCCTGTCCGACATCGTCGAGCGGCCGACCTTCGCCGAGGCCGAGCTGGAGCGCTCGCGCACCCGCACCGTCAACGCCCTGACCGTGGCCTTGCGCCAGCCGGGCCCTCTGGCCAGCCTGGTGCTGCAGCGCGTCGCCTATGGGGCCGCGCCCTACGGAGCCTCCTCGTCAGGCGTGCCCGCCTCGGTGCGCGCGATCAGCCGGGGCGACGTCCTGGCTCATCACGACCGCTGGTGGCGGCCCGACAACGCCGCCCTGATCATCACCGGCGGCATGGACGCAGAAGCGGGCTTCGCCTTCGCCGAACGCACCCTGGGCGACTGGGTCCGGCCCGCCGATCCCATGCCCCGCACCGAGACCCGCGCCGGAGACGCCCCCGCGCCCCGGATCGTCGTCGTCGATCTGCCCGGCGCCGGCCAGGCGGCCATCGCGGCAGGCGTGCGCGGTCCGTCCCGCTCCGACCCCGACTTCTATCCGCTGGCCGTCGCCAATGCCGTGCTGGGCGGGGGCCAGAACGGCCACCTGTTCCAGGAGGTGCGGGCCAAGCGCGGCCTCAGCTACGGGGCCAACTCGTCCTTGCCGGGCCGGGCCGAAAGCGGCCTCCTGACGGCCACCACCCAGACCAAGAATGAGAGCGCCCTGGAGGTCGTCGACCTGGTCCTGGCTCAGATGGAGCGCGTCCGCACCGAGGCCATCACCGAACAGGCCCTGTCGGACCGTGAGACCTATCTGGCCGGGGGCTTCTCGCGCAACATCGAGACGACGACGGGCCTCGGCGGGTTCCTGGCCGATGCCGTGACCCTGGGTCTGCCTCTGGACGAGTCCGAACGCTATGCCGAGCGCATCCGGGCGACGACGCCCGAGACCATGCGCGCCGCCGCCGCGCGGCTGGACCCGGACCAGGCCTATGTCGTGGTGGTCGGCGACGCCCGGATGTTCATCGACGCCATGCGCGCGGCCCATCCCGATCTGGTGGTGATCCCCGCCACCGAGCTGGACCTGCTGGACCCGACGCTGGGGCTGTAGGGCGAGGGGGCGGTCAGCCGGCGCGGAACGCCCTGACCGACTCGACGGCCGTCCGAACCGAGGCCTCGATGCCGGCCCAGTCGCCGCCCTGCACAGCCGCGTCGGTGATCAGCTTGGAGCCCATCCCGGCCGCGACGATGCCTGAGCCGAACCACTTGGCGATCGAGGCCGGGTCCGGATCGACGCCGCCCGTCGGCATGATCTTGGTCCAGGGCATGGGGCCCAGCACCGCCTTGACGAAATCCGGGCCGCCGACGCTCGCGCCTGGGAACAGCTTGACGATGTCGCAGCCCAGCGCCTGGGCGTTGGAGATGTCGGTCACCGACCCACAGCCGGGGAAATAGGCCACCATCCGCCGGTTGCAGACCGTCGCCACCTCCGGCACCAGCGCCGGCGACACGACGAACCGCGCCGCCCGATTCAGGAACATCGCCGCCGTCCCAGCGTCCAGCACCGAGCCGATGCCCAGCACGATGTCCGGGTCCGTCCGCGGCAGCTCGCGCGCGATCTCGCCGAACAGGTCGACGGCGAAGTCGCCGCGGTTGGTGAACTCGATCACCGGCGCCCCGCCGCGCGCGCAGGCCCGGATGACGTTCAGCGCCGTCTCCGGATCGGCATGATAAAAGACCGGGCAGATGCCCTGGGTCTGGAGCGCGGTAAGAACGGACAGGCGGTCATGCGGCATCGTGGGCTCCGATCAGGTCCGCCCGGGAATCGGACGCGCATGCCGCCGCGTCAAGGCCGGAGTTCGCCGGCTATTGCCAGCGGGTCCCGACGCCGCCGCCTTCGTCCCATTCCCCGCCGGCATCGAGCGCGTCGTCGAAATCGAGCAGCCGGTCCAGGACGACGCCGGCGATCACGCCGAGCAATGCGACCCCGACCAGGGTCGCGACCGACCCCAGGCCGATTTTCTCCGACCGCGTCAGCCGACGGCGGCCCTGGGGGTCGATGACGAAGGACTTGCGGCGGGCCATCAGGCGTCCTCTCTCAGGCGCATCGTCTTCTTGACCTTGGACATGGCCCGGTCCCGGCGCAGACGCGACAGATGGTCGATGAACAGGACGCCGTTCAGATGGTCGAGCTCGTGCTGGAAACAGACGGCGTACAGGCCCTCGATCTCTTCCTCGATGCGCTGACCCGCGCTGTCCAGATAGGCGACGCGGACGCGGGCCGGGCGCTCGACCTGGTCGAAATACTCCGGGATCGAGAGGCAGCCTTCCTCGTAGCAATAGGTCTCGTCCGAGGCCCACAGGACTTCGGGGTTGACGAAAAAGCGGGGGTTCGGAACGCGCGTTTCCTCGCCCTCGGCGGCCTGCTCGGCCCCCTCCGGCGCGGGACCGTCGCCCAGATCCATCACCACCACGCGGCGCAGATCGCCGATCTGGACGGCGGCCAGACCGATGCCGGGCGCGTCGTACATCGTCTCCAGCATGTCATCCATCAGGGCCCGCACGCCGTCGTCGACCGCGTCAACGGGCTTTGAGACCTGTTTCAGGATCGCCAGATCGGCGGGATTGTCGATGGTCAGGATGCGACGAATGGCCATTCCGGTCAGGTAGGCGCGGGCAACAGGAGGGTCAAGCGAGGCGTAGGTCCGGGGCTAGGCGGGTTGACTGATGATCGACAGGGCCCAGAAGTTGTAGGCGAGCCACCCGAGCCCGGCGGCGATACAGGCCAGACCCGGCCAAAGTCCCGCCAGCCGCTGCTTGGCCAGGGCCTTGAACCTGTCCGGCTCCGTGCCGCGCTCAATCCGGGTCTTGCGTGCCCCGCGACTTTGAATCACGCCTGTGCGTTTCGCACTGAGGTAGGGGAGCAGGCTGCGCAACGACAGGAACAGGCCGGCGCCGATCAATCCGGATCCGATGAGAAACCACATAGGCAACCTCCGCTGAAGGAGGCCACTATGCCTCAACCGACAGATGAGTCGACCGCGTCAGGCAGCGGCCTCGGCTTCCGGTCGGCGTCGATGGCCACATAGGTGAAGACGCCCTCGGTCACGCGCGTGATGTGATCCGAAGAACGCGGTCGCTTCCACGCCTCGACGCGGACGCGCACCGAGGTCCGGCCGGTCTTCAGCACCGTGGCGTAAAGCGACACCTCGTCCCCGACCGAGACCGGCTGGTGAAACACCATGGCGTCGACCGCCACGGTCGCGCAGCGGCCATGGGCCAGGTCGAAGGCCGGCGTCGATCCCGCCAGATCCATCTGGGCCAGCAGCCAGCCGCCGAAGATGTCGCCCTCGGGATTGGTGTCGGCGGGCATGGCGATGACCCGCCCGACGAGCTGGCCGTCCGGCGTCTCCGGGGAGGGATGGGTCATGGGTCAGTCCTGAGGCTGCAGATGCCGGTCCAACCAGCCGAACACCTCATTGTGCCACTGCAGGCTGTTCTGCGGCTTCAGGACCCAGTGGTTCTCGTCGGGGAAGACCACCAGCCGGCTCTCGATGCCGCGCCGCTGAAGCGCGGTGAAGGTCGACAGGCTTTGCGTCGTCGGCACGCGGAAGTCGCGGTCGCCCTGGATCACCAGCATGGGGTCGGACCAGTTGGCGACATGGTTGGCTGGATTGAACCGCTGATAGGCCTCGGGCTGGTCATACGGCGTGCCGCCGTTGTCCCATTCGGTGAACCACAGTTCCTCGGTCGAATAGCCCATGGCGAAGGTGTCGAAGATGCCGTCGTGGTTCACCAGGCATTTGAACTCATCGTTCCAGCGCCCGGCGATCCAGTTGACCATGTAGCCGCCGTATGAGGCCCCTAGCGCGCAGGCGTTGTCGCCGTCGAGGAAGGGATACCGCTCCTGGGCGAAGTCCCAGCCCTTCTGCAGGTCCTCCAGCGGCCGGTCGCCCCAGTGCTGGCTGATAGAATCGGTGAAGCCCTGGCCGTAACCCGTCGAGCCGTGGAAATCGATCATGACCACCGCATAGCCCGCGCCGGCATAGGTCATGGCGTTCCAGCGATAGGACCAGGCGTTGCCAAAGCTGGACTGCGGCCCGCCGTGGATCAGGAAGGCGACGGGATACTGCCGGCCCTCGACGTATCCCGCAGGCTTGATGACGTATCCGTGGACGATCTCATTGTTCCAGCCGGGGAAACTGAACTGCTCGGCCTCGCCGAAGGCGCGCTGGGCCAGCTGCGGGTTCACGTCGGTGATCCGTCGCGGCAGTTCGCGACCCGGGAAGGTCTTGACGTACAGCTCCGACGGCGAGGTCAGGCTGTCCATGGCGAAGACAAAGCCGGACGGCGTCTGGTCGAAGGCCGAGACGTGGCCCGGCCCCGTGATCGGCACGACCGCGCCGCGCGCCGCGTCGATCGAGAACAGCCGCGTCTGGCCGACGTCACCCGCCGTGACGTACAGCGTGCGTCCATCCGCCGACCACTGCAGGCTGTCGGCCGAGCAGTCCCAGTCCGCCGCGATCTCCCGCCGCGCCCCCGTCGCCACATCCATCAGCACGATCTGCCAGCGATCAGCCTCGAAGCCGGGGCGAGCCATGGCGCGATAGGCCAGGGTCCGGCCGTCGGGCGAGAACACCGGGCCGGTGTCCCAGGCCGGATTGTCCTCGGTCAGGTTGGTGAAGCCGTCGCCCGTCAGGCCGTTGGTGCGGTACAGGTCGAAGTCTGTGCTCCACGGCTCGGTCCGACCGGCCTCGCGCGCCGAGAACACCACGGCGTCGCTCTGGGGCGTGAAGGCGAACTCGTTCTCGTCGCCGAAAGGCTTGGACGGGGTGTCGCCGTCAAAGCCGCGCGTGATCCACACCGGATCGCCCGAGCCATCGGTGGCGACCACAAAAAGATGGTTCTGGGTCCCGTCGTTCCAGGTGTCCCAGTGGCGAACGAACATGCGGTCGTAGACCTGGCCGGTCGATGTCCGCGCCGCCGCCGCCTCGCCGCGCGCGACCGAACAGGCCAGGTCCGCGCAGCCCGGGTAGACCGCCAGCGACACCGCGACCTTTGATGCGTCCGGGCTCAGGCGATAGGCGTTCACGTCCAGCGGCAGGTTGGTGACCTGGGTCGCGGTGGCACCCGTGGCGTCGGTCTTCCAGACCTGGCTCGATCCCGACCGGCCCGACAGGAAGTACAACGCGCCGTCCGACCCCCAGCGGGCGGTGTTGGCCCCGCCGTCCGAGATCGCCAGCCGCCGGGCCTCGCCCTCGCCGGTCAGGTCCTGGATGAACAGGCTGGAGACGCCCCGGTTGGCCTCCATGTCCGTCGCCCGCACCGCATAGACGACCTGGCGGCCGTCCGGCGACACGCGCGGGTCCGACAGCCGGTTGGCGACCAGCATGTCCGTATAGGTAAAGGGCTGGGGCGCGGCCGAGGCCGCCTGCGTCGTCGCGGCGGTCGCCTGCGCCAGGGCGGGACCCGTCACGAACAGACAGGCGGCGGCGCAGACGGACATCAGGACGGAACGGCGCATGGCGGGAACTCCGGGATCGACAGACGGCTGGCCTAGCACCGGCGAAGTCGAGGCGAAAGCGGCGCCGCTGGGCGTCCCGGCCCGGCTTGCCAGCCTCCCGGCGAGCGGCGACAAGGGCTCACCGATGACCGCGACCGACACCGCCTTGACCGCGACGACAGCCGTGCCCACGCGGCGCGATGCCCATATCGTGGATGTCCTGATCGCCGAGCGGGCCCCGGGTCTGACCGGCTCGCCGCTGTGGCCCCTGATCCGGCCGGGGCTCTATGCGCTGCTGGGCTATGGCAAGGCGCGACGCATGGCCGACGCCATCGCGCCGCTGTCGGGCCAGGCGGCGTTGGACCATGTCTCGGACCTTTTGGACCTCAAGGTCTCCAGCCTGAACCTGAACCGTCTACCGGCCACGGGGCGCTGCATCGTGGTGGCCAACCATCCGACCGGCATCGCCGACGGGATCGCGGTCTATGACGCGATCCGCACGCGCCGGGCCGACGCCATCTATTTCGCCAACGCCGACGCGATCCGCGTGTCGCCTCGCCTGGACGAGGTGGTGATCCCGGTCGAATGGGTGGTCGACAAGCGCACCCGCGACAAGACCCGCGCCACCCTGGAGGCCGCCCGCGCCGCCTTCGAGGCCGAGCGGTGCGTGGTGCTCTTCCCCGCCGGGCGTCTGGCGCGGGTCGGAAAGGACGGCCAGCTGACCGATCCGGACTGGGCCCCGACCGCCGCGTCGCTGGCCCGCAAATACGCGGCACCCATCGTGCCGATCCACGTCACGGGCCCGACCTCTCGCCTGTTCCACCTGTTCGACCGGGTGTCCAAGGAACTGCGCGACGTCACCCTGTTCCACGAGCTTCTGAACAAGCGGAAAAAGGCCTTCCGCCTGAATGTCGGCAAGCCCATCCCGCCGTCGCGGCTGGACATCGACGCGACGCGCGCGACCTATGCGCTCAAGGCCTTCACCGAACGGGTCCTGCCGACCCAGCCCGACGCGGATTTCGCGTGACGACGATCCGGCTCCCCGACGAGGCGGCCACGGCGCGGCTGGGCGAGGCGATCGCGCCCTTGCTGAGGCCCGGCGAGGCCGTGCTGCTGGAGGGGCCGCTGGGCATGGGCAAGTCGACCCTCGCGCGCGGCCTGATCCGGGCCCTGGCCGGCCCCGACGAGGATGTGCCCAGCCCGACCTTCACCCTGGTCCAGACCTACGAGACCGATCCCCCCATCGCCCATTTCGACCTCTATCGGCTGGAGCGTCCGGAGGAGGCGCGCGAGATCGGGCTGGACGAGGCGCTGGACGTCGGCGCCGTTCTGATCGAATGGCCGGGGCGGCTGGGCGGGGATCTGGAACGGATCCTGGGTCCTGACCGGCTGACGATTTCACTCTCAGAGGCCGGCGTCGGGCGCGATGCGACCGTTTCTGGCGTAGGGATATGGGCAGGGAAGACGGCGCGAATGCTCGAAGGCTGGAATGACTGAGACGACCCTGGACCGCGAGGCGGAACGGCTGGCCTTTCTGGAGGCGGCGGGGCTGGGCCACGCCCGCCGGGCGCCCCTGCCCGGCGACGCCTCGACACGCCGCTATGAACGACTGTTTCCAGACGATGGCCCGTCCCTGATGCTGATGGATCAGGTCGCGGCGGCCGAGAGCCCGCCCGCCGATCCGTCCTGGTCGCCCGAACGACGCCATGCGGAGGGCTGGAACGCCGTGGCGCGCCTGTCGGCCGGGCGGATCGAGGCCTTCGCGGCGGTCGCCGATCACCTGCGCGCGGTGGGCTTGTCGGCCCCGGCGATGACGGCGCTGGACGCCCCGGCTGGCCTGGCCGTGCTGGAAGACTTCGGCGACCGTGTCTTCGCCGACGTCATCGCCGCCGGTCAGGACGAGACGCCGCTGTACCTGGCCGCCGTCGAGGCCCTCGCGCGCCTTCACGCCGCCGCCACGCCGGACGTGCTTCAGGGCCCCGCGGGCGACTGGCCGCTCCAGACCTATGACGAGACCGCGCTTCAGGGCGGGGCCGATCTGTTCGTCGACTGGCTGCCCCGGCTGCGGCCCGATCTGCGCTTCGACGCGGCGGCGATCGCGGCCTGGCGCGAGGCCTGGGCCCCGGTGGTGACCGAGGGCGCGGCCGGAGCCTCGGTCATGGCGCACCGCGACTATCACGCCGAGAACCTGATCTGGCTGCCCGAGCGCGAGGGGCCCGCCCGGGTCGGCATGATCGATTTCCAGGACGCGGTCCGGGCCCACCCGTCCTGGGACCTGCATTCGCTGCTTCAGGACGCCCGGCGCGACGTGTCGCCCGCGCTGGAGGCAGAGGCGCTGGATCGCTATTTCGCCGTCGCCGACGTGACTGACCGCGAGGCTTTCCTGCGCAGCTACGTCGGGCTGGCGGCGCTGAACGAGGTGCGGATCCTGGGCGTCTTCGCCCGGCTGATCTCGCGGGACGGCAAGCCGCGATATGCGCAGTTCATGCCGCGCATGTGGGCGCATTTGAACCGCAATCTGGCCAGGCCGGAGCTTGAAGGCGTCGCCCGCTGGTTCGACGCCCACGTCCCGCCGGAGGTTCGCCAATGACGACCCCGACGACCGCCATGGTGCTGGCCGCCGGGCTCGGCACCCGCATGCGTCCCCTGACCGACGACCGACCAAAGGCGCTGGTGGAGGTCGGCGGCCGGGCCCTGATCGATCATGTGCTGGACCGGCTGGCCGAGGCGGGCGTGACGACGGCGGTCGTCAACGTCCACTGGTTCGCCGACCGGCTGCAGGCGCATCTGGCGGGGCGCACGACGCCCCGCGTCGTGATCTCCGACGAGCGCGAGGCGCTTCTGGAGACCGGCGGCGGTCTGAAGAAGGCCCGCCCCCTGCTGGGCGACGACCCCGTCTTCGTGGCCAATATCGACAGCGTCTGGATCGACCGGGGCGACGCCATCGCCGATCTCGCCCGTCTGTGGGACCCGACGAAGATGGACGCCTGCCTGCTGCTGGCCCGGCGTGAAGGCTCCATCGGCTTCGAGGGCGACGGCGATTTCTTCCTCGCCGAGGACGGCCGCCTGACCTTCCGTGGCGACGCTCCGTCCGCGCCCTTCGCCTATATGGGCCTGCACATCACCGGGCCGGACTATGCCGACGGCGGGCCGGCCGGCCCCTTCTCGCTCAGCCCTTTGTGGCGCGCCTCAGCGGCGGCGGGTCGGCTCTACGGGTGTGTGCTGGACGGCGACTGGATGCACGTCGGCGACCCCCAGGCCCGCGACGAGGCCGAGGCGCGGCTGGCCCGGAACACTCCTTCCGCTCATCCCGGCGAAAGCCGGGACCCAGTGCTTAAGTGAGGCAAGGCGTTTGGGATGACGGTCAGCGCACGCCGGACACAATCAGCGCCCAAAGATCTGGGTCCCGGCTTTCGCCGGGATGAGCGGAACACATTGTGACAGCTCGCTTCGATCCCTTCGCTGGAGAGAGCCCGCGCTGGTTCGCCATACCGGCGCACCGGCCGTTCCTCGACGATCTGGCGGCGGGCGTGCTGGATTGGCTGGGCGATCGCCCACCGGAGACGCTGTCTGACGCCGTCATCCTTCTGCCGAACCGTCGCGCGGCGCGGGCGTTCGGCGCGGCGCTGGCGACCCAGTCGCAGGGCCGGCCGGTGCTTCTGCCCCAGGTCCGCCCCCTCGGCGACCTGGAGGAGGACGAGCCGCCGTTCAGTCCCGGCGAACTGGGCCTCGATCTGCCGCCCGCCATCGCGCCCCTGACCCGCCGCTTCGAGATGGCGCGGATGATCGTCGAGGACTACCTCCCTGGTCACCCGCCGCTGCGCGCGCTGGAGCTGGCCGACGCGCTCGGCCGCTTCCTCGATTCCTGCCACATCGAGGAGGTCGAGGCGCCGGAGCGGGTGGCGACGCTCGTCCCCGACGACCTGGCGGAGCATTGGCAGGCCTCGGCCGCGTTCCTCGGTCTGGCCGTCGAGGCCTGGCCGAAGCGACTGGCGGCTATGGGCCTGGTCGACGCCAGCTGGCGGCGCACTCGGCTTCTTCGCCTGCTGGCCGAACGCTGGGCCGAGACCCCGCCGACCGGCCCCGTCATCGCCGCCGGATCGACCGGCACGGTGATGGCCGCCGCCGACGTGCTGAAGGCCGTGGCGAACGCGCCCCAGGGCTGCGTGGTCCTGCCCGGCCTCGACCACGACCTGGCCCAGGCCGCCTGGAAGGAGGTCGATGAGCCCCACCCGCAAGGCGCGCTCAAACGCCTGCTGGAGCGCGCCGAGATCGAGCGGGCGGACGTCCGGCCCTGGTTCCGGCCCTCCATCGCGCCGGCCGAGGAGGCGAAAGGCCGGGCCCGCGCCCGCCTGCTGAACGAGGCGCTCCGCCCCGCCGACGCCACAGCCGACTGGCGGACCGAGATCGCCGATCTGCGCGCCCGCGCCGCCGAGGCCGGTCAGTCCGCCGACCCGGTCGCGCTTGGTCTTGAAGGCCTTTCCGTCGTCGCCTGCCGCGCCGAGGAGGAGGCTGCCCAGACTATCGCCCTGCTGATGCGCGAGACGCTGGAAACCCCCGGCAAGACCTGCGCGCTGGTCACCCCCGACCTCGCGCTGGGCCGCCGCGTCGCCGCCCGGCTGGAACGGTGGGGCATCGTGGCCGACAGTTCGTCGGGGGCCACATTGGAGCGGATGCCGGTGGGCACCCTGGTCGATCTCGCCGCCCGGTTCATGGCCGATCCGCTCAATTCGCAGACCCTGCTGGGCCTGCTCAAGGCCGAGGCCCTGACGCTTCCCGAAGCGACGACGACCGCCGTCCGCGCCCTGGAGAAATCCGCCCTCCGCGGCCCCGCTCCGCGCCGCTGGGCTCGCATCGGCCAGCGCCTGGACAAGGCGAGCCAGCCTCGGCGCGAGGGCGAGGTCGTCTCTGACCACGCTCTGGCCGCGCTCGCCGGAGCCGCCGCGCTCACCGAACGTCTGCGCCTGCTCGCCGAGGCCGCCCAAGCCCCCTTCGCGCCCGAAGCCCCGCTGGACGAGGCCGCCCGCGCCCTGACCGCCCTGATCGAGAGCCTTTTCGGTGTCGACGTCTGGTCCGGCCCCGACGGGGAAGCCGCCGCCGCCCTGCTGGCTCAGTTGATCGAGGGCGGGGACGCCCTCGGCCCCATCGGCGGCGACGCCTTCGCCGAACTGGTCTATGCCCTGCTGCGCGAAACGACCGTCCGCACCGGCGGAGCGACCCATCCATCCTTGCGCATCCTCGGTGCCATCGAGGCGCGGCTGGTTCGCGCAGACCGCATGATCCTCGCCGGGCTGGAGGAGACCGTCTGGCCCGCCGCCGCCCCCACCGACCCCTTCCTGTCGCGCCCGATGCGGAAGGCGCTGGGCCTGCCCCCGCCCGAACGCCGCGTCGGCCAGACAGCGCAGGACTTCGTCCAGGCGGCGTCCAACCCCGAGGCCATCCTGGTCCACCGCGAGCGCCTTGGCGGCCAACCCGCCGTGCAGAGCCGCTGGCTGTGGCGTCTGCGCATGCTGACCGGTGGGGCGGGCGGCGAGAACAACAAGATCAGGATCGACACCGCCTGTCCGGCGCTGGACATCGCTCGCGCCCTGGATGCGCCCACCAGACCGGCCCGGCTGGCCAGACGTCCCGACCCGCGCCCACCGGTCGACCGCCGTCCCCGCAAGCTGCCGGTCACGGCCATCGAGCGGTGGGCGCGCGACCCCTATTCCGTCTATGCGCAGTATGTCCTGGGCCTGCGAGAGATGGACCGCCCCGGCCAGTCCGCCGATGCTCTGCTGCGCGGTCAGGCCCTGCACAAGGCGGTGGAGCGGTTCGTCGCCGACTGGCCGGACGCCCTGCCCGACGACGCCGAGACCCGGCTGTTCACCCTGCTGACCGACGCCCTGACCGAGCACGGCTTCGAGGACGCAGCGATGGCGCGCGAGGTCCCGCTGGCCCGCAACGCGGCCCGCTGGCTGGCCGGGTTCGAGCTGCGCCGACGCGCGCGCGGTATCGTGATCCGCGTCGAGGAAGAGGTGACCCATCAGATCCCGACGCCCGTCGGCTCCTTTACCGTCACCGCAAAGGCCGACCGGATCGAGGTGTCGTCAACCGGGGCGTCCATCCTGGACTTCAAGACGGGCACCCCGCCGACCGGCAAGGAGGTGACCAGTGGCCTGGCACCCCAGTTGACCCTGACGGGCGCGATCCTGGCCGAGGCCGGGCTGGCTGGCATCGGCCCCGTCGAGAGCGAGGAGTTGACCTACGTCCGCATCATCGGCCGCACCGTCGCGGGCGCGACCCGCACGGTCGCCAGTGGGGCCGAGGCCGCCGAGCTGTCGCGTCAGGCGCTGGAGCGGTTGACGCGCGCCGTCCACGCGTTCGAGAACCCGGACAGGCCCTACCTCAGCTGGACCCGCCCCCAGAAGAAGGCGAGCTTCGGCGGGCGCTACGACCGGCTGGCGCGGGTCTGGGAATGGTCCGTCATCGGCGGCGATGAGGGCGAGGAATGAGCGGTGCGCCCTCCACGACGATCCTGCCCGACCTGAGGCAGCAGGAGGCCGCCGACCCGCGCCGGTCGGTATTCGTCACGGCCAATGCCGGGTCCGGAAAGACCTCCACCCTGGTGGACCGCGTGGCGCGCCTGCTGCTGGCCGACGTGCGCGCCGCCGAAATCCTGTGCGTCACCTACACCAAGGCCGCCGCCGCCGAGATGCAGTCGCGGCTCTACAAGCGGCTGGGCGCCTGGGCCGTCATGGACGACGAGAAGCTCAGCGCGTCCCTGCATGAGCTGGACGGCCGCGATCCCGACCGCCTGTCCGGCGATGACCTGAAGCGGGCGCGCCGCCTGTTCGCCCAGGCGCTCGACACGCCCGGCGGGCTGAAGATCCAGACGCTGCATGCCTTCTGCGAAAAGCTGCTGCGGCGGTTTCCGCTCGAGGCCGGTATCACCCCCGGCTTTCAGGTGCTGGAAGATCAGGCCGCCGTCGCCCTGTCGCGACTGGCGCGCGACGACCTCGCCCGCCACGCCCTGGCCCACCCGGACGGCGGCATCGGCCAAGCCTACGCACATTTCGCCGTGGCCCTCGACTTCAAGGCCTTCGATGCCTTGCTCGGCAAGATCGAGGCGGACCGCGCCCGGCTGACGGACTACATCGAACGCTGGCAGAGCGGCGCCTCGCCCGGTCCCTGGAGGCTCGCCGGGGCCGATCCGGAGCGCACCGCTGACGCCATCGAGACCGACTTCATGCGTTTCCTCGACCGCGACGCCTGGCTGTCTGTCGCCGAGCAGATGGTGTCGGGCGGCAAGGACGATGGCAACTGCGCGGACCGCATGCACGAGGCGGAGTGGACCTTCGAAGGCCTAGGCTCCGTCTTCCTGACCAAAGGCAAGGCCCGGTCCCGCATCGCGACTTCCAAGGCCCCATCTTTCGCCCGCGACTGGCTGAGCGATCTCCAAGCCCGCTACTGCGCTACTCTAGAAGAGGTCCAAAAGGCGCGGCTGGCCGAGGACACCGTCCACGCCCTCACGCTGGCCGAGGCCCATGCTCGCTTCTACGAGGCGCGCAAGGCCGACAAGGGCGCGCTCGACTTCGGCGACATGGTGGCCCGCACCGTCGACCTGCTGACGAAGCGATCCAGCGCCGCCTGGGTGCTCTACAAGCTGGACGGCGGGATCGAGCATGTCCTGATCGACGAGGCTCAGGACACAGCCCCGGAACAGTGGGACATCGTCGAGGCCCTCACCGAGGGCTTCTTCTCCGGCATCGGTTCGCGCCGGTTCGGCGCGGGCACGGTGGATCGCACCGTCTTCGTCGTCGGCGATGCCAAGCAGTCGATCTACTCCTTCCAGGGCGCCCGGCCCGAGATGCTGGTCGAGAAGCGGCGGGACTTTGCCACCCGCGTCATCGGGGCGGGGATGGGGTTCGCCGGCGTGCCGCTGGACACCTCCTTCCGCTCGACGCCCGAAGTCCTGTCCTTCGTGGACAAGGTCTTCTTCGATCCCGAAGCGGCGAGCACGCCGGACCGCAGCCGCGCCCTCGTGGGCGTTCAGGGCGATATCTCTCCCCACAAGCCCATGCGCTCGGGCGATCAGGGCTGCATCGACCTCTGGCCCCTCTATCGTGACGAAAAGGCCCCCGAACGCGAGGCCTGGGACGATCCTGTCGACGAGGAGGCCCCCGACAGCGCCCGAAAGCGCCTGGCCCGAGACCTCGCCCTCGAAATCCAGCGTCAGGTCCAGGATGGCGTGACCGTGCAGGACAAGGACAGCCGCACGCTGCGTCCAGCGGGCTACGGCGACTTCCTGATCCTGGTGCGCCAGCGCGACGCGACCTTCGAAGAGATCATCCGCGCCCTGAAGTCGGCGGGCGTGCCTGTCGCCGGGGCCGACCGGCTCAAGCTCTCGACCCACATCGCCTTCTCCGACCTGATCTCGCTGGCTCGGTTTGCCCTCTATCCGGACGACGATCTGAGCCTGGCCGAGGTGCTCAGAAGCCCGTTCTGCGATGTCGACGAAAACAGCCTTTACGAACTGGCGGGCTCAAAAAAAGAGCGTCGCAAGCTCTGGCACGAACTGCGCGACCGCGCCGGTGAGCGGCCCGAATGGCTCCACGCGCGCGCCCTGCTCGACTTCGCCCTCTCGACCCGGGGTCGCGATCCCTTCGCCTTCTTGTCGGGCCTGCTGAACCGGGTGGACGACACGGGTCTCAGCGGTCGCGCGCGTGTCCTCGCCCGCCTGGGGCGCGAAGCGGAGGAGGCTCTCGACGAAACGCTGAACCAGGTGCTGGCGGCGGAGGATCGCGGCGGGCTGGACCTCGAAACTGCGCTCGCCATGCTCGAACAGGCCGACGTTGAGGTGAAGCGCGAGCTGGAGGGTCCGCGCGACGAGGTCCGTGTCATGACCGTTCACGGCGCCAAGGGATTGGAAGCGCCGGTCGTCATCCTGCCCGACACCACGGCCAAGGCACGGGGCAAGGGGCCAGGCCTGATGCCGGTCGTCGGCGACGACGGGTCCGAGGGTTGGCTCATGGTCCTGACCACCAAGGAGACCGATCCCCCCGCCGCAAAGGTCGCGCGCGAGGCGCGGGACCAGCGCGCGCTGGAGGAGTCGCTTCGCCTGCTCTACGTCGCCCTGACCCGCGCGCGCGACCGCGTCATCGTCATGGGTCGCGGACGCGGCAACAGCACCGATGGCTTCGAGGAGGGCAGTTGGTGGTCGGTCCTGACCGAAACCTTCGAGCGGCTGGGTCCCGAGGGCCGTGACATCGGCCAGGAGCGACGCCGCTACGGCCGCGACCCGGTCGTGCTCGGCCGGGGTTCCTCCGCTGTCGCGGTGACAGCGCCCGCCATCCCGGACTGGGCCCGCCGAGCCCCCGACGTTGATCCGTCAGCCCGCTATGTCTCCCCGTCCCAGGCCAAGGGCGGCAAGCGCGCCGCTGCGCCCTCGCCCTTGGCGGTGGTGTCCGGCGGGGAGGGGGCACCGCTGGGACGCTTCCGGCGCGGCGACCTCATCCACCTCTTGCTGGAACGCCTGCCCGAGATCGCGCCCCAAGCCCGCCCCGACGCCGCCCGCCGCCTCCTGGCCCGCGAGCGTGGCCTGTCCGACGATCAACGGGACGAGATAATGACGGCCGCCTTCGGCGTGCTGGACGACCCCCGCTTCGCCCCCGTCTTCGGCCCCGGCTCCCGCGCCGAGGTCGCCCTGGTCGGCTCCGCGCCCGAACTGGCATCCGGCGTCTCCATCAACGGCCGCATCGACCGCCTGGTCCTGACGCCCGAGCGCGTCCTGGTCATCGACTACAAGACCAATCGCCCCGCCCCGGACCGCATCGAGGACGCCGACGCGTCTTACGTCACCCAGATGGCGGTCTATGTCGCGGTCTTGCGCGCGCTGTATCCCGACCGCCCGGTCGAGGCGGCCCTGGTGTGGACGGACGGGCCCAGGCTGATGGCCGTGCCGGACGGGATGATGGCCGAGGCCCTCGCCGCATTGCACTGAAAACGATCAGGGACGGTCCGCGTCACCGGTCGGGAGATGACTTCGCGCCGGCTCTGTGATCCTTTCGCCAGCCAGGGGATGCGGGGCCGGACATGCTGAACACCATAGATGCGGCCGCCGGGACCGGCCTGGCGCCGGCCGTCACCGGACGGTCGATCGCCCGCAAGACCCAGATCGTGGTGGTCGGCGGTGGGGCGGGCGGTCTTGGCTTGGCGGCGAAACTGGGCCGCGCCTTCGGCCGCGACCGCTTCGACATCATCCTGGTCGACCGCAACCCGACCCACATCTGGAAGCCGCTGCTGCACGAGGTCGCGGCCGGCTCGCTGGACGCCAATCTGGACGAGGTCGGCTATCGCGGCCACGCCTTCCGCTGGCGCTACCGCTTCTTCGACGGGTCGCTGGACGGCATCGATCGCGACACCCGCCACATCCACATCTCCCCCATCCATGACGAGACGGGGCGAGAGATCATCGCCGGTCACCGCATCCGCTACGACTATCTGGTGCTGGCCGTCGGGTCGGTTTCCAACGACTTCGGCACGCCCGGCGCGCGCGACAACGCCCTGTTTCTGGACGACCGCACCCAGGCCGACCGCTTCCGCAAGCGGCTGCTGAACCAGTGCCTGCGAGTCTCGCGCGCCATGCTGGCCGATCCGACCTCGGACGCCCGGGTGCGGGTCGTCATCGTCGGCGGCGGGGCGACCGGGGTCGAACTGGCCGCCGAGCTGTTCAACGCGGCCCAGGGCCTGGCCTACTACGGGCTGGAGGTGTTCGATGACAGCCGCCTGTCGGTCACCCTGGTCGAGGCCGGCCCGCGCATCCTGCCCGCCCTTCCCGAACGCCTGTCCCAGGCCGCGAAGGCCGAGCTGGAGGCCATCGGCGTGCGCGTCATCACCGGCAGCAAGGTCACCGAGGTCACGCCCGACGGCGTCATGACCGCGAGCGGAGAGTTCATTCCCGCCGACCTGCGCGTCTGGGCCTCGGGCGTGAAGGGGCCGGAGTTCCTGAACGGCATCGGCGGGCTGGAGACCACGCCGTCCAACCAGCTGGTGGTGCGCGACACGCTTCAGACGACCCGCGACGACCGCATCTTCGCCATCGGCGACTGCGCCCGCTATGTGCCCGCCGGCAGCGACCGCCCCATCCCGCCCCGCGCCCAGGCGGCCCACCAGATGGCCTCGACGGCGTTCGAGAACCTCGTCGCCCTCGTGCGCGGACGACCGATGAGACCCTTCGTGTATCGGGACCAGGGCTCGCTGGTGTCGCTGTCGCGCTATTCGACGGTCGGCAGCCTGATGGGCAATCTGGTCGGCGGGCGCATGGCGGTGGAGGGGCGGCTGGCGCGGCTGATTTACACGTCGCTCTATCGCCTGCACATCCTGACCATCCACGGCTGGACCAAGGGCCTGGCCCTGATCGCGCTCGGTCACGTCAACCAGGTGATCCGGCCCCGATTGAAGCTGCACTGACGGCAGGGTGGACGCGAGGCTCCTTCTCCGTTGATTTCCTCGGGAATCGCCCCACATCTCGCCTGAACAAGAGACGGGCGACACCGCCCCCACGGAGAACCCCTATGGCTACCGTCAAGGTCACCGACGACAGCTTCGACGCCGACGTGCTGAAATCCTCCACCCCCGTGCTGGTGGACTTCTGGGCGGAGTGGTGCGGCCCCTGCAAGCAGATCGGTCCGGCCCTGGAACAGATCGCCGACGAGCTGGCCGGACAGGTCACCATCGCCAAGGTCAACATCGACGACAGCCCCCTGACCCCGTCCAAGCTGGGCGTGAAGGGCATCCCCACCCTGATGCTGTTCAAGGACGGCCAGATGGCCTCGCTGAAGGTCGGCGCCATGCCCAAGGGCAAGATCCTGGAATGGCTGGCCGAGGCCGGCATCCAGGCCAAGGTCGCCTGATTCCATCGGTTCGACGGGACTGCCGCCTGAAGGGGTTCATCACGGCGAGCGCAGCGAAGGCACGGCGAACACTGCGGACCGAGCGGTCGCCGAGGTCGCCGATCGTTCACCGGGCCTCCTGGGCATGACGAACGGCGGCTTCGCCGCAATCGGTCGATGCGACGCCGATCTGAAGCGGCCTGATCGGTGACCGTTCCGCGCCCTCGATCCCGCCGTGATCGCCGTGAGCGCGCTGTGCTCGCCGTGATGAACCTCTTCGGACCACACACCACCCTTGCCTAAGCCGTCCGCATCGGGGACGCTCCCGGGACCTTGTTTCCCCGGGAGTTTTCCATGCGTCGTCTTCTCGTGTCCTGCGCCGCCGCCACCCTGATCGCGGCGGGCGGTCTGGGCGTCGCGGCCTTCGCGCCCGCGCCCCTCCCTCAGGCCGAGCAGACTGCCGAGGCCGACGCCCGGCTCGCCGCCTTCTTCGAGACCGCCTATGCCGAGCGCATCGCGCTCAGCCCCCAGCAGATGACCTCGCTGGGGCTCAAAACCGACTACGACAAGCTGGACGACTATACCCCCGCCGCCCAGGAACGGTCCCTGGCCCTCGCCGAGCGCCAGCTGGCGGCCATGCAGGCCCAGTTCGACCCTGCGACCCTGAACGCCCAGTCGCGCATGTCCTATCGCCTTTTCGAACACGGCGTCGTGCAGCAGCGCGAGAGCTTCCGCTGGCGCGACAGCGGCTATCCGGTCTCATCCAGCGGCGGCGCTGGCGGCTCCCTGCCGGTGTTCATGATCAACAACCACCGCGTCGACACGGTCTCGGACGCCGAGGCCTATGTCGCCCGCCTCATTGAGGTCGAGCGCGTGCTGGGCGAGGCCTCCACCACCATCCGCACCCGAGTCGCCGCTGGCATCACGCCCCCGACTTTCGTCTGGGAACCGGCCTTGGGCGCGATCCGGAACGTCACCAATGGCGCCCCCTTCACCGACGGCCCCGACGTGGCGATCTGGGCCGACATCCAGACCAAGGTGAACCGCCTCGACATCCCTCAGGCCGAGAAGGATCGGCTGATCGCCTCGGCGCGCGAGGCCCTGACCGGCGCGTTCAAGCGCGGCTACGACGTCTATCTGGCGACCTTGCTGGAGGCTCAACCCCTGTCGGACAGCACCGACGGCGTCTGGCGGCTGCCGGACGGCGAGGCCTACTATGAGCACCGCCTGCGGGCCTCCACCACCACCGACCTGACCGCCGACCAGATCCATCAGATCGGTCTCGCCGAGGTCGCCCGCATCCAGGCCGAAATGGAGGTCATCAAGGACCGCGTCGGCTTCGACGGCACGCTCCAGGAATTCTTCACCCACCTGAAGACCGACCCCCAGTTCCAGTATCCGAACACGCCCGAGGGCAAGGCCCAGTATCTGGCCGACAGCCGCGCCTTCATCGCCCAGGTCATGGCCGTCGCGCCCCAGTGGTTCAGCGACCTGCCCGAGGCCGAGCTCGAGGTCCGCGCCGTCGAAGAATGGCGCGAGCAGTCCAGCGGCATCGCCTTTTACAACCAGCCCGCGGCCGACGGCTCGCGGCCGGGCATCTACTACGTCAACCTGTCGGACATGGGTCAGGTGCTGCGGCCCCAGACCGAGGGCATCGCCTATCACGAGGGCGCGCCCGGCCATCACTTCCAGATCGCCTATGCCCAGGAGATGGAGAGCCTGCCGCGCTTCCGCCGCTTCGGCGGCTACGGCGTCTATTCGGAAGGGTGGGGCCTGTATGCCGAGAAGCTGGGCAAGGAGATGGGCTTCTATCAGGACCCCTATTCCGACTTCGGCCGGCTCTCGACCGAGCTGTGGCGGGCCGTGCGGCTGGTGCTGGACACCGGCATCCACTCAAAGCGCTGGAGCCGGGATCAGGCGGCCGACTATTTCCGCCAGAACTCCCTGCTCAGCGAGCGCGACATCCGGCTGGAGGTGAACCGCTACATCTCCGGCCCCGGCCAGGCGACCAGCTACAAGGTCGGCGAGCTGAAGATCCTGGAACTGCGCGAACGGGCGCGGGCAGCGCTGGGGGCCCGCTTCGACATCCGCGACTTCCACACTGTGGTCCTGGGCTCGGGCGCGGTGCCGCTGGACGTGCTGGAGGAACAGGTCGACGCCTGGATCGCAGGCGGAGGCGGGGCGCCCGCCGCCTGACGGGTCTCGCGCGCGGCCGCGCGGGGGGCTAAAGCGCCCCCCATGCCCTTCACCGCGACCGTCCTGACCATGTTCCCCGAGGCCTTTCCCGGGCCGCTGGGCGTGTCCCTGATCGGCACCGCCTGGCGCGAGCGGGGGCTGTGGGGCCTGGAAACGGTGGACATTCGCAACTTTTCCGAAGATAAGCGCGGCTTCCTGGACGACACCCCCGCGGGTGGCGGCCCCGGACAGGTGCTGAAAGCGGACGTGGTGGCCCGGGCTCTCGACAGCCTTTCGGGTCCTCCCCGGCCGCTTTTGTACATGAGCGCACGGGGTCGACCCCTGACCCAGGCGCGCGTGAAGGAATGGGCCACAGCGGACGGCGTCGTCGTCCTGTGCGGTCGGTTCGAGGGGGTGGACCAGCGGGTGCTCGACGCCCGAGGGTTCGAGGAGGTCAGCGTCGGAGACGCGGTTCTCGCCGGGGGCGAGGCGGCGGCGATGGTGGTGATCGAGGCGTGCGTACGACTGATCCCCGGGGTCCTGGGCCAGGCCGAAAGCCTGTCGTCCGAGAGCTTCGAGGATGGTCTTCTGGAGCATCCGCAGTTCACGCGACCGCGGACGTTCGAGGGGATCGACATTCCCGATGTGCTGCTGTCGGGCGACCACAAGAAGGTCGCTCTCTGGCGTCAGGCGCAGAGGGAAGAGACGACCCGGGAGCGACGGCCGGACTTGTGGGCGGCGCACTCGGACAGACGACCTGCGGAACCCTCCGCCAAATCACAGCTAAAGAGCGCAAAAGCTCGAGGAGAATAGACCATGGCCAATATCCTTCAGACCCTGGAGGCCGAAGAGAAGGCGCGGCTGATCGAAAAGCGTTCGATCCCCGACTTCCAGCCCGGCGACACCCTGCGCGTCAACGTCCGCATCAAGGAAGGCGAGCGTGAACGCATCCAGGCCTTCGAAGGCGTCTGCATCGCCCGCGCCGGCGGCGGCGTGAACGAGAACTTCACGGTCCGGAAAATCAGCTTCGGCGAGGGCGTCGAGCGCGTCTTCCCGATCCTGTCGCCCAACATCGAGTCCATCGAGGTCAAGCGTCGCGGCGTCGTCCGGCGCGCCAAGCTCTATTATCTGCGCGATCGCCGGGGCAAGTCGGCCCGTATCGCCGAGCGCCAGACCGTCCGCCCCGCCAAGGGCGTCGTCGTGCCGGAAACCGGCAAGGCTGAAGGCCCCGCCGCCGAAGAGGCATAGGCCACGATCCACGCCGTCATCCTCGGTCCCGGATCACGTCCGGGATGATCCGAGGATCGGACGTCGAACACATCGACTGCATGAAGGGGCGCGCCGCCGTGGTGCGCCCCTTCGTCGTTTGAGCGGATGAACATCCGACCCTCGGATCAAGTCCTAGGACGACGGAGGGGGGCGGTCAGGCCCCGAACCGGTACTCCGTCCGGGACCGGAACGTCTCGCCCGGCCTCAAAACCGTCGAGGGAAACTCCGGCCGGTTCGGGCTGTTCTGAAAGTGCTGGGTCTCCAGCGCCACGCCGCAATACGGGCGATAGGCCACCCCGCCGCGCCCGATCAGTTCGACGGTGTTGGCCGCATAGACATGCAGCGCCGGCTCGGTCGTCCAGACCTCCAGCGAGCGACCGCTGTCGGCGTGTGACAGCCGCCCGGCCCGGCGCAGGCCCTCGCCCCGGACCGCGAAACTGTGGTCATAGCCCCCGCCGAACCGCAGCTGCTCGTCGTCCGCCGCCATGTCGCGCCCCAGCGGCTTGGGCTGCCGGAAATCGAAGGGCGTCTCCCCGACCGGCCGCAGTTCCCCGGTCACGATCTTGCGCGCGTCATAGGCGGCGAAGGCGTCGGCCTCGATTTCCAGCAGATGGTCGGTGATCGCCCGCGTCGGATCGCCCAACAGGTTGAAATAGCTGTGATGGGTCGGGTTCAGCACCGTCGGCTGATCCGTCAGCGCCAGATAGTCGAGCGTCAGCCGGTTGTCGTGCGTCAGTCGATAGGTGATCGAGATCGTCAGCCGCCCCGGAAAGCCCTGGTCCCCGTCGGCGCTGACGAGCGTCAGGGTCACGCCAGGCCCCTCCGCCGTCTCGTCCGCCCGCCCCGACCAGTTGCGCTTGGCAAAGCCGACCGGCCCGCCGTGGGTCGAATGCGGTCCGTTGCCCACCTCCAGCTGGATCGTTCGCCCGTCGAGGTCGAGCCGCCCGTTCTCGATCCGCCCGGCATATCGGCCCACCGTCGTTCCGAAATTGCGCGACCGCGCGACATAGTCCTCGAGCGTGTCCAGCCCCAGCACCATCTCGGCGTGTCGTCCCTCGCGGTCGGGCATCGTCAGCGACTGCAGCGCCGCGCCCCAGGTCATGATCCGCGCGGTCGAGCCCCGGTCGTTGGTGAGTGTGAACAGCTTCACCGCCTCGCCGGTCGCCAGCGTTCCGAACGGCGCTTCGGACACGCCTGCCCGCGTCTGAAACGGCATCCCGGGCAGGCCGGCGCATCCGGCCAGGGAGGAGGCGGCCAGACCCAGGGCGAGCGCGCGACGATCGGACCTCATCCGGCCGCCGCGCCTTCCAGCGCCTCGATCAGGTCGCCCATGTTGCGCACGAAGCTCTCGGTGGAAACGCCCTCGACCGGAAAGTCCGTGGTCCACGGAGAGGTATCATGCAGGTCACCCACCCGGGTGATCCGGTACTCGCCGCCGACCGGCGCAGTGGGTCCGGGGCCGATATAGGGGTTTGACGTCGCGGTCAGGGGCGTCGGCCAATAGCCTCGCGCGTTGAGCGCCGCGATCACCTCTCCCGCGCGCGACGCGGCCGGCGGCCGTGCCCGACGCGCTGCCGAGCCCATGTCCTGCCAGGACACGTCGCGCAGCGTGAAGTATTTCGGCAGGGTCCGGGTCCCCGCCCGCGCCAGCAGGGGCGATCCCGCGCTGGCCTGTTCTGGCGTCTGCGCCGCCAGCGCCGCATACTGATCGCGCAGACCCGCGACGTTCAGCGTCCGGAACGATCCATAGTGGATCACCGTGTCGTTGGGATTGCGGTCGGCATAGTAGGCCCCGTTCACGACGTTGGAGCCCCGCCTGTGGATGTACCACGGCTGGTTGGTGCCCGGCTCGATGAAGGTCGGGTGGGTCCGGCCGTTCAGCCTCAGCTCCGGCGGCAGGGCGACCGAGTCCAGCCAGTCCAGCGCCTCGGGCACCCGCGCGATGTAGCGCCGCTCGCCGGTCAGGCGATAGAAGTTCAGCAACTGCTGGATGTTGTTGGCCGTGGTGTGGGTCGCCAGCGCCTCGGGCTCATAGGTCCGCGCCGCCGACGGCTTCAGGGTGTCGGGATAGTGCTGCAGCCCCCACCCGGCCTGGGGCGCGGGCTGTTGGGTCGCCGCGACGATGTCCATGCCGCGCCGGATCGAAGACAGGAGGCGCGCCCGCGTCAGGCCTCGGCCCTCGCGCCCCGACGCCAGCCGGTCGCCCATCGTCTGATGGACGAAGATCAGGAACTCCAGGTTTTCACCCGCCACATCGTCGTTGAAGGTGATCAGCCGGGTATAGTCCGCATGGCCATGCACCCCGCCGTCCTCGACGAAGGGAAACCGCTGGGGCCAGCCGCCGTTCTCGTACTGACTGTCCAGCACGAACCGCACGGCCTTTTGCAGCGGCGCCAGATAGGCCCGCTCGCCTTCCAGAACGAGCCGCAGCATCAGCTGGGACGCCTCCGACGTCCCCGCATCGTCGAAGGTGGCGTTGCCGTAGTAGCGGTGGAATTCCTCCATCCGCCAGGCGTTCTGGCCGTAGGTGGCGTACCATTGGCGCAGACTGTCCTCGCCCGCCGTGTCGATGACGTAGTTCCAGCCGCCGGCCGGATGCTGGCCCCGCACCAGGGCGTCGGCGGCCGATTTGGCGGCGTCCAGGAATTGACGGTCGCCGGTGGCGTGAAAGGCGTCGAGAAAGGCGTGGCCCATGGTGCCGGTGCCCGGCGGCTGGACCCAGATCATGGTCGGCGCCGCCTCCAGTTCGCCCCAGCGGCGCGAGAAGTCTGGCAGATAGGTCCAGACGTATCCGCCCTCGACCGCCGCCTCGTCGGTCATGAAGGCGGCGGCCCGTTTCATCGCAGCGATGATGGCGGCGCGGTCGGGCGTCGGCCCCCCGACTGCGGTTTGGGCCAAGGCGGGCAGGGGCACCATCGCGGCGGCGGCCGTGGCCAGCAGGGTGCGACGATGGAGGTGGATCGAGGTCATGGGGCCCCTGTCTGGCTGGCGTTTCCGGTCGACTCTGGCGGTCGATCCATCGCTGAGCTTACAGCATTGACACCGGTTTCCAAGCGCGGGTGCCGGCGGTCACGCCTCGGCCGCCGGCAACTCCAGAACCGCCTTCAGTCCGCCGAGATCGCTGGCCGCGAGCGTCAGCCGACCCCCGTAGGCCCGCGTCAGATCCTCGACGATCGACAGCCCCAACCCCGACCCCGGCGCGTCTTCATCCAGCCGCGCGCCACGCTTCAGGACCACCTCGCGCTGGTCCTCGGGCAGGCCCGGGCCGTCGTCCTCGACCACGGCGATCATCTGGCCCAGACCGCTGGCTCCGGCCGAGACCCGCACGCGGCGCTTGGACCACTTGCAGGCGTTCTCCATCAGATTGCCCAGGATTTCCTGCAGATCCTGCCGTTCGCCCAGGAAGGCCAGGTCGTCGGGCGCGCGCCAGTCGATCTCGACGTCCTTGGACTGGAACACCCGCTCCAGCATGACCGCCAGCTCGTCGACCACCTCGCCTACGGGGGTCCGTTCGCCCAGGCCGTGGGCGGCCCGTGCGGCGGCGCGCGCGCGACGCAGGTGGTGGTCGACCTGCCCCTTCATCACCTCCGTCTGCTTGCGGACGGTATCGGCCAGCAGGCCCTTCTCGCCCTCCGCCTCGGCCAGCATCACCGACAGCGGCGTCTTCAACGCATGGGCCAGGTTGCCGACGTGGGTCCGCTGGCGGTCGACGACCTCCTGATTGTGGTCCAGCAGCCGGTTGACCTGCTCGGCCAGGGGCTGGATCTCCAGCGGATAGACCTGCTCGATCCGCGCCGCCCGACCCTTGCGCACATTGGCGATCTCGTTGCGGAGCGAGAACAGCGGCCGCAAGCCCACCTGGACCTGCAAAAACACCGCGATCACCAGCCCGACCCCCAGCGCCAGCAGGGCGATCCAGACATAGGTGGCGAACTCGCGGGTATCCGCCTCGATATCGGACCGGTCGATCCCGGCCATGAAGACCAGGGGTCGGGTCCGTCCGGGGAGCGTCTTCAGGCTGGCGGCGATCCGCAACGGCTGGCTCTGCGGCGCCTCCAGGATGCCCGGATCGTTGTAGGTGATCAGCGCGCCCTCGCTGCCGCGCAGCCGTTCGGGCAACTCTGGCGCGATGTACAGGGTCTCTCCGGCCAGGGACGGCGATCGCGCGATGACACGCACATCGCCGGCTCCCGTGATCTCGCCGACCATCCAGTATTTGCCGGACAGCCCCCGCAGCGTCGGCGCGTCCTTGATCTCGGCGACGGTGACGCCCTCGCCCGTCACGAAGGTCGCGATCACCACCTCGTCGATGGTGTCGCCCAGCATGTTCCCCAGCCGGCGAAAGGCGCTTTCCTGATACTGACTGGTCAGGATCCAGCCGGTGGCCGCCAGGGCCACCATGATCCACGCCGAGGCCAGCCAGATCAGACGGCGCGTCAGGCTGCGGCCCGGACGACCGATGTAGCGGCCCCAACCGGCGCCGGCCTCGTCGGTCACGCCGCCTCGGTCTCACCCGCCAGCGGCGTCAGCCGATAGCCCAGGCCTCGCACCGTCTCGATCCGGTCGGACCCGACCTTCTTTCTCAGTCGGCCGATGAAGACCTCGATGGTGTTGGAATCCCGGTCGAAGTCCTGGTCGTACAGATGCTCGACCAGCTCGGTCCGGCTGATGACCCGGCCCTGATGCATCATCATATAGTGCAGCAGCCGGTACTCCAGCGACGTCAGCCTCAGTGGCTCGCCGTTCACCGTGGCCCGCGCCGCCTTGGGGTCCAGCCTCAGTCCCCCGCACGCCAGGGTCGCCGAGGCGATCCCGGCCGAGCGCCGCAGCAGGGCGCGCAGCCGCGCCAGCAACTCTTCGGTATGGAACGGCTTGGTCAGATAGTCGTCGGCCCCGGCGTCGAAGCCCGAGACCTTGTCCGACCAGGCCCCGCGCGCCGTCAGGATCAGAACCGGCGTCGTCTTGCCGTCGCGCCGCCAGCGTTCCAGCACCGATACGCCGTCGATCTTGGGCAGACCCAGGTCCAGCACCACCACGTCATAGGGTTCGGTGTCGCCAAGGAAATGCGCCTCCTCGCCGTCGGCGGCGTGATCGACGGCATAGCCCGCGTCGCCCAGCGCCTGTTTCAGCTGGCGCGACAGGTCGGCGTCATCCTCGACGAGCAGAACTCGCATGGTCGTTTCTTCTTTCCTCAGCCGCGCGCGTCGACGGCGATGTCGATGATCCGCCCGTCGCGCTCGAAACGAAACACATAGGTTGTCCCGCGCAGGCCCAACGAGCCGACGAAGCGCGCCCCGCCCGCCCGGCTCTGGGCGATGGACTGCGCCTGGGCCTCGCTCATCAGGCGGGGACGCTCGCCCTCGTCCCGGTCGCGCCCGCCGCGCGATCCGCGATCCTGAAACAGGGGCCCACCGGCCAGGCCAACCGCCGCGATCCCTTCGCTCCGCAGGTCCAGAGGACCGCGCGACTGGGCCTGCGCCGCGCTCAGCGGAGCGGCGACGATCAGGGCGGCGACAGTGAGGGCGGTCAGGCGGGACATGGCGGTCTTATAGGCTCGGCCGCCGTGAACAGCGGCTGAACGCGGAGCTTAGAGAGGTTTAACCCCGCTGGGAATCCGGCTCGCCCTTCCGATGAACGGGGGCTGACGCGGATCGTTCAGATCGGGCTCAGGCGAGACCGGCTCTTATCGCATCAACGCAGCCGACCCGGGTGCGGCCAACCGCAGTGAAGGAGTGTTCCGATGAAGAAGCTGATCGTCCCCGCCCTCGTCCTGGCCGCCGTCTCGGCGGCAGCCATGCCCGCCGCGGCCCAGTCCTATGGTCGCCCGGCGCCCCATGCCAACGCCGGCTACGGCAACTGGCAGGCGATCAATGTGCGCCAGGCCAATCTGGACCGCCGCATCGACCAGGGTGTCCGTAACGGCCAGATCAGCCGGCGCGAGGCGACGAGCCTGCGCGGCCAGTTCAGCGCCCTGCTGCGACTCGAGGCCAGCTACCGTCGGGGTGGCCTGACCGCGTGGGAGCGCACCGACCTCGATCGCCGTTTCGACCGCCTCTCGGCCCAGATCCGCGTCGAGCGTCGCGACCGCGACAACCGTCGCTCCTAGGGTCCACGTCTTCGGGCGGCCATGACACAGCCCTCCCAGCCGGCCGTCCGCGAGAGGGGCGCGATCCACCCGGGTCGCGCCCTTTTCTCATGTCCGCGCGGCTCTCAGGGCGCGATCCGCAGGGTGCTTTCCATCACGGTCAGCGCGGACCCCCGGATGAGCACGCGATCCTCCCGGACCTCCGTCTCGAACCGCGCGCCACGCCCCGGATAGGCCTGGACGAAGCGAACGGTGGCGCGCCCCAGGGTGTCGGCGAACAGGGGGGCGAGGCCCCCTCGCGCCGAGCCCGTCGCGGCGTCCTCTTCCAGCCCGCAGCCGGGGCCGAAGAACCGGTCGACGACATCATGGTCCGCATCGTCCCCGGCCAGGCCGGCCACCACCACCTGACCGGTTTCCAGACACCCCTCGCCGAACGGTAGCACGGCACCGTGAGTAGGGCGCAGGCCGCGCACGACCTCGGCATCCGCCATCACCGCGATCAGGTAGCGGCTGGCCCAGACCTCGACCGGCATCGCGCCCAGGGCCTCCGCCAGCCCCGCCGGAATCTCGACGCGGATCAGGGGGTCCCGGGGAAAATCCATCTCATAGCCGCCGCCTGTCCGGCGCACGGTCAGGCGTCCCGATGCGGTCCCGAACGTCAGGACGGCCGGATCCGCCCCTATCTCCGTCCACAGAACATGGGCGGCGGCCTGAGTGGCGTGGCCGCACAGCGGCACCTCCGTCGTCGGTGTGAACCACCGCAGGTCGAACCGGTCCTGGTCTTCCGTGGCCCTCAGAAAAGCCGTCTCGGAGTGTTTGTTCTCCGCGGCGAGCGCCTGCATCCAGCCGTCGTCCGGCCAGGCCCGCAGCGGCTCGACCACAGCGGCGGCATTGCCGGTGAAGGGACGGTCGGCAAAGGCATTCACGGTCCACTGGCGCATAATCAAATCCTGGGTGGCTCAAGAGGAGTGTCGCCCAGATGTCGCACCTCAAGAGGCGTTTCCGAGATATCACGTCTCAGGGTTATGCCGATCTTCATTCTTGGGTAACATTGCAATGCAGCATGAGGTGGGGGGCCGATGCAGCGTTTGCTGAAAATCGTCATCCACGTCGCCGTCGCGCTTGGCGCCTATCTGGCGGCCTATGCCTTCGTGATCTCGCCCGCCCTCGCGTGGTGGGTCTCCGGGGCTGCGCAGCAGGTCTGGCTGCTGGCGATCCTTTACGCCTCGATCGCCGCCATCCTGGAACTGATCTTCAGAACCGAGCGATCCAGCTGGCGCTACGTCTCGGTCCAGGACGGCTTCGCCCTGCTGCGCAGCACCTTCCTGACCATGGCCGCCTTCTTGCTCGTGGCCTTCGTCCTGGTTCGCGCCGATGAGCTTCGATCCTGAACTTCCCGGCGCTGAATCTGCGCGAGGCGCATGAACGGCCCGAGGGCATGGAGGAGGCCGTCGTCATGATGACCGGCCTCAACCCTCAGCGCGTGCTGCAGGGTCTGGCCATCCTGGAGACGCAAGGGCGCGGCGACCGGCGCACCGTCGGCCCCATCGCGGACTATGGCGCGCCCAATGTGTCGGACAAGGTGATCCGGATCATCCTCAGCTACACCGACTACGTCCGACGCACGGTCTGGAAAGAGTACTGAGCGTGGCCGGCCGCGTCCTGTTCCTGAGCCAGTGGTTCGAGCCGGAACCGGCGATGAAGGGGATCAAGTTCGTCCGTGGACTGATCGACGCGGGTTTCGAGGTCGAGGTCGCCACCGGATTTCCGAACTATCCCAGCGGAAAGATCGCGACCGGCTATCGTCTGCGTCCCTACCAGAAGGAGGCGATGCAGGGTGTCGTCGTCCACCGCCTGTGGCTTTGGCCCAGCCACGACGCCTCCAGCCTGGGCCGCGCGGCCAACTATCTGTCGTTCTTCCTGTCGGCCCTGGTTTTCTGTCTGTTCAGAGGCCGACGCTTCGACGCCGTCTATGTCTATCATCCGCCGATCACCGTGGGACTGGCCGCAGCGCTGGCCGGCATGATCACGCGTCGCCCTTTTTTGCTGGAGGTCCAGGACCTGTGGCCGGACTCGGTCGCCGCCTCCGGCATGGCGGGCACCGACCGCCTGTCGCGGGTGCTGGGACCGATCTGCGCGTTCGTCTACCGACGGGCGGCTCTGGTGATCGGCCAGTCAAAAGGCATGACCGCACGTCTGATCCAGCGGGGCGTGCCCGCTGATCGCGCCGCCACCGTGGTGAATTGGGCAGACGAGGATTTGGCCCGTCCGGGTGGCGGTTACCCATTGGGCGAACTGAATTTCGAGGGGCGCTTCAACCTCGTCTACGGTGGCAATCTCGGCCGGGTTCAGGGGCTGGAAACCCTCATCCATGCCGCCGAAGAGGCCGGCCGGGCCGTGCCTGAACTTCAGCTGACCCTGATCGGCGGCGGCGTGGAGCGAGATCGCCTCGCGGCCCTCATCGACAGCCTGGGCGCGCGCCATGTCCGGCTGCGGCCCGGTGTTCCGCCGACCAAGATCGGCGACGTCTTCGCTGCTGCAGACGCCCTGGTGCTCCATCTTGTCGACGACCCCCTGTTCGAGATCACCATCCCGTCCAAGACCCAGTTCTACATGGCCATGGGCCGCCCGATCCTGATCGGCGTAAAGGGCGAGGCGGCCCGGATGGTGACGGGGGCGGGCGCCGGACTGTCGACCCCTCCGGGGGATGTGGAGGCGATGGCGAACGCGATGGTCGCCCTGGCGCGCATGTCGGCCACTGACCGCGCGGCCATGGGTGCCCGGGCGCAACAGGCCTATTGTGACCACTACGGTTTTGACCGCGCTATTCGCCAGACGTCGGGCCTGATCGATCGCGTGGTCGATCCGGTGCAAGCCCGCGCCCGACCTCGCAAGGCTCCGCTGAAGCGCCTGTTCGACATCGCCGCCGCAGGCGCGGGCCTGATCGCTCTGTCCCCTGTGCTGCTGGTCCTGGCACTGATGGTTCGGGCGCGACTGGGCACGCCGGTCCTGTTTCGCCAGCCCCGCCCTGGCCTGCACGGTCGGCCGTTCGAGATGATCAAGTTCCGCACCATGCGCGACGCGATCGGGTCCGACGGGCGCCCTCTGCCGGACGCCGACCGGCTGACACCGTTTGGCCGCTGGTTGCGCGCGACCAGCCTCGATGAACTGCCGGAGCTCTGGAATGTGCTGAAGGGCGAGATGAGCCTGGTGGGCCCTCGGCCGCTGCTGATGGAGTACCTGCCGCTCTATTCGCCGGAGCAGGCCCGTCGTCACGAGGTCCGCCCCGGGGTCACCGGCTGGGCCCAGGTGAATGGCAGAAACGCGATCGGCTGGGAGGAGAAGTTCGCTCTGGACGTCTGGTATGTCGACAATCGCAGCTTCCGCCTCGACGTCTCGATTCTCCTCTCCACGGTGATCAAGGCTCTCAGGCGCGAGAATATTTCCGCTGAAGGCGCGGCAACCATGGATCGGTTTGTCGGTCCAGCCCCCTCAACGATGGAGAACGGCTGATGCTCCTCGCAATCTATGGTCCGGGCGGCTTCGGTCGGGAAATCGCCGCCTTCGCCCGGCGGCAAGGCGATGTGACTTTCGTGTCGGATGCGGAGTCTGAAATCGGGACACGGGTCAACGGTATTCCGGTGGTGCCCCCGTCCTCTCTCCAGGGTCGGACGGACTGCCGCGTGGTCATCGCTGTCGCCGACGCGTCCGTCCGCCGTGCGCTGGCCGCCCGATGCGAGGCGATGGGTCTCGTTTCCGGATCCCTGGTTGCCGACAGTCATGAGCGGGGCGACAACGTCGCAGTGGGCCAAGGCGCAATATTCTGCGGCTCGACCATCTGCACATCCGATGCGCGGATCGGCGTTCACTTTCATGCGAACATTTACTCGTATGTCGCTCATGACTGCGTGATCGGCGACTTCGTCACCCTGGCCCCTCGCGTCTGCATCAATGGAAACACGATTGTGGAGGACGACGTCTACATCGGTACCGGGGCGATTCTCCGTCAGGGAAACCGCGACAAGCCGCTTCGGATCGGTCGCGGGGCGGTGATCGGCATGGGGGCTGTCGTCACCAAGGATGTCGCGCCGGGCGACACGGTGATCGGCAGTCCCGCCCGACCGATGGTGAGATGAGCCCGTGCTGAACACCCCGTTCGCCCCCTGGCCCAGCTTCAGTCCCGAGGAAGTTCAGGACGTCGCCGACGTCCTCGCCTCCAACCGCGTCAACTACTGGACCGGTGATCGCTGCCGGACGTTCGAGCGGCGCTTCGCCGAATGGGCCGGAACGTCCCATGCCATCGCCCTGGCCAACGGCACTGTCGCCCTGGACGTCGCCCTGAAAGCGCTGGGCATCGGCCCGGGGGACGAGGTGATCACCACGCCGCGTACCTTCCTGGCCTCGGCCTCCTGCATCGTCACGGCCGGCGCGGTGCCCGTGTTCGCCGACGTCGACCTCGACAGCCAGAACATCACGGCCGAGACCATCGCAGCCGTCCTGACCCCGCGCACGCGGGCCATCATCTGCGTTCATCTGGGCGGGCTGCCTTGCGACATGGACCCGATCATGGCCCTGGCCGACGCCCACGACCTGAAAGTGATCGAGGACTGCGCCCAGGCCCACGGCGCGCGCTACCGGGGACGCAGCGTCGGCTCCCTCGGCCACGTCGGAGCCTGGTCCTTCTGCCAGGACAAGATCATGACGACCGGGGGCGAGGGAGGGTTCGTCACCACTAACGACGAGGCCCTGTGGGCCTTCATGTGGTCCTACAAGGACCACGGCAAGAGCTGGGAGGGGGTCTATGAGCGGGCGCATCCGCCCGGCCCGCGCCTGGTCCACGACACCTTCGGCACCAATTGGCGCATGATCGAGATGCAGGCGGCGATCGGCCTGATCCAGCTGGATCGAATGGCCGACTGGACCGCGCGGCGGACGGCGCTGGCGATGCGGCTGGCCGAGGTCTGCGCCCGCCACGACGCGGTGCGGGTGCCGCCGACCCCGGCCGACGTGACCCACGCCTGGTACCGCTTCTACGCCTTCGTCCGGCCCGAACGGCTCGCGGCCGGCTGGACCCGGGACCGGATCATCGAGGAGGTCGTCGCGCGCGGCGTGCCGTGTTTCCACGGCTCGGCCTCGGAGATCTATCTGGAGCGGGCCTTCGACGGCACCGGCTGGCGGCCGGCTGAGCGCCTGCCCAATGCGCGGCGCCTGGGCGAGACCTCCCTGGCCATGCTCGTCCACCCCACGATCACCGACGACCAGATCGACCGGGCGTGCCAGGTGCTGGACGAGGTGCTGGCGTCGGCCAGCGCCTGAAACCCCCTCGCAGGGCTGGAATTCGCGTGAAAGCCCGCACTGCTCGCCGGATCGGGGTTTCGGGGCGGCGATTCTTCTCCTAGCGTGCGATCCCATGATCCTGTCGACGTCATCGGGAGACTTCCCCATCCCGCCCGACGTGGCGAGCCGGCTGCCGCAAGTGCCGCCGGTCCCGGACCCGACCGAGCCTCAGTACCGCAAGCGCCGCCGCGAATTCACCGAATGGCTGGACGCCTCGCCCGAGCACGCCATCGGGTTCGAACGGCTGCGCCGTTGGCATCTGGTCCAGGATGAACTCGCTCGCCAGGCCATGGCGGAAGGCCGCGCCTTCGTCGTGACGGACGACGGGCTGGACTGAGCGCAAGCGGAGCCGCCACAGCGGCGCTGGGCCAGTCGATGGGCACCCGAACGCGCCGTTAAGCAAAAACGCTGGCAGGACTTTCATTGTTTAAGGCGAAGCTTCGCCCATGCTCAAGAAGTCCCGACTGCTCGGTCTCGCCTTCGCAGCGGCCGACATCCTTGTGGAACTGGATGGCGACGGCCGGATCGCGTTCGCGATCGGCTCGGCCCCCGCCCCGGGGTGCGAGACGCCGGAGGCCTGGGTCGGCTCCCATCTCCATGAACGCCTCGGCAAGGCCAGCCGGGCGGCCATCGCGGCCGTCATCGACGATCTGGGCGACGGGGCCCGATCACCGGCCGCCGAGATTCTGCTGATCTGCGGCGACACCCTGGTCCGCCGCGCCAGGCTGCGCGCCTTTCGACTTCCGCAGCTCGCTCCGGCGCTGTCGTGCGCCATCACCTTTGAAGGCGCGCCCTTCGCCCTGGCCGTGCCGCGATGCCCGCCTCTCCTGGATGGCGCCGGTCTTCTCGAACGTGCGCGGTCCAAGCTCATCGACGCGCCCGCCGGAGAGGCCATGGCCCTCGCGTTTGTCGATGTCCCCGGTCTGTCCTCGGTCGAGGGCGAGCAGGGCGAGCGCGCCACCGCCCGCGTCAACGCCGCGCTCCAGTCCGCGTCCCTGGACGGATCGTCGGCGGCGCGCCTGACCCCCGAGCGTTTCGCCCTGATCAAGAACGCGGCCGACGGGCGCGATCTCGCGGCGGAGGTTCGCGAAGCCGGCGAAGCTGAAGGCTACGCCTTCTCTCCCCGCGCGGCGGAAGCGGCGCTCCAGGACACCGCCGATCCCGTCAGCACGCTCAAGGCGATGCGGTTCACCATCGAGGGCTGTTTGCGGGACGGCGGGCTCGACCATCCGGAGCGGACCTTCGCCCAGACCCTGAAGAAGACCCTCAGCGACGCCGACAAGTTCCGCGTGATGGTCAAGGCGCGCCAGTTTGACCTGCACTATCAGCCCATCGTCGATCTCAAGACCGGGGCGGTGCATCATTTCGAGGCGTTGGCCCGCTTCGGCGCGAACGGACCGGCCACCGTCCTCCACATGGCTGAGGAACTCGGCCTGATCGAGGATTTCGATCTGGCCGTCCTGGAAAAGGCCGTGCGCAAGATGCGCCAGCCCGGAAACGGCCTGGTGAAGGTGGCGGTGAACGTGTCCGCCGCGTCCCTGGCGACCGACACCTATCTGACCGCCCTGGCCCGCCTCACGGCGGCCGAACCCCGCGAGCGCCACCGTCTGGTGCTGGAGGTGACCGAGACCGCCGCGCTCGCCGACCTGGAGGCGGCGGACAAGCGACTGCGGGCGATCCGCAAGTCCGGGGTCAAGATCTGCATCGACGACTTCGGTGTCGGATCGGCCTCATTCGACTATCTGCGCGGCCTGTCCGTGGACACGGTCAAGATCGACGGCAGCTTCATCCGCGATCTGGACGTCAACCCGCGTTCGCGCACCCTGGTGACCCATCTGGTCGAACTCTGCGCGTCGTTGCAGCTGACCACCGTCGCGGAAATGATCGAGACCGAGGCGGTCGAACAGGCGGTCCGCTCGATCGGCGTCGACTACGGCCAGGGCTGGCTGTTCGGTCGTGCGACGCCCGAGCCCATCACGACGCTGCAGGATCGAGCGCCAGCACCGGCGCTGGCCCGGCGCAGGGGCGCGGTCGTCGGCTGGGGATGACGCGCGCGCGCTTCCGCCTCGTCCGTCCACCGGATCAACTCAGGACCCAAATCCACCGAGTTTGGTGGAGCCGAGGGGAGTCGAACCCCTGACCTCGTCATTGCGAACGACGCGCTCTACCAACTGAGCTACGGCCCCTTGTCAGCCTGACCAAGGGTCATGGCGCGACGGAGAGGGCGGGACATAGGCGGGCGGAACCGCCGGTGTCAACGGCCTGCGGGGCGCCCCGACGGCTCGCCCGGCGATTTCAGAACGGCAGGATGTTGCGCTGGCGGCTGTAGGCCATGGTGCCGACGTTGGCCCCCAGGCGCAGGCCGACCCCGGTCCGAACCGGCGCCAGGACGATGCCGTCCGCGCGCTGGTAGTTCACACCCACCCCGCCGACCAGATAGGCCGAACCCTCGACCCCCGGATAGCGGCGGTAGATGGCGTCGGGCGCATACAGGCCGTAGCACAGGGTGAAGACGCGGCTGGCGTTGCCCCCGACGTCCCAGCCCACCGAAATGCCCTGCCAGAACACCTCCTGCGAGGCCGACAGGTCCTTCATGTGCAGAGCGCCCCGGCCATAGCGCAGGCCGACGACGGCGGCGCCGGCCCCCTCTTCGCCGGCGATATAGGCGGTGGGGCGGTCTCCCTGGTCGGCGAAGATACGCTCGATCGCGGACCCCATGGCCTCGGCGGCGATGCCCAGCTCGCGCGAACCGGCGGCCACCAGTTCGTCGGCGGTATAGGCCTGGGCGTTGGCATCGGACGCGATCGGATAGGCGGGCTCCGCAGGCTGACGAGGCTGGGTCGCGCAGGCCCCAAGCGATGCGGCGGCGGTGGCGGCGAAGCCCGTCTGGATCAGCTGGCGGCGGTGCATGGTTGGGTCCCCGGGATCAGTGAAATCGCCCCCTCGGCGTCGCTCGCCAAGGTCCGCGCCCATTGAGTCAGCCTTGGGGCGGCGAGGTTAACGCGGTACTAATCCTCTGGCGGCGAAACCCCCTCACGCTCAAGCAGCGAGGCTCCGCGAGCCGAGCGTTAGCGCCCCAAACCTGCGCTCAAGCAGCGAGGCTCCGCGAGCCGAGCGCTAGCGCCCCATCTGCCTAGTGCTTGTCCGTCTTGGCGGTCAGCCAGTCCATCAGTGCCAGCAGGACGCCCGACGCGACGAAGGTCAGGTGGATGATGACGCCCCACATCAGGGCGGTTTCGTCCAGCGGATAGCCCGGCTTGCCGATGTTCATGAAGGTCTTCAGCAGCTGGATGCCCGAGATCGCCACGATGGAGGCGATCAGCTTCATCTTCAGACCCGAGAAGTCCACGGTTCCCATCCACGGGGGCCGGTCGGTCTCGCCGTCCAGGTCCAGCTTGGACACGAAATTCTCATAGCCCGAGAACATCACGATCAGCAGCAGATTGCCCGCCAGCGACAGGTCCACCAGCGTGAGGACCGCCAGGATCGCGGCGTTGGAGTCCATCCGCTGACCCAGCACGAAGGCCTGGGGCAGGTAGTAGAACAGGTCCGCCACGAACACCGCCAGCAGCATCAGCAGCGCCAGCGCCAGGCCGAAATAGAAGGGCGCCATCAGCCAGCGCGAGCGGAACAGCATCCGCTCGAAGGCCGTCTCGATGCGCGGCTTGGTCCCCATTCGCCTATCCCCTCAGTCGCGACCCCAGCTTGTCCGCGGCGGCGACGATCCTGGCTGACAGTGCCTCGATATCGGCGTCCGTCAAGGTGGCCTCGCGCGGCTGGATCACGACCTCGATGGCGATCGACTTGGACCCCTCGGGGACGCCAGCCCCGCGATAGACGTCGAACACCCGCACCTCGGCGATCAGGGTCTTGTCGGCCCCCGCCACGGCCCGGACCAGATCGCCCGCCGCCCGGCCGTCCTCCACCACGAAGGCGAAGTCGCGGGTCAGGGGCATCAGGTTGGGCAGGTCGGCGGTGCCGCGCGCCTTGGTCGCCCCGGCCCTGGCCTTGGGCTCGGGCACGGCGTCCAGCACGATCTCGAAGGCCAGCATCGGCCCATCGGCGTCCAGCGCCTTCAGCACGCGCGGATGCACGGCCCCGAACTCGGCCACCACTGTCTTGGGCCCCAGCTGCAGCCGTGCCGACCGCCCCGGATGCCACCAGTCGCGGTTCGACCCCTGCGCCAGTTGCAGCGACGCGACCGGTGCGCCGATCGCCTCCAGCACCGCCGTCAGGTCGGCCTTCAGGGCGAACACGGCGTCGTCGCCGCCACCTGCCCAGTGCCGGGCCGCGCGCGGGCTGATCAGGCCGGCGATCACCGTCCTCTGGTCGTTCGCCCCGTCGCCCAGATAGATCGGCCCGATCTCGAACAGGGCCACATCCCCATGCCCGCGCGCGGCGTTCCGCGCCGCCGCCTGGATCAGATTGGGCAGAACCGAGGGCCGCATGCAGTCCAGATCGGACGCGATGGGATTGTCGACCACGAGGCGCTCGTCGCCGCCGCCGAACATCGTCGCGATGTCCCTACGCGTGAACGACCAGGTGACCGCCTCGGCATAGCCCAGGGCCGCCAGCGCCCGCCGTGCGATTCGTACCCGCGCCTGACGGGGATTCAGCACACCCCGGCTGGGCGCGCCCTGGTCGGGCAGGGGGGTGTCGGGCAGGTGGTCATAGCCGTGGATGCGCGCGACCTCTTCCACCAGGTCCGCCTTGCCCTCGACGTCGCGCCGCCACGACGGCGGGGTCACGATCCAGGGCTCCGCCGAACCGGCCGGTGCCGCCGCGATATGGAAGCCCAGCTGACCCAGGATCGTCCCGATCCGGTCGTCCTCCAGTTCCAGGCCCGACAGGCGCTTCACATAGGCGGGGTCGAAGGCGAAGGGGGCCGGGTCGGCCGGGGCGGTCCCCGCGACCACCACCTCGGAGGGCTCGCCGCCGCACAGATCCAGGATCAGCCGCGTCGCCAGCTCCAGTCCCGGCACCACCGAGGCCGGGTCCACCCCGCGCGCGAACCGGTACTGGGCGTCGGAGTTGATGGTCAGCGTCCGCCCGGTGTGGGCCGTGACGATCGGATCGAACCAGGCGCTTTCCAGGAAGACGTCGGTGGTCTCGTCCGAGCACCCCGTGCTCTCACCACCCATGACACCGCCCAGGCCGATGGGGCGTTCCCCCATCGCATCGGCGATGACGCACATGGCCGGATCGACCGCATAGGTCTTGCCGTCCAGAGCGATCAACTGCTCGGCCGTGCCCGCCGCGATATGCTCGCTTCCGGCCGAGACCTGGCCCCCCCGAACCACGATCTCGGTTCCGACCAGCTTGGCCACGTCATAGACGTGCAGCGGCCGCGCCCGGTCGTAGGCGATCAGATTGGTCACATCGACCAGGCGGTTGATCGAGCGCAGCCCGATGGCCTTGAGCCGCGTCTGCAGCCAGGCTGGCGAGGGCCCGTTCTTCACGCCCCGGATCACCCGCCCGGCAAACACCGGGCACATCTCGGGCGCATCGATCCGCACCGTGATCGGCGACGGAAAGGCCCCGCGCACCACGGCGATGTCGAAATGCTTCAGCGTGCCGACGCCCGCCGCCGCCAGGTCGCGCGCGATGCCCGCCACGCCCAGCCAGTCGGGCCTGTTCGGCGTCACCTCGAAATCGATCACCGGCTCGGCCCCGAACAGCTGGGCCACCGGCATGCCGACGGGGATCTCGGGCGGCAGTTCCTGGATGCCGTCGCTCTCGTCCGACAGCTGCAGTTCCGAGGCCGAGCACAGCATCCCGTTCGACACCACGCCCCGGACCGGCTTCTCGACCAGGGTCACGCCCAGGCCGGGCACATAGGCCCCGATCGGGGCATAGATGGTGGTCAGGCCCGCCCGCGCATTGGGCGCGCCGCAGACGATCTCCTTCAGTCCGTCGACCGTCTCGACCTGACAGACCTGCAGCCGGTCGGCGTTCGGATGGCGCTCGGCCGAGACGATCTTGGCAACGGTAAAGGGGGCCAGGGCCACGGTCGGGTCGGCGACATGCTCGACCTCGAGCCCGGCCATGGTCATGGCGTCGGCGACCTGGGCGGCGGTGGCGCTCGTGTCGAGGTGGTCCTTCAGCCAGGACAGGGTGAACTTCATGCCGCGGTGTCCCCCAGCGAGGTCAGCAAGGTGCGGATGAAGGCCTCGTCGCCGGTGAAGCCGACGCCCCGGAAGTCGCAGTCGATGAAGCGGCAGCCGTGGAAGACGATCGTCCCCGTCACCCGCGCCTCGTCCAGTGGCCGGAACAACAGGCTCCTCGGGTGACCGACGATCCCGCCCATCGTGCAGCCCGAGAAGTCGCAGCCGTCCACCGGCAGGATCACCGCCGGCCCTTCCAGGGCGCAGCGGGTGAAGGTCCGTCCACGGATCTCGCCCTTGCCGGCGCGCACCGCTTCCAGCACCAGCAGCGGCAACCAGATCTGCTGATCGACATGATCGGGCCCCAGGCCGACGGGGTTCAGGATCAGGGGTTCAGGGGCACTCATCAGCTCAGACCGGATGCGGGGTTGGGGGCGGAAAACGCCGAGAAGCCGTAGTGCGCCAGCCAGCGCACATCGGCCTCGAACATTGGGCGCAGGTCCGGCACGCCGTACTTCAGCATGGCCAGGCGATCGACCCCCATGCCGAAGGCGAAGCCCTGCCACTGGTCCGGGTCGATGCCGCAGGCCTTCAGCACATTGGGATGCACCATCCCGCAGCCCAGGATCTCCAGCCAGTCGTCGCCCTCGTTGAGCACCAGCTTTCCGCCCGAGCGGTCGCAGCGGATGTCCATCTCGGCCGAGGGCTCAGTGAAGGGGAAGTGGTGCGGGCGGAACCGCGCGTCGACGCCGTCCAGCTCGAAGAACCGCGCCACGAAGTCCTTCAGGGTCGTCTTCAGGTGACCCATGTGGATGTCCTTGCCGATCACCAGACCCTCGATCTGGTGGAACATCGGGGTGTGGGTGGCGTCGGAGTCTTTGCGGAAGGTGCGGCCGGGCGCGACGATGCGGATCGGCGGCTCCTGGCTCATCATCGTGCGGACCTGCACCGGCGACGTGTGTGTCCTCAGCACCTTGCGCTCGCCCGTCTCAGGGTCGGGCTTCAGGAAGAAGGTGTCGTGCATTTCCCGCGCGGGGTGCTTGGGCGGAAAGTTCAGGGCGGTGAAGTTGTGGAAGTCGTCCTCGATGTCGGGCCCTTCGGCGACGGCGAAGCCCATCCCGGCGAAGACGGCGATCATCTCGTCCATCACCTGCATGGTCGGGTGCACGCCCCCCTTGCGACGGGGCCGCGCCGGCAAAGTCAGATCGACGTGCTCGGCGGCCAGGCGCGCGTCCAACTCGGCGGCCTCCAGCTCGGCCTTCCTGGCCGCGATCGCGGCCGTGACCCGGTCGCGCAGGCCGTTGATGATCGGCCCCTGCTCGCGCCGCTCGTCGGGGCTCATCGCCCCCATGCCCTTCAGCAGGCCGGAGATCGCGCCGGTCTTGCCCAGCGCGGCGACGCGCACGGCCTCGGCTTCGGCCACGGTGGCGGCCCCGCCGATGGCATTGATCAGTTCCAGTTCGAGTTTGGCCAGGTCGGTCATGGCGGCAGTCCCTAGCCGCTCACGCCTTTCGACGGAAGCCTGAGCGCAGCCTCAGCCCCGCTCGCCGTACTCCTGGCGATAGGGCATGCCCCCGCCCGTGTCCCCGGGCGGCAGGTCGCCGTAGTAGCCGGCGGGCGGCGTCACATAGACCGGCGCGGGCTGATAGACCTGGGGCGCGGGCTGAGCCGGATAGTCATAGGCCTGCGGCGCGGGCGCGTACTGAACCTGCGGCGGCGCATAGCCGTAAGCCTCGGCACCCTGACCGTAGGCATAGCCGTCCTCATAGCCGCCCTGAACGGCCGCGTAGCCGCCGCCATGGGCGCTGCTCTCGCTGTAGCTTTCGCGCACGCTGTAGGACGAGCCCGACGCGCTGCTGCGGCTGTAATGGTCGTCGTGGCCCTGATCGCCATAGCCACCGCCGTCGCAACGGTCGCGGCAGGGCGGAGGCGGCGGGGCGGGCGGCAGGTCGCAACCGCCGCACCGGTCGGTGGTCACATAGCGCCGCCCGAAGCCGCGCACCGTGTATCCGAACGGGCGGCTGGGGCCATGGCCGGGTCCGCTGACATAGACGTAGCCGTAGCCCCCGCCGTAGCCGTATCCACCCAGGTCAACGCCGCCGGAGCCGACGGCGACCATGCCGCCGTGTCCGCCATATCCGCCGCGCACCTGCCCCAGCTCATAGGCGCGGGCGTTGATGGCCGCGCCCGCCCCCGCGCCCGCATAGGCGCTGGCGTTGGCATTGGCGTTCACATTGACGTTGATGTTGCCGCCGTAATGGCCGCCTCCGCCACAGCCACCCCGGCAGCCGCCGCCAAGACCGCCTCCGGGATGCCCGCCACCTCCATGCCCGCCACCGCCCGGGCGTTCTCCAGCGAAAGCAGGGGCGGCGGCCAGCACCAGAAGCGCGGCCAGGGACGAGGTCAGGACGGACAGAAAGCGGGACACGACAGAGCACTCCAACAGAGGCGACAGACCCCTGTAGGGCATCGACCGGCCCGTCGGTTCCGGATGCTCGCGCGGCGCGAGAGACCGGCGTCAGACGTGGTTAAACTTCCCGCTCGTGGCGTGAAGCCGGCGCTCAGCGGTCGTAAAGATAGGGCCCGGCACCGCAGTCGCAGTCGCGGCGGTCGTCCCGACGGTGGTCCGCCCCGCGCGGCGCCCGGTCGTCGTTGTAGCCATAGGCGTCGTGGTAGCCGCGACCCGGAGGGCTCGACCACCGCGTCCAGCGATTGCCGCTGCTGTAGCCATAGCGTCCGCCGCGATCGTGGCCGTAGCCGTGGCGATAGCCGTACCCGCCACTCGGTGGGCGATAGGCATAGGGGTCGCCGTAGCCCTGCCCGTAGCCGCCGTAGGCCGGTGCAGGACCGTTCACATACCCCGTGGCGGCGCGACCCGTCGCCGCATAGGATCGCCCGTCCCACTCGCTCAGCCCGCCGCCCCACTGCCCATGCGGCTGGCCGTAGGTGACGCTCGGCGCGCGATGATAGGGCTGGCCATAGGTCTGGGCGGCGGCCGCCGGAGCCAGGGCGGACGCCAGAAACGCCGCCACGATCAGTGCCTTGCCCATGCCGCTCTCCTCGCCTTCTGAGGAAGGTTAACACGGTTCGCCGGGTTTCGTTCGGCGCGCGATGACGAGCCGAACCTTATCCCCCGATCCACACAAGATGTTGATGTTGGGGATCGTTAACCAACTAGCCGTAGCGTTCAGTTCGATTCTGGGCTTGGATAGCCCTTACAGTCTCAACCGCTCTCGCATCCGGTCATCGCCATGAACGCACACGTCTCGATCAAGCCCGCTACCGCCGGTCTGCTGACGCCCTCGGCCGCCTACAAGCCGTTCCGTTATCCGTGGGCCTTCGACATGTGGAAGAAGCAGCAGCAGGTCCACTGGATGCCCGAGGAGGTGCCGCTGGGCGAAGACTGCAAGGACTGGGCGGCGAACCTGAACGACAAGGAGCGCAACCTCCTGACCCAGATCTTCCGCTTCTTCACCCAGTCGGACATCGAGGTCGCCGACAACTACATGGAGAAGTACGGCCGGGTCTTCAAACCGACCGAGGTCAAGATGATGCTCTCGGCCTTCGCCAACATGGAGACCATCCACATCGCGGCCTACGCCCTGCTGCTCGAGACCATCGGCATGCCCGAGAGCGAGTTCGGGGCCTTCATGGAATACGAGGCCATGAAGGACAAGCACGACTACATGGGCCAGTTCGGGGTCGAGTCTGACGCCGACATCGCCCGCACGCTCGCCATGTTCGGCGGCTTCACCGAGGGGCTTCAGCTGTTCGCGTCCTTCGCCATGCTGATGAACTTCCCGCGCCAGAACAAGATGAAGGGCATGGGCCAGATCGTGTCCTGGTCGGTGCGCGACGAGAGCCTGCACTGCGACGGCATCATCAAGCTCTACCACGCCTTCAACAAGGAAACCGGCTGCGTCACCCCCGCCGTGGCCGACGACATCGTGGAATGCTGCCGCACCGTGGTGAAGCTGGAGGACAAGTTCATCGACCTGGCCTTCGAGGCCGGCGAGGTCAACGGCATGACCCCCGAGGACATCAAGCAATACATCCGCTTCATCGCCGACTGGCGCCTGCGCCAGCTGAAGCTGCCCGAGCTCTATGGCGTGAAGGAAAACCCCCTGCCGTGGCTGCAGTCGCTGCTGAGCGGCGTCGAGCACGCCAACTTCTTCGAGGCCCGCGCCACCGAATACTCCAAGGCCGCCACCCAGGGTGCCTGGCACGGCGCCGACGGCGTCTGGGGCGAGTTCGACAAGCTGATGGCCCGCCGCGACATGAGCATGGTCGCGGGCTGAACGGCCTCCCTCCCGGACGGGAGGGAGGCCGCGCTGGGGATCAGCCAAGGCCGTCCAGCGTGATCTTGCCGATCGTGGTCCCGCTTTCCAGCAGGCGGTGAGCCTCCCGCAGGCTCTCGGGGGTAAGCGGACCAAGATGGGTCCGGGCGGTGGTCCGCAGCTCGCCGGTGTCGACCCGCCAGGCGACCTCCGCCAGGATTTCGCCCTGCCGACCGATATCGTCGGTCTCGTACATGGAGCGCGTGTACATCAGCTCCCACGCCACGGTCAGGCTCTTGGCCCAAGCTTCGCCCATCTCCAGCGTCTCCTGACGCTCGATCAGCAGGACCGAGCCCTGCGGCTTCGTCGTGGCGACCACCTCGGGCCAGTGGTGCTCGGTCTGGGTGGTCACATAGACGTGGTCGGCCTGACCGAGCCCCAGCTCGGCCAAGGCTTCGCTGAGCGGACGGCGGTGGTCGATGACATGATGCGCGCCGAGATCACGAACCCATGCCTCGGTCTCCGGTCGCGAAACCGTCGCGACGACCGACAGAGCCGTCAGACGTCGGGCCAGCTGGATCACCATGGAGCCGACCCCGCCTGCGCCACCGACCACCAGAAGAACGCCGGTCTGCTCGCGGTCGACTTTCAGCCGGTCGAACAAACCCTCCCAGGCGGTCAGTGTGGTCAGCGGCATCGCGGCGGCCTCGGCGAAGCCGAGCGAGCGAGGCTTTAGGCTGACGATTCGGTGATCCACGGTCTGAAGCTCCGCATTGCTGCCGGCGCGGTTCAGGTCGCCCGCGTACCAGACCTCGTCGCCCGCCTTGAACCCGGTGACCTTCGCCCCGACGGCCTCGACCACCCCTGCGGCGTCCCAGCCCAGCACGACCGGTTGATCGGCCGTACCTTCGCGGCTGGCCCTGATCTTGTAGTCGATCGGATTGACCGACACGGCCCGCACGCGGACCAGCAGGTCCTGCGGACCCGGCTTTGGCGTGGGGATGTCGTGAAAGGTGAAGCTGGCCTCGTCGGCGATCGGCGACGGCACTACATAGGCGATGGATTTCATCATGCGTTCTCCGGCTCGGGATGAGCCGGACCGCATGTGTGGGGCCCGCCGACCGTCTCAAGAACGCACCGAAACGTGCCTCAGGAACGCGAAGGATACCTTCGATGCCCAAGCGTCATGTCGACTACGACGGCGAGGGATGCCCGGCGGAAGCCGCCCTGGAGCTGATCCGCGGCAAGTGGAAGGGCGCGGTCCTCTATCATCTCATGGCCGGCGAACCGGTCCGCTTCAATGCCCTGCGCCGTTTCCTGCCCACAGTCAGCCAGCGCATCCTGACCAAGAGCCTGCGCGAGATGGAGGCGGATGGTCTGATCAGCCGCACGGTCTATCCCGAGGTCCCGCCTCGCGTCGACTATGCCTTGACCGACCGGGGGCGGGCCCTCGTCCCGGCGATCCAGTCCCTCGCGAGCTTCGGGCAGGACTGGGTGCTGGAGGGGCGACCCGCCGCCTGAGGATCAGATCCCCGCATACCACTCGTATCCGCGATCCGGCCAGTATCCGCCCCTCGGCCCCGGCATCGCCTCGAAGCTGTCGACCACCTCGATCCGGCGGATGTACTTCGCCTGTTTGTAGCCCAACTGACGCTCGACCCGCAGCCTCAGCGGCGCCCCGTGCGGCACGCCCAGGGTCTCGCCGTTCATGTCATAGGCCAGGATCGTCTGCGGGTGACGCGCGTCGATCAGGTCGATCGATTCATAGTAGCGCGGCCCGTCCTCCGTCTGGGTCAGGGCGTCGAAACAATGGAAGACGACATACTTCGCCTCGGGCTTCAGTCCCGCCTCGTCCAGCAGGGTCTCCAGCCGCACCCCGCTCCACTGGCCGATCGCCGTCCAGCCCTCGACGCAGTCGTGCTTGGTGATCTGGGTCCGGGCCGGTCGCTCCCGCAGTTCGGCCAGAGACAGCGACAGCGGCCGCTCCACCAGCCCGTCGACCACCAGCCGGTAGTCGGCGAAGCCCGCATCCCGGAGCGCCACATAGTCCGCCGCCGCCGGGTCGATCGATCCGTTCGGCTTGAAGAAGGAGATGTCGCGCGGCTCATACTCCGGCGCCAGGGCCTCGCGCGGGATCAACAGGCGCTGCGATCGCCGCGTCAGGGCCTCGGCGGACACCCGCAGGCTCTCGCTGATCGTCTGTCCGCGCTGGCAGGCCGCCAGGGTCATCACGCCCACGGCGGCCCCGGCACGCGCCAGCCAGGATCGCCGGTTCAGGCCCATCGGCTTGGAAGCGGTCTCGCTCATGACGGGTCTCCCTTCGGCTCTGCCGGCGCGGCGTGGGCCTCGTGCGTCGACGGCTCCAGCACGAACCAGCCGGTGATCATGGCCCGCATGTTGTTCACGAAGCCGGTCCAGAACACGAGCCCGACGTGGATGACGATGAAACCCACGATCATCGCCCCCGAAAGGAAGTGCAGCGTCCGCGCCGACTGTCGCCCGCCCATGATGTCCAGCAGGAAGCCGCCGACCGCGTTGAACCCCGGCGACATCGACAGACCGGTGATCAGCATCATCGGCAGGACGACCAGGATCATCGCCACATAGGTCAGCTTCTGGATGACGTTGTAGGTCCGCGCCTCCTCGTCCTTGGGGAAGTGGAAGCGGGCGTGTTCCTTCACCGAGGGCCAGAACCCGGCCAGGTCCGTCTTGGTCGGCCACAGCTTCTTGCCGAACCGGCGGGTGATGAAGCCATAGGCCAGATAGATCAGGCCGTTGATCACGAAGACCCAGGCGAAGAAGAAATGCCAGTGCCGCGCCTCGGCCAGGTTGCGCCCCTGCGGGATCAGCAGCCAGTTCGGGATCGGCGGAATGTCCAGCCAGTGCCCCTGTCCAAAGCGTGTCGTCTGGCCCCAGTCCAGATGCGGATGGGCCAGCAGGATGTTCAGCCCGCTCATGATCAGGATCACCACGGCTGTCACGTTCAGCCAGTGGCTGACGCGGACCAGCGGCGGATGGCGATAGGTGTCGACCCGGCCGCCGGGCAGGGGCCGGTCGGCGTGCGGGTCGGGTCCGGCCTCGAGCGAGGTCGCGGCCTCGCCTCTGGTATCGATCACGCCGTCGGTCATCCGCTTCCCCCGCCTTGCCGATAGGGAACGGTCTCACAAGCCGCTCCCGGCCGCAAACCGCCCTTCCGCGCGAATACGCGGCGACAGGCCCGCCGGTTACGCGCCGGCCGCCTCAGGTGGGTGGGGCGCAGCGGCTGCGGTCGCCGGCTTCGCAGGCGCGGACATCGGCCTCCCAGCGCGCCCGGTCCGCCTCCCAGCGCCGCCGGGCCTCCTCGGCCACCCGCGTCGCCTCCTCCCACGCCAGCCGCCGCCTCAGGGCCTCTGCGACCTCGGCCTCATGGCGCGCGCGTCCGGCCTCGAAGGCGGCCTGGTCCGCCCGCTCCTGGTTCGCGGCCAGGTCATTGCGCGCCGTGATCTCGGCGTTCAGGGCCTGGGTGACGCGCAGTTCCTCGGGATCCTGCTCGGCGTCGGTCGCCTGGACATCCGCCTCGCCGTCGTTCGGCACGGCCGTGGCCACGGGCTTGGCCGCCGCCGGGGTCAGCAGTTGATCCACCCTGTCCTGCGCCACGGCGATCTGAGCCACGGCGAAGGCGTTCAACAGGATACCAAGGACGAGGGCGCGGCCCGGGATGCGGGTCATGGATGGGTCTCCCTGGCCGATGCGACGGACCGCCGCCTCAGCGAGGGACAGCGATACGCCGGCTCCGGGCGGGTGTCACGCCGCGCGAGGCGTCCAGCGGGCTGGCCAGGACCGGAGGCGGCGGCGGCGGCGCGGCGACGACCTCGACCGGCGGGGCGGCCGCGAGCGCGGCGGCGTCTTCATCGTCGCTGCCGCCGATGGGTCCGGCCATTTCGGGCACCGCCAGTGTGACCATGGGCGTCAGCGCCAGCTCGGTCGTCATCTCGGTCTCAAGCTCGGGGACCGTCAGATCCTCGACGAAGGTCGCCACCGCCGCCAGTTTGGTGATGACCGGCTCGGCGCCGGCGTGGGCCCCCGTAAACGCTCCTGGCAGGCCCCACGCCCCCGTCCAGCGATAGAAGATGTGGGTGCCGATCTGGTGCATCTTGACCAGCCGCTCGGCCCAATAAGGCGCCACCCAGTCGGTGTGATAGTGGGTCGCCATGCCGACCTCGGGTGTGACGAGGCCGTTCAGCGCGGCCGCCGCCACCGCCCGCGCCCGCGCCCAGCCGGCCTCCGACGGACGACGCCCCAGCGCCCCGTCGCAGGTGAAGCTGAACTGGCAGCCCGTGGTGCGTTCCTGGCCCTGGAACACGACGCCGCAGATGGTCTTGGGAAAGGCCGGATGCCGCATGCGGTTGATCACCACCTGGGCCACCGCCGCCTGGCCCAGGGCGGTTTCGGACGCCGCCTCGTAATAGACCGCCGAGGTCAGGCAATCGAGCGCGCGGCCATAGTCCGCGAGACGCTCGGGCGGCATGATGAACGGCCGTGCCGGCTGGATCGGCAGGGTCGAGAAAGGCAGGGAGGCGTTCCATACGCGCGCCTCGTCCATCGAAATTGGCCGAACCGCGTCGGGCGCCAGGGTGAAGTCCAGCGGCAAGGTCGCCCCCGGCCCGCCGGCCCTGGCGGCCGCGACGTTCGCTCCCCGATCCCCGCGCATCTCGTCCAGGCGCGTATGGATCAGGGCCGCGCCGGAGGCCACGACGATGGCGAAACAGGCGATCAGGGCCAGGGCCGTCGGGGCCCACGGATGCAGCGCCACCCGCAGGGCGAAGGCGCGCGCCCGGGCCAGCCGGTTCGCGGTGTCCGTCTCGGGGGTGGTCTCGATACTCGCCGTCATCGGCCACCTCCTCGGCCGAAGCCGAACTGCAGGCCCAGAAGAAAGCTCCAGAACGCCGCGATCGACGGAACCTGCAAGCCGAAATCGGTCAGGCCGTGGATCAGGACCACGACATTTGCGCACGTCAGACCGATCAGCAAGGTCTGGCCGCGCCCCGTGCCGCTGCGCATCACCGCGCTGGCGACGATCATGCCGATCAGCAGAAACATCGGCACGGCCCCCGCCAGCCCGGCCTCTTCCAGCCATTGCAGATAGACATTGTGCGTCGCCCGGATGTGCCAGAGGTCCGGCGCGGTCTCGGCGGTCATCAGCTGCAGATTGACGGCATCGAAACTGCCCAGTCCCCAGCCGAACAGGGGCGAGGCGGTGAAGGCGCCCCAGTGGACGGAGAACAGATGGCTGCGATCGCCCAGGCCGCTTTGCCCTTCGGCGAGGCGGGACCAGAGCAGGTCATTGCCGCCGACCATCAGCAGCGCGGCCACGGCGAGCAAAAGGCCTGCCGCCGCCCCGATCGCGCTGCGGTTTCGTTTGCGGCTCACCAGGGTCCAGACCAGGAGCGCGCCCGAGGCGAACAGGGTCGCGACAAGCGCCATTCGTGACGCCGTCAGCATCAGGCAGACGGCGGTCAGGGCCAGGCAAGCCACCGGTGCCGCGGCGGCCGTCAGCCGGGCGGTTCGACCCCGCCCTTCCGTGCGGCTCCACGCTCGCAGGAACAGCGTCAGGCCCAGCACCGTCAGAATGCCGAAGACCGTCCCCCCGCTGTTGGCGCTCAGGAACCCGCCGGACAGTCGTCCGCCCTGAGCCACCTGCGTTCCCGACAGGAAACTGACCAGGGCGATCACCGCATAGGCCCCACCGATCCACACGATCAGCTCGACCGTGGCCTGGGCGCGGTCCCGACGCACGCCCTGGAGCGCGCCCAGACCAAAGGCGCAGGCGAGGCCGAGCAGCTTGGCGATTTCCAGGCGGGTGGCTCCGCGATCGATCGTCAGCGAGCCGGGCGTCACCCCGGCCCACCCCCAGACCGGATGCGCTCCGCCCGGTCCCCAGGGAGTCAGACTCCATGCTGCGACGGCGATGACCAGGCCGAACAGCAGGGCGGGGGCGGCCAGAGCGTCCAGATCATCGAGCGATCGCCGCAACGGCGTCATCAGCCCGACCAACAGGGCGGCGCCCAGCAGGGCGGTCAGCCAGGCAGAGGCGGCCGGCTGATTGGCCCCGAAGAACAGGTGGGCCACCGTCAGCAGAACCGGCAGGCCGGCGAGAGCGGTCAAAGCGGGCCAGGGCGGCCGCCGCTCTGGTCCGCGACGCGCCCCGAACGCCGGTGCTCGTCGCTCTCGAGCGCTGGCGAGCGGGGTCGAGGTCATGACATCAGGCCGTGTAGTATTTCTTGTAGTCGCCGTAATAGTAGCCGGCGTCGCCGTAGCCGTAGCGGGCCTGGGCCTTCATATCGACCTGCGTCAGACCGACACCGGCGACGTGGGCCCCGGACTGCTCCAGGATCTTCAGCGCCGCGCCGATGGCCTTCTCGGGCGTCTTGCGCCAGCGGGCCAGGAAGACGACGGCGTCGGCCTTGGCCGCGATCAGGCGAGTGTCCGACACGGCCAGAACGGGTGCCGTGTCCAGGATGACCAGATCGAAGTCCTGGCGCAGACGCACCAGCAGTTCATCCATCGCGACGGAGCCGAACACGTCGCGCGGTGTGAAGCTGTTCTTGGCCAGCGGCAGGATCTGCGCGCCGGACGGCGCGTCCAGTATCATCGCCTGTTCCAGCGGGACGGCTCGGTTCAACACCTCGACCAGGCCGACCTCGGGCTCGACCCCGAGCAGCCGGTTGACGTTGCGGCGGCGCAGGTCGCAGTCGACCAGGATGACCCTGAGGCCCGACTGGGCGGCGACGCGCGTCAGGCAAAGGGCCGTTGTCGTCTTGCCTTCCGCCGGCAGGGCCGAGGTCAGGGTGATGACCTTGATCTGGTGACCGATGCGCGAGAACAGGATCGAAGCCCGCATGGCCCGCACCGCCTCGGTGAAGCTGGACAGTGGTTTCTTGACCACATAGTCGGCGGGGGTGTCGTCCCGGTCCTCCGGGGCGGCGACCGAGGTCAGCAGCGGCACCGAACCCAGGTGCGGCAGGCCGAACTTGTGCTCGACGTCCTCGGCGGTGATGACGCCGGTGTCCAGCATGATGGCCAGCACGACGGCGGCCACCCCGGCCACGAGCGCCAAGCCAAGGCCGAGCGCCAGATTCAACGGCACGTTCGGTGAACTGGGGCGCGTCGGAATGGCGGCGGGCGAGACGATCCGGGCGTCCGATTCCTGCAGGCCCTCGGTGCTGGTGGTCTCCTGGAAGCGGTTCAGGAAGCTCTGGTACAGGGTGCGCACCGACTCGGCGTTGCGCGACAATTCGTTCAGACGCACTCCGGCGGCGTTGTTGGCCGCCAGCGTCCCGCGCGCCGACCCCAGGCTGCCTGCCATGGAGCCGGTGCGCTCGCGCGCGACCTGAACCTGGGCTTCCAGATTGGAGATGATACGGCGGATCTCGGCCTGGATCTGGGCGTCGATGTCGGCCAGTTCCCGTTCGGCCCGCAGCATGTCGGGGTGGCGGGGGCCATAGCGGCTCGTCAGGTCGGCGACGCGTCCAGACACCTCGGCGCGACGGGCCCGCAGCGACTGGACCACCTGCGATCCCAGGGCTTCGCCGACGTCCTCGCCATTGGACCCGGCCGCCAGTTGGGCCCGCGCGGTGCGCAGACGGGCCTCGGCCTCGGCCTGGGTCGCCCGGACTGTCGCCAGTTGCTGGTTGTAGGCAGAGATCTCCTGCTCGGTCAGGGTCGCTCCGGAGGAGCTGAGCAGGTTGTTGGCTGTCCGGTACTGCTCGACCGCGGCCTCGGCCTGCTGAACCTCCGTGCGCAGGTCGGCCAGGCGGGTCGTCAGCCAGCTGTTGGCCTGGCGGGTCGCGTCGAACTTGGCTTCCAGCTGCTCGAGCAGATACCGCTCGGCGAAGGTGTTGGCGATGCGCGAGGCCTTGGCCGGGTCCGCGGACGTGAATCCGACGTTCATCACATAGGTCAGGCCGGACCGCTTCACCGAAAGGCGACGAAGTACGTTGTCGACGACCTTCTCCTTCTCGCGCTGCTGGTCGACCGCGCTCAGCCGCTCGCGCGCGGCGTCGGGAGCGGCGGCGCCGAACAGGCCGGCGATGCCGCCCATCACCGAGGCGACCGGACCAGGCTCGGCCAGGGCAGGATTGAACTCGGCGTCTTCGTCCAGGTTCAGCGCATCGACGACCCGCTCGGCCAGCTGGCGCGACTTGAGGATCTCGATTTCGGTATCGACCACGCCCGAGTCGGCGGACAGGCCCGACAGAACGGCCTCCGCATCGACGACGTTCTGGGACCGGGTGTCGATCGTCAGGCTGGAGGTCGCCGTGTACATCGGCGTCGCCCGAACCGTCACGATGATCGCGCCGACCATCACGACCAGGGCCACGGCGAGGAACAGCGGAAGCCGACGCCGGAAGAGGGCGATCAGCCGGTGAAGGTCCAGTCCTTCGACGGGCCCGTCTTCGGACTCCGGTCCACCGGGCGCGCGCCCGGACGTGAACGGCCGCGGCTCGGAGAGAGTGTTCAGCATCTTAATCTACGCACCTGGGACGGAGAAACCCGTCTAGAACTGGGCCACGAGGGTCGCCGTCAGGCGATTGACGTCGAATTCCGAACCGGCCGCCAGACCTCCCGAGGTCTGTTCGAAGTGGCTGGCCGCGACGCTGATCCCGAGGTTGCGATTCAGCAAATAGGTCCCACCGACCGAGACCTGGAAGCGGTCGTCGTCGCGATCGATCCCCTCGTATTCGTCACGAGACAGCGAGGCATCGACGTTCACGAGGATATTGCGTCGGAGCTCGTGGTCGATGCGAAGTCCGGCGGACGAGGACAGATAGCCCCCGGAGCCGACGATGCCCGAATCCTCGATCGTGCGAGACCCGTAGCCGGTGACGGTGGTCAGCTGCGTCGGGAACCACTCCAGCTGGGCGCGCGCGCCGAAGCCGTCGATCTGATCGTAGGCGGCGGCGTCGAACTCCTGGCTGATGTAGCCGACGGCGATCTCGCCGCGGGCGACGGCGCCGACCTCGAAGTTCGCCCCGGCCAGAAGCTCATAGCCATCGGAGTCGCGCGCCGGCAGCAAGCCCGAGACAGCGGTGTCATAGTCGCGTTTGTTGGTCGCCGCCTGAACGAACAGGGCGGTGTCGGGGCTGAGCGCCACGTCGGCCCGGCCGGTCAGGCTGGTGATGGTGCGGTCGCGATTGTCCTGGTCGACGATCGTGCCACCCAGGGTGACGGCGTCCTGGTAGTCGAACTCGCGAACGTCGCCCCGCCCGGACAGCTTCACCCGTCCGCTGGTCCGCGACGCGGCGAAGAAGGCCGACGCGAGATCGTAGCTGATCGGCTCGCGCGTCGAGGCGGGAGCGTTGGACGAGGTGCGCGGCTCGGTGATCGACGCGTAGTCGTAGCCGGCGTTGAGGTTGGCGGCGCGCGAGATGTCCAGGCGGCCAGACGCCCCCACGCCCCAATCCTCGAAATTCTCGGCGTCAAAATCCTGATAGCGGCTGATGTTGGCCCGGGCGTAGGCGCTCAGCGCGTGGCGCGACCAGCCCGATGCGATCTGCACTTCCGGCTTCAGTCGCACGATCCAGTCGCTGTCCGCGCCCGTGGCGACCGCGAAGACGTTGTCGTTGTTCTCGGCGTCGATCTGCAGCGTCGGAAACACCGCGAAGGTGCCCAGCGACAACCCCAGCGCCTCATATTCGGGGCGCCCGCGTTCGCGCACGGAGACGCCGCGGTCGCGGGCGAACAGGTCGGCGGACTGCCCCTGGGCAGTCCCGATCGCGCCCGAGGCCGTCTGGGCCTGCGCCGCATTGGTCGTGGCGCAGGCGATCAACGATACTACCAGAGCGAGTCGTGTCGAGTTTTTCGGCATGGTTCCCCCTGGCCCCAGAGGAGCTCAGCATCCGACAAAAAATAAGCGTGGTGGCCTCAGGTCGCGGGACGATAGTCCGATCCGCCGCCACCGCCGCCGCCGGCCGAGCCGGGCGCGCCCACGGGAGCGCCACCGGACACGCCGCCACCCGATGCAGGCGCGCCACCGGGAGCGCCGACACTGGCCTGGACGCTCGCCGCGGCTTGAGAGCCGGCGGCCGTCAGCTGGCCCGAGGCCCGCAGATTGGCAGTGGCGTTGGTGATCGCCTGAAGCCCGACGGCCGGGCTGATGCCGTTGGCGGCCAGAGCCGCGCCGATGGCGGCCTCAATGAACTCGGCCGCGGCGTCGCCGGACAGGCCCGCGGCGGCTGCGTCGGCCTGGGCCTGAAGGATGGTGTCCTGGACCAGCGTCGTCGCGGCGGCGACGTCGTCCTGGACGACCACGACAGCGGCCGAGACCGCGAACGGGACAGCCGTCAGAGCCAGTCCGGCCAGCGCACCATTGCACGCCAGAGCGATAAGTTTGGTCTTGAACATGACGGTCTCCCCATTCAGTGGCCGCTTAATACACGCTTAACGCCTCGATTAGAATACAGCGGTACCTCAAATCGATGACATCGTGCGCGGAAGGGCTGTGACGTGGCCGATCTGCAACCTTTCGCGTCTGGGGAGCGTACGACCGCGCCGGATCAGGGCCTGCCGGAGAGCGTCAGATCGATCGCCCAGCGCCCGGCCGGATCGACGACGTCGGCGCGAACGTCCTGGATCAGCCGGGGTCGGGTCTCGGCGGTCATGGAAAGCTCCGACAGCGCCTGACGTCGGATTTCGGGGGTCAGCCGACCCCACATGCCGAACGCGAACCGCAGTCGCCAGGCTGTGATCTCCGGGCCATAAGGTGCCGCGACATAGCTTTTGTCCAAAGCCTCCCGGGTGCCCTCGATGTCGCCCTCTTCCGACGCGACCCAGGCCAGGCGCGCCCAGGCGGTGGCGTCGGTGGGGCGTTCGGACAGCGTCTTCAGGGTCTGACGGCGAACCTCGGCCAGGTCGACGGGGACGGCCGCAGCCGCCTTCACCGCGCGCGCCTCGCTGACGGCCAGCGACGGCGGGACGTCGAAGGACCACTCACCGGGCCACGTCAGCGGCACGGCCATCGCCAGGCCGCCGCCGACGCCGACGGCCCCCAGGGCGACGGCCAGTCCCATATGGACGCGTTTGGACCTCGGCATCGACGTCGCTTCCCCCGGCACGGCGAGAGCGTGGGACTAGAGCGCGACGCTGACCCAGTCAAACGACCGACCGGGCGCCTGCCGCTCGCGCCAGCGATAGTTCACCCGATCCCAGCGCGAGATCCAGGGCGACAGGCTGTCGAGCACATATTCGCCTCGATCCGACGCCAGCAGCAGCACCGCATGGCTCTCGCCCCAGGGGGTCTCGACGATGGCGATCGACAGGGCCTCGGCGGGCACGCCCGAGGCGATCAGGTCGGCGCGCTTGGCCAGGACATAGTCTTCGCAGTCGCCCTGGGCCTGCTTTCCGGTCGGCGCGGTCCAGTGATCCTCCCGACCGTACAGAGACGCGTCCGAGGCGCGCCGGATGTCCCGGTTCAGGCGGCGGTTGACCCCGTTCACCATGCGCCAGGCGTCGCGATCCAGCGAGAAGGGGGCAGGGGCCGGCGTGGCCGGGTCGGGCGCCGAGCTCGCGGAGGGGGCTTCCGAAACGAATTCCCCGGCGGCGGCCGCATCCGCCGAAAGGGCCGCGCCGGCCACCTCGAGCGCCACGGTCCCGGCCGTCTCGGCGGAGACGGCCTCGACCGACGCGGCCTCGGCTGCGGAGGCCGCGGCTTCAGGGGGCGGGAGCCGGTCGGCCTCGATCTGGAGCCGGGTGACCCAGTCGATGGCCACGATGCGCGGTATCTGCAGGACGAGCGGTGCGGGGTCCAGCGCGGAACGCGTGGCCGAGAGGGCGGCGGGCGGTGCGGCCGCCGGGGCGGCCGACCGCGAGACACCGCGCCGCGTCAGGGCCGCTTCCCAGAAGCGGCGGTTGGACACGGCGCGCAAGGTCGCGACATCCGGCGCTGCGCCCGCGACGGGGCATTGGGCGGGCGCGCGTTCGCACAGCTCCAGAAACCCCTCGGGTGCCGGGGCGAGCGCGCCCAGAGGCATCCCCGGCCCTGACGGCGGGGATCCTTCGGCCACGGCGCCCGACGCACCGCCCACGAGGGCGATGGTCGCCGCCAGGGCGGTCGCTGTGGTTCTCGATGGTCGCCGACTGCGGGCCATGACTGCTCCCCAAACTCGAGAGCATCCTGCACGCCAACCGCTAAGGTCGGTTCTACAGGCACGGTTGCCGGGAGCTTGCGAAGCAGGGTTTTCAGAGGGTTAAGGCCACGGTCGCTGCGCTCACACCGGCAGGGCTGCGCGCTTGACCACCGTGCGCATGGCCACGCTGGAAGACACCCGTGTGACGCCCGGAATGGTCGTCAGGGCGCGGGCATGGACCCGCTCCAGATCATCGACGTCACGCACCACCAGCCGCAGCAGATAGTCCGACCCGCCGGTCATCAGATAGCACTCCACCACCTCCGGCACATTGGCGATGGCGGTCTCGAACGCCGTCAGGGCGCTCTCGGCCTGGGACGACAGGGTGACCGTCACGAACACGCTGATCGGAAGACCCACGGCCCGCTCGTTGATCACGGCGGCATAGCGGCTGATCACCCCGGCCCCCTCCAGCGCGCGCAGCCGTCTCAGGCAGGCGCTCTCCGACAGGGCCACCTGCCGGGCCAGGTCCGAGTTGGTCATCCGCCCGTCGACCTGAAGCAGGCGGAGCATCTTTCTGTCGGTGGCATCCAGGGTGACGGCGGAAACGGTCTTCACGGGCGCTCCTGACGCAAGTTTCTGCGCATTTACAGCGATCACTCGCCGAAAAGAACAGGAACCTGCGATCCCTGCGGCGCTATTTTCGGCGCGCGGCAACAGCCCATCAAAGGGCGGAGGAAACCCCATGCGCGTCGGCGTCCCCAGAGAGATCAAGAAGAACGAACACCGCGTTGGCCTGACGCCCACCACGGTCCGCGAGTATGTCGCCCACGGCCATGCTGTGTCGGTCCAGGCGGGCGCGGGGCTTGGCGCGGGCTTCCCGGACGACGCCTTCATCAAGGCGGGCGCGACCATCGTCGCCGACGCCGCGACGATCTTCGCCGGCTCCGACATGATCGTGAAGGTCAAGGAGCCCCAGAAGGCCGAGTGGGAGATGCTGCGCGAGGACCAGATCCTCTACACCTACCTTCACCTCGCCCCCGATCCCGAGCAGACCCGGGGTCTGATGGCGTCGAAATGCGCCGCCATCGCCTATGAGACGGTGACGGACGCGCGCGGCGGCCTGCCGCTGCTGGCGCCGATGTCCGAGGTCGCGGGCCGCATCGCCGTCTTCTCGGCCGCCGAGACCCTGCTGAAGCATAACGGCGGCATGGGCCTGTTGTTCTGCGGCGTGCCGGGCGTGGCGCCCGCGCGGGTGCTGGTGCTGGGTGGCGGTGTCGTGGGTCTGAATGCCGCGCGCATGGCGATGGGCCTGGGGGCCGAGGTCGTGGTGCTGGAGCGGTCGATCCCGCGCATGGCCTATATCGACGAGGTCACGGGCGGCCGGGTCATCACCCGCTACTCCTCGATCGGCGCGATCGACGAGGAGGTCGTCAAGGCCGACGTGGTCATCGGCGCGGTCCTGGTGCCCGGCGCCGAGGCGCCCAAGCTCATCAAGAAGGCGCATCTCAAGCAGATGAAGCCCGGCTCGGTCCTGGTCGATGTCGCCATCGACCAGGGCGGCTGCTTCGAGACCAGCCACGCCACCACGCACGAGGACCCGACCTATACCGTCGACGGCGTCGTCCACTACTGCGTCGCCAACATGCCGGGCGCGGCACCGCGCACTTCGTCCGAAGCCTTGAACAACGCCACCCTGCCGTTCGGCCTGGCGCTCGCCGACCACGGGCTCGAGGCGCTGCGCCGCGATCCCCACCTCGCGCGCGGCCTCAACGTCCTGCGCGGAGAGATCACCTATCCGGCCGTCGCCGAGGCGATGGGCCTGTCGTGGAGCGATCCGTTCGGCGTCTGGGCCAAGGGCTAGGGTTGCGGGGATCGGCGGCTCTGGCGATATCCCGCCCATGTCCACCACCGACCCCATCGCCCCCTCGCTCGACGACTTCGCCCGCCTCGCGCGTCAGGCCTTCGACGCCCTGCCGGAACCGTTCAAGTCCGCGGCGGGCGAGGTCGTCATCCGCATCGACGACTTCGCCGACGAAGAGACCTTGGCGGGGTTCGGCATGGAGGATCCCTTCGAGCTGACGGGACTGTATTCCGGCCACCCGATCGGCGACCGCGACGCTCTGGGCCCCGCGCCGGAGCCCAGCCGCGTCTTCCTCTACCGCCGCCCGATCCTGGACGAGTGGTGCGAGCGCGGCGACGTGGGCCTGTACGAGATCATCTCCCACGTCCTCATCCACGAGATCGGCCACCACCTCGGCCTCGACGACGACGACATCGACGCCATCGAGGCGGAGGACTGACCATCCGTTTCCTTCTCCCCTTGCGGGAGAAGGTGGCCCGGAGGGCCGGATGAGGGGTACGGAGAGACGGATCCGCTGATCGGTCGGGTCGCACATCGGTTAGACCGAGTGTCACCCCTCATCCATCAGCCTTCGGCTGCCACCTTCTCCCGCAAGGGGAGAAGGAACCTCTACGCCGCCTTCTTCTTCGCCGGGGGCTTCTTGGCCGGCGCGGCCTTCTTCGCCGTAGCCTTCTTCGGCGCGGGGGCCGACGACCCCTTCAGGCTGTTCCGCAGCGCCGCCATCAGATCCACCACATTGGTGTCGTCCGGCTCGGGCGCCGAGACCAGGCCCTCGCCCTTGCGCTTGGCCTCGATCATCTCCTTCAGCGCCTCGTCGTAGCGGTCGCGGAATTTGGTCGGGTCAAAGTCGGCGTCCTTCTGGGCGATGATGCGGGCGGCGATCTCGACCATGTCGGTGTCGGCCTTCACCGTCGGGATGTCGTCGAAATAGTCCTCGGCGTCGCGCACCTCGTCGTGGGACCGCAGGGTATAGGCGACCAGCCCCTTGCCCCTCACCTCCAGCGCCACCTGCCGCTCCTTGCCGCGCAGGACCAGACAGCCGATCGCCACCTTGTTCTGGGTCTTCATCGCCTCGCGGATGACGGCGAAGGCCTCGACCCCCGCCCCCTTGTCCGGCACCACGAAATGGGGCGCGTCCCAGTACAGGCGGTCGATGTCGTCGGCGTCGACGAACTGGTCGATGGAGATGGTCTTGGTCGAGTCCAGCCGGACCTTGTCGAAGTCCGCCTCGTCGAACAGGACGTATTCGTCCTTGGACACCTCATAGCCCTTGACCAGGGCCGACCGCTCGACCGGCCCGGTGTCCGGATCGGTCGTCACCATGCGGATGCGGTTGTTGGTCTCGGGATTGATCAGGTGGAACGCGACGTCGTTGGCCCTGCTGGTCGCGGTGAACAGCGCGACCGGACAGGTCACGAGCGACAGCTTCAGATGGCCTTGCCAGGTCGGGCGCGTGGGCATTGGGTGTCCTCCGGGTTCGGACTCCCAATGCCCACGGCCGCGCTTGGTTTCGTCAGGGGATCGCCCGCCTCGCGCGGTCAGCGAACAGGCTGCACCTCGACCGTCATCCCCAGCGCCTCGAACTGCGGACGGACCACCGAGGCATCGCCGACCACGACCCAGACGAAGTTGTCCGGCTCGATCGCCGCGCGGGCGGCGGCGTCCATCTCGGCCGGGGTCAAGGCGCGGGTGCGGCTGGCGACCGTCTCGGCATAGTCGTCGGGGCGGTCGAACAGGGCGTTCGACATCAGGGCGTTCAGCACCTGGCTAGAGGTCTCGTATTGACCGGCCAGCGAACGGGTGTTGCCGGCGACGGCGCGATCCCGCTCCGCCGCCGTGACGCCCTCGGCCTCCAGGAACCGCTCGTACTGGGCGATCAGGGCCGCGACCGAGTCGGCTGTCCGGTTGGCCTGGACCGGCGCGTTGACGAGGTAGGGCACCTGGTGCTCGACCAGATTGACGTTGCCGCGCACGCCATAGGACCAGCCCTTGGTCTCGCGCAGATCGGCGTTGATCCGCGACAGGAAGTCGGCCCCCAGGATGGAGTTGGCCGTGTTCAGGGTCAGGGTGTCATCCGTGCCCGACAGCGGCAGGACCTGACCGCCCAGGATCAGCGACTGCGGCGACTGGGGCCGGTCGATCAGGACGATGCGCGGCTGGGCGGCCGGGACGGCGGCGGCGAACCGCTTCTCGCCCTTGGCGGCCGAGGGCGCGCGCCAGTCGCCCAGCGCACGGTTCAGCTCGGCCTGCACCTCGGCCAGGGGCTTGTCGGACACCACGAAGACGGTGGCGTTGTCCGGGCGGATCCAGCTCGCGTGCTCGCTCCGCAGGTCAGCGACCGTCAGGCCGCGCACGGTCGCCTCGTCGCCCGTGCCGGTGAAGCCCCGGCCATAGGGGCTGTCGGGCCCATAGAGCAGCGGCGGCAGGGCCCGCAGGGCGATGGTGTTGGGGTTGGTGCGCTCGTTGGCGATGGCCGACAGGCGCTGGGCGCGCACCCGCTCGACCTCGGCCTCGGAGAAGGCCGGGTTGCGGATCACGTCGGCCAGCAGCGTCAGCGAGGGGGCCAGGTTGGCGCTGGGGCTCGACAGGGTCGCCGTCGACCGGTCCATGGTCGCGCCGACGTTGATGTTCGCGCCCAGCCGTTCCTGCGCCTCGGCCAGATCGGTCGGGCCGCGCGTGGTCGTGGCCTCGTCGAGCAGGTCCAGCATCAGGCTGTGGGCCCCCAGGCGATCGGCCCGGTCGGCCGCATAGCCGGCGTCGAACTCGACGGCGACGCGGGTCACCGGCACGGTGTCGACCTGGACGTAGACGACCTCCATGCCGTTCGACAGGCGGGCGCGTTCGACCTCGGGGAAGTCCAGGTCCGGCACCTCGCCGATCTCCGGCATCGGATCGCGCGCCACGCGCTGGATCTCCTGGGCGGGGACGGGGGCCGCGCCCGACGGGGCCGAGGCGGCCTCGACATAGGCTTCGCGCTCGCCCGGCGCGATGGTGATGGAGGCGACCGGACGCGTCAGCCACCGCTGCATGGCGTCCCGGACCTGCGCCGGGGTCACCGAGGCATAGGCCGCCAGCTCACGCCGGTAGTGGTCGGGATCGCCCGCATACAGCTGGCCCTCGGCCAGGGTATTGGCCTTGCCGTTGACCTGTTCCAGGCTCTGCAGCGTCTGGGCCACATAGCGGGTGGCGACGCGCGCGACCTCCTCCTCGGTCGGGCCGTTCTGGATCAGGTCGGCCATGACGGCGTCCAGACGCGCGCCGACGGCTTCGGCGTCCTCGCCGGCCTTCACATTGGCCGAGACCTGGAAGATGCCGACGCGGTGATAGGCCTGCAGGCCCGCCTGCACCCCGACCGCCGTCTCGTCGCCGCGCACCAGGGCGTTGTCCAGCCGCGAGCTGGCCAGCCCGCCCAGCACCGCCGCCCCCACCGACAGCGGCACCGCATCGTCGCTCAGCATTCCGGGCACGGCCCAGCTGCGCGTGATCCGCGTATTGGCCACGCGGTCGTGCAGGGTGATCTCGACCGGCGCCGCCAGGGTCGGCACGTCCGCCTGGGCCGGCTCGTTGACGGGCCCGCGCGCGATCGGCCCGAAATAGCGCTGGGTCAGCGTCCGCGCCGTCGCCTCGTCGATGTCGCCCGACAGCACCAGCACGGCGTTGTTCGGACCATAGTTGTCGCGGAACCAGTTCCTGACCGTCTCCAGGCTGGCGGCGTCCAGATCGGCCATCGAGCCGATCGCCGAGTGCCGGTACGGATGCCCGACCGGGAACAGGGTGTCCTGCTGGGTATAGCCGAACAGCCCATAGGGCTGGTTGTCCCTCTGGCGCTTCTCGTTCTGGACCACGCCCCGCTGGAGATCCAGCACGTCCTGCCCGACCTCGCCCAGCAGGTATCCCATCCGGTCGCTTTCCAGGAACAGGGTCTGCTCCAGCGCCGGCGTCGGCACGGTCTGGAAATAGTTGGTGCGGTCGAACCAGGTGGTACCGTTCAGATTGGTCGGCCCCAGCGCCCGCATCCGCCCCAGATAGCTACCGGGCGCATTCTCCGATCCGCCGAACATCAGGTGCTCGAACAGGTGGGCGAAACCCGTCGACCCCGCCGGCTCGTCCTTGGAGCCGACGTTGTACCAGATCGACACCGCCACCACCGGTGCCTTGCGGTCCTCATGCACCAGCACCGTCAGCCCGTTGTCCAGCGTGAACCGCGACCACGGAATCTCGACCTCGGCCACCAGATCGGCCACCGGCGCGGCCTGCAGATCGTCGGCCTGAACCGCCGCGACGGCGCTGCTCACGGCGACGGCGGGGGCCTGGGCGAAGGCCAGGGCAGGGGCGGTGGCGGCCAGAAGAGCGGCGAGCGATACGGCGCGAAGACGCATGGAAAGAGTCCTTTTCCTGAAAAGCGCCCGAACCTTAGTCAGCGATATCCCGGGCGCAATCGTCACCGACCGAACATGGACAAAGAGTCACAAACCGGTCGCGCGCCCGACCCGCATCGGTCACAGGCTCCGCACCCTCGGCCGCGCCTCGCCCGCGTCGATCAGCAGGTCCGTGATCGCCCAGACCAGCGCATCGGCCCGGTCCGGCGACGCCCCGCCCGCCTCCCCCAGCCCCAGCAGCTCCTCCTCCAGCGCGTCCAGCTCGCCCACGTGCGCCACCCGCCCCTGTTCGTACAGGGCCGCCACCGGCTCGGCCCTGGCCCGCTTGCCGACCGAGGCCTGCACCCGCCGCACCGGCGCCCTCAGCCCCGCCCCCTTCAGCACCGCCTCGACCATGGCCCCGCCCTGGTTGCCCTCGGCCACCACCCGCACCGGACAGGCCAGAGCCTCGCCCCAGTCCGCCGCCGCCCGCGCCACCCGCGCCGCCCATCCGGCCGGAGACAGGCTCCGCGCGCTGCGATCCTCCATCACCCAGACCCTGGACACATCGTCAGTCCCGGCAAGGCGGGAACGCGCCACCACCACGATCCCGCACGCGTCTCCGCCCTCGCCCGACAGCGTCCCCGCCGGCGGATCCACCGCCACCACCGCCCGCTCCCAGACCAGAGGCCCGCGCCCCCGACCCAGCTCCCGTGCCCGGGCGATATCCGCGAGGGTAAACAGCGCCCCCTCCGCCTCCAGCACCCGCCCGTCCAGCTCCTGCGCCGCCCTGCGCGTCCCGCCATAGGTCTCGCGCATCGCCTCCAGAAATCCCTCCGCCAGGTTCGCCGCATTCGCCCCCGTCGGCGCATGCGTCAGCACCGTCCCCGCCTCCGCCAGCACCCGCCGCAACACCGGCAACGGCTTCGGCGTCGTCGTGAGGAGAAGCTGAGGCGTCCGTCCCGTCTCCTCCCCGTCGCGTAGCGATGGGGAGGTGGCACGCAGCGAAGCGGAGTGACGGAGGGGTTCTCCCAGCCGCAACCCCATCCGCAACAAGGCCAGCACTTCCTCCGCCCTTTCCCACGCGCAGAACTCATCCCCCCAGGCCGCATGGAACTGCGGCCCCCGGAACCGTTCCGGCTCGGCCGCCGACAGCATCACCCCCACGGCCCCGCCCGGAAACACCACCCGCCGTCGAGAGCTCATCAGCCGGGGCACCGCCCGGAACGGCAGGTTCATCACCCCGCTCGGTCCCTCGATCATCACGCTGCGCACATCGTGCATCGTCGCCCCCACCAGGGCGATCCGCCCGCCGACGCCCAGCGACGCGGCCACCTCCGACACCCACTCCGCCCCCGCCCGCGTCTTGCCCGCCCCGCGCCCGCCCAGAAACACCCAGGTCCGCCAGTCGCCCCCATCGTCCAGCGCCTGCGGAGCCCGCTGCGCCTCATGCGAGGCCAGCCGCCACGCCAGGACCGCGCGACCCTCCTCGGTCATCGCCTCGGCCGTCTCCCTCACGCCTCCTCTCCCAGACGCTCCAGGATGAAGGCCATCGCCGCCGCGTCCGCCGCTGTCCGCCCCCGGTCCCCGCCGCCGCCATCCCCCGGCGCGCCCTCCTGAAGCGACCGCTCCAGCCGGAGCATCAGCGCCGCCAGCCGCCCATAGGCATAGGCCCGCGCCGGATGCCCGTCCCTCAGCATCCCGACCGTGGTCCGCACCGCCGCCCGCGTCGCCGCCGACAGGTCCGCATCGGGCTCCAGCGCCCGCGCCGGCGCATCGGCCTTCACCCCCGAAATCCGCCGCGCCTTCGCCTCCGCCGCCCCGGGCGTCATCTTGGGCTTGGTCGCCCGGTCGTCCCGCCTCAGCCAGCCGTGCTCGCGGGCGCGGGTATAGATCGTCCGCTCGGTCCCGCCGTATTCCGCCGCGATGGCCTTGGCCGTCGCCCCGGCCCGATACAGGGCCTCCACCTCCGCCCACTCGTCGGCGTCGCGGCGTCTATAGGGGCGGCGGTTCAGCGCGCTCTCGGTCATGCGCGCAGTGTGGGGGCACTGCCGATGCGGGCGCGCCCGCCGCCCCTGGATCGCCCCGGCCCTTGATCGTTGGGGCCTTTTCGGCCCGTTCGCGGATGACACAGAATTTCAGCCGTCATGCCCTGGGGCAGGGGGCGTCACTATCCTCAGCCATCCAAGCGCTCGCATATTTTTGGTCTGTTACGCATACCTGTGGCTTGAATTGCATAATCGACTGGGTTATTCGCATAGCCAAACAGCCGGAGGGATCGTGGAGCATTTCTCAGTAATTCAGTCCCTTTGCCGTGTGGGCCTTGCGGGTGAGCCAGAGGCGTTCGCCAAACAAGTCGACAGGCTCGTGCAGCGGCTGGCCAAGGCTGGCGACGAGAAGGGCGCTAATACGTTGCGTCGCCTGCTGGAAGCACCGCAGCGTGCCACCGAACTCGCGCCTAGTCGGGTGGAGCTGTCACGTTCGACTGGCGGTGGCGAAGCCCTGAGCCGGAATGTTCGCCCCCCTTACGATCGCGAGACGAGCGCGCCTTTGGCTGACATCATCTTCGAGCCAGGCAGTGTGGCCGACGATCTGGTCCTGAGCCAGAATCTAGGATCGGCTATTGACGCCCTCCTTGAGGAATGGGGTGCTTTCGATCGGTTGGCCGCCGTCGGTGTTGCGCCCAGCCGGTCCTGCCTCATGTTCGGGGCACCGGGCACCGGCAAAACCCTGACGGCAATGTCCATTGCTCAGCGGCTGGGTTTGCCTGTGGTTGTCGCGCGCCTCGATGGATTGGTGAGCTCTTTTCTCGGAACTACGGCGCGCAACATTGGCGCTTTGTTCGAGTTCGCCGACCGGTACCGCTGCGTTCTGCTGCTGGACGAGTTCGACGCGATTGCGAAGCTCCGTGATGACCCGCAAGAGGTCGGGGAGATCAAGCGAGTGGTCAACACCTTGCTCCAGAGCTTGGACAAACGGGCCGACCGGGGTGTGACCATCGCCTTGACGAACCATCCCGCGCTTCTCGACCCGGCGATCTGGAGGCGGTTCGAAGTTAAAATCGAGATGCAGGCACCGGGTCTTTCGGAACGGCTAGACCTGTTCCGTCAATTTCTAACCCCGTTCACGACCAGTAGTATTGGCTTCCATCTTCTGGCTTGGGCGACGGACGGGGCGACCGGTGCCGAAGTGCGGGGGATCGTAAACTCGATCAAACGCCAAGCTGCCCTGTCGGACCAGTTGGCCCCGGGAATGGTGCTGGACCCTAGGGGCCTCGTTCAGATGCTCCATCGCTATCATCTGACCAGCGCAAGCGCCGCAGCGCGGCCTCGGCTTGAAGCCCTCCGGTCCGGAGAGAAGCAGTTGGCGCGCGCACTGTTGAGCGAATCCGATGGGACATTTAACCAATCTATGGTTGCGGGAATATTGGGCCGTGACCAAGGCACCGTCAGTCGGTGGATGCGAGAGGACGCGTAGGCGCGAAGTCGATGGCTGGCACTAATCCCATCCAGATCGTGCTGAACGACCGTGATTTCTTCACGGAGCCTGAGCCCGGCCGAGGCGGGAGACCCACCGACTTCTTCGCCGGGAATGACCCGGCCTTTATCGAGCATAAGCGAGCCGTCATCGGGCAGCTCGCGGAAGCGGCGCTAAAGATGGCCAGCTGGCCCGGACAAGCAGGAGTGGTGAAGATAACCCTTCGCGAGGACGCACTCGCCAAAAGCCATCGACCAGAACGGGCACTTTTCCTAGCCGAGAGCCAGCCCTGCATCGGAGGGGCCAATCTCGGGGAGCTCTACTACCTGACGACCTCGCAGGACCTAATCGCTACGATGCGCAAGGTCGAACTGGCCGAAGAGACGACGACCTGGGTCCATAAGTCGGAGACGGACCGGACGTTGGTCGCTAATCCTTCGAAGGAGCGGGCAGATACCGGTTCGATCTTCCGTATCGACATTCCACCCGCCGAAGACAAACGAGATTTCTCCGCTGAAGCCGCCGTTCAGTGGCTCAACCAAGACTCTACAGGAGGGGCCTACCTTGTCGACCTGTTCGACGAGCCAGCGGCTCTCGGCCGGCAAGCCCAGACACTGCGCGTTCTCCGGGACGATTTTGACCGGCTCCTCGGGAAGTCGGACATTGCGAGCCATATCAAGCTCTTGGGGCGACGCACTGTCGCTCTACGGCTGGCGACTCCGCCTAGCGACGTGGCCATCTCTGGCGAACTTAACGTCGAGCAGGACCGCGAGCGACATCAGTCCGCTCTGGATCTCATCGCCGCGCACCCGCTCGTCCGCAAGATTACTCTGCCGGTCATGGCGGCGCTTAGCGACGCCTATGCCACCGCCCACCTAGGAGCGTCGGCCGACCTCGCCATGCGTGTCACGGGCGCTCGCTACCCGAGGGTGGGTGTCATCGACACGGGGCTCGCGGAGCCGCTCGCCGATTGGGTGCTCGGGGTGCATGACTTCATTGGAGAGGATGATCTAGATCCGGCCCACGGCACATTCATCGGTGGGCTTCTGACCAGCGCAGCACGGCTGAACCCGTCAATTCCGGGGCTGGAGGCCGACGGCTGCGACCTGGTTGATCTGCCGCTCTACCCGAGGCGCGGTCTGTTCGGTAGCTTCTACCCGAACGGGTTTGCGGACTTCTTGGACGAGATGGACAGCGCCATCGAAGACGCGGTCGCCGACCATGGCGTTAGGATTTTCAATCTCAGCATAAATGCGATCCAGCCAGTCGCCGCCGGGGCCTACAGCTATTACGCCGAGCGCCTAGACGAGATCGCCGCCAAACATGACGTCGTGATCGTCAACTCCGCCGGCAACCTCGACTATGCCGAACGGCGTGCGGCCTGGCCTACCAAGCCGCGCGCGGCTTTGACCTATTTCGCAGGCCGAACCGACCCCGACACGATCCATCAGCCTTGCGAGAGTCACCGCGCCATCGCCGTTGGAGCGATTAATCCGCCCGGGTCGAAGCGGCACCTCCACGGTGCCCCGACAACTTACACCCGCCGGGGCCCCGGCTTGCGAGTCGGATGCAAGCCCGATGTTGCTCACTATGGCGGCGGCGAGGGTGAGGGCAATCCCGCAGGCTGCGGCCTTGAGTCGATCACCACCGATGGGATGCTTCAGTCCTCCTGCGGAACTAGCTACGCCGCTCCTCTCGTGGCCAAAACTTTGGCGACGCTTGAGAACCGGATCCAAACCCGTCTTCCAGCGCATGCGCTCCGCGCCCTGATGATCCACAGTTGCGGTATCCCTCCGGTCCTCGACAGGGCCGGGCTCGGAGACCTGCGCCGCCAATTCGTGGGCTTCGGACAACCGGCGACCGTCGACGACATGCTGTTCGACGATGATCACGCCATCACGCTGATCTTCTCCAGCTTGTTGCCGAAGGACGGTTTAAAGCCTCGCAGCAAGGTCATGCGCTTTCCGTTCCGGTGGCCCGCGGCTCTAGTTGACCCCATCACTGGTGCCTGCCGAGGCAAGATCACCGCTACGTTGATCTCGACGCCCCCGGTTGACCGCCGCTTCGGCGCGGAATTCGTTCGCATCAATGTCGAGGCGGCCGTCCAGCAACGTCAGGCGGTCAATCGCAAGGATGGCAAGCCAAGCTACCGCGACGTTCTGAAGAAGGTTTTCCTCCCCAAGGACGCGGGTGCCGCCGTCCCCGAGAAGGAGTTGATCAAGCAAGGCATGAAATGGTGGCCGACAAAGGGTTATCAGCGGGTTCTGCCTGCAGAGGGTCACGGCGTCAGCTCTGAATGGCAGATCGAGGTCTCATCGCTGCGCCGATCGCAGGTCGACTTCCCGGCTGAGGGCATTCCGTTCTGCCTCGTTGTCACTATTTCCGATCCGGACCGCCAAGCCGCTGTGTTCCAAGACATGCGGCGCGGGCTCAGCACCCAGCTTGTTCAGCTCGGCGATCTCCTGACGACGTTGCGCGTCCGGCCCGGCGGCGCTTGATTCCCCACGGCCCGCTCGCAAACGGCTCCGATCCAGAGAGCTGCGTTTCATTCTATGCCCCCCCTAGTGCGGATCTTGGGCGACCTAAGTAGACCTCGCCAAAGTCAGTCATGAGTCGAGGCTGTGTGAAAACGCCTGCGGATCGAGCGAATTAGGTTAGCCTCCTGAGGTCAGCAGGAGGTGGGTATGAGCCGCTTCGTTCAGGGTGCCGATCGTCGGCAGCAGACGCTGCTTCCCGATTGTCTGGACGACTATGTGACCGAGGA
>CANJLQ010000010.1 GCA_947475735.1 Caulobacteraceae bacterium
ATCGCCGCCGTCCTCCGTCGTTTCGGCGGCCGGGGATCGGCGCCGGGAGACGCCACGATGCGCCCGATCGGCGACGGTTTGGATGCGCGAGGTTTGCGGACCTTGGTTGCTGTAGAGACCGTGTCATGCCCGATTACACCGGCACTAAGACCTAAAATACGATCACCAATCTATGATCATCATACACGATCAACACCCAGCAACAGTAATCCGTCAGTAGGTGATGAGATGAGATATCCCGATTCGCCTGCCGTTGTGCGGATGCCTCCCCAGCGGCCAAACGCAGAAAACCCGCCCGGCCAAAGCCGAGCGGGTCATTCCGTCTGAGGTTTGATCTCAAGCCGCGCGGGCTCGAATGGAGACGTGTCTGAGCCCGGTCTCCATCGCCTTCTGACCCAGGTTCAGCGCCGGCCCGAACGGCCGCTGATCCGGTGACCGTGACCGATCCAGTGAATGCACCAGGGTGAGGCAGCAGGTAGGCTCAAGCGCGATCAACTCGTCGTTGGCCCGGAACGGAGCGGCCTTGCCGTGGGCGTCAAAGTCGGCCCGGGCGAGGATCAGTTTCACCCCCTTCTGCCTGGACCATTTGATCGCCAGCTTCTCGGAGCCCTTCGCCCCGGTCGTGGCCAAGGCCATGTCGGGCCATTCCTTGAGCGCCCAGTTGAGCGCGTCGAACACCCGGCCCGCATCCTCGGCCGTGTCCGCTGTCGGAGCCCCTCTGAAGGCGATCACCGGACCGCCCGGATCCGCCTCGCCTGCCCGCCGGGCCTTGATCCCCCGAATGGCCGCCTTGGCCTCCATCTGCGCCGCGGTGAGATGCGTGCCTCGTCGGCTGCCCCGCCAGGCCGTCCAGACCTCCCCGGTCGCGACCGTGTAGCTTTCGGCCGCCGCGTCCCGGATCAGCTCGGCCGCCTGGGTGGCCGCGTCTCCGGCCCGGGCCTTGGCCGTGGCTTCCTGAAGCTCGGTGTCGGCCGCTTCCGAACCGTCGAAGTCCCGGTCCAGGCTTCGCATCGTGTCGCGGGCACGGTCGGCGTCGCGTTCGATCCGCTGTGCGGCCGAGTGGAAGGCACCGATCAGGGTCTCGGCCAGGATGGTCTGGAAGTCCTCGAGTGCTGTGTCGGCGATCACGTCCAAGAGCTCGGTCATGAGTGCCCGGCCGAGTTGCGAGAGCGCGTCCTCGCTGGGATGCGGACGCTGATCGCCCAGGGAAGCGGAGAGGTCGTCGAAGGCGGAGTCGGACTTGGAGAAGACGGAGTGTGTGGAGGTGTGCATCGGGATCATCCTTGAAAGCGTCGAGCGCCCCATGCGCAACGACCCCGATTTTCGGCACATCGGGCCCCGGAAAGTCACCGGAGCGGACCGCCCTTCGCGGGCCGTGGAGGGGATAAGGCGAAGCCGTTGACTTTCCGGGTGATGTGACAAAATCGGAGGGCGTTGTGTGGGGGCATGTCGTCGTCGCCCTTCGCGACGACGACCCCGTTCGGCGCCGTCGCGCCGATACGAACAGACGGGCATCGATCTTCATGTCTGTCGTCGGCGGCGAGCCGCCGCGTCGCGCAATCGGGGATCAGTCGGTCCAGCCGCTGGGCCGCCACCCGCTGAGAAAGGCTTCGACGGCGACCTGCACGGGGCCGCTGATATCGCGCTGGCCCGCCTCCATCGCGAGGAACCGCGCCGCCATCTTCTCCGGCGTACCTGCAAGCCGGAGAGCGCGCGCCATGGTCAGCGCATCCCACCCGAGGATCTGGCGGGCGAGTTTCAGTTCGGCGGCGGGCGTAGCCATCAGGAGTCCGTACGGTCAGTCGTCATCAGCATGGTGTCGGGGGAGGGCCCGCCAAAAAAAAGAGAGGCGGCGACCTCATCAAGGTCGCCGCCCATCGCCAGGCTAGATCGGAAACCCGACGCCGTCATGACGTCCGTCGGTCAGCAGGGACATCTCTTTCAAAAAGAACCGCCCGGAGCGCGACCGCTCCGGGCGAAGAGGAGGGCACAGGTCCGTCGATCAGAACGGGATGTCGTCGTTGAGATCGTAGCCGCCGGCCGGCTCCTGCACCGAGGGCGCGGGTCCGGCCTCCTCGGACGAAGTCCGATCCCGCCGGTTCTTCAGGCGGATGTCGGCCACGATCAGGCGCAGGTCGTAGTGTTCGACCCCGTCCTTGCCGGTCCAGGTGTCGTTCTCGACATGGCCCTGGATGACGACCCGGCTCCCCTTACGGGCGAACGGCTCGATGTATTTCTCGGCGGTCGCCTCGTTGAAGCAGACGCAGTTGAAGCCGGTGGTGCGTTCGCCGGGCGTGCCGTCGGCGCGTCGGAACCGGGTGGTCTCCATCACGCGGAAGCTCGCGCGTTTCTTGCCCGAACCCTGGGCGGAGAGGATGGACGGATCGGCGGCCAGATAGCCTTCGAGGGTGAGGGATTGCATGTCAGTCTCCTGAAAATGAAAGGTGAAGGGGAGGGAGTCAGGCGGCGGCGCGGTCGTCGAGGCCTGTGTCGGTCTCGCGGTCTTCGGCCCAGTCGAGGACGGTGAGCCGGTTGATGACCAGCTCCTTGGCGGTGCGCTCGGCCCCGTCCCGCGCCTTGTAGGACGTGTCGATGAAGGCCCCGATCACGACCGCCTCGCACCCCTGCGCTAGGCCGCGCGCGATGACCTTCTCGTTCAGGCCCTTGGACCAGCTAACGCAGTTGACGCCGACGAGCCGGTCCTTGCCGGCGCTATCCACGCCGCGTTTCTCGATCAGACGGAACACCGCCTTGGCGAAGTCCTCGCTGATCTGGGGGTCGGCCGCCAGTCGGCCGGTGAACACCATGGTCTGCATGTCAGTCTCCTGTTGATCCGAAGCGCCGAGAGAGCTGATCTCCCTCATCCCGCCTCACCCGAGACCTCCCTTCCTCCCGACCTCCTCCTGACCGGGCGGGGCCTTCGCCCCGCCCGGCAATCTCACGCCGCCGCGCCGTCGAGGACGGTCTGCACCGGATGGCGACGCAGAACCGCCTCCAGCACCTCCGGCCGATCCACCGGGACGAACACCCGGGGCGTGAAGGCGATGATCTCGACAAAACAGCCCAGGGCCACGAGCGCGTCCCGGTCGGTCCGGCCACCCACCACCTCGATGCGCCACCGGTCCATCACGCGCGCCCGCTTGAGCCAGAGCCCGCCCTCCAGCGACAGCTGGACACTCCGATCGAGCAGAGCGGCGAGGGTTTGCGCCCCGTCCGCCCATGCTGCCCCAACATCGGTCAAACCCAGCGCCGCCTTCAGGGTCCGGGCCTGGACGGGGTCAAGCACCCGTCCCAGCCACCGCCGCCCGTCGGGCGCGCGGACACGCCGGACGGAGCAGCCGCGCGCCGGCAAACGGCCCCAGATCGGCAACAACAGGCCGGTCGCCAGGGTCAGTTCGCGCGTTCGCCAAGGGTCGGTCCCAGCCACCTCTTCATCCCAGACCCGCCGCCAGTCGGCGACCGCCGCCGGCTTCCAGGCGGATTCCTCAAAGGCCTTCTGCGGCATCGTCTGACGGTCGTCCGGTCGAACCAGCCGGACGGCGCTAACCAGCCTATCTTCGTCCGTCGCCGTGGTCAGACCGAGCTCCGCGATCGCCGCCCGTCCCGACTTCTCGTTGACGACCAGCTGGTGCGCGATGTCCTCGGCCCGGCCGAGCGCGTCCTTCGAGCTCAGGAGCTCGCGCCGGACCTTGAGCGAGAAGGTCACCAAAGCGGTCTCCGCTCCGGTCGAGACGTCGGTGCGGATCACCTCCTGATCTAGCACGTCGAGCTCTTGGGCCTCGATGTCCTCCAGGCCTCGGTCCAGATCGCCCGAGGCGGCGGCGCGTTCGAGGATGCCCGACAAGATGCGGTCGAAGTCCGCGAAGAGGGCGTTCTGGTCGGCGATGCGCAGGGCCAGCAGCCGGTTCAGGAAGGTGTGGATCGGCGGCAGGTCGTCGGACGGCTTCAGCCCGCCGTCGGCGTTCAGCAACTTCAGGCCCGTCTTGGCCATGAAGGTCTCCAGCGTCATGGACGCCAGCTCCCCGAAGGCGAGGGCACCGTAGAAGACCAGCAGGGCGCGCCGCGCCCATGGGCTCTCCAGATTGTCCTCGGCCCGAAACAGACCGGCCCCGGCCGTGCGGCGCTCGCCGCGCGTCAGCGCCCCCAGGGAATCCAACCGCCTGGCAATTGTGGACGTGAACCGCTTCTCGCCCTGAATGTCGGTAGTGACCGGCCGGAACAGCGGCGCCGACGCCTGATGGGTCCGGTGGCTGCGGCCCAGCCCCTGGATGGCGGCGTCGGCCCGCCAGCCCGGCTCGACCAGATAGTGGACGCGCCGTTGCTGGTTCCCGGCCGACAGATCGGCGTGATAGCTGCGGCCCGTACCACCGGCATCCGAGAAGATCAGAACCCGCTTCCGCCCCGACATGAAGGCGTCGGTCTCGGCGCGGGCCGCGGAGCCCCCGCGCCGCTCGACCACCCGTCGACCGTCCCGCACCACCACGCGTCGCGACCGTCCGGTGATCTCCGAGACGGCATCGGTGCCGAAGGCTTCCAGCAAGGCGTCAAGCACGCCCGGCACGGCGGGCAGACAGGCCATCCGCTCGATCAGAGCCTCGCGGCGCGCGAGCGCCTCCTGGCTGACGGCCGGACGCCCGTCGTCCATCACGGGGACCATGGTCACATTGCCGTCCTTGTCCTCGATCGCCTCCATCAGATGGACCGGGAAAGCCTCGCGCAGATAGTCGAGGACGTATTCGCGCGGCGTCAGGTCGATCGACAGGTTGTTCCACTCCTCGGGCGGGATGGAGGCCAGCCGCCGCTCCATCACCGCCTCGTTGGTCGAGACGATCTGGACCACGGCCGACCGGTTGGACGCGAGGTCATCCCGGATCGAAGCAACCAGGCTCGGGGCCTTTAACCCTGCCAGCAGGTGGCCGAAGAAGCGAAGCTTCGCACCCTCGAAGGCGGAATGGATCGCAGACGCCGCCTGACCGCTCTTGGGCTTGCCCTCGTCGTCACTGAGACCCGTGGCCTTCAAGGCCTCGGCCAGATTGGCGTGGATCAGCTGGAAGGCGTCGGCCCAGGCATCCCAGATATCGATGTCGTCAGACGTGAGCGGATGAACGAGCGGCTCGTACTCGACGCCCTCGAACGACAGGCTTCGCGCCACATAGAGACCGAGTGCCTTCAGTTCGCGCGCGACCAACTCCATGGCCGCGACCCCGCCCCGCTCCATCGCCTCCAGGAAGTCGGCGCGCGACATGAAGGGGGCCTCGGGCCCGCCCCACAGTCCGAGGCGGGCGGCATAGGCTAAATTCTCCGCCGTGGTCGCCCCCGTGGCGGAGACGTAGAGCACCCGGGCGTCGGGCAGCCGGTTCTGAAGCGCCAGGCCCGCCATGCCCCGAAGCGAGGCCTTCTTGGTCCCGCGTGCGCCCCTGCCAGCCCCGGCGGCATTGGCCATCGCATGGGCCTCGTCGAAGGCGATCACCCCGTCGAAGTCGTCGCCCAGCCAGGCGACGATCTGGTCGAGCCGAGATGGCCGGTCACCGCGGGCCGGTTGGCGCAGGGTGGCATAGGTGGTGAACAGAACCCCGCGGTCCAGCCGGATCGCCTCGCCCTGTTTCCAGCTCGACAGGGGTACGATGTCATGGGCCCCGCCGCCGAGCGCCGCCCAGTCGCGGCGGGCGTCCTCCAGCAGGGCGTCGTTTCGGGACAGCCACAGCGCCGAAACCCGGCCCTGGGCCATGTTGTCGGCGATGACCGCCGCGATCTGGCGGCCCTTGCCGCAGCCGGTCCCGTCGCCGAGGAAGAAGCCGCGCCGGAATCGGATCGCGTCTTCCTGGTCATCGCGCAGCAGGGTGACGTCGTGCTGCGCGTCTCCCAGCCGGAAACGTCCGGGAAGATGGGCGGCATGCGCCTCGCCGGCATAGATGACCGTCTCGGTCTGGGCGTCGGAGATCCGGCCCTCGTCCCGCATCACGGGAGACAGCATCGGCCGATAGGTCGGCGCCGGTGGCGCGACCGAGGCCATCGGTCCGGACTCGACCAGCGGCGATGGATGCGGACGGGGATCAGGCAGATCGAGCCGCGCGAGGCTGTGGGCCTGGTAGAGACCGACGTCTCGGCCTTCACCTTTCCAGGGACCTACCTCGTAGGCCAATGGCGTCGCGCCCGCGAGGAAGGCGAGGCGGCCAGAGGGCAGGGCGAGGCCGCGTTCGCGCGGTCCGACCAGAGATCCCAGAGACAGCTGCAGTCGTGCACGTGGCTTCGCGCCGACGCGCGCAGGAAGGGCTGCGATCACCTTGGCCGCACCCTTCAGGTCGTCTGCACTCAGCACCGCCGGGACCTCGGTCGTCTCGGCGGAACGATCGACGACGAGGAGCCCGGTCTCGACCGAGGTCCCGTGCTTGGCGAAGGCGCCGGTCGGCAAAGTGATGCGGGCAATGATCGCGCCCACGGCACCCAGACGCCGCAGCAAGCCGTCGTTCGTCAGCGCGGTCACCGGCACGATCGCGGCTAGACGGCCATGATCGGCCAGGGCCCTCACGGACGCCAGCAGATGGTCGGCGAGGTCCGAGAAGGGGGGATTGGTCACCACAACGTCGAAGCCGCCCGCGCCCCGGCTCAGGTTGTGGATATGGCGCGCGTCGTGGCGTGTCCGCTCCGCCGAAGGGAACAGCCCGTCCAGCAGGTCTGCGCGCCCTGCCGCGATCTCATTGAGCGCGAGCGCACCGCCGCAGGCTTCGGCGACGATGGCCAGCAGCCCGGAGCCTGCGGAAGGCTCAAGGACGCGGTCTCCGGGCCGGACCTGGGCGGCCAGGACGACGAGGGCAGCCAGCTGCGGCGGCGTCGAGAACTGGTCGAGCGCGACCTGTTCCTCACTCCGGCGCGTATGGGTCAGGCCGAGTGCAGAGACCGAAGCCAGGAGCGCGGCGATCTCCGCCGGCGCATCCTCCAACCGCGCGACCTGGGGCGCGAGACGCCGGATCTGCAATACGGTCGCTGCTTCTATCGCGTCATAGGCGTCGCGCCAGACCCAGGCCCCCTCGGCGTCCGAGGCCCCGAAGGCGGTGGTCATCACCTGGGCGATCAGCCGCCGGTCGAGCGGACGGGAGCGCGCCAGATGGGCCGCGAGGGCGCGAGCGGCGGCCAGGACATTGGCCCCGGCATCCGCGCTGGCGGCGTCGGCGAACAAGCTGAGGGTAGCGGTTGGCGAGGTGGAGGACGTGCGGATGGAAGGCATGGCGTGGGTTCCGGCCGCCTGGAGCGGAGGGCGCCTCCCTCTCGGTCCTCCAGGCTCGCCCCGCTCCGCCCTTCCTCCGCCTCCCGACCCTCGGAACAGCGCAACGCCGCCCCGGCTGAAGCCGGGACGGCGCGTGGTCATGATCGCGAAGGCTCAGGCCGCCGCCGGGGCGAGCGCGGCCTCGCCCGCCGGGGTGACCACGAATGCTCCGGCCCCATCGTCCGGCGCGTCGTCCAGTTCGTCCTCCGGATCGGCCTCGTCCTCCACGTCAGAGACCTCCGGGTCGTCGGACGCCGCCCATGACAGGCCGATCGGCGCCCAGGACCGCGACGCCGCCTGTTCGGCGACCCAATCGACCAGCTCGGTCTTCTTGAGCGACGTGGCGCGCAGGTCCTCAGCCCCCATGTCGGTCAGCATCGCGAGCAACAAGGGTTTGGAGTGGGACTGAAGGAAGGGCGCGTCGGGGGTCCAGTGGAGCGTAATGTCCGCGCCGCACAGGGCGGCGAGCTCGGCCGCTTCCGAGCGGGCGCGGCGGCGGATCAGGCTGGTGCGCTCTTCGCGCACGTCCAGACTGATCGCCGTCAGTTCGGCCAGCAGGGCCATCTTCTCGCCGTGGGGCAAGCCGTGGATCCAGGCGATGACCGTCTCGCCGGACGTCTCCCAGGTCGCCCGGCGCTGATCGAGCCTTTGGCGCACCTCGCCGTCCAGGGTCTCGATCACCCGGCCACCCGGCGGATTGAAGCCAGTCGCCAGGATGGCGAGCGCCGAGTCCGAGCGCGCGACATGGGTGCGCAGCACCAGCAGGGTGAACAGGCGCGCGATCAGGGCCACCAACGCCGCGCCGGGGTCATCCGCAAGAGCCCGCATCAAGCCGCGCGTGGCCACATCCGTGCGGACGGCGTGCAGGGCGTGATTGACGCCATCGGTGTCGGGCTCGGGAGCCTCGACCTCAGGCGGGACATAGGCCGGCGGCGCGACGGGGCGTGTCGGCGCCTCGCCATCGACCGTGTCGTCCGCCTCAACCTCGGGCTCCTCGGGCGTGTAGCACCTGACCTCGACGCCCATGGGCGAAGCCGGGGACATCACCATGGTCGTCACAACCCGTCCGCCAGAGCCGGTCTGATCGACTTCGATTTTGGCGCGGATCATGGCCACGAGGGCGGCGTCAGCGCCCTCCGGATCAGACGCTTCGGCCAAGGCCAGCCCTGCTGCCTCGGCGCGTTCACGCCAGACGTCGCGCTGGGCGCGATAGCGCGCCATCTCCTCGTCGTTCAGGACGCCGCCGTAGACATAGCCGAGCGCCTCCAGGTCCTCTGGGAGCTCGGGCTCCTGACCGGCCGTCACGTGAACCGCGATGCCCTCGGCCTCGAACACGGCGGCGAGGCTGCGGGCCCGCCTTAGCCAAGCCTCGGTCAACACGTCCGGATCCAGCAGGACCGGCGCCAGCTCCCCGAACAGATCGGCCTCGGTGCGACCGCCGGCCGCCGCATAGGCGGCTGCCCCGACCAGGGCGCAGCGTCGATCGTGCGGCGTGACCCGCGAGGCGTCTAGGCGCTCGACGATGCGCCAGTCCTGAAACCCGTGGCCCGACAGCGCGACCTCAGCGATCTCGGCCTGTTCTTCGGCGTTCGGCAACCGCGCCAGGAGGCGAGCCTGTTTCAAGGTCATCCGCCCGGCCTTGAGCGCGCTAGTCGCGACCGGGGGCAGGGCAGCGAGAGCCGCCAGCCGCTTGATCTCGATCTCGGCATAGCCGAGGGCGCGGGCGATGACCGGTACGGTCAACCTGGTCTTGAGCATCCGACCGATGGCGACGATGACGTCGGCGACGTGGACGGGGGCGGCGGTGTTGGTCAGCAGCAGAGCAGCGGCCTGCCGCGCCGGATCTGTCTCGACATAGACGGTGACGGGGTAGTCCTCGTCGATGGCACCGGCTTCGCGCAGCAGATCCAGCGCCAGACGCCGGCGACGACCGTCCAGGGCCATCCAGGGCTGTTCCTTCTTGCCGCGGCCCGGGCGTACGGTCAGGCGCTGCAGTTGTCCGGCCGCCCGGATCGTGGCGGCCAGGGTCGGGATGTCATCATCCGACGGCTCGTTGAAGCGCAGATTCTCGGGCGCGATGCCGAGGTCGCCGAGGCGGATGGTGCGTTCGTCGCGGTCGACGACGACAGCGGGCGTGTCGTCGAGCGAGGTGATGACGGGAACGAGGTCGGTCATGAGGGATCTCCCGCCGGGCGACGGGGCCGATCCCCGCCGCTCCGGCGCCCCTCAGCGCCCTCCCTCCGCCTTTGCCTGCGCCATCGCGACCGCGTTCCAGTCGTCGAAGGGGGCGTCGGGCCAGACCACCTGCGCGATGATCCCGAGATCGACGAGCCGCCGATACAGCCGCCAGGCCCGATCCTGACCGACCACCCCGCGATCGGCGGCGATCAGCACCCGCCGCACGCAGGACGGCGGTGTCCAGCACGCCAGGTTGTTCGCCGCCAAGAGCGCCCAGCCGGGCAACTGGAAGCGCTCGATGGCCGAAAGGGTGGTGATCACGCCTTCGCCCACCAGTATCTCTCGGTCGGGTGGCCAGAGGCGGACAGCGGCCCCGGGCGGTACGTGGCCCACGGCCTTGCGAGACACCCGAAGTTCGGTCGCGCGACGACCGTTCAGATGCAGATAGGTGAGTTCGACGCCGGTCAGCCGGTCAGCGCCGTCGCTGATCCGGGCGATGAGGGCAGGGCGGTGGGCACTTCCTGGCCGATACACGGACGCCGGCGCACGTGAATGGTGGCGAAGGTTCGACGACGCTATCCCGCCGGTCACTGACCGAGACCGGATGTGTCGTGCCGCCGCGCTGGTCACGCCGATGGGCACCGCGCTCTCCCAGAGGTGGGCGGCGGCTTGAAGCCGGGCCAGACGATCGGGCCTGGGCCAGGTCGAACCGGCATGGCCACCGCCCGTCAACCGCCCGCCGTCGTCAATGAAGCCGCGTCGGCGCAGATCGTCGCGCATGGCGCGCCAATCGGTGGCCCCGAAGCCGTGAATAACGAGCCGCCCGTCCGTAAGCAGCAGTGAGACGGAGCGGTCATGGCCGCTGTGACCAGGGGCCGGCACATTGGCGCGATGGCCACCCTGATAAAGATCGCCGCCCAGGGCGGTGACGATGGCGTGCAAGGTCATGGCGCGCTCAGATCAGACCAAGGCTACGAAAGCTCGCCGTGCCTTCCCGCCCGACGATGACGTGATCATGCACCTGAAGGCCGAACACCTTGGCCGCCTCGATGATCTGGCGCGTCACCGAAATGTCGGCCTGAGAGGGCGAGGGGTCGCCCGAGGGATGGTTGTGGACCAGAATGAGCGCCGACGCCGAAAGCTCCAGCGCCCGCCGTATGACCTCGCGGGGATAGACGGGCGCGTGGTCGACGGACCCGTCTGCGACCAGCTCGTCGCGCATCAGGATGTTGCGCCGGTCGAGGAAGAGGGCGCGGAACTGTTCCCGGGGCAGATGGGCCAGGGCGATCCGAGCATAGTCGAGAAGTGCGTGCCAGGAGCTCAACACCGGCCGGGCGCAGACGGCGCTGCGTGCCAAACGCACACTCAGCTGGCGGAGAAGTTTGAGGTCCATGATCGCTGCCGCCCCGACGCCGTCCACGCGTCCAAGCTCGGGACCGTCAGCGGCGGCGATGCCGCCCAGGTCCCCAAACTGCCCCAGCAGGTCGGCGGCCACCCGTCCTGCGATAGGAGCGGAAACGCTTCGACCGAGCAGCAGACACAGCAGATCGTGGTCTGACATCCGTTCCAGACTGGAGGGGTCTGGCCCGTCTGAAGCGGCAGTCGATCGTGCTGGTCGGATCGGATGGGCATGGGCTGAAATCTGCGTCACGGCGGCCTCCTGGCTTCCGCTCCCCGTCGGAGCGCCAGCCGCCGCCCTCACTCTCTCCCTCCATCGACGCCGCGGTGGCCGGACAACCAGAAATCGATCTTGATGATCCTGGCGAACGTACCGCTATGCCGAGGTCCTGCATTCCACAGTGATGTGCGCAAGCTCGTGCACAGGGACCAAGCGAGCCCGGACCACGTCGGCGACGACGTTCCCCGAGACGCTGACGATGGCGGCATAAGCCTCAGGACCGACTCTCCAGACGTGCAGATCAACGATACGAGCGTCGCCTGGCCCTTCGATGCAGTCGCGGACTTCCTCACTGAGGTGCGCGTCGGTCGTATCGAGCAGGACGGCGGCGGTGTCGCGCATCAGGCTCCAGGACCAACGGGCGATCACGATAGCTCCGACGATACCCATGGCAGGGTCAAGCCACGACCAACCGAGGAACAATCCGGCGAGCAGCGCCAAGATCGCCAGCACCGAGGTCAGGGCGTCGGCCAGGACGTGCATATAGGCAGCACGCAGATTGTTGTCCTTCTGGGCCGCATGGCCATGCCCGACATGGTGATCATCGTCGTGATGATGCTCGTGCCCGTGACCATGTCCGGGCCCGTGATGATGACCGCCTGACAAAAGGATCGCGCTGACGACGTTCACGGCTAGGCCGATCACGGCCACCGTCGCGGCCGGGCCGAAATCAACTGCTTCGGGCCTGAGCAGGCGCATGACCGACTCGACCGCGATCCCGATGGCCACGATGCCGAGCACCAGGGCCGAGGCAAAGCCTGCTAAATCGCCGACCTTGCCGGTGCCGAAGCTGAATCGCGGATCGGTCGCGTATCTTCGCGCGAAGGCATATGCCCCCGCGGCGACCGCGAGCGCTCCGGCGTGGGTGGCCATGTGGAAGCCGTCGGCCAGCAGCGCCATCGAGCCGAAGACGGTGCCTGCGACGATCTCGCCGACCATCATGACTGTGGTCAGTGCCACCACCCACAAGGTGCGACGCGCATTATCGTCGTGGGTGGAGCCCAGAAAATTGTGGTCGTGGGTGTGGAGATGCGGGTCGGCGGTCGTCATGGTCGAACCTATCGGGAATAGCGGCGGATGATGGCGAGCATTTCGGCGGCCCCGGTCTCGCGCTCTTCATCCGTCAGATCGGATCGAGCCACATGCTGGTGAAGGTGGTCCTCGATCAGTTCTTCAAGCAGACCGCTCATGGCCCCTCGCGCGGCCGCCACCTGTTGCAGAATTTGCGAGCAACCCGCCTCGGACTCGATCGACCGCTCGATCGCCGCCAGCTGGCCGCTGATCCGGCGGACGCGCGTGATGAGCTTCTTCTTGTTGCCTGCGACGTGCGCCATACCATACTCCTCTATAGTATGGTTCATGATGAAGGTAGGGGGTGGCGGAGTGACAGCAGCTTCGTCGTGTCCGTGCCTCTCGAAGGTTTAACTGCGCCGCGAGGCTGCGCGAAGGTTTGGTCATCTAAGGTGTCACCGTGCCCGATTGGGGCGCAGTGGAGAAAGACGATGAAACGCAAGACGATCGTGATCGGCCTGTCGGCGGCGACCTTGGCGTCGGCTCTGGCCATCGGCGGCGTGGCCTTGGCCAACGGGGTCTCACCGGAACGCGTGGAAGCCGACGACGTCCAGGAGATCGCCGCCGTGATGGGCGCGCGCGTGTCCTTGGTCCAGGCTGTGGCCATCGCCGAGCGGCAGAACGGCGGCAAGGCGCTGGAGGCGGCATTCGACGATGAGAGCGGCAGCCGGTGGGAAGTCGAACTCGCCCGTGACGGTCAAGTGTCGACCTATCTGGTTGACATGACGACTGGCGCGCTGTCGGCCGCACCCGGCGAATCGGAGACCGACGAGGGGTCCGAGGACGAGGATTGATCCTTCGTCAGCCTCGCCCGGCGCCGGGCGAGGACCTCGGGGAGGTTTGAAGATGAAAATTCTGCTGATCGAAGATGACGCCGAAGCGGCGCAGTTCGCAGCGCGCGGCCTGCGCGAGGCCGGCCATCTTCTGGATATCGCCGACCATGCCGAAGACGGCGAGCACATGGCTCTCGAAGGCCATTATGACGTCTTCATCGTCGATCGCATGCTGCCGGGCGGCGACGGCCTGAGCATCGTCAAAAAGGCGAGGGCTGCGAGCGTGACCACACCGGCTCTTTTCCTGACGGCCGTCGGCGGTGTCGGGGACCGTGTCGAGGGGCTCGAGGCGGGGGCCGACGACTATCTGGTCAAGCCCTATGTCTTTAGTGAACTGCTGGCCCGGGTGAACGCCTTGGGCCGACGGCCGCGCACCCTGGACATGCGCGATCGCCTGACGGCCGGGGATATTGAGATCGATCTCGGCTCGCGCACAGCGCGGCGCGCCGGCGTCGATCTCGACTTGACGCCTCAGGAGTTTCGACTGCTGGAGTTTCTGGTCCGACACTCGGGCCTGGTCGTGACGCGCGACATGCTGCTTCAGAAGGTCTGGGGGTTCGACTTCGAGCCCCGCGCCAATCTCATCGATGCCCACATGAGTCGTCTGCGCGCCAAGGTCGATCGGCCGTTCGCCCGCGACCGCATTCAGACCGCGCGGGGGACCGGCTACCGACTGGACGACCATGACTAGGGCGCTGGGATCGGTCGCCGTTCGCCTGGCACTCGTCTACGCCCTTGTCTTTGGACTGGGCGGCGGGGTTCTGTGGTCGGTCCTGACGATCATCGTCGCGCGCTATGCGGCCGAGGCCATCACGACGGATCTCCAGACAGAGACCCGTGTGCTGCTGGCGGAGGACGGCGGGTCGGATCAGGCGACCCTGGTGCGCAAGGTCGAGGCTCGGAGCCGGGTCGGCGGCCTGTTCGTTTACAGTGTGACGGATCCCCAGGGTCAGCGGCTCGCAGGCCAGTTGCCCGACGGCCTGATGCCGCGTCAGGGGCTCGACGAGATCCAGCTGCCGTATGCCGAAGATGACGGCGGTCCGGCTGAAGAAGTGCCCGTTCGCACCCTGACCACGGCCCTGCCTCAGGGCACGCTTGTGGTCGGTAAGTCGACCTATGCCGTTCATGAGCTTGAGGAGCTGCTCCAGGATATCGGTCTATGGGCCGTACTGGGTCTGACCGGCGTCGCCGCTCTGTCGGGAGCGGCGGCTGGAGGACTGCTGTCGGCACGCCTGAGCCGGATAAACCGGGCCGCCGCGCGCATCATGGAAGGCCACCCCAATGAGCGCGTGCCGTCCGTCGGATTGGGAACCGAACTGGAGCGAGTCCGCCGCAACCTGAACGCTCTTCTGGATTGGCAGCAGCGGGCGCTGGAAGCCCTGCGCCATGTCTCGACCGACATCGCCCATGATCTGCGGACGCCGCTGAACCGCCTACGCCAGCGTCTGGATCGGGCCCAGGCGGAAGCCGTCGACGGGCGGGTTCCGGACGCGGCCATTCGCGCCGCGATCGCCGACCTGGACCAGGTTCTGGAGACCTTTTCCGCCCTGCTGCGGATCGGCCAACTCGAGGGCGGGGCTGGCCGGACCTCGTTCAGGCGCGTGAAGCTGGGTGATGTGGTCGATCGTGTCTTCGAGGCCTATCAGCCCGCCAGCGAGGAGAGCGGTCACATCCTGACCCAGCTTGTCGATAGCGACGCCGAGGTCATCGGCGACCCCGAGCTGCTGGTTCAAATGCTGTCGAACTTGGTCGACAACGCCTTGGCGCACGCGGGCAGCGGCGCGCGAATCCAGATCGGAGCCTACGACGAGGGCTCGAAGAGCGTTCTCGCCGTGCGCGACGATGGTCGGGGCGTGCCGGCCGACCAAGTCGAGCGGATCACACGCCGCTTCTACCGGCTCGATTCAAGCCGCAACACGCCCGGTCAAGGCTTGGGTCTGGCGCTGGTAGCGGCGATAACGGCGCTCCACGAAGGCGAACTGGTGATCGGGCCAAACCATCCCGGTTTGGCCGTGCGCGTCGTGCTACCAAGACCATGATGGGAACGGTGGGGTGATGCGGGTCAGTCTTGTTTGGCCATTGATCATGGTGTCGCTGGCCGGTTGCGCGACCTATGCGCCGTCACCTCTGCCGATGGCCCCTTCGGCCGATCCCACGAGCGCTTCGCTCGCCGATCGCCTTCGGTTGGCACGCCCAGAGGCTCAGCCCATCGATCTGACCGCACCGCTTGGCCCGGACGCCCTTGCGGCGATCGCCATCGTTTTGAACCTTGACTTGAGGAGCCAGCGCGCCCGGGTCGGCGTGGCCGAGGCCCAGGCCTTTGACGCCGGCCTCTTTCCCGATCCGCAGTTCAGCGCCAGTCTTGATCGACCGCAGTCCGCCCCGATGCTCGTCGACGCCCTGGCGGCCTCTCTCGGTCTGGATACATCGGCCTTTTATCTCCGCCCTCAGAGGCTGCGGAGCGCGCGAGCGGTGGAGCGGCAAGCCCGACTGGATCTCGCCTGGCTAGAGTGGCAGACGGGCAATCAGGCGGCTGTGCTGGCCGCCCGTATTCAGGGTCTGGAGAATAACCTCCAACTGACGCGCGAGGCGGAGGCCCTGTCGGCCTCGATTCTGAATCGCTCGCTGGCCGCCCTGGCCAGGGGAGACCTGTCCGCCACTGACGTCGAGCCCCGGAGGATCGCCGAGGCCGATGCGGCCGATCGTCTGCGCGTCGCCGAACGCGATCTAGCCTCCGCCCGTCTGGAGTTGAATGCCCTGCTGGGCCTCAGCCCCGCGACCTCGATCCAGCTGACGCGCTTGCAGCCACCGTCGCCATGCTTACTGCACGTGGACACGCTGGTTGATAGGGCCCTGGCGCAGAGGCTCGACCTTCAGGCCTTGCGCGCGGGATATGAGGGCCAGGAGGCGACGCTGCAGGTCGCGGTTCTCCAGCAGTATCCCCGGTTGAACCTCTCTTTGAACGGGGCCCGGGACACCGGAGCCGTCCGCACCAACGGCGTCGCCGTTGGGTTCGACCTGCCTCTCTGGAACCGGAACCGCGGCCAGATCGCGATCCAGACCGCCACGCGCGAGCAGCTGCGCTCGGAGTACGAGACCCGGCTGTTCAGGACGCAGGCCGATATCGCGACCCTGGTGTCCGCGCTCGACATCGGCCGCCGGCAGCAGGCCGACCTGGCCAATCAACTGGGTCCGCTCCGCGCCTCGGTGGCCGCCTTCGAGAACGCGGCGGCGCGTGGCGACATAGCGCGGATCACCGCCGAGACCGCCCGCCTGTCCTTGCTCGACAAGTCGATCGCCTTGTCCGCCCTCGATCAGGCGATGGCCGAACAGACACGGGCTTTGCAGACCGCCGTCGGAACTTCGCTGGAGACGTTCGCATGCGCCGTCTGATCCTTCTCCTCGCCCTGGCGGCGATCCCGGCCGGCTGTTCCAAGCCCGCCGAAAAGGCGGCCGATCCCGTGGCTCAGGTCCGCACCGCTCCTGTCGTCAGAGCCGACCTGGACGAAACCGTCACCGCCTATGGTCAGGTGGAGTTCGATCCAGCCGGTCTTCGCGCCCTGACTGCTCCCTTCGAGGCCCAGGTGGCCCAGGTTCACGTTCGGGTCGGACAGTCTGTTTCGGCCGGGCAACCGATCGTGACCCTGACCGCCAGTCCCCAGACCCGCCTCGACCTCGGGCGGCTGGCTCGTGAGGCGCAGGTGGCGGCGAGCGAGGCGGAGCGGCTGGGTCGCCTGCGATCCGATGGCCTGGCCGGTGACGCGGAGGTCCAGACCGCGACGGCCACCGCCCAGACGGCACGTCAGGCCAGCGCGAACCTCCAGAGCCTGACGCGCGGCGGGCAGGTGACCCTGTCGGCACCGGTGGCAGGGATTGTCGATGCCGTGCCCAGCAGCCCGGGTAGTCTGGTGCCTGCCGGATCCGTGGTGGCCAATCTCGGGGCTGCCGGGCGGCTGAACGCCCGCATCGGCATTGAGGTCGAAGACGCCCAGAGGCTCAGGTCGGGCAGCGTCGTCATGCTGATGGGGTTGCATGATCAGGGCGGCACAGCTCCCTCTCGGGTGGCCTCAATCGACCGGCGTGTCGATCCCGCCACCCGCCTCGCGGCTCTGCTTGTTCCGCTTCCGGCTGCGGGCGTGTTGCTTCCGGGCGAGGCCGTCAGGGCGGACGTAGTGGTCGGCACGCGCATCGGCGTCCTGACGGTGCCGCGCGCCGCGGTCCTCTATGATGGCGAGACGCCCTATGTGTTTGTCGTCAGCGCGGGCAAGGCGGTGCGCAGGCCCGTCCAGGTCGGACTTGAACTCACCGATCGGGTCGAACTGACCTCGGGCGTTCAAGCCAACGAGCAGGTGGTGATCGAGGGCGGTCCATCCCTCTCGGACGGCATGGCCGTGAGAGAAGCCGCCGCCGCGACCCCGGCGGCGCGCCCGTGACCCGCTGGCTCTCCGGCCAGGTCCGGTTCGTTCTTCTCGCCTTCGTCCTGCTGGCCCTGGCGGGGTCGGCGGCGGCGTTCAGACTGCCCGTGAGCCTGTTCCCGAAGATCGACTTCCCCCGGGTGGTGGTGGCCGTCGACGCCGGCGACCGTCCGGTGGAGCAGATGGTCAGCCAGGTGACCCGGCCGGTCGAGCGGGCGCTTCGCACCGTCCCCGGCGTAGCCTCCGTCCGATCTACCAGCAGCCGGGGCTCGGCCGAGCTGTCCGTCAACTTCGCCTGGGGCGCGGACATGGTCGCTGCGACCCTTCAGGCCGAGTCGGCCGTGAATGCGGTGATGCCGGACCTGCCGCCGGGGACGCGGTTCGAAGTCCGGCGAATGGACCCGACGGTGTTTCCGGTCCTGGGTCTTGCGCTGGTGTCGCCCAGCCGCGATCCCGTGGCGCTGAGAGATTTCGCCCAGCTCCAGCTCGCCCCGCTGCTGTCTTCGACGCCCGGCGTGGCCAGCGTGACCGTGCAGGGCGGTCAGGAGAAGGAATATCAGGTGCTGGCGGACCCCACGCGACTCCAGGCGCTGGGTCTCTCTGTCGAAGACCTGGCACGGGTCCTGTCGTCCAACAACGTCGTGGTCGCAGCGGGTCGCTTGGAGGACCGTTATCGGCTGTATCTGGTGCTCACCGACAACCAGCTGACCGGCATCGACGATATCCGCCGGACCGTGATCCAGACCGGCGCGCGCGGTGTGGTCGAACTGGACGATATCGCCGATGTCGTGGTCCGACAGACCCCGCAGTGGACGCGGGTCACGTCGCAGGGCCAGGACGCGGTGCTGGTCAACATTCGCCAGACGCCAGACGCCAACAGCGTCGGTCTGGTCAAAGAGGTGCGGCGACGCATCGCCGCCTTCAAGGTGGAGACCCCCGCCGATGTTCAGATCGTTACCTTCTACGACCAGTCGCAGCTGGTGACCGCAGCGGCGAGCAGCGTGCGCGACGCTATCCTGTTGGGCGCTCTGCTGGCCGGTGTTGTGCTGTTCGTCTTTCTTCGCAGCCTGCGCTTCATGGTGATCGTCGCCCTGATGCTGCCTGCCGTGTTGGCGACGACCTGCATCGCCCTCGGCCTTCTGGGCATGAGTTTCAACATGATGACCCTGGGGGGTATGGCCGCGGCCGTCGGCCTGGTCGTGGACGACGCGGTGGTCATGCTGGAACATCTGATGCGGCGGCTTCAGGAGAAGCGCAGAGGGGCGGAAGCCGGGGAGGACGGTGTGCTGGTTTCGGCGGCCGAGATGGCCCGCCCGCTCATCGGATCGACGCTCGCCACCATCCTAGTCTTCGCGCCCCTCGCCTTCTTGAGCGGCGTCACGGGCGGGTTCTTCAAGGCCCTTGCTGTCACGATGTCGGCGTCGCTCGCCGTTTCCCTGATCTTCGCTCTGTTCGTCGCGCCGTTGCTCGCCGAGCGATGGGTGCGGGAACGCGACGTGGAGCAGGCCGAGCGGGCAGGCGGGCTGCTCGAACGATTCGGTGGTCGTTACGAGACGCTGATGACGCGCGTTCTGGGACGGCCGGGTCGGCTTGCATTGATCGTGGGCCTCGTCGTCCTGTTGATCGGCGGGCTCGCCTATACCCGGGTCGGGTCGGGCTTCATGCCCAAGATGGACGAAGGCGGCTTCATCCTCGATTACTATGCCGCGCCGGGCACGTCGCTGAGCGAAACCGACCGGCTGTTACGACAAGTCGAGTCCATCCTCCAAGCCACGCCGGACGTCGAAAGCTATTCGCGGCGGACCGGGCTGCAGCTCGGCGGCAGCCTATCCGAAGCCAATGAGGGCGACTTTTTCGTGAGGCTGAAGGCCAAGGGCCGACGTCCGCTCGAAGTCGTCACCGCAGAGGTCCGATCCAAGATCGAGGCGTCCGTGCTCGGCCTCACGGTCGAGACGGCGCAACTGATGGAGGACCTGATCGGCGATCTGACCGCTGTGCCCCAGCCGATCGAGGTCAAGCTGCTGGGGGCGGACATGGCGGCATTGAAAACGGCATCGCCAATGGTCGTGGATGCCATCGGCAAGATCCGGGGCGTGGTCGAGGTCAGCGGTGGCCTGCGGGTCGCCGGCGACGCCGTGGTTATAGCCGTGGATCGGCCGGCCGCGGCTCTGGAAGGCCTCGATCCCGAGGCGGTGACGCGACAGCTCCAGCTTCTGGTAGGCGGCAACGTCATCGGGCAGATTCAGGAGGGCGAAAAACTGGTCGGCGTGCGGGTCTGGACGGCAGGCGATCTCCGCGATCGTGTGCGCGCTCTGGAGACCCTGCCGCTGCGCGCGCCGGACGGGCACACCCTGCCTCTCTCGCGTGTCGCGACCCTGACGATCGCGCCCGGTCAGCCGCAGGTCACCCGCGAGAATCTACAGCCGTTGGTGGCTGTGACCGCGCGGCTGGATCAACGCGATTTGGGCTCGGCGATGCGCGAGGTTCAGCGCACGGTGGCCTCGTTGAGCCTGCCGTCTGGCGTCCGCGTCGAGTACGGCGGCCTCTATGCCGAACAACAGAAGTCGTTCCGTGACCTGGCGGTGGTCTTCGTCAGCGCCTTAGCGCTCGTCGGGTTGCTGTTCCTCTATCTGTTTCAGGGATGGGCAGCGGCGGCGAGCATCGTCGTCACGCTTCTGCTGGCGGCGTCCAGTGTCTTCCTGGGCCTGTGGGCCACGGGCACTGAGCTCAACATCTCCGCCATGATGGGCCTCACGATGGTCATCGGCATCGTCGCCGAGTTGGGCGTCTTCTACCTCGCGGAACTGCCACCGAACCAACGGGCGGACGCCAAGACGTTGATAGCCGCTGGGCGGGCGAGACTTCGGCCCATCCTCATGTCCGCCCTGATCGCCATTTTGGCCTTGGCGCCCCTCGCGCTCGGCCTCGGCGAGGGGTCGGCGATGCAAAAGCCCCTCGCGATCGCGATCATCACCGGTCTGATCGCCGGTGTGCCGCTGATCCTGATTTTTTGTCCCGCCCTGTTGGCGCGCCTTTCCACTCCGCTCCGGGAGCGACCGCAATGAAGTTCAGCCTGCCGTCTTCGCGTGGCCCACGCGTGCTGCTCAAGATCGTCGCCGGCCTTGGGTCCGCGACCCTCTGGACGATGGCCGCCATCGGCCTGTTCGTCGTGGCCTTTGTCAGCTTCACCATGGCTAACGACAATTTCCACGCCGTCGCCAAGGATGAGGCTTTCCGGTCGGCGCAGCCGTCGCCGCAGGACCTCGAACGCTATGCGCGGGGTCATGGCATCCGCACCGTTATCAATCTGAGAGGGGCGAACCCGTCCGAGGCCTGGTACCGCGACGAGGTGGCCACCGCGCGTCGCCTGGGCTTGCGCCACATCGACTTCCGCATGTCCGCGAAGCGGGGCATTACCAACGAAGAGGCTTGGCGGCTGATCCAGGTCATGCGCGACGCGCCCAAGCCCCTGCTGATCCATTGCGAATCGGGCGCCGACCGCAGCGGGCTTGCCTCGGCCCTCTATGTGGCTGCGGTGGAAGGGCTCGGTGAGGAGGCCGCGGAGCGACACCTCTCGCTGCGCTACGGCCATGTCCAGGCGCCGTTTGGCAAGGGGTGGGGCTCCACCGTCACCTGGGAGCGCATGGAGCCTTCCTTGGGCTTTGTCGGTAGCTGATGCTGGGAAGACTGCCTGTGTCCGGATTGGCCTCCACTCTGGGGCGGGTGCGCGGTCGGCTGAGCGGAGCGGTCATCGCGACCTTCATGGCCGGTTCGCTGGCCATCTGGGGCTTCCTGACCCTCGCGGGCGAAATGCGTGAAGGCGAGACCCGGGCGATCGATGAACGCCTGATGCTGCTGATGCGTGAAAGGGGCGATCAGAATGATCCGCTCGGGCCGCGGTGGCTTGAAGAGGCGATGCGTGACGTGACGGCCCTCGGCGGCTTCACGGTGCTGACGCTCGTCACGATCGTCGCTGTGGTCACGCTGATGCGAGCCAGGCGGTGGCGCAAGGCGCTTGGCATGGCAACGGTGGCGCTCGGCGCCGAGCTGACGAGCGATGTGCTGAAGCTCGCCTACGCCCGGCCCCGACCGGACCTCGTGCCCCACGGGAGCTATGTCTATTCCAACAGTTTCCCGAGCGGCCATTCCACCTTGTCCGTCGCCATCTATTTCACACTCGCGGCTTTGTTAGCGGCGGGCGCGGTCCGCCCGAGCTCCCGTAGAATGATCTATATGGTGGCCGGATCGGTGGTGCTTATGATTGGCGCAAGCCGTGTCTATCTGGGCGTGCACTGGCCGACCGACGTCGCCGCCGGGTGGGCACTGGGATCAATCTGGGCCTTGATCGGCTGGCGATGGCTTGGCGAACCGACGACTGCGGGCGCAGGCCCGACGCAGCACTGACGCCAGATCCGACCCTCACATCCCTCATGAAGAGATGGCGATGACCAACGACAGACTCGACCTGGATCATCTTGCACGGCGTTGGCTTGGCAAGGCCACGCCGGAGCTAGCGGAAGCCGAGCGCCGCGTCCTCAGCCGCACGGTGCATCGAAAACCCGTTTCGCAGGACGTCAATGCGGCGTTCAAGAGCGACCTGACCTTCGGCGAACGCCTGTCCGACCGAGTCGCCCGTTTGGGTGGCTCCTGGGGCTTCATCAGCAGCTTTGGTTTGTTTTTGCTGGTCTGGGCGATCCTGAATCTCACCCTTGGTCGGCACGCCTTCGATCCCTATCCCTTCATTTTCCTGAACCTGTTGTTGTCGATGCTCGCTGCGATCCAGGCCCCGATCATCATGATGAGTCAGAACCGGCAGGCTACGAAAGATCGGCTGGATGCCTCACATGACTATGAGGTCAACCTGAAGGCGGAGATCGAGATCATGGCCCTGCATGAAAAACTGGATCAGATGCGTGACAGCCAAATCCAGACCTTGATCAGCAAACAGCAGGAGCAGATCGAGCTGTTGACGACTCTGTTGCGCAAAGACGGTGTCGCGGCCGAAACGCCCAAAGGTCAGGCCTGATTCACGTCCGCCTCGCGTCCTGCGGCCCTCCAGACATCCCGCGCCGCGTCGGCGTTTAGTGCTGCGATCGCCAAGCCGACAATCAGGTCCGGCCAAGCGGAACGCCAAAGGAAGGCGGTCACGAGGCCGGCGGCGACGATCGCCACATTGGCCAGAGCGTCATTGCGGGCGGACAGGAAGGCGGCGCGCGTCAGACTGCCCCGGCTGGCGCGGAACCGTGTGAGCAAAAGGGCGCAGGCGAGGTTGACTGCTAAGGCCCCCGCTCCGGTCACCGAAAGCAAAATCGGCTGCGGAGGGGACGGCGCCTGAAACTGGCTCCAAGCCGTCCAGATCGTCGCCAGTCCCGGGATCAGGATCAAAATGGCCAGGCATCGACCGACCCGTGCCCGAACCGTCGCCGAAGCCATAAGCGTCATGCCGATCAGCAGGTTGATCGCTGCATCCTCAAGAAAGTCGACAGAGTCCGCGAAAAGGGAGACCGACCCAATGGCCCGCGCGACCGTGAACTCGACCCCGAAATAGGAGAGGTTCAGGAAGGCAACCAACCAAACGGTCTGGCGCAGGTCCATCTGGTAACCGGTTGACCTCACGCGATCTGCCCAGTTCCGAGGGGTTCAAGTGCCATCTCCTCCGCCAAGCCCTCTCGCTGCGAACCGGTTCTTACGAAGCACGCGAGGATCAGCAGTTTAGCCCGGTTTGATCAAGGACGCGGCGCGAACAGGATGACGCCTGCACCGATCAGGCACAGCATAGCCCCAATGACATCCCATCGGTCGGGGCGGCTGCCCTCGACCAGCCAGAGCCAAAGAAGAGACGACAGGATATAGACGCCGCCGTAGGCGGCATAGGCACGTCCCGCGGCCTCGACCTCCACAAGGGTCAGCAACCAGGCGAACACCGCCAAGCACGCCAACCCCGGAACGATCCACGCCACCGACCTGCCCAGGCGAATCCAGGTCCAGAAGGCGTAGCAGCCTGCGATCTCGGCGAGCGCCGCACCGAGATAGACTGCTAGCGTCGTCGGCGAGATCGTGGCGGGCGTCATCCGTGGCTGGCGAACACGCGGGTGGCACCGTTTTTGAGGATAAGCAGGGTCTGGAACCCCTGGACCCGGTCGGCCGGGGCTGGCATCCCCGGGGATCCCGCCGGCATGCCCGGCACCGACAGACCGAAGGCGTCGGGGCGCTCGCGGACCAGTCGGGCCACGTCCTCGGCCGGCACATGTCCCTCGATCGCATAGGACCCCACAACTCCAGTGTGACAGGACGCCAGGGCGTCGGGCACGCCGTAGCGGCGGCGAATGGGGGCAAGGTCTTCCAACTCGCGCACCGTCGCCGTCCATCCGGCCGCCGTCAAATGCTGGACCCAGGCCCCGCAGCAGCCGCACCAAGGCGTCTTGTAGACGGTGATGGCCTGAACCGCCTGGGCCGCAAGGACCGGCGAAGCCAAGACCGATGACGCCAGGGCCAGACCCGGCAAGGCCCGGACAAAAGACCGACGAGAGGGCGCGAGCTGGGGGGCGGGCGAGAGGGACATGTCGGTAAGCTCCGTTCGACACCACCTATCGCGCCTATGGTCTTCGTCGTCGAGGTTCGCCGATCTTTAGTGGGAAGCGAGGATGTCGCAGCGTCGTACGCGGGGGCCACTCGTGTTGAAGTTTGCCCTGAGGCGGGATACGTGAGCCTCAGGAGTTCCCTTGCCGCCATCGATTCGGACATTCTGCGTCTCGCTATGCGTCGCTTTGGTGGCGGCGCTGACCTTGCACGCGTCCGCTCAGGCTCAGCATGAGGTCGGACATTCGGCCGGCTGGCCTCCCGTCGCCATGGTGGCGAGCGACGACCACGGGCATGCTCACATGCATGTGGTGCCGACCGAAACCACACCCGATGCACCGGACCAAGACCAGGACGGACAGCCGACCGGACATCACCACAGCGGCGTCGAAAAGCCATCGACCACGCCAGCCCTGAGCGTGGCCGGGCCGCTGCAGCTGGTCCGTGTCGCGGAGCATAGCCTCGGGCGAAGCCCACCCTTGGAAGACGTCGGGCTCGACGGGCCCGAATACCCCCCGAAACGGACAGGCGCGATCCTTTGATCCGACGCGGCCAGCCGGCCGCGCGCGCCATTCCGTTTTTGGAGATATCCCTTGCATACCCCATCGTCCGGCTTTGCCGGATCGTGGGCGCGTACACCGACCGTCACGGTCCTCGCGCTCATTCTGGCGGCCGCCATGCCGCCGTCCTTCGCCATGGCACAGTCCCCACCGTCGGCTGACGCAGCCGCTCGTTCTCTGACCCTCGAAGAGGCTCTCGCCCTCGCGGCCTCGGCCGATCCTGCCCTCGCGGGTACGGCCGCCCGGATGCGCGCTGCTGAAGCGGGGGTGCGCCAGGCCGACGTCCGGCGCAATCCGACCCTGGGGTTGGTCGCTGAGAATATCGGTGGTGTCGGTGGCATCGGCCTGATCGACCGTTCCGAGACGACCCTGACCTACGAGCAGCCGATTGAGCGGGGCGGCGACCGGGATGCCCGCGTGTCCTTGGCGCGCAGCGAGGGTGTGCTGGTCGGAGCCACGGCGCAGGTCCGACGGCTAGACCGGCTCGAACAGGTTCAGACCGCCTGGGCGGAAGCCCTGGCCGCGCAGGCCGAAGTCGAGATCGCGCGAGAACGACTCGATCTGGCCGAACGGTTCCAGACCGAGGTCCAGCGCCGCGTAAACGCTGCACGTGACCCCCTGTTCGCGGGAGCCCGGGCCGAGTCCGAACTGGCCCAGGCCCAGATCGATTTTGATCAGGCCGAGATCGCGGCGCGCCTCGGCCGGGCCACCCTGGCCAGCTTCTGGATGGGACCGGCCGATTTTGTGCTGCGGGACGAGGATTTCACCGACACCAGCGCGTCGCGTAGACCGGCCGGTGATCCCACGATCATCGATGAGACGGCGATCGCGGCCCAACGCGACATCGCTACCTCAAGGGTAGCCGTTGAGCGGGCCCGCGCCGTGCCGGACGCCACCGTCAGCGTCGGGGTGAGGCATCTATGGAACGAAGACGCGCTCGCCTTCGTGGTCGGCGGCTCCATCCCGCTCGGCCGATATGATCGCAACGAGGGGGCAATCGAACGCGCCCAGGCCGAACGGATCGCGGCCGAGGCCGATCTGTCCGCCCTTCGGATCGAACGGGACCGTGAGATCGCCCGGCTCCAGGTCCTGCTAGCCGCCAAGGCCAGCGAGGCCCGGCGCATCGGCGAGGAGACCCTGCCCCAGGCCGAGCGTGCCGTGGTTCTCGTCCGTGAAGGCTTCGCTCGCGGCGGCTTCACCTACAACGACGTCATCCAGGCCCAGACCGCGCTTTTGCAGACGCGGGCGCGGCGAGTGGCGGTTCTGAGATCCTTTCATATCGAGCGCGCCCGCCTTGACCGGCTGACCGGCGCGCATGGCGGCCTGACCGGCCTGGAGATGCAACCATGATCCGCTATCCGACCGCACGGCGAGGCCTGGCCACGCCTCTGCTGACACTGGCCTTGGCCGTGGCCGGTTGCGGCGAGGGCGCGCCGGAAAAGCTGAGCCCCGAGGCTGCCGCCGCTGCCGCCGCAGACTATGAGCGCGGGCCGCACAATGGGCGGATGTTGCGCGACGGCGACTTCGCTCTGGAGATCACGATCTTTGAGGAAGGTTCGGAACCGCTCTATCGGCTCTACCCCTATTTGAAGGACAAGCCTGTCGATCCGCGTCAGGTCCAGGCGTTCATTGCCCTGACCCGCCTGGGGCCTTCGGTGGACCGGTTCGTCTTCACGGCGGCCGAGGATTATCTGACCAGTCCGACCGTCGTGGCGGAGCCGCATTCGTTCGATGTTTCGGTGGCGGCGACTCATGCGGGCAAGCGATCGACCTGGAGCTACCCGTCCTATGAGGGGCGCACGATCATCACGGCCGCCGCCGCACAGGCCGGCGGCGTGACGACCGCGCGTGCCGGTGGCGCGGTACTGGGCGAGAGCCTACCGTTGAGTGGTCGGGTCGAGATCACGCCGGAGGGCCAGAGCGAGGTCCACGCCCGTTATCCGGGCCGGATCATGGCATTGAACGCCGAATTGGGTCAGCGGGTTTCGCGGGGGCAGGTCCTCGCCCGGGTCGAGTCCAGCGAAAGTCTTCAGACCTACTCGGTCACCGCGCCGATCTCGGGCGTCATCATGGAGAAGAACGCGGTCCCCGGCGAGATCACCGGCAATGGCGAGCCGATGCTGGTGATCGGCGACCCCACGCGTCTTCACGCCGAGTTCTCGCTCTATCCGCGCGACGCCGAGCGTGTTCGTGCCGGACAGCGGGTCGAGGTCACCAGCCTGGCCGGAGATCACCGGTTCAACGGCGTGATCGAAACTATCCTGCCCGGCACCGATCCGATGAGCCAGACCCTGATCGCCCATGTCGATCTGGCCTATATGGGCGGGGTCTGGCGGCCGGGACTGGGGGTCCAAGGAATGGTCCAAGTCGGCCAGGGCGAGGTGCCGCTGGCGGTCCAGACCAAGGCCATCATGCCGTTCCGCGACTTCCAGGTCGTCTATGCCAAGGTGGGCAACACCTATGAGGTGCGGATGCTCGAACTGGGCCGCCGCACCGACGAATGGACGGAGGTGTTGGGCGGTCTCGCGCCAGGCACCGAATACGTCGTCGACGGTGCCTTCCTCATTCGCGCGGACATCGACAAGTCCGGCGCGAGCCATGATCACTAGGGAGCGCGCACACCATGCTTGAACGCATCATCGCGCTGTCGATCCGCTTCCGCTGGGGGGTGATGGCGCTGGTCCTGCTGGCCTGCGCGGTCGGCGTCTGGAGTTTCCAGCGCCTTCCGATCGACGCCACACCGGACATCACCAACGTCCAGATCCAGATCAACACCGAGGCCCCCGGCTATTCCCCGCTGGAGGCCGAACAACGGATCACCTTCCCCGTCGAGACGGCGGTGGCAGGGGTGCCGGGCCTTCAATATACGCGCTCCGTCTCCCGCTACGGGCTGAGCCAGGTCACCGTTATCTTCGAAGACGGGACCGACATCTATTTTGCGCGGCAACTGGTCAACGAGCGTCTGCAGAACGCGCTCAGCCAGTTGCCACCCGGGATCACGCCGGAGATGGGGCCCATCGCCACGGGGCTCGGCGAGATCTTCATGTACACGATCGAGGCCGAGCCCGGCGCCCGCCGCCCCGACGGCCAGCCCTATACGACCGAGGATTTGCGCACGCTGCAGGACTGGGTAATCCGACCCCAGCTGCGCAATACCAAGGGCGTCACCGAGGTCAACACCATCGGCGGCTATGAGCGGCAGTATCACGTCACCCCGAACCCCGACCGGCTCGCCGCCTATGGTGTGACCCTGGCCGAGGTGGTGAACGCCCTGGGCAACAACAACGCCAACGTCGGCGCGGGTTATGTCGAACGCTATGGCGAACAGTATCTGATCCGCGTGCCGGGTCAGGCCTCGACCACTGAGGATCTGGGTAATGTCGTCATCGCCACCCGTGGCGGCGTGCCGATCCGCATCGCCGATGTCGCCGATGTCGGGATGGGGGAAGAGTTGAGGACCGGCGCGGCAACGGAGAACGGTCGCGAGACCGTTTTGGCCACCGTGCTGATGCTGGCCGGCGAGAACAGCCGCGTCGTGGCCCAGGCGGCAGCCGTCAGCCTGGAGGAAGCCGCGCGCGCCCTGCCCAACGGCGTGACCGCCTCGCCAGTCTATGACCGGACGGACCTGGTCGAACGCGCCATTCATACGGTCGAAAAGAACCTGCTGGAAGGCGCGCTTCTGGTGATCGTCGTGCTGTTCCTTCTGCTCGGCAACATCCGCGCCGCCCTGATCACGGCGGCGGTCATTCCGGTGACCATGCTGATGACCATCACCGGCATGGTGCGCACCGGCACCTCGGGCAATCTGATGAGCCTTGGCGCGCTCGACTTCGGCCTGATCGTCGACGGGGCCGTCATTATCGTCGAGAACTGCCTGCGTCGCTTCGGTGAGGCCCAGCATCGTCTGGATCGCGTCCTGAGCCGGGAAGAACGCTTCGAACTGGCCGCCACCGCCTCCAGCGAGGTGATCCGGCCGTCGCTGTTCGGGGTGATGATCATCACCCTGGTCTATGTGCCGATCTTCGCCCTGACCGGCGTGGAGGGAAAGACCTTCCACCCGATGGCGATCACCGTGGTCATCGCCCTGACGGCGGCCCTGGTCCTGTCCTTGACCTTCGTGCCGGCGGCGGTGGCCATGTTCGTCACCGGCAAGGTCGAGGAAAAGGACAGCTTCCTGATGCGCTGGGCGCGGATCGGCTATCAGCCGGCGCTCGATTTCGCGCTGAAGACAAGGGTCCTGATGATCGGTCTGGGGGTTTTTCTGGTCGCGCTCGCGGGATTTGGCGCGTCGCGGATGGGGTCGGAATTCATTCCGAACCTGGACGAGGGCGATATCGCCATGCATGCCCTGCGCATCCCCGGCACAAGCCTGAGCCAGGCCATCCATATGCAGACCGCCCTGGAGGCCCGGATCGCGACCTTCCCCGAGGTCGAGCGGGTCGTGGCCAAGATCGGCACCGCCGAGGTGGCCACCGACCCGGTGCCGCCTTCGGTCGCCGACACCTTCATCATGCTGAAGGATCGCAAGGACTGGCCTGATCCCCGCAAATCCCGTGGCCAGCTGGTCGAGGAGATGGAAGCGGCGGTAAACGAGGTTCCCGGCAGCAAATACGAGTTCACCCAGCCCATTCAGATGCGGTTCAACGAACTGCTCAGCGGCGTGCGCGCCGACGTCGCCATCAAGATCTTCGGCGACGATCTGGATGAACTGCTGAGGCTCGGTGCCGAGATCGAGACCATCGTGGCCAGCGTCGAAGGCTCGGCCGACCCCCAGACCGAACAGGTCACGGGACTGCCGGTGCTGCAGATCACGCCGGACCGGACGGCCATGGCCCGGCTGGGATTGAGCGTGAACGACGTCCAGTCGGTCATCTCCACCTCGATGGGCGGCACGACGGCGGAGCAGATCTTCGAGGGAGACCGGCGCTTTGACGTCGTTGTCCGTCTGCCCGAGGATATCCGGTCCAACACCGACGCGATTGGTCGCCTACAGGTGCCGCTGCCGGCGAACGAAGGCCAGCCGCGTCAGTTCGTGCCCCTGGCGGAGGTCGCCACCATCGCCCTCACGGTCGGTCCCAACCAGATCAGCCGCGAGGACGGCAAGCGGCGGATCGTGGTCACCTCCAACGTCCGGGACCGTGACCTGGGTTCGTTCATCGGCGAGGCCCAGCAGCGGATCGAGGCCGAGGTCGAGGTACCCGCCGGATACTGGGTCACCTATGGCGGCACGTTCGAACAGCTGATCTCGGCGGCAAAACGACTTCAGGTCGTGGTGCCGGCGGTCCTGCTGCTGATCTTCGGCCTGCTGTACGCCCTGTTCCGGTCGTGGCAGGACTCCGCCATTGTCTTCTCCGGCGTGCCTCTGGCGCTGACCGGGGGGGTGGCGGCCCTGATGATGCGGGATCTTCCGCTGTCGATCTCGGCGGGCGTGGGCTTCATCGCCCTGTCCGGCGTGGCGGTGCTGAACGGCGTGGTGATGGTAACCTTCATCCGCAGCCTGATCGAGGAGGGCAAGCCCGTCGCCGAAGCCATCAGGGAAGGGGCCCTGACGCGCCTGAGGCCCGTTCTGATGACCGCCCTGGTCGCCAGTCTGGGGTTCGTGCCCATGGCGCTTAACGTGGGGGCCGGAGCCGAGGTCCAGCGCCCGCTGGCGACGGTCGTGATTGGGGGGATCCTTTCCTCGACGATCCTGACCCTGCTGGTCCTGCCCGCGCTCTACAGCCTGGTGCATGGCCGTGATCGGTCCAGCGACCAACCGCGTCCGGCCTGGCGAGACCGTATCTCGTTCCGACGCAGGCGAGGTGCCCAATGACGCGCTCCGCCTCATCCAACGCTTCAGACCCAACCCCTGGAAAGGTCCCCATGACAGTGGCTTACCGGCCCGACGCCTGGTCGTGGCTCAAATCCCCCGCGACGGCGCTGTTCGCCGTTCTGCTGTTCTTCCTGATCGACGGCGTCACCGGCCAGGCCCTCGCCCATGGCGTGGCCGAAGGCGACAAGGGCTATATCCAGGAGACGTCCGGCATCGTGTTCTGGCCGTTCATCTATCTGGGGGCCAAACATATGGTCACCGGATACGACCATCTGCTGTTCCTGTTCGGCGTGATCTTCTTCCTCTACCGGATGAAGGACATCTCGATCTATGTGACGATGTTCGCCATCGGCCATTCGACCACGCTCCTGCTGGGCGTGCTGATGGATGTCAGCGTGTCCAGCTATCTGGTCGACGCCATTATCGGCCTGTCCGTGGTCTATAAGGCGCTGGACAATCTCGGTGCCTTCCAGCGCTGGTTCGGGGTCCAGCCGAACACCAAGGTCGCGACCCTGGTGTTCGGACTGTTCCACGGCTTTGGCCTGGCCACCAAGCTGCAGGACTTCAACATGGCCCCCGACGGGCTGTTCGTGAATCTGCTGGCGTTCAATATCGGCGTCGAGATCGGCCAACTCCTGGCCCTGGGCGCCATCCTGATCGCCATGGGGTTCTGGCGGAAGACCGGCAGTTTCTGGCGGCATGCCTATGTCGCCAACGTCGTCCTGATGACCCTCGGTTTCGTTCTGACGGGCTATCAGCTCGTCGGCTATTTCGTCCTCTGATCGGAGACTGACCCATGTACAACGCCAACAAGCCCACCGCCTCCGAACTGCCCTCGACCGCCAAGCTGCTGAAGTCGACGGGCATCGCCGCGGTCATCGCCGCCGGCCTGCTGGTCACGATCGTCATGCCCGCTGAATACGGGGTCGATCCGACCCGCGTCGGCTCGGTGTTCGGCCTGACCGAGATGGGCCGGATCAAGGTCTCGCTCGCCGCTGAGGCTCAGGCCGAGGAGGCAGCGGAGGCCAGCGCAGCGACCGCGGCTGCGGCTCCGGCACCCGCGACAGTGACGACCTCGCTCGCCCCGACGGCGGATGCGACCGCGCCTGCGACCGCAGCTCCCGGCGCGGCTCCGGTAGCCACCGCGGCCCAGGCCGCGACGCGGTCGGACCGGACGGTTTTGACATTGGCACCCGATCAGGGCGCAGAGATCAAGCTTGTGATGCAGGAGGGGGCCACGGTCCGCTATACTTGGTCCAGCAGCGGTGGCCGGATCAACTATGACACCCACGCCGACCGGCCGGGCACATCGTACCATGGCTATGCCAAGGGCTCGTCCGAGCGGGTCGAGGACACGCTGACGGCGGTCTTCACCGGCAGTCACGGCTGGTTCTGGCGTAACCGCACGGGCGCGCCGGTGACCATCACCCTGATCACCGATGGCGCCTACAGCGAGGTCAAGCGGGTCGTCTGACCGATCCCGCCCCGTCGTTGGTTCGATCGGAACGGACTACGGGGCATGTTCGGTTGACGCGCGACCCTCGAGAGAGATGCAGATGTTTTCGCCGCTTCGCCACGCCGCCTATCGCAACCTGTTCACGGCTCAGGTCGCCGCCCTGCTCGGCACCGGCATGGCCACAGTCGCCCTGGGTCTGCTGGCTTTCGACCTGGCCGGTGCGAATGCAGGACAGGTGCTGGGGGCTGCGTTGGCGATCAAGATGATCGCCTATATCGGCGTGGCCCCGTTCGCGAGCGCCCTGTCGGCCCGTCTGCCGCGAAAGACTCTGCTGGTCTCGCTGGATGTCGTGCGGGCGGGGGTCGCCGTCAGCCTGCCGTTCGTCAGCGAGCCGTGGCAGGTCTATGGGCTGATGACCGTGCTCTATGTCGCGTCCGCCGCCTTCACCCCGGCGTTCCAGGCCATGATCCCGGACCTGCTGCCCGACGAGGCGGAATACACCAAGGCGCTGTCGCTCTCGCGGCTGGCGGCCGACCTGGAGAGCGTGGCCAGTCCGGTGCTGGCGGCGCTGCTGCTAGCCTTCATCAGCTACAACAACCTGTTCGTCGGCACGGCGCTGGGGTTCGTCGTCTCGGCGCTGTTCGTGGTCGGGGCCAGCCTGCCGGTGCTGAGCAGAATCCAGCCCAAACCCTTCATCCAGCGGCTGACCGCAGGCATGCGGCTGTTCGCCCTCACGCCGCGTCTGCGCGGGCTCCTGGCCATCAGCCTGGCCACGGCGGCGGGCGGGGCCATGGTATTCGTCAATACCGTGGTCCTGGTGCAGTCACAGTTCGGCCTGTCGCAACAGGCGACCGCCTGGGCGCTCGCGGCATTCGGCGGTGGGTCGATGACAGCGGCCGTCGTGCTGCCGCGCCTGCTCAGCCGGGTGTCGGATCGTACGGCCATGGTGCTGGGGGCGGGTGTGATGACGTCGGTCCTGCTCGCCGGAGCCTGGGTCGCCGTCAGCTATCCGGTCCTGATCGGTCTGTGGGTGATCATGGGGTTCGGGTATTCATTGACCATTACCCCGGCGGGGCGGGCGCTGCGGCGCTCATCGACCGCTCAGGATCGACCTGCCCTGTTCGCAGCCCAGTTCGCCCTGTCCCACGCCTGCTGGCTGATCGCCTATCCGGTGGCGGGATTGGTCAGCGCCGAGGCTGATCCTGCCGCAGCCTTCCTCGTTCTGGCGGCGCTGTGCGCGACGGGTGCCGTGCTCGGTTTGTTGATATGGCCAGCGCGGGACCCCGAGACTTTGATGCACAGCCATCCGGATCTGGAGGCGGACGATCCGCATCTGACGGACGGGGCAGGGGGCACCGGCGCCGCTCACGCCCATCCCTTCGTGATCGACGAGAAACATGATCGCTGGCCTGGACCTGGCCGCTGAACGAACGCGCCAATCCGCTTACCGCGTCGAGCTTTCGGCGCAGCCGCCAACGATCCACCGAGTTTTCTTTGCGCTGGCGCTTAATGGTTGCTGCTCTGCAGACTGTCGGAGTTGGCCTCATCTTCAGCGACAGTATTCTCTAAGCGTCGGCGGGGTGGGGTCCGCCATGACGCGGCTTTTTCCCGGGTACGGAGGCAGGCCGACTACCCCTCATCTCCGCACGGCGCTTAAGCGCGCGCAAGGTTCCCGCCATCGGGGCAGGCAACAGGTTCGGAAAGTGATTTGGGAAGATCCTGGGTACAAATCCGCTGACCTCGGCGGAGAACGAAACATGGGTTCCGTTGCCACGGGGCGTTAGGGTGTAGGACATGCTCAAGAAGACGAAGCCGCGCATGCCCAATCGCCATGCGATCAGGTTCGGCTTGCGACGATCGAGCATGCGGCCCGTCAGCCTGTCGCAAAACTCTAATGCGACGGCCCAAAAATCGCCGTCACGTGCAAGTTGAAAATGCTCATCCTGCATCCTGTCCGGGGTGTGGGCGATTTGGCGAAAGCCGGTCACTGACGGACGCGTGTTGTGAGCTTGGGTCTGAAGCTTGCGGCCGGCAGTCTGGGCGTTCTCGCCGGGCTACAGGCCGCGACGCAATACATCGGCTGGACCTTCCAGTGGGCCAGCGTCCTTGGTGCTGGCTGGCGGTTGGGCCCCGATTGGGTCTTCTATCAGCCCTGGTCGATCCTTGAGTGGCGTGCGCGGTTCGGTGCTGAAGAACCCCAGGCCTTCGCGGCGAGCACCGCACTCATGCTCCTGGGGGCATCGGCGGGCCTGGGCCTTGGTGTTCTGTTCGATGGCGACGCGCGAAATTCTCGTGTGCGGGGATGGGGTGGGGTAGCAGAGGCCAGACGTGCGTCGCTTCTGATCTCCACCGGGGCGATGATTGGCCTTCTGCGCGGACGGATACTGGCGACGGTCGATCTTAGACCGACGCTGGTAACCGGGGGCACTCGATCTGGAAAGGGTAGGGGCCATGTCGTCCCCACCCTGCTGTCATGGACAGGCAGCGTTCTTGCCCATGACCCCAAAGGCGAGTTGTTCGCGCTGTCGGCGGGTTGGCGAGCGACCTTCTCTCATGCGCTGTTCATCAATCCCCGCAATCCAGCCTCCGCCCGCTGGAACCCGCTCACCGAAATCTCCCTCGGCTCCGGCGAGTTGGCTCAGGTCCAGCGCCTGGTCGCGATCCTGTCCGATCCCGGCGGCGCCCGCGACGACGAAGCCATCTGGGACAAGGCCGCCTCGGAGATCCTCGAGGCCGTCATCCTCCACGTCCTCTACACAGCCGACGATGCCGACAAGACGCTGCTGAAGGTCCGCGAACTCCTCGCCGACCTCGACGATATCGCCGACGTGATGATCAAGACTTTGCACCGGCCCGGCCCCAACGGCGAGCCCGAGACCCATCCCTTCATCAAGACCGCGGTCAAAGGCTATGCGGCCATGCACGACCGCTTCCGCACCTCGGTTCAGGGCACGGCGCGGTCCTATCTCAAATGGCTGGCGGGCGAGGACGTCGAACGCTGCCTGTCCGCCTCGGACTTCCGCATGGGCGATCTGATGTGCGCCGAGGCCCCGGTGTCGCTTTACGTTCAGGTCGCTCCGGCCGATGCGGCCGCGCTCCGTCCTCTCGTCCGGTTGTTTTTCTACGCCGCCGCCCAGTCTCTCACGGCCCACGAGAAGACCGACGCCACCGGCCGGCCTAAACGCCACAAGCTCCTGATGCTGATGGATGAGTTCCCGTTGTTGGGTCGTCTCGCCTTCTTCGAGAAATCGCTGCGGTTGATGAGCGGCTACGGCATCAAGACCATGTTCGTGGCCCAGTCGCTGAACGACATCGTCGAGACCTACGGCCCGCACAACACGATCCTCGACAACTGCCACGTCTACACCGCCTTCGCCGCGCTCGACCCGCTGACCCAGGACAAGGTCTCCAAACTCACCGGCACGGTCACTGAGACGCGGACCAGCCGAAGCGGCCCCGCCGGCCTGGGAGCCGGTCGCAGTTCGGTCTCTCGTTCCGAGGTCGAGCGCCCTCTGATGGAGCCGGGCGAAATCCGCGCCCTGCCGGACGACGACCAGCTGGTCTTCGTCGCCGGCTTCAAGCCGCTGCGCACCAAGAAGCTCAAATACGACCGCCGCGAGCCGTTCCGGTCTCGCGCGAAGCTCCCGCCACCCGATCAGGCCGCGCGGATCGACACCCCCGGCCGCGCGCCGCATCCCTGGGCCGGACGCCGTGCGCTCGGAAAAGACCCCGATGCCGCGCTGCCCCTGTTCAAGGAGGTGGCCGGGGCGATCGACGACAAGAAGGCGGCCGCCAAGGCCGCGGAAATCTATGAACGGGTGGCTGGGGAGATGGCCGCCCAGCAGGCGGCCCTGGATCAGTTGCAAGGCCAGAGTCAGGCGCGAAGTCAGTTGTAGGAGTATCCCATGCCCAAGACGGTCGCCGCCCGCACGCGGGTGCAGGTCTATCTCACCGACGCCCGGGTCGTCGCCGGCCTCAATCGGGAGGCCAAGGCCTCCAAGGCCACCCTCAGCCAGGCGGCGGGCCGGGCCATCGCGCGGGGTCTGGCCAAGGCACCCCAGGCCGATCCCGAGGATCGTCTGTTGCAGCTGGAACGATCGCTTCGGGATCATATGCGGTCGAACTCGCGCGACATGCAGATCGTCCAGGAAGTCCTGATCGAGGTGGCCAAGGCCATGTTCTTGCGCCTGCCGGATGCGGTCGCCGATCAGGATCCGACTGTCCAGGCGGCGGTGGACCGGCGCATCGACCGGCTGCTGGATGCGGCGGCCTCCCGCATCGTGCAGGGTCGCGACCCCCGGCCGGAGCCGCCGTCTCGGTTCGACGAGGAGCCCCGAACGTTCGGCGTGGCCAACTGAGGTGCGGGCCCACCCCATCGTCGCCGAGCGCAAGCTCGAGGCCCTGCGCCACGCGCTGGGCGATACCGTGCTGGCGGCCTTGGTTGAGCCGACCGTGGTCGAGATTCTGGCCAACCCCGACGGCCGCATCGTGCTCGACGTGCTCGGGTCGGGACGCCGCGACACGGGCGAGCGACTGTCGGCCGAGGCCCGCGACCGGACCATCAAGCTGATCGCAGACTATGTTGGGGAGCCCGTCACGCGCGACGATCCGCGGCTGTCGGGCGTTCTGCCCGAGACCGGCGAGCGGTTTCAAGGGGTCTTGCCGCCAGTGTCGTCGGCCCCGGCCTTTTCGATCCGCAAACGACCGGCGGTGATCTGGCGGCTGGACGATTATGTTCGAGACGGCGTGATGAGCGAGGCGCAGGCGGAGGCGCTTCGGTCCGCGGCGGTGGAGCGCCGGAACATCCTGATCTCCGGCGGCACCGGGTCGGGCAAGACCACCCTGGCCAATGCGGTGCTGGCGGAGCCGGCCTTCGCCGATGACCGGGTCTTCCTGGTCGAGGACACGCCGGAACTGCAGTGCTCGGCCTGGGATGTGGTCTCTGTGCTCACGCGCCGATATCCCAAGGTCATCGGCGTGGTCGATCTGGTGCGTGACGCGCTGCGGATGCGGCCGGACCGGATCGTGGTCGGCGAGATGCGAGAGGGTTCGGCGGCGCTGGAGACGCTCAAGAGCTGGAACACCGGCCATCCGGGCGGGCTCTCCACCCTGCACGCCAACTCCGCCGAGGAGGCCTTGTGCAGGCTGGAGGACCTGATCGCCGAGGTCTCGAGCACGGTACCCAGACGTGCGATCGGCCAGGCTGTGGACCGGATCGTCCACATCCGCCGCACGCCGGAGGGTCGTCGGGTGGAAACCGTCCTCTCGGTCGATGGCGTTGAAGATGACGAATATCGCTTACGCACCTTGGCGTAATCCTCTGAACAAACGGAGATCGAACAGAGGCGCGGTCTGGGAAATCCCCGCCGCCGTTGAATAGGACGCAAGTCACGGCAAGTCGCAGACTGACTTACGGCAAGTCACCTATGAGGGTCAGATTGAGTTTGTGATGTGAGTTCACATAAGTCACCATTAACTTGCATTTGAGTTGTGCAAAAATGCTCGTCATAACTGTTGACAACATGTGGATGAGTTTGTTTGTCTTGATTCGCAGCGCCGGCTGACGCGCCAACAAACAGGAAGCAACCGATGCGTAGAATACTTCTACGCGGCCTTTCGGCCGCGACGGCGACCTGCGGCCTGCTTATGGCGGGCCAGGCCCTGGCGGGCGGGTCGGGGATGCCCTGGGAAGGGCCGCTGCAGCAGGTGGTGGAGTCCATCACCGGGCCAGTGGTGCAGGCCGCGGCCGTGGTGGCCGTGGTCCTGTTCGGGGCCGGCATCGCCATGAGCGAGAACGGCTCATCGATGCGGCGGGGCCTGGGCATCATGTTCGGTCTCTCCATCGCCTTCGCCGCCTCGACCTTCTTCCTCGACTTCTTCGGCTTCGCGGGCGGCGTGGAGATCGGGTGATGGGCCAGACCTCGCAGATCTCGCTCGATCGCCGGCCCGACGGCTATGAGCTTCCTGTCGCCCAGGCCCTGGCCGAGCCGGTGCTGATGGCCGGAATGCCGCGCGACTACGCCATCCTCATGGGCACCATCGCCCTGATGCTGGGCCTGGCGCTGCGCATCTGGTGGCTCGGTCTGCTGTGGTGGGCTATCGCCCATGCGATCGGCCTCTATGCCGCCCGCACCGACCGGCTCTTCTTCGATGTCCTGCGGCGTCATCTGGCGCTGCCGGGCCATCTCGACGGGTGAGGCGGCCATGCGGTTCCTGGACGAGCATCGCCGTCGACCGGCGGCCCTGGCGGACCATCTGCCCTGGGCGGCGCTGGTTGCCCCCGGGGTGGTGCTGAACAAGGACGGTTCCTTCACCTCGGGCTTTCGTTTCAGAGGGCCGGATCTGGAATCCTCGACCGAGGACGAGCTGATGGCGGTGCGCGCCCGGCTCAACAACGCCCTCAAGCGCCTCGGCACCGGCTGGTGCTTGCATGTGGAGGCCAGCCGCCGCCCTGCCGCCGCCTATCCCGACGGCGAGATCGAGGTCGAGGCGGCATGGCTGGTCGACGCCGAGCGCCGCGCCCTGTTCGAGGGGGCCGACCCCGCATTCGAAACCGATTTCCGCGCCGCCCTGACCTGGCTCCCGCCGATGGATGACGCGCGTCGGATGGAGCGCTGGCTGTTCGACGGCCTTGAGAAGGGCGGGCGGGACTGGCGCACGGCGCTGGACACCTTCCGCCGCGAGGCCGGCGGGGTGCTCGACCTCCTGACCGACGCATTGCCGGAAGTGGAGGCGCTGGACGATCAGGCCCTGCTGACCTGGCTGCACGACTGCGTCTCGCCCAAGGCCTTCGCCGTCCGGCCGCCCGAGACGCCGATGTTCCTCGACGCCTGGCTGACCGACGCGGGCCTCACTGGCGGCGTGGCGCCCAGGCTCGGGGACCGCTGGCTGAAGGTGGTGTCCGTCCGGGGCCTGCCGTCCACGACGCGGCCCGGCCTCCTCGATGCGCTTGGGTCGCTGCCCTTCCCCTATCGCTGGAGCGCGCGGTGGATCGGGCTCGACAAGGCCGAGGCCGAGCGGGAGATCGTCAAGCTGCGGAAGCGCTGGTTCGCCAAGCGCAAGGGCGTCGGAACCCTGCTGCGCGAAGCCATCACCAAGGAAGAGGTTCCGCTCCTTGACACCGACGCCGCCTCAAAGACCGAGGAGTGCGACGGCGCGCTGGAGGCCCTGGGGGCCGAAGCCTGCGCCTTCGGCTATCTGACCCTGACCGTCACGGTGATGGATACGAGCGAAGCGGTCGCCGCCGAAAAGGCCCGCGCCATCGAGGCGGCGCTGAACGCCCAGGGCCTAGTCGCAAGGATCGAGGATCTGAACGCCGTCGAGGCCTGGCTCGGCTCTCTGCCTGGCGAACCCTATGCCGACGTGCGCCGCCCCTTGGTCTCGACCCTGAACCTGGCCGATCTGTTGCCGATCTCGGCGGTCTGGGCCGGGCCGGCGATGGACGCCAATCTGGACGGTCCGCCACTGGCCGTGGCCCGGACGACGGGCTCCACCCCGTTCCGCCTGGTGCTCCATGTCGGCGACGTCGGCCATGCGATGGTCGTGGGCCCCACCGGCTCGGGCAAGTCGGCGCTGCTGTCCTTCCTGGCCCTCCAATGGTTCCGCTACCCAGGCGCGCGGGTGGTGTTCTTCGACAAGGGGCGTTCGGCCCGCGCCGCGACCCTGGCGGCCGGCGGACGCTGGCGGGCCCTGGAGGCGGGGACGCCCTTCACTCTGCAACCGCTGGCCCGGGTCGATCAGGAGCCGGAGCGGGCCTGGGCGGCCGAATGGCTGGCCGAGACCTGCAAACTGGCCGGGCTCGACCCCAGCCCGCGCCTTCGCGAAGAGATCTGGATCGCCCTTGCGGCGCTGACGGACGCGCCGGTCGCGCAGCGGACTCTGACGGTGTTCTGCGCCCTGGTGCAGGACCGGGCGGTGGCCGCCGCGCTGGAACCCCTGACCCTGAAGGGTCCGCACGGCGCCCTGCTGGATGGGGCGTTCGAGGCGCTGGAGCCGACCCGGTTCGACACCTTCGAGCTGGAAAGCCTGATGGCGACGCCGTCGGCGGTGGCCCCGGTGCTCTCGGCCCTGTTCCATCATCTGGAGCGGGAGTTCGACGGCCGCCCGACCATGCTGATCCTGGACGAGGCCTGGCTGTTCCTCGGCGAGACGGCCTTCGCCGCCAAGATCCGCGAATGGCTGAAGACGCTGAGGAAGAAGCGCGTCGCCGTGGTGTTCGCCACCCAGTCGCTGGACGACATCGCCGCCTCGCCGATCGCGTCCAGCCTGATCGAGAGCTGCCCGACCCAGGTGTTCCTGCCCAATCCCCGGGCGCTGGAGCCGTCCTCGGCCGACCTCTATCGCGGCTTCGGCCTCAACCGCCGCCAGCTGGAGCTGATCGCCTTCGCCACGCCCAAGCGCGCCTACTACTGGCGTCAGCCCCGGGGCCGTCGGCTGTTCGATCTGAAGTTGTCAGGCGTCGGTCTCGCGCTCTGCGGCGCGTCCTCGCCCGAGGACCAGACCCTGATCGACGACGTGCTGGAGCAGCTCGGCGACACCCACGCCGATCCGTCCGCCTTCGCCCGTGAATTCCTCAAAGCCAAGGGAGTGACCCATGTGGACGCCATCTTCGATTCAATGGGCTTGGACGCTTTCGACCTGCCCATCGCGGCGGAGTAGGGGGCTCCTGCTCGCCGGCCTCGCCATCACCCTGGCGGCCTGTTCCGAGCCCGAGGCGGCGAAAGCGAACCCACCGCCCAATCCGCCGCCCGCCCCGCCGCAGGCCGTGGTGTTCGACCCGCGCAATCACATCGAGAACGCGCTTCAGGCCTCGAGGCAACTCGACAGTCTCGCCAACGAGGCCCGGATGCTGGCCAACCAGGCCCGTGAGCTGGCCGCCTCGCCCTACAGCCATCTGGGCGAGACCACCTCCACCCTGCGCGACATCGGCGAGCTGGCCCGGAATGTCCGGGGCGTCGCCTCGACCGTCACCCAGCTCGAAGACCAGTTCACCGAGCTCTATCCGACCGCCGTCGAGGGCCTGGATCCCGCCAATGCCTTGCAGCAGAGCCAGCGTCGGACGACGGCGGCGCGCGAGACGGCGCAGGACCTGGCCCGCACCGCCGCCGAACTGGAGCGGCTGAGCCAGGGACGGGACCGGCGTCTTCAGGGCGCCCTGTCGGCCAGCGAACGGGCCGAGGGCCAGACGGCCGCTATCCAGTCCTCGACCCAGATCCTCGCCGTCCTGGCCGAAGACCTCAGCTCGATGCGCACCATCATGCTCGCCCAGTCGCGGCTGATGGCCGAGGAGACGGCGCGGACGGCGGCGGAACGCGCCGCCGGGGCCGAGGCCCGCCGTCAGTTCTGGGGCCGGGACGGTGCAACGCCGGCCGCGCCGAGCTTTAACCCGCTGCCGAACGCGCGGAACTGAGGGCGCGAAGATCATGGCAGTCAGCCCGGAGACGACCAATGAGCTGATGGTGGTGTTCTCCAACACCGTCTCGGCCGGGTTCAACGCCCTGCAAGGCGCGGTCAATGGCGTGTTCGGGCTGATGATCGTCCTCGTCGTGGCCCTGACCGCGATCCAGTGGTTGCTGTCTCCCAACAGGGAGATCCTAGCGTCCGGATTCGGCAAGATCCTGCTGATCGGGTTTTTCGCCTATGTCATCAATGACTGGCACGCCCTGTCAGAGACTCTCTACGCGGGCTTTATCGAACTGGGTCTGACGGCGGGCGGCGGTTCGCTCTCTCAGGGCGAGTTCCTCAACCCCGGCGCCATTCTCCAGCAGGGTTGGGAAATCGTGAAGGCGCTGGGCGAGACCCCGGCGCCAGTGAACAACCCGCTCGACGTCGCCGGCAATCTGACGGACGCCCTGATCCTGGGCCTGGCGATGATCGGCATCATGCTGGCGTTCGGGATCCTAGCCCTCCAGATCATCGTCACCCTGCTCGAGTTCAAGATCGTCACCCTGGGCGGCTTCGTGCTCCTGCCGTTCGGCATCTGGTCCAAGTCCGCATTCCTGGCCGAACGGCCGCTCGGCTATGTCGTCTCCTCGGGCCTGAAGGTCCTGGCCCTGGCCATCGTGGTCTCGGGCGCACGGACGGTGTTCGATCAGCTCCAGCCTTCCGCCAATCCCGACCTCTACGAAGCCCTGACCATCCTGGTGGCCTCGATGCTGCTCGCCATGCTGGCCATATTCATCCCCAATCTGGCCTCGGCCCTGGTGACGGGAGGCCCGGCGCTGGGCGCCGGCTCGGCCGTCACCGGCGCGCTGGCCGTCGGCGGGGCGGGGCTGCTCGCCGGCGCGGGGGTCGCGGGCGCGGGCGCGGCCGCCGGTGGCGCGGCCTCCCGGGTCGCCGGGTCCGCCCGTGCCGCCGCCGGCGCGGGGGCAGGACGACCGCCCACCCCGCCCTCGGCCTCGCCGCGCCCGTCGAACGACAATCCCTCGCCGCCCGGGCCGCGTTCGCCCACGTCAGGATCCGCATCCAATCCCTGGGCCGCGACCCGATCCGCCTCTGGCCCCTCCGGCGTCGCCGAGCCGGCGACCGCCTGGACCGGCACGCCACAGAAGGACAGCGCGCCATCCGCCACCGAAGGCGATCCCGGCCAGGCGGCCCCCGCCCGCCCCGCCGCCCAGATCAACGACGAAGCCGAGGCTGCACGCCGCGCCTTCCACAAAGCGGCGGGCGCAACCGCAACCTCGGGTCAAACGGCAGGCCGCCCTGCGGCCCGTGCGGCGGCGATGCAGGCGTTTTTTGTCGCTAACCACGGGCGGGGGCTGTTGCCCGCCGGCGAGACCAGCGGGGCGGTGTCGCCCAGCCTTAGATCGGAGGAGACCTGATCATGCATCCCTTCTTCAAACCCAAACGGGCTTTGGCGTCCGCGCCGGAGAGCACGCCCTATCAGCGCGCCGGCCAGGTCTGGGACGACCGCATGGGTCTGTCGCTGGCCCATGCCCGGAACTGGCGGCGCATCGCCCTGGCCAATCTGGTGCTGGCAGGCTTTCTGGGCGCGGGCTGGTGGGTCCAGGCCGACCGGGCCGTGGTCAAGCCCTTCGTGGTCGAGGTCTCCGATCTGGGCCAGACCCAGCGCATCACTGCGATCGGCGGGCGTTACGAGCCGACCGAGGCCCAGACGGGCAGAGCACTGGCCGACTGGATCCGCGATGTCCGGTCCAAGTCGATCGACCCCATCGTCATCCGTCAGAACTGGCTGCGCGCCTATGACCTGGTCACGCCCAAGGCCGCGTCGTTCCTGAACAGCTGGGCCCAGGCGCATGACCCCTTCGCCGAGGTCGGACGAGAGGCGGTGAATGTCGAGGTGCTCAACGTCGTGCGTCGCACCGAGCGCACCTATGACCTGCAGTGGCGCGAGACCCGCTTCATCAACGGCCAGGCCGCCGGGACCGAACGCTGGCGCGCCCTGATCACCACCACCCTTCAGCCGCCTCGCACCGAGGCCGAGCTGATGAAAAATCCCCTGGGACTGAAAATCGAGGACGTGTCATGGACCCCCGACGCCTCTTGAGCCTGGCCGCCTGCGGCCTCCTCCTCTCCGGCTGTGCCCTTATCCGCCCCTTCAGCGGCGGCGGCGAGGCGCCGCTGCCGGAGGTTCCGCGGTTGGCTCCGGCGGCGGTGAGCCTCCCGGTCGCCCGCGTCCTGCCTTCGAGCCCGACGGAGCGGGCCTATCTCGATGTCGTTGCGGGTGTCGACGCCGGCGTCAATGTCGTGGCTCAGGGCGACGCGGTCGAGGATGAGGCGGTCGCGCCGGACGCTCCCGCTTTGCTCGGTGCACCGCCAGTCGATCAGCCGCCGGAACCCGCCCCTCGGCCGCAACCCGTCGTCGGCCCGACCGCCATCGCCGCGGCCAATGCCGAAGCCCGCGCCGCCTCGAGCTCCGACAGTTTCGTCGGCGGTGTGCAGGTGTTCTCCTACGACCCGGGTCGCGTCTATGAGATCTGGGCCGCGCCGCTGCGGGTCACGACCTTGACCCTGGCCCCTGGCGAGACGGTCACCTCCAAGGCCGCCGGCGATACGGTGCGCTGGCAGATCGGCGAGGCCAGTTCCGGCTCGGGCCCCAACCAGCGCGCCCATGTGCTGCTCAAGCCGCTCGAACGGGGACTGGAGACCAACCTCGTCCTGACGACCTCGCAGCGGGTGTATTTCCTGCAGCTGAAGAGCGGCTCGCCGGACGGGTTCAACGCCGCCGTCGCCTGGGACATCGGCGCGGTCATCCCTCCGGGCGGGGCAGGGGCCTTTGGCGGCGTGGAGGAGCGGGTCGCCGATCCCGTGGCCACCCCAAGCGGACCGTTGGACGCTCGCTACCGCATCGATCCGCGCGGCCGGGCCCCGCGCTGGACGCCGACCGCTGTGTTCAATGACGGGACGCGGACCTTCATAAGCTTCTCGCCCGATCTGCAGGTCGATGAGGCACCCGCCCTGTTCGTCATCGCCCCCGACGGCGAGGCGCAGATGGTCAACTATCGCCAGCAGGGCGGTCTGTTCGTCGTCGATCGGGTGTTTGACCGGGCGGAGCTGCGGCTCGGCGACCGCCGCCCGCAGACCGTCCGGCTCCAACGCCTCGGCAGCGCCGATCGCATCGGTCGCACCGACCGCGTCGCGGGAGGCCGCTCATGACCGACCCCATCCATCCCGACTCGCCCCTGCCCAAGGCGCCGCCGCCGGGTCTGTCGACGCGGGCCCCGCGACCCACCGCCGTGCGCCTGCGTAAATCCGTGGTGCAGGTCGTGGTGATCGGCGCCGCCGCGTTGCTTTCGGGCTCTCTGGCCTGGGCCTTTGTGGTCCAGCCCGAGCTTCGGGCGAATGCGCGAGAACGCGTCGAGGAAGGAAGGCTCGACGAGGCGCGCGGTACGGTTCGGCCCGCCGATGTGGTGACCGATCAGCCGTCCAGCTACGACCGCCTCACACCGGGCGATCAACTGCCCGAGCCCCGCACGCGGTCGGGTGAGTCCGAGCCGGCCGTGGCTGCCACGCGCGCCACGGACCGGGTGCGCTCGCCGGACTACGGTTACGCCACAGCCCCCGCGCCTTCCGTCCCTCGCGGCCGCAGTGTGGCCCAGGAGGCCGCCGGGTCGGGCTTGTTCTTCGGCGGCGGACCGGGCGCGCAGGCAGGGGGCGGCGCCCCGTCGGCCAGCGGCGCGTCGTCCGCCGGCCCGGGTCGGGACTACGGCGCCGTCTACAACGGCCACGCCCTGATGAATCCTCTGTCGCCCTTCGAGCTGAAGGCGGGGGCCATTGTGCCGGCGGCGCTCCTGACCGGGATCGACACCTCTCGCACGGGTCCCGTCGTGGCGACCGTGACCCAGAACGTCTTCGATACCGTCAGCGGCCGCCACCTGCTCTTGCCACAGGGCACTCGTCTGATCGGTCGTCACGACGGCGAGAGCAGCTACGGCGACCGCCGGGCCTTCCTGACCTGGGAGCGGCTGATCCTGCCCAATGGCAAGAGCCTGATCCTGACCGAGGAACCCGGGGTCGACGCGCAAGGCGCGGTGGGGGTCCAAGGGCGAGTCGACCGGAGGCTCTTCCCATTGGCGGTCGCCACCCTGTTCGCCGGGGCCATCACCACCCTCGGCCAGATCGCGCGCGACGACGATGACGGCGGCGGCCTGCTCGGCGATGTGGGCGATGCCACGGCGATCGAGGGCGCGCGGGTCGGCGGCAGTCTGATCGACCGCGAGCTTCAGGTGCGCCCGTCCATCCGTCTGCGCGCCGGTGCACCGGTGCGGGTGCTGATCACCCGGGACCTGATCCTGGAGCCCTACCGGCCATGATGCTCTTCCTGCAGTACCGACAATGGGCCGCCTGGACGCTCATCCCGGTCGCCGGATTGGCCGTGATAGCGGCGTCCGCCAACCGCGCTCCCGACCTGGCGCTCGTCAATGAGAGCCCTAGCCTTCCGGAGGGGCTCTATGTCCGACAGACCGGGGCTTCGATCGCGCCCGGCAGCGTGGTCGCCATCGCTCAGCCCCCCAGCATCCGGCCCTACCTGGCCAGCCTCGGCATGCCGGCCGAGGTGAAGCTGATAAAGCGTGTCGCGGCCGTCGGCGGCGACCGTATCTGCGCAGAAGACGGCGCGGTTCAAACGCCATTGAGGGTCTCGCCCGTCCTTGAGCATGACCGGCGCGGCGTCGCGCTGCCGGTTTGGCGCGGCTGCCGGACGCTCGCACCCGATGAGCTGTTCCTGCTCGGCGACACGCCGGGAAGTTTCGACAGCCGTTACTTCGGCCCGGTCCGCCGGTCCGAGGTCGACGGCGTCTACAAGGAGACCCTGACATGGTGAGACGGACCCTCGTCACCCTCGCAGCCCTTCTCAGCGCCAGCACCGCCTCGGCCCAGACCGCTGACTGGCGCGCGGCGGGCGGCGATCTGTTCGCGGCCGTCGACACGGTCGAACCCGTCCTCGAGCCATCGGCCGAAGAACCACTGGACACGCCGCGTCTGGCTCCCCTCAGCCAGCCCTTCATGGCCGCGATCGCCGCGGCGGCGGAGCGGCACGGGCTGGATCCCAAGTTGCTGCATGCCTTGGTCGTGGTCGAAAGCGCCTATCGCAACGAGGCCTGTTCGCCCGTCGGTGCCTGCGGCCTCGCCCAGCTCATGCCCGGCACCGCCGCCGAGCTCGGTGTGCGCGACCGCTTCGACCCGGTCGAAAACCTGTCGGGCGGCGCGGCCTATCTGGCCAGGCAGATGCTGCGGTTCGGCGATCTTCGCCTGGCCCTGGCCGCGTATAACGCGGGCCCCGGTCGCGTCGCTCGGCTCGGCCGCATCCCCGACATCCGCGAGACCCAGGAGTATGTCGTCAGCGTGGTGGATTGCTATCTCGCCCTGACCGCTGGCCGTGGGGTGCGCAGTTCACGAGAATGCCGGGCGGGAGGCGCACGATGACCGCAGACCCCAAAGACGCTGACGCTGACGTTGAGCGGGATGACGACCTGCTCACCCGCAACCAGGCCTCCGAGTTCCTCCAGCGGTTCGGCATCCGCATGAAGCCGACCACCCTGGCGCGGGCCTGGTCGGTCGGCAACGGGCCGCCGTGTCGGCACATCCGCGGCAAGCCCCTCTATCCCCGCGGCGTGCTGCGCGGCTGGGCCGAGGCCCAGGATTCGGGCCTGCGCCGTGCGTCTTGGGAGAGGCCGGCAGACGAAAGGCGCGCGCCATGACACGCCCGACATCTTCGCCTCGGCCCCGACACGCGACACCTGAGCGTCCGACGCTGGAGGGTTTGATGGCGAATCCGTCCACGAGTTTTTCGCTGAAGGCCGTACTCCTTTCGTGGGCTGGGCGGGATCCTATCGATGCTGCTAGAGATTCAGCAGTATTGGCGGCCGCCTTTGAGCGGCGCGCGGACGACCTCCTTGCCGAGCAGATCGCCGACCAGCACGCGGGAGTTGGATCGTGATGACCTCTGTGGACAGCGAGCGGACACCACCGCCTGGCGATCGCTTCCTTGGGTGGAAGACCGTCAAGAGCTTGACCGGCTTCAGTCGAACGACGGCCTGGCGACGGCAGAAGGCGGGAGACTTCCCGACACCGAGACAGATTTCGCCGGGTCGCGTGGGCTGGTTGGAGAGCGAGGTCAACGCCTGGCAGGCGTCCAGAGCGCCGCGTTCGGAATCCGAGCTTCCTGCCTTTCGAGTCGCTGAGCGTGAGGAGGAGGCGAAGGCGCTCGCGGCCTCAACGCCACAGAGGCGAGGGTCGCCGAACGCGGCCTCGCGGCCCAAGCCCGCCGATCCGATCCCGCAGGGGAAGCCTAAGCGGCGGTCGGTCGATGAGGCTCAGCGAGCCTTTGAGTTCTGAGGTCTTCCGCTGAGCCCGTCGGCATGCCCACCAAAAATCAAACCGTGTTCATGTTGTCTCCATCCAACCGTCGTCGGGGGTCCAGCGCCGGACAAAGGGCTCATTCCTGGCGCGAGCCAATACCGGCGGCAGGACAAAGGTCGCGATCAGCGCCTGGGTCTCGGGTAGGGATTTGGACGCCATCGCGATGTCGGTCCGATCGAGAAATGCCGTCCATTCTCTCTGCTTTCGGTCGGCAAAGGCGGGCGTGAGCGCCAATGGATCTCTGGTAGGGAGTGCCGTATCGCGACGATCGAAGGTGCTGGCGAGCGCTTCCGCCAAAGTCTCGCCGTCGAACTCAAAGGTGTTGGCGATCGCCCACAGATCGAAGAAGTCCTTCAAGCGCGTGTTGGCCATCCCCAGTTCGACCATGGCCTGGAACTTCTCGGCGACGACGGTCTCTCGCGGATAGGCCAGCAGCTTGGGCCTCGGCTGATCCAGGAGCGATGGATATTCGATCTGCACGGCCGCCGGCGTGATGGCGTCTCCGTAGCCGATGTCGATGTGGACCTTGAGCTTCGCGCCGTTGATCTCCGCGCTGACGTCTACCGACACGCCGCTGTATTCCGCGTCGGGCCGCGCGATTTCGGCGACGAGCGTATCTGGCAGAAACAGCACGCCGTCATCGTCGACAGGGATCGCCACAACCTCGCGAAAGATGTCTCGCACGACATCAGGGGCGCTGTCGCCGAGACCCAGAAGATCGAGGTCGCCGCTCGGTCGGTGCGGCGTCGGCGCCCATTGGGCGAACAGCATCGCGCCTTTCAGGATGAAGCGGTCGTGGTGGTTGGAGACGCTCAATCGATAGAGAAGACGTTCGATCGCATAGCGCAGGAAGACGAGTTGCACGTCCTCGCGGCGCAGCCGTGCCCTTGCGGTCAGCCGATCGCGGACCGAGGCGGCGACATTGCGGACCGGTCGGCGGGTCAGCTGAGCGCTTCCAGATAGGGACGGATCACGGTTTGGACCCGGTCGATCTCGGCATATTTCCAGAGCGCGTCGCGCTGGCGACGGCGTGTGCTGTCCTTCATAAAATCCTGAAGCGCCTCGAGAGCGACGTCGAGACCGACCCTCCGCCGGTATTTGAAGCAGTCGACCACAGTCTTGGCGGGCGATGTGATGGGCACGGTGACGCCGTCGATGTCGTGCGGCTCCACGCCCTCCGTCAGCGAGCGGCCGCTGGCCCGAACGATCTTCAGCCGCATGGGCGGATTTACAGGCGCCCATGCCCGCGTCCCGATGAGAAGCCAGACGGCATGAGGGGCTTGCGTAGTCAGTCCGTGAAACCGCAGGGCGGAGAGAAGCGCGATCACGCCGTTTGGGGCTACGCGCGCCGCTTCGGCCAGGCTGGAGGTCGTGGGCAGAGAAACGTCGTTAGGTCTGTAAAGGCCGCGGCCGACCTGGCTCAGTCGACCATCCTCGACCAGTCGCTTGAGATAGACGCGGGGGACGCCAGCGTCGACGAAATCGCGGGTGCGCGCGACGCCTTGGGCCTGGGCGACGGCGAGGGCGCGTTCGATGTGGGTCATGGTCGCCATCGCGATGTTACATTTCCTATATCTATACGCCCAAAGTGCAAGGATATGTTACTTGCCACAGTCTGAGGCCAGCGTCCACGCGCCCGGCGGGCTGACCTGAAATGAGGCGACGTCGAGAGGCCGCAAGAACAGGTTCCATCACGATCGCAAAAGCCTCCCTCATCGAAAGATGTTAAAAACGGCGGGCTGCCCCAACGCGGCATGATCCCTTCGACGAAGCCCGTATGTGGGGTCGAACAACAATCTCACCACAACATCTTGACGTGGCATTCGACACAGGGCACGAATCGCATCAGAGTGAAGACGCGTTAACGTTCCCTTTGCGTCGCCTGCGACTCGCCTTAACGAGTCTCTGAGCATTGGGCGTTGGCTGTTCCGATTCCCTCAGAATTCAGACGACGACGCGGCCGTTACGCACGACGGTCTGGTCGGCATCAGACAACGGGGCTGTCAATGATCTGAGCGTGAACAAGGTGGGGAGAGGCCGGCCAACTTCGACTTGGCCGTCACTCAGGAGGCCGATCTCTCCCCGATACCGACTCATCCGAGCCAGCGGGGCGATCTTATGCATCGCCGTCGCGCCCACACAACCGTGGCCGCGACACAGCCCTCTCGGATTCTTCCTCCCCGAACCGAAAGGACTGAACCATGAACTCAGGAATCGCCTACCGCTGCCCTCTGCCCGACGTCCAGTTCGAGACCGCGTGGGCTGCCATCAAGATCGATCAGGGCGTCAAGGATCGCCTTCTCGCCCAATCGATGCTGGCCTTGACCGTCCGCCGGTCCGTCCCGTTCGACGCCGCGCCGCTTCATGGTTTGATTGTGTTGGCCGGTATTCCCGGAACCGGCAAGACGACGCTGGCCCGGGGCCTCGCCACCAAGGTGGCGTCTATGCTTCCGGGCCAGAAGGTGACCTTCCTGCAGATCGACCCGCACGGTCTGGCGAGCGCCTCGCTCGGCAAGAGCCAGCAGCAGGTCACCACCCTGTTCACCCAAACCATTCCGGAAGCCGGAATGGGTGGCGTCGCCGTCGTGCTGCTGGATGAAGTGGAGACCTTGGCGGCCGATCGGCGTCGGATGAGCCTGGAAGCCAATCCGGTCGATGTGCACCGGGCGACCGACGCCGTGCTCGCCGGACTCGATCTGCTGACGCGGACCCACAAGAATATCCTGCTGATCGCCACGACCAACTATCCGCAGGCGGTCGACGCCGCCTTCCTGTCCCGCGCGGACCTGATCGAAACCATCCCGCCGCCGAACGCCGAGGCCCGGGCCGAGATCATCCGCGACACCTTGGACGCCCTGGCGCGCCAATGGCCCAAGGTCGCCGGCCTCGGGCGCGACATGGCCCTGTTCGTGACCGCGTCCAACGGCATGGATGGGCGACGCCTGCGCAAGGCGGTCGTCGGCGCCCTCGCCGGGTCGCTGGCGACGGCGCGCGATCCCAATCTCGTCACGAGCCAGCAACTGCTGGCCGCGATCAAGGCTGCCGCACAGGCGGGCAAGGAGGTCGGCCGTGAAGCTGCGTAGGGATATCGCGGCCGTCCCGGTCCGATCGGGGTCCGAGACCTGGGCGGCGGTCATCGACCTGATCACCCAGTCGGATTCCATCGACACGGCTCAGTTGACGGCGGCGACCACGGTGATGGCGAGCCTGCTCGCCGAGGAGCACTACGCCGATCATCCTCTGACGCTGAAAGGCGATAGCCACCGGCTGGTCCTCTATTTCGCCTATGGCGCGGATGCGGTCAGTCTGGGTCTCGACGTCGCGGCGCTCGACTGGAACCCGACGGCGAAAGACTGGACGCTGTATGTGCCCTGCGATCCTGTCGATATCGACTGGATGACGGAGACCTTGGCGAAGCGGGCGCCGCGTCTGGTCGTTCACGACTTCAACGACACCCCTGGCGCGCTGGCGGAACAGGCGTCCAACGCGCAACCCGCCGCGGCATCGGCGCTCACGATCGACTGGGGAGCCGCGCACTGATGGCCGTCTCAACCTTCACCTATACCCGCACCCACACCGCAGCCTTCGTTGCGGATCACATGCGCAATCAGCTAACCCGGATCGTCCAGGCGGCCGGTCTGTCGCCCGAGAAACTCGTCGACGACTGGGCCATCGTGGGCAATGCCGCGCGAGCCTGGCTTGAAAGCGGCTGGCTGACCACGGTGACGATCGAGTTCCACAAGCCTGGGTCACGCGATCTTCAGCTCCGCTGGGACTTTCCCATCACCTATGCCGGCAGCGGCGTCGACGATGACATGTGGGTCGATCGCCAGCATCTCCAGCGGACCATCGACAAGGTCGGACGTCCGCCCAGCGGGTGCACCTACACGATCATCCTGACGACTCGCCCCGGCCGACCCGACGTGCCTGGGATGTCGAGCTGCACCAAGCGTTCGACCGCCGGACTCGTCAGCCGCGCGACCGGCACCGCCATCGCCACGCACGATATCACTGCGGGCCTCAACTACTGGAGACCGTCATGAGCAAGGTCAGCGACGCTTTCGCCACCTTCAAATCCCGCCTGGAGCTGACGAAGACGGAACAGGACGACGCCAGTCGGCGGCAGAAAGACGTTCGGGCCACGGTCCAGGCGTCTTTCGACGTCGATCATGATTTCTTGGCAGGATCCTACGGCCGGCACACCAAGACCAAGCCGCTCAAGGACATCGACATCTTCGTCGTTCTGAGCACGAAGGAGTCGGAGCGCCGAAAGGCGCACCCGAAAGCCGTGCTCGACGACCTGGAGGCCTGTCTGGTCGACGCCTATGGCCGCGATCAGGTCGTCCGCGATCGACGGTGCGTGACCGTCTGGTTCGAGAAGCGCAACCAGACCCAGCACGAGGACGGCAAGGTCGTTAGCCTGGACGTGGTGCCCGCTTTCGCCTCCGGCTCGGACTACGAGATTCCGGACGAACAGCTCGGAACCTGGATCAAGACCAATCCGGCGACGCACAACGATCTGACCACGGCCAAGAACCGGGATCTCTCGGGCAACTGGGTCCCGCTGGTGAAGATGCTCAAGAGCTGGAACCGAGCGAACGGTCGGCCCATCGAGCCCTCGTTCCTGGTCGAGGTCATGGCCTTGGACCTCATCGACGGGCCGTTCAACACTTTTCCCGATGAGGCGCGACGCTTCTTCGCGGCGGCGGCCGCGAGCGTACACGAGGACTGGGCCGATCCTGCCCATCTGGGGCCGCCGGTCTCTGATGAGATGACGCCCGTCCTTTGCTCGGCCGCCCGTCTCAAGCTGGAGGCTGCGGAGATGGCCGCGACGCGGGCCTACCGCGCCGAGGCGCAGGGCCGAGAAGGGGAGGCGGTCAGGATCTGGCGAGAGGTCTTCGGCGAATTCTTCCCCGCGTCCTGACAGAGCGCATCTAGGATTTGGGGTCGCGGACATGTTCCGCGGCCCCGGCCTTCATCTGACGTTCGAGGCCCGGGCGAGCGAGTTGGTACAGCCCCGGGATGATCATGGGGCTGGCCGCGCGTCTTGCGTACAGGGCGTTCTGGACGTCGCGGGCGGCCTGCTGGGCCGCAGTCTCGCTCAGCTCTCCGCGCTTCATGGCCGACAGATAGGCCTCGGCCTCGCCCTTGGTTTGCTCTTGCGCCTCGGCCGTATCTTTCTGCCTGAAATGCTCGCGGATGGCCCAGACCATGACGGGGGCGGCCGGCGTCAGGACGATGGCGATCTCACGAAACGGCAGGTTGAGCCACCAGCACGCCAACAACAGAGCGATCGGCAATGCCCAGGCCAGGAGTAGAGCGAGAGACCCATTCAACCGCCGGAGCCGGCCATCGTACCAGAGGTTGGTGCGTTGGCAGATTAGGCGGCCGAGCGAGAGAGAGGCCTGACCGACCTCATTCGGATACCAGTCGATCAGCCCCTTGTTCTGGCGGCGTCGTTCCCAGGACGTCGCGGCTTCCTCGACAGCCTCGTCGTCCAAGGGCTTTCCCGCGGCCAGGGAGTTCCAGGGCAGCTGGAGCACGCTGCAGTCGAACGCCTCGGCTGCCTTGGCGCCATTGCGGACGAACCGACGCTGCGCCCTGTCGAGCAGCGCCGCATCCACCACGGTCATGACCAGGCTCAACAGAGCGATGGTCGCGCGTTGGTCCTCGTGAACCAGACCCCAGATCGCCCCCGAAACTGGCAGCAACACCGTCAGCACGAGCTGCGCGATGAAAACCAGCTTTGCCCGATGAAACATCTCCTGGCGTGCCCGCAGCAGCCGAAGATTGGCGTCCTGGTTCTGCCGGAGCGGAATATCGTTCATGCCTCGCTTATCGACCAAAGCGGCCCGGTTTCAATAGGTCATGGCCTGCCCCTGAGAGGGTGGGGCCCGACGGTCATGACCGACAGAGCCGTCGGCTTCGGCGGTCATGGGTCGGCCAAAGAGTGCCTTCCGGCGATAGGGAGCAAGGGCGAGAACCATCTCAAGGCTTTCAGGCCGCCTGCCGCTGGGCACTGACACGCACTGGGTCATTGAAGGCGAAGAGGGAAGGCGGGGCCGTGTCCCGCTTTGCCTGGGTCAATCGCTGCAGCTTCTCGGCCCAGAGATTGAGCGCTTCCGAGGCTTCGCGGTCGTACGCATAACGCTTGTACCGCTTGGTGATGCTTTTTGAATCGCCCTCGGCATGGTTCAGAATCCGCGAAATGGTCTGGCTATCGACCTCCTCCATGTCGAGGTGGGTCGCGCAGGTCGCCCTCAGATCGTGGATATGCCAGTCCGCCAGCCGATGTCGCGCGCCATCGTAGTCCTCGCCCGCTTCCTCGGCGATCAGTCGCCCGATCGCCTCGTCCAGCGCCCGTTTGAACTTCGACCAACCCGAGGGGGCCTGGTCCCGATGGCCCGCCGTCGCGAAGACGTGGTCCGTCACCTCGCCTTGCTCATTCTTCAGTTCGGGAACGCCGGCGATGATGGCTTGAGCCAAGGGCGAAAGGGGTACGGCATGATCGCGCCGCCGCTTCGTTCGGCCTGCAGGCAGCAACCAGGCTTTGACCGAGCTTGCCTTTCCCTCGCGGTCCTTGAAACGAAACTCGCCGAGTTCTGAACGCCGCAGTCCGCCGACCTCGCCCCGGCGTTGGCCTGTGACCAGGCAGAGCTGGAAGAGTCGTCCGGCCGGCTCGGGGATGGTGTCGGCCGCCTTCCAGAACAACCGGATCTCGTCATCCTCGAGATAGCGCATCCGTTCGGCTTCGGCCCCCGGTTTCTTCACCCCGAGCGCGGGATTATCGTCGATGATGTCCTGATCCTCGGCCCAGGCGAAGACGCGCTTGATGAAGGACAGCAGCCGGTTGGCTGAGGTTTCCGACGCCTTGGCCTTGGTTCTAGCCAGGGTCTTGATCTCGGCGCGCGTGATTTCGGCAATCGGCCGCTTATGCCAACCCTTCAATTCCTTCTCGAGCTTGCGCTTGAGTTCGGACTGGGACGCCAGCCTACCGCCGCCACCGGGGAGTTTGTCGGCGAGGTAGTCGTCCGCGACGGACTTGAAGGTGACGGACTGCGCCCGCTCGGCCTCCAGTTCCGCTTTGCGGGCAGCCGCCGCTTCAGCGCGCCTGGCCTGTTCCCGGCGCTCGCTCGCTTGCTCTGGCAGGATGCCTCTTCGCGCATCATCGATCGCGGCCCTGGCTTGAAGCCGCGCGTCCTTGAGGTCCAGCTTATCGACATCGCCCAACCGAACGACCAACTGACCAGTACGGCCTTTGACTCTCAGCTTCACCGCATAAGTACGCTTGGTCTTCCCGATCAGGATGTCCAGGCCAGGCGTAAGACTGTCGCGGATACGACGAACGCCTGGCGGCACCTTCATATGAATGGTGCCGCGAGGGCCTGCGGTTAGAAGGATCCTGGTGACCGACGCGGACGGGTCAAGGCTGGTCATACGCAAACTCGCTGGTACTGAAAGCCGCCGATTTGGTCACAGATTTGGTCACAAAAATTAGAGGGTCATGACGAAACCGGCTGGATCAGTATGTAGCAGTTTCAGTCGTATTTTCAATAGCTTTTCAGCCTATTCTGTTGTTTCACCGCGTTTCAGAAAAGCCCAAAAATGGTCACTGGGGGTCAAGGGGTCGCAGGTTCGAATCCTGTCGCTCCGACCATCTTCCCTTGACCCATCACAACTTTCTGACGCTACCGCTCGCGACGCGGTCGCTCGCTGCGTGAGCGCGGGCGGGTTTGGGTCTTCGCGGCAGGACCTAGCGGCGTTTGAAGAACGGCTTTCCCTCGGCCCAGGACAGCAGGGGGAACAGCGGCACGCCCCACAGGGTCCCGGCGAGGGCGTAGTAGGTCAGCAGGGCCAGAGGATGATCCGGGATCATGCCGCCGACCGCGATCGCGGCCCAGATATAGGCGATCAGAAAGACCATGATGCCGACGGAGGCGACGGCGCGGCGCGTGCGCAGGCCCATCAGCGCGTATTCCGGAACAGATAGAAGGTCACGAGACCCAGGATCGACCCGGCTCCGGACCAGAAGGTCCAGTCGATCTGGTCCATGGTCGAGGCTCCGAACACCCGCACCGCCAGGAACCAGCCGCACATCGCACCCGTGGCGGAAACGAGCGACGCCCCGAACAGACCGCGACGGCCTGTGATCTGATCCGCCGCCCAGGCCAGGACCAGCACGCCGATGACGGCGAGGGCGATATCGGCCTGCTCCATGCTTTCATCTCTCCTGCGCGGGTCGCCCCATGCGACCTCGCGTCATGCCGACGACTTTGATCTTGCCGCGATCGGGGAGCATACCGCGTCCCGTCGCTGGAGCGGCACTGTATCGGGTGGAGCGTCAGGCGTCGAATGAACCGTTTCGGAAAGGTCGAACAGTCGCGGGCCGTCGCGGTCTGGCTGTTCTTCACCGCCGCCATGGTGTTCGCCATGGTCGTGATCGGCGGCATCACCCGCCTGACGGGATCGGGATTGTCGATCACGGAATGGCAGCCGATCATGGGGGCCCTGCCGCCGCTGAACGACGCCGACTGGAACGAGGCGTTCGAGAAGTACAAGGCAATCCCACAGTACGCCCTGGTCAACGCCGGCATGAGCCTGGGCGAGTTCCAGGGCATCTTCTGGTGGGAGTGGTTCCACCGGCTGTTCGGTCGGCTGATCGGCGTGGTGTTCGCCATTCCGTTCTTCGCCTTCCTGGCCTTTCGGCTGCTGCCGGAGCGGTCGTTCCTGGGACGGTTCGCCCTGCCGGACCGGCTGATCTGGCGGTGCGCGCTGTTGCTGGTCATGGGCGGGATGCAGGGGGCGATCGGCTGGTGGATGGTGTCTTCGGGCCTGTCGGAACGGGTCGATGTCGCGCCGGAGCGGCTGACCGTGCATCTGGGTCTGGCCTTCCTGATCTTCGCGGGCCTGATCTGGACGGGGCTGGAGGCCTGGAATGGCCCGGAGGCGTCACGGTCGCCTGCCGGCTGGAGCCGGGGGGCCACGGTGCTGTGGGGCGCGGTGTTCTTCCAGTGCCTGCTGGGCGGGCTGGTTGCCGGTGCCAAGGCGGGCTTCATCTACACCGACTGGCCGCTGATGAATGGGGCGATCCTCGCGCCGGTCGACTGGGGGCAGGGGGCGTTGGCCTTCCTGCATGACCGGGCGCTGGTGCAGTTCAATCACCGGATCTGGGGCTATCTGCTGGTGCTGGGCGGCACGGTCTATGCGGTTCAGGCCTGGCGCTGGAAACTGGCCGAGGGGCTGGGCCTCGCTGCCATCGTCGTGGCGGCGGCGCTGTGGCTGCAGGCGGCGCTGGGCGTCGTGACGCTGGTCAATGTCGTGCCGATCTGGCTGGGCGGGCTGCACCAGGCGGGCGCGGCCCTGGTGCTGGCGCTGGCGACGGCGAACCTGTGGCTGGTGCGCCGGTCCCAGCCCCGGCTGTTCATGGGCCGCCCACGCGCCTGACGGATCAGACCCGCACGCTGTCCCACGGGCCGGTGATGGCCACGGTGATCCCGGGGAACATGATGTTGACGAACAGGGTCGAGCCGTCGGGCGAGAAGACGGCGCCCGCCAGCTCGGCGTTGCCGCGAAACACGTTCCTGGCGATCGTATAGATCTTGCCGTCCGGGCTGACGCCCTTGAGGTGGTTGCGACTGGTGTCGGAGTAGTTGTCCTCGCACAGGATCAGGTGGCCGTTCGGGGCGATGGCCAGGTTGTCGGCCATGTTCAGCGTCTTCTCGTCGGTGCTCTCGACGAACAGCTGGAGCCGGCCGGGCGAGGCGGCTTCGTCCGGCGTGCCCTCGGCGGGCGATGGGACGTAGCGCAGGACCTGGCCGCGCCGGATCGGGCCGCCCGAGGTGGCGGTCATGTAGAGCTCGTTGTCGCCCCAGAAGATGCCCTCGCCGCGCGCGACCACGGCCGCGCCCGCCGCGTGGCCACGCTTGCGCAGATCACCATTGGGGCTCTCGACGTCCTCCATGTCGATCCATTCGACCTCGACCCAGTCGCCGACGTTCCAGAAGCGCGCGTCGTGATTGGTGGTTGAGGCGGACGGGGAGCCCTTGACCGCCAGCGCCTGAAGGCGACCGCCTTCGGCCAGCTTGCCCGGCGTGTTGGGCATGAAGCGGTAGAAAAGGCCGTCGACCGTGTCCTCGGTCTCGTAGACGATGCCGGTGCGGGGATCGACGCAGACGGCCTCGTGGTCGAAGCGGCCCATGGCCTTGAGCGGGACCGGATCGACCAGGCCGGTGGCATTCGCCGGCACCTCGAAGACGTAGCCATGCTCCTTGGTCACGTCGGCATCGGCGGGGGTCTCTTCGGTTTCTTCGCAGGTCAGCCAGGAGCCCCAAGGTGTGTGGCCGCCGCAGCAGTTGGTCGATGTGCCCGCCAGCGACAGGTGCTGGCTGACGACCTCTCCGGTCGCCATATCGTAGATCACGGTCGTCGTGCCGCCGGGCAGGGGACGACCGTCCTTGTAGGTGTCATACGCCTTTTCGACCGGGAGGCGGTCGATCAGGGCCTGATCCTGACCGCCGGGGCCCCAGTTGCGATGATTGGCGTTGCGACCGCGCAGTTCGTGGTTGCGGACCAGGGCGACCCGAGTGCCCTCGAGGGCGAAACAGCCCATGCCGTCGAACTGGCCCGGAACCAGCAACCCGTCGGCCATCGTCTCTCCGCCCTGAGACAGGATCCGATAGGAAAAGCCCTCGGGCAGGTCCAACATGCCGTTTGGGTCGGCGACCAGCGGGCCGTAGCCTTCGATCTCGTTGATGTAGGTCTCGCCAGCGGTCTGGGCGACCACATTGCGGGCCAGGCCACCGAAGGCCGCGGCGGCGGCTCCGGCGGCGAGCAGATTGCGGCGATCGAGGCGCATGGGGTGTCTCCGAACCTGGGTCGGATGTAGCGACCGGGGCCCGACCGGTCATCATGGTTCTGTGACGCCGCAGCCTGAAGACCAGCGCCCTGGGGACGGTCATCCCCAGCATAAGAACAAAGGCAGAACAATTGGCTTGCGTGATCTCGGAACAAGCGGCCTAGTCGCGCGGGAGGACCCACATGCGCGACGTCAGAACCGACTTTTATGTTCCCCGGGACATTCGACAGCCCCGTGTCGGGGCCCGCTTGATCGTAGCCTGCCTCGCCAAGGACTGTGAGCGCGCCTCGCTGATGGATCCTCGGTCTCTGTTCGGCGTGCGTCGCAACTGGCCCGTGGCCGGGCGGTCGAACCGCTTCCGCTGCCGATGCGGATCCAGGGAGACGCGGCTGAGCTACACCGTCAATACGGCGCAGGCGGACGGGCCCGTGTCCCTCGACGCCATTCGGCTATGGTTCTAAAGGCCTCTGGCGCACCAAGACCATGCGGTATTTTGATACCGTGTTCAGTTTTCCTATTAATTACAATGGCTTGACATTAGTTGCGCTCGCCAATCCGCATTGACGCCGGACCCTCCGTCCTCTAGAGACCCGCCTTCGCTCGTTCCGGCCGTCCGGGGCGACCCCGTTCGTCTCCGTCCCAAGGACCCTCGTCATGCTGAAGAGCACCACGGCTGCGTTGAAGCCGTCCGAGGTCGACAAGAAGTGGATCCACATCGATGCCGAAGGCGTCGTGGTGGGCCGTCTCGCGACCTTCATCGCCATGCGCCTGCGCGGCAAGCATCTGCCGACCTACACTCCCCACGTCGATCTCGGCGACTATGTCGTCGTGACCAACGTCGACAAGGTCGTGTTCACCGGCAAGAAGCTGACCGACAAGATCTACTATCGCCACACCGGCCACCCGGGCGGCGTCAAGTCGACCACCCCGCAGAAGGTGCTGAACGGCCGCTTCCCCGAGCGCGTGCTCGAGAAGGCCGTCGAGCGCATGCTGCCCAAGGAAAGCCCGCTGGCCCGCACGCAGATGACGCATCTGCGCCTGTTCTCGGGACCGACGCACAGCCACGAAGCCCAGCAGCCCGAGACGATCGATTTCGCCGGCCGCTCGTCCAAGAACACCCGGAGCCTGTAAGCCATGACCGACGTCACGCAAGACACGGCCCCCGAAGCCGCCCCCCAGGACAAGGCCACCGGCTTTGACGCCCTGAAGGGTCTCGGAACCACGGGTAACGCTGAATCGGCTCCCGAATACGTCCAGAAGCTGGACGCCCAGGGCCGCGCCTATTCGACCGGCAAGCGCAAGAACGCCATCGCCCGCGTGTGGATCAAGCCGGGCACCGGCAAGTTCACCATCAACGGCAAGGACCAGATGCAGTATTTCGCCCGCGAGATCCTGCGCATGATGATCGCCCAGCCGCTGGAAGTGACCGATCGCGTCACCCAGTTCGACGTTGACTGCACTGTCCAGGGCTCGGGCCTGTCGGGCCAGGCCGGCGCCATCCGCCACGGCCTGTCGCACGCCCTGACCCACTATGAGCCGGCGCTGCGCCCGGTCCTGAAGCCGCACGGCTTCCTGACCCGCGACAGCCGCGTCGTCGAGCGCAAGAAGTACGGCCGCGCCAAGGCCCGCCGTTCGTTCCAGTTCTCGAAGCGCTAACTGCCGATCCCGGCAGTGGGATTACGAAAGGGCGCTTCGGGGAGACCCGGGGCGCCCTTTTTTCTCGCCTGTGGACGCCTATGGCAAATCCGGAAGTAGGTTGAAGGTCTCAGATGGTAGGGGTTCTCTGCTCGAGATCGATGAGCCACTGAGATATCTCACTCGCGGCTTCTCTCCGGGCTCCTGAATGAGATAGCGATCCGGGGCCATCTCTTTGACGACGCTTTTTTCGCTAACCAGCAATGTTGCGTTGCCGGAGTGTCCGATAAAGTGAATCTCTCTCATGCTCTCCAAGCCTTCAATGTCTTACCAACTTCAAGCTATACTTGGTCTAGTGCGCTAGATCGATTGAAGGTGGGGAACCGTCCATGAAAATCACCCTGCTTACTGCCGCCATCTTGGCTGTCCAAAACGATCCGGCGGGTCAATTCGGGTTGAGCTGTGAGCTAAACGCACCGGGTACGGATGTCCGGGTGACGAACAGCTACAGCATCGATTTGGAGCGGGGAGTCTGGTGCGGCGTCGATGTTGAGGCAAGCCAATGCTATGATGGAACGACGGCACCGATTGTTCGCGCGGACGCCGCCGAAATCGAACTTCTGCCTGCTGAGTATCGGAATGGACGCCGTCGCGCTCCAATGATCGTTAACCGGACTACTGGTGTGCTCACCAGCGATCTTCTGACAGGCTCGTGCACTAGAGTGGATTTCACTGCATTGCCGGTTCAACGGTTCTGAAGATCGATCTTGACCCACACCATCTTCATCGACGGCGAGGCCGGGACCACGGGGCTGGAGATACGCGAGCGGCTGGAGGCACGCGCCGATCTGGACCTGATCCTGCTGGGCGACCGCAGGCGCGATCCCAAGGCGCGGGCCGAGGCGCTGAATGCGGCGGACGCGGTGATCCTGTGCCTGCCCGACGACGCGGCGCGCGAGGCCGTCGCCATGATCCAGAACCCCGACGTGCGGGTCATCGACGCCTCCACCGCCTATCGCACCGCGACCGGCTGGACCTATGGATTCCCGGAAATGGACCCGGTCCAGAGGGGCGAGATCTGCGGCGCGCGCCGGGTGTCCAACCCCGGCTGCTATCCCACCGGCTTCATCGGCCTGATGCGGCCGCTGGTGAAGGCGGGGCTGGTGCCCGCGGACTGGCCCGTCACCGTCAACGCCGTGAGCGGATACTCCGGGGGCGGGAAATCAACGATTGAGGAGTTTGAGGATAAGTCCGGCGCGCCGGCCTTCCGCGCCTATGGGCTGACGTTGCGGCACAAGCACGTGCCGGAGATGACGAAACACGCAGGCCTGCGCCACGACGTCCTGTTCGCCCCGGCGGTCGGGGCCTATCGCCAGGGGATGCTGGTCGAGGTGCCGCTGCATTTGGCGGCCCTGCCGGAGACCCCGTCGATCGATCGGCTGCACGGCGCGCTGGTCGAAGCCTACGACGGTTGCCGCTTCGTCGAGGTGGCGGGGCTGGACGAGATCGAGGCCATGACGGGGCTGGACCCTGAAGGCCTGAACGGGACGAACCGGATGCGGCTTCATGTGTTCGGCGACCGCAGCGGAGGCCAGGCACGGCTGGTGGCGCTGCTGGACAACCTGGGCAAGGGGGCGTCCGGCGCGGCGGTGCAGAACCTGAACCTGATGCTGGGCCTGGACGAGGCCACGGGTCTGGTCTGAAGGCGCGGATCTGACACCTTGAAACCCGCATCGTTCTGCCGACGTATGTGAGGCCATGACCCACACGATCACCCAGACCCGCCGCGCCGTCCTGCTGACCGGAGCGGCCACCGCGCTCGCCGCCTGCTCCTCGCCGGGACCGGCGGATGCGTCCGAGGCGCAGTACGCCAACTCGCCGTTCCGACGGATCACCGACGCCCAGTGGCGCGAGCGGCTGCCGGGGCTGAGCTATCAGGTGCTGCGCCACGAGGCGACCGAACGGCCCTACACCAGCCCGCTGAACAGTGAGAGCCGGCGGGGGACCTTCGTCTGTCGGGGCTGTGAGCTGCCGCTGTTTCGGTCCGAGACCAAGTACGATTCCGGGACTGGCTGGCCCAGCTTCTATGACGTGATCGCGGGCTCGATCGGGACCAAGACCGACTTCGCCATCGGAATTCCGCGCACCGAGTATCACTGCGCCCGCTGTCTGGGCCATCAGGGCCATATCTTCGACGACGGCCCGCGCCCGACAGGAAAGCGGTATTGCAACAACGGCGTGGCCCTGACCTTCCGGCCCGCCTAGGACCCGGCTCCCGGTGCCTTCATGGCCGAGCGCACGGTCTGGCCGAACAGGATCGAGGCCAGGACGATCAGGATGCCGAAGTCGAGGCCCCGCAGGACATAGGGCACGGCGGCGAACACGCTGACGATCGCCGGGAAGATGCCGGCCCACAGGATCGAGGACGGCGCGCGCAGGTCGATCATGGGCGGGCGGTCGGTCTGCATCCGCATGATTTTCGACAGGGGCCGGTGCAGGCCGACGAACATGGCGGTGTAGAGCCCCGCCAGGAACGGATAGCGCCAGGTCGGACCGGGCGCGCCATAGACGGTCGCCGTCAGCGTCAGCATCAGCAGCGGCAGTCCGGTCGCGATGGCGAGAAGCAGGTTCGGCTCTATACGCCTCAAGATTTCACTTTCACATAGGACCCGGGGGCGGGTTCTATGGGTGAAAGTGGGCCCTTCTTGGGATCGCGCGCTGCGACCCATTCGCCCGATCGTTCATGCAGCCAGGCGGCCCAGTGGTCCCACCAGCTGCCGGGGTGCTCGACCGCCTCGGCCTGCCATTCGGCCAAGGTGGCGGGCAGGGCGGGGTTGATCCAGTGCTGGTACTTCTTCGCGGCGGGCGGATTGACCACCCCGGCGATATGGCCCGAGCCCGCCAGCGTCAGGGTCACGTCGGCGTTCGAAAACGCTCGCGCCGAGCGGTAGACTGAGTTCATCGGGGCGATGTGGTCCTCGCGGCTGGCCTGGAAATAGAGCGGGATCGTCACCCTCGACAGATCGACCTTGACCCCGCCGATCTCGAACTCGCCCTTCGACAGCTTGTTCGCCCCATACATGCTGCGCAGGTAGTTCATGTGCAGGGCCTTGGGCATGCGGGTCTGGTCGGCGTTCCAGAACAGGAGGTCGAAGGCCGCGGGCTCCTTGCCCATCAGATAGTTGGACACGAAGAACGACCAGATCAGGTCGTTGGCGCGAAGGGCATTGAAGGTGTCGGCCATGGCCGCGCCGGGCAGGACGCCGCCGGCCGCATCCATCTGCTGCTCGATCTGGTTCAGCCAGTGCTCGTCAGTGAACAGGAGAAGGTCGCCCGCCTCTTCGAAATCGTGCTGGGCGGCGAAGAAGGTGGTGGCGTTGACCCGCTTGTCCCCCTTGGCCGCCATGTGAGCCAGGGCCGCCCCCATCAGGGTGCCGCCGATACAGTAGCCGACGGTGTTCAGCCGGTCCTGACCGGTCTGTTCCATGACCTTCTGCGTGGCCCGGTAGATGCCCTTTTCGAGATAGTCGTCGAAGTCGTTGCCGGCCATCGAGACGTCGGGATTGACCCAGGAGCAGACGAAGACGGTGAACCCTTGGGCCGACAGCCAGCGGATCATCGAGTTCTCGGGCTGCAGGTCCAGAATGTAGAACTTGTTGATCCAGGGCGGGAAGATCAGCAGCGGGATGGCGCGTTGCTTGTCGGTCGCGGCGTCGAACTGGATCAGCTCGAACAGCGCGTCGCGCCAGACGACCTGGCCGGGGGCGGTGGCGACGTTCTCGCCGACGACGAACTTGCCGTAGTCGGCCTGGCTGATCTTCAGGCTGCCCATGCCGCGTTCCAGATCGGCGGCGAAATTCTGCATCCCCTTGACCAAAGACTCGCCGTTCGAATCCGCCATGGCCTTCAACGCGGCCGGGTTGGAGGCGAGGAAGTTGGAGGGCGAAAAGGCATCGGTCAGCAACTTGGTGAAGAACTCGGCGCGGCGCTTGGTGCGCGGGTCGACGTCCTCGACGGAAGACACCAGGCCGTTCATCCAGTCGGCGGTGACCAGGTAGGACTGGCGCATCACGTCGAACATGGGGTTCTCGGCCCAGGCGGGGTCCTTGAATCGCTTGTCCTTGGACGGTTGAGGTGCCTCTTCGCCCGAGACCCGGCGCGCGGTCGAGGCCCACAGGTCCATGTACCGGTTGAACAGATCGGCCTGGGCCGCGAACAGCTTGTCCGGGCGGCTGGCCAGACTGGTCATGACCGAGTTCATGGCCGGGCCGACGTTGAACGGGTCGGGCGACAGGGCGGCCGGGCGGTCGGCCTGGGCCAGGGCCGCCTCGGCGATGGCCGACTGGGCGGTCATGGCGGCCTTGGCGAGGTTCAGCGACAGGGTCTCGATCATCTGCCGCTGCTCTTCGCCGGGAAAGGCGAACGGATTCGCAGGCTGGGATTGTGGGGCCTCCGGCGATGCGGCGGCCGCTGGCTCTGGCGCGACCGGCCCAGAAGCCGCGACCTGGGGCTCCGGCGCTACCACGGTCTCCACGGTCGCCTTCTTCGCCCGAGGCGCCTTGGGCTTGGCCGAGGTGGTACGGCCCGGCTTGCGGGGCACCGAGGCCACGGCGAGGGTCTTGGGCGGGGTCCGGGGTGTCTTGGCCATGAAGTCTCTCCGGCGTGTCCTGGGTGGGCGACGGGCGCGTCGTCCGCCCTTTGCGCCTGTCATGATCATGGCCTAAGACCGGCGCGAGATGAACGCGCATCAAGCGAAAAAGACGGTCGGACTGATCCTGGCGGCAAACGCCCTGTCCGGGTGCGCCGGGATGTTCGATGCCGAGACCGACGCCGCGTCGCCGATCGCGCCGCGAATCCAGGCCCTGGTGGACGCCAATCGCGAATACCCCCGCTGGGCCGACTTCCCCAAGGCAGCCTCCACGACCCCCGCGCCGCAGGAGGTCGCTTCTCGGGTCCGGAGCCTCGCGACGGAGGCTAACGACCTCAGCGACGAGGCTGCGCGAATCGAATGGACCCTGGGCGATCCCGCGACCCTGGCTGACGAGATCACTGCCCGGGTCGATGCCCAGCAGATCGCGCCGGTGACCGCCGAAACCCAGGCCGAGGTCGAGGCCTTCGCCGCCGAAGCCCGCCGCCGCGCCGCCGCGCCGCCCCCCATCGACCGGACCCCATCGCCGCGCTGATCAAACTTGTCGCCCGGTCGAGAGAATCCCGGGATCATCCGTCGCTCCAGGAGACCGCCCATGGCCGCATCGGCCCCCTTCGCCTCGACCCTCGCTGCCGACGCCGCCATGGTCACCGAGCTGGCCGCCATCGCCAGTTGGGCCCAGATCGGCCGGGGTGACGAAAAGCACGCCGACCAGCTGGCCGTCGACGCCATGCGCAACGCGCTGAACAGCCTGGATATCGACGGCAAGATCGTGATCGGCGAGGGCGAGCGCGACGAGGCGCCCATGCTCTACATCGGCGAGAAAGTCGGCACGGGCAAAGGCCCCGCCATCGACATCGCTCTCGACCCGCTGGAAGGCACCACCCTGACGGCGAAGGCCATGGCCAATGCCCTGACGGTGCTGTCGATGTCTGCGGCGGGCGGCATGCTGCACGCGCCCGACACCTACATGGACAAGATCGCCATCGGGCCGGGCTATGCGCCGGGCACGGTCGATCTGGACATGACGCCGGGCGACAATGTGCGTTCGCTGGCGGCGGCCAAGGGCGTACGGCCGGACCAGATCACTGTCTGCTGCATGGACCGACCCCGGCATGAGGCCCTGATTGCGGCGCTGCGCGAGGTCGGGGCCCGGGTCATGATGATCACCGACGGCGACGTCGCGGGCGTGATCCACACCGCCGAGCCGGAGACGGGGATCGACCTCTATCTGGGGTCCGGGGGCGCGCCCGAGGGCGTTCTGGCTGCCTCGGCGCTGAAGTGCGTCGGCGGGCATTTTCAGGGCCGTCTGCTGTTCCGGAACGACGACGAGCGCGCGCGGGCCGAGCGGACCGGCGTGACCGACTTCGATCGCAAGTACGACCTGCATGAACTGGTCTCCAAGGACGCCGTCTTCGCCGCGACGGGCGTGACCAAGGGGGCCATGCTGGACGGAGTGGTGATGCGCGACGGCTTCGTCACGACCCATACGCTGGTGATGGATTCTTCGACCCGCACGGTTCGACGCATCCGGACGACGCGACCGATCTGATGGCGGATGGGGCGGCGACAGGGCTGACGCACGGCTTTCTGGATGTCGCCTGCTCCCTGTCTGGTCGCGCCTGGCGGCAGAGACCCGCCGAGACGTCGCTGATCCGGGCTCACATGCAGGGGCTCGGATTGTCCGAGCCGCTGGCGCGCGCGCTGGCGGCGCGGGGCGTGGTGGCGGACTCCGGCGCGGATTTTCTCGAGCCGACGTTGAAGCGGCTGTTTCCCGATCCGTCGTCCTTCACGGACATGGACGCGGCGGCGGCAGCCATCCTCGACGCCCTGACGGCGGAAGAGGCGATCCATGTGTTTGCCGACTATGATGTGGACGGAGCCTCCAGCGCCGCCCTGCTGGTGCGCTGGTTCCGGGCCATGGGCGCGGACCTGCCGATCTACGTCCCCGACCGCCTGACCGAGGGCTATGGCCCAAGCCCGCTGGCCTTTGACCGCCTGAAGGCGTCGGGGGCCGATCTGGTGATCACCGTCGACTGCGGCGCGGCGGCGAACGAAGCCATCGCCCACGCCTGCGCCATCGGCCTGAAGGTCGTGGTGATCGATCACCATCTGATGCGTGAGGAACCACCGGCCTGTCTCGCCGTGGTCAATCCGAACCGGCCGGGGGACACCTCGGGGCAGGGGAACCTGGCGGCCGCCGGGGTGGTGTTCGTGCTGCTGGCCGCCCTGAACCGCGAGGCGCGGCGGCGAGGGCTGTTTGAAAGCCGCGCCGAGCCGGATATTCGCCAGTGGCTGGATCTGGCGGCGCTGGGAGCCATCTGCGACGTCACGGCCCTGACGGGCTTCAACCGGGCACTGGCGGGCCTGGGGCTGCAGGTGATGTCTGGTTGGGCCAATCCGGGGCTCAAGGCCCTGCTGGCGGTCGCGGGTAGCGAGCCGGGTCCGGCCAAGGTCAATCACGCGGGCTTCATTCTGGGCCCCCGCATCAACGCCGGTGGGCGGATCGGCCGCGCGGACCTGGGCGCGCGCCTCTTGTCCACAGACGACGCGGACGAGGCGAGGGCTCTGGCCGAAGAGCTCGACGCCCTGAATGTCGCCCGGCGCGAGGTCGAGCGCGAGGTCACAGAGACGGCGATCCGCCGGGTCGAGGCGACCGGCCATCATGCCGACGGCTCGGCGGTCGTCGTCGTAGCGGGCGAGGACTGGCATCCGGGCGTGGTGGGCATCGTCGCCGGACGGCTGCGTGAACGCTGGAGGAAGCCTGTCGTCGTGATCGGGATCGATGCGGTGGCCGGCGTGGGCAAGGGTTCCGGCCGATCCCAGCCGGGCATGAACCTGGGGCGCGCCATCCAGGCCGCCTGGCGCGACGGTCTGCTGCTGGCGGGCGGAGGGCACGCCATGGCGGCGGGCCTCACGGTACGGCCGGACGGCATTGAGGCCCTCCGAGACTATCTGAACGTCGCCATGGCTGGAGAGCAGTCGGAGGCCGAGGCCCAGGACAAGGTCGAGATCGACGTGCTGATCGATCCCGGCGCGGCGACCCGGGCCCTGCTGGAGGATTTCGAGCGGCTGGCCCCCTTCGGCCCGGGCAATCCGGAGCCGTCGTTCGCCCTCGTCGGCGTCACGGCCCGGGAGCCGGTCCAGATGAACGGCGGCCATGTCCGCTGTCGACTGGTCGGGGCCGACGGGGCCTCGGTCAGGGCCATCGCCTGGCGCTGCGCGGACCTGCCGCTGGGCCGGGCGCTGCTGGCCGGGCAGGGGGGCTTGAGCGTCGTAGGGCGGTTGAAAGCCGACGACTGGAACGGGCGGCGCGGCGTCCAGTTCGAGATCGAGGACGTCGCCGACCCGCGGATGACCATTTAGCGACCGAGGACGCTTGCGCCCCCCGGAATCGCCCGCTATATCGCCCGCTCTCGCGCAGCGGTCCCTTCGTCTATCGGTTAGGACGTCAGGTTTTCAACCTGAAAAGAGGGGTTCGACTCCCCTAGGGACTGCCACGCGGGGCTCCCCGAAATCGATGGACGCGTACGCAGTGCCGGCCGGTTCCCGGCACGCGACGTTGGCGACTGTCGCCGTGGCCGTGGCCAGCGTGCGATCCTGGACACAGCGAGCGGCTCCAGCTTGGCCGTTTCTGAAACAGGCGTTTTTGCCTTTTCCTGGCTTCACAGAACCGTGTTAAACATGAACCGTCCGCAAGTCGCGCGGGCGGGGGGCTGAACGTGTCTGACTACGAGGGGCTGGACGCAACGGACATGGTCCGCGTCGTCGGTCGGGTAAAATGGTTCGATCCGGGTAAGGGCTACGGCTTCATCGTGCCCGACGACCCCGATCAGACGGATCACAAGGACGTGCTGCTGCACATCAGCAGCCTGCGCGACGGTGGGTGGGATCAGGCGGGCGAAGGCGCCTCGATCGCCTGCGACTGCGCGCGCCGGCCGAAGGGCTGGCAGGTGGTGCAGGTCCACGATCTTGGCGAAGCCGAGCTTGAGGCCGTCGCGCCAAAACGCGGCTATGACACCCTGAAAAGCGATCGTCGCAGCCTGTCGGGCGCGGAGGAGGCGACTGGCGACCTCGAACTGGCGACGGTCAAATGGTTCAATCGCACCAAGGGCTATGGATTCGTGGTGCGTTCGACCGATCCGGGCGATATCTTCGTCCATATCGAGACGCTGCGGCGCTGTGGCCTGGACGATCTGGTTCCGGGCGAGACGGTGGCGGTGCGTTTCGCCAGCGGGCCCAAGGGCCTGGTGGTCGCGGAGATCAGGCCGGGCGGCTGAGGCGTCGCCCCGAAAGGGCGATGATGCTGTCGAAACGTAGTCTGCTGGGTCTGCTGTTCGCCTTCGCCATGGCGGGCTGCGCGGGTGGCAACGCACCCGTGGACGCGGCCGGCAATCCGCTGGAGCCCCTGACGATCATCACCGCGACCGGCGAACACGATTTCATGGTCGAAATTGCCGACGACGACGCCGAGCGTGAGCGTGGCCTGATGTTCCGACCGGCCCTGGCCGACGATCGGGGCATGCTTTTCCAGTTTCCGGACGCGGGCGAGCGTGGCTTCTGGATGAAGGACACGCCAAGCTCGCTGGACATCCTCTATATCGACCCGGCCGGCCGCATCGTGTCGATCGCCAGCCACACCACGCCCTTTTCCCAGTCCATCATCCCCTCCAACGGAGCGGCCAGCGGCGTGCTGGAACTGCGCGCCGGTCGCGCCGAGGAAATCGGCGCCAAGGCCGGGGACCGGGTGAAACATCCCTTCTTCGGCTCCTGACGCGCCTCTCGCGTTGCCACGGGGCGGCGCTTCTGGCAGACCCCGCCTCCGGAGTGTAGCGCAGCCTGGTAGCGCATCTGGTTTGGGACCAGAGGGTCGGAGGTTCGAATCCTCTCACTCCGACCAAGGCCTTGTTGGTGGGCTACCGCTCGACGCGCGGCGTCTCGCTGCTTGAGCCCGGGTTGGTGGGCTACCGCTCGCGACGCGGTCGCTCGCTGCTTGAGCCCGGGATCGCGCTGGCGAACTTCTTTCGTGTGGTTCATCTTCGGCATGAAGCGTCGCCGGAGGATCCATGCCTGAACCGATCAAATCCATCCTGATCGTCGGGGGCGGCACGGCCGGCTGGATGGCGGCGGCGGCGATCAAGCGGTCGGTGGGGCCCCATGCCGAGGTGCGGCTGGTCGAGAGCGCCGACATCGGCATCGTCGGCGTCGGCGAGGCCACCGTGCCGACCATCAAGGACTTCAACGCCCTGATCGACCTCGACGAGGCCGAGTTCATGCGCGAGACCAAGGCCACCATCAAACTGGGCATCGAGTTCAACGGCTGGGGCAAAAAGGACAGCGCCTATTTCCACCCTTTCGGCACCTATGGCGTCGGGCCCACGCTGGGCGACTTTCCCGGCTCCTATTTCGCGCTGAAGGAAAAAGGGCAGGCGGGCAGTCTGGAGGCCTATTCCATCTGCTCGCACGCCGCGCGACGCGGGCGGGTGGGACAGCGATCCCCGGACCCGAGGTCAGCCCTGTCGGGCTTTCACACCGCCTATCATTTCGACGCCATTCTGTACGGTCAGTACCTCAGGAGGGTCTGCGCAAAGCGCGGTGTCGAGCGGATCGAGGGCGAGATCGTCGAGGTCGTCCAGCGAGCCGAGGACGGCTTCGTCGATCATGTGGTGCTGAAGGACGGCCGGACGCTGAAGGCGGACCTGTTCATCGACTGCACCGGCTTCCGGGGGTTGCTGATCGAGGGGGCGCTGAAGGCCGGCTACGAGGACTGGTCCCACTGGCTGCCGATGAACCGGGCGCTGGCGGTGCCCTGCGCCAAGGTGCGTCCGGTCGATCCCTACACCTCGTCCACGGCCCGGGACGCGGGTTGGCAATGGCGGATCGCCCTGCAGCACCGCACCGGCAACGGCTATGTCTATTGCTCGGACTACGTCGACGACGACACGGCGCGGCAGACCCTGCTGGACAATCTGGACGGCGAGGCCCTGGCCGATCCGCGTCCGCTGCGCTTCGTCACGGGGCGGCGCAAGAAGTTGTGGGACAAGAATGTCGTGTCGCTTGGCCTGTCGTCCGGCTTCATCGAACCGCTGGAATCGACCAGCATCCACCTGGTGCAGGTGGGCATCATCCGGCTGTTGCAGCACTGGCCGGACATCGCCTTCAGCCAAACGAATACAGACGGTTACAATCGACGTCTGGGACGCGAGATCGAACTGATCCGCGACTTCGTCATCCTGCACTATCATGCGACCAACCGGGACGACACGCCGTTCTGGCGGCACGTCCGCGACATGCCCATCCCCGACACCCTGGCCGAGCGGGTCGAGATGTTCCGTGATCGGGGCCTGCTGTTCCAGGTCGGTGCCGATGAGTATTTCAGCCAGGGGTCGTGGATGGCGGTGATGGTCGGCCAGGGGATCGTGCCCAAGACCTACAACCCGCTCTACGCCTATCAGAATCTCAACCAGGTGGCGGCCGGGTTCGAGCAAGTGCGCAAGGCCTGGACCGCGACGGTCGACAACCTGCCGAGCCACGAGGACTTCCTGAAGCAGCGGGGGATGTGGGCGGAAGAAGCGGCGGCGGCGGCCTGAGGCCGGTGCAAGGCCTTTGCCCGAGTGGCTCCGCGGGTAGGGATCGAACCTACGACCAGCCGATTAACAGTCGGCTGCTCTACCGCTGAGCTACCGCGGAATGCACACTCGGGAGGCGGGCCTATAGCAGCGGCGTTCCGCGTCGCGCAACGGGAAATGTCGGCCATGTCCATGCAGTTCGTCGAGGATCCGGACGATCCGCGCGTGGCCGACTATCGTGACATCCGCGAGCGGGACCTGACGGGGCGGCAGGGCCTCTTCATCGCCGAGGGGGAGGTGGTGCTGAACACCCTGCTGTCGCCGGCGTCGCGGTGCCGCACCCGTTCCGTCCTCATGGCGGCGCACAGGCTCGATCAGCGCCAAGAGCTCTTGGCGCGGGTTCCGGACGGTGTCCCGGTCTACGCCGCGTCCCAGGCCGTGCTGGATCGTATCGCCGGGTTCTCCCTGCATCGCGGGATGCTGGCGGTGGGAGAAAAGCCGCCCCAGCCCGATCTGGATACACTGCTGGCCGACCTGCCTGAGCGCGCCGTCGTGTTGGCGGCGTCCGGCGTCGGCAATCACGACAACATGGGCGGCCTGTTCAGGAACGCCGCCGCCTTCGGAGCCGCTGCCGTGCTGAGCGACGATCTTTGCTGCGATCCCTTCTATCGCAAGGCGATCCGGGTCTCCGTCGGGGCCGTGCTGCGCACCCCGACGGTCGCGGCGACTTCGCTCAAGGCGCTGATCGACGCCCTGGAGCGGGCGAGGTTCGAGGTCCTGGCCCTGACGCCCGCCGCACGGACACCGCTCAAGGCTGTCCAGGGCAGGGGACGTCAGGCTCTCCTGGTCGGGTCCGAGGGGCCGGGGCTGCCGCCAGACATTCTGTCCCGGCTGACGACCGTCGGCGTGCCGATGGCGGGGGGTTTCGATTCGCTGAACGTCGCCACGGCGGCGGCTCTTGCTCTGCATCAGATCTGCGACGCGGCCCAAGCGTGACAGTCACCAAAATTTCAATCCGTTAACGCTTCATCCACCTTGATGAACGGCGGTTTCCGTGGCGCTATGACGGTCCGGGGAGGACGACATGGCTGGGCTTCTGAGTTTCATGGGTCGGAATGTGCGCATCGCGGTGGCGATCGCGGCCGTGGCCGCCAGCGTCGGCGCGGCCGGCGCGATCGGCTGGATGACCGCGCCGATCTAGGCTTTCGCGCCGCGTCGACCGGGTCGCGATGGAGGCCTGACCGGGAATCGAACCCGGGTGCAAGGATTTGCAGTCCTCTGCGTCACCACTCCGCCATCAGGCCATAGGGCCCATAGAACGGGCCCCCAGATCGCGAGGGGCGTTCGCTATCAGATCGATACCGGGCCCGCAATCATTGTCGGTCGCAATCATTGTCGCCCGCTCGGTGCGGACCTATAAGCACGCCAGATTCCCCAGCCCTCACCGTCAGGACGCCTTCAGACATGGACTTCGCCGCCGCCCGCAAGGTCATGGTCGACTCCCAGGTCCGCGTGAATGACGTCACCGACCGGGGCCTGCAGGCCGCGCTTTCGACGGTCCCGCGCGAACGGTTCTGCGATCCGGCGCGCGCCTTTTCCGCCTATGGCGAGGTCGAGGTCGAGATCGCGGCGGGGCGCCGCCTCATGCAGGCCCGCGAGGTCAGCAAGCTGATCCAGGCCCTGGACGTCCGCCCCGGCGAAACCGCCCTGGCCCTGGCCGCCCCCTATGCGGCGGCCGTACTGGCCCATCTCGGGCTGTCGGTTACAGCCCAGGAAGCGGAGACGGCCGTTTTGGACCTCGTTGGTCCGCCGCTGGAAGAGGTCGGCGTTCAGACGGTCTGCGCGCCCCTGACGCGCCCGAGCGGCACCGCGTATGACGTGATCGTTTCGGAAGGCGCGGTCGCGACCCGGCCGGACGCCTGGCTGGCGGCGCTCAAGGTCGGGGGGCGTCTGGCCGTCGTCGAACGGTCCGGACCCAACGGCCGCGCCGTGCTGTATGTGAAGGGCCGCGAGGGTGTCTCGCGGCGCGAACTGTTCGACGCGGCCCCGCCGGTGCTGGCGGAAATGACACCCGCGCCGTCATTCGCCCTCTGAACGCCGAAATGCCCGGGCAAGACGCTGGCGGTCGCGTGAAAAAAACTTAACTGGCGCAGGGCGAAGCTCTTACGCACTACGCCATCCGAGGGATACCGGCGCCGGTCTGGCGCCCGAAGGATCAGGGTTCATGTTCAAACGCACGCGCGCGCTCGCATCGGTCGCCGTCATCGCCGTGACGGCCGGCCTGGCAGCGCCGGCCTTCGCCGACACGCTCCAGGACGCGATCGCCCTGGCCTATCGCACCAATCCGACACTGCAGGCGCAGCGGGCGAATCAGCGCGCCATCGACGAGCTGGTGCCTCAGGCCCGGGCGGGTCTGCGTCCGGAGGTCGGGGTCAGCGTCAGCGCCCGCTACAGCCGCACGGAAACAGAGGGGTCGGGCGGCGTCGATCTCAACGGCGACGGCATTGTGGATACCGCCGGCACCGGCGGCGCGACGGAGAACGATACGGGCAGCGCGACCCTGAGCCTGAGCCAAACCCTCTATTCGGGTGGGCGCATCGCGCGCGGCATCGACGCGGCCGAGGCCAATGTCCGCAGCGGCCGGGAACAACTGCGCGCCGTCGAGCAGTCGGTGCTGGGCTCGGTCATTCAGGCCTATGTCGATGTCCTGCGAGACATCGAGATCCTGCGCATCCGGGAAGCCAACCTCGGCGTGCTTCAGCGTCAGCTGGAAGAGTCCAACGCCCGGTTCGAGGTCGGCGAGATCACCCGCACCGACGTGGCCCAGTCCGAGGCCCGCCTGGCCCAGTCCGAGTCGGACCTCGCCGCTTCCCGCGCCCAGCTGTCTGTGTCGCGCGCGGCCTATGCCGCCGTCGTTGGACAGGCTCCGGCCGACCTGGAGCAGCCGCCTGTCCTGCCCGGCGTGCCGTCCGACTTCGAGGCGGCCCTGGAAATCGGCCTGGCTGAGAACCCCGGCGTTCTCGCCGCCGAATACGATCTTCAAGCCGCCGAGGCCCAGGCGGCCCAGGCGCGCTCGGCCTATATGCCATCGGTCGGGCTGTCGGCCTCCTATGGCGGGACCGACGATCTCGGTTCGTTCAACCTGTCGCGCAACACCCAGTTCCAGGCTGGAGCCACGCTCAGCGTGCCCCTGTTCACCGGCGGCCTGAACCGCAGCCGCGTCGCCCAGGCCCTGGAGCAGGCTAATGCCGCCAAGATCAACATCCGCGGCCAGGAACGCACGGTCCTGCAGAACGTGAGCAGCTCCTACGCCCAGATCGTCTCGGCGAACGCCCAGCTGGAAGCGGGTGAGGAGGGCGTACGCGCGGCCCGGATCGCCGCCGAGGGCGTCCGGCAGGAGCAGCAGGTCGGCCTGCGCACCACCCTGGACGTGCTGAACGCCGAGCTGGAGCTTCGCAACGCGGAGATCACCCTGGCCCAGGCGCGGCGCAACCAGTACGTCGCCCAGGCCAATCTACTGGCCACCATGGGGCGGCTGGGCGGCGAAGACCTGGACCCGACGCTGGAAACCTATGACGCGACCGCCAATGCCGATCGCGTTCGCAATCGTGCTGGTCTGCCGTGGGATTTCGCCGTCGAGGCCATCGACCGCATTGCGTCTCCGCCCGTCACCCCGGCCAGCGACGGCCCACAGGCGCCGATCGACGACCAGTTGAACGGCGAGATCGTCCGGACCGCGCCGAACGGGAGTTAACCAACGAGGCGAAAAAGTCCCGTTGATTCCAAAGATCGTTGATGCGACGAACGCGGGGGGGGCTTGGCGAACGTCGGCTCCTCGCCTCTCGTCCATATCTTCGCCGTCCCGAAGGTTCGCTCAAGGCCCGATCATGACCGACACGACCGCACAAGAACCGACGATGGAAGAGATCCTGGCGTCGATCCGCCGGATCATCTCGGAAGATGACACCCCGGCGGCGGAGGCCACCCCCGCCGCGGCTGAAGAGGTCTCACCGGCTGCTGAACCCGAGCCGGAGCCCGAGCCGGTCATGGCTGAGGCCCCCGCCCCGGAACCCGACCCGGTCCCGGCCGAGGAGGAGGAAATTCTCGACCTGACCGATCGCTACGAGGCACCTGCGGTCGAGAGCATCGGCGATCTCGACGTCACGGCCGCCGACGTGCCCGAGTCCGAGCCTTTCCCCACCGCCTTCCAGCCGGAGCCCCAGCCCGTGCATCACGAACCCGCCCCCAGCGAGACCTCGGCCCCGCTCGACAGCCTCGTGGGCGCCGGCGCGGCCGCCAGCGCCGCCTCGGCTTTCGCCGGACTGTCCGCCAGCCTGGCGCGGCCCGAACCGTCGGCTCTGGTCGGCGGCAGCGGCCCGACCATCGACGCCCTGGCCCGCGAGCTTTTGCGGCCGATGCTGAAGGAATGGCTGGACGCCAACCTGCCCGGCATCGTCGAGGCCGCGGTAAAGAAGGAAGTCGAACGCATCGCCCGCAACGCGGGCTAGCCCCGCTCGCTGCTAGCGACTAGATCGAACGGGGCGGTCCATACGGGCCGCCCCTTTTGCTTTGTTCGTCATTCCGGGCGGAGAGGCGAAGCCTCGCAGACCCGGAACAAGGCGGCGCCGTAGCGCAGCGGAGGCGAAACCCTTCGGCGGGCGGTATGGGCGACAGGTTCGCGCTCTCGCGCGCCGCCCTGTTCCGGGTCTCCGGTCGCTGGCGCTCCCTGCGCCCGGAATGACGAAAGCCAAGAAGACGAAACGCCGACCATGCTCGACAAGACCTTCGATCCTAAGGCCGCCGAACCCCGTCTGTATGCGATGTGGGAGGGCTCCGGCCTCTTCGCGCCCCGGACCGACGGGGCCGCCGAGGCCTATTCGATCGTCATCCCGCCGCCGAACGTGACCGGCTCGCTGCACATCGGCCATGCGCTGAACAACACCTTGCAAGACATCCTGGCGCGCTATCACCGGATGCGGGGCAAGGCAGTGCTGTGGCTGCCCGGAACGGACCACGCCGGCATCGCCACCCAGATGGTGGTCGAGCGCCAGCTGGCGGCCCAGGGCAACGTCGGCCGCCGCGACATGGGCCGCGACGCCTTCGTGGCCAAGGTCTGGGAATGGAAGGCCGAGAGCGGCGGCACCATCGTCCAGCAGCTGCGTCGCCTGGGCGCGTCGTGCGACTGGAGCCGCGAGCGGTTCACCCTGGACGAGGGGCTGAACGCGGCGGTGCGCAAGGTATTCGTCGAGCTGCATCGCAAGGGGCTGATCTATCGCGACAAGCGGCTGGTGAACTGGGACCCGCAGTTCCAGACGGCCATCAGCGACCTGGAGGTCGAGCAGCGCGAGGTCGACGGCCACTACTGGCATTTCGCCTATCCACTGGCCGACGGCGTGACCTATGAGCACCCGATCGCCTTCGACGAGGCGGACGAGGCCACCGAGTGGGAGACGCGCGACTTCATCGTCGTGGCGACGACCCGGCCGGAGACGATGCTGGGCGACACCGGCGTGGCGGTGCATCCGGATGACGCGCGCTATGCGGGCCTGGTCGGCAAGTTCGTGACCCTGCCGATCGTCGGGCGGCGCATTCCGATCGTCGCCGACGACTATGCCGACCCGACCAAGGGATCAGGCGCGGTGAAGATCACGCCTGCACATGACTTCAACGACTTCGGCGTCGGAAAGCGCGCGGGGCTTGAAGTGATCAATGTCTTCGATCGCTTCGCTCACATCAAGTCGAGCGGACTGGACGACTTTGAGTTTGGTCACCGTGCGGTCGTTGATGGGGTCCAACTGGCCGATGGCGATGGCCTAACTGGGCCATCTGCGATCGACTCTATCCCAGTCGAACTCCGAGGCCTGGACCGGTTCGCGGCGCGCAAGGCCATCGTCGCCCGCGCCGAGGAAGAGGGCTGGCTGAAGGGTATCGAGAAGACGAAGCACGTCGTCCCTCACGGCGACCGCTCCGGCGTCGTCATCGAGCCCTGGCTGACGGACCAGTGGTACGTCGATGCCGCGACCCTGGCCCAGCCCGCGCTGAAGGCGGTGGAGCAGGGCGACACGGTCTTCGAACCCAAGTCCTACGAGAAGATCTATTTCGAGTGGCTGAGGAACATCGAGCCCTGGTGCATCAGCCGCCAGCTCTGGTGGGGCCACCGCATCCCGGCTTGGTACGACGCGGACGGCAACATCTACGTCGCCGAAACCGAGGACGAGGCGAGGGCGCAGGCGGGCGGGAAGACCCTGACGCAGGACGAGGACGTCCTCGACACCTGGTTCTCCTCCGCCCTGTGGCCGTTCTCGACCATGGGCTGGCCGGAGGACACCGACGACCTCAAGCGCTTCTACCCGACTAGCGACCTCGTCACGGCGGCGGACATCATCTTCTTCTGGGTGGCCCGGATGATGATGATGGGCATCCACTTCATGGACGGAGAGGTGCCGTTCAAACGGGTCATCATCAACGGCCTGGTCCGCGACGAGAAGGGCCAGAAGATGTCGAAGTCCAAGGGGAACGTCATCGACCCTCTGACCATCATCGACGAGCTGGGCGCCGACCCCCTGCGCTTCACCATGGCCATCCTGTCGGGCACGCGCGACATCAAGTTGTCGAAGCAGCGGATTGAAGGCTATCGCAATTTCGGCACCAAGCTGTGGAACGCCGCGCGCTTCTCCCAGATGAACGATTGCGCCCGCGTGGAGGGGTTCGACCCGGCGACGGTTCAGCAGACCATCAATCGCTGGGTCCGGGGCGAGCTGACCAAGGCCGAACGCCAGGTGTCCGAGGCCATCGAGGGCGGCCGCTTCGACGACGCGGCCTCGGCGCTGTATCGCTTCGTCTGGAACGTCTTCTGCGACTGGTACCTGGAGCTGGCCAAGCCGGTGTTCCAGGGCACCGACGAGGCCGCCAAGGCCGAGGCACGCGCCATGACGGCCTGGACGCTGGACCAGACCCTGAAGCTGCTGCACCCCGTCATGCCCTTCATCACCGAGGAGCTGTGGGACGAGCTCGGCAAGGCCGGCGCGGCGCAGGACGAGGCCATGCTGCTCGGCGCGGCGTGGCCGGTTCTGCCGGACGTCTTCATCGACGCCGAGGCCGAGGCCGAGATCGGCTGGCTGGTCGATCTGGTCGGCGAGATCCGGGCCCTTCGCGGCGAGATGAACGTGCCCCCGGCCGCCAAGCCGCCCCTGACCTTCGTCCAGCCTGACGCCGCCACGACGGCCCGGATCGCGCGGCACCGCGACCTGATCCTGACGCTGGCGCGGGTGTCGGAGATCGGCGCGGCCGAGACGGCTCCGGAAGGCGCGGTGACCCTGGTGTCCGGCGGGTCGGCTGCGGCCCTGTCTCTTGCCGGCGTCATCGACTTGGCGGCGGAGACGGCGCGGCTGTCCAAGGAGATCGCGGCCGCCGACAGCGACATCGGTCATGTCATGAAGAAACTGGGCAACCCCAACTTCGTCGAACGGGCGGCTCCGGCGGTGATCGACGAACAGCGCGCCAAGCTGGCCGAGGCGGAGGCCACCAAGGCCCGGCTTGAGACGGCCTTGGCGCGGATCGCCGGGCTCTAGCGCATCCGGGGCATGCTGACACTGACCGACTCGGCCGCCACCAGCATGCCGCGCCGAGTGGCTGGGATCAGCCACAGGGCCACGCCGAGAATGGCGAGGGCGAACAGGACGGAGACGACGCGCATGGGATCGGCCTCGGTGTGTGTCGCCGTGTGTACGGCCGGGGTCGCCCCACGGTTACCCGAGGCTCGCTGCGCATGACCCGTCTCGACGTCGCCCTGGTCGCGAGAGGACTGGTCGAGAGCCGCGCCCGCGCCCAGGCGGCGATCAAGGCCGGAGGCGTGACCGTCGATGGCCACCCGGCCCGGTCCGCGTCGCAGACCGTGCGGGATGAGACCGTTCTGGTGGTCGAAGCGGATCATCCGTGGGTCGGACGGGGCGGGGTGAAACTGGCCCATGCGCTGGCTCTGTGGCCGATCCCGGTCGAGGGACGCATCGTGCTGGACGTCGGGGCCTCGACCGGCGGCTTCACGGAGGTCTGCCTCGCCCGCGGGGCCGCTCAGGTGTTCGCCGTGGACGTGGGCTCCGGCCAGTTGCATCCCCGGATCGCAGGCGACCCTCGCGTCGTCAATCTGGAGCGGACCGATGCGCGGGCGCTGACGTCGGAGCAGGTGCCCATCGCACCGGAACTGGTCGTCTGCGACGCCAGTTTCATCAGCCTGATCAAGATTTTACCAGCGGCACTGGCTCTGGCGTCAGAGGCGGCCGACCTCGTCGCTCTGGTGAAGCCCCAGTTCGAGGCTGAGGGACCCGCAGGGGTCGGCAAGGGCGGCATCGTCAAAGACCCCACCGCCCGCGAGGCCGCCCTAGCCCGGGTCTCACGCTGGCTGGACAGCATGGGATGGACCGTCAATGCCTCCACGCCGAGCCCAATCACGGGCGGTGACGGCAATGTCGAATTCCTGATCTGGGCCACCCGCCGATAGCCGTAGCGACCTTTGAACTTCGCTCAAGCAGGGAGCGACCGCGTCGCGAGCGGTAGCGACCCTTGAAACATGCAACCGCCGGCGGATTGCTCCGCCGGCGGCGCCGAACGCGTCCCCGATCGACAGGGGGGCTGAAAACTAACCGAGGACGCGAACCCTCGGTCGATCAGCGCGGGAGCCAGCCCCGGCGCGGATCGTAATAATAGTAGCCGTCGGCCGAGACCTGGTAGCCCTGCTGGTAGCGGCCACCGTCGCGGCGATCGTCGTAGCGGCGGTCGCTCCCGTAGCCACGGTCGTCGTAGCGGTCGTCCGCGCGGTAGCCCGAGCTATAGGCACGGTCGTCGTACCGATCGTTCTGGCTGTAGTAGGTCGGGGCTTGCGAATAGGTCTGGCCCTGATAGCCGGACCGACAGTTGTCGTTCGACGCCCGGCCGACCTGAGACCCGACGATCGCGCCCAGCACACCGCCGATGATCGAACCCTCGGTCCGGTTGCCGCGACCCGCGATCTGCGACCCCGCGACGGCACCGATGCCACCGCCGATCAAGGCACCGGCACCGGTGCGGCCTTGGCCCAGAGTCTGGCAGCGGTCATAGCCGGAGCCGTTGTTGTAGCTCTGGCCGTAGCCGTTGCCCTGATTGTAGCCGTAGGGCTGGCTGTAGCCGTTGTTCGAGTAGCCGCTGCCGTAGCCATAGGACTGGGCCGAGGCGGCGGCGGGTGCCAGCGTCGCCGCAGCCGCGATGGCGGCGAGGGCGGCGGCGGACCTGATGAACCGGGTGGTCATGAGAGAAACCCCTGTGTCGACGTCGGGAGATCCGGCGTCTGTTGAGGTGAGGTCTAGAGCTCCCAACCTGAACCGGTGTTGAGCCGCGCGTTCATCTCCGTTCATGTTTCGGCCGGACGGCGAAGCGGTCTAGAAGGCCGCGATGACGATGACGCTGAAGATCGCTCGGGTGGCCGGGCAGGGGGACGGCGTCGCCGAGACGCCGGGAGGCCCCGTGTTCGTCCCCCTGACCCTGCCGGGCGAGACCGTGCGGGGCGAGGTCCGCGACGGGCGGATGGACGGCGGCGTGATCGTCGAGGCCAGCCCGGACCGGATCGCGCCGGTGTCGCCGCATTACGGCGACTGCGGCGGATGCTCGCTGCAGCACTGGGCCAGTGGTCCCTATCTGGACTGGAAGCGCCAGCAGGTGATCGCCACCCTGGCGCGCGAAGGCATCGAGACCGAGGTCGAGGCGACCGTGGCCGTGCCCTCCGGCAGCCGGCGGCGACTCGCCTTGCATGCGCGTCGGCTTGAGGACGGGCGTGTCGTGTTGGGATTCAAGGCGCGCAAATCGTGGCGGCTGGTCGAGGTCACCGAGTGCTCGGTCGCCGATCCACGGCTGGTCGGCGCGTTTTCCGCGCTGGCGAAGATCGCGGCGGCGTTTCTGGATCATCCGAAGTCGGCACCGACGCTGCACGCGACCTGGACGCTCGACGGGCTGGACGTCGATGTGACAGGCGTGGAGAAACGCTCCGGACTGTCCGGCGACCGGCGGGCCCAGGCGATCCGGTTGGCGGCTGAGGCCGGACTGGCGCGGCTTTCGCTGGCGGGGGAGACCCTGTCGATGGAGCGCCAGCCGCGTGTCGCCTTTGGGCCCGCGACCGTGCCCGTGCCCGCAGGGGGATTCCTGCAGGCGGTTCCGGAGGCGGAGGCCGCCATGGTCTCTCGTGCCGTCGAGGCGGTCCGTGGGGCGAAGAAGGTGGCCGACCTGTTCTGCGGGGCCGGGACCTTCACCTTCCCTCTGGCGACGGTGGCGAGTGTCGTCGCGGCCGATGCCTCCGCCGCCGGGATCGCGGCGCTGAAGGCGGGGATGGGCACGGCAAAGGGGCTCAAGCCCATCGTGGCCGAGGCGCGCGACCTGTTTCGTCGGCCCATGACGCCCTACGATCTGAAGGGCTGCGACGCCGTCGTGTTCGACCCGCCGCGCGCCGGGGCCATCGAGCAGACCGCCCAGATCGCCGGGACCAAGGCCGGCGTCGTGGTCGGGGTATCCTGCAACCCCCAGACCTTCGCGCGCGACGCCCGGGTGCTGCTTGACGCCGGCTTCGTGCTGGAGCGCGTGACCCCGATCGACCAGTTCCTGTGGTCCAGCCACGTCGAGCTGGTCGGCCTGTTTCGGAGATAACGATGAGCGAAGACGCACCGGATTTCGGCGAGGACGGGGGTGGCTTCGACGTCGACGACTGGGCCCGGCTGGAGCCCTTCGTCGGTCGGATCGCGACGCTGGAGGACGTTCAGGCGCGCCGGGCGATCTTCGCCTTGGGCGAGACCGACGACGCTCGGCCTATCGAGATGGACCTGCCCCAGCCCGTGATCTGGTGGGACGACGACGGCGAGCAGGGCGCGGTGGCGGTGCAGGCCGAGAGCCACGTCAGCCCGGACGGCGAGGTCATGGAGGTGCTGGGCGTCATCCTGCCGGACGGAGAGGGCGTGGTCGTCCTGCTGGAGGATGTGGACCTGGTCGACGACACAGACCCGACTTGGCGCGGGCTGGTGGAGGGTGCCGTCTGACTGTTCCGGGGCGAACCCTCAGCCGAACAGTTCGAGCTGCGGCCGCGCATCGGCGGGGACCCGGAACTTCGTCTCGTCCAGCTGGTGGCGGGGCGCGTCCAGGCCGTAGCGTTTGACGGCCGCCTTGAAGCGGGCGGCGATCAGGTCGGCGACGGGGCCGGTGCCCTTCATCCGGGTGTTCCAGTCGGGATCGTAGTCTTTTCCGCCCCGCGTCTGGCGGACCAGCGACATCACGCGGGCGGCGCGGTCGGGTCGGGCCTCGGCCAGCCACTCGCGGAACAGGTCCTTGATCTCCAGCGGCAGACGCAGGGTGACGTACATGGCCGTGGTCGCGCCCGCCTTGGCGGAGGCCTCAAGCACCGATTCCAGCTCGTGATCGTTCAGCCCGGGAATGACGGGGGCGAAGCCGACGCCGACGGGGACCCCGGCCTCCGCCAGCCGGCTGATGGCCTCCAGCCGCTTCGCCGGCGTCGAGGCCCGGGGCTCCATGGTGCGGGCGAGCTTTCGGTCCAGCGTCGTGATCGAGACGAAGGCGCTGGCCAGACGCTCGCGGCCCATCGGGCCAAGGATGTCCACATCGCGGGTGATCAGATTGGACTTGGTGATGATGGAGAGGGGCTGGTTGAAGCGCTGGCAGACCTCGAGGATCGACCGGGTCGATCGAAGCTCGCGCTCGACCGGCTGATACGGATCGGTGTTGCCGCCGATGTGGATGCGCTTGCAGACGTATCGGCGCGCGGCGAGCTCCTGTTCCAGGAGACGCCCTGCCTCGGGCTTGAAGAAGATCCGGCTCTCGAAATCCAGGCCCGGGGATAGGCCCATCCAGGCATGGGATGGACGGGCGTAGCAGTAGATGCAGCCATGTTCGCAGCCTTTGTAAGGGTTGATCGAGCGGTCGAAGCCGATGTCCGGACTGATGTTCCTGGCGATGATCGTCCGGGCGTGGTCGGGGGTCAGGGTGGTGCGGATGTGGGCTGGGGCCTCATCCTCGGCCGTCCAGCCGTCGTCGAAGGCCTCGGTCGTCGTCGGTTCGTAGCGTCCGGTGGCGTTGGACCGGGCGCCGCGTCCTTTCGTCGGCAAGGATAGCTTGCGTCTAGAACAAAGCAAGAACAAAGAACGCGGCGTCCCTCTCCCAGGGGAGAGGGCTCGAGGCTCGCAGAGCGCAGCGATGCGCAAGACGAAAGGGTGAGGGGTTCGGCGGGAGCCGGTGAGAGGGAAACCCCTCACCCTTTCGCGCAAGGCCGATCGCCTGACGGCTCCCGGGCGCTCAAGCCCTCTCCCGACGGGAGAGGGTTAGGCTTTCGCCGTCTTCTTCTTCGGCGCAGCCTTCTTTGCAGCGGGCTTCTTGGCCGCAGCGGGCTTCTTGGCCGGGGCTTTCTTGCCCTTGGCGGGAGCGGCGAGGGCGCGCGCAGCGAGCAGCGGGACCGCCACCTCCATCGTCATGTCCTCGGGCGCGGTGCCCTTGGGGATCGTCGCGTTGATCTTGCCGGACTTCACATAGGGGCCGAAGCGGCCGGACATGACGTGGACGGGCTCGCCGGTTTCCGGGTGGGCGCCCAGGTCCTTCAGAGGGGCGACGGCGGCGCCGCGTCCCTTGAAACCGCCGGCGCGCTTTTCGGCCAGCAGGACGACCGCCCGGTTCAGGCCGATTTCGAAAACCTCATCGATATCCGCGACATTGGCGTACGTCCCGGCATGGAGGATGAAGGGGCCATAGCGGCCGAGGCCCGCCGTGATCGGCTGATTGTCCTCGGGATGGACGCCCACCATGCGCGGAAGGCCGAGAAGGCGTACCGCCTGGTCTAGTGTCAGGGTCGCCGGGCTCCAGCCCTTCGGCAGGGAGGACCGCTTGGGCTTCTCCTCGCCCGGGTTGGCGGTTTCGACATAGGGGCCGAACCGCCCGATCTTCAGCGCAACCGGCAGTCCGGTCGCGGGATCAACGCCGAGGTCGCGGTCGCCGCCGGAATCGTCGCCCGCGTTCTCGCCCGCGCCGAAGCCGCGGGTGTAGCGGCATTCCGGATAGTTGGAGCAGCCGATGAAGGACGACTTCATCTTGAAGCTGGCCCTCAGATGCAGCCGCCCGGTCTTGCAGAGCGGGCACAGGCGGGCGTCCGAGCCGTCCGGCTTCGCGGGGAACAGGAACGGCCCGATGGCGGTGTCGAGCTCGTCGATCACGCCCTGGCGTTCCAGCACGGCGGCGGTCGCTGGCTTAAGCTTGGACCAGAAGTCGCGCAGCAGCGACTTCCAGTCCATGTCCCCGGCTGAGACTTCGTCCAGCTGGGTCTCCAGCGCGGCGGTGAAGTCGTACTGAACCCACTGGCCGAAGAACTGCTCCAGGAAGGCCGTGACCAGGCGGCCGTTGTCCTCGGGGATGAAGCGGTTCTTGTCCATGCGGACGTATTCGCGGTCGCGAAGCGTCGTCAGGATGGAGGCATAAGTCGACGGGCGGCCGATGCCGAGCTCTTCCAGCTTCTTGACCAGGGTGGCCTCGGAGAAGCGGGGCGGGGGCTCGGTGAAATGCTGGTCGGTGCGGATAGCCTCGACCTTGGCTTTCGCGCCTTCCTTCAGCGCCGGGAGGCGAGCGGTGTCGTCGTCCTCCTCGGTCTCGGCACCCTTCTGTTTCTCGTCGCGGCCTTCCTCGTAGACGGCGAGAAAGCCGTCGAAGGTGACGACCTGGCCGGTGGCGCGCAGGCCGGTCTGGCCGTCGGGCGTCTCGACTTCGACCGTGGTGCGGTCCAGGCGCGCGGCCTCCATCTGGGAGGCGACCATCCGCTTCCAGATCAGCTCGTAGAGGCGCTGAAGATCGGATTCCAGGCGCAAGGAGTCTGGGCGGCGGGCGATGTTGGTCGGCCGGATCGCCTCATGCGCTTCCTGAGCATTCTTGGCTTTCGTTTTGTAATATCGAGCCTCTGCCGGAACGAAGGCCGGGCCGAAGGTCTCGCCGATGACCTCTCGCGCCTGGGCGATGCCCTCGGGCGTGGTCTGGACGCCATCGGTCCGCATATAGGTGATCAGGCCGCCGGTCTCGTCGACGCCTTCGTACAGTTTCTGCGCCGCGCGCATGGTGCGCTGGGCGTCGAAGCCGAGCTTACGCGATGCCTCCTGCTGCAGGGTCGAGGTTGTGAAGGGTGGGGACGGAAAACGGCGGACTGGCTTCTTCTCGATCGACTTGATCGTGAAGTCGCCGGACTGGATGGCGGCGCGGGCGGCCATGGCCGTCGCCTCGTCCTTGATGTCCAGGCGCTGGATCCGCTTGCCGGCGTGCTTGACCAGCCGGGTGGTGAAGGGCGGGCTGTCGGCGGCGAGGTCGGCCTCGATCGACCAGTATTCCTGGGGCCTGAAGCGCTCGATCTCCAGCTCGCGATCGACGACGATCCGCAGCGCCACGGACTGCACCCGACCGGCCGATCGGGCCCCGGGGAGCTTCCTCCACAGCACGGGCGACAGGGTGAAGCCGACCAGATAGTCGAGCGCGCGGCGGGCGAGGTAGGCCTCGACCAGCTCCATGTCGATCTGGCGCGGCTGGGCCATGGCGTCCAGCACGGCCGACTTGGTGATGGCGTTGAAGGTGACGCGCTCGACGGTGGTGTCCTTGAGCGCCTTCTTCTTGGTCAGGACGTCCAACACGTGCCAGCTGATGGCCTCGCCCTCGCGGTCCGGGTCGGTGGCCAGGATCAGGCGATCCGCGCGCTTGGCCGCCTCGGCGATCTCGGACATGCGCTTGGACGCCTTGGGATCGATCTCCCAATCCATGGCGAAGTCCTCGTCGGGCTTGACCGAGCCGTCCTTGGAGGGGAGGTCGCGGATGTGTCCGTACGAGGCGAGCACCTCATAGCCGGAGCCGAGGTATTTGTTGATGGTCTTGGCCTTGGCGGGGCTCTCGACGATGACGAGATTCATTACGGCTCAGTCTGAGGGGAGGGTGGGCGAACGTGGTCAGGCTCGCGCCCTATGTCAATCGGAGCATTCCGACCGCTCGCGCCAAGGTTGCCAAACATGCTAAGGTTGTGCCCTACTGCGGGGGTCAACCAAGCGAAGGGCGTCGCCATGACAACTCAGCCGATCGCGTCGGAAGCCGGTCCTCCGGCCATGCCGTCGGACCCCGAGCCGAGAGAGTTTCCGGTTCGGGAGTACATTGGGGCCATGGCGCTCGAACTCGCGCAGATGGCCCGCTGGGATGGAGATGAGGCCTTGGGCCGTCTTCTGGACAGCGCGGCGAGCCTGGCGGCCGACGCACCGCGACCTCTGGCCACTGAGACCGACGAGCCGCGCCGCCGCCGGGCCTAGGTCGAGGCCGACCCGCCGGGCAGAAGCGTCGCCCGGCCTGCGAGGCTGAGCTCCAGCAGGGCGGCGGCGACGCTGGCGATGGGGGCGTTCAGCGCACGGGCGATCTCGTCACGCGGCGTCGGTGTCGGCGACAGCAGGGACGCGACCCGGTCCAGGAAGGCCGTGTCGAGGTCGTCGAGGCCGTCGGCGTCGCGGAACGGGTCGTCCCGCGCCGGCTCGGCGAGCGTGCGCAGCGTCTCGAGTCCCCGGATGACGTCGTCGATGCCCTCGCAGATGTGGGCCCCCTGACGCAGCAGCTCGTTGGGCCCTTTCGACCGGGGGTCAAGCGGCGAGCCGGGGACTGCGAACACCTCGCGGCCCTGCTCGTTGGCCAGGCGGGCGGTGATGAGGGAGCCGGAGCGAATCTCCGCCTCGACCACGATGACGCCGCGCGACAGGCCGGAGATGATGCGGTTGCGCCGGGGGAAGTCGCGGGCTTGGGCGCGGCTGCCCATCGGGCTTTCGGACACGACCGCGCCGCGCTCGACGATCTGGTCGTACAGGGCGGCGTTATCCGGCGGATAGACGTCGTCGACCCCGCCGCCGAGGACCGCGATCGTGCCGATCTCAAGCGATCCGGCGTGGGCGGCGGCATCGATGCCTCGCGCAAGCCCCGACACGACCACGAAACCGGCCTCGCCGAGTTGCTGGGCCAGGCCGCGCGCGATCCGCTGGCCGCCGGCGGAGGCTATGCGCGCGCCGACGACGCCGACGGCCTCGCGCCCCAGCAGGCCGGTGTCGCCCCGGACCCACAGGACGGGTGGCGGCGGGTCCAGCGCGGCGAGCCGTGGCGGATGGGCAGGGTCGCCGAGCACGACCAGCTGAGCGCCGGCGCGGTCGCCGGCCTCGATCTCGGCCTCGATGCGGTCGGTGGGAGGCAGGGTGAAGCCATGTCCGCCGCCGCTGCGGATCAGGTCGGGCAGGGCCGCGATGGCGCGCTCCGCCGTGCCGAACCGGAGCAGCAGCTGGCGAAAGGCGACGGGGCCGACGCGCTCGGTCCGGGCGAGACGAAGCCGCGCGAACCGCTCGGCCTCGGGCAGGCTCACGCCCGTTTCGCCGCGCCGATGCGGGGCTCGGCCCCCTTGACCAGGCGGCCGATGTTCTCGTGGTGGCGGATCCAGATCAGCACGGCGGTGAAGACCGATAGCACCAGGATCGGGGCCTCGACCGGCAGACCCAGGGCGGGTAGGGGCAGCAGCGCCAGCAACGGCGCGGCGGCCGCCGCGATCAGGGCCGCCAGCGAGGAGTAGCGCAGGGCGAAGGCGACGATCAGCCAGGTCGCGCCGGCCATCAGCCCCAGCGGCCAGGCGGCGGCGATCAGCAGGCCGAAGAAGGTGGCGACCCCCTTGCCGCCCTTGAATCCCAGCCAGACGGGGAAGAGGTGCCCCAGAAAGGCCGCGCCGCCGGCGATGGCCCCCGCGACCTCGGACCCGAACAGCTGGCGCGCGATCAGCAGGGCGACCGCGCCCTTGCCGGCGTCGAGCAGGAGGGTCGCCAGCGCCAGGTCCTTGCGGCCCGTCCGCAGGACGTTGGTCGCGCCGATGTTGCCCGAGCCGATGTTGCGCACGTCGCCCGCCCCGGCCGTCCGGGTGATCAGGACGCCGAACGGGATCGAGCCCAGCAGGTATCCGCCCACGGCCACCGCCGCGAGCGTCCCCAGAGCGGGCCCGACCAGATCCTGCACGTGATTCGCTCCCGGTTAAGGCGTGTCCGCAAGATGCGTCGCCGTTGCCCTGGCGGCAAGCGCCGAGCGGGGTTCCACCCTGCTGTCGTGGCCGCTATGACACGCGGCCCACGGAGACCGCCCCGATGATCCGCGCCCTCGCCGCCTCAGCCCTGGCCCTCGTCGCGAGCGGCTGCATCGCGGCCCCCGCCCCGGCGGCCCAGACGTCGACGGGCGGGCCGGTTCTGGCCGCCTATTTCGACTGTATTCGGGAGCAGGGCGGCATGGCGATCTCGGCGCACCGGGCTCAGTCGGCTGACGACCATCCCGAAAACTCCGTCGAGGCCATTGAGGTGACGGGGCGCGCCATCCCCGGGGCCATCCTCGAAATCGACGCCGCCCTGACCCGCGACGGGCGGTTGGTGCTGATGCACGACGACACCCTGGAGCGCACCACGACCGGTCAGGGCCGCGTGGCCGAACTCAGCTTCGCCGAGGTGCGGGCCGTGCGGCTGGAGGCGACCGACGGCACGGTCACCGACGCGCCGCCGCCGACCCTGCGCGAGGCGCTGGATGCCGCCGGGCGAGTCGAGGCCATCGCCTCCATCGACCTGAAGCCGGCGGACGAGGCCTTGACCCTGGTCCTGGCCCGGGCCGTCATTCAGGAAGTTCGGGACGCGGGCGCCGCCGACCGGGTTATCCTGATCACCTACTCGCCCGCGACGGCGCGGGCGGTGGCCGTGCTGGCTCCGGAGATGATGATCTCGGCCGGGCTGGATGACGTGGCGGGGCTGGAGGGGCTGAACCCGGCACAGATCCTGGCCTGGACCGGCACGCGCGAGGCTCGCCCGGCTCTGTGGCGCGCTCTGGCGGGACGCGGCGTCGAGGTCCAGTTCGGTACCCTTGGCGCGCCCGGCCGCCGCCTGGACGACCGCTATGCCGCCGACGGCGATGTCTCGGAATATCGCGACCTGTTCGAGCAGGGGGCCGTGGTGATCGCCACGGACGCCCCGTTGGCCGTCAGAGGCGCGCTGGGCGCGGAGCTCGCGGCGGCTCAGACCTGCGAGCGCTGATCACCACCACCGCTCTGGCTTGCCGACGCTGCCTGCCGCCTGTTCCAGCGCGGCGCCCACCTGGAACACCGTGGCCTCGTCGAGCGCCTTGCCGATGACCTGAAGACCGAGCGGCAGGCCGTTGGCATCGAGGCCGGCGGGGACCGAGATGCCGGGCAGGCCCGCCAGGTTCGCCGTCACGGTGAAGACGTCGTTCAGATACATCGTCACCGGGTCGATCTGCTTGTCGCCCAGAGCGAAGGCGGCCGAGGGCGTGGACGGCGTCAGGATGGCGTCGACCTTGCCCCAGACGTCGTCGAAATCCCGGGCGATGCGGCGGCGGACCTTCAGCGCGCGGACGTAGTAGGCGTCATAGAATCCGGCCGACAGCACATAGGCGCCGATGGTCAGGCGGCGCTGGACCTCCTTGCCGAAGCCCTCGGCGCGGCTGGTCTCATAGAGGTCGGTCAGGCTGGTCGCGTGCTCGGCACGATGGCCGAACCGCATGCCGTCGTAGCGGGCCAGGTTCGACGACGCCTCCGCCGGGGCGACGATGTAGTAGGTCGGCAGGGCGTATTTGGTGTGGGGCAGGGAGATGTCGACGATCTCGCAGCCGGCGTCGCGCAGCCAGGCCACGCCCTGGTCCCACAGCGCCTGGATCTCGGCGGGCATGCCGTCGACGACGTATTCGCGCGGCACGCCGATGCGCAGGCCCTTGACCGACTGGCCGACCGAAGCGGTCCAGTCCGGCGTCGGAATGTCGAGGCTGGTCGAATCCTTCGCATCGAAGCTGCACATGGAGCGCAGCAGGATCGCGGCGTCTTCGACCGTCTTGGTGATCGGGCCGGCCTGGTCCAGCGAGCTGGCGAAGGCCACCATGCCGTAGCGGCTGGCGCGGCCGTAGGTGGGCTTGATGCCGACCGTGCCGGTGAAGGCGGCGGGCTGACGGATCGAGCCGCCGGTGTCCGACGCCGTCGCGGCCAGGCACAGGTCCGCCGCGACCGCAGAGGCCGAGCCGCCCGAGCTGCCGCCCGGGGTCAGGTCTGAGTTGGAGCCCTTTGATTTCCAGGGGTTCTTGACCGGGCCGAAGGCCGAGGTCTCATTGGACGAGCCCATGGCGAACTCGTCCATGTTGAGCTTGCCCAACATCACCGCCCCGTCGCGCCACAGGTTGGCGGTGACGGTCGATTCATAGGGCGGCACGAAGCCGCGCAGCATGTTGGAGCCCGCCGTCGTCTGGACGCCGTCGGTGCAGAACAAATCCTTGATGCCCAGCGGCGCGCCTTCCAGAGCGCCGGCCTCGCCCGAGGCGATGCGGGCGTCCGACGCCTTGGCCATGTCGATGGCCTTGTCGGCGGTGACCACGACGTAGGCGTTCAGGGCCGGATTGGCGGCTTCGATGTTCGAGACGAAGGCGCGGGTGATCTCTTCGGAGGAAAAGGCCTTGGCCTTCAGGCCGTCGATGGCGGCCTTCAAGGTGAGCTTGGTCAGGTCCGACATCTATTCGACCACCTTGGGCACGACGTAGAAGCCGTCGGCGGATTTCGGCGCATTGGACAGGACGGCCTCGACCTTGGCCCCGTCGGTGACGACGTCGTCGCGCAGGCGCAGCGGCTGGGCGACATTGGAGGTCATGGGCTCGACGCCGGTCACATCGACCTCCTGCAGCTGTTCGATCCAGGCCAGGATGCCGTTCAGCTCTCCGGCCAGACCCTCCAGCCGGTCGTCGGGGGTCTTGATGCGAGCGAGGTGAGCGACCTTCCTCACCGTTTCGGCGTCGATGGCCACGGGGCCCTCCAGTCAAGCAGGTTCAAGCGGGCGGGATTAGCCGCACGGACTGCGCCGCACAAGGACCGCCCGGCTTACTGGGCGGGGGTGACGGTGATGGCGGCGGGCGGCGCGCCGTCGGCCCCCGGGGTCCAGGCCACGATGACCTTGCGGTGGCGGCTACCGATCTCGCCAGTCGCCTCGTTCAGGATGCTTTCGTGCAGGTCCAGATCGACACGGCCCGCCGAGGACGACAGCACGGTGTAGTCCAGCACATCGGCCAGCCTGAACACGGTCCAGCCGTCACCAGGCGAGCCGTAGAAGGCGATATGGGTGTAGAGGCCGTTCATCGCCGGATCACCGCCGGCCGTGCCGAACATCTTGGCGCTGTCCTCGGCTACCCAGTCGACCCGCACGACGCTGGCGGCGGACTGGGTCGAATCGTCCTCGACCGGCATAGCGCCGAGGGTCTCGGCCGGGCCCGAGGCGGTCAGCGGCGCGGCCTGCGGCGTCGCGCCCCCGGTCGAGGCGACGGGCGACTCGCCAGCCTTGGTCGCGGACTCTCCCGTCGGGGCCGCGTCGCAGGCGCCGACGGACAGGGCCAGCGCGCACAGCGCGGCGATGGATGACGCGGAACGCGACATGGAACCTCTCATTGGTGACGCGCGCACCCTGTGCTTTGACAGGTTCGTTGGCAACGCCTACCCGGCGCGCGTGCCCATACTGAACCTGACAGACCTCGCGGTCGCCTCTCCTACCGGCACGCCGTGGCTGGGGCTGGACCTTGGCGAGAAGACCATCGGCGTGGCGGTCTCTGACACCAGCCGCATGATCGCCAGCCCGCTGGAGCTGATCCGCCGCTCGAAATTCACCGAGGACGCCGAAGCGGTGTTCCGCCTGATGGACGGCCGAAAAGCGTCCGCCCTCGTCGTCGGCCTGCCGGTCAACATGGACGGCACCGAAGGACCGCGCGCCCAGTCCTGCCGGGCGTTCGCGCGCAATCTGGAGCGCCTGCGGCCCGTCAACGTCGCCTTCTGGGACGAGCGGATGTCGACCAGCGCGGTCGAGCGGTTCCTGATCGACGAACTGGACCTGAGCCGCAAGCGCCGCGCGAGCGTGGTGGACCGGACAGCCGCCGCCTGGATCCTTCAGGGAGCTCTGGACCGGGTGCGGGACCAGGACACCTGGGTGTGACCGCCCTGTTCGCCGGCGTCGTGCCGGTCTTCGTGCTGATCGCCATCGGCTATGGCCTGAGGAAGTCCGGCTTCCTGCCCGACGCGGCGTGGCGGCCGATCGAGAAGTTGTCGATCCACCTGCTGTATCCCGGCTTTCTGATCACAGCGATCTGGCACGCCGACATCTCGGGTGGCGGGGCCACGGCGGCGGGCGCGGCGGCGGTCTCGACCGCGCTGATCATCGCCGCGATCACCCTGCTGGTGCGGCCGCTTCTGAAGCTGGACGGGCCGGCCTTCACCTCCGTGTTTCAGGGCGTCATTCGCTGGAACAGCTTCGTCTTCCTGCCGGTGATCCAGGCGGTTTACGGTGCCGATGGGCTGGCCCTGGCGGCGGTGGTCATCGGGGCGATGATCCCGGTGACCAACGTCTTGTGCGTCGTGGTGCTTGTCCGCTGGGGAGCCGATCAGCGCGAGATGTCGGCCCTCTCGCTTGGCAAGGCCATTGTGTCGAACCCGCTGCTGGTCGCCTGCGTCATAGGGCTCGTGCTGAACCTGACCGGGGTGCCGATCATCCCCGGCGTGTCCGAGACGCTAGAGCTGCTGGGCGGCGCGGCGCTTCCGCTCGGGCTGATCGTGGCCGGGGCTGGCCTCAGCTTCGCCCAGGTCGCCCGGCGGCGGATCACGATCACCGCTGTGTCGGTGGTCAAGCTGGTCATCACGCCCTTCATGATGTGGGGGCTGTGCCGTCTGTTTGGAGGCTCCGAGACCGCCCAGGGGATCGCGCTGCTATGCGGCGCGGCCCCCGGTGCAGCGGCCTCCTACATCCTGGCGCGGCAGATGGGCGGGGACGCCCCGCTGATGGCGGGGATCGTGGCTCTGACCACGGTCGGCAGCGCGGCGGGCATCCCGCTGCTGCTCGCCCTGTTCCATCTGGCGTGATCAGGGGCTATAGGCGGGCTTTGATGACCAGCACTGCCGTCGCCGCCGACCTGATCGCCGACCGGCTGGTCCCGTTCCCGAAACCCCATTTCCTGGCGGCGGCCGATCTGAACCCGCCGTTCGTGGCGTCGCTGCTGGATCTCGCGGACGCCTTCGTCGATCTGAACCGACAATCCTCCAAGGCGCTGGACCTGCTGCGCGGGCGCACGGTCCTCAACCTGTTTTTCGAAAGTTCGACGCGGACCAGTTCGTCGTTCGAGATCGCGGCCAAGCGGCTGGGCGCCGACGTCGTCACCATGCCGGTCGGGGCCAGTTCGGTGAAGAAGGGCGAGACCCTGATCGATACCGCCGTGACGCTGAACGCCATGCGGCCGGATATCCTGGTGGTGCGGCACGGGGCGTCGGGGGCGGCGGCCCTGCTGAGCCAGAAGGTCGGGTGCGCGGTCGTGAACGCGGGCGACGGGCGCCATGAACATCCGACGCAGGCGCTGCTGGACCTGCTGAGCCTGCGCCGCGTGTTCGGAGATGTCGGCGGGCTGACGGTGGCGATCTGCGGCGACATCGCCCACAGCCGGGTGGCGCGGTCCAATGTGGCGCTGCTGTCGATGATGGGGGCGCGGGTGCGGCTGATCGGGCCCCCGACCCTGGTGCCGGGCGACGCCGATCGCTGGGGCTGCGAGGTGTTCCACGATATGCGCGAAGGGCTGGCCGGCTGCGACGTCGTGATGATGCTGAGGCTGCAGCTGGAGCGGATGGACGGGGCCCTGGTGCCCTCGACGCGGGAGTATTTCCGTTTCTGGGGTCTGGATCGGGAGAAACTGGCCTGGGCCAAGGTCGGGGCGAAGGTCATGCATCCGGGGCCGATGAACCGGGGCGTGGAGATCGATTCGGATGTCGCCGACGATCTGTCCGTCTCGCTGATCCAGGATCAGGTCGAGATGGGGGTTGCAGCCAGGATGGCGGTGCTGGCGTCGCTGGCGATGCGGCTGGAGGGCGCGGCATGAGCCAGTTGCTCATCACAAACGCGAGGCTCCTCGATCCGGCTTCCAACTACGACGGTCCAGGGGCCATCCTGATCAAAGACGGTGTCATCGTTGATGTGGTCCGTGGCCCGCACTCGCTCACCGACCTGGGCGATCCCTCGACTTCAATCGACGCGCAGGGTTTGTGTCTGTCCCCCGGCCTGATCGACATTCGCGTCCGCACGGGCGAGCCTGGGGCTGAGCCCAAGGAGACACTGAAGTCCGCCAGCCTGTCGGCTGCGGCCGGGGGCGTGACCACCATCGTCATCCAGCCCGACACCGACCCCGCCGTGGACGATCCGGCCATGATCGACTTCATCCAGCGGCGCGGTGCCGCGCTGGGCCTCGTCAACGTCCGCGTGGCGGGGGCGGCGACGAAGGGGCGCGGCGGCACTCGCATGGCCGAGATCGGCCTGATGCACGAGGCGGGGGCGCTGTACTTCACCGACGGCGACCATGTGGTGGCCGACAGCCGGGTGCTGCAACGGATCATGGCCTATGCGACGGCCTTCAACGCCATGATCGCCTGCCGCCCGGCCGATCCCTGGCTGTCGGAGGGGGCGGTCGCGACCTCCGGCGAGCTGGCGACGCGGCTGGGCCTGGCCTCCGCCCCCGCCATCGCCGAGCGGATCCAGCTGGAGCGCGATCTGGCCCTGGTCGAGCAGACCGGCGTGCGGTTCCTTGTGGACCAGATCTCGACCGAGGCCGCGCTGGAGGTCCTGGCTCGGGCGCGGGGCCGGGGGCTGGAGGTCGCGGCCTCGGTGTCGATCAACCACCTGTGCTTCAACGAAGTCGACATCGGTGACTACCGCACCTTCTACCGTCTGGACCCGCCGCTGCGGCCCGAGAGCGATCGACGCGCCCTGATCGAGGCGGTCCGCGACGGGCTGATCGAGGCCATCACCTCGGCCCACACGCCCGCGCCGGCCGAGGACAAGCGGCGGCCGTTCGCCGAGGCCACGCCAGGGGCCGTGGGTCTGGAGACCCTGCTGCCCGCTGCCCTGACCCTGCATCACGAGGAGGGGATCGACCTGCTGGATGTGCTGAGGCCCGTGACCGAAGGGCCCGCGACCCTGCTGGGGCTCGACGCCGGGCGGCTGGCCCCAGGGGCACCGGCCGATCTGATCCTGTTCGACCCCGGCGCGCCGGTCATTGTGGACGCCGACGCCCTGAGGTCCAAGTCCAAGAACTCGCCCTTCGACGGGCGGCGACTGCAGGGCCGGGTGGCGCGGACGGTCGTCGCAGGACGGACCGTCCACGCCACTGGATAGCGATTACGAGGCCGGAAGCGCCTTGAGGTCGGTGTCGATGGCGTCGATCGTCGCCTGGGTGATCGCGCCCTGCGAGATCGGCATGACCTGAGCCAGGGTCATGTCTTCGAACTGGGGACGCATCGGGTGCTGGGCGACGCCGGGCAGGTGCTTTTCCATCACGGCGGCGGTCTCGGGGTTGTTCAGCAGGTCCTTGATCGGGCTGGCGATGGTCGGGCGGGCGGCATGGGCCGCGTGGGCGGAGTGATCCTGGGCCGGGGCCGTCTGGGCCAGAGCGGCCGGGGCCAGGGCGACGAGGACGGCGGCGGCGAGAACGGACTTGATCATGGGGCTGCTCCAGAGGTGAGAGGTCGCAGATGACCTTGAAATCGCGACAGGCTCAAGACACGACCTTCCGCAGGCGCGCGCGGGGCGCTAATCACGGCGCATGACCGACACGCTCGCCAACTCGAAACTGATCCAGGGCCGCACTGGGGCCTGGGAAATCGTCATGGGGCTGGAGATCCACGCCCAGGTGGCCTCGAAAGCCAAGCTGTTCTCCGGCGCGGCCGTGGGCTTCGGCGCCGGGCCGAACGAGCAAGTGTCGCTGGTCGATGCGGGCTTTCCCGGCATGCTGCCGACGCTGAACCGGCACTGCGTCGAGCAGGCGGTGCGGACCGGCCTCGGCCTGAAGGCGCAGATCAATCGGCGCAGCCAGTTCGACCGCAAGAACTACTTCTACCCCGACCTGCCCACCGGCTATCAGATCAGCCAGCTGTATTTCCCGATCGTCGGCGAGGGCGTGGTCGAGGTCGAGGCCGAGGACGGCAGCTTCTTCAACGTCGGTATCGAGCGGCTGCACCTGGAACAGGACGCGGGCAAGCTGATCCACGACCTGTCGCCGACCGAGAGCTACGTCGATCTGAACCGCGCGGGCACGGCCCTGATGGAGATCGTCTCGCGCCCCGACCTGCGCACGCCGGAAGAGGCGGTCGCCTACGTCAAGAAGATCCGGACCATCCTGATTTATCTGGGCACCTGCGACGGCGACATGGAGAAGGGCAATCTGCGCGCCGACGTGAACGTCTCGGTCTGCCGCGAGGGCGGCTACGAGAAATTCAAGGCGACGGGGGATTTCAGCCACCTCGGTACACGCTGCGAGATCAAGAACGTCAACAGCTTCCGCTTCATTTCTCAGGCGATCCAGTATGAGGCACGCCGCCAGATCGAGATCCTGGAGGACGGCGGCAAGATCGATCAGGAAACCCGACTGTTCGACCCGGTGAGGGGCGAAACGCGCTCGATGCGGTCCAAGGAAGAGGCGAACGACTATCGCTATTTCCCGGACCCGGACCTGCTGCCGCTGGAGCTGGAACAGGCCTGGATCGACGGCATCAAGGCCTCGCTGCCCGAGCTGCCCGACGACAAGCGCCGGCGCCTGATGAGCGAATACGGCCTGTCGCAGTATGACGCCGTGGTGCTGATCTCCGAACAGGCCAAGGCCGACTATTTCGAAGCGGCCGCCAAGGGGCGCGACGCCAAACTGGTGTCGAACTGGGTGACGAACGAGCTGTCGGCGCGCCTCGCGGCAGACGGCAAGGACTTCGCCGAAAGCCCCGTGCCCGCCACTCATGTCGCCGAACTGGTGGCCCTGATCGAGGACGGCACCATCTCGTCCAAGATCGCCAAGGAGGTGTTCGATCACGTCTGGAACGGCGAGGGATCGCCCGCCGAGGTCGTCGAAAAGCACGGCCTGAAGCAGGTGACCGACACCGGTGCGATCGAGAAGGCCATCGAAGAGATCATCGCCGCCAACCCGGACAAGGCCGCCGCCATCGCCGAGAAGCCCCAGGCCATCGGCTGGTTCGTCGGCCAGGTCATGAAGGCCACCGGCGGCAAGGCCAACCCCGCCGCCGTCAACGAGATTTTGAAAGCCAAGCTGGGTCTCGCCTGATTTGCGGCGTGGACGCCCGCCGCGATGACGGCGGGCACCGTCCAGATTTCAGCGGTGAAACATCGGCGAAACGATCGGACCTTAGGCGGCGTAGGCGTCCCCCTAAGGTGAAGGTTTCGTCATGGTCCTGCCGCTCGTCGTTATCGCCCACGCCGTCCTGTCAGCCGCAGGAGTCAGCCTTGACGACGGCGCTTGCGCCGCCGCCCTGGCGGCCAGGCCCAGTCCCGCCTGCGCCGGCTCCGAACGTGGCGTCGTTCTCGCCGAGAGCCCGGCGAGGGCCGACCATCTCCTGGCTGCGGCCGAGGCGGGCGCTGCGCGGTTCGAGGTCTTGTTCGGACGCCCGCCGGGCACTTTCGCCATCGTGGAGGCGGACAGTCCTACCGTCGACACCGCCACGACCGCCGCCTTGCGTCAGGCGGGCTTCAAGACGATCCTGCCGTGGCTGTCTTCGACCGGATATCGCGCGCAGATCGAAGCGGGGGTGCGCGGCAGCGTGGCCAGTCAGACCGCCGGTCTGGACGAAGCCGAAAGGCAGGCGGCGGTCGCCACGGCCCTGGCCCGCGTCGCCCCTCAGCTCGATCCGGCGCGTCGGGCGACGACCGAGACCGTGGCGATACCGCATGAGCTGGGTCACGACTGGTACCGCAAGGCCTTCTGGCCCGACGAGGGCACCGGTAACGGCGAGGGTGCGGCGCGCGTCAAGCACTACGGCGGACCCGGGCCGGACTGGATGGATGAGACGGCGGCGGTGATGCTGGAAACCGACGCGTCGCTTCAGGATCGTCGAAAGATGTTCGGCGAGCGCTACCGGGCCTTGCGGGCCTCGCCTTCGCCGACGACGGCCGAGTCGCGGTTGACCGATCTGATCCGTTTCCTTGAGGAAGACCACCCGGGAGCCGAAGCGGTTCGTGCCGTGATCGACCGGGACGGGGCGGCGGTCCGATCGGGCACCGCGATCCGGGTTCTCTCGGGTGACGACGCACGCCGCGTCGCCGATCAGGGGCTGCGGTTCTATCTCCAGGCCGTCGTCTTCAACGACTATCTGGTCGAGACGTCCGGAGACCCGCAGATCCTCGCCCGGATCGGAGAGGCCTTCGGACGCGGCGAGACGCTCCGGGACTGGCTCTCCCGGGACACGACCGGCCGCTTGCCCGATTCCGTCAGCGCCCTGGACGCGGACTGGAAGACCTGGATCGAGGCGCGCCACGGACAGGCCCCTCTCTAGGAGGCGGTCGTCATCGGACACAGGTGCGAAAGACCCGCCCGGCGCGATCCAGGCGGGTCCTTTCGTCGGTCTGGTCGGACCTAGTTGCTCAGCAGCGAGATGATGACGCCGGTGGCCAGCGCCGCGAGCACGATGTCGCCCGTGTCCGTCCGGTAGTAGCCGTAGCCGCGCGGCGGCGGAGCGTAGCCGTAGCGGTTGTAGTCCCGGACATACCAGCGGCTGCGATAATCATAGGGGATGGTCGCCCCGCGATACCAGCGACCGCGATGACCATAGGCGTTGCCGCCATAGTGCCGCCCGTCGCGCCACTGGTCGCGCTGGCCGCGACGGTAGTCGTTGTAGCGTTCGCGATCCGTGTAACGGCCGCCGTCGTACCGGTTGCGATCCGACCGGCGCTCCCACCGCTCGTAGCGGCCGTCACGGTCGCGGTCGCCGCGCCATTGCTGGGCGGAGGCCGCCATGGGCGCGGCCACGGTGGCGAGGGTCGCCAGGGCGCCGATGATCAGGGTTCTGGTCTTCATCACATGCTCCTGCTGTAAGCCGCGCCGCCGTTACGGTCGCGGGGAAGCCCCACATGGATCGAAGGTCGAATCGAGCGCATGAACCGAGGCTGAACGGCGCATTCAGCTTGGTCCGGCGGATCGGGGACCCGCCGGACCCGCGGGGATCAGCGCGCCATGCCGCCGGCCATGGGGATGTCGAGGATAGGACGAACCTCGATCCGGGCGGTCGCGGCGGCGGGCACGCGGGCGGCCCAGGCTTCGGCCTCGGCCCGGTCGGCCACGTCGATGACGAACCAGCCGCTGAGCGCCTCGGCGGTGCCGTTCATCGGGGCGGAAGCGGCGCGCGCGTCTCGGACAGTGACCGTGGCCCCCAGCGAGGGCTCGGACAGCGGCCCGCCGCCGCGCACGATACCGGCGGCGTTCATCTGTTCGGACAGGGCCGCGAACCCGCCCCAATAGGCCTGGGCGCGCGCGGGGTCGTTGCGGGCGGCGAAGTCCGAGGGCGTCTCATAGACGAACAGGGCGAACTGTTCGGCCGAGGCCGGCGCGGCCACCGCCAGCAGAGCGAGGGCGGCGGCGAAGGGAGCGAGAGTGCGGGTCATGACGAGGTCCTTGCTGGCGACGCGGGCTTGCGTCACCGGGAAGACGCGCGACGGTGCGACCATTCGACATCGCCGCGAACGGATGCGGATAATGTCACGCGCATCGGCTAGCGACTCCGATCACCACGCCGTCTGTTCGCGCCGGAGTCCTTCATGCCCCCTCATCGTCTCGCTCTCCTCGCGGGCCTCGGATTGATCTGCGCTCAGAGCGCTTGCGCCCAGGCTCTTCCCCAGGCCGCCGACAGCTACTTCGTCGACGCCCAGGCGGATCTGGAGGCCCGGCTGCAGGTCCGGCCGAATACGGGGCGCGCGAAGAACGTCATTCTGTTCATCGGCGACGGCATGGGAGTCAGCACCCTGACGGCCGCGCGCATCCGCCAGGGCCAGCGGGCCGGTCAGGACGGCGAATCGACCTGGACCGCGATGGACCGCCTGCCCTTCTCGGCCCTGGTGCGGACCTATGCCCATGACGCCCAGGTGTCGGACTCGGCCCCGACGGCGACGGCCCTGACGACGGGGGTCAAGACGCGCAACGACATCATCGGCCTGAACCAGACCGTGCCGCTGAACGATTGCCCTGCGGCGCGCGGCGGCGAGGTGCGGACCCTGTTCGAACAGGCCGAGGGCCTCAGCATGGCGACCGGCGTGGTCTCGACCGCTCGCATTACCCATGCCACCCCGGCCGCCGTCTATGCACACACCGCCAATCGCGACTGGGAGAACGATAGCGAATTGCCTGCCGAGGCCCGCGCGGCAGGTTGCGTCGACATCGCGCGCCAACTGGTCGAATGGCCCTATGACGATGGGCTGGAGGTGGCCTTCGGGGGAGGCCGGGCCCAGTTCCTGCCCACGACCCAGGCCGATCCTGAAGACGCCGGCACGTCGGGTCTGCGCACCGACGGTCGGGACCTGACGCAAGAGTGGCGCACCCGTCATCCGGACGGCACCTATATCTGGAACGCGGAACAGTTCGCGGCCCTGCCTGCAGAGGGTCCCGTCCTGGGCCTGTTCGAGCGCGACCACATGGAGTTCGAGGATCTGCGCGCCCAGGACCCGGCGGGCGAACCCTCCCTGACCGAGATGACGCTGGCGGCGATCGACCGGCTGGAGGGCGACGAGGGCTATGTGCTGATGGTCGAGGCCGGCCGCATCGATCACGCCCACCACCTGGGCGCGGCCGCCCTGGCGCTTGACGAGGCGGTCGAACTGGATCGGGCGGTCGCGGCCGTGATGGCGCGGGTCGACCTGAGCGACACGCTGGTCGTCGTTACCGCCGACCACAGCCACAACCTCAGCATCGCGGGCTACCCCCAGCGCGGCAATCCGATCCTCGGCGTCGTGGTCGATGTCGACGGGCGGGTGTCCGAGGCCCGAGACGGCCATGCCTATACGACCCTGTCCTATGCCAACGGACCGGGTGCCGTGACGGGCCCCCGGCCCGATCCGGAACTGTCGGACACGACGGCCCTGACCTATCGCCAGCAATCGCTTGTGCCGCTCGGCTCGGCCTCGCATGGGGGAGAAGACGTCGCCGTGCGCGCCTCCGGTCCCTGGGCCCATTTGTTTCAGGGGACCATCGAGCAGAACCTGATCTATCATGTCATGGCGCATGCGCTCGGCTGGCGCGAGCCGAGCCAGACCACCCCGCCATCCCGGTGACGACAGGACCCCGCATGCGCCTCCATCGCGTCGTCTACGCGTCCCAGCCGTTCGGCTACGACGAAGCCATGCTGAACGGCATTCTGGCCGACGCCCGACGCTGCAACGTGCGCGACGACATCACCGGGGCCCTGATCTGCCGGGCCGACCTCTATCTGCAATGGCTGGAGGGCCCCGAGTCCGCCGTGCGCGGGGCCTTCGCTCGCATTGCCCGCGACGACCGCCACCAGGACGTGCGCCACCTGCTTAGCGGCCCGGTCGAAGCGCGCCTGTTCGGGGCCTGGGCCATGCGGCACGATCCGGCGGACTCCCTGATCTGGACCGCCGCCGAAGTGGCCGCCGGCGTTCCCGACCAGGCCGGCGAGGATCAGATTCTCGCGATCTTCGCCCGGATCGCGGCGGCCTCCGCCGGCGGGGCGGACGGGGTCAGTTGACCCGCGCGGCCTCGGCCGCCCGCAGCACGCGCAGGAAGTTGCCGCTCCAGACGGCTTCCACCTCCGCCGGGGAGTAGCCGCGCCGCAGCAGTTCGGCGGTGACGTTTCCGGCCTCAGCGGCGCTGTCGAAGCCGACGATCCCCGCGCCGTGGTCGAAATCGGTGCCGATGCCGACGTGATCGCGGCCGATCCGGCGCGCGACATGGTCGATGTGGTCGACGTAATCGCTGACGGTGGCACGCGGCAGGAGAGGGGCCAGGGCGTCGAGGAACGCCTGCTGCGGCTCGGCGGGGAGGGTGCCGTAACCCTCATTCGGCGAGATGAAGGTGGCCGGCAGGCCGAACCGGACCCGAACCTCGGCGATGCGGACGCGCGTGGCGGCGTCGGGCACGACCAGATAACTGTTGAAGGGCGTCAACTGGACCACACCGCCGTTGGCCTTGATGGCGTCGAGCTCGGCGTCGGACAGGTTGCGCGTGTTGTCGACGAGGGCGCGGGCGTTGGAATGGGTCGCCGCGACGGGCACCCGTGTCAGGGCGAGGGTTTGGGCCAGGGCGTCGCTGGACAGCTGCGACACATCGATCAGGATACCGAGGTCGTTCAGCCGACCGACGGCCTCGCGCCCGATCGGCGACAGCCCGCCGTGCTCGGCCACCGGGCCTTCGCCGGGCCGCGACGAGTCGGACCAGTCGTTGTGGCCCGCGTGGTTGAAGGCGAACACGCGCACGCCGTCGCGGTAAAGGGCGTCGACCCGGGACAGGTCGCCGCCGATCGAGCGCGCGTTCTGGAACCCGATCAGGACGGCGACCTTGCCCTCGTCCACCAGCCGGACGACGTCGTCGGCGCTGAACGCGATGCCCACACGGTCAGGATTCTCGGCGGCAAGCGCCCGGGTGCGGGCCAGCTTCGCCTCGACCTCGGCGCGCGCCGCGGCGACCCCGGCGGCGTCTCTCGGCCCGGGCCCCACCGCGAGCGACAGAATGACGGCGTCCACTCCGCCCCGCGTGAGATGATCCAGATCGGCCCGGGACCCCCCGTTCGGCAGATAGTAGCGGGCAGGCGTGGACGGCAGCAGCACATCGACGTGGCCGTCCAGCACGAGAGCTCGACGGTGGACCTCTGCGGCATCCAAGCTCTGTGCAGAGGAATTCGCGGCGATCAGGGTAAGCGCGGCGGAGGCCAAGCCGGCCAGAAGGCGGTGGGTCATGGGTCTATCCGGGTCTGTGAGAAGGGGAGGGGCGTTGCCCGTCAGAAGCTCGCCGTGAGTGAGGCCTGGACCGTGCGTTTCGGCCCCGGCCGGAAGGTCGCCAGGGTGTTGACCGTCGGGCTGATGGTGCCGAGGTAGTCCTCGTCGAGCAGGTTATCGACGTTGAACCTCAGCTTGACGCCCTGCGCCGGGCCGAACGACCAGTCGCCGCCGAAGTCGATGTAGGCGTTGACCAGGGTGTAGTCGGCGACACGCTCGGTGTTGGTGAAGTTCGAGAACCGCTCGCCGATGTACCGGGCCGAGATATTGGCCACGATCCACGACGTCGGCTCGATCGTGACGCCGCCCTGAACGATCAGCTCGGGGCTGTCGGGCACGGTGTTGCCGCTGATGACCAGGGCCCCGCCGCCGGCCAGGAAGCCCGCGACATTGTCCTGGAATTCGACCTGGTTGTAGCTGGCGTTCAGGTTGAAGTAGGCGCGGTCCTCCAGCCAGTCGGGCTTCCACACGCCCGTGAACTCGGCCCCCGTCGCCTCGACGGAGCCGACATTCTGGAAGAAGGTCTCGGTCGTCGCGCTGCCCGGCACGTTCAGGGCAAAGGACTGCAGCCGATTATCGAAGACCGTGCGGTACAGGGCCAGCGCCGCGTTGAACGTGGGCCGGTTGGTGCGCAGGCCGACTTCCAAGTTTTCCGAAAGCTCCGCCTCGGGCGTGCGCGCGGTCGGGCTGGCCAGGGCGAAGACGTCGTCGGCCCCGCGCGGCAGGGCCAGGTTCTCCGCATAGGAGGCGAACACCTGCTCCGAGGACGACAGGTCCCAGACCACGCCGACGTTGGGCAGGAAGCTGTCGGACCAGTTGTCGGTCAGGGTCGGCTGGCGACGGTTGATGTAGTCCGCAGGATTCCGGTAGCCGCTGATCTCGTAGTCGATGTCCAGCGCCTTGACGCCCAGCTCGATCTTCAGCCGGTCATCCAGAAGGCTGATGACGTCCTGCAGGAACAGCTGGCGTGTCTCGCGGGTCGAGACGAAATCGCGCTGCAGGTGGACGGGCTGGTCCAGCAGGGGCGCGCCGTCCGGGCTGCCGTCGACCTGATTGTAGCGGGCCTGGGTGCGGTGATAGTCGTCCGTCTCGACCCAGACCCCGCCCGTGATCCGATGCGGTCCCAGGTCCCAGATCGCCCGCGCGACGACGCCTGACCGCTCGCCCTCGACCGTCGACAGGCCGTACTGCAGCCCCCGCGGCGCGGTTAGCCCCGCTACGATCAGGCGCTGATTGTTGTAGCTGGTCAGGGAGGTGGCATAGGCCTCGGGCGAGACGCCAAAGCCCTCCTTGTCCTCATAGTAGGCGGTGGCCTCGAGCCTCAGGTTCTCGCCGATCGGCAGCACGCCGGACAGGCGGTACAGGGTGTCCGTCCGGCTGTTGATCGCCTGTTTGAAATACTGGTTGTAGAGGGCGTTGGAGTAGACGACGCCGGGCGTCGTCTGGGCCAGCACCGGCACGGTCCCCAGGTAGGCGAAGTCGCGCCCACTGCGGCCGAATGCGTCTCCGGCCACGCCGTTGTACTGGGCCCGCGTGATGGCCGGCGCATCGTAGTCGAAATAGTCGTTCCACACGACCGCCAGAGTCGCCTCGGCCCCGTTGCCCGCCTCGTAGCGCAGCTTGCCCTCGGCATGCTGGCGGTTGATGTCGCCGGGCCCGCGCCACAGATCCGCCGAGAAGTCCGAGAAGCTGGCATAGCTGGAGAACCCGCCGACGGTGCCACTGTCGACCCGGATGAAGCCGCGCCTCAGATCGTCGCTGCCCGCCGACAGGGTGGTGGTGATCCCGAAGACGTCGGCCGGATCGACCGTGACGTACTCGACGATCGGTCCCAGCGAAGCATAGCTGGGCAGGGTGACGTCGCCCGCGCCCTGGGACGCCGTCACCCGGGCCAGGTTCTCGTTCTCGACATAGCGGAAGATCGGGCTACCGCCGAACTGGTCCGACCGGCCCATCGGCGCGCCGTCCAGAACGAAGCCGATCTGCTGGAAGTTGAAGGCCCGAACGGAGACGGAGTTGCCGAACTCATAGAGCCCCAGCGCATCGTTGGCCTGGACGTTGAAGCCGGGCAGGCCTTCCAACATCTTCAGGCCCGAGATCCCTGCGGGTGCCGAAAGCAAGGCGTCGCGCGTAATCGAGATGGTGTTGGACGTCTGGTCGGTGCCGATCGCGACCGTGGCGTCCGACACCCGGCGTCCCGTGACGACGATCTCGCCGACCTCGGTCGCCGCTTCCTGGGCCAGGACACCGCTTCCGGCCAGCAAGGCGACCAGGGTCACTCCGGCTCCCAGAGCCGTTCGTCTCGAAATCTTCATCGCCATGTCAGCCCCTTTGTCGATCCACCGCGCGCTTTTGGGCGGTACCGGTCATTCCAAAGGGTGGACAGTTGGCCCGGCGACCGGCGGCCCGCAAACCAGAAACGGTCAAGCTGGTGATAGATAATCTAATTCTAGTAGATGGATCGACCTGGAACCTGGAGAGCTCGATCTCCCGCGAGGAGAGCCAGGTTCAACGCGAATGCGCACGCCAGCGGGGACGATGCGGCCGACCGGTTTGGCCATCGCCTTCAGAAATCCTCATGGCTTTGGCAGGATTTATCGCTCGCCTGAGTCCCTGGGCTCAGGCACACCGGACCCGTTCCTCCCGGAACGTTTCCCCTTCTCTGGAACCTTGGCCGCGTTTGGAGACCCGGCCTTTTTCAATGGCGAACAGGCGAAGTCGAACGCCTGGTGGGGTCGCCCTTTCAGCGACTGTCGTGTCGTGCAGATGGGCGATCTGTCCTGATGGACCGGGCGGTACATCACCGTGATCGCCGGACCCGTCAGCCGAGCGGCTTCACCCGGTTCGCGTGACCCATCTTGCGGCCGGGGCGGGCGTCGGACTTTCCGTACAGGTGGATACGGGTGTCCGGTTTCGACGCCAGTTTCGGCCAAAGATCGACCTCTTCACCGAGCAGGTTCTGCATCTCGACGCTGGCGTGCGCGGTGGTCGGACCCAGCGGCCATCCGGCGACGGCGCGGATGTGCTGCTCGAACTGGTCGCAGGCACAGCCGTCCTGGGTCCAGTGGCCGGTGTTGTGAACGCGCGGGGCGATCTCGTTGACCAGCAGCCGGCCCTTGCCCAGGTCGAACAGCTCGATGCCCACGACGCCGACATAGTCCAGCCCCTCCATGACCGCCTTGGCGATGGCGCGGGCGCGGCGCTCGGTCTTCGCGTCCACGACGGCGGGGGCCAGGGTCGTGCGCAGGACGCCGCCCGAATGCTGGTTCTCGCCCAGCGGATAGACGGCGATCCGGCCGTCGCGACCTCGCGCGGCGATGATCGACAGCTCGCGAACGAAGGCCGCCTTGGCTTCCAGCACGGCCGGACGGCCCTCGATAGCCGCATACGCCGCCTCGACCTGGTTGGACGACTTGATCCAGGCCTGACCCTTGCCGTCATAGCCTTCGCGGCGGGTCTTGAGCACACAGGGCGTGCCGAGCGCTTCGAAGGCGGCTTTCAGATCGTCGAGGCTGTCGATGGGAGCGAAGGCCACGGTCGGGGCGCCGACCGCGTTCAGGAACGTCTTCTCCTCGACCCGGTCCTGGGCGACAGCCAGCGCGGTCGGGCCCGGCGCGACCAGGGCCCCGGCCTCGGCCAGGCGCTCCATCGAGGCGGCGGGCACGTTCTCGAACTCGAAGGTGACCACGTCGCACACGCGCCCGAACACGTTCAGTGCCACCGGATCGTCATAGGCGGCGACGATCTGGCCGCGCGAGACGCGGCCGGCCGGGCTGTTGTCCTCAGGGTCCAGGATGACGACGTCGAACCCCAGCCGCGAGGCCGCCTGCGACAGCATCCGGCCAAGCTGGCCGCCGCCGAGGATGCCGATGGTCGAACCGGGCGCGAGGGGAGTGAACGAAGCGGACAATCAGTCCTCGACCGTCTCGTGGACCGCCTCGGTCTGGGCCTCGCGGAAAGCGTCGAGGCGACCGGCCAGGGTCGCGTCCGACAGGGCGAGGATCTGGGCGGCGAGGATGCCCGCGTTCTTGGCCCCCGCCTCGCCGATGGCCAGGGTCGCGACCGGCACGCCGCCCGGCATCTGGACGATCGACAGCAGCGAATCGAGGCCCTGCAGCGCCTTGGATTGCACCGGCACGCCGAGCACGGGCAGTGGCGTCATCGAAGCCGCCATTCCGGGGAGGTGGGCGGCGCCGCCGGCCCCGGCGATGATGACCTTGAACCCGGCGGCCCTGGCGCCCGTAGCGAACTGCACGAGGCGTTCCGGCGTGCGGTGGGCGGAGACGACGCGCGCATCCCAGGCGACGCCCAGCCGATCCAGCGTCTCGGCCGCGTGCTTCAGCGTTGGCCAGTCCGAACGGCTGCCCATGATGATCGCGACGGGCGGGGTCTCGGTCGCCATGCGGTCGGTGTTCCTGCGCGGGAAAGCGGCGGGTTACAGCACGCGCGTTGCGCCCGCAACCGAGGGCGCTAGCCTGTGCGGGCGCGGCCGCCGTCTGAGTCGCCCCGGAGCCCGACCGTGACCGACGCGGCCGACATGGATGCCATCGCCGATCCCCTGGCCGAGATCGCCCGGCTCAAGGCCGAGGTCGAGGCCTTGCGCGCCCGCGCGGAGGCGGCCGAGGCCGCCGCCGAGCACGATGTTCTGACGCCTGTCCTGAACCGACGGGGCTTCATCGCGGCCATGAACCGGACCATGGCCTACTGCACCCGCTACAAGGTGCCGGCGGCACTGCTGTATCTGGATCTGGACGGGTTCAAGGGCGTGAACGACGCGCTCGGCCACGCCGCCGGGGACGCGGCCTTGGTCCGGGTGGCGGAAATCCTGCTGGACAATGTGCGCGCCACAGACGCCGTCGGGCGTCTGGGCGGCGACGAGTTCGCCGTTCTCCTGCTGAACGCCGGGCTGGAGGAGGGGCGCGAAAAAGTCGCCGCGTTGAAGGCCGCGCTGGAGGCCGCCGACTTCCGTTGGAACGACCAGGCGGCGGCGCTGGCGGGGTCGTTTGGCGTCCGCGCCTTCGCGGGTCAGACCGACGTCGACGTCTGGCTGGCCGAGGCGGACGCCGCCATGTGGGTCAGGAAGAAAGGCCGCTAGGCGCGGCCCAGCGCCAGCTGGATCACGTCGGTCCGCCGCGACCGGAACCCGGCCTCGCAATAGGCCAGGTAGAAGTGCCACAGCCTGCGGAACCGCTCGTCGAACCCGCCCATCTTGCGGATGTCGCCCCAGGCGGCCTGGAAGCTCTGGTCCCAGCGAGACAGGGTGTCGGCATAGTCGACGCCGAAGCGGTCCACCGCGTCCCAACTCAGGCCCGCGGCCTCGACCACGGGCTGCAGACGCGCCTCCGAGGGCAGCATGCCGCCCGGGAAGACGTACTTCTGGATGAAGTCGACGCGGGCGTTGTACTCGTCGAACAGCTCATCCTGGATGGTGATGATCTGAAGGCCCGCCCGACCGCCGGGCACCAGGACCTGGCGGACCTTGTCGAAATAAGCCCCCCAGTACTCCTTGCCGACCGCCTCGAACATTTCGATCGAGGCGACGCGGTCGAAGGTGCCGGTGACGTCGCGATAGTCCATCAGGCGGATGTCGGTCTTCTCCGACAGACCGGCGTTGAACAGCCGCTGGCGCGCCAGGTCGTGCTGTTCCTGGCTGATGGTCACGCCGGTCACGGTCGCGCCGATCTCCTTGGCGGCATATTCGGCGAACCCACCCCAGCCGCAGCCGATCTCCAGCACCCGCATGCCGGGCTTCAGGTCCATGGCGCGGGCGAGATCGGCGTATTTGCGCGTCTGGGCGACCTCCAGCGCCTCCGACGGACTCGAGAACCGGGCCGAGGAATAGGTCATCGTCCGGTCCAGCCACGCGGCGTAGAATGCGTTGCCGAGATCGTAGTGGGCGTGGATGTTCTTCTTGGAACCCGTCCGGCTGTTGCGGTTCAGCCGGTGCGAGACCCAGTTCACCGCCAGCATCACGGCATTCCCGTCGAACAGCCGCCGGATGTGGTCGTAGTTCGAGGCCAGCACCTCCAGCAGCGTGGCCAGATGCGGGCTGTCCCATTCGCCGGCGATGTAGCCCTCGGCATAGCCGATGTCGCCGTTGGCCAGAACGCGGCGGGCGAAGCGGTAATCTTTGACATGCATCACCGCGCTGGGGCCCGGCGTCGCGCCGTCCAGCCGGTGAACCTCGCCGTTCGGCAGGCTCAGCGTCAGGCTGCCGTAGGTCCAGTTTCGCGAGAGAAGACGGATCAGTCCGGCGAAGACCCGGGGCGTCCGGTCCTGGATCGAGGCGTGGTCGGCGGTGAAGACGGTCATGGGGATCAACCTGTGGCTCGCCACAGCTACGGTCAATCCTCCGGCGAGGCTTCACCACCGCCGCTGATTGTCTTCAAGGCCGCCAGCGCCCGCGCGCGCGCCTCCGCATGATCCACCAAGGGGCGCGGATAGGTGCGACCCAGCGTCACGTCGGCGGCGCGCAGAATCTCGGTTGGTGCCGTCCACGGGGAATGAACGAAAGCCGGCGACAGGCGTGTCAGCTCCGGCACCCACCGCTTCACATAGGCCCCGTCCGGATCGAACTTCTGGCCCTGGGTCACCGGGTTGAAGATGCGGAAGTAGGGCGAGGCGTCGGCGCCCGAGCCCGCGACCCACTGCCAGTTCTGGCTGTTCTGGGCCAGATCGGCGTCCATCAAGCAATCCCAGAACCAGGCCTCGCCCTTTCGCCAGTCGATCAGCAGGTGCTTGATGAGGAAGGACGCCACGATCATTCGCACCCGATTGTGCATGAAGCCCGTGGTCCACAGCTCGCGCATGCCGGCGTCAACAATGGGGTAGCCGGTCTGACCTCGGGTCCAGGCCTCGAAATTGGCCGCGTCGTTGATCCACGGCATCCGGTCGTACTCGGGCCGGAAGGCATCGGTCGGCAGGGTCGGAAAATGCTGCAGCAGGTGGGCCGAGAAGTCGCGCCAGATCAGTTCGTTTGTGAACTTGTCCGCCTGACCATCGGAAATCCCGTTGGAACCCGCCGCGTCATAGGCGGCCGTCCAGGCGCGCCACGGGCTGATCTCGCCGAAGTGCAGATGCGGCGACAGGCGGCTGGTGCCCGGTCGATCCGGCCGGTCGCGGTTGTCGGCATAGGTCGTGAGCCCCATCTTCAGGAAGTCGGACAGGGCCCTGGTTGCCCCCGCTTCGCCCGGCTCGCCCAGAAAGTCCGTCGACCAGTCCGGACGGGTCGGGTGCAGGCCCCAGGCGTCGATGTCGTCACTCTCGACGTCGGGCGCGCCCGACAGGTCGCGCGGGCCGGTCGTATGGGCGGGCGGCTTCACCTGCGCCCGCAGCGCTTTCATGAAGGGGGTATAGACCTTGTAGGGTCCTCCCGAGCCGTTCAGCACCGTGCCCGGCGTGGTCAATAGCGTGCCGTTGAAGCCCTTCACCTCGACCCCGTCGGCCATCAGCGCATGGGCGATGTCCTTGTCGCGGGCCCAGCCGTACGGCTCGAACAGCCGGTTCATCATCACGCAGATCGCGCCACTTTCGTCGATCAGGCGGCGCAGCTCGGCTTCCGAATCGCCCTGCCGCAGCACCAGCCGCCCGCCGCGCTCGGCGATCGACGCCGCCAGCGCCCGCAGGGACTTGTCCAGCCACCACCGGCTGGCGCCGCCGATGGGTCGCACCGCCGGGCCGTCATCGAGGATATAGACCGGCAGGATCGGCCGCCCCGTGGCATGGGCCGCCTGGAGCGCCGGATTGTCCGCAAGCCGCAGATCGCGCCGGAACCACAGGATGACAGGTGGCTCGCGGTCTGTGGTCACGCCTTCCGGCTCCGTGTTAGGTTGCGAAATCCGGCGGTCGGGCCCACCTGACCGCCCCATAGGCTGGGCCGTCTGATCGCGCCAGCCGCCAAACCGTCGCTAGAACAAGGGCACTGCCTTGAACGCTCCGAACGCCGTCATCACCCTGTCCGGCAACGGCATCACCACGCCTGTCGTCATCGGCGGCGGGGCCCGCATCGTCTTCATCGCCGGCCCCTGCCAGCTGGAAAGCCGCCAGCACGCGCTGGAGATGGCCCATGCGCTGAAGGAGATCGGCCAGCGTCTGAACGTCGGCATCATCTACAAGACCAGCTTCGACAAGGCGAACCGCACCAGCGCCAGCGCCGCGCGCGGCATCGGCCTGGAAGGCGCCCTGCCGATCTTCGCCGAGATCCGCGAGGTCACCGGCCTGCCGGTCCTGACCGACGTCCACAACGAAGAGCAGTGCGCCGTCGCCGCCCAGGCCGTCGACGTGCTGCAGATCCCGGCCTTCCTCAGCCGCCAGACCGACCTCCTGCTGGCCGCCGCCGCGACCGGCCGGGCGATCAACATCAAGAAGGGCCAGTTCCTGGCGCCCTGGGACATGAAGAACGTCATCGCCAAGGTCGTGGGCGCGGGCAATCCCAACGTCATGGCCTGCGAGCGGGGCGCGAGCTTCGGCTACAACACCCTGGTGTCGGACATGCGGGCCCTGCCGGTGCTGCGCGACATCGGCTGTCCGGTGGTGTTCGACGCGACCCATAGCGTCCAGCAGCCGGGTGGGCAGGGGACGTCGTCGGGCGGCCAGCGCGAGTTCGTTCCGGTCCTGGCCCGCGCCGCCGTGGCCGTCGGCGTCGACGCGGTGTTCATGGAAACCCACCAGGATCCCGATCACGCCCCGTCGGACGGCCCCAATATGGTACCCCTGTCGGAGTTCGAGGCCCTGGCCGCCGACCTGATCGCCTATGACGACCTGTCCAAGGCTCGGATGAAGGCTGCGGCCTAGCCTTCACTTCGCCTGCTGGAGTGACCCACCTTGTCATCCCGGCCGCAGCGCAGCGGAGAGCCGGGACGCCGGGCGCTTCAAGTCCGCAGGCCCGGCCTGCGAGCCGGGCCAACGCCAGTCCCAGGACGTTCGACCGTCCTCCCGGCTCGTCCCTCCGGACCGTCCGGGAGCATCGGACTGAAGACAGGCGTGTCCCGGCTCTCCGCTGCGCTTCGGCCCGGATGACAAGAGCGATGCCTGTTGCAGCGCGACCGTCCCCGCTTTAGCTCAGACGGATGGCTGACACCCACCTCGACCTTGGCGGATTGCAGGCGCTGCTGGACAAGGCGCGCGGCCTGACCATCGCTTGCGTCGGCGACCTGATGCTGGACCGCTACGTCTATGGCGAGGTCAGCCGCATCTCGCCCGAGGCCCCCATCCCCGTGCTGCGCGCCCGTCGCACCGTCGCCATGCCCGGCGGGGTCGGCAATGTGGCCCGTAACGTCGCCGCCCTGGGCGCGACCGCGCGGCTGGGCGGCGTCGCCGGCGACGACGCGCCCGGCGCCGAACTCGCCTCGCTGGTCTCGACCGAGGATCGGATCGAGGATTTCATTGCCCGAACGGCTGCGGGCGGCACCATCGTCAAGACGCGCTACGTGTCCGGCGGCCAGCAGCTGATGCGGCTCGATGAGGAGGAACCGGTCGTCGGCGCCTTCGAACGCGATGACGTATTTTCAAATGCTTCGGCCATTCTCCTGTCAGACTACGCCAAGGGCGTCGTCACCGAGCGCCTGATCCGCTCGGCCCTGTGGCAGGCCCAGAACGCGGGCGTCCACGTCATCGTCGATCCCAAGGGCCGCGATTTCGCCCGGTACGGCGCCGTCGACGTCATCAAGCCCAATGCGTCGGAGCTGGCCGGGGCCACCGGCCTGCCGGTCGACACGGACGCCGACGTCGAGGCAGCGCTCGCGGCGTTGCTGGAGGCCACCACGGCCAAAGCCATCGTCGTCACCCGCGCCGGGAAGGGCATGAGCCTGATGCAACGTGGCGGTGTCGTCCGTCATTTCCCCGGCCGAGCGCGCGAGGTGTTCGACGTCTCCGGCGCTGGCGATACGGGCCTTGCGGCGCTGGGGCTCGCGCTGGGAGCCGGGGCATCGCTGGAACAGGCGGTGCAGCTGGCGATCCTCGCGTCCGGCGTCGTCGTCGGAAAGAGCGGCACGGCCGTCGTCACGCCCGCCGAACTGATCGAGGCCGAGGTCAGCCAGCACGCGGGCGCGGCCCTGGCCAAGGTCACGGGGCTGGACGACCTCGCCGCCGAGGTCGAGGCCTGGCGGGCCCAGGGGCTGAAGATCGGCTTCACCAACGGCTGCTTCGACATCCTGCACCGGGGCCACGTCGCCTATCTGGCCCAGGCGCGGTCGTGGTGCGACCGGCTGGTCGTGGCGCTGAACACCGACGCCTCGGTCAGCGCGCTGAAGGGTGAGGGGCGGCCGGTGAATGATCTCGACAGCCGTGCCGTCGTCATCGGCGGCCTCGCCAGCGTGGACCGGGTCACCTCCTTCGACGATCCCACGCCCATCCGCCTGATCGAGCGGCTGCGGCCCGACATGCTGATCAAGGGCGCGGACTACACCCGCGAGGGCGTCGTCGGCGGCGACCTGGTCGAGAGCTGGGGTGGAGAGGTGCGCCTCGCGTCCTTCACCGACGGTTTCTCGACGACCAAGACCATCGAGACGATGAAGGGGTCGGCATGAGGCGGGCGGTCGTGGTCACCGGCGGGGCCGGCTTTATCGGTTCCAACATCGTCTCGCGCCTGTGCGCCGACGATCGCTGGGACGTCATCGTCTGCGACCGGCTGGAGAGCGCCGACCTGGGCAAATGGCGCAACATCGCCAAGGCCCCCATCGCCGACTTCTGGCAGCCGGAGGAGCTGTTCACCCAGCTGGCTCGCCACGTCGATCGCGTCACTGCCATCGTCCACATGGGCGCGATCTCGTCGACGACGGAGCAAGACGCGGACCTGATTCTGCGCACCAACTTCAGCCTGTCGCGCGACTTGTGGGACTGGTGCGCGCTGAACGACACGCGGCTGATCTATGCCTCGTCCGCCGCGACCTACGGCGACGGATCGGCGGGGTTCGAGGACGCGGACGATCTTGCGTCCATCTCTCGGCTCCAGCCTCTAAACGCTTATGGCTATTCGAAGAAATTGTTCGACCAGTACGCCGTGCGCGAGGCGTCGCGCGACCATGCGCCCAAACAGTGGGCGGGGCTGAAGTTCTTCAACGTCTATGGCCCTAACGAAGGTCACAAGGGCGGCATGAAGTCGGTCATCGCCCAGATCTGGCCCAAGGTCGCGGCCGGCGAGACCGTCAGCCTGTTCCGCTCCCACCATCCTGACTACGCCGACGGCGGGCAGTTGCGCGACTTCGTCTTCGTCGACGACGTGGTCGACATCATCGAATGGCTGCTGTGCGAGGACCATATCAGCGGCATCTTTAACGCGGGCTCAGGCCAGGCACGGTCTTTCCTCGACCTGGCCAACGCCACCTTCGCCGCCGCCGGGAGGGAGCCCAAGGTCGCCTACATCGACATGCCCGAGGCCATCCGCGACCGGTATCAGTACTTCACCCAGGCCAGCATGGACCGCGTCCGGTCGCTCGGATTCTCCGGCCAGTCGATGCCGCTGGAGGAGGGCGTGCGCCGCTATGTCCAGGGCTTCCTGTCACAGCCGGATCCCTATCGATGATGTTGCCCCGGCTCAGCCTCGGCCAGTGGATCGGCTGGACCGGCTTTGTCCTCGTGTTCCTGCTGACAGCAGCGGTCGCCATCTGGCGCGGCGACATCTTGAAGGCCGGGCTCGATCCGCAGATTCCGTTTCAGACCTATGACCCGCCGCCGGCGCCCGACTATGCGTCGCCCGAAGCCTGGGCCATGCGCGACGTGCGGACGGCGAACGCGGGCCCGGCGGCGGTCTTCTTCCTGCATTCCACGACCTTCGACGGCGGTCGCGACTGGAATGGGCCGATCGATGACCCTGACGCTGACGCCTATCTGAGGCGCGTCGTCATTCCGAACTATGCCGGCCCCTTCGCGCGGGCCGGATCGATCAGCGTGCCACGGTACCGCCAGGGCTCGCTCTACACGCGGCTGACTTTGCGCGACGATGCGCGCGACGCTCGCGCCTTCGCCTATGAGGACGCGCGCCGAGCCTTCGACGCCTGGCTGCGGGCCCACCCGACGGGCCCCCTGGTGCTGGCCGGTGTCGAGCAGGGCGGAGAGTTGATCGACCGGCTGGTGCGGGAACGTGTTGCCGGCGACCCGTCGCTGAGGGCCCGGATCGCGGCGGTCTATGTCATGGACGTCCTGGTCGCGCGCGACACCCTGGCCGGTGCCCTTCCGGCCTGCGCCACCGCCACCAGCATCGGCTGCGTCGTCGGTTGGTCGGGTGTGGGCGAGGACAATGACGGCGCGGCCCGACGACGACTGAGGCGCGCTCTCGTCTGGGATGACAGCGGCCGTCTGGTCGACCTGAACGGCCGCGCCGCCCTGTGCGTCAATCCGGTCAGCGGCGCGGCCGACGGCGTCGCCGTACCCGCCCGGCGGCATCACGGCGCGGCCAATGCCACGGGGTTGGAGTGGGGGGTTCGACCGGCCTTCATCGACCGGGTGGTGGCGACCCAGTGCCGCGACGGCATCCTGCGGCACACGGAGTTGACCACGGAATCCTTCCGCGAGGTCGGCGACTGGGCGGACCGCCGAAAAGCGCGTCCGTACAATCTTTTTTACGCCGATCTTGAGCGAGACGTGGAGCGTCGGCTGAACGTCTGGATGGCCGCTCAGGTCGGCTAGTCGAACTGTCGCTTAGAATTGTCATCCCGGCCGAAGCGAAGCGAAGAGCCGGGACGCGACGCTGTCTTGGAGCCGAGGCCCGGCCTTGGAGCCGGGCCAATCTCAACATCCGAGGATGGTTTCCCCGTCTCCCGGTTCTCCCTGACGGTCGACCGGGAGGATCATTTGGTTTCCCTGCCGTCCCGGCTCTCCGCTTCGCTTCGGCCGGGATGACAAGGCGCCATCTCCACCCGCAATCAATCCAATCCAGACCGGTCCGTCTTCCAGTCGAACAGAGCCTCCAGCACCTGGATGGCCCTACCGCGCTCGGACATCAGATCCGGATCTCGCCCCAGCACCAGCCGCGCGTCGTCGGCCGCAGCCATAAGCAGGGATCGATGCCGCACCGGGTCGGCGAAGCGATAGGCCGGAAAACCGCTCTGCTTGAGGCCAAGGGGATCGCCGCCTCCGCGCAGCCGAAAGTCCTCCTCGGCGATCTCGAAGCCGTCTTCAGAGCGGCGCAGCGTCTCCAGCCGTTGCCTTGCCGTCTCGCCCAACCCGCCGTCCTCGCCGCCGTACAGCAGGATGCAGGCGCTGGACTTGGCCCCCCGTCCCACCCGCCCGCGCAGTTGGTGCAACTGCGCCAGTCCGAACCGGTCGGCGTGCTCGATCACCATGATGGTGGCGTTGGGCACATCGACCCCGACCTCGACGACGGTCGTGGCGACCAGCACCGGCAGGCGACCGTTGGCGAAATCGGCCATCACGGCCTCTCGCTCCGCCCCCGGCATCTGACCGTGGGCCAGCCCGACCTCGGTCTTCAGAAGGCGGCGCAGATCGACCGCCCGTTCCTCGGCCGCGGCTAGATCGACGGCCTCCGATTCTGCCACGAGTGGACAGATCCAGTAGGCCTGGGCCCCGGCCTCGACCGCCGCCCTCAGCCGCTGGGCCACTTCGCCGATGCGGGCGAGCGGCAGGACGGCCGTGGCTACGGGCGTGCGGCCCGGTGGCCTTTCCATCAGCCGGCTGACCTCCAGCTCGCCGTACTGGGTCAGCTCCAGGGTGCGCGGAATGGGCGTCGCCGACATGGTCAGCAGGTGGACGCCGCCGGTGCGCGGATCGCCCTTGGCCTGCAGCCTGGCCCGCTCGTTGACGCCGAACCGGTGCTGTTCGTCGATGACCGCCAGCGCCAGCCGATCGAAACGGACGGCGTCCTGGAACAAGGCGTGCGTCCCGATCGCGACACGCGCCGTGCCGCTGGCCAGGGCCGCCAGCTTCTCTCGCCGTTCGCCGGGCGTGTCGCGGCCGGTCAGCAGCAGGGCAGGGGCTCCGGCCGCCTCCAGCATCGGGCCCAGCCGCTGGAAATGCTGACGCGCCAGGATCTCGGTCGGGGCCATCAGGGCGGACTGGAAGCCGCTGGAGGCCGCGTCCGCCATGGCCAGGGCCGCGACCGCCGTCTTGCCTGAACCCACGTCGCCCTGCAGCAGCCGGCCCATCTGTTCGCCCGACGCCAGATCCGCGCGAATCTCGGTGACGGCGTCGCTCTGTGCCCCGGTGAGGGTGAAGGGCAGGGCGGTCAGCAGAGCCTCGGACACCGATCCCGGCCGGATCACGGGCGCGGGCGTGATCTTGCGGGCGCGGCGTCGACGGGCCAGCGCCAGCTGATGAGCCAGCAACTCGTCGTAGGCCAGGCGCTGGCGGACCGGCGTGTCGGGCGTCAGGTCCATCTCCCCGGACGGAGCATGCAGGGCCGCGATCGCGGCGTGCCACCGCGGCCACCGTTGCTTCGCAAGCCACGCCGCGTCCTGCCACTCCGGCAGATCGGGCGCGACCGCCAAGGCCCCCAGGGCGATCTTCCGGACCTGGCGCGAGGTGATGCCCTGGGTCGCCGGATAGACGGGCTCGACGGCCGGGATCTCCTCGCCCTTGTCCAGCGGGATGATCCAGTCGGGATGGACGATCTGGACCTCGTTGTTGAACCGCTCGACCTTTCCGGACACCAGCCGCCGCTCGCCCCGGGGCAGCTGGCGGTCGATGTGCTGGGGACTGCCGCCGAACCAGATCAGGTGGATGAAGCCCGTGTCGTCCGAGGCCCGGACCTTCAGCGGCACGCCCGGCCGCCCCGGCGCGATCATGCGGTCCACGATCACATCGAACACCCCGACCTCGCCCTCGACGGCATCGACAGCCGTCGTCCGGCGTCGCGTGATGACGCCCGTGGGCCCCAGGAACAGCACGTCGCGCACCAGCGGTCCGGCCAGCTTCTGCACCAGCGGCAGGGTGCGGGGCCCGACGCCCTTCAGGCTGTCGACCGGGGCGAACAGGGGAAAGAGAATCTCCGGGCGCATCGACCGCGACAATAGCCGCCGCCGCGACGCTGGCGAAACGTCTCCCGGAACGCTATTTGACCGCCTCTGTTAGACGACTGGACCGGGCAAGGATTCTTGTGGCCGAACACTTTGTGCATGCCGAAACGACCTCCGACGCCGAAACGGCGCGGCGCGAGCGGCTGGGCCGGATCACGTTTCGCGCCTGGCGCCGGGGTTTCCGGGAGGCCGACCTGGTGTTGGGGCCCTTCATCGAGCGTGAGGGCGCGGGCCTGTCGGCTGACGAACTGGACCAGCTCGAAGCCTTGCTGACCGAAGACAACGATCACGAGCTTTACGCCTGGATCATCGAGACCCAGCCCACGCCGCCCGAGCACGACACCTCGCTGATGGCCAAGGTCCGCGCCTTCATGCGCGCCCATGTCGCCGCCGCCGTCGCCCAGGGAGCCGGCTGATGGACGGGGGATCGATCGAGCGTCGCACCGATCAGGACCTTGGCGGCGCGCCCGAGGGGATGGACGCCCTTGTCGTCGTGGACCGGATCAAGGCCTCCGGGGGCGTCGGTGTCTTCGTGGCCCGGGACTTTTCGCGCTCCAGCGTCTTCGTTCAGGCGTTCCGTTTCTTTGCCAAAGATATTGAGATAATTGAGTTTCCTGCGTGGGACTGCTTGCCCTACGACCGTCTCAGCCCGACCTCGGCGGTGTCCGCCGAGCGGATGGCGGCCCTGACGGCTCTGGCGCGACGTGACGCGGACGATCGGACGCCTCTTCTGATCGTGACGACCGTCGCCGCCGCCGTGCAGCGGACCCCGCCGCGCGAGGTCACGGCCTCGGCCGCCTTCGACGCCGTGGAGGGCCGCGAGCTCGATCTGACGGCCCTTGAGGCCTATTTTGCCACCAATGGCTACATGCGGGCCTCGACCGTCAACGACCGGGGCGAATACGCCGTCCGCGGCGGCGTCGTCGACGTGTTTCCGCCCGGGTTCGCCGAGCCGGTGCGGCTGGACATGTTCGGGGCCGAGCTGGAATCCATCCGCACCTTCGATCCGGAGACCCAGCGCTCGACCGGACAGCTGCGCGAGGTGTCGCTGTCACCCGTGTCCGAAGCCCTGCTGAACCCCGAGAGCATCAGCCGCTTCCGCAGCGGCTACCTCAACCTGTTCGGGTCGCCGGGCGAGGATCCGACCTATGCGGCGGTGTCGGAGGGCGCGCGGCGTCAGGGGTTCGAGCACTGGCTGCCGCTGCTCTACGACCGGCTGGAGACCCTGTTCGACTATCTGCCCGACCGGTCGTCGATCTATCTGGATCATCAGGCGGACGCGGCCCGGACCGATCGCTGGAACCTGACCCGCGACGCCTATGAGGCGCGCCAGGAGGCGTCCAAGGCCAAGGGAGGCGCGGCGAACCGGGCCTTGCCGCCGGAGCGGCTCTATCTGCCTGACGCCGAGTGGAACGGCGCGCTCGCCGGCCGGACCGTGCGCCGCCTCAGCCCCTTCGACGGCGCGGCCGAGGACGCGGGCGGGCGTCTGGGCCGGACCTTCGCCGCCGAACGGGCCCAGGACAGCGTCAATCTGTTCGAGGCCGTCGCCGCCCACGCCGCCGCGCTGAAGGCCGATGGCAAGCGCGTCCTGTTCGCCTCCTGGACCGAAGGGTCGTCCGACCGGCTGGGCGTCATGCTGTCCGACCACGGTCTGGAGCCGGTCGTGCCCGTGCGCGACTGGGCCGATGTGCAGTCGGCGTCCAGGGACCTGTTCCTGCGCGCCGTCTTGCCGGTGGAGCATGGCTTCGTCACCGACGACGTTGCCGTCATCTCCGAAACCGACATCCTGGGCGACCGTCTGGCGCGCCCGAAGCGGAAGCGCCGCGCCTCCAATTTTCTGGCCGAGGCCTCGGCCCTGACCACCGGCGATCTGGTCGTCCACCTGGATCACGGCATCGGCCGATACGAGGGCCTGAAGACGCTGGAGATCCAGGAGGCTCCACACGACTGCCTGGAGCTGCTCTACGCCGGTGACAGCAAACTCTATCTGCCCGTTGAGAACATTGACCTCCTGACCCGCTATGGCACGGAGTCCGACGGCGTCCAGCTGGACCGTCTGGGCGGGGCGGGGTGGCAGGCGAGGAAGGCCAAGGCCAAGGCCCGCCTGCGCGACATGGCCGAGGGCCTGATCGCGCTCGCCGCCAAGCGCGCGCTGAAATCCGGCGACGCCATCACCCCGCCGGCCGGCCTGTTCGACGAGTTCTGCGCCCGCTTCCCGTACGAGGAGACCGACGACCAGCTGAACGCCATCGGCGACGTGCTGGAGGACCTCGGCAAGGGCTCGCCGATGGATCGCCTGATCTGCGGCGACGTGGGCTTCGGCAAGACCGAGGTCGCCATCCGCGCCGCCTTCGTCGTGGCCATGTCGGGGCAGCAGGTCGCGATCGTCTGCCCTACGACACTGTTGGCCCGCCAGCATTTCAAGACCTTCTCCGAACGCTTCGCCGGCTGGCCCATCAAGGTCCGCCACCTGTCGCGCATGGTCACCGCCAAGGACGCGGCCGAGACCCGCGCGGGCCTGAAGGACGGCTCCTTCGAGATCGTCGTCGGCACCCATGCCGTGCTGTCCGATCAGGTCGGCTTCAAGGACCTGGGCCTCGTCATCGTCGATGAGGAGCAGCACTTCGGCGTCAAGCACAAGGAGAAGCTGAAGAGCCTCCGCGCCAACGTCCACCTGCTGACCCTGACCGCCACTCCCATTCCGCGCACGCTCCAGATGGCGCTGTCAGGCATCCGCGAGATGTCGATCATCGCCACGCCGCCGGTCGATCGTCTGGCGGTGCGGACCTATGTGGCACCGTGGGACCCGGTCATGGTGCGCGAGGCGTTGCTGCGCGAGAAGTATCGTGGGGGCCAGGCCTTCTACGTCTGCCCGCGCCTGTCGGACCTGCCCGACATCGAGGAATTTCTCCGCGTCCAGGTGCCCGAGATCAAGTTCGTCGTCGGCCACGGCCAGATGAGCCCGACCCAGCTGGAAGACGTGATGAGCGCCTTCTACGACGGCAGCTACGACGTGCTGGTCTCGACCACCATCGTCGAGAGCGGCATCGACATTCCGACCGCCAACACCTTGATCGTGCACAGGGCCGACATGTTCGGCCTGGCCCAGCTGCACCAGATCCGGGGTCGGATCGGCCGGTCCAAGGCCCGCGCCTTCGCCTATCTGACGACCGACGCGACCAAGCCCCTGACCCAGTCGGCCGAGCGGCGGCTGCAGGTGCTTCAGTCGCTCGACAACCTCGGCGCCGGCTTCCAGCTGGCCAGCCACGACCTGGACCAGAGGGGCGGCGGCAATCTGCTGGGCGACGAGCAGTCGGGCCACATCCGCGAGGTCGGCGTCGAACTGTATCAGCAGATGCTAGAGGACGCCGTCGCCGAGCTGCGCCAGAACGGGGAGGGCGGCGCGATCGACCGGGGCTGGTCCCCGGCCATCAACGTCGGCGCGGCCGTCCTGATTCCAGAGGATTACGTCCCAGACCTCAACGTCCGTCTCAGCCTCTATCGCCGCCTGTCCGATGCGGAGAACACCGAGAGCCGCGAGGCCCTGGCCGCCGAACTCATCGACCGCTTCGGCCCCCTGCCGGACGAGGCCAAGCAACTGCTGCGGATCGTGGGGGTCAAGGCGAACTGCAAGACCGCCTGCATCGAACGCATCGACATCGGGCCCAAGGGCTGTGTCCTGACGCTGCGCGACAACCGCTTCCCCAATCCGGCCGGCCTGGTCGGCCTGATCCAGAAGAACCACGCGACGTGGAAGATCCGGCCGGACCAGAAGGTCGTGGTCAAGGGCGACTGGCCGTCGGCCGAGGAAAGGCTGAAGGTGGCTGAGCGCATCACGGCCGATCTGGCGCGGGTGGCCGCAGCCTAGCGTCTCGGCTTGAAGTGCAGATGCGTGGCGTAGCGGGTCTGGCGCGCCGACACCGGCTCCAGCTCCGCCGTAAGCCCGTCCCAGAGCCGTTCGCCCCTGCCGAGGACGACCGGGGCCATCTGCAGATGCAGGTCGTCGATCACCCCGGTGTTGAGATAGTGCCGCGTTGTGCTCACCCCACCGCAGATCGCTGTATCGCCGTCGCCGGCCGCTGACCGGGCCGCGTCCAGCGCCGCGTCATAGCCCTCGGTCACGAAATGGAAGGTGGTGCCGCCCGCCATCACCAGCGGTTCTCGCGGATAGTGGGTCAGGACGAAGACGGGCGCGCCATAGGGCGGGGTCTCGCCCCACCACCCCGTCCAGTCGCTGTGCCAATCACCGCGGATCGGCCCGAACATGTTCCTGCCCATAATGAAGGCCGAATAGGCGAGGACGGCTTCACGCTCCTGGATGTTGTTGTCGCTGTCCTCGAACATCCAGCGATGCAGGGATCTCGCGCCTTCCCCGAGCGGGTTTTCCAGCGTCTGGTTCGGCCCTGCGCCGAATCCCTCCAGCGAAATCGTCATGTGCGCGCCGATGCGACTCGTCATGGCGTTCGTCTCGGCTCAGGCGACGGCCGCTCGGGCCGCGTGGAGGTCGGCCGACGCCCGTTCCAGCACTGTGGCTGCGCTCTCGCCCGGCATCAGTTCCGACACCCCGACCCTGAACTCGACCACGAAGGGCGAGCGGTCCGGGCCGGCGTCGAAGGCGGTGCAGCCGATCACTGCGGCGATCCGCTCCGCCGCCAGCCGCGCCGCAACGCCCGGCGTGGCGGGCAGGGCCAGGGCAAAGACCTCGGGGGCCAGGCGCGCCGCCGTGTCTTCGACCCGCACCAGGCGTGACACCATCGCCCCGATCTGCGGCATGGCGCGGTCCAGCCATCCGCCTCGGCGGGCGTGGGTCAAGGTCTCGGTTTCGGACACCTTGAGCACACAGACCGAGAGCGACCGGCGGCGGGCGGTGGCGGCATCGGCGACCCGGCCCAGATGGCTCGCGAACAGGGTGGGGGTGAACAGGCCCGTCGTCGGGTCCATGACGCCGGATCCCCGCGCGCCCTCAAGCGCCCGCCGGATCGCCAGATGCCGGCGATGGGTGCGGGCCAGGGCCAGGACCCGGCCGGCGATGTCCGGTTCGGGCGTCGAGGCGGCCGCGACCTCCGAGAAGCCCCGATTGTAGAGTTCGCCCAGATTGATCTCGCCTTCGGAGCGCAGATAGAGGGCCAGAGGGATGTGATACAGCCGCGTGTTGCGCTTCATGCCCGAGGCGATGCTGAGCGCCGGGGCGTGATCGGGCGCGCCCCACAGCACGGCGGCGTCAAAGGCGCTCTCATGCAGATAGTCGAACGCGGTATAGGGCGTCGGTGCCGCAACGATCTCGGCCCCCGCCTCGGTCAGGGTGTTCGACAGGCCGATGAAGCGGTGGTCGGGCGCGCCAGCGATCAGGATGCGCAGGGGGCTGGGGTCGGGTTCGCCGGGGTCCAGCTGCGCCCCATGCAACGCCAGGGTCTGGCGGCGCAGGCGGAACTCTTCCTCGGTGATGGCGGCCCGGACCAGTTGCTCCAGCCTCAGGCCCAGCTGGGTCGGATGCGGCGCTTGTGCCATCGCCAGATCGACGCCGTCCTCGGCCCAGGCCGACCCGATCGAGACGACGGGAAGACGGCGGGCACCGGCGGCCAGCCGCAGGGCCTCGGGCAGGGCTGCGGCTTCGGGATGATCGACGTCGATGATCGCGGCTTCCAGTCGAAAGTCGCTGAGGGCGGCGATGGCCGAACCGCCTGTTCGCGCGGTCATGGTGCGCCAGCCGAGGCTGTCGAGCCCCCGGCACAGGGCTCCGATCCTGTCGTCGGTTTCGGCGACGACCAGTACGCGTGGATCCGAAAGCACGTCAGCCGCCCCCCTGGACCCCGAGCGGGGCCGCGCCCAAGGCGCGCAGCGACCATACCGAGGCGGGGCCGCCGGACGCAATGCGGGAATGCCCGCGTCGGGCGAAATCCGGCGCCGCGAGCGTGACTTCCCACGCCAGGAATTTGCGCTAGGTTAAGCTCACAGGGGCTGCAGCGGGGACCGGCTTGAACGGCTTGCGGACGGACATCGCCACACCCGGCTACTGGGCGCGCCTTTCAGGTCGTGCCTTCGCCCGAAGCTGGGGCCGCGACGTCATGCTCTACACGGGCGGGGTATCCTTCTTCGCCCTGCTGGCGGTGTTTCCGGCCATCGCCATCCTGATCGGCTTCTATAAGGCCGTCCTGTCGATCGGCCAGGTCAGCGAACAGGCCGCGGCGCTCGCCGACGTCATGCCGTACGCGGCCCGGACCATCTTCCAGGCCGAGGTCGAGCGCCTCGCCAACGCCTCGGCCCGCACCGTGTCGTTTCAAAGCGCCTTCGCCCTGATCGTGGGTGCCTACGCCGCCCATCGGGGCTTCAAGGCCCTCCTGGCCGGGCTGAACCTCATCCACGACGAGACCGAGCCGCACGGCTTCCTGAAATTCAACATGCTGGCCTTCTTCGTGGCCCTGTTCGCCTTCGCCCTGTTCACCGTGGTATCGGGCGCGGTCGTAACGGCGCGGCTGCTGCAGCACACCTCGGCCGAGGCCAGCGGCGGGGGCTTCTTCCTGGCCGGGGTCACGCCGGCGATGGGTCTGGGGCTGGGCCTGACGATGCTGTACCGTTACGCCATGTCTCATCGCGAGCCCGTGGCCTGGGTGCCCGCGCTGGCGGGCGGGGCGGTCGCGACGGTGCTGTCGATGATTTCGTCGTGGCTGTGCGCCATCTATGTCGAGCAGATCGCGCCTCTGGGGGCGACCTATGGCTCGGTCGGTGCCGTCGTGGTGCTGCTGATCTGGCTGTCGTGGAACGTCAACGCCATCTTCTACGGTGGGGCCTTTGCCACCGAGATGGAGATCGCCAAACGCGCCCGGGGTGCCCCCGACTTCGAGCAAGACCCCGACGAGCCGTCGGCCTCCGTCGTCAATCTTTCGGAGCGGCGCGCGTCTCGACGGTGATCGTCAGAACGCCTTCGGCCTCGTCGATCGAGACGACCCGACCGCCCAGTTCCGTCATCAGATAGGGCGCGTCGATCCGCGCCATCGGATCGGTCGCCAGAAGGACGGCGCGCGTCCGGCTGGGGGCCTGTTCCAGGGCCTTTCGCAGACGCAGGGTGGGGACCGGGCAGCGATGACCGCGCGCGTCGATGGTCAGCGGGCTCATCCGGCCTCGCACGCCTCGACCAGCATCGTCAGCGCCACCCGGACGGCCGCCAGGCGCACGCCCTCCCGGCCCAGATCGCCGAAATCATGGCGCGCGTGGACGGTGCCCGCGGCCCCCGCGCAGGCGAAATGCACCAAGCCGAGGGGCTTTTCCGGCGAGCCTCCGCCCGGCCCCGCGACGCCGGTGATCGAAACCGCCAGATCGACGTCCGCACGAGACCTCGCGCCCTCCGCCATCGCCCGCGCGACCGGCTCGGACACCGCCCCGTGGCTGTCCAGCAGGGTCTCGGGCACGCCAAGCAGCGCCGTCTTCGCGGCATTCGAATAGGTCACGAACCCCCGATCCACGACCGCCGAAGACCCCGGCACGGCCGTCAGGGCCCCGGCCACCAGCCCGCCGGTGCAGCTCTCGGCCGTCGCCACGGTCCAGCCGCGCGCCGTCGCGGCGGCGATCACGTCGGTGGCCAGGTCGGCGATGTCATCGGGAAACATGGGACTTTCCGAAGCGGCCTCGAATGGCGATACATGGGCCGGGCGCTCGGGTCTGTCGACCGGTCGGCGCGACCGGAGTGTGCATGAGCGACCTGACCCTCGGCCAAGACGCCGGTCACCCTGCGGGAGGCCGCGACGCCGACCGCGCGACGCCGGCCCTGTTCGCCCTGGCCATCTTCACTTCGGCGGCCCTGGTGTTCACGGTCCAGCCGATGGCCACAAAGCTGGTTCTGCCGATGCTGGGCGGATCGCCGTCGGTGTGGAACACGGCGATGGTGTTCTTCCAGGCGGCGCTGCTGGCCGGCTACGCCTATGCGCACCTGCTCCAGCGCCTCACCTCGATGAAGGCGCAGATGGCCGTGCATCTGGGGTTGCTGGTGCTCGCTGCCCTTTTCCTGCCGCTGCGGATCAGCGGGGTGCTGGGCGATCCGGCGCCAGAGGCGCCGATCGGCTGGCTGCTGGCGACCCTGACCCTGTCGATCGGCGCGCCCTTCGCCGTCCTGTCGGCGACGGCCCCTTTGCTTCAGGCCTGGTACGCGCGCGTCCGGATCGGCCATTCCGACGGCCAGAACCCCTATGTCCTCTATGCGGCGTCCAATCTCGGCAGCTTCCTGGCTCTGATCGCCTATCCGGCGCTGATCGAACCCTTGCTGACCCTGTCGGGCCAGCGCGCCAGCTGGAGCGGCGGCTATGCCGTCTTCGTCCTGATGGTCGTGGCGTTGGCGGCGCTGGCTTGGCGACGCGGGGCGACGGCGGGCGACGGCGCGCCGCTGGAGCGGTCCGCGCCCATCGCCTGGCGTGAGAAGATCGTCTGGATCCTGCTGGCCGCGGCCCCCGCCAGCCTGATGCTGGGCGTCACCACCCACCTGTCGACCGACGTGGCCTCCGCGCCCTTCCTCTGGGTCGCGCCCCTGGCCCTGTACCTGCTGACCTTCGTCATCGCCTTCCAGAACAAGCCGGTGATTCCCCTGCCGATCACTCTGGTGATCGCGGCCGCGCTGGGGTTGGTGTGCGTGGCTTTCACCGCCTTCCGGTCAGGGAACTGGCTGGTTCTGTTCGGCCTGCACCTGACGACCTTCTTCTTCCTCGCCCTGATGTGCCACCAGCGGCTGGCCGAGCGGCGGCCGCCGCCGGACCGGCTGACCGAGTTCTATCTGCTGCTGTCGGTCGGGGGTGTGATCGGCGGCGCGTTCACGGCCCTGCTGGCCCCCGTCCTGTTCGACGGTGTGTGGGAGTATCCCCTGATGCTGGTCCTGGTCGGTCTGGCCAGACCCCTGGACCGGTCCCCGATCAAGAACCGGGAAGTCTATCTGTTCGTGCTGGCGGCGATCGCCTGCGCCACGCCGCCGATCCTGTCGGCCATGTTCCAGGTCGACTGGGACTTCGCCTGGTGGTTCAGCAAGACCGTCACCGGTGACATGCCTAGGCTGACCCAGATGGTGCTGGTCGTGGCAATGGTCGCGGGTCTGCTTCTGCGCGACCGCACGCCGGCCTATGTCGCCATCGCCGCGATGGCGGCCCTGTCGACCCAATACATCGCAAGAGGTTACGAGGCGAAGTTCACGGACCGAAGCTTCTTCGGCGTGATGCGCGTCGGCACGATGCAGGACGACCGGCTGGGCGGCGAGGTCCACGTCCTGCTGCACGGCACGACCCTGCACGGTGCCCAGCCGCGCAACCCGGAATTCGCTTGCATGCCCACGGTCTACTATGCGCCGACGACGCCGATCGGCCAGACGACCCAGGCGCTGCAGATGCGCCGTCCGGGCCTCAACATCGGCGTGGTCGGCCTGGGGAGCGGGGCCATGGCCGGCTACAAGCGACCCGAGGATCGCCTGACCTTCTTCGAGATCGATCCGCTGGTCGACCGGCTGGCGCGCGACCCGGAACAGTTCACCTTCATCTCCGACTGCGCCGCCGGGCCAGTGCGGACGGTGCTGGGCGACGCGCGGCTGACGCTGGGTCGCGAGACCCCGGGCACCTACGACCTTCTGCTGATTGACGCCTTCTCCTCAGACGCCGTGCCGACCCACCTGCTGACCGTCGAGGCGATCGAAGGCTATCTGAAACTGCTCAAGCCCGACGGCGTCGTGATCCTGCATCTGTCCAACCGGAATCTGGACATCACCCTGCCGGCGGCGGCGGCGGCCCAGAGGCTTGGCGTGCCGAACCTGCATCAGGTCTATCAGGAAAGCGACGCCAGCCCGGAGATGGCCGACGCCTCAACCGAGGCCCTGATCCTGTCGCCGACCGAGGCGGGTCTGGCGGAGTTCCGCCGCCGCCCGGAATGGCAGACGATCGCCGACACCGAGGTGCGCCCCTGGACCGACGACTATGTGAACCTGGCCGGTTCGCTGTGGCGGCATTTCCGCCGCTAGAGGCTCAGCCCGGCAGTTCGATCGTCGCGATCGCCTGGGCCGCCAACCCCTCGCCCCTGCCGGTGAAACCCAGGGTTTCGGTCGTGGTGGCCTTCACGCTGACGGCGTCCAGAGGCAGGGCCAGGATTTCGGCGAGGCGCTCGCGCATCGCCTGGCGGTGCGGTTTCACCTTGGGTCGCTCGCAGATCAGGGTGACGTCGACATTGACCAGCCGGCCGCCCCGAGCGCGCAGACGCTCGACGGCATAGATCAGGAACTGGTCGGAGGCCGCTCCCTTCCATTTCGGATCGGTGGGCGGAAAATGGTCGCCGATGTCGCCGTCACCCATTGCGCCCAGCAGGGCGTCGGTCAGGGCGTGAAGTCCCGCGTCTGCATCGGAATGACCCACCAGCGTCTTATCGTGAGGGATCTCGACACCGCAGAGCCAGACGGCATCCCCCGGCCCCCATTGATGGACATCGAAGCCGGAGCCGACGCGGGTCTGGCGGGGCAGCATCGCTTCGGCCATGGCGAAATCCTCGGGATAGGTGAGCTTCATCAGTCGGGGATCGCCCTCGATCAGGCGCACGGTGCCGCCGTCGCGTTCGACCACGGCCGCGTCGTCGGTCGGCGTTTCTCCGGCGGGCCAGGCGGCATAGGCGGCGCGCAGGCGGCCGAGCGAGAAGGCCTGAGGCGTCTGTGCCCGCCAGAGGCCTGCGCGATCGACGGTCCCTTCGATCTCGGCCCCTCCGCGCTTGAGCGTGTCGGAGACGGGCAGGGCGGCGATGGCCCCGTCGGCCCCCGGCAAGGCCGCCAGCAGCCGGTCGATCACCGCGCGCGACAGCATCGGGCGCGCGGCGTCGTGCACCAGCACCGGCCGATCTTCCGCGCCGTCGATGGCGGCCAGCCCGGCACGCACGGAGTCGACCCGTTCGGTCCCGCCGGCGACGGCGATCCAACCGGAAAGGCCGTGCAGCGCCTCGCCGGCCCGACCCAGGCTGTCGTTCGCCACGACGACGATGACCGGTGCTGCCCCCGCGTCCAGCAGGGCTTCGACCGACCAGCGCACCACGGGCTTGCCGCCCAGGGGCCGCCACTGCTTGTCCCCACCGGCGCGAGAACCCGAGCCCGCCGCCACCACTACGCTTGCGAATGTCATGCGCTGCCTTCTAGGGGCCATGAAGTCGGTTGACGAGAGGCCACGCTTGGCGCGCTGACGGACACGATGACCCACACTCTTCAGATCGGTGAGGTGACGATCCCCGGCCGGGTGCTGATGGCCCCCATGACCGGCGTCACCGACCTGCCGTTCCGCCAGCTCGCCACTTGGCTTGGCGCAGCCTATGTCGCCACCGAGATGGTGGCCTCGGCCGAGCTCGCGCGCGGGCGGCCTGACGTCGTGCGACGCGCCGCGGTCGGCGAGGGCCTGCCTTTGACCGTCATCCAGCTGGTCGGGCGCGACCCCGCCGCGATGGCCGAGGGCGCGCGCATGGCCGAGGCGGCGGGCGCCGACATAATCGATCTGAACTTCGGCTGCCCGGCCAAGGAGGTCACGGGGGCCGCGTCGGGCTCGGCCCTGATGCGCACGCCCGAGCTCGCAGGGCGAATCATGGACGCCGTGGTCCGGGCGACGACGCGCCCCGTCACCGTCAAGATGCGGCTGGGCTGGGACGACACCAGCCGAAACGCCGCCGAGCTTGCGCGTCAGGCAGAAGGGCTGGGCGTCCGCGCCGTCACCGTCCACGGGCGCACACGCCAGCAGTTCTATACCGGCCGCGCCGACTGGGACGCGGTCGGGGCGGTCAAGAGGGCGGTCGGCATCCCGGTCATCGTCAACGGCGACATCGTCAGCGCCGAGGAGGCGAGGGAGGCGCTCGACCAATCCGGGGCCGATGCCCTGATGTTGGGGCGCGGGGTCTATGGTCGTCCCTGGCTGGCGGCCCACCTGGAGCGGGCCCTGGCCGATGGCACGACGCTGAAGGAGCCGGACCGGGCGGACCGTTTGGCCATCGTCGTCGAGCACATGATGGCGTCGATGGCGTTCTACGGTCCCGGCCTGGGCCTGCGCATGTTCAAGAAGCACCTCGGCTGGTACGTCGAGCAGGCCCCTTGGCCGCCCGAGCCGGAGGCACGCCGCGCGGCCAAGAGCGCCCTGTGTCGCCTGGACGGTCCGGCGGATGTCGCCGACGGTCTGGCGCGGCTATGGGGCGCGCCCTCGCCTAACCTGGCACATTTGCGCAACTCTGCTGTTGATAAAGCGCCACAGGTCGCCGAAGCTAGCGGGTGATGTCGGACACAGCGCCAGCGACGGAAGACACGGTACTCGCCCCGTCCCTGTGGGACCGGCTGGCGGCCGGGCGCGCGCGCGCTGGCTTCGTCGCCGCCTATGTCGTGGCCTTCCTGATCACCGCCGCCGCCATCTGGATCGTGGCCGTGGCGCCCGGGGCCGATGGAGGCGACGCCCAGGCGGCGGCCAGCCAGGCCGTTCTGGCGATCCTGCTCGGCAATCTCGTCCTGATCGGCGGCCTGGCCACCATCGTCGGCCTGCAGGTCATGCGTCTGTCGCGGCGGCGCCGCCAGGACCCCGGCGCGCGCCTGCACCTGCGCTTCGTCGCCATCTTTTCGCTTGTCGCCCTGGCTCCAGCCGTCGTCATCGCCCTTGTGTTCGGCGTGCTGGTCAATCGCGGCGTGGACCAGTGGTTCAGCCAGAACGTCCGTTCGGCGGTCGAGAACGGCGCTGACATCGGCCGGGCCTATGTCGCCGACGTGGGCGCGGGGCTGGATGCGGACCTCGTGACGATGGCGACAGAGCTGGGGGGCATCCGCGATGCCTTCGACACCCGCATCCAGTTCTCGCAGGCGCTGGAACAGATCGCCGGCTATTTCGGCTATCCGGCCGTCTACATCCTGAACGGCGAGGGCGAGGTTCTGGCCCAGGGCGTCATGGAGGGCGCGCCCGCCTATGTCGCCCCGCCGCGCGAAGCCTTCGAGACGGCGGCGGAAGGGGAGGAGGCCCCGGTCGCCGTCACCGAACGTCCCGACACCGTTCGCGCCCTGTATCCCCTGCCGGAATATGGCGACGCCTATCTCTACGTCGTCCGGCCTCTGGCGCCTGGCATCATCGCCCGCATGCGCAACGGCGAGGAGTCGATCCAGGCCTATCGACTGGCCGAAGAGAGCCGCGCCCGCATCCAGGCCGCCTTCGCCCTCAGCTATCTGGAGACCGCGCTGCTGGTCCTGGTCGGGGCGGTATGGCTGGGCATGTCGGCGGCCAGCGCCATCTCGGCCCCCATCGGGCGGCTGGTGAAGGCTGCGGATCAGGTCGCGACCGGCGATCTGTCCGCCCGTGTCGAGGCCGACGGCGCGCCCGGCGAGATCGCCACCCTGTCCGAGGCCTTCAACCGCATGACAGGCGACCTCCAGACCCAGCAGGCGGCGCTGAAGACCGCCAGCGAGGACGCCCAGGACCGCAGCCGCTTCATCGAGACCGTTCTGTCGGGCGTCAGCGCCGGCGTGATCGGCCTGGACAAGCGCGGGCGCATCTCCGCCATCAACGACAGCGCCCTGCAGCTGCTGTCGATCTCCGAGGTCGAGGTGCGGGGCAAGTCCCTCGCCGCCGTCGCCCCCGAGCTGAGCGAACTGGTGGGCCGTGTCGAGGCCCACATCGAAGAGGACATCGACGTCGCCCGCGAGGGCGAGACCCGGCGCCTGCGCGTCCGCATCGAGGGCGGTGTCGGCGGCGAGATGGTGCTGACCTTCGACGACATCACCCGCCTGGTCACGGCCCAGAGGAACGCCGCCTGGCGCGACGTCGCCCGCCGCATCGCCCATGAGATCAAGAACCCCCTGACGCCGATCCAGCTTTCGGCCGAGCGGCTGAAGCGCAAGTTCCGCCCCGCCATCACAGACGATGTCGAGATCTTCGACCGTTGCACCGACACCATCATCCGCCAGGTCGGCGACATCGGCCGGATGGTGGACGAGTTCTCGTCCTTCGCCCGCATGCCCGCGCCGCGCTTCACCAACGAGAACCCTGCCGAACTGCTGCGCGAGGCCGTCTTCGCCCAACGCGTCGCCATGCCCGACATCGCCGTCGATCTGGTCGAGCCCCTGCCCAAGGCCAAGATGCGCGCCGACGGCCGGATGCTGGGCCAGGCCCTCGCCAATATCCTCAAGAACGCCGGAGAGGCCGTCGCCGCGCGTCGTCTGGGCACCCCCGCCGACGCCGAACTGGTCGCCATCATCGCGCGGCTGGAGATCGAAGACGGCATCGCGACCTTCGTCATCGAGGATGACGGCAAGGGTCTGCCCGTGCGCGACCGTGACCGCCTGACCGAGCCCTATGTCACCACGCGCGAGAAGGGCACCGGCCTCGGCCTCGCCATCGTCAAACGCATCTGCGAGGACCACGGCGGCGAACTGAAACTGGCCGACGCCGAGACGCTGAACGGTGCCCGCGTGTGCCTGATCTTCCCCCTCACACCCCCTGTCCGAACCGGCCAGACCGAGCCCAAGGGCACCGGTCTGGCGGCGGCCGAATAGCGAGGCGACATGCGATCCAACGGTGCAGACATCCTGGTCGTCGACGACGAGGCCGACATCCGGGACCTGGTCTCCGGCCTCCTGGAGGACGAGGGCCATTCCGTGCGCGTGGCCTCCAGCTCCGAAGAGGCCCTGGCCGGCATCCGCGCGCGCAAGCCCAGCCTGATCGTGCTCGACATCTGGATGCAGGGCGGCGGTATGGACGGGCTGGAGCTGCTCGACATCATCAAGACCCTGGACGCCGATCTGCCCGTCGTCATGATCTCGGGCCACGGCAACATCGAGACGGCCGTCAGCGCGCTGAAGCGCGGCGCCTACGATTTCATCGAAAAGCCCTTCAAGTCCGACCGGCTGGTCGTCGTCATCGAGCGCGCGCTCGAAGCCGCTTCGCTCAAGCGCGAGAACCGCCGCCTGCGCGCCCAGGCCATGACGCCGACCGGCCTGATCGGTCGCTCCGCCGCTGCCCAGGTCCTGCGCACCACCATCCAGAAGGTCGCGCCCGCCAACAGCCGCGTCCTGATTTCCGGCCCGCCCGGCTGTGGCAAGGAGCTCGTCGCGCGCCAGATCCACGAGGCCAGCCCCCGGGCGCGCGCCGAGTTCGTCGCCATCTCCGCCGCCGGCATGACGCCCGAACGGCTGGACCTGGAGCTGTTCGGCGAAGAGAGCCACGACGGCCGCCCGCGCAAGATCGGGGTGTTCGAGCGCGCCCACGGCGGCACCCTGTATCTGGACGACGTCGGCGACATGCCGCGCGAGAGCCAGAGCCGCATCCTGCGCGTCCTCGTCGAACAACGCTTCCGCCGCGTGGGCGGAGAGCAGGACGTCCAGGTCGACGTCCGCGTCGTCACCTCGACCTCGCGCGACCTGAAGCAGGAGATCACCGAGGGCCGGTTCCGCGAGGACCTCTTCCACCGCCTGAACGTCGTGCCGATCCGCGTGCCGCCCCTGTCGGAGCGTCGCGAGGACATCGCCGAACTGGTCGACTATTTCATCGAGACGCTCAGCGCCTCTCAAGGGTTGCCGAAGCGCCGTCTGGGCGACGACGCCATCGCGGTTCTCCAGGTCCACCCCTGGCCCGGCAATGTGCGCCAGCTGAGGAACAACGTCGAACGCCTGCTGATCCTGGCCACCGGCGACCTGGACCAGCCGATCTCGGCGGACATGCTGCCTCAGGAAGTCGCAGCGACGGGCGGCTCGTCGATGGGCACGGAGCGCACCATCGCGCTCCCCTTGCGCGAAGCCCGCGAGGTGTTCGAGCGCGAGTATCTGGCCGCCCAGATCATGCGTTTTGGCGGAAACATCTCGCGCACGGCCGCCTTCATCGGCATGGAGAGATCGGCGCTTCACAGGAAGCTGAAGTCGCTGGGCGTGTCGCCGTCACGGGGCGGCGAAGAAGACGAAGGAAGCATCGACTGATGTCACGGGTCGCCTATGTGAACGGGGTCTATCAGCGCCATTCGGAGGCGACGATCCACGTCGAGGATCGCGGCTTTCAGTTCGCCGACGGCGTCTATGAGGTCTGGTCGGTGTTCGACGGCAGGATGGCCGACTTCGACGGCCACATGACGCGCCTGCACCGCAGCCTGACCGAGCTCCGCATCGACATCCCCATGTCGCGCGCGGCCCTGACCCGCGTGCTCAAGGAAACGATCCGCAGGAACCGCGTCCGCAACGGCATCGTCTACCTCCAGGTCACCCGCGGCACCGCCCGCCGCGACCATCCGTTCCCCGCCGAGGGCACCCCGCCCAGCGTCGTCGTCACCTCCCGCTCGGCCCCCTTCGCCAAGGCCCAGGCCCAGGCCGCCAAGGGCGTCGCCGTCGTCACTCACCCCGACATCCGCTGGGGCCGTTGCGACATCAAGACGGTGGGCCTGCTCCCCAATGTGCTCGCCAAGCAGGCCGCGCGCGACAAGGGCGCCTATGAGGCCTGGATGGTCGACGAGATGGGCCTCGTCACCGAGGGCTCCTCGACCAACGCCTGGATCGTCGACAAGGACGGCAAGCTCCGCACCCGCGACACCCAGGCCAATATCCTGAAGGGCATCACCCGCACCGCCATCATGGAGATGATCGAGGCCGAGGGCATCGAGCTGGACGAGCGCCCCTTCAGCGTCGAGGAGGCCAAACAGGCGAAGGAGGCCTTCTTCACCGCCGCCGGGGCCTTCGTCATGCCCGCCATCTCGATCGATGGCGTCAAGATCGGCGACGGCAAGCCGGGCCCCATCGCGACCCGCCTGCGCGAACGCTATCTTGAAGCGGCGAAGCGAGAGGCCATCTAGGACATTGCGGCGGCGACAAAACGTCGTCTAGGCTGACAAGGCCGGATCCAACCGGCCCCGCGCGTCTCCCCACGCGTGGCGAACAATCAAGAACAGGACAAACCTGCCATGTCGCAAGACAAGCGTCAGAACCTTCAGGACACCTTCCTCAACGCGGTCCGCAAGACCAAGACGCCCCTGACCATCTTCCTGGTCAACGGGGTCAAGCTGCAGGGCATCGTGACCTGGTTCGACAACTTCTGTGTGCTGCTGCGCCGCGACGGTCAGGCCCAGCTGGTCTACAAGCACGCCATCTCCACCATCATGCCGTCCGGCCCCGTGCAGCTGTACGAACCGGATGCTGACGAGGATTGAGGCATCCCCGCAACTTGGGCGATGGCGCACGTTTGTCATCCCGGCCGTAGCGAAGCGGAGAGCCGGGACATCGGATGCGCTCTCATCGATCTCCCGGAAATCGCGTCAGCGATTGTCCGGGAGAAAGCCTGACCGCTCGCGACTGTCTCCCGGATAGTCGCTTCGCGCCTTCCGGGAGCCTGGAAGGAACCGAGACTCCGTCCCGGCTCTCCGCTTCGCTTCGGCCGGGATGACAAGAAGCGGACCCCGATTGGCGATGATCCTCGCCCCATCCCATATTGCGTCTTCAAGCCCCCAACTCACCGAGCACCACCTGACCAAACTCATCGACCACGCCGTCCCGCTCATCCGGGCGGTCGTCATCCATCCCGATTTCGGCGAACGGTCCTCCCGCTCCGCCACCGACCGTCTGGAAGAGGCGGCCGGCCTCGCCCGTGCGCTGGACCTCGACGTCCGCGCCGAAGAGGTCGTGCGCCTCAGGAAGACCACCCCCGCCACCCTGTTCGGTACCGGCAAGGTCGAGGAGCTCGCCGCCCTGATCCGCGCCGCCGAGGCCGAGGCCGCCGTCATCGACGACAGCTTGACGCCCGTTCAGCAGCGCAATCTGGAAAAGGCCTGGGACTGCAAGGTCATCGACCGCACCGGGTTGATCCTTGAGATCTTCGGCCGCCGCGCCCGCACCAAGGAGGGCCGACTGCAGGTCGAGCTGGCCCGGCTCGACTACGAACGCTCGCGCCTGGTCCGCACCTGGACCCACCTGGAGCGCCAGCGCGGCGGCACCGGCTCCACCGGCGGCCCCGGCGAGACCCAGATCGAACTGGACCGCCGCCTGATCGCCGACCGCATCGTCAAGCTGAAGTCCGAGCTGGAGGAGGTCCGCCGGACGCGCGGCCTGCACAGGAAACAGCGCCAGAAGGCCCCGTTCCCGACGGTGGCGCTGGTCGGCTACACCAACGCCGGCAAGTCGACGCTGTTCAACCGCCTGACGGGCTCCGAGGTCATGGCCAAGGACCTGCTGTTCGCCACGCTCGACACCACCCAGCGCACCATCCGCCTGCCACAGGGGCGCCCCGCCATCATCGCCGACACCGTCGGCTTCATCTCCGACCTGCCGCACGAACTGGTCGAGAGCTTCCGCGCGACCCTGGAGGAGGTGGGCGAGGCCGACCTGATCCTGCACGTCCGCGACATCGCCTCGCCCGACACCGTGGCTCAGTCCCAGGACGTCGAGACGGTCCTGAAACAGATCGACCAGGCCGTCGACGCCAACGGGGTGGCCAGGGAGCGCCGCATCCTGGAGGTCTGGAACAAGATCGACCTCCTCGACCCCGAGGCCCGCGAGGCCGTCGAAGGCCAGGCCGCGCGCGCCAACACCGACGCCGTGGCCGTCTCCGCCTGGACCGGCGCCGGCATCGAGCCTCTGCGCCACGCCATCGCCGAGCGCATCGACGACGACCCCGAAACCGAACTCACCCTCGAACCCTCCCAGGGCGAGGCCCTCGCCTGGCTCTACGAACATGGCCGTGTCACCGGCCGCGAGACGGACGGGGAGGGGCGGATGCACCTGACCGTGCGGCTGGACCCCCAGGCGATGGGGCGGTTCGAGCAGAGGTTTGGCGCCTAACCCGTCTCCTCCCCGTCGCCGCTTGGCGATGGGGAGGGGGACCGCGAAGCGGTGGAGGGGCGCTGATCCACACTCCGCTCCTCGCAGACCCGCCTCAGATACTCCACGACGCCGTCAAGCTCGGCCCTCACATCCTCGGCCGCGAGCCGCGCCACCCGGATGCCCTGCGTCGCCAGCCACGCCGTCCGCGCTCGATCGTGTCGGATCACTTCTGGATGGTCGTGCCCGCGCCCATCCACCTCGACGGCCAGCTTCAGCTCCGCGCAGTAGAAGTCGAGAACGTATCGGCCGATCGGATGCTGACGCCGGAACTTCACCCCGAGCTGGTTGCCGCGAAGCGCCGTCCACAGGCGGGCCTCGGGTGGCGTCATTTCCCGACGAAGCCGACGCGCCGCTTCTACGATGTCACGCGTGGCCATTCCCCCTCCACCGCTTCGCGGTCCCCCTCCCCATTCGCCAAGCGGCGAACGGGGAGGAGACACCAAGCGTCGCCGTTTGACATCCCTACGTCCGATTTTGACGCACCGGCGTGCCACACTTCTGGCATGACCTATGACACGGACTTCAACGCCCCCGGCTACGGCGACCACGGCGGCGACATGTGGGACCATGCGCGGCGGGAGTATCTCGCCGGGGTGAAGGCGGCGACCATCTGCCAGCGGTACGGCATGTCGCTCAGTTCGTTTCGGCTGCACGCGCGGGTCGGGGGCTGGCGGCGCGTGGACCAGCCGACGTGCGAGGTCCCGCCCGAGTTCGGCGAATACCATCCCGACGATAACGTCAGCTTCGCCGACCTCGCCGACCAGGCCTTCCTCAACATCCGCCGCGCCCTGGGCTCGGGCCGCGCCGCCGAGGCCTCGACCTGGATGCGCGTCTACGACCGCCTCGCCGACCGCGGCCGGTCCGAGGTCATGGCGGACCTCCCCGACATCAAGCCGCCGCTACTGGAGTCCAGACGCGAGCCGCTGAGGCTGGCGGTGGCGGAGGACGCCACGATGAGTGAAATCAACGCCCTAGCGCCGACAGCGGAGATCGAACCGCAGCGGTTGGACTCGTTGGACTCGGTGTCGCCCGAGTCCAATTCCTAGCGTCTCCTCCCTGTCGCGCAGCGATGGGGAGGTGGATGCGAGCCCTTCGCGAGCAGACGGAGGGGAGAGGCGACGGTGCCGACTCGGGCTCGCAGCCCCCAAATCGCCCGTCGGAGTCGCCCCCTCCACCACCCGCCATGCGGCTGGCGGTCCCCCTCCCCATCGCCCAAGCGGGCGACGGGGAGGAGACGTCACTCCCGCTCCGCCACCTTCGCCGCGTCCCACAGCCGGTCCATCTCGGCCAGGTCGCTCTGCTCCGGCGTCCGCCCATCCTTGGCCAGCGCCGCCTCGATGAAGCCGAACCGCCGCACGAACTTGGCGTTCGCCCCCCGCAGCGCATCCTCCGGCTCCACCCCCAGCTTCCTCGCCAGGTTGGCCACCACGAACAGCAGGTCGCCCATCTCGTCCCGCGCCTTATCCAGGTCGCCCGCCGCGATCTCGGCCCTCAGCTCGGCGACCTCCTCGTCCAGTTTGTCGAACACCTCGTCGGTCGAGGGCCAGTCGAACCCAACGCGCGCCGCCCGCTTGGTCAGCTTCGCCGCCCGGTGCAGCGCCGGCAGGCCCACGGGCACGTCGTCCAGAACCCCGGTCTGCGCCTTGGCCGCCCGCTCCGCCGCCTTGATGTCCTCCCAGCGCAGCTTCTGGGCGGGGCCGCTGATCTGCGCGTCCTCCTCGCCGAAGACGTGGGGGTGTCGGCGGATCAGCTTGTCCGACATGGCTTCGGCCACGTCGTCGAAGGCGAACAGCCCTTGTTCCTCGGCCATGCGGGCATGGAAGATCACTTGAAACAGCAGGTCGCCCAGCTCGCCCTTCAGCTCGCCCATATCACCCCGCTCTATGGCGTCGGCGACCTCATAGGCCTCCTCGATGGTATAGGGGGCGATGGTGGCGAAGGTCTGCTCCACGTCCCAGGGACAACCGCCGTTGGGATCCCTCAGCCGGACCATGATGTCCTTCAGACGGTCGACCGGGCTCATTCGCCAAATCCTTCCGACCGACCGTCCCGAGCCGCCAGTTTCGCCCGCACTTCCGCATGGGCGGCAGGCGTCAGCGGATAGAGCCTCAGCACCACGGCCGAGATCAGCAGCAGCCCGACCGGCGCGGCGATGAACAGCCACTGCAGCCCCAGGATCACGCCGGGGTTATTGACCGCCCCCGGTTCCGGATCGAAGCCGATCCACTCCAGCACCGCGAAGGCCCCGACGGAGAAGGCGTAGCCCAGCTTGGACGTGGCGTTCAGGATCGAGAACAACAGCCCCGTCCGGTCCGCCTCGGCCTCCAGTCGGATGACGTCGGACGCATCCGCCATCATGGCCCGCAGCAGCAGGTCCGCCGCTCCAAACGCCAGGCCCGTGGCGAAGATGGCCGCCAACGCCGCCGGGAAGTTGCCCGCCGGAACCAGCAGTGTTGCCGCGCCAAAGCTGAGGGCGAAATAGACCGACGCAACCTCCAGCGCCTGATGCTTGCCCATCCGCGTCGCCAGCCAGGCCCAGACGGGCGCCCCCACCAGCCCGGCCACGAAATAGACCAGCAGCAGGATCGAGGTCTGGTCCCGCTCGAACCCACGCGCCTGCTCGAAGAAGTAGAAGAACAGCACCCCGATCAGGCCCCGCGCCGCGCCGAGCAGCAGGTCCGACAGCAGCAGCCTGCGCAGCACCGGCTTGGCGATCAAGCCGAGCGTCGCGCCCAGCCCGCCATGCGCCGGCGGTGTCACGTTCCGGGGCTCGGGCGTGAACAGGAAGGTGATCAGCAGCGCGAACGGCAACAGGCCGACGATGAAACCGCCCTGCATCCGCACCGCCTCGACGTAGGTGTACCCCAGGCCTTGCGCCCCCACCGGGATCAGCAACACGGCCAGCACGCCCAGGATGTTGGCCACCTGCCAGAAGCCGTAGATGCGCGACCGCTGGTCGTAATCGGACGACAGCACCGCCGCCCAGCTCATCTGGCTCAGCAGGCTGATGGAATAGCCCAGGTACATGACCACCAGCCACGCCGCGAGGTGCGTCGTCCCGGCCCCCTGGGCCACGAAGAACAGCATGGCCACGGACAGCATCAGGATCGGCGCCCCGATGGCCATCCACACGCGATATCGGCCCCACTTCGTCGAGGTGCGATCGATGATCACCCCAAGCAGCGGATCGACCACGATGTCGGCCAGCCGCACGATCAGGAAGATCAGGCTGACCGCCGACAGGCTGACGCCCACATGGCTGGCGTAGAACTCCGGCAGGGTGACGTAGACCGGCAGGCCGAGCGCCGCGTAGGGTAGGCAACTGGCCGCGAAGGCCGCGAGGGTGGCGTTGGATCGCCGGGCAGGCGCGAGGGGAGAGGCGTCGGTCATGCTCAGTTCCGCAGAGGCCGGGCCGAGTCGGCGAGGGCTCCGACCATGCCAGTTTTGACGGCGTCGGAAGAGGGGCCTTGCTTGCGCCGCGTCGGTCAGGCTTGCTGCCCCTCATGCGTTTGGGGATGCTCGCGATCATCATGGCGACGGCGCTGGTCTGGATCGCGCCGGACCGCGCCGACGCGCAAGGGGCCTGGACGCCCCGGTGCGATGTGCATGAACAGGCCTTCGCCGGTCCGGGCCTGGCCAACGCCGTATCGGTCTACACGATGGAGTGGGCGCCCTTCGGCCCGGCCGAGTGGGGCTGGGTCACCTACGTGCCCCTCCTGCAAAAGGAGCTCGGCACCGAGTGCCAGGCCGGTTCGCCGGATTTCGCCGAGGCCCTGTCGCGGTTCCAGTCCCGCTACGGCCTCACCGGCACGGGCGTTTTCGACGCCGCCACCTTCGAGGTGCTGAAGGGCGTGCTCCAGGAACGCCGCCCCTTCATCCAGGCGCGGCTCAGGGACGAATGCCCGAACCCGCCCCCGATCCGCCTCCTGGGCTATCTGGTCGAAGAAGAGGAACACGCCGACCGCCTGACGCGCCTTCTGCGCCGCGATGTGCTCGACGCCTACCGCCGCATGGTCGCCGCCGCCCGCGCCGAGGTGCCCGAGATCAATGCCGACCGCGAGCTGCTGCAGATATTCTCCGGCTTCCGAGACCCGGAGGCCGACGCCGCTCGCTGCGCGGCCCAGGGCAACTGCGACGGCCTGCGCCGCGCGGTCTGCTCGGCCCACCGGACCGGGACGGCGGTCGATCTCTTCGTTGGTCAGCTGTTAGACATGGGTGTCGATAACACCAACGCCGATAGCCGCCGCCACATGAGCCAGGGCGCGACCTATAGCTGGCTGGTCAAGAACGCCGGCCGCTTCGGCTTCGTCCCCTATCTCTATGAGCCCTGGCACTGGGAATGGGTCGCCCCCAGCGGCGACACCCTGATCTCCGAGTGATCCGCGCGCTCACCCAGGGCGAACGCGGCCTGATCCGGGCCGAGTTCGGCGAGACCGTCCGCTTGGACGAGGTCCGACTTATGCCGACGCCCTGGCCCTTGGACCGCGCCTTCGTGCCGGGTCTCTGGTTCGGGCGCGTGTGGATCTGCTGGCCGGGCAGGGGACTGCCAGACGACTTCGCCGTCGCTCCCCTGTCCCTCCAGGCCGTTCTGATCCATGAGATGGTCCACGTCTGGCAGGCCCAGAACGGGATCAATCTGCTGACCGGAAAACTGCGGGCGGGAGACGGACCCCAGGCCTACGCCTATCCAACCAGCCGGTGTGGGTGGGACGCGCTGAACATCGAGCAGCAGGCCATGGCGGTCGAGCATCGTTTCCGAGCCGCCCGCGGCCAGCGCACGCCACTGGACGCCGACTTCTACGGCAGCATCTGCCCGATCAGGTCCCAAGCGGTCGCCTGACCCCTTGCGCTCCCCTCCGGGCGCATTAAATCCGACACCTCAGTTGTTGCAGTATTCCTCAACCTCGACAGGAGCGTCCCATGACCAAGGTGCTGGTTCTTTATCACTCGACCTACGGCCACATCGAACAGATGGCGGAGGCGGTCGCCGAGGGCGCGCGCTCGGTGCCGGGCGTCGAGGTCGACATCAAGCGGGTGCTGGAAACCGTGCCCGAGGAACTGGCCATCCAGTCGCACTACAAGCTGGACCAGAAGGCCCCGATCGCCAGCCCTAACGACCTCGAGAACTACGACGCCATCATCGTCGGCGCGGGCACCCGTTTCGGCACGGCGGCGTCCCAGATGCGCAACTTCTGGGATCAGACGGGCGGTCTGTGGTTTCAAGGCAAGCTGGTCGGCAAGGTCGGCGGGGCCTTCACCTCCTCGGCGACCCAGCACGGCGGCAATGAAACGACGCTGATCGGCCTGATCCAGACCCTGCTGCACCACGGCATGGTGGTGGCGGGCCTGCCGTACGCCTTCCAGGGCCAGATGACGCTGGAGGAGATCTCGGGCGGCTCCCCTTACGGTGCCACGACCATCACCGGCGGCGACGGCTCGCGCCAGCCCAGCGCCAATGAACTGGCGGGCGCGCGGCATCAGGGCGAGTACATTGCCGGCCTGGCCAAAAAGCTGAAGGCCTAGCCACCATGCGCCAACCGGCGGTCTTCTTCGGTCACGGTTCGCCCATGAACGCGCTTGGCGGTCTTCATGCAGAGGGCTGGCGGCGGGTGGGCGAGGACCTGGGCAAGCCCGCCGGCGTTGTCATGGTTTCCGCCCACTGGGAGACGCAAGGGCTCGGCGTCACCGCGCAGGAGCGGCCGCCGACCATCCACGACTTCGGAAACTTCGGGCCGGAGCTGCGCGCCATGCAGTATCCGGCGCCGGGGTCGCCGGCGCTGGCGCGGCGGGTCGCCGATCTGACCGGGGCGAGCCCGACCGACACCTGGGGCCTGGATCACGGAAGCTGGTCGGTCCTCGCGCATGTCTGGCCCGAGGCGGATGTGCCGGTGGTGCAGCTTTCGCTGGATCGCGCCCTCGACGCCCGGGGTCACTACGATCTGGCCCGGCGACTGAAACCGCTGCGTCACGAAGGCGTCGTCGTCGCCGGTAGCGGCGACTTCGTCCATAACCTGCAAACTTGGAAGCGGGCAGGGGGCGACCCCTACCCCTGGGCCACCGGCTTCAACGAGGCCGTCAAGGCTGCCCTGGCGCGGGGCGACCACGATGCGCTGGTCGACTGGCTGGCCTTGGCCGAGGACGCCCAGCTGAGCGTCCCGACGGACGAGCATTTCTTGCCGCTGATCTATGTGGCCGCCCAGCAGGAGCCGGGCGACGCCGTCACCTTCTTCAATGACGTGATCGAGGGCGGTTCGATCTCGATGACCGGTGTGCGGATCGGCTGAGCTAGCGCCGCTTCATCACGGTATCGACGGCGACCGAGCCGGGGCCGGCGAAGAAGAGATACAGGAAGACCCAGCAGTACAGGGCCGCCAGCTCGCCCTGGTTGACCATCGGGAAGGGACCGCCGGACAGGGCGTGGAACTGGAAATAGGCGACCGCCATCATGCCGGACATGACGAAGGCGACCGGGCGGGTGAACAGACCCAGCACCAGCAGGACACCCCCGACCAGCTCCAGCACGCCGCCGATCCCGATCTGGCTCATGATATCGAACGGACCCCGCGCCGGCGCCGGGAAGCCGAAAACCTTCTGTGTCCCATGCTGGAGGAACATCAGGCCTGCGATGACACGCAGACCCGACAGGGCCAGCGGGCGGTGACGCTCAAACGACTCGAACATGCTCGGCCTCCGATTCAAGGACGCGGTTAATCTGAAACAGGTCCGGGCGCGGTTCAAGCCTTCGGTCAGGCCGCCTCTGCCATGTCCACCAGGGACTGGATGCCGACGTAGTCGGTCTTGCCGGTGCCCAGCACAGGCAGTTCCTTCACCCTGACGATCTTCTTGGGCACGGCCAGTTCCGGCGCGCCGTGCTCGCGCGCCCACTCGGCGATACGGCCGACATCGGCGTCCGCCCGGTCGGTGACCAGCACCAGCTTCTCGCCCTTGCGCGAGTCGGCGATCGAGATGACGGCGTGCCGCCCCTCGGGCCAAACCGCGCTGACCAGACCCTCGACGGCGGACAGCGACACCATCTCGCCGCCAATCTTGGCGAACCGCTTCACCCGACCGAGGATGGAGATGTAACCCTCCGGGTCCAGGTCGACGATGTCGCCCGTGTCGTGCCAGCCGCCGTCCAGCGGCTCGATCCGGGTCGGATCGTCCGGCGACATATAGCCCCGCATGACGTTCGGACCGCGCAAATACAGGCGCTGGCCCTCGGTGATGCCCTCGACCGGCTCCAGCCGCGCCTCCATGCCGGGCATCAGCTGACCGACGGTTCCGGGCCGGTTACGGTCCGGGTGGTTCACGGCGACCACGGGCGCGGCCTCGGTGGCGCCATAGCCCTCCAGCAGCTTCACGCCGCCGAACTTGGTGTTGAACAGGTGGTGGGTCTCGTCGCGCACCCGCTCGGCTCCGGCCACGACGAACTGAACCGTGCGGAAGTCATCAGGCTGGGCGACCCGGGCCCACTGGTTCAGGAAGGTGTCCGTGGCGAACAGGATCGAGGTGTTCACCTCGGCCAGGAGCGCCACGATCTGCTTGCCGTGGAGCGGCGAGGGATACTGGAACGCCTTCAGCCCGTTCAGCAGCGGCAGGATCACGCCCCCGGTCAGGCCAAAGCAGTGGAAGGTCGGCAGGGGATTGAACATCACCCAGTTCGGGTCGAGCGGAATGTGGGTCGCCACCTGGCGGGCGTTGGCCACCAGGTTCTTCTGACTGAGCTGCACTCCCTTGGGCGCGCCGAAACTGCCCGAGGTGAAAAGGACCACGCCCGGATCATCCGGCAGGGTCTTCACACGAAAGCGACCAGGCATCAGGCCCGCCATCAGACCGAACAGCTTGTCCTGAATGCCGATCGTGGCGCGAATGTCGTCCAGCCAGACGATCTCGGCGTGCTGCGACAGGGTCTCGATCAGATCGTCGATCTTGGCCTGTTCGACGAAGCGGCGGGCGCAAAGGATGCGCTTGACTCCGGCCGCCTGGATCGCCGCCTTCAGGTTCCGCTCACCCGAGGTGAAGTTCAACATCACCGGCACCCGCCCGAAGGCGTGTAGCCCAAAGAAGGTCACCACCACGCCCATAGACGACGGCAGCAGGATGCCGACGCGCTCGGAGATTTGCGTCATCGCCGCGATCTTGCGTCCGAGGACGAAGGCCGCGCGGATCAGTCCAGTATAGGTCAGGGGCTTTCGGTCCTGATCCTCGACGATCTCCTTGTCGCCGAACCTGGCGCGCGCTGCGATCAGGGCGTCGAAGAGCGATTCTTCTCCCGCCGACGGGTCAAGGCCAGGCCGCAACAATACGCGTCTCCTCCGGGAGGCATTGAACCGCCCCCTCGCTGTCAGGGGCGGCAACCTAGTTAAGCCGTGCCGCGATGAAAAGATGCGTTACGTCGCGTGAGCGGAAAGGCGCTGAAGCGGGCCGTGACTTGCCATCCGGGGACGGAAGGACGACATACCGGCCATAGCCTCCAGGAGCCCGGCCCGCCTCGATGGTCACCCTCATCGACACCCTCACGCGATCGCCGGCCGAACTGCGCCATCCGGAGAAGGCCAACCGGCCCGAGACAGCGGTGCTGAGAAAGCCCGATTGGCTGCGCGTCAAGGCCCCGGGCTCAGGCCAGTACAACGCCACTAAGGCCATTGTGAAGGACAAGGGCCTTCACACCGTCTGCGAAGAGGCGGCCTGTCCCAACATCGGCGAGTGCTGGAGCCAGAAGCACGCCACCCTGATGATCATGGGCGACACCTGCACGCGGGCCTGCGCCTTCTGCAACGTCAAGACGGGCCTGCCCCAGCCGCTGGACCCGGAAGAGCCCGGCAAGGTCGGTCTGGCCGTGGCGCAGCTGGGTCTGAACCACGTCGTCATTACCTCGGTCGACCGCGATGACGTCCATGACGGCGGCGCCGCCCACTTCGCCGAGGTGGTGCGCGAGATCCGCCGCCAGGCCCCGGCCACGACCATCGAAATCCTGACGCCCGACTTCCTGAGGAAGGACGGCGCGGCCGAGGTGATGATCGACGCGAAGCCCGACGTCTTCAACCACAACCTGGAGACCGTGCCGCGGCTGTATCTGAAGATTCGCCCCGGCGCCCGCTACTTCCATTCCCTGCGCCTGCTGCAACAGGTCAAGGAGCGCGACCCCAACCAGTTCACCAAGTCCGGCATCATGGTCGGCCTGGGCGAGACCAAGGAGGAGGTCATGCAGGTCATGGACGACATGCGCTCGGCCGGCGTCGACTTCATCACCATCGGCCAGTACCTCCAGCCCACCCGCAAGCACGCGGCCATCGAGCGGTTCGTGACGCCCGAGGAGTTCAAGGCCTATGAGGCCATCGCGCGCGCCAAGGGCTTCCTGATGGTGTCGGCATCGCCCCTGACACGGTCATCGCACCACGCCGGCGACGATTTCGCCCGGCTGAAGGCGGCGCGGCTGGCCAGCACGGGACGCTGACCCTAGCCTTGGCCGTCCACCGCGTTACCCGCATCCTGCCCTATGCCCCGCATCAGCTCGCCGAGCTGGTCGCGGACGTCGAGGCCTATCCCCGCTTCGTGAAGTGGGTGAACGCCATGCGCGTCTGGAACCGGCGCGAGGAGGCTCCCGGCGTTCGGCTGCTCGACGCCGAGGCCGCCGTCGGCTTTTCGTTCCTGAAGGAGCGGTTCTCGACCTGGGTCCGCCATGACACGAACGCGCCCTCGGTCGAGGTCGGCCTGCTGCGCGGTCCGTTCCGGCACCTGAAGAATCGCTGGGACTTCAAGGCGGTCCCTGAGGGGACGCGGCTGGAGTTCGTGATCGACTTCGCCTTCAAGTCGCCGCTGCTGAACGCCGCGCTCCAGGCCAACTTCGACCGCGCCGTCTCCCTGCTGATCGCCAGCTTCGAGGCGGAGGCGAAACGGCGCTACGGCCCGACGTCGTGACCGCCTTCGACTTCGACGCGACCGTCGTGGGGGCCGGGGCCGTGGGCCTGGCCTGCGCGCGGGCGCTGGCGAAGCGGGGGCTGACCGTCCTGGTGCTGGAAAGCAGCGACCACATCGGCCAGGGCGTCTCCAGCCGCAACTCCGAGGTCATCCACGCCGGGCTCTACTATCCGACCGGGTCGCTCAAGGCGCTCCTGTGCGTCGAGGGTCGGCGCGACCTGTATGCCTTCCTCGAAAGCCACAAGGTCGACTACCGCAAATGCGGCAAGCTGGTCGTCGCGACCGAAGAGGCCGAGGTCGAGCGGATCGAGGCGATCTTCCAGCAGGCCGCCGCCAACAACGTCGAGGGGCTGGAGCATCTGACCGGGGCCCAGGCGAGGGCCCTGGAGCCGGGACTGAACGCCCACGCCGCCCTCCTGTCGCCCGAGAGCGGCATCTTCGCCAGCCACGACTACATGCTGGCACTGCAAGGCGAGATCGAGGACGGGGGCGGCTCGGTCGTCGTGTCGACCCCATTCGAGCGGGCTGTGCCCCTCTCGGGCGGAGGCTTCACGATCACCGCAGGGGGAGAGGGGGGCGCGACCCTGACCACCCGCCTTCTGGTCACCGCGCCGGGGCTGGAGGCGCAAGGTGTCGCCGCCGGCATCGAGGGCTTCCCCACCGCCCGCATCCCGACGCGCCATCTGGGCAAAGGCGTCTACTTCCGCTTGGCCGGCAAGGCACCGTTCGAGCGGCTGATCTATCCGCCGCCCATCCCCGGCGCGCTCGGCACCCATTACCGCAAGGACCTCGGCGGCCAGGCCGTCTTCGGTCCCGACCTGACCTATGTCGACACCGAGGACTATTCCGTCGACCCCGCCAAGGCCGAGGACTTCGCCCGCTATATCCGCCGCTTCTGGCCGGGCCTGCCCGAGGGGGCCCTGACGCCCGACTACGCCGGCATCCGGCCCAAGCTCCACGGGCCAGGCGAGCCCCAGCCCGACTTCCAGCTTGACGGGCCCGAGGTCCACGGTCTGCGGGGCCTGGTCGCCCTGTTCGGCATCGAGAGCCCCGGCCTGACCAGTTCCCTTGCCATCGGAGAGGCGGTCGCCGACAAGCTCGGCCATGAGTGACCTCGTCATACGCGACGCCATCCCGGCCGATATCCCCGCGCTGCACGCCCTGATCGAGAGCGCCTATCGCGGCGAGGCCTCGCGCGCCGGCTGGACGACCGAGGCCGATCTCCTGGACGGCCAGCGCACCGACCCGGAGGAATTGGCCGGGATCATCGCCGATCCCGACCAGGCCCTGCTGCTCGCCTGGCAGGATCACCAACGGGTCGCCTGCGTCCGCATTCAGAGATTCGCAGACGGTCTCGGATACTTCGGAATGCTGTCGGTAAAGCCCACCTTGCAGGCGGCAGGCTTCGGCCGCCGCATGGTGGCCGAGGCAGAGGCGGCGCTGGCCCAGCGGTTCGGCGCCGTCCGCATCCGCATCCAGGTCTTTCCGCAGCGGACCGAACTGATCGCCTGGTATGAACGGCTCGGCTATGTCGCAACTGGCGAGATCGCGCCATTTCCCTATGGCGATCTCCGCTTCGGCGAGCCTCGGCGCGGCGATCTTTCCTTCGTCCTGTTTGAAAAGGCGCTGACGTGACCACGCTTCAGACCGAGCGGCTGGTGCTGCGCCATGCACGGCCCGACGATCTGGACGATATTCACGCCATCCTGTCCGACCCCGCCGCCATGCGGTGGTGGTCATCCCTGCCGCACCAGGCACTCGCGGAAACCGAGGCCTGGCTGAACGCCATGATCTCGGGCAACGGTGCCGGTGCGCCCGACTTCATCATCGAGTGGCAGGGTCGGGCGATCGGCAAGGCCGGCTTCTGGAAATTGCCGGACGTCGGCTACATCCTCCACCCCGACGCGTGGGGCCGCGGATTGGCACGCGAAGCTGTAGGCGCGGCCATAGACCACGTCTTCCGCGAAGGTCTGACGGACGTTGCGAGCGCCGATGTCGATCCGGAGAACCAGGCGTCGATTCGCCTTCTGGAACGGCTCGGCTTCATCGTGACCGGGTCTGCCGAGCGGACGTTGAACATCGGGGGCGAGTGGAAGGACAGTCTGTACTTCGCCCTGACCCGCGACCGCTGGCAGACCGGGCTCAGAACCGCGTCGTAAGCTCGGTCAACCACAGGGGAGAGGCCTGAACCAGCCAGCTCTCGATCGACTTCTCGATCCCGAACAGAATCAACAGGCCGATCAGAACCATAAAGCCGCCAAGCAGGTATTTGCCGATCGACCCGGCAGCCAGCATCCGGCCTCTTAGCTTGGCGATCGCTTGGCGCGACATTAGTCCGATGGCCACCAGCGGTGTCGCTGCGCCGACGCCGAAGATCAGCATGGTCAGGGCCACTCGGCCCAGATCCTCGCCCTGGGCCGCCAGCAGCGACGCGGCCCCAAGGGTCGGTCCGACGCACGGCGCCCAGACCAGACCCATAAGGGCACCCAGACCCAGCTGACCCCAAGGGCCCCGACCGTCCAACTTTCGCATTCCGCCGTCGGCCCAGGTGGACAGAGGCCCGCCAAGCGCCGCAAGTCGCGCCTGGGCAGCGGGTATCAGCAGAAACAGGCCGACGACGACCAGCATGCCTCCGCCGATCTTGCGGAACAGGTCGCCGTCCAGCCCGATCGAGAAGCCGATCGTGGCCACAAAAAGCCCCACGACGGTGAAGCTGGCCGCCAGACCCAGCCCCAGCGCCACTGGCCCCCAGCGCCCCTCCGACTGGGCTCCGCCCAGAACGATCGGCACCAGGGGCAGGACGCAGGGGCTGAGGATGGTCAGAACGCCGGCGAGAAAGGCCAGCAGCGGGTTCAGGTCCGTGGACACGAGATCAGCGCGCCGCGGTCGTCTGCAACAGGCGCTCGATCTCGAAATAGGCGGTCACGCCGACGTTGCGGCCGGTTTCCTCGCGTCCACGGAAGGCGATCAGGGTGCTCTGCCGTTGGGCCCCGAACCGACGCAGCGCGTCCTTCTGGTCGTCGAAATCGACCCGGAAGACGATCAGGTCTCTATAAGCAGGCTGGGCGGTCAGGCGTTCGATCACCGGCTCCTGAGCCCGGCATGTCGGGCACCAGGGCGCATAGACGTCGACCAGAATCGGGCGACCTGCGGCTTGAGCGGCGTCGAAGGCGGCCGCCGTATAGGGCCGGGGATCGGCCGCGGCGCTCGGAGACGCCGTTGCGCCGAGCGTGGCGACCGTGACGGCAAGCGCGAGGAAAACACGACGAAGCATGGCAATCTTCCTGGTTCATCCGGCGTTGTCCGGACGACAGCAGTTCGCGCCGGTGGCCCATCTGGTTACCGACCGTTACGACTTGAACTCCGCTCGGGGTTCAGGCATAAGTCCGCGCTCGCTGGCGGCTCATTTCTTGGGCCGCCGCTTTTCGTTTTTCGCGCTGCCCGTTCCTTGAGGAGCCCAGGCCGCGCCGCACACTGAGATCGAGACGGACATGGCCGTTCCCAAGCGCAAAGTATCGCCCTCGCGTCGCAACATGCGCCGCGCCCACGATGCCCTCGGCACCAACCCCTACACCGAGGACAAGGACACGGGCGAGCTGCGCCGCTCGCACCACATCGACCTGAAGACCGGCACCTATCGCGGCCGCCAGGTCCTGACGCCCAAGGAAGACTAGTCCTCAGCCTTGTCATCCCGGCCAACGGAGCGCGAAGCGCGCAGGCCGAGCCGGGACGGCTCGATGACGTTTACGGCGCGCGGTTTCCCCGCGCGCCGTTTTCGTGCGTTGATGGTGGTCCCAGCCTTGGAGCCCCTCATGATCCGCACCTTGTCCGTCGTCGCAGCGGCCGCTCTCATGGTCACGGCCTGCAGCGCACCCGAGACCACCGAGCCGGTTTCCGCTCCCGAAACCCCAGCCCCCAACGCTCCGACCGCCACCGCGCCTGATCCTAACGCCCTGACGGCGGGAGGCTACGGTCCCTTGCGAATCGGAATGACCCGCGCAGAGGTGGTCACGGCTCTGGGCGACGATAGCGATCCGAACGCCGTCGGCGGGCCCGAGCCCGAGGTCTGCGATCAGTGGCGGCCGGCGCGCGCTCCCGACGGCCTCCTGGTGATGATCCAGGACGGCGTCCTGACGCGAATCTCCATCGCCGAACCCTCGGTGCTGAAGACCGATCGCGGCTTCGGCGTCGGCGACACGACCGCCGCCATCAAGGCCGCCTATGGGCCTCTCGCGGTGTCCCAACCGCACAAGTATTCGCCAGCCCCGGCCGAGGACATCTTCGTCTGGACGACCGGCGCTCCGACGGCGAACGGCTATACCGAGGACGCGACAGCCCGCGGGATCCGCTACGAGATCGACGGTGAGGGCAAGGTCGGCATCATCCACGTCGGCGGCCCCGCGATCCAGCTGGTCGAGGGCTGCGCCTGAGCAACCGAGGCCTGACGGTTGGCGTTTGGCGGGCGGCGGGCTAAACCCCGCCCGCCATCCTCCTCCAGCCGCGAAGCCTCTCATGACCGACATCGCCGACATCGTCGCCCGCCAGATCCTGGACAGCCGGGGTAACCCCACGGTCGAGGTGGACGTCGTGCTGGACGACGGCAGCTTCGGCCGCGCCGCCGTGCCCTCCGGCGCGTCCACCGGCGCGCACGAAGCCGTCGAGCTGCGCGACGCCGATCCGGTCATGTGGGGCGGCAAGGGCGTGCAGAACGCGGTCGACGCCGTCAACGGCGAGATCTTCGACGCGCTCAGCGGCATGGACGCCGAGGATCAGCGCCGCATCGACGAGGCCATGATCACGCTGGACGGCACCGAGAACAAGGGCCGGCTGGGCGCCAACGCCATCCTGGGCGTATCGCTGGCGGTCGCGAAAGCCAGCGCCATCTCCGTCGGCCTCCCCCTTTATCGCTATGTCGGCGGCATCTCGGCCCGCGTCCTGCCGACCCCGATGATGAACATCATCAATGGCGGGGCCCATGCCGACAATCCGATCGACATCCAGGAGTTCATGATCCTGCCGACGGGTGCCGAGACCTTCTCCGAGGGCCTGCGCATGGGCTCGGAAATCTTCCACGCGCTGCGCAAGCAGCTGAAGGACGCCGGCCACAACACCAACGTCGGCGACGAAGGCGGCTTCGCGCCAAACCTGGCTTCGGCAGAGGAAGCCCTGGCCTTCATCACCAAGGCCGGCCAGGCCGCCGGCTATCTGGCTGGCGAGGACTACCACCTGGCCCTCGACGTCGCCGCGACCGAGTTCTTCAAGGACGGCGCCTATCAGATGACGGGCGAGAAGAAGACCTTCGGCGCCGATGGCATGGTCGCCTATCTGGCCGACCTGTGCGAACGCTTCCCCATCGTCTCGATCGAGGACGGCTGTTCGGAAGACGACTTCGAGGGCTGGAAGCACCTGACCGAGGTGCTGGGCGACCGCATCCAGATCGTCGGCGACGACCTGTTCGTGACCAATCCGGCGCGCCTGGCCGCCGGCATCGGCGAGGGCCTGGCCAACTCGATCCTGGTGAAGGTCAACCAGATCGGCACCCTGTCCGAGACCCTGGACGCCGTCGATATGGCCCACCGCGCCGGCTACACCGCCGTGATGAGCCACCGCTCGGGCGAGACCGAGGATTCGACCATCGCCGACCTGGCCGTCGCCACCAACTGCGGGCAGATCAAGACGGGCTCGCTGGCGCGCTCGGACCGCACGGCGAAGTACAACCAGTTGCTGCGCATCGAGGAACTGCTGGGCGACCAGGCCAGCTACTACGGCGACGGCATGCTGCTGAAATAGCCGGCTCGGCTACTTTTCCTTAGGCATTTCCGGTCACGGGTGAGAAACCGTGTTCGCGCTCAGAAGGAGCGTTCGAAGTGCCCGAACGAATGAAGCCTTACAGCCTTTCCGCCTTCCTCTTCCTGATGGTCGTCTACCTCGGCGTGCAAGCCCTGACCGGCGAGCGGGGCCTGCTGTCCGGCAATGCGCGCGACCTGCGGCTGGCCGAACGCGAAGTCGAGCTCGCGGCCCTGACCGAGCGCCGTGCGGATCTCGAGGTTCGCGTGCGCTATCTGAAATCCGACAGCCTGTCGCGCGACCTGCTGGAGGAGCGCGCGCGGGCGGTGCTCGGCTTTTCGGACCCGCGCGACTATGTCCTGCGCGTCTCCGCCCCCGCGGCTTCGGCCCCCGTCGCCGCGCGGTCCTGAACTCTTGTTACAGGCCCGGTCGCGTGCTTTGCCTTTCGGGAACGAAGGCTGCTACAGCCCCATTCCGTAACGACAAGAAGCCCTGACGGCGCGTTTCGCCATGGGCTCAGCCCGGAGACGCCGGATGGCGAGAGCCGCCCAGAAGACCTCGGAAGCCAAGCCGTCAGGCAAGCTCCCGAACACACCGACGGCCACCAAGGACGAACTGCTCGCCTTCTATCGCGAGATGGTCCTGATCCGCCGCTTCGAGGAGCGGGCGGGCCAGCTGTACGGCATGGGTCTGATCGGCGGGTTCTGTCACCTCTACATCGGCCAGGAGGCCGTCGCGGTCGGTGTCCAGGCCAGCGTGAAACAGGGTCACGACAAGATCATCACCGGCTATCGCGACCATGGCCACATGCTGGCCGCCGGTATGGACCCCAAGGAGGTCATGGCCGAGCTGACGGGGCGCAGCGGAGGCTCGTCCAAGGGCAAGGGCGGGTCGATGCACATGTTCGACGTCCCGACCGGCTTCTATGGCGGTCATGGCATCGTCGGGGCGCAGGTGGCGCTCGGCACCGGCCTGGCCTTCGCGGGCAAGTACCGGGGCGATGATTCGGTCGCCTTCATCTATTTCGGCGACGGCGCGGCCAATCAGGGCCAGGTCTACGAGAGTTTCAACATGGCCCAGCTGTGGAAGCTGCCGGCCATCTACATCATCGAGAACAACCAGTACGCCATGGGGACCAGCATCGAGCGCTCGTCCTCCACGACCGAACTGGCCCATCGCGGGGCCAGCTTCGGCATCCCCGGCGAACTGGTCGACGGCATGGACGTGCTGGCGGTCAAGGACGCGGTGGCGCGGGCCGTGGCGCGGGCCCGGGCCGGCGAGGGGCCCTTCATCCTTGAGGTGAAGACCTATCGCTATCGCGGTCACTCCATGTCGGATCCCGCCAAATACCGCACCAAGGAAGAGGTCGACGAGGTCAAGAAGACCCGCGACCCCATCGATCACGTGAAGGCCCTGATGGAGGCCGCCAAGGTCACCGAGGACGAGATCAAGGCCATCGACAACGAGATCAAGGCCATCGTCGCCGAGGCCGTGCAGTTCGCTCAGGAAAGCCCGGAGCCGGATCCCAGCGAGTTGTATACCGACGTGTATCTGGAGGCTGCTCAGTGACCGACATTCTGATGCCGGCGCTGTCGCCCACCATGGAAGAGGGCACCCTGACCAAGTGGCACGTCAAGGCGGGCGACGTGGTCAAGGCGGGTGACGTGATCGCCGAGATCGAGACCGACAAGGCGACCATGGAGGTCGAGGCCGTCGACGAGGGCGAGATCGCCGAAATCCTGGTGGCCGAGGGCTCCGAGAACGTGAAGGTCAATGCCGTGATCGCGCGGCTGGCGGGGGAGGCGGGGGCCGCCGCGCCCGCGCCGAAGGCCCAAGACGCCGCTCCAGCCGCCGAGGTGTCGGGCGAGCCCGAGAAAGCGCCCGCTGCCCCGGCCCCCAGGCCCCAGGTCGAGCTGCGCGATCCGGAAATCCCCACGGGCACGACGATGGTCAAGACCACCATCCGCGACGCTCTGCGCGATGCCATGGCCGAGGAGATGCGCCGCGACGAAGCGGTCTTCCTGATCGGCGAGGAGGTCGCCCAGTACCAAGGCGCCTATAAGGTCAGTCGCGAACTGCTGCAGGAGTTCGGCGACCGCCGGGTCGTGGACACCCCGATCACCGAGCACGGCTTCGCCGGCCTGGGCGTCGGCGCGGCCATGGCGGGTCTGAAGCCGATCGTCGAGTTCATGACCTTCAACTTCGCCATGCAGGCGATCGACCACATCATCAACTCGGCCGCCAAGACGCTCTACATGTCCGGCGGCCAGATCCGGGCCCCCATCGTGTTCCGCGGTCCGAACGGCGCGGCGTCGCGCGTGGCCGCCCAGCACAGCCAAGACTACGGTTCCTGGTACGCCCACGTGCCGGGACTGAAGGTCGTCGCGCCCTATGACGCCGCCGACGCGAAGGGCCTGCTGAAGGCCGCCATCCGCGATCCGAACCCCGTCGTCTTCCTCGAACACGAGATGATGTACGGGATCGAGTTCGATGTGCCCGAAGGCGATCACGTCGTGCCGATCGGCAAGGCCAAGGTCCGTCGCGAGGGCACCGATGTGACCATCACGGCCCACAGCCGCATGGTCGGTTTCGCCCTGCAGGCCGCCGAACAGCTGGAAGCCGAAGGCGTCAGCTGCGAGGTCGTCGATCTTCGGACCTTGCGCCCGCTGGATCACGAAACCGTCGTCGAGAGCGTGAAGAAGACCAGTCGCCTGGTCTCCGCCGAAGAAGGCTGGGGCCCGATGGGCGTCGGTGCCGAGGTCGTGGCCCGGGTTATCGAGCATGCGTTCGACTATCTCGACGCGCCGCCTCTGCGCGTGCATCAGGAAGACGTGCCGCTGCCCTATGCGGCCAACCTGGAAGTGCTGTCGCTCCCGGGAACGGACAAAATCATCAAGGCTGTGAAGGCGGTAATGGCATGACTGAAGCTCCCAACCGAACCGCGATCCAGGTGCCGGACAGCATCACGGCCGATCCTCGCGCGATCGAGGTGATGCGGTTCTGGTGGTCGAACAACGAGCCGGTCATGGCGATCAAGCCCGCGTTCGACGACCCCAAGGCGTTCGGCCACATGCTGGCCCTGCTCGCGCGCAACGTCGCCCACGTCTACAATCAGGCCAAGGGTCTGGACGAGGCCGAGACCTACAAGCTGGTCCTGGCCGGACTGAACGAGGGCCTGGCCCAGGCCGCCGGCGACAAGGCCACGAAGACCCAATGACCGACATCCTGATGCCCGCGCTGTCGCCGACGATGGAAGAGGGCGTCCTGGCCAAATGGCACGTCAAGGTCGGCGACACGGTCAAGGCCGGAGACGTGATCGCCGAGATCGAGACCGACAAGGCGACCATGGAGGTCGAGGCTGTCGACGAGGGCCAGATCACCGACATCCTGGTCGCCGAGGGCTCTGAGGGGGTGAAGGTCAACACGCCGATCGCCCGGCTGGGAGAGGAGGGCGGTGCGACCGCTCCCGCGCCCAAAGGCACCGAACCGGCAAAGGTTTCGGCCGCCTCACCCGCGCCCGCCGGACCTGAGAGCGGCGACGCCGTGGCGACGCCGCTGGGTGTCAAGCCCGCCGCCGAGGTCATGGCTCCCAAGACCTCGACCCCGGCGACGACCGCGTCTGGCGACCGCGTCTTCGCCTCGCCCCTGGCGCGCCGTCTCGCCAAACAGGCCGGCCTGGATCTCGGTTCGATCAAGGGCAGCGGTCCCCATGGCCGCATCGTCCGGGCCGATATCGAAGCGGCCGGTTCCGCGTCCGCTAGGCCCGCCGCGACGTCCTCGGCGGCCGCGCCCCCGGCATCCGCCGCTGAGCCCCGCAAGGTCCAGTCCCTGGCCCAGATGGGCATCCCGGACGGCAGCTACGATCTGATCCCGCTGGACGGGATGAGGAAGGCGATCGCGCGGCGTCTGACCTACAGCTTCCGCGACGTGCCCCACTTCCCCCTGACCATCGACTGCGAGATCGACGGGCTTATGGCGGTGCGGGCCAAGGTCAACGCCATGCTGGAGCCGCAGGGCATCAAGGTCTCGGTCAACGACTTCGTCATCAAGGCCTGTGCCTTGGCGCTGAAGGCCGTGCCGGAAGCCAACGCCAGCTATTCCCCCGAAGGAATCGCCATGCATCACCACGCCGACGTCGCTATGGCCGTGGCCATCGACGGCGGCCTGATCACTCCGATCGTCCGCAAGGCCGAACTGAAGTCGCTGTCCCAGATCGCGACCGAGTCCAAGGACCTGGCCAAGCGGGCCCGCGACCGCAAGCTGAAGCCCGATGAGTTCCAGGGCGGCACCTTCAGCGTCTCGAACCTGGGCATGTTCGGCATCAAGGCCTTCGCCTCGATCATCAACGAGCCCCAGGGCGCGATCATGAGCGTCGGCGCGGGCGAGCAGCGGCCTGTCGTCAGGAACGGCCAGCTGGCCATCGCGACGGTGATGACCGTGACCCTGACCTGCGATCATCGCGTGGTCGATGGCGCGATCGGCGCGCGGTTCCTGCAGGCGTTCAAGCCGTTGATCGAAGACCCCGTCACCATGCTGGCCTAGGGGCGCGGCCATGACCTCCGTCTACGACTTCACCGCGACCGGAATCGACGGCACCGAGGTGCCGCTGGACCGATTTCGCGGCCAGGCGCTGCTGATCGTCAACACGGCGTCCCGCTGCGGCTACACCGGCCAGTACGCGGGTCTTGAAGCGCTGCATGAAAGCTATGCGGACAAGCCATTCCAGGTTTTAGGATTTCCCTGCAACCAGTTCGGCCTGCAGGAGCCTGGCAAGGCGGCCGAGATCGCCGCATTCTGTTCGGCCACCTATGGCGTGAAGTTCCCGCTGTTCGACAAGATCGAGGTCAACGGCCCCAACCGGCACCCGCTCTACGCCTGGCTGACCGAGCAGAAGAAGGGCTTCCTGGGAAGCCGCGACATCAAGTGGAACTTCACCAAATTCCTGACGGACCGGGAGGGCAGGGTGGTCGCCCGCTACGCCCCGCAGGTCGAACCCGAGGCCCTGCGCCCGGACATCGAGAAACTGATCTGACATGGCCGATACCCTTGATCTCGTCGTCATCGGCTCGGGTCCTGGCGGCTATGTGGCCGCGATCCGCGCCAGCCAGCTGGGCCTGAAAGTCGCCATCGTCGAGCGCGAGCTGCTGGGGGGCATCTGCCTGAACTGGGGCTGTATCCCGACCAAGGCCCTGCTCAAGTCCGGTGAGAAGTTCGAGAGCCTGAGCCATCTCAAGGAGTACGGCCTGTCGGCGGAAAAGGTCGGCTTTGATTTCGATGCGATCATCGCCCGATCGCGCGGCGTGGCCAAACAACTGAACGCCGGCGTCGGCTTCCTGATGAAGAAGAACAAGATCGAGGTCATCGAAGGTACGGCCAGGCTGGAGAAGGGGCAGGGCACCCCGAAGGTCGTGGTGGCGCTCAAGGCTGGCGGATCGCGAACGGTCGAGGCCAAGTCGGTGATGCTGGCGGTCGGCGCGCGGGCGAGGGCGCTGTCTCAGATCGGGCTGGAGGCCGACGGCGAGCGGATCTGGGCCTATCGAGAGGCCATGGCCCCGAAGGCTCTCCCCAAATCGATCGCGGTGATCGGCTCTGGGGCCATCGGCATCGAGTTCGGAAGCTTCTATCGCGCCCTCGGCGTCGAGGTGACCGTCGTCGAGGCCCTGCCGCGTATTCTTCCTGTCGAGGATGAAGAAGTGTCAGCTGCAGCCCGGAAATCCTTCGAGAAGCGCGGAATGAAGTTCCGCGTCGGGGCCAAGGTTACCAAGGTGACCAAGTCCAAGACGGGCGTCGCGGTCGCGATCGAGGCCGACGGCAAGCTCGAGACCCTCGAGGCCGAGGTATGCATCTCGGCCGTCGGCATCACCGCCAACACCGACGGTATCGGCCTGGAGGCCCTGGGCGTCGAGCTTGACCGGGGCCACATCAAGATCGACGGCCACTGCCAGACCAATGTGAAGGGGCTGTACGCCATCGGCGACTGCGCCGGCGCGCCCTGGCTGGCGCACAAGGCCTCCCACGAAGGCATCCATGCCGCCGAGCATATCGCCGGCTTCAAGACGCCCAATCTGAACAGCCCCATCGCCGGCTGCACCTATTCCCAGCCCCAGATCGCCTCCGTCGGCCTGACCGAGGCGTCGGCCAAGGAGGCGGGCCGCGAGATCAAGGTCGGCCGCTTCCCCTTCAAGGTTAACGGCAAGGCGATCGCGTCGGGCGACACCGACGGCTTCGTGAAGACGATCTTCGACGCCAAGACGGGGGCCTTGATCGGGGCGCACATGATCGGCCACGAGGTGACGGAGATGATCCAGGGCTACGTCACGGCCATCACGATGGAGGCGACGGAGGAGGAGATGCACGGCATCGTCTATCCGCACCCGACCATGTCCGAGGCCATGCACGAGGCGGCGCTCGACGCCTATGGCCGGATGATCCACCTGTAGTAGGTGGCGTCAGCGCTTCTTGCCGAGCTCAGCGGCGATGTCCTTGACCATGCGGCCGGCCTTGCGGTGTGCCGCCGTAAGCTGGTCGCGCGTCACGCCCCAGCGCTTCATCCAGTACTCGACCGCCTGACGCTCGGAGAGGTCGAGGCGGTCCTTGTCGATGAAGCCGCGCTTGTCTTTCAGGCCGGCCATGAGGGCGTCTCCGTTTGTCGCCTAAGATATATTATGCGAAATTGAGATATAGGTTATAGCCGCAGACTCGCAGTCCAGCAATCATGCGCCACCTCGACATTTGCCGGAACAAGCGCCCGCAAGCCATTGTAATCGAGATCGATATGGAGATTGGTCAGAACCGCGCGCTTCACCTGGGCCGCTGCGATCCAGGCCAGTGCCTGATCCACGTTCGCGTGGGTCCCGTGGGCCGTCCAGCGCAAGGCGTCCAGGATCCAGAGCTCGCAGCCTCGGACCGCGTCCAGCGCCTCAGGCCTCAGATCCGAGACGTCGCTGGAATACGCAACCGGTCCGAGCCGATATCCCACCGATCGGATCGGCCCATGCGCCTGGTCGAACGTCGTCACGGGAATGGAACCGCCCGATCCGTCGATCGACCAACAGGCACCGTCCGGAGGCAGGTCCAGCGCCTCGACGATCGCCGGATAGCCCTCCTTGCTCTCGAAGATGTAGTCGAATCGGCTGGTCAGGGCCGCCTTCGTCGGCGCGTCCATCCACGCCGGAACGCGCTTCCTATGCCTCATGGCGAAGACCCTCAGGTCGTCGATGCCGTGGGTCTGGTCGGCGTGGTCGTGGGTGTAGAGAACGGCGTCGATGTGGGACGCCCGCGCGGCCAGCATCTGCTCGCGCAGGTCCGGCGAGGTGTCGATCAGCACCGTCGTCTCCCCGCCCGGCCCGCGCCGTCTCGCCAGCATGGAACACCGCGTGCGACGGTTCCGGGGCTCGGCTGGATCGCAGACGCCCCAGTCCCCATCGCCACGCGGCACGCCGCCGGACGAACCGCAGCCCAGGATAGTGATGTCCAGGGTTCCGCTCATCGGCCCACCGGCCTCGGTACACGGTCGAACAAGGCGAAGAAGGCGTCCGTGGTCCGCGCCTCGGCCTCCTCACGGCTCCAGCCCCGGATGTCGGCGAGCGCCTGAAGCACATGACCGACATAGGCGGGCTCATTACGTCGACCCCGGTGCGGAACGGGCGCGAGATAGGGGCAGTCGGTCTCCACGATGATCCGGTCGGCCGGCATGGTGCGGATCACGGCCCGGACATCCTCGGCCGCCTTGAAGGTCGCGATGCCGGAGACGGAGAACCAGGCTCCCATTTCCGCGGCTTTGTCCGCGAGTTCCTGTCCACTGGTGTAGCAATGCATGAGGAATTGGAACGGGCCGACGCGCATCTCTTCGGCGAGGATCCTCGCCATGCGGTCGTCGGCTTCCCGGGTATGGACGACGAGGGGAAGTCCCGTCGCGCGCGCCGCCGCGACATGGACCCGGAACACAGCCTCCTGCTCCGCCCGAGGGCTCAGATCGTAGTGGAAATCCAGACCGCATTCGCCGATGCCGACCACGCGGGGCCGCTTCGCCAGCACCGCAAGAGTGTCCGCCGTGACGTCCAGATGATCCTTGGCTTCGTGCGGATGGACGCCGACGGTGCACCAGACATCGTCATGGGCCATCGCAAGAGCGTGGGTCGCCTCGAACGTCGACAGCTTGTCCGAGATCTCGACCATGATCTCGACCCCGGCGTCGCGGGCCCGGGCGATGACCGTGTCGCGGTCCTCGTCGAACTGGGGCGCGTGCAGATTGACGTGGCTGTCGATCAGCATCAGGCGGCCATCGCCTTGGTGCGCGCCAGGTCGGCCAACGCGGCCGCGAGCAGGTCGGCCCGGTCCAGGTTCACGGCCGCCGCGCGCTCCGGCAGGTCGTTCAACCGCCCCCAGAGTTGCGCCCAGGGCTCTCCCCTGCCCTGCGAACCCGCGTCCAGCGCCCGGTCGCGGACGGAGGCGGCCAGGCGGTCCATCAGGGCCTCGAACCGGGCCTGTCCTTCGGCTCCACGGAATCCGTCGGCGACCGACAGGGCCTCGGCCGGGTCGATCGGCCCCGTCTCGACCCAGCGGCGCGCCATTTCTTCCAGGGTCAGGCTGGTCGCCGTGGCCAGAGACAGGGCTGCTCCGGGCGACCCGCGCGCCATGCCGGCGATGCGATCCGCGTCCTCGTCCGACAGGCCGGTCTGACCGGCCACCAGATCGGCGACGACCGAACGGCTCATCGCAGGAAAGGACAGGCGTCGGCAGCGGGAGCGGATGGTCGCCAGCAACCGCCCCGGAGCGTGGCTGACCAGAAGCAGGACACCCCGTTCGGGTGGCTCCTCCAGAGTTTTCAGCAACGCATTGGCGGCATTGGGATTCAGGTCGTCCGCCGCATCGACGATGGCCACCCTGTAGGGCGCCTGCGACGGGCTTTTGGAGAAGAACTCGGGGAGATCGCGCGCCTGATCGACCGAGATCGATTTTTTCGTCTTGCCGCCTTCGACCAGTCTTTCGAGCACCATCAGGTCAGGATGCGACTGGGCCGAGACCAGCTGGCTGACCGGATCACCGGGCGCGACGCCGAGTGGACCTCTCGACGGGTCGTGACGGCCTCCCAGCAGGCTCCGGGCCGCCCGATAGGCGAAGGTGGCCTTGCCGATCCCCTCAGGCCCGCACAACAGCCACGCGTGATGGAGACGTCCGCGATCGCGCGCATCGATGAAGGCGCGTTCGGCGCCTTCGTTCGGGACCAGGTCGAAGCGGTCGCGCGGGTGGGTGCTCATGTCAGGGGCTCCACCGCGGCCCAGACGCGGGCTTCGACCGTTTCGGGGTCGCCGCTGGCGTCGATCAACCTGCATCGGTCGGGGTGCGCGGCGGCCACGGCGCGGAAACCGTCACGCAACAGGGCATGAAAGGCCGCGCCCTTGGATTCGAACCGTGTCTCGGCCGCGCCTCTCCCCATGGCACGTTCCAGCCCCAGTTCGAACGGCAGATCGAAGATCAGCGTCAGGTCCGGCTGGCGCTCGCCGACGACGGCGACGTCCAGGGTCTCGATCAAGGCGGCGCCCGCTCCGCCGGCGGTCCCCTGATAGACACGGCTGGAATCGGCGAACCGGTCGCTGACGACCCATCTGCCGGCGTCCAGCGCGGGGATGATGGTCCGTTCCAGGTGATCCGACCGCGCGGCATACATCAGCAGGGCCTCCGTCCGCGCCGACCAGCGATCCGCCGTACCGGACACGACCAGGTCGCGGATCGCCTCGCCCCCCGGGGACCCACCGGGCTCGCGCGTGCGGACCACATCGATCCCGTGCGCCGACAGTCGCTCGACCAGTCGGGCGGCCTGGGTGGACTTGCCGGTCCCCTCCCCGCCTTCGAATGTGATGAATCTGGCGCGCGTCACGCCCCTACAATGGAGGTGCCCGCGGGTCGGGCCAAGGCCGGATTGCCGCGATCCCCGGTTAAGTCGACGGAATCAGCCGCGCGGAGCCGAAGCCGCGTGCGATCGTCTCCCGGTGCGCCTCCTCGGCGGCCGCCGCATCGCGCCAGGGCCCCGTGATGACGCGAAAGCTCGATCCATTCGTCGCAGCCTGAACCTGGGCCGGGCCACCAAGACGCTCGGCGAGGCTCCGCGCCGCCTGCGCATCCGGATAGGCCGCGACCTCGATCCAGAACGTCTGCGCCGGTATGGGCGGAACGCGCGGCGTCGGCTGAGGCCGCCCGGCATCCGCGGTCTGCAAACGTTGCCCGCCCCCCAGTCTCGGTGCGCGCCCCAGATAGCGCACCCGGACCTCGCCCACGCCACGGCCAAGCATGTCCAGCGCCTCGGCCGCGCCCCGCGACAGGTCGATGATCCGACCGTCGACGAAGGGGCCGCGGTCATTGACGCGCAGAACCACCCGCCGTCCGTTCGCAAGATTGGTCACCTCGACCAGCCCGGGGAGAGGCAGGGTTTTGTGTGCGGCCGTGAGCGCATGCATATCGAAGCGCTCTCCCGTGGCCGTCGGTCGCCCGTGAAAGGCATCGCCGTACCAGGACGCCAGACCCGTCTCGTCATAGTTCGCCTGCTCTTCCGGTCGGTACCAGCGCCCCCGGATCTGATAGGGGCGCATGGTCCCCGACACGATCGGCGCGGGATCGGCGACCACGGCGACAGGCTCTGCCGACGGCCGGCCGGCCCCGGCACCGCCCGCGCAGGCGGCGAGGACAAGCAGCCCGCCCAAGGCGACGGACGCCCGCAGCACCCTCTGCAAGCCGGAAAATCGAGGCTGAACCATGCCGTCATGATCGCCGCCGTCATTTCCGTTTTGGTTAACGGCGAGGTCGCTGCTATCTCCCAGCGCGCCGGACAGGTGGCCGAGTGGTTTAAGGCAGCGGTCTTGAAAACCGCCGTAGGTGAAAGCCTACCGTGGGTTCGAATCCCACCCTGTCCGCCATCGTTTCACAGCTCGTCGAGGGGGCCGTCCTCATGCGCTGCCTGGTCGCGAAGCCAGGCGATGAAGATCCGCGCCTCCGGACGGCCGCCCTGTCGTCGGGTCAGCAGATGATAGGCCATATCGGTGGGCAGATAGCCGTCGGCGAACGGCGCGACCAGGCGACCGGAGGCGAGGTCGGCCGCGACAAACGCGCGAGGGGCCAGGGCGACACCCCGGCCATAGGCGGCCGCGTCGATGGCGAACGCCGTCTGGTCGAAGCGGAGACCCACGTCTGACGGAATGTCCGATAGCCCCTGGGACCGCAGCCACGTCGGCCAGTCGGGCCGCGGCTCTTCCATCGTGCTGCGACGGACGTGGATCAAGGCGTGGTGCGCGAGGTCCGCGGGCCGGCTCAGCGGCTGCGGGCCGGTCAACAGCGAAGGGCTGCAGACGGGAATGACGCCGGCTTCCAGCAGCAGGTCGCTGCGTACGCCCGGATAGTCGCCCCGCCCGTAGCGGACCGCCACATCGACCCGCCCCCCCGCCACATCGGCCAGCTGCATATCGGCCGAGATCCAGGCCTCGATGTCCGGATGAGCCGCTGTGAACCCGGCCATGCGCGGCACCAGCCATTTCACCGCGAAGGACGGCGGTACGCTGATCGACAGGGACTGCCGTCGCGTGGGGCCATAGATGACGTCGGCGGCCCGCGCCAGTTGCTCGAAGGCGTCGCGCAGGATCGGTTGCAGGGTAAGGCCAAGGTCGGTCAGCGCCATAGCGCCGCCCTCACGGCGGAACAGCGGGCCGCCGGCGTGATCCTCCAGCACGCGGATCTGCTGGCTGACGGCCCCCGGCGTGACGCCCAGGTCGCGCGCCGCCTGCGATACGCTGAGCCGACGGGCCGTCGCTTCGAAAGCCTTGAGGGCGTTCAGCGGCGGCAGGCGACGACCACCCTCTGCCGGTTCAGCCCCGCTCACGGCCGGCCTCCAGCCAAGACGGGACGTCAAACCCCTTCGAGCGAAGGAACTCGGGGTTGTAGATCTTGCTGGCGTACCTCTGGCCCGGATCGCACAGCACGGTGACGATGGTCTTGCCGGGCCCCAGGTCACGCGCCAGTCGGATCGCGCCGGCGACATTCACCCCGCTCGACGGGCCCAGCGCCAGGCCTTCGCTCCGGACAAGGCCGAACATGGTCGACAGGGCCTCGGCGTCCTCGATGCGATAGGCGTGATCGACGGTCAGACCATTCAGGTTGCCCGTGATGCGATTGACGCCGATCCCCTCCGTGACGGAGCTCCCCTCGGATTTCAGTTCGCCCGTCGTGAACCAGCTGTACAGAGCCGCTCCCGGGGGATCCGCCAGCCCGATCTGGACGTCCGGATTGCGCTCGCGCAGGGCTGCCGCGACCCCCGCCAGCGTGCCACCGGTCCCCGCCGCGCAGATGAACCCGTCGATCCGTCCCCCGGTCTGGTCCCAGATTTCGGGACCCGTCGTCGTCTGGTGGACACCACGATTGGCCAGGTTGTCGAACTGGTCGGCGTAGAAGGCACCGTTCGGTTCGCTGGCGTCGAGCTCGTGCGCCAGACGGCGGGAGAAATGCACGAAATGATTGGGACTGGAGAAGGGCGCGGGATCGACCTCGATCAGCCGGGCGCCCAGCATCCGGACCGCCTGCTTCTTCTCCTCGGCCTGGCTGCGCGGCATGACGATGACGACGGGATGGCCCAGCGCGGCCCCCACCATGGCCAGACCGATGCCGGTATTGCCTGCCGTGCCCTCGACGATGGTTCCGCCGGGGCGCAGGCGACCATCGGCACGCGCCTGCTGGATGATGCCCCTTGCGGTGCGGTCCTTGATCGACTGACCGGCGTTCAGGAACTCGGCCTTGCCCAGGATCTCGCAGCCCGTCGCCTCGGAGGCGGCGCGAAGACGCAACAGGGGCGTGCGGCCGATCAATCCGAGGACGTCGGGCGACGGAACAGGGAGATGGGGCGCGTCGGTCACGGCGAAACGCTTATAGAAATTCTGTTCGCGTGAAAGCCCGGTCTGGCGCTTGGGAGCGAATGCCGCGCTCTGGACTACCGCGTGCCGTAGCGCAGGCGGCTCAGCATCTCGGTCGCACGGCGCAGCGGGGCCTCGAAGTCCTTGCCCGCCTTCCATTTTTCGAAGGCCATGACGTTGTTGATGCGGCGCGATGCGAAGGCCTCGGCCGCCTCCCTCCCCTCGAACCAGCGCATGGTCAGGGCCGGGATCAGGATGCCCGACAGGATGGTGCGCTTGGAGTAATGGTTCCAGTCCGTGGCCGTGTCGCCCGCCCAGCGCCAAAGATGGTCGGCGCTCTCCCACGCCAGCGACAGGCCCAGGTCCGCGTTGGTCGGCAGGGCCAGGAAACCGGCGCATTTGCGCGTCGCCTCAAGATCGGCGGCCCCCGCCTCCATCCGCGCCGAGACGGCCCGCGCGATTCGCTCGCGAATCTTCAGACCGTCGGCCGAGCCCAGAGCCTCGAGCGCACGGGCGTCGTGGCGGCGCGACAGCAGGGCGGCCAGATCGCGCGCGCCGTTCGGCAGCAGCAGCTCCTGATCGCCCTCGGACAGGCCCTCGGCGGCGCAGGCTTCGCGGACCATGCGGGCGTTCCAGCCCAGGCTGGGGGCCAGTCTGACGGCCGCGTCCAGAACCGCCCGCTCCTTGGCGTCGGCCCAATCCGGTTCGGCGTTCGGCAAATGCGGCGTTTCGGTCATGAGTGAAAGATACCGCTTCCCGTGCCCTCCTGCGAGCGTGACCAGAGGGGCGCGACGATTGGCACGGTCCGGCTGGACAGTCGCGGGGGCTTGGTGTATCCGCACGCCTTCGCTCGCCGGGCTGTCGCCCGCGGGATCGGATTTTATTTGTCTGCCCGTCTCCCTTTCGAGGGGCGCGGCGGGCGGCCAAAGGAGAGTTCAACCTGGTACAGATTTTCGTTCGCGATAATAACGTCGATCAAGCGCTCAAAGCCCTCAAGAAGAAGATGCAGCGCGAAGGCAGCTTCCGCGAAATGAAGCGCCACGTGCATTATGAAAAACCGTCGGAGAAGCGCGCCCGCCAGAAGGCCGAGGCCGTCCGTCGCGCCCGCAAGCTGGCTCGCAAGCGCGCCCAGCGCGAGGGCCTGCTGCCCCCGCCCAAGCCCCGCGTCCCGCGCACCTGATCCTCGGGTCACGCCAAGAGATTTCAAAGGCCGTTCCGAAAGGGGCGGCCTTTTCGCTGACCGCTGTCGGCACGAACGAAAAACGCCCCGGAGATCGCTCTCCGGGGCGTCGTTCGTTTCGGATGCCGAGTGGCTAGCCCACCGACCCGCTGGCCAGCACCGCGAGCAGCAACAGAGCCACGATGTTGGTGATCTTGATCATCGGGTTCACCGCCGGACCGGAGGTGTCCTTATAGGGGTCCCCGACCGTGTCGCCGGTCACCGCGGCCTTGTGGGCTTCGGAGCCCTTGCCGTGGACGACGCCGTTCTTGTCGGTGAAGCCTTCCTCGATCACCTTCTTGGCGTTGTCCCAGGCGCCGCCACCCGAGGTCATGGAGATGGCCACGAACAGGCCGGTCACGATCACCCCCATCAGCATGGCCCCCAGCGCGGCGAAGGCGTTGGCCTTGTCCGAGATGAACAGCACCGCGACGAACAGCACGATCGGCGACAGCACCGGCAGAAGCGACGGCACGATCATCTCGCGGATCGCCGCCTTGGTCAGGATGTCGACGGCCCGGCCGTACTCCGGCTTGACCTCATAGGTCATGATGCCGGGGTTCTCGCGGAACTGGCGGCGCACCTCGGCCACGACCGATTCTGCCGCCCGACCCACGGCCATCATCGACATGCCGCCGAACAGGAAGGGCAGCAGCCCTCCGAACAGCAGCCCGACGACGACGTAGGGGTTGGTCAGATCGAAGGCGACCGTCCCCATGTTGGCGAAGAACGGATAGTCCGCCGGATTGGCAGCGAAATACTGAAGGTCCGACGTATAGGCCGCGAACAACACCAGCGCGCCGAGCCCCGCCGAACCGATCGCATAGCCCTTGGTCACGGCCTTGGTCGTGTTGCCGACGGCGTCCAGAGCGTCGGTGACGTGACGAACGTCGGACGGCAGACCCGCCATTTCGGCGATACCCCCGGCGTTGTCGGTCACGGGACCGAAGGCATCCAGGGCCACGATCATGCCCGCCACTCCCAGCATGGTCGTGGTGGCGATGGCGATGCCGAACAGGCCGGCCAGCTGGAAGCTGGCCACGATGCCGACGATGATCACCAGAGCCGGCAGCGCCGTGGACTCCAGCGACACGGCCAGACCCTGGATCACGTTCGTGCCGTGGCCGGACACCGAGGCGTTGGCCACCGACCGCACGGGCCGGAAGTTCGAGCCCGTGTAGTACTCGGTGATCACCACGATGGCGGCGGTGACCAGCAGGCCGACCAGACCCGACCAGAACAGGGCCATGGGCTCGATCTGAAGACCGGAAGTCGTCACGACAGGCCCGGTCACCAGGGTCGTGATGACCCACCAGACCGCGCCGACGGACAGCACCCCGGTGACGATCAGGCCCTGATACAGGGCCCCCATGATGTTGTTCGACTTGCCCAGTCGCACGAAGAACGAGCCGACGATGGAGGTCACCACGCAGATGCCGCAGATCGCCAGCGGCAGCAGCATCATGGTTTCGACATAGGGCTGGCCGCGGAAGAAGATCGCCGCCAGCACCATGGTGGCGACCGTCGTCACCGCATAGGTCTCGAACAGGTCGGCGGCCATGCCGGCGCAGTCGCCGACGTTGTCGCCCACGTTGTCGGCGATGGTCGCGGCGTTCCTGGGGTCATCCTCGGGAATGCCGGCCTCGACCTTGCCCACCATGTCGCCGCCCACGTCGGCACCCTTGGTGAAGATGCCACCGCCCAGTCTCGCGAAGATCGAGATCAGCGAGGCCCCGAAGCCCAGGGCCACCAGACCATCGATGACCTCGCGGCCCGTCGACTCCAGCCCCAGCACCTCGGTCAGCACGCCGTAGTAGCCGGCGACCCCCAGCAGGGCCCCGCCCGCCACGAACATGCCGGTGATGGCCCCCGACCGGAACGCCAGATCCAGCCCCTTGGACAGGCTCTGCGATGCCGCGTGCGCCGTCCGCACATTGGCCCGAACCGAGATCAGCATGCCGGCGAACCCGGCGAGGCCCGACAGTACCGCGCCGATCACGAAGCCGATGGCGGCATAGGGTCCGATCAGCAGCCATGCCGCGATCAGGATGACCACCCCGACCATGCCGATGGTGGTGTACTGGCGCTTCAGATAGGCCGAGGCGCCTTCCTGGATCGCCGCGGCGATCTCGCGCATCTTGTCGTTGCCGGTTTCGGCCTTCATCAAACTGGCGGTCTGGACGAGCCCGTAGAGGACCCCCAGCGCGCCGGCGGCTATCACTAGCCACAGAACATTCGTCATTTTGGCGTTTCCAACCCTAAAGCATTAGGCGCGCGGACCCTTGGCGCGGTGGGCGTTTGCCGCCTCTATCCGCCTTCCGGTCCCCCCGTGCGCAGTCCGGACGCCCGAGCGCGTCCCGCGGGAATTGCGGCGGAACCGTGCCAAATGCGCGCAGGGCACGCAACCGGCCATTTCGGGGGTTGGGGGCTTTCTTAGCCCTGACGGACGCCCGTCCGGCGACGCGGTGTCTGCAGCGCGACCTCGGCGGCCGAAATGGAGCCAGGCCCCGCGATCGAAGGCGCAGCCCGCATCAACCAGTCCGAGATGGCCGCCGAATCCACCCGCGTCCAGTCGCCGGCCAGGACGAAGGGCGTCCGGTGCGCCTGACGCACCAGGGCGTCGCGGAAATAGGGCTCCTTGGCACGCAGCGTTTCGGGCGTCTGTCCGGTGCCGAGCGTCAGCCGCACCGTAACGAAAACATAGTTCCGGATCCGGCCTTCCGCGATGATCGGCAGGCCGACCCCGGCGATGTTCAGCGAGGCATTGGGCGTCGGCTCTGACCCGGTCGGTCCACTCGCCGCCGCGCTGGACGCGGCCGCACCGGCGACAGCCAGGGTTCCAAGGGCGAAGAGGTCTCTGCGGCGCATGAGGGGATCATGACCGGGATGGCTTAGGATTCCGTTGCCGGACCCGCCCTCAGTCGTGGGTCCAGCCTGCGCGGGCAATCAAAACCTCACGGCCCAGATAGGTGGCGGTGACGCCCTGACCCGCGACGACCTCTCCGATCCGCGTGAGCCTCAGGTGCTGGCGGTCGGCCTCCCGTTTCAAGGCGGCCTCCTCCTTTATCGGCACCGTCATGACCAGTTCGTAGTCGTCGCCGCCGGTCACCAGCTTTTCCAGCGCCGCCTCGGGATCGATCCGGTTTTCGAACCACGCCTGGGCCGCCGCCGAGCGGGGTGTCGTCTCGAGGGTCACCGACACGCTCACGCCGCTGGCCCGCGCGAGGTGGCCGAGGTCGGCGATCAGGCCGTCCGAGACGTCCATCATCGCGCTCACCATGTCGCGCGCCGCCACACCGAAGGCGAGCCGGGGCGTCGGTCGCCGGTATCGCTCGGCGAGGGTCTCCAACCGTTCCGGCTCCAGACTCAGTCGCCCTTGCGCGGCTTGCAGCCCCAGCCAGCCGTCGCCGATCGTCCCGGTCACATAGATGGCCTCGCCGGGTCGGGCCCCGCGTCGCGACAGGGTGTCTCCCTTCGGCACCCAGCCCAGAAGCGTCGCCGAGAAGGACGCGGGCCCGGGCGTCAGCACGGTGTCGCCCCCTAGCAGATGTATGCCGAACGCCTTCTGATCGATCGCCAACCCCGCCGCGAAGGCTTCCCGCTCGGGCCAGCCGCAGCGCGGCGACCAATGGCAGGCCAGCAAGTAACCGAACGGTTCCGCCCCCTTTGACGCCAGATCCGACAGGTTCGCCCTGAGCAGCTTCTGCGCGACTGTGTCCAGCGGGTCGTCGGGCAGGAAATGCACGCCCTCGACGATGGCGTCCTTGGTCAGGACCAGATCGAATCCCGCCCGCGACGGCAACACGGCGACGTCGTCGGCCAGCCCTCTGGCATAGTCGGGGTGCGCCAGCGGCCTCAGCAGCTTTTCGATCGTCTCGAACTCGCCGGCGGCGTCGACGGCGGGCATGGGGTCAGGCCTTGGGGCGAACGTCGCGGGCCACGCCGTCCAGAGCGGCGTTGACGAACTTGGCCTCGGCTTCGTCGAAGAAGGCCTTGGCCAGTTCGACGTATTCGTCGATCACGATCTCCTTGGGTACTTCTGGGCGCTCTTTCAGCTCCCAGGCTCCGCAGCGCAGCAGGGCGCGTAGCGTGGCGTCCAGCCGCTCCAGCCGCCAGTTCGACGCCAGCCGCGCCTTGACGGCCGCGTCGATGTCGCGCTGGCCGGTGACGACGCCGCGCACGATCTCGGCGAACCAGTGCTCGTCGGCCTCGGCCAACGTCTCGCCCTCGATCGGGGCGTCGAAACGATGGTTCTCGAACTCGGAGATGACGGTCTCGACCCCCTCCCCGGCGAGTTCCATCTGATACAGCGCCTGGACGGCGGCCAGACGCGCCACGGTCCGCGCGCGGCGCTGACGGCTGGTCAACTGGGGCTCGGCCCGCGCCTTCTCGGCCTCTGCCAGCTGTTCCAGCACGGCGGCGATGGAGTTGGGGATCGGGGATGCGGGTTCGCTCATCCGCCGAGCCCTAGCCGCAACCGCTTCTTCAGTTCAATGAGATCCAGACAGGCCCGGGCCGCGCCGCCGCCCTTGTCGCCCTCCGACAGACGCGCCCGCGCCCAGGCCTGGGCTTCGTCTTCGACCGTCAGAATGCCGTTGCCGATGATCAGGCCGCGCGTGCCCAGCGCCATGATCCCGGCCGCCGACTGATCCGATACGATCTCGAAATGATAGGTCTCGCCGCGAATGACGCAGCCCAGCGCCACGAAACCGGCATAGCGGGGCGCGGTCGGGAACTTGCCGGCCTCATCAGCCAGGGCGATCGCCGGCGGGATCTCCAGTGCGCCCGGCACCGTGACGACGTCGAACGCCGCGCCGCGGGCCGTCAGGGCGTCCTTGGCCCCTTCCAGCAGGGCATCGGCCAGATCGTCGTAGAAGCGCGCCTCGACGATCAGGATACGGGGCGGGTCGTTCAGGATGGGTCTTCTCCGTCCATGCCGCGCCAGCCGACGATGTTCAGGCCGTATCCTTCCAGGGCGGCCGGCTCGGGTCGGGTGGAGCTCATCACAATCATGTCGCGCACGCCCAGATCCAACAGGATCTGCGCGCCGACACCGTAGTTTCGCAGCGATCGGTCCAGCGCGACCGGCTTGTCGGCCCCCGACAGACGCTCGGCCAGTCCCTGCAAGCCGGGATCACGCAGGAACACCACGACACCGGGCCCGTCGTGGGCAGTGATCGTCCGAAGCGCCGAGGGGATGTAGCTCTGACGTGCCTCGACATGACCCAGCAGGTCGGCCGCAAAATCGACCTGATGCATCCGCACCAGGGTCGGCTTGCCGGGCTCGATCCGGCCGTGGACCAGGGCGACGTGCTCGGCACCCTCGATGGTATTCCGATAGAGCATCAGACGGAACGGCCCGCCGTGGACGCTCTCGAACGGCGTATCCATGACCCGCTCGACGAACCGCTCGGTCCGGCGGCGATAGGCGATCAGATCGGCGATGGTGCCGATCTTGAGGCCGTGCAACTGGGCGAAGGCGACAAGGTCGGGCAGGCGCGCCATGGTCCCGTCGTCGTTCATGATCTCGCAGATCACGCCGGCGGGATGCAGACCGGCCATACGACTGATGTCGACCGCCGCCTCGGTATGGCCCGTGCGAACCAGCACCCCGCCGTCCCGCGCCACCAGCGGGAAGACGTGACCCGGCGAGACGATGTCGTCGGCCCCCTTCATCGGATCAACGGCGACCTGGACCGTGCGGGCGCGGTCGGCGGCGCTGATGCCCGTGGTGACCCCTTCCCTCGCCTCGATCGAGACGGTGAAGGCCGTGCCCATGCTGGTGCGGTTGTCGGCGGCCATCGGCGGCAGGCGCAGCGCCCTCGCCCGCTCGGACGTGATGGCCAGACAGATCAGGCCGCGCGCGTGACGGGCCATGAAATTGATCTGGTCCGGCGTGGCGAACTGGGCGGGGATGATGACGTCGCCTTCGTTCTCCCGATCCTCGGCATCGACCAGGATGTAGGGACGGCCATTCCTGGCATCCTCCAGGATGTCCTCGATCGGGCTGATCGGGCTGTCGGCGTGGCTGGCGGCGAGATGCATCACGCCGTCTCCTGCCACCGCGCGAGGTATCTGGCCAGCATGTCGATCTCCAGATTGACCGCGTCGCCGACCTCAAGGGTGCCGAGCGTCGTCGCCTCCCAGGTGTGGGGGATGATGTTCAGGCCGAAGCTTCGACCGTCCACGCTGTTGACCGTCAGGGACACCCCGTCGACCGTGATGGACCCCTTGGCGGCGATGAATCGGTGAAGGGGCTCCGGCGCTTCGATCGTCAGCCGGTGCGATCCGCCCTCCGGCGTGATCTCGACCACTCGTCCCAGGCCGTCGACGTGACCGGAGACGATATGGCCACCCAGTTCGTCGCCCGCCCGCGTCGCGCGCTCGAGATTGATCCTCATCCCGGCCTGCCAGTCGCCCAGCGTGGTCTTGTCCAGCGTCTCGCCGGACACTTCCACGGCGAACCACCCCTGCCCCTTCTCGACGACCGTCAGACAGACCCCGGAATGGCTGATCGACGCGCCCAGATCGATGCTCGCCGTGTCCCAAGTCGTCTCGATCTCATAGCGCCGGTCGCGCGCGGTCTGGGCGACCGAGCGGACCCGGCCGATATCCGTGATGATGCCTGTGAACATTCAGGAAAGCCTCTCGTAGCGTTCCCACAGGTCGTCACCCAGAGGCTCCACCGCAAGACGGCGCCACCGCGACGCATGCGCCAGTCGCGCCAGGTTCAACGCCGCCACCCCGGGCCGACCGTCCCCGCCCAGCAGGATCGGAGCCCGGAACCATTCGATGGCGTCCACGACCCCAGCCGACAGGAAACAGGCGGCCACCCGACCGCCGCCCTCGATCAACAGGGAGGATATGCCTCGATCCTTCAGGGTGCCGAGCACCGCATCCACCGTGGGTCGACCGTTGCCGTCGCCCGCCACCCTGACGACCTCGGCTTCGCCCACGGCCACCGGGTCCCGGGTCGTCAGGATCAGCGTGCCCCCCACGGCGACGCGCGCGAAAGACGGCGTGCGCAGGCGACTGTCGAGGACGACTCTCAGCGGCTGCCGCGCTTCGAGTTCCGGCGCATCGGGCAGTCGGACCGTCAGTCGCGGATCATCGGCCAGGACCGTCTCGACCCCGACCAGAACGGCATCATGGGCCGCGCGAAGGCGGTGGCCCTGCTCGCGCGCCGGCAGGCCCGTGATCCACTGGCTCTCGCCCGTCGATGTGCCGATGCGCCCGTCCAGGGACGTCGCGACCTTCCAGGTGACCTTCATTCCTAGCGCGCGGCCCCGGGGTCGTCATCCAGGCCCTCGTCGCCGAGGAATCGCGCGAAATCGCCCGTCGCACGGAAATCCTTGTAGACCGAGGCGTAGCGGACATAGGCCACCTCATCGACGCCCTTCAGCGCCTTCATGATGAAGTCGCCGACCGTGCTGGAGGGGATCTCGGTCTCGCCCAGGCTCTCCAGCTGGCGGACGATGCGCGACACCATCTGCTCGACCTGTTCGGGCTGGATCGGGCGCTTCCTAAGCGCGATGGCCAGGGACCGCTCCAGCTTGTCGCGGTCGAAGGGCGTGCGCCGTCCGTTGCGCTTCAGGATCACCAGCTCGCGCAGCTGGACCCGCTCGAAGGTCGTGAAGCGCCCGCCGCAGTTGGGACAGGACCGGCGACGACGGATGGCCGCCCCGTCGTCAGACGGGCGGCTGTCCTTCACCTGGCTGTCCGCGTTGCCGCAGAAGGGGCACTTCATCCAGCGGCCTATCCGTAGATCGGGAAGCGCGCCGTCAACTCGCGCACCTTGCCCGCGACCTCGGCCACGACGGCCGGATCGGCCTCATCCCCGCCGTTCATCGAGGAAACGACATCGGCGATCCAGTGTCCGACCTGCTGGAACTCGGCCACGCCGAAGCCCCGCGTCGTCCCCGCCGGCGTCCCCAGACGCACGCCCGAGGTGACGGTGAAGGGCGCGGTGTCGAACGGCACGCCGTTCTTGTTGCAGGTCATCAAAGCGTGTTCGAGCTGCAGCTCGGTCGCCTTGCCCGTCACGCCCTTGGGCCGCAGATCGACCAGCATCAGGTGGCTGTCGGTGCCACCCGACACGATGGCCAGCCCTCGCTCGACCAGCACGGCCGCCAGGGCTTGGGCGTTCTTCACGACCTGGCCGGCATAGGCCTTGAACTCGGGCTTCAGCGCCTCGCCGAAGGCCACGGCCTTGGCGGCGATGACGTGCTCCAGCGGCCCGCCTTGCAGGCCCGGGAACACCGCCGAGTTGAACTTCTTGCCCAGGTCCGCGTCGTTGGACAGGATCAGGCCGCCGCGCGGGCCACGCAGCGTCTTGTGCGTCGTCGTGGTCACGACGTGAGCATGCGGCACGGGGTTCGGATAGACGCCGCCCGCGACCAGCCCCGCGTAATGAGCCATGTCGACCATCAGATAGGCCCCGACGCTGTCGGCGATCTCGCGGAACCGAGCGAAGTCGATATGGCGGCTGTAGGCGGACGCGCCCGCCACGATCAGCTTCGGCTTTTCCTTCAGCGCCATCTCGGCCACGTGGTCGTAGTCGATCAGATGGGTGTCGGCGTTGACGGTATAGGTCACGGGCCGAAACCACTTTCCGGACTGGTTGGCCGGGCTGCCGTGCGTCAGGTGTCCGCCCGCCGCCAGATCCATCCCCAGGAAGGTGTCGCCGGGCTGCAGCAGGGCGAAGAACACCGCCTGGTTCGCTTGGGCCCCGGAGTGCGGCTGGACGTTGGCGAAGGCCGCGCCGAACAGCTGTTTCGCCCGCTCACGCGCCAGATCCTCGGTGACGTCCACGTATTCGCATCCGCCATAGTAGCGACGGCCCGGATACCCTTCCGCGTATTTGTTGGTCAGGACTGACCCCTGCGCTTCCAGCACCGCGCGCGAGACGATGTTCTCGGAAGCGATCAGCTCGATCTGCTCCTGCTGACGATGCAGCTCGCCCTTGATGGCGGCGGCCACGTCCGGATCGGCCTGATCGAGGCCGCGCGAAAAATAGGCATCGTGGATGAAATGGGCTGTCACGGGCGGCGTCCGGGCTGGTCGTGGCGGGAAGGTCGCAATCTAGGCCCGACGCCCCGCCGCCACAACATCTTGTGTCAGGATGCGGCGACCAGACGCCGAAGCTTGGCTATGGCCAGCCGTTCGGTGGCCTTGGGCTCGGCTGCCGGCCCGACCGCGGTCGCCTCGGTGCCCGTGGCGACGTGTATGGCGGTGACCTTCAGATAGGTGCCGTTACGCGTGGCCTCGACGATGACCTCGCCGAGGTCGTCCGCCATCACGCAGCGACCGGCATCCGCGCGACGTTACAATGGGTCCACAGCTTGTCCATGGCCGTGACCAGGGCGTCCATCATGCCGTCGTCGTGGTCGGGCGACGGCGTGAAGCGCAGGCGCTCGGTTCCCTTGGGCACGGTCGGGTAGTTGATCGGCTGGACGTAGATGCCGTGGTCTTCCAGCAGCATGTCGGAGATCATCTTGGTGTGAACGGGATCGCCGACGAACACCGGGACGATGTGGCTCTCGGACGGCATGACCGGGATGCCCGCCTCGGCGAAGCGGCGCTTCAGCATCTCGGCCCGCTCTTGGTGCGCCGCGCGCAGTTCTGGATGGGCCTTGAGGTGCCGCACCGACGCCAGGGCCCCGGCGGTCAGGGCCGGCGGAAGGCTGGTCGTGAAGATGAAGCCTGACGCCCACGATCGCACCGCGTCGACGATCACCGCGTCGGCGGCGATGTAGCCACCCATGACGCCGATAGCCTTGCCCAGGGTGCATTCGACGATGTCGATGCCGTCCAAGACCCCGTCGCGTTCCGCCACGCCCGCGCCGGTCGCACCGTACAGGCCCACGGCGTGGACCTCGTCGAGATAGGTCAGCGCGCCATACTTGCGCGCCAGGGCGATGGTCCCGGCCAGGTCGGCGATGTCGCCGTCCATCGAATAGACGCTCTCGAACGCGATCAGCTTGGGCGCATCGGCCGGAGCCGCCGCCAGCAGCGATTCCAGGTGGGCCAGATCGTTGTGCAGGAAGACGTGCCGCTCGCAGCCACCGTTCCGTATGCCGGCGATCATCGAGGCGTGATTGAGGCTGTCGGAGAAGATGATCAGCCCGGGCAGGATCCGCTGCAGCGTCGTCAGCGTCGCCTCATTGGCCACATAGCCCGAGGTGAACAGCAGCGCGGCCTCCTTTTGGTGCCAGTCGGCCAGTTCGGCCTCCAGATCCACGGCCGAGCGCGTGGTGCCGGAAATGTTGCGCGTACCGCCGGCCCCTGCGCCCACGGCGTCCAGCTCGGCCTGCATGGCCGACAGAACCGCAGGGTGCTGGCCCATGCCGAGATAGTCGTTGGAGCACCAGATCACGCACTCCTGCTCGGACCCGTCCTCGCGGCGACGCATCGCTTTGGGAAACTGGCCTCTGACCCGCTTCAGGTCGGCGAAGACGCGATAGCGGCCCTCACCTTTCACCTGGTCGACGGCGGACTGGAATGCGGCGGTGTAGTCGAACACTTCGGGCGGCTTTCGCTGGCGTCGGAAACGGCGCGGTGATGCGCCGATGACACCGCAAAGTCCACACACCCGGCAAGGCGAAATCGTCGCAAGCCCTTAATCGATAACGGTTCTCATTTAGGTCGACGGCAGTTCGCCGAGCTTACCGCGCAGCAGTTGCAGTATTCCCGAGAAGTCTCGCCCGCCGTATCCGAGACGATCGAACAGTTGATAGAGGGCCTCCGTCTGGGCCCCCAGCGGCGTGGATGCGCCGGCCTTGGCTGCTGCGTCCTGGGCCAGCTTCAGGTCCTTCAACATCATCGCCGTGGCGAACCCTCCGTCATAGTCGCGGTTGGACGGCGCGGTCGGGACCGGCCCCGGCCACGGGTAATAGGTCGTCACGCTCCAGCTCTGGCCCGAGGACTTGGCCACGATGTCGAACATCTTGACCGGATCCAGCCCCAGCTTCTCGGCCAGCGCGATCGCCTCGCAGGTGCCGAGCATGGTGATCCCCAGGATCATGTTGTTGCAGATCTTGGCCGCCTGCCCTGCCCCGTGATCGCCCGCGCGGAAGGTCGCGCGGCTCATTGGCGAGAGGGCCGCTTCGATCCGGCCGAAATCGGCCTCGTCGCAGCCGACCATGAAGGCCAGGGTGCCTGCGTCCGCTGCCATCGTCCCGCCAGACACCGGGGCATCGGCAAAGGCGTAGCCGCCCTCCCTGGCCAATCCCGCGACCTTGCGGGCCGTATCCACGTCGATCGTCGAGCAATCCAGCAGCAGGGCCGACGACGGCGCGACCCCGATCACCTGCTCCGAATAGACCTTCAGGACATGGGGCCCGGCGGGCAGCATGGTGATCACCACCTCGGCGTCCTTGACGGCGTCCGCGACCGAGCTCGCCTTCCTGCATCCCGCCGACGCGGCCTTGTCCAGCGCCCCGGCCGACAGGTCGAATGCCGCGACGGCGTGGCCGGCCTTGGCCTGATTGGCCGCCATGCC